>NZ_LT629733.1:32500-1336250 GCF_900104785.1 Formosa sp. Hel1_31_208
AACTCTTTGATATAAGATCGTATTATCCAGCGCAAACTTGCCTAATTTGATTTCCTTTTCTAATTTTACTTTTAATAAACTGATAGATTGATCTATCTGTGTTGGTTTAATTGCATTTAAATCTTCATTAAATCTAAATAACGAGAAATTATCAAGATTTGAATATTGAACAGACAAACTTACTAGCTTTTGAGATTCAAATTTAAAACCAACATTCTTTGTCTTCTCATTTTTAAAACTTTCAGTATTATTCCAATTATAATTAATATAATCGCTTTGATATAATAAGAGATTATAATTAGCCGCATTTGTATTAGCATTAACATTTCCTATTAACTTAATATCATCGCTGTATTGATATGAAGCCTTTCCATTAAAAAAACTGCTATCAAAATCACCATAGATGTTTGTTTTAAATTCAAAATCAAAGTTTATCTTCCCTATTTGATTAATGTAATTGACACCTAGATTGACCAGTTGATCTTGTATTCGATTTGGAATTTGTATATTATTAATAAGCGTTACTTTATCATATCCGTAGTTGATATCATTATAACCAACACCTAAATTAAGGTCTCCCAAAAAAACATTCTTATAATTTACAAATACACTAGTTTCAAAATTTTCAAGGGTTACTCTATCTCTAATATTTGATTGATTAAATGATTCTCCAAAAAAGTCTTCGCTAGAGGTTTGATCAAATTGATAGTATTTATCTTCAAAACTAATGATATTCTTTATGGATAATGAACTATCTAAAGAGTCTTTCGCAGTTTTAATATTATATTGTTGATTTAAATAAAATCGTTTACCAACAAGAATATTCTCTGCATTTTGAAAATTAGGATCAAATACAGCTCTATCTATAAAATCTTCATTTCCTGAATTGAAATTTTCCAAATCTTCCGCCCTCAAACCACCATTTTCTTGATTCAATAAATCTTGCGTCGTGATATGCGCTTTAAAACTATATTTTTGATTCTTGGTTTTAAAATTCGTGGTAAATCTTAAATTACCTGTACTTGTTAATACGTGTTGGTAATTTCCGAGTGAACGAAGGCCCTTGTAAGCGATAGAAAAATTAAATTGTTTGGACGTGTTAACCGTAAAAAAGGCATCAAGCAGTTGTCCTTGTTTAAACGCGGTTTTAAAAAATAACTCAGTTAAAGGTGTTGGGACTTCATAATACTTAGTATCCTCCGCCTCCATGTAATTAAAATGTCTCGCTCTCGCACCAAACTGTGGCAATACATGTCTGTGATTGAAATCTCGAGTTAGTTGGTTATAGCCTTGACCTATATTGGCTAATGGCATTAAACCGAAATTATCTTTTCGCAGATAATTGAATTTATACGCTTTTTGGAGAGTAAGTGACGTATCCACTATACTCTCATTTCCATTAACACCAAACAGTTTGTACTGTTCTATTGATGCTTTATCTTTAAAGCCTTTCACTTTATTTTTCTTAGATAAAGAGTCATTTTGATCAAATTGCTTAGACTGGTTTTTGTCTAATGCAATCGTCTTTTGCGCAATGACCTGATTTACAGCAAAAAGCAAACATAATAAAACAATAATGTACTTTTTCATTTATTACTCTTATGTGAAGCAAAAATAGTTAGAAATAAAAAACAACATAAGCTTTTAACAATTTATGTATGTTTGGCTATTTAAAAGCATAAAAAAAGGCCGAAGTAAACTTCAGCCTTTTTTCAAATTATATTAAGATGTTTAATTTACTATTGCTTAGTAAATGTAAACATGTACTCTCCAAAATTTCCTAAAGGTCCAACAGCTGTGATTACACCGTCATTAGTATAAGAAGTTGATTCAATTGTCATTGTACTAAATAAAGCCAATTCCAAAGGAGATTCACTAAAGCTTACATTGAAGTTACATGTATCAAAGTTCATGATTGTACCATTCGCCATGTATGTATCAAATCCAGGAGAATTATTTACAATTACAGAAGTTTCAGTCACATCATCGGTATTTACGAACATATCTAATTGATATGATTCTCCGAAGAAGAAAGTAAGTCCGTTTGGCCCATTAGGTGGTCCTGTGAACATTTCTACTACATCATACGTTCCTTCGAAACTATTGATATCAATAGGACATGGTGTAGAGATTCTATAGCTAGTAATACTACCATCATCTAAACCAATTTGTACGCCATTATTATCTACAGCCGTTAAAACAACATCAAATACAACAATTTCATCTAAATCACCTACTCCACTAAAATTAAGTGTTATAGGTACTACTCTAGAATTACCATTTACAGATGTAGGCTCTGGTGCAGCAAAAATACTTGTTCCCGTAGAAACAATGCCACTAAAATCACCCTGTACCGCTACTAAATCATAACTAATTGTTAGTCCGTTTGGATACTGAGGTACTCTTACCGATACTGGTAAAAGTAATTCTTCAGTAATGATAGAGATTGTTGTTCCACTTGTAGGTGTAGAAAATTCTACCCATCCAGTTGTTGGATCACTTGTGAATCTATTCTCTTCATCATCCTCACAACTTGAAAGTGTGAAAACCAGAAGAACGAAAGGTATAAGTTTTAATATGTTTTTCATAATATGTGTGTCTTATTAAATTATTTATTACTCTGCGTTTATAGTAAACATATCTGAATTCTCCGCTCCAAAGTTACCTACCGCTCCTGCATAAGAAACTACAGGTTGCGCCGCACAGAACAGATTGTAACTACCAGTTGTATTTCCATCAAATAAACCATCTCCGAAAGAATCAAAGAACGTCATTGTATAATCTCCTGGCGCTAAACTAATAGCTGTAAGTTCAGTTGTACCAGCTCCGCCATCAGCGTATGGTCCTCCAGATTCAACAACAGCTCCAGTTGCATCATCTACTATTTCCCAAGTATTTTCTGAACCAAAGTTATCAAAGTTGATTTCTAAAGTTAAGTCAGAACATATAAACTCATCAATATCAAATTCTCTTAGTAATGTATAAGCTATACCTCCAAATGCCTGAACACCGTCTGGTACATCTAAATTAATTACTAACAAATATTCTACGAAATCTTCTAAACCATCATAATTAAAAGTTACATCCAATGTACCTTCATGAGAGTTAGCAGGAATAAACACAGATCCTAATGAATAATCACTTGCATCTAAATTTGTCTGGTCAGTATCAACCGCTACGTTAAACGTTCTATCTTGTGCTGAAACTGTTGTTGAAAACACCTCAGTCGTAGCTGTAATACCACCTACAGGTACCGAAATATCCAATACTTCAGTTCCAAAACCGATACCGGTTTGTCCTGTTGCTGGGTCAAAAATAGTAGACTCCGTTTCATCACATGCAGTGAATAGAAGCGCTACTATACATAATTTTATAAAAATTCTCATAATTTAATTTTTTTTGTTATTAATAGTTAGGCGCTTGTTGAGCTGCAATTACCGGGTTAGCATTAATTTCCGTAGTTGGAATAGGGAAGATCCACTTTTCCGACGTAATTGCTAAATCGCATGGTACTGCACCTTCACAATCAGAAGCATCTCTAGTAATACCATCATTAGTTATAGCTCTTACTCTTTTAATGTCATTATATCTATGACCTTCAAAAGATAACTCCAAACGTCTTTCAGCGATGATATCATCTATTGCCTGACCTAAAGTACCATAAGGTGATACTGTAGCTGCAGGGTTTCTAATTGTTCTTACAGCAGAAACATCTCCAGCGGCTAAACCAAACTGTGTTGTCTTAGCATAAGCTTCAGCTCTAATTAAGTAAGCTTCAGAAACTCTCATTGCTTTAAAATCGTTGATCGCTTGAGTATCTGCATTAATAGGATATTTTCCAATAATGAAGATATCGTCATCTGGCGTACTTGCAGGATCAATATTCACACTACGTCTAATATCAGTAGATTCATATAATCCAGCTAATTCGTTAGACATTTCAATAAATGGTCCAGGACCAGTAAAGTTCCAGATAAAGTTTAAACCTAAGTTAAAACCTTGTACACTATCATACTTCCAAATTACTTCTGTAGTATCTGCATCTTCGTTAAACATATTGAAGTACTGACCTGCAGTTGCTAAAGGATAGTTATTGATAATATTTGTAGCGAATCCAATTGCACCTTGATTATCTCCAGTTTCTAAAGCTATTCTAGCTCTTAAAAAGGTTACAAAATCTGGAGTTGCATAATTAATATCAGTTGTACCAGAAGGGAATAAAGCCAACGCCTGATTCAAATCTGCTTCAATGGCTGTTAAAACTTCTCCTGTAGTGTTTCTTGCAGGAGTTGCATCAGCAGAAACATAATCTACATAAGGCACACCTAATGACGTATTATCTCTTATGTCTAAACCATAGTACAATAATAAATCATAATGAATTAACGCTCTAAACGCATATGTTTGGGCTAGAATATTATTATACTGAGCCACTTCTGCTGTAGTTGGTGAGATACCAGCTGCTGCAGCTAACAATCTGTTAAAATCATTTAAAGTTGAATAATGAGACGTCCAAATTCCACGGTCTCCACCATCAGCATTTAAAATCTGATTAAGCGTATTTAACTCTTGTCCACCGTTATCCACACCTAAAGCACAGTTATCAGTGAAAATTGAGTTGAATTCAACAAAATTATTCGGGTTATAATTCCCTATAGCTCCTGCTAATCCTAGTTGTAGGTCTCCTACCGTTCTATAGGCTGTTTCTTCAACCAACTGATCAATTGGAAATCTATCTAGCGAATCACTACAACTACTAAGTAGTACAGTAACGGCTAAAGTTAATATTGATAAATATTTTTTCATTTTTATTTTTTTTTAAAAAGTTAAGTCAAATCCTAATGTAAATGTTCTTGGCACAGGATAATCAAAGAACGTCGCTGACGAAGTTCCTTCAGGATCAAATCCTCTAAATTTCGTCCATGTAACTAAGTTTGTAGCTTGTACGAATACTCGAACACCAGTAAATACTTTAGTTTGTTCAAGTACTTTTCTATCTACACTATATGATAACGACACATTTCTTAAACGTAAGAACGAAGCGTCCTCTAAATATCTATCTCCATCAACAGCTCTTAGTCCTCCGAAAGCTAATGAAGGGATATCTGTAACTTGACCTGGTGTAGTCCATGCATTTAACATTGAAACTGATTGGTTAGCAAAACCTGCTAAACCAGCATCTTCAATAATTGCTAAAGAACTATTTTGTTTCCATCTGTCTGCTTGGAATGCAAATAACATATTCATAGAAAATCCTTTATATGAAATATCTGCTCCAAATCCACCAGTATAAGTAGGATCAAAGTTTTTATCTAAGTAAACAGCGTTATCTGGGCTGTATACATTAGTAACATTACCATCTACATCTAAGTATAAAGGCTCACCATTTGCAGGGTTAACACCAGCCCATCTTGGTAAGAACCAAGTGAATGCTTGTCTACCTTCTGCAATTCTCAGTGTGTTTCCTGTGAAACCACCTGGTAAACTTGTTACTTCGTTTTTGTTGTAGTTACCATTTGCGTTTAATCTAACAGACCATGGGTTCGTATCAGACTTTCTTAATAAATCATAAGAAATCTGAAGGTCAATACCTTGGTTTGTCATATCACCAACGTTTGTTTGAACAGAAGTTGTTCCAGTACCAGAGATTGACAATGGCTTACCTGCAAATAAATCTGTAGTCTCATTGTTATAGAAATCCAACTCACCAGTTAATCGGTTTTGCCAGAATCCAAAACTTAAACCAACATTCGCTTGGTTTGATGTCTCCCACTGAATAGCCGGATCAATCAATGTTCCTAATAAATAAGCATTAGCATTTTGATATCCAGCACCAGAATTTACAGTTTGTAAACCTTGGTAACGTGAACCAACATTTTGGTTACCTACAACACCATAACTAGCTCTTAGTTTAAGAGTCGATACCCAATCAACATTTTCCATAAATGCTTCATTGTCGATATTCCATCTACCAGCAACTGACCAGAATGTACCTTCTCTGTTTTCAACAAATCGAGAAGTTGCATCACGTCTTATAGATGCAGCAAAACCATATTTCCCATCATAATCTAAATCCATTGTAGCGAATATAGATCCTAAAGCGATTTCAGATTCTGAAGAGAATACACCTGGAATGTAGTTATAAACATCATTATCTTCACCTTCCGTTAAATCTCCAGCAGTAAAACCTGCTCCAGATCCTGGTAAGGCTGGGTTTAAACCAAATGCGGTATAACCGTCATTTTGTGTGTTCGTATAGTTATATTCACCAAAAACAGCAACGTTTAAGTTTAATTTTTCAGTGATATTATTATCATATCTCACGAATGCGTTAGCAATCATATTTGCGTTTCTGAAGAAACTTTCAGATTGAGAACCTTTTAATTCTGAACCTTGATTAGGAGTAATTACACCTCTAATACTTTCAGGAGCAGTGATAAATAATGACTCAACATTAGTATAATCAATACCGTAAGAAGCTCCAACTGTTAAATTTTTAGCAAAGTTGTAATCTCCAGATATTCTACCAACAATCTTAATCTCTGATTCTTGGTCAGTATTAAGGGCTGCAGTATTTAATGCAATATATGGTGTGTTTTGGAATCCATTGGCTCCATCAGCATTTAAAGATCCGTCTGCATTGAATGCTCCAGAACCTCCACCACTTGTTGGACCACTACCCCAAAGGTTAATTGAACCATCAGGATTATAAGGTGATTGGTAAGGCAAACCAATGTAAGGAACAATAAATGGATTATCTAATTGTCCACCAGTGTTTCCTCCTCTCGCTGCATCAACTACGAAGCTACTCACCGAGTAGTTCATTGTTAAGTTTGTAGCGAAATTAAATTTATTATCTCTTGAGCTTCCATTGAAGTTATTTCTAAAAGAAAAACGCTTCAAATCAGAACCAATAGTAATACCTTCTTGCTCATAGTAGTTAACAGATGAGAATGATGATGTATTCTCTCCACCAGTCGTTACTGTGATTTCATGAGATCTAGTCTTACCTCTTCTAAAGAAGATGTCTGTCCAATCTGTATTTGATTGATTTGCTATTAATGCAATTGCTGCATCATCTAAACTGTCACCAAACTGAGTGCCTGGTAAAAGGTCTCTTTGGAACGTTAAGAATTGCTGAGCGTTCATAACATCAAATCTAACTTGTGGCTCTATTGCAGTACCATATAAACTTCTGTACTGAACTTTTACACCAGAACCTTTCTTACCAGTTTTAGTTGTAATAAGAATTACACCACCTGCACCTCTGTTACCATAAATAGCAGTTGCAGCAGCATCCTTTAACACAGACATTGTTTCAATATCATTCTGGTTTAAACTACGGAAGTTATCCTGATCTACAGGAACACCATCAATAATGAACAATGGCTCAATATCACCATTTAGAGAGTTTCTACCTCTAATGATAATTGTTGCACTCTGTCCAGGTTGTCCAGAAGCAGTACTTACGTTAACACCGGCTGCTTGACCTTGTAGTAATTGGTCAATCGAGTTAATTGGTACTTGCTCAATAGATTCTGCAGATACAGTTGATAATGATGAGGATATCTTAGAACTGTTTGTCGCTCCACTATAACCTGTAATAACTACAGTTTCTAGTTCGGCTAGATCCTCAGCCATTTTGAGATTGATTGTTGAACTTGCTCCAACTGGCTTTTCAGCAGATTTCATACCAACGAAACTATAAACTAGTATTTCACCAGTACTTGCTTTGATAGAATATTTCCCATCAAAATCTGTTTGAACTCCACGTGTAGTTCCTTTTACTATTACACTTACACCCGGCAACGGCAATCCGTCCTCCGCAGATGTAACTGTTCCTGTGACCGTTTTCTCTTGTGCGAAAGAGAGTTGCATCACAAACGCCATAAATAGCGTCATTAACCATGTTAACTTTAATTTCATAAAACAATTATTTGAGTTAGTCTAGCGCAAACATCTTAATAATATATTAAATAAACAAGTATTTATGCCAAAAAAATGTTAACAACGGACGAAATATTTGAAATACATTTTTACGAGCGAAACCTTATAATTACTAGTAATTAGATACATAAAGTCAGAATAGGTTGCGTTAAAATTTTAACTTTGTTCAAACTTTAACATATTGGGACTCAAATCTTCTTTTTCAAATTTAAGTTTAGAATGCGGTACAGATGAAGCTGGACGCGGTTGTTTGGCTGGTCCGGTCACGGCGGCAGCCGTGATTTTACCATTAGCTTTCAAAAATTCAATTCTGAACGACTCAAAGCTGCTTTCAGAAAAAAATCGTTTACGACTTCAACCAATCATTGAATTGGAAGCGTTAAGTTATGCGTGTACTCATATTTTTCCAGAAGAAATAGATAAAATAAATATTCTTAATGCATCCATATTAGCCATGCAAAACTCTATTGATCAATTATCGGTCACTCCTGAATTTATAATAATTGATGGTAATAGATTTAAACCCTACAAAAATGTTCCATTTCAAACTATAGTGAAAGGCGATAGTAAATATTTATCTATAGCGGCAGCTTCAATTATCGCAAAGACACATAGAGATGCTTTCATGACAAAAATCCATGATGAATTCCCTATGTACAATTGGAAACAAAATAAAGGGTATCCAACTAAAGAACATCGCGCTGCTATTAAAAAATATGGAATAACGAAATACCATAGAAAATCTTTCAGATTATTACCCGAACAACTAAAATTAGAACTGTAACTTTTTATATTTGCAAAAATCACTTTCCATGAAAAACATCTGGTTCATCTGTTTTTGTGCTTCTCTTCTTTTAAATTGCAAAAACACAAGATCAAACACTGCTCATCCCATCGCTATTGTGCCAGAAAATGCCGAAATTATATTGAAAATCAATTCGGCCGAAAGTTTAGAAAACGGATTGAGAAACAATGCACTCATTAAAGGATTAATGAATTATAAAGAAATTAAAGACTTTAATTTACTCTTAGCTCCTTTCTATTCTATTAATGTTCACGAAAGCTATATTGCCATATCCGAAACTAATAAAGACAGTTTAGATCTCAGTTTTATTATACCTCTTTCCAAAAACAAATACACTCTTGATTCTATCCCTGGATTGCAAATAGATTTTTCTTTTGACAAAAAGAACAGCATCCATAAATTAACCTATAACGACAACACGTATTACAGCAAATTTATAGACAGCATTGTTTTTATATCCAACAATATCGAGTTAGCAAAAAACGCATCTAAAGCAAAGAGCGTAAAACCCGAATTTGAATCTTTCAACACCATAACTAATAATGAAAAAATGATTTCTGTTTTCATCAATCAAAATGAACAGAATCATAAATTTCAATTTTTTAAAGATTCAATACTGCAGAACAGTAAATTTTCAGATTACATGATTTTTGATAGTGAAATCTCTCAAAACGCGATTTTACTTAACGGAATTACCAAATCATCCGATTCTACCAAAAGTTTAATCAATATATTTAAAAATACAATTCCGCAAGCGAATAAATTAGCAATGGTACTCCCAGAGGACACAGAGTATTTTAAAAGTATCACTTTCAGCAATTACGATATATTAAGACAAAATTTAATCAATCATCACTTTCAAGACTCTTTAACTCTGAATTTCGATATTTTGGAAACTATTAGCGAAGCTGGATACACTAAAAAAAATAATGAAGAGGCTCTTGTCTTAAGATCAATCGATCCAACAATAACTTCAGGATATCTAACCGATGCCCCAATAAGCAACTATAGAGGTGTTTCTGTTTATGCTTTAGAAGACATATCTTTCTTAAAGCACTTTGCCCCTGTCTTAACAATTGATAAGGCCGACCTTTATATTACGATTGACGAATTCTTTATCTTTTCAAACGATATTGACTATTTAGAACACATTATCACAAATTACCAGAATAACACCATTTTATCTGAAAGCAATCACTTTAAAAGTTTAAATCAAAATTTAAGTGACGAAGCCTCACTTCTCATTTACACGAATTCATCAGCGCTAAATGATCTGATTAACTTCAATTTTAATGACGATATAAAACTAGACATATCGCGTTACAAGTCTTCGGCCATTCAATTTATTTATGATACTGATTTTGCTCATGTTAACGCTGCTTTGGTCACCCATAAAGGCAATGAAAAACGTCATTTTGTTAGTGAAGAATTGAACATTACTTTGGATGCTGAATTAATTGGAGCTCCTCAGCTTGTTAAAAACCATAAAAACGATCAAATGGACATTGTTGCACAAGATGTGAACAATAATTTATATCTCATTTCTAATGAAGGTAAGGTATTTTGGAAGAAACAATTAGACGGACATATTTTAGGCAAAATCAAACAAATTGATACGTACAAGAATGGACGGCTACAATTAGTATTTAATACGTCAAAGCGACTTTATGTGATTGATAGAAATGGAAAAGATGTTAATGCATTCCCTTTAAAATTTAATGACGCGATTACTCAGCCAGTTTCTGTCTTTGATTATGATAACAACAAAAACTACCGTCTATTGATTACTCAAGATAAATCCTTGTTAATGTATGACAAAAACGGAAAGGGAATATCAGGGTTTAACTATAAGTCGGCTAAAAACAGCATCTCAACACAGCCTAAGCATTTTAGAATTGGCAGAAAAGATTTCATAGTTTTTGCTGAAGGCAATCAATTAGAAATATTAGATCGTATTGGTAGAACTAGAATCGACGTTAAAGAACGCATTAGTTTTTCTAACAATGACGTCTTTTTATATAACAATAAATTCACTACGTCCAACAGCAACGGTGAGCTCCTGGAGATTAACCAAAAAGGAGCAATCGCTCACACTAACCTCAATGCGAATAGCGACCACAAAATAACCACAACCAGCAAAACACTCGTGGTATTAAATGATAACAAACTGACGATTAAATCTAAAACAATCGAATTAGATTTTGGGGAATTTACCGCTCCAAATATTTTCTATATTAACGATAAAATTTATGTCAGTGTTACAGATTTACAGTCGAACAAAGGTTATTTATTCGATAGTCAAGCCAAACCAATAGCCAATTTCCCAGTGTATGCAAATTCTGAATTAGAAATTCAAAATATTGATAACGACAATGCACTAGAAGTCATCACTAAAGGTGAAAAAGACGCCATTATCATCTACAAAATCCATTAATGGTTAGACGCGTTTGTTTTCTGCAATACTCAATACATAAGAACTATTTAGACATAGTTCTTTGCTGTTTAAAAAGGAATGTTTACCTTTAAACATGCTATTAATCAAATAATTACATTTCTAAAGAAGACTTTCAAAAGTTTCATCGAGAGCTGTTAAATACAGCAAACCTAAATTTTTAAAACATTAACACTCCTGCACAGCCTTACAATAACAAAGTTAAAATTGAACCTATTGGAGATCATGAAACAATTGAAAGCAAAGCTCGAAATAAACAGGTCATCGGCTTCAATTAATAAAAGACATTAACAGCAACCAAATCGCTCCCTAAATCTTAAGTGAAGCGCCAAAGTTTTCTTTGGCGTTTTACTATTTAATAAGCCTAAATTTTAGTAGTATTGTGACTTTAAATTTATGACATGATTAAACGCAATAAAGCCTCTATTTCTAAATGTATTCTTCATAAAGTCGGGAACAAATTTAATAGTACGAAAAACGCCTTTTCTGAACAGCCAATTGATTTTGAAGAAGTAAGTTATGATTTAATGCTACCTTATTTATTGCGACCATTTACTAATCTCGCTGAATCTTTTCGCTTTAATCATCATGCAAATATTGACTTAAATGAAATTAATAGCTATGCCACACAACTTCTAAATGATGATGCCAATTTTGTAGAAATATCAAAGCACATTGTTATGCACTTATTTGAGCAGTCTAATTCGGCTCAAATTAAAACTGGCGATGTTTTGGTATGCCTGTTTCATGATATCCAATATGAGGATTACCAAACTGATGCAATCGGTATTTTTAAAATTGAAAATAAATCACATTTCTTTCAAACCTATTTAGAAAATGGCAGCTTTGATATTATTACGCAAAAAGGAATCGCCACTAAAAAAGTAGATAAAGGTGTTTTGATACTGAATGCCGCCGACACTGAAGGTAAAATCGTATTAAGCGTGGATAACAACAACTATGATGCACAATATTGGATTAAAAGTTTTCTAAATATTAAATATCCAGACGATTCAAATCAGCATACCAAGAATTACATTGAAATGTGCCGGGAATTTTCAAAAGAAATCATGCAACCTCAATTTGGCGGACAACAGCAAAGTAATTTCTTAGCTAAAACAGTAGATTTTTTCAAAGAAAATGAAATTGTAAATGTAGAAACGTTTAAAGAAGAAGTCTTTGATGAAGAAGACACCATTCAGTTATTTGAAGATTATAAGAAAACCTACGAAACAGACCATAATATCCTAATTAGGAACCAGTTTGATGTCTCTGAAGTCGTTCTTAAAAAACAAAAGCAAAAAATTAAAACTGAAATCAAACTCGATACTAATATTCAAATCAAACTCGATGTTGATGCTCCTGATGCTTCAGCTGAATATCTAGAACGCGGTTATGATGACGAGAAAAAAATGCACTTTTATAAGGTGTTTTTCAATGAGGAAGGCTAAGATAATTGAAGGTTGCTATTATGTCGAAGTAATTATCAAACAAACTCAGCCTCGAATAAGGTTTTAAAATGTTTTAGTAAGGTTTCTTTCACCTGCTCTTCATCAACGGTTTGAACACCTAACTCAACATTTAAAGAAGACACTGCTTTACCACGAATTCCACAAGGAATAATATTATCAAAATACCCTAAATCGGCATTGACATTTAAAGCAAATCCGTGCATCGTCACCCAGCGACTAGCACGCACTCCCATAGCACAAATTTTACGAGCAAAGGGTGTTCCAACATCTAACCAAACACCTGTTTCACCAGGACTACGTTCGGTTTTTAACCCGTATTCAGCTAAGGTAAGAATTATAACCTCTTCCAAAAACCTTAGGTATTTATGAATGTCTGTGAAAAAATTATCTAAGTCTAAAATGGGATAACCTACAATTTGACCTGGCCCATGATAGGTGATATCTCCTCCTCTATTTATTTTGTAGAAGGTCGCACCCTTTTGGGTGAGCTGTGCTTCAGACAACAATAAATTGGACATATCGCCACTTTTACCCAGAGTGTACACATGAGGATGTTCTACAAACAAAAAATAGTTTTCTGTTTCTAAACCAGCGTTCTCTCGCCTGTTTTTTATTTTAGTATCTAAAATGCCTTTAAAAAGCACCTCTTGGTAATCCCAGGTTGCTTTAAAATCTTTAGACCCTAAATCTTCTAAAATTATATGCTTATTCAATGTTATTTATCTTCTAAAACGATTTCAAAATCTAACAACTCAGGATCTCTTAAAACGTCCATAAATCCAACATCTAATGTGACCGTTTTTCGATCTTCACTGTACATAGCGCCTTCTTTTGAAATTGATTTAACAGGTTTAGGAAAGTGATAATTAATCTTGTATCTAGACGATCCAAACATCATCGCAGCTTGCCCTAAACTATCCATAGCTTGCTGATGCTTTTCTTTATCAATTATCTTTGCTGTGCGCTTAAATACAGATCCATCAAATGAATAACTCACATCTGTTGACCCGTCGGATCCCAAACTTGAAAATGGACTAGATGACGAAGGATTATTCGAGGTTCCTCCTGCGCCTTGCATATCACTAAAGCTATTTAATGCCCCAAACACATCCTGAAGTTCGCTCGCATTATTGAATTCGGAAGTTAGATCAAACACCATTTTTTGACTTTCAGGATCTACAATCATATGCATACTAAATTTCTCCAGTGCTTTAAGTTTTTCCTGTTCTTCTTTTGGTAAAGTAGCTATACTATCTCTTTTCTCGTAAAGAAAATCTTTAAAAACGACAGTTGAGTCCATAGCTTTGTCCATTCCTGAAGCTTCATTACCTTCTCCCATTTCAGCTACCATTTTCATCATCTCTGAAGCGTCCATTGAAAATTCCATTTTTCCCGTTCCATCTTCATTGATATAAATATTTTCAGCAAACTGGCAACTAGTAAATCCGAGCATGAGTGCACACGCAAAACATATAAAAATTTGTTTCATTGTAAATTCGTCTTGATTTTGTGTAGCAAAGATACGATTTATCTTTCAGGATTATTCAGGATAACTAAGGCGGCAATAACGCCTGGAACCCAGCCACAAATCCATAGTAAAAAGACAATTAAAATAGAACCACAGCCTTTACCAATAACAGACAAAGGAGGAAAAATGATGGCGAGAAGTACTCTCCAGAAACTCATACTATTAATTTTTTTGATGATTGATGTAACTATTTGACGCAAAGTCATTGTATTTGTTACATCCATTGACTAGGACGATGCAAATTTCCTATTAGTTAAAAATATCTTAGTTTAGTGCTGTGAAGAATTTCATCTACATCATTGCTTTTTTATACTTCGGAAATTTAAGCTTTGCGCAGCATCGCTTTAACGGACATATCGATAATGATCAATGGCAAAATCAAGTATTCTTGTCTGTTATTGATGACTATCGCACACTTGAAGGAATCAATGATGAACAGATTATTAATAAAACTATTGCAGACAGCACTGGTTATTTTCAATTCACAGGCAATCAGTTAGAATCTGAACAACACATCTACAAACTCCATGTAGATAATTGCTCTTCATTAAATCAAGGTAGTAACCATTTTGAAGGGCATTGTTCTGACAGTAAGGATATTTTATTTATTGCGAAAAGCACGGATACAATTACATTCCCTTTGTCATTTGAAGCAGAGATGTTTTGTGATATTGTTTCAACCAATCCAAAAACGGCCACATTTATCAAAGTAGATTCTCTAAAAGAAGAAATGAAATTTGCCTATTCTGAATTTAGAAGCAAAGCGAACCGAGATTTAAACAATAAGAAATGGTTTAAAACACTTCAAGATTTCGGTCAGAACCTTAACGAACCACTTGCTGAATTATATATCTATGCATTTTTATCAGATAGAGGTAATCAATTGCACCACTACTATCTTGAAGACCTAAAAAGCAACACATACTATGATGAATTATTAGGACGGCTGCAAGACAATTATCCTAATTCAACTTATACCAAACAATACGAAGCAGAATTAAGCTCAGACAAATTTATCGTATCTCCTTCTTCGGAAAAAGAAATAGATTTCAATTGGGTTTATTTGGTCATTGGATTGTTAATTGCATCGGTATTATTAAATCTATGGTTTGTCTTTTCAGCAAAAAGAAGAAAAATAAACCAACATATTGAAGCTAAAGAGCAACTCACTAAACAAGAACAAAAAGTACTTGACTTGTTATTAAATGATAACTCTAATAAAGATATCGCCGAAACCCTTTTTGTTAGCGTAAGTACCGTAAAAACACATGTAAACAACATTTACAAGAAACTTAACGTGAATTCTAGAGACGAGCTAAAATTACTGTTTAACAGATAGTTACCAAATTCAACCCAGGTACTAGTACTCATTTCCACCCTATAATAGCCCTTGATGCTTAATTGTATTCATGATGTTTGCGATTCTATTAATCGTTAAAAACAGAAATTATGAAATCAGTTAAAACATCTATTATTCTACTATTTTTTTGTCTTGTTACAACCATAAGTTTTGCTCAAGATGACGTCAGCAATCAAGAGATTGGTGTGTTTGAATTCGAACAAGACACAATTGATTATGGTACCATTCAACAGCATGATAATGGCGTAAGAGTCTTTAAATTTACAAACCGAGGACTTGCACCAATAGTCATTTCTAAAGTAAAAACATCTTGTGGCTGCACGGTTCCAACTTATTCTCAAGCACCAATACTATCGGGAGAATCTGGCACTATCGAAGTTAAATATGCCACTAATCGGCTTGGAAAATTTTCTAAGACATTGACCATATTATCAAATGCCAAAAACAATCAAAAGCGACTTCAAATCAAAGGCAAGGTTATTAAAAAGGACTCAAAAACTATAAAATAAGAATTATGAAAGTAAGAATCCCACTACTCATAGCTTTCATGTTCTACATGACTATGACAGCACAAAACCTGAACAAAGAAATTGAAAATGAAGGAAACACACCTTTTCTCCTCGGAACTATTAATAAGGCAGGTTTAACATCTAACAATTATAACGCATGGTTCTCTGAAAATTATGATGCGTACAATTTAGAGCAAAATACTATTAACGTGCTAAGTTCGGCATTAAAAGACTTCAATATTACAATTTTTATGGGAACCTGGTGCGGTGATAGCAAGCGCGAAGTACCTCGTTTTTACAAAATATTAGAGGCCTGTAACTTCTCAGAGAACCAATTACGGGTAGTTGCATTAAGCGGACAGTCAAATATGTACAAACAAAGTCCAAATCATGACGAAGCTGGTTTAAATATTCATCGCGTCCCTACCTTTATTTTTTATAAAAACGGAAAAGAAATTAATCGCATCGTTGAATTTCCGGTTGAGACTTTAGAAAAAGACATGTATAATATTGTAACTACAAATACCTACAAATCCAACTATCAAATCGTCGCTACAGTTCATACCATTCTCAAATATGATGGGTTAAAGGGTCTTACAAAACAAAGTGAAAAACTCGTCGAGGAATACGAAGGTAACGTAAGTAATATGTTTGAACTGAATACCTATGGTCGTGTATTATATTTAAAGAACCAGTGGGACGAAGCCATTGAAGTTTTTAGATTAAACAATAAATTGTTTCCTAATAATCCTAGAACTTTTATGAGTTTAGCCAATACTATTTCAATAAATGGAAACCCAAAGCTAGGTCGTGACATATTAAAAAAAGCAACCGTATTATTTCCTGAAAATGAAAATCTAAAGGAAAATTTAGAGAACTTAAATTCGATGCGCTAACACATTTGAAATTAAACATAAAACACCCTTCACGTACATTAATCGTGAAGGGTGTTTACAAAATAGTTTTATACTTATTCACAAACCGCTTCTAGAGCATCTTCGATATTTCCAGGAGTACTCATAATTTTCATAAAGGTACCCATAGTCAAATCTGGCCAATGCAATGCAATTCTATATTTACCATGTAACATACTGGCTTTGTTTCCTTGTAAAATAATTTCATAAGGAAGAGCTGCAATATGAGCCTCTCCAATCTTTGGAAGAAAACTTGCTTCCCCTTCATCAGGACTCTCTAACCCTACACCAAAAACGGCTACTTTTTCTTCAGAATAAATCAACTTATATACCAGTTTCGTTTTGCCTTTTTTTGAATTCAAATTGTTTTGAATTGTAGTTAGGCCTTTTTCAAAAGAATCAAATTCATGCAACACGACAGGATCAGTAAAATATGGCATCATTATTTTGTAATGATATTTTTTAAGTTTATCTGCTTTTACTGTTCCACCAAAAGGGGTAAATTCATTTCCTATGCTGGATAAGGCTGTTTTTAAATCCTTAGAAAACTTCACAAACGTGCTTTTGTATACCTCATAATTATCCATTAGATAGGCTCTTAATATGTAATCTGGATTGGTGTAAGAGATGACTACATTACCATTTTTCTCTTCTAGCCCTACCTTAAAAATGGCCGCTAGAGCACCTCTGTCTTTAATTTTTACAACTTTTGTCTTTAAACCATAATTTGTAAAGGCTATAACCTTTAGTGTTGCCTTTTTTGATGGATTATAAGAACCTAAAACCTGAAATCCATTAGTTTTTAAAGTACTAATGACTTTATTTGATAAATTGTCTATAGATTCCGTGGATTTACCAACTTTTATATACGGTGACAGATCTTGTCCGAAAATATAGAAACCAAAAAACCCAAAAGCTATGAAGCTCAAAATATATTTTTTCATGATACAATATTTAGATATTTATTAACTTGTTTAATAATGCTTTATCACTTTTTAGAACAGGAACAAAACATCATATAAAGTAAAGCTTTTAGCATCAAATAAATTATGACTTATATCATAAGAAACTAGGTTAAAAACAAAGCGAGAACTTTTGTAATTGTGCAAAAGCAATCTTTAACTTCAAATTATTCAAAAAGAGTTCTTTCTATTTTTTAAAATAGCTTAATTTTGTTCCTTAAAATTTGGCAGTATGCAGCTTTCAGAACAAGAATTGGTAAGACGAGATAAACTCGCAAAATTAAGAGACTTAGGCATTAATCCTTATCCTGCAGATTTATTCCCTGTAGACCATACATCTAAACAGGTGAAAGACACCTTTGAAAACGGAAAAAAGGTAATTATCGCTGGTCGTTTAATGTCACGTCGAATTCAAGGAAATGCAAGTTTTGCTGAACTCCAAGACAGTGCTGGAAGAATACAAGTGTATTTTAACAGAGACGAAATTTGTACTGGTGATGACAAGAGCAAATACAACGATATTTATAAAAAATTGCTAGATATTGGTGATTTTATTGGTATTGAAGGTGAACTATTCACAACTAAAGTTGGTGAAAAAACGGTCATGGTTAAAGACTTCACTATTTTAAGTAAAGCGCTTAAACCATTACCACAACCACGTGTGGATAGCGACGGCATAGTACATGATGCTTTTACTGATCCTGAACAACGTTACAGACAACGATATGCCGATCTTGTTGTAAATCCACAGGTCAAAGAAGTCTTTGTAAAACGTACAAAATTATTCAATGCCATGCGCCAATTTTTTAACGACGCTGGTTATTTCGAAGTAGAAACACCAATATTACAACCCATTCCTGGTGGTGCCGCAGCAAGACCATTCACTACGCATCACAATAGCTTAGACATTCCGCTCTACATGAGAATAGCCAACGAATTATATCTCAAACGATTAATTGTTGGTGGTTTTGATGGTGTTTATGAGTTCTCTAAAAACTTCAGAAATGAAGGTATGGATAGAACACACAATCCAGAATTTACAGCCATGGAAATCTATGTGTCTTATAAAGATTATAACTGGATGATGCACTTCTGTGAACAATTACTTGAGCATTGTGCTATGGCAGTAAATGGAACCACTGAAGCAACTTTTGGCGAACATCAAATTGACTTTAAAGCGCCTTACCCTCGCGTCACAATGACCGATTCAATAAAGCACTTTACAGGATTTGATATCACCAACAAATCAGAAACAGAAATTCGTCAAGCCGCCAGAGACATGGGAGTTGAAGTGGATGAGACAATGGGCAAAGGAAAGCTTATTGACGAAATTTTTGGCGAAAAATGCGAAGGCAATTACATACAACCAACCTTTATTACAGATTACCCAAAGGAAATGAGTCCGCTATGCAAAGAACATCGCGAGAATCCCGAATTGACAGAGCGTTTTGAATTAATGGTATGCGGAAAAGAAATTGCTAATGCTTACTCTGAATTGAATGACCCAATTGACCAACGCGAACGATTTGAGCACCAACTAAAATTGGCTGCAAAAGGCGATGATGAAGCAACTGAATTTATTGATCACGATTTCTTACGCGCCCTAGAATACGGCATGCCTCCTACCTCTGGAATGGGAATTGGTATGGACAGATTAGTGATGTTCTTAACCAATAACCAATCCATTCAAGAAGTACTCTTTTTTCCTCAAATGAGACCTGAAAGAAAGCAAGTGGAAATGACCGAAGATGAAAAAACGGTATTCACCACATTGAAATCAAATTCGCCTATCGATTTAAATACACTTAAGTCACAATCTGGGTTAAGTAATAAAAAATGGGACAAATCTATCAAAGGGTTAACCAGTAAAAAAGTGGCTAAAGTAGTCAAGAATGATGATGGTTTGTTTGTGGAAATGGTCTAAATTGGGCCTATCTCAAAACAGATAAAATCTTCACAAGACATCAAGGAATTACTCGAAGTAATTCCTTTTTTTATGTAATCTCGGTCGTCATTTACTGCCATTACAACCCATCAGGGTGATACACATAAGCTGGTCCATATAATTTTGAATGACTTTAAATTACTCTTTTTAAAAGGAAAAAAACAACTTCATATCGAATTAAATTTTTGTTAAAAAAGATTTTTATTACATTCGCTATCAGCTATTAATCTCAAATTTTAACCCAAATGTTAAAACAAACCTATCTTTCAATTCTAGCAGTGTTCTTAGTGTTTTCATGTAGTAATGATGACGATTTAGTTGCAGCTTGCAATAGCGTTACTAACGTGACCTCTAATTCCATTACCAATAACTCTGCAACGATCACATGGGAAGAAGCGAATACAACGGCTTTATATACGTTAGAATACGGTACTTCCGGATTTATTCTGGGCACAGGAACTACGCTTTCTGAAACCAATACCACAGCAGAACTTACTGGCTTAGAGGCGAATACAACTTATGATGTTTATATCCAAACCATCTGTTCAGCGACTAATGTGAGCCTATACACCGATGTTTATAGCTTCACAACACTAGCTCCAAACGTTATCCCTGAGTTTAGAACAAACATGTCTGAAATGAATCTGTTTGTCGGAAACCTTGGAAATTTAGAGGTAACGCCTTATGCTTTTGAATACGATCTTAATACCAGACTGTTTTCAGATTATGCCCACAAACAACGTTTTATCGTATTACCTCCTGGTGAAAAACTAACCTATGACGGAGAAGGGTTACCATTATTTCCTGATAATTCCCTTATTGCAAAAACGTTTTACTATAACAATGATGAACGTGACTTATCATTAGGAACTCACATCATAGAAACTAGAATTCTTATTAAAATTAATGGCTCTTGGGAAACAGGTGACTATAAATGGAACGAAGCTCAAACTGAGGCTGTTCTAGATTTAAATGGAAGTATTGTACCGGTCACATGGATTGATTCCGAGGGATTATCGAATAGTATCAATTATGCAATTCCATCAGATACAGATTGTTTCACCTGTCATAGAATAAATACAGATAAAACACCAATTGGACCAAAAATGAGAACCCTCAATTTTAGTGTTGACGGTAGTAATCAATTACAAAGTTTAATTGACAATAACCTTCTAGAAGGTTTATCAGACCCTTCAACAGTTAGCATATTACCAAAGTGGGACGATGCTGTGAATTATACTTTAGAAGAAAGGGCAAGGGCGTACTTTGATGTCAATTGTGCACACTGCCATATTGAAGGTGGATATTGCGAAATTCAATCTACATTGAGATTAGACTTTGAAAGATCCCTTTCCGAATCAAATATTCAAAATAGAAGAAATAGTATTATCAATAGAATGTCTTTTTATAGTCAGGGTTTTAGTATGCCATTAATTGGAACGACTATTATTCATGAAGAAGGTGTTGACCTAATTCTTGACTACTTAAACACACTGGAATAAAATTAATTCCTACATATTAAAAAGAGAACCATAGATTAATGGTTCTCTTTTTGTTTTAACAAACTTGATTTATTACGTTAAAATAGTATTAAAACCAAAGTATCTTTTTTATCGGTGTAGCATATTTCTTATTTTAGGTGACTAATTTAAAAATCAACTACATTGAAACACTTATCATTTAAACTACTTCTGGTAGTCTCGTTACTTTTTTTTGCTGTTTCATGCTCCACAGCAAAAAAAGCAAGTAAAGCAAAAGCAGCAACTACAGCTGCCAAACCACCAGCAAAAAAGCCTGGAAAAAACGATCCAAAACCTTATAACAAAGTTATCACTAAAGACGCTAAAAGCGATGTTGGCCTTTTTACAGTACACCAAGTTGATGACAAACATTACTATGAAATCCCTGACAGTCTTTTTGATAGGGAAATGTTAATGGTAACTCGTATCTCCAAAACAGCTAATGGCTTAGGCTTTGGCGGTGGAAAATTGAGCGAGCAAGTATTGCGCTGGCAAAAGAAAGACAAAAAAATACTTTTGCGTATGGTCTCTCATCAAGTTGTTGCCGCAGACTCTCTTCCTGTAAGTGAGGCAGTAACAAACTCCAATTTTGAACCTGTTATTGCAACTTTTCCTATTAAGGCATTTAGTAAAGACTCTTTGAACATCGTAATTGACGTTACAGACTTGTTTTCTAAAGATGTAAAACCTTTAGGTTTTCCACAACGTAGAAGACAGCAATACAGAATTACACGTTTAGACGGCCAACTTTCATACATAGAAAGCATTAAATCATACCCAACAAATATTGAGTCTCGTACAGTAAAGACTTATTCGGCTGGTAATCCACCTTCAAATTCTAACACTGGAGCGATTACTTTAGAGATTAACAACTCAATGATTCTGTTACCTAAAGTACCTATGAAACGCAGAATGTTTGACCAGCGTGTTGGATGGTTTGCTAGAGGACAAGTTGATTACGGTTTAGATGCACAAGAAAGCAAAACCTTACGCTACTTAGATCGTTGGAGATTAGAAGTAAGAGATGAAGATATTGAGAAGTTTAAAAGAGGAGAATTAGTAGTCCCTAAAAAACAAATCGTTTATTATATAGACAGAGCAACTCCAGAACAATGGAGAAAGTATATCAAACAAGGTATTGAAGATTGGCAAGTTGCTTTTGAAGCAGCAGGCTTCAAAGACGCTATTATTGCTAAAGACCCTCCTACGAAAGAAGAAGACCCAGAATGGTCACCTGAAGATGCACGATACTCTGTAGTGCGTTATTTGGCATCACCAATACCAAATGCTAACGGACCTCACGTAAGTGATCCGCGTTCTGGAGAAATTCTTGAAAGTGATATTAACTGGTATCATAATGTCATGACCTTATTACGCAACTGGTATTTTGTACAAACTGCTGCCATTAATCCAGATGCAAGAAGCGTCGCTTTTAAAGATGAAGTTATGGGACGTTTAATACGTTTCGTATCTGCGCATGAAGTTGGACATACGCTAGGCCTACCTCATAACATGGGAAGTAGTGTTGCTTATCCAGTTGAAAAATTAAGAGATCCTGAATTCACTAGAATAAATGGAACCGCACCTTCAATTATGGACTATGCACGTTTTAATTACGTAGCTCAACCAGGTGACGAAGGCGTAGCTCTAATGCCTAATATTGGTATTTATGACAAGTATGCTATTAATTGGGGATACAGACCTATTTTAGACGCTGAGACTGCAGCAGATGAAAAGAAAACTTTAGATAGTTGGATTTTAGAGCATGCAGGTGACCCAATGTACAGGTTTGGAAGACAACAATTTGGTGTAATTGATCCTAGTTCTCAAACTGAAGACTTAGGAGATGATGCAGTTTTGGCATCAGAATACGGTATTAAAAACTTGAAACGCATAGTACCTAATTTAATAGAATGGACAGCTGAAGACGGTAAAAATTATGATGACTTAGAAACTATGTATGGCCAAGTTCTTGGACAATTTAATAGATATATGGGTCATGTTGCCTCTAATATCGGTGGAGTTTATGAGCATTATAAAACTTATGATCAAGAAGGTGCTGTCTATACTCATGTACCAAAAGATCATCAGAAAAAAGCAATGAAGTTTATTCAAGACCAATTGTTTTCAACACCATCATGGATGTTAGACACTAATATCTTTAATAAAATTGAAAGCGCTGGTAGCGTTGAGCGTGTAAGAGGTATTCAATCTAGAACTCTTAATAACATGTTAGATTTTGGAAGAATGGCTCGTATGCTGGAAAACGAAACAATCAATGGAAGTGATGCCTATGGCATGTACGATATGATGAAAGATTTACGTCGTGGACTGTTTAGTGAATTACGTACCGGCAAGAAAATTGATATATACAGACGTAATTTACAACGTGCATATATTGAGCGTATGGAATTTATTATGACAGAAGAGCAAAATATTCCTGCTGCATTTAGAAGATTCTTCGGAGGAACCTCTGTAAATGTGAGCCAATCAGATATTAGAGCTGTTGTTAGAGCAGAATTAAAATCATTACGTAGCTCATTAAGAGCGGCACGTGGTGGTGATGCTATGAGTAGAATTCATATTGCTGACGCCATAGAGCGCGTAAATAATATTTTAGATCCAAAGAATTAAATCGTCTTAAGATTATTCTCCTATAAAAGGCTTCAAATTACTTTGAAGCCTTTTTTTTATAATATCTGTTAGCAGCTTTACTTTAAAAGCTTATCAATAAACTTGGTATAAGCTTTAAATTCAATAAGATTATTATGGCCTCCACCTTCAACAGTCACTAAAATAGTACTTTGAATTGGGGCAACATTTTTTAACTTTTCCCCCGAACTAAATGGAACCACTTGATCATCAGTCCCATGAAACATCACAATTGGACATGTCACTTTCTTGATATAGTCATGCGATGGAAATTCGTATTTAAGCAGTGATTTTATTGGAAATATTGAAAAACGATGTTGGGCCACATCCAGTATACTATAATAAGGCGTTTCTAAAATGAGTTGTTTCGGGTCATTTTTCGCTGCCAAATAATTAGCAATACCTGTTCCTAAAGATCTCCCATATAAGGTGATGTCAGTTTCAGCATACTGATTTAGCAAATAATCGTAACAATACTGCGCATCATTATAAAGCGCTTGCTCACTCAGCTTACCTTCACTCTTTCCATAAGTACGATAATCCATCACTAAAACATCGTAGTTTTTCGCCACAAAATATTCTGTAATTTTCCCCCACCGACTTAAATCACCTGCATTGCCGTGAAAATACAAAATCACACCTTTAGGTGATTCGGCTTTAAAATGAATGGCATTGATACGCACATTCTCTTCAGGTTGTAGAAATAATTCTTGAAAAGGATAAGCGAACTCATATTCATAATCCTGAGGCAATGTTGTTGGGAAAAACATCAGTTTTTCCTGCAAAAAATAAAGTGAGGCACCTATCATGATATAGAGAACTAAAAAAACTTTAAAAACTGTTTTAAACTTTCTTTTTATTGAGTTTTGAGGAGTGGATGACATTAATACTTGTATTTTCTAGATCAATAGTTTTAGGTTTGCTATGCAATATATCTTCTAACATACTGTGATAGGATTCAAAATTATTGAGATTTTTATGTCCACCACCTATAACAGTGTGAATTTTAGTAAGATTTGGATTGACCTTAGACAATTTAACACTTGATTTATAAGGGATCAACTTGTCATTTGTACCATGAATAATATGTATTGGGCAACGTGCATATCGCAACCACTTATATGTTGGCAATGGATATTTCATGAGTAATGATAATGGCATAAATGGCATATAGCGTGCGGTGACCTTAGTCAGGCTATAATAAGGTGCATCAAGAATAAGCATTTTTGGATTATTCATAGATGCTAGTTTTGCCGCAAAACCAGAACCTAATGATCTTCCATAAAGAATAATACGATCTTCATTGGTTTGCTCCTTTAATTTATTATACACCAATTGTAAGTCTCGTTTTATGGCTTTTTGCGAACGCCTGCCTGTACTTTTTCCGAAGCCACGATAATCAACCATAACCACATTATAACCATGTCTAGTGAAATCTACAGCGAATTTACCCCAACCTTTTATGCTTTTAGAATTTCCTTTGAGATACAACACAACGCCTTTACTTTCACCTTTAGGGTAAAAACGCAATCCGTTAATAACAGCACCATCACGAGTTTCAAGGTTATATTCTTTTGTGACTTGATGCTCATAATCAAATTGAAAATCTGCAGGAAGCTTTTCAGGTTTGAATAAGACATAATCTTGCAAATAGTATAATGCTATACTAATTGCAATATAAATGGCAAGGACCGTAATTACTATAGACAACCAATATGGCATAACAAGATTTTGTTGCAACAAGATAGCAAAAATTTAGAACGCACTGGCTCTAGTCTTTTTCTACATAGGTCGCAATAGGAATATCATTAATGAAAACGTTGTCTAAAACGGCTTCACCATTTTTTACAAACACCAAGGCATAGGTGTTGTTTGGTACAGAATCGCGCTGTGAATCACGATAGGCTAGTTCAGCATCATAAGCTTTATGCTCATTCATATAAAATTCACTGAATGGATATCTAAAATCTAATGACTTATCATGCGCAGAGTAATAGTTAACTTTAGCCTTAACATATGGTCCTGTTTTAGGCTGATCTATACTTGCCAATATTGGTTTTGCAAACCCCAAACTATCTTCGATTATGGTAATGTAAACCTCTTGATGTCGTTGCCAATTTTCATTCTGCGCTTTAACACGTTCATTATCATAATTCAGAAAAATATACTTCCCTTTAAAAGGATCTGCAGGATCAATAGGTTCTGTTTTAAACTTGTATGCTTTTCCTGTTTTTAAAATTGACTCTCGATGTAAAATCATTTGGGTTGGAACAGCTACTTGTGCGATAGCTAAAATGATAAACAAGATATATATATATATGGTTTTCATAAGATTAGTTTTTTAGTGATGACGCATTCGTTTTCTGTTTTTTAAGCATGAAATAATTGGTGAGGAAAAAGCCAACACCTATTATAACAAACAATAATCCTCTAATCACAAAACTCATATTGGTATCGAAAAACCGGCAGGTCACCAAAGCTGTAATGATGAGAAGTCCGTAATTTAAAATTCCAAAATGGAATTTATCAGCTCCAATTTTAATGGTAGTAATTCCCAATGCTAAGATGATCAGATTGACCAATATGGTTCCAACAAATGATACGTTTAACCCTAACAGGTATATAGCCGTAAAAATGATAAACACAAATTGAAAGAGATTAAATCCTTTAATCCACTTTTTAGAATAAGAATGGAGTACCACAAATACATTTAGAACTAATAAAACGGCAGACACATAGTTTTCTTGAGCATTCAAGAAAAAATACTCGATGAACCAAAAGTCATCAAAACTCATAATAAGAAGCATAATTATAAGTCCTAAAGACCCAAAAATCACATACCCGTTACGTCTTAATTTTTGTTCGTCAAAGAATGGTATTTTTCCGAGGTTATAAAGAAGACTAAATAGCAATACATACATTAAAAATCCAAGCTCGGAGATATCATTAACAAAGGTTCCGAGTACAATTGTAATGCTCAAAGGAAAGAGCCAATTAAAAACAGAAGTGATATTAGCGCCATTTTGATGCTTTAACAGTTGCCAATAATGCGGAAACAGCAGTACTATCAAAACAAGATACAACCAGGGAGTATTCTCAACACCAGAAAAGCTATACCCTAATTCTATAGCATAAAAGGTTATGAGAATCATATTTAAAATAGCTAAGGCATTTGATTTGAGGAGATACACCAATGGCAAACTCAGCACAATCCATGTTAAGACATAATCACCTAAGTTTCCTGGTATATTATAAATTTGACTCACCAATGCAATACTCGAACCTATGGCGCAAAATAAGAATGTGCCCGAGGCTTCTTTCCATGTTTTACTCTTCTTTTTCAGTATAGAAAAAGACACTAGTATTTGTCCAATAACCAATGGTGAAAATGCAAACACCGTTTTTATTAGTCTGCTGAAGTTATCCCAATTATGAGCGAGAATTAGAATAATTCCCAAGCCCACTAATAAAGCACCTAATACACCAAATATCGTAAACAAACGATTAGGTGTATCAATTTTTTGCTCTTGGTAATACTGTTCTATTTTTGAAGCTACCTCTTTAGAGATCACTTCATGTTTTATCAAAGCTGGTAATTCCTTTATAATTTTAGAATTCATAATTCTTAATTTAAATAGTTTAGAAATACATCTGCAAACGGATCTTGATTTACTACGGTATAATAAAACAAAGCTCCCAACCAACCATGCAATAAGCCTAACACATAAAGGTTTTTAGATTTGAGATAAAAAAATCCATAGACTAAAGCTAGTATAAAAGTTCCAACTAACAACCATATGGAAGGATAATGCACCAGTGAAAAGAGAATTGCAGTAATTAAAATTACGCTCGTTTTCTTTAGGGTAATGGATTTCATTGTACTGAGATTACCTGCCACCAATCCTATGGTTAGAAATTGTTGAATGGTTCCCCATATAGGATACGTTAGTAATAATGGCAGAATGTGCCACGAAGCACTAAGTGTTCCCTGCAGATAGCCTATTATAATAAATATTATTACTGAAATGCTAGAAAAAGGAAGCATCAGCTTTAAGGCCTCTCTAAAATTATCTCTTTGAAACCCCCAATCTTTTAGGACTTGATGGTCCTTTTTATAACGATATAAAACATAACCAGTCCAAGCCAAAATAGTAACAACAACAAAAGGCAATCGCCAATTGAGATAATCCATAAAGATAAATTTCCCGGCACCTGTAAGAACCACTCCTAAAATTTCTAAGACGCGTACTTTGTCTGAAATAGGTCGTGTTAAACTAATGTTTGAGAAGTTAGTTAGATATGAAGTAAGTCTTGTTTTCATATAATGCATTATTTAAAACGGATAAGCCAAAAAGTTAAACGCAATCATAAAAAACAATAGAATAGCAAAGGTGATTTCTTTAACATCCATGTCGTTTATTTTTTTTGAAATAAATCGGTATGCAAAAGCAAAAACCACACCTAAAGTCATAAAAAACGGCACCGTTATCATAAACATCATACTTGCTTCTGCAGACGCACTTGACAATGTAGCTGCCATGATTAAAGTCAAAAAGCCTGAACATATTAAGGTCCAAAATTTATAAGAATCTTTCATTTTAATACATTTTAAAAGTTAAAACCCTCAGGCTTTAACACCTGAAAGGTCTTGGGTATAGGACCCATCATCAAAACAAAAAGATCATATAGACAATAATACCTTCGGCAATACCTGTTACAATGCTCATGCCCAGAATATCTTTAATCTTACTTTTCAAAAAGAACACGGTACTTAAAATCGCCATGATAGCCGCCAATAATATTTCCAAAGCATCAATTTTTGAGAGTAAAAAAGTAATCCCTGTGAATGTCGCAGTGATACCCAGAGTAATGAGGCAAAACTTAATAATCTCATCTTTTGTATAATTGCCTTCCTTGAAACCATCGCGTAAATCTCTGAGAATTGATAAGATGAATAACAAAGGTACTACCGATAAAAAAGGGGCAAAAATAACCTTAATACCTTTAACTATGGATAAATCATAATAAAAGAAGAATGCAATTGCCGTAAAGGCTAGCAAGCCTGTGACAATAATGGACTGAAATGTAAATAACAGTTCTCGTTTGTTCGAATTTGTTCTAGGTTTTGGAGGTTGCATAATTGGATTCATAATTTTAAGTTTTAATGATTTGACATAAATGAGTTACGCGGTTAGAAAAAACACATGAATAGCTAATGAAAGCAACACACCGCTTAAAACTCCGTTGACTTTTAAATTGTTGTATAAAATATAATTAAGTACATAACTACTTATGGTAGTGGAGTTAATCAAATGAGCAAAAATGAGATGATCTTCTAATTTCTGACCTGACATCCATTCTACAAATTGCATACTAAGAACACCTATGAGTACACTTAATATGAGTAAGATAGTCGCTGGCCTTTGGTTTTTGCGTTTATATTCGTCGGTGTTTTGAGGCAAAAAATGTTCTATAAGCACGAAACGCACAAAAAACAACATTGGAATTGGAAATAAAATAGATGCAATAATTTTAATGACATCTTTTACTGTTTTGATTTCGTCATATCCTAAAAACACCAAATAAATAAACACCACTACAGAAACTGCAGTCGTGATAATAAAGGCGGTATTGACTTGCTTAAGTTTCATCTTAGAAACCTGACAAATTATTACTAGCCAAGGTTCTGTTAGATAGCTCCCCAACGCAATGATTATAACTACTTACGATCTGGTTCTGAATCTGTTTTGAAAATATAACCACTGCACTTATCGCAATTATAAAAGCGGTGGTTTTAATAACTTGTTGAATTTGCATGTCCTTTTGTTTTGTTGATTATGGTACAAAGTTGCAACAGATAGGTCCTCAAAAAAATACAAGTTGCAATTATAACTGACGATATATTTTATAATAATCACATTATAAATATTACTTTTACTATTAATATTAATATTTAACTGACGATTTAATGACCGATTTAAATGCTATTGTGGCGACCTTATCTACGGAAGACGAGCAACGTTTTATTCAGTTTTTAGAAAGAAAAAACAAACGAAGCGATACTAAAAACATCCAATTGTTTAAACTTTTAGTATGCAATGAATTAAACTCAAAAGACATTTGTAAGACACTATACAGCAGCGACAATAAAGTGGCGTATCATGCTTTAAGAAAACGCTTGTATCAATCGCTTATCGATTTTATAGCGAATATCAATTTGGAAGAAGAGAATTCTATCGATATGCAAATTATTAAATACATATTAGCCTCTAGAACCTTTCTCATTCATAAACAACCTAAGATAGCATATCAAATTCTCGATAAAGCTGAAAATTTAGCGCATGAACATCAGTTATTTCCTATTCTGAATGAAATATATCACACCAAAATTCAATATGCCTATCTGCATCCATCCATTGATCTTGATGACTTGATATCCAATTTCCGAAATAATCAAAAACAACATTATATTGAAGAGGAATTAAACCTTGTCTATGCAAAAATACGTCGCACCTTAAGCGATATGACCTATAAAGGAAAAGTACTAGATTTTGAAACAATACTTAACAATGCCTTAGAGGAACACAAGATCGATATTTCAGAATCTCTATCTTTCAAATCCCTATATCAGTTAATAACCATTGTGAGTTTATCGGCTTTTGTTACCAATGACTATTTGAAAATCGAACCTTTCTTAATAGACACCTATCAAAATCTAAAAGATCATAAAACTAAAGAGAAACAGCTCGTATATCACATCCAAGTGGTATATATGATTGCGAATACGTTGTTCAGAAATAAAAAATTCGATCAGTCGCTACAATATTTAGATATCATGTCGTCATTAATGAAACAGCAACGGCATAAGTACTTATCAAGTTTTAAGCTTAAACACGATCTACTTTGTGCGCTTAACAACAACTACCTCAACAAACAAGACGATGCTATTAATCTTCTTGAGTCGGTAAAGCATACTAAACACTCCGATATTGAATCACTCCTAGACATTCATCTAGCTTTGGTCATGTTTTATATTCAAAAGTCAGATTTTAAAAGTGCTAAAAGTATTTTTTCAAAATTCTACCATACAGACAATTATTACATCGAAAAAGCAGGTAAGGAATGGGTCATTAAAAAAAATATAGCCGAAATTATTCTGTATTTGGAATTAGGAGAATTTAACTTAGTAGAATCTAGGCTACTGAGTTTCAAGCGTTCATATTTCAATTATTTGCAACAAATTAAGCAAGAAAGAGCAATTATTTTTATAAATTTAATTGAGTTTTATTTTAAAAAGCCAGAAGAAATTAGATCTGAAAATTTTAAAACTAAAGTAGAAGGCGCCTTTGACTGGGTAGATGAAAAACAAGAAGATATTTTTGTCATGAGTTTTTATGCTTGGCTAAAGAGTAAAATGGAAGCTAAACCACTTTATGAAACAACATTAGAATTGGTAAAAAAGGCGCAAACTGTTAATTAGAAGTTAAAACACCTAACGGGGTTTAAACTAATTTAAGCTATAACAGTCAAAGGAATATCAATTAAAAACGTAAAATATTAAATTAAAAACATTATGAAAAAATTAATATTAGTAGCCATGGCATTTATAACATTACAAGCCGTTGCGCAGGACAAACCTCAAGAAATGCAAAGAGCCAGCAAAAAGGAAGGCAGACAAATGATGAAAGACATGTCGCCCGAAGAGTTGGCCACAATTAGCACAAAAAAAATGACCTTAGCTTTAGATTTAAACGATAAACAACAAGCACAGGTAAAAACACTTTTTTTAGAGCAAGCAACTAACAGACCCAAAAAACGAGGAGCAAAAAAAGAACTCACTAAAGAAGAGCGAGTTAAAATGATGAATGATAGATTAGATGAACAAATTGCGATGAAACAAAAAATGAAATCTATCCTAACTAACGAGCAATACGTGAAGTATGAAAAAATGCAAGAAAGACGTTCGCAAATGGGTAATAAAAAACGTAGAATGAAAGAAAAACAATAATTTTTAAAATTTTATAATCATTAGAAAGCATCGATTTTTTAAGTCGATGCTTTTTTTTATCATAAAAATCGTTAATTTTAAAATCTTAATAATTGATATCAATACCACTACGATGAAAAAATTAATTACACTTTGCTTATTTTCCCTCGCAATTATGTTTAGCACTCAAGATGCAATTGGGCAAAACACTTTAGAAATCAATGCTGAAGCTAATACTAAAACTAAAGAACTAAGAAAAGTGATTAAGTTTGAGCAAGCTAAAATGCAAGATGTATACAAGGCCTATCAAGAATATGGAATTGCTTATAAAAAAATAAGTAACAACTTAAAAGACAATACAGAACGTTTAGAAAAAATAAACAAGGTATTTGACGAGAGATTAAAGAGCATTCTTACCGAAGAACAGTATGTGAAATATCTCGAATACTTTCGCGAAAGATAAGCACCATTAAAATAAAAAAGCGACTCATAATAGTCGCTTTTTTTATGGATTATAAAGACTGGGCCACCTTACTTACTGCTCTTATCGTTTCGTCTAAATCATCATAGCTTAATGCATCCGAAATAAACCAAGTCTCAAAGGCGCTTGGCGCAATGTAGATCCCTTCATTGAGCATACCATGAAAAAAGGCTTTAAAGGTGTCATTATTTCCTTTGGCCGCACTTTCAAAATCCACCACCTCATCTTTTGCAAAGTGTATTGAGATCATTGAACCTTCTCTATTAATCGTATGTATAATACCATGTTTTGTCAATACTTCCGCACATCCTTTATGCAAGTAGGCTGTTTTTTCTGCCAATCGCTCAAATAAGTCGTCATCAGAATCAATTGCATTAAGCATGGCCAATCCAGCAGCCATGGCTAGAGGGTTTCCACTAAGTGTTCCTGCTTGATAAACAGCCCCAAGTGGCGCTAAATGATTCATGATCTCGTTTCGAGCCGCAAACGCACCCACAGGCAATCCTCCTCCTATCACTTTTCCAAAGCACAAAATATCGGCATCAACACTATAAAGCTCTTGCACACCACCTTTAGCTAATCGAAATCCGGTCATAACCTCATCAAAAATAAGAAGGATATTGTGTGTCGAACAAAGTGCTCTTAAATCCTTTAAGAAATTTGGTTTAGTAGGAATACACCCCATATTTCCGGCAACTGGCTCAATAATAATACAGGCAATCTCTCCTTTATTGGCTTGTACTAATGCCTTTACATTTTCGATATCATTATATCTGGCTAATAAAGTATCTTTTGCTGTCCCCTGAGTAACCCCAGGACTATTAGGGCTTCCAAATGTCACTGCACCACTTCCGGCCTGAATTAAAAACGAATCACTATGCCCATGATAACATCCGGCGAACTTGATGATTTTTTCTTTTCCTGTATAGCCTCGAGCCAAACGAACAGCACTCATGCAGGCTTCTGTTCCAGAATTTACAAATCGTATTTTATCTACATTAGGAACCATAGACACAGCCAATTCTGCGATTTTTGTTTCAATCTCTGTTGGCATTCCAAACGATGTCCCATTTTTGGCCTTTTCGATAACTGCATTAACTACGGGATCAAAAGCATGACCCAGTATCATAGGTCCCCAGGAATTTATATAATCGATATAGCGATTATCATCTTCATCATACACATAGGCCCCTTTTGCCGATTTCGCAAAAAGCGGTGTTCCTCCAACGGCTTTAAAAGCACGTACCGGAGAGTTTACACCGCCTGGTATTACCTGTTCTGCTTCCTTAAATAACGCACTACTACGTTGATATAACATATTAATTAGATTTAATAATAAGAATTTGACCTAATATCAGGTCATTAGTTTCTAAATCATTTAAACGCTTAAGCTCCTCAACCGTTGTCTTGTATCGTTTAGACAAAGAATACAAGGTATCTCCTTTAACCACTTTATGATTCATCGAAACAGTTTCTGCGCTTACATAGTTTTCAGGTTTTCCACCCAAAACCATGGCGTCATAACTAGCCAGATTATAACGTTCAACTAGGCTTATTAGTTTTTCAGGATATTTCTTGTCGGTCGCATAGCCTGCAGCACGAAGCCCTTTTGCCCAACCTTCATAATCATCAGGCTTCAACTGAAACAACTTAGAATAACGACCTCGTGAGGTTAAAAATTCTGAATGGTCTTCAAAAGATAATTTGGCTTGATTATATTTTCTGAAACATTCCTGAGACTTATCATCATCATGATAGATTTTTTTCCCTTTCCAACCATGGCATTTTATTCCGAAATGATTATTTGCCATAACAGACAAACGTCCTTTTCCTGATCCAGACTCTAAAATTCCCTGAGCTAATGTTATACTAGCAGGAATTTTAGACTTGCGCATTTCCTCCATAGCTATTACACTGTAATTCGCAATATATAATTCAGTAGCATTAAGAGCAGGAGCATTATTAGGAGTTTCTGATGTTGGCGATGTAGTTTTTACAACGCGTTCAGTTTTTTGTTTGGTCTTTTCTTTTTTAGTTACAATTCTTTTTTTAGAACCACAACCAAACAACACTAAACTCATAAGACTCAATACTATAATTTTCTTCATAAATCTTAAACGATTAATGGCTTATTTTGTTGTTTTAATCTTTGATTCATCCCTTCTATTCCTAGTAGTCCACCCGTATGAATGGCTAGTATTTTAGAGTTCTTCGGAAAATAGCCTTTTTTGATTAAGTCGTAAATACCAAACATCATTTTACCCGTATATATGGGATCCAGAGGCACATTATTAGACCGCTTAAACGCATTAATAAATGCTATTAATTCGGTTGTAATTTTTGCGTACCCTCCAAAATGATAATTCGTATTTAGTTCCCAGTTTTTATTAGTTGCAAATTTACTAATTTCTTCTTGTAAAAAATCACCTTTTAAGGCCGGAAACCCAAGAATTTTTTGATGTGGTAAAGCTGAATTTATCAGTCCAGAAATTGTACCTCCTGTACCTACCGAGCAGCAGATAAAATCATAAGTTTTATCCCTTTCAGTAAGTATTTCTTTGCAACCTCTCACAGCCAAATCATTGGTACCTCCTTCCGGAATTAAATAAAAGTCTCCAAACTCTTTTTCGAGTTGCTTCAAAAACCCTTTAGATGTTTTGTGTCTATAGACTTCTCTTGACACAAATTTAAATTGCATACCACAAGTCTTTGCATACATCAATGTAGAGTTTAACTTGTCGGAATTCTCTAGTTCTTCGCCACGAATGATGCCTATGGTTTCGAATCCATATTCTTTGCCAGCAGATGCAACCGCTGCAATATGATTAGAATACGCCCCACCAAAGGTCAATAGCACTTGCTTTTCCAAGAGTTTTGCTTCAATAAGGTTGTATTTTAATTTTCGGTATTTATTACCAGAAATATAGGGATGAATTAAATACTCTGGTTTTATATCAACCTGATTATCAACATGTAAGTTCCTTTTGTCTTTGAATTGTATCATTTTATCGAATAAAATTACATTTAATCAGCTAAAAAAGCTAAAAAAACTATTTTTAACTTGGCTTATTTCTCACTCGTAGCTGTTTATTGAATAAACTGAAAACCAATGAGTTAATATCCCGAACCCAAATCTTTTGTATAATAACGTTTTTTCCTACTAAGACCAAGCCTAAAAACTTGAGGTTTTATACTGAAACAAAATCATATGAAAAGAAAATTACTATTAATTATAATTGTTACTACTTTTGTAAATTCATTAGTTGGAGCACAGGTTTCTATATTCTCAGAAGGGTTTGAAACAGCTACAGGTGCAGAGAATATAGCTAGCCCTTATTTGAGCTGGCAAAATGGTTTTTTCCCAACAACACCCCCAACAAACAACAACTTTTTCTGGGTATTTGACAATACTAGATGCAATGTTATATCTGGTAATTATTCAATGGCCGTAAGTGAAAATAGTCCGGTAACTACTGCCCCATTCCCAGAATATAGAACTACAAGAAATGCAGCGACATTAGTGTATCACACCACACCTATAGACGCAACAAATTATACAAATCTGACGCTAGATTTTAATTGGATATGTGAAGGTGAAGCTGGTTTTGATTTCGGAACCGTTTTATATTCTTTAGACCAAGCCAATTGGTTTGTTCTTCCTGGAGTATACCAAGGTCAAAGTACCGTACAAAATGTTACTAATTTAGATCTTTCAGTTCTTGACGGACAAGTTTTCTATTTAGCTTTTGGCTGGGAAAATGATGGTTCCTTAGGAAACTTCCCAGGGTTCATTATTGACGATATAGACGTTCAAGGCATTCTACTCTCGCCATGCACAACTCCTAATCAGCCAACAGTTTTAAATCTGACGCCTACAGGAGATACCATAAATGGTTCATTTACGGCAGCTGCGCCAGCACCAGACAACTATCTTGTAGTCGTTAGTACAAATGCAACAGCTCCAAATCCAACAAATGGAGCGGCTTACAACATAGGAGATACCATTGGCGCTGGATATACGGTAGTTGATAATGATGGCGACACCACCTTCACAGCAACTGGATTAAACCCATTAACCATTTACTACTTGTATGTGTTTTCATACAATAGTGCTTGTTTAGGTGGGCCTCAATACAATTTAGTGAACCCACTCACAGGGAATACCGTGACTACGAACTCTACGTATTGCACTCCAAATACAACTAACAATATCAACCTAAAATATATTAATGATGTCGAGTTCATAGGAACGTTAAACGATGTGGCAAATTTCAATAACAATACATCTACAACATCCAATGGTTATTCAGACTTCACTAGTTTAACCAATAGTGTTCAGGCACAAGGTGAAGGCGTTAATATCTATGTTGGATCTAATACGGGCAGAGGCAGATATAAGGCATGGGTAGATTGGAATAAAGATGGTGTATTCAATAATGATGCTTCCGAAATTGTTTATGATTCTGCAGGTATTCTAACAACAACAACGACATTCGGCTTCGTAATCCCAGCCAATCAAACCATTGGTGATTATAGAATACGAATTAGGTTCAATAATAATTACAGATCAAGTACAGGTGCGATTGAATTAGGTTCATATAACTTCACTGCCTGCGAACCATTTGACTTTGTAGATAATCCAGGACCAAATAACGATATATACAGATTCGGCGAAGCTGAAGACTACACCTTTACAGTTGTTGAAAGTTGCACTGCAAAAATCACAAGTATCACCGATGCATCGACTTGTGGACCAGGCCCTGTAAATCTTCAAGTAACTGGGAACGCTAGCGCTACAATATTCAATTTATACGAAGCAGAAACTGGCGGGAATTTGATAGATTCAAACAATACAGGTTCTTTCGCCCCCAACATAGCTACTACCACAATTTTCTGGGTAACAGCATCTGACGGTTCTTGTGAATCACTCAAGCGATTAAAAATAATTGGAACAGTTAATCCAATCACAGAATTAACAATAACACCTGGCGTCCCAGTTGTATGCGGGGAAGATGATATCATTGAAATTTCAGCAACAGGAGATATTGAATTGGCGTACCTAATAGACGAAGACTTTGAAGGTGGAGGATTAGGTGTGTTTTCAGTGGTAAACCTTATTGATAATGGTCCCATACAGAACAGTCTCACGGAATGGCAAAACCGAACCAGCACATTCGTGCCATCTCAACAAGTATGGTTCCCTGCAATTTCATCTGGTTTTGGAACTAATCAATTTGCTATGGCGACATCTGATGTAGCTCCAGCAACCGGATTCGTATATACTTCAATGGAATCACCAACTGTAGACTCATCTACATTTACAGATTTGACATTAAATTTCGACATGTATTTTTCTAAATATCTCACCGGTATAGATCCTGACCTTATCGAAATCTATGTTTCCACAAATGGAGGAGCCACATGGGCCTTAGTTCAAGATTACACAGATGACATAGGCTATGGAACTAGTTTCAATACTATTAATATTGACTTATCTGCATACATCAATGAACCAAATTTAAAAATATCGATAGATTATATCGCCCAATGGAGCGATGGCGTAGCAGTTGACAATATTCAGTTATATGGTTCAAGACCTTTAAATCCGTCTTTTACATGGACCGGTACTGTTGATGCCTATTCTGATGCGGCGGCAACAATTCCATATGTGCCAGGGTCAACAGCATCATCAGTTTATGTAAGACCAACTCTTACTCAATTAGAGCAATCAACATTCACGTTTACTGCAAATGCAACCTTATCCAATGGATGTACAATTACTAAGGATATAACAATTAATAATAACACTAAAATATGGAATGGCAGTCAAGGTACTTCTACATGGAATGACCCTGATAACTGGTCTCCTTCTGGCATACCAACAAGTGACAATTGTGTCATTGTAAAAGATGTAGGTGCATTGCCTGACCCTGTTCTTCTTGGACCTCCATTGCCACCAAGTCCAGCTTTTGCCAGAAATTTAATCATTAAAAATGATGGATATCTTGAACTTGAATCATCGACTTCGTTAACAGTGACCGATTGGATTACGGTAGAACCAACAGGTATATTTGATGTGCGAAGTGGTGCAAATTTAGTTCAAGTGACTAATGTTCCTGTGAATAATAATACCGGCAGTATCAATATGGAGCGCGAAGTGACAGGTTTGGCTTCTAATGATTATGTCTATTGGTCCTCAGCAGTGGAAAACTTTGGCGTTTTAGGGGTGTCACCAAGCAGTAACCCTGCTTTAATATTAAATTGGGTGCCAACCATTATAGGAAATGGCGTAGGAAATTATGGTGAATGGCAATCTACTGCGGAGAACATGATAGCGGGTAAAGGTTACGCAATTCGAGGGTTATTAGGTACCGCAACTGCAAATACTGCATTATTTTCAGGCCGACCTAGCAATGGCATTATAAATAGGGCTATTTCAAGAGGAAATTACAATGGTGTAGATTATCCTGGTGCTGGATCTACAATTGCAACCGCAATAGATGATAACTGGAATTTAGTTGGAAATCCATTCCCATCTTCAATTTCAGCTGATGACTTTATTTCAGCCAATGCTGCTATTATCGTTGACGATGTTAATCCAGCCATTGCTGGAACTGTTTACCTTTGGACTCACGCTTCAGCACCTAGTAATGCCGTTACTGATCCATTCTATGGTGACTACGTTTATAATTATAATCCTAATGATTATGTTGCATATAATATTACGGGCTCTACTCCAGCAGGATTTAACGGGTTTATCGGAGCAGGACAAGCATTCTTTGTTTTAATGGACAATGCCGCTGCGAGCCCATCAAATCTTCTATTTGATAATACCATGAGAAGTGGCGTGTACGATAACAATCAATTTTATAGAACAGATTCATCTGGAGATGATGAAACTCCCGCTGATATTGAAAAAAACAGAATTTGGTTAGATTTAATCAATACCAATAATCAAGCAGTTTCAACGCTTGTTGGATATATTTCAGGAGCAACTAATGACAAAGACCGACTTTATGATGGCGATCAATTTAGTGGGTCAGGCATGTTATTTTACTCCCTCATCAATGAAAATAAAATGGTGATTCAAGGACGAGCATTACCATTTGCAGAGCTTGACACAGTTCCTTTAGGGTTTGCCGTATCTCAAAATGGAAATTATTCAATAGCTATAAATCAAGTTGACGGTCTATTTAACACAACTAACCAAGACATTTTCATAGAAGACACACAAACCGGAGCAATTCATGACTTAAGACTAAGTCCGTATACATTTTCATCGGAAGCAGGAGAATTTAACAATCGGTTTGTTTTAAGATATACAGATGATACGTTATCGCAAAATGAAGTTAGTTCACTTGACGAACTTGAAATTATTGCACCTGAAGGCAAATATCTTAAAGTTACTTCTCAGTTAAGTTTGATAGCAGATATTATCATTTACGACTTACAAGGAAAGGTTGTTCTTAATACAAATGAAGTAAATCTATCTGAATATACTATAAGCACAAAACATATGGCTAATGGAGCATATATTGTAAAGGCTTCTCTTATAGATGGGAAAGAAAAAGTTCAAAAAGTAATTCTTAACCAATAAAAGTAAAATTTTCTTCTTAAAATATAAGTGTGGTTTATATATTCTGGTTCTTAAAATCATGATAGTCAATAGCACTGCGGTTTTTATCAATAAAAGGAAACGCTTTATCAAAAAAGCAAATAAATCTCTAAATTTTTGATGATATTATATATTTTTGGTTAAATTGAAACCCAAAACACCCTTAATCTATCTTATAATTCATGAACCTTTTTAAAACCATGTACACGCATGGCTTTAATAGTTATGTTTTAAATTTTAGATAAGATGATTAAAAAACTACCCATAAGAACTATTAATATTGGAAAAAACTCATTAATTCCAGTTTTAATCCTCACACTGAGTTTAATAACCAATTTCAGTAGTTATTCTCAAACCACTGTAATTGATCCAACTGGAGACGGAGGATTTGAAAATGGTGTAACTTTCGTAGCAAATGGCTGGACCTCTGACGCCCCAGCAACCACAAATACTAACCAATGGGTTTGTAGTACTGGTGCAACAACTGGTTTTAGTGGTATTCGGGCAGCATATGTGACTAATAACACCGCTGCGACACCACCACCACATACATATACAAATAATGTTACTAGAGTATCTCATTTTTATAGAAATGTGACTATTCCTGCAGGTGAAAATTCAATAACCTTAAATTTTGATTGGATAGCGCTTGCTGAAGTTGGATTTGATTGGATGCGAGTTTGGGCTGTTCCTACTACTTTTAATCCAACATACGGCAATCAAATAGGTGCTATAGGAACTGCACCAACAGGCAGAGTGCAAATAGGCGGTGATTTTAGTGGACAGAATACATGGGGCAATAGCACCTTTGCTATTCCTGCTGATTATGCAGGGATTACATTTCGTTTAGTTTTTGAATGGCGAAATGATGGCAGTATTGGAGGCAACCCTCCAATTGCAATAGATAATATTTCTTTAGTATCTGACATTCTAAGTGGATATTGTGCACCTGCAAGCGCGAGTAATGCGAATTATATTGACGATTTCTCTACATCTGGAGGTGTTTCAAATATAACAAATAATAATTCTGGTTATTCCGCTGGTGGTTATGCTGATAACACGAGCCAAATTGTTTCTAATTTTGCTGGAGGCACTATAAATTTTAATGCTGATTTTGTCTATGGTTTTATAGGAATGGGAGCTGGTATATGGATAGACTGGGATGGAGACTTTTTATTGAATGGCCCAGGTGAAATCATTTATTTATCGAATGCCTTTGTTGACTCCATTAATTACAGTTATGTGATTCCTGCAGGAACTCCAAATGGTACTTACAGGATGAGGATTTTAGCTGATTATTGGGAAACAGTAGTTGACCCCTGCACGTTTGATCCTTTTGGTCCATCAGGTGAAGCAGAAGATTACACGCTAGAGGTCTTAACTTTAAATTGTGTAGATGATCCTTCAAATATTGTAATCTCAAGTATTACAACGACTTCGGCAGATTTAAGCTGGGACGCTCCGGCATCCGCTCCAACCGACTATTTGTATTACGTTACAACGAACCCTATTCCACCTAATTTTAGTGATTTACCAATAGCCCCTGGAGGGACTTCTCCTAGTTCTCCAGTAACTCTAACACTCCTACCAGGTACTACATACTATGTATGGGTTAGATCTGACTGTGGTAGTGGTGATTTAGGTGCTTTTATTGGCCCTGAAACATTCACAACACTACCTGAACCTCCGGTAACTACTGGAGCAACTATTTGTCAAAATGGAACAGGAACAATTTCTGCCGTAGCTTCTTGTACTGCAAATACCAATACTAATACCATAAATGGTAATTTAGACTCATCTGTAGATAATGTTGCCATCCAACCACTAATCTTTATTTCTGATGCCGATGGCTGTGCTTGGGACGGTGCAGGTGACACTGCAAATTACACTCTAACAACCTTTCAGGTCACTACAAGTGGGATCTATTCATTTGCTTCAAACGCTCCTAATTTTGATGTTATGGGATATATTGTTGCTGACCCAAGTGGTCTTTTTAATCCAGGTTCTTGCGCTGGAGAAGGCGTAAACTGGGATTGGATTACTGGAGATGATGATTCTGGCGTAGGGCTGGAAGCTATTTTAACAGCAAATTTAACAGCTGGTATAACATATACACTTTACACAACAGCATTTGGAGGACCTGGGACATTAGAAACTGAGTCTTATACATGGAATGTAGCAGGGCCTGGAAGTTTAACTGTTGGAACTGCCGGAGTTTTAGAATGGTATACAGATGCTGCGGGTGGAACACCTATAGGAACTGGAACACCTTTTAATCCTGTTGGGGGACTTTCGGATTTATTGGATTCGGCCACCCCAGGAACATATACATTTTACGCGGCTTGCTCCATTGATTCTTCAGTTAGGACTGAAACTATTTTCGAAATCGTTGAGGGACCAACTGCAACAATTTCTGGATCTGGGACAGTGTGCGGATCGAGTAGTGTTGATATCACTGTGAATTTAACAGGCACACAACCTTGGAGTATAACCTATACAGATGGAACAACACCTACCACAGTAAATGGAATAACAACTTCCCCATATGTATTTAGTGTTTCTCCAACTTCTCCAACAACTTATACTTTAACAGCCACTACTGACGCAAATTGTGTTGCAAAACCACCAAGTCTACTTGGCAGCGCAGTTGTTTCTGGAGGTAAAATTTGGGACGGCTCTGAAGCCACAAACGACTGGATGGAACCATTAAATTGGTCTGATGATGCCATACCGACTGCAACAGATTGTGTAATCATTCCAGTTACTGGTAATAACCCTGTAATTTATGACAATGATAATGGTGATGGCTTAAATTTAACTATTGCAACTGGTGCCTCTTTAACATTGACATCAGATACAGATGCAAATAACTTTGCATCCTCTCTAACCATTCAAGATTTTATAGATATCCAAGGTACTGGAGTACTCACAGTTGAAGATGATGCCAGTTTGATACAGGTGTATGATAGTTCAACAGCAATTACTCCTTCGGCTCCTAATAGCGGAAATATAATACTTAATAGAAATACGGATATTAGGCAAACAGATTATGTCTATTGGTCAAGTCCTGTTCAAGGTTTTGATATTTCAAATGTTTACGGTGCTTTCACACCTACAAATTTTATTTATGAATGGGTACCTACTATTCCTACTGGTTTAATTACACCTCCACCTGATAACATCCCGATATGCTATGGTGATTGGAATCCTTTAAACTCTGGAGCAATGAATCTTGGTAAAGGCTACATCGTCAGAGGACCTTCAAATCATACCGCTACCGTTTCAACAGCCACTGCTGTATTTACCGGAGTACCAAATAATGGTGTTATTACCCAACCTATTAGCAGCGGGACTAATAATAATGCAAATACTTTTACATATAACCCTTACGGAGTGGACGTATTAACCGTTACAAATTTTGATGATAACTGGAATCTACTCGGTAACCCTTACCCATCTGCACTTGATGCTCAAACTTTTTTAACGCACCCGAGCAATTCTATTATTGAAGGGGCAGTTCACATATGGACTCATGGGAGCCAAATTGGTACTTTTACTGATTCGTTTTATGATGACTTTGAACTTTCTTATAATATTAATGACTATATCACTTATAATTTTTCTGGAACAAACACTTATAATGATGAATCATTTTCTGGTAAAATTGGTTCAGGTCAAGGCTTTTTTGTGCTCGCTTTGAATGATAGTGAAACAGCTAGTGTCACTTTCAATAACAGTATGCGTGACAGAAGCCATAGCAATACTGAATTTTATAGAACGTCCATAAACTCAACTGAAAGCGCTTCAAATTCAGACCCAATTGACCGCAACAGAATTTGGCTAAGCCTCATTGCAGCAGATGGTACAGCATCAAATATATTAGTTGGCTATATTGAAGGCGCTACTCAAGAAAAGGATAGATTATTTGATGCCTATAATAGAGAAGTCAATAGTTTGAATATGTATTCTATAATTGGTGATGAAGGGATGATCATTCAAGGAAGAGCTCTTCCTTTCGACGCTAACGACCAAGTACCATTAGGCACCATTCTTCCTGAATCAGGAGCATATAGTATTGTTATTAGCGGTTTAGATGGCTTATTTTCAGATGAAAATCAAACCATTTATTTAGAAGACACCTATACGAATACTATGCATGATTTAAGAGCTTCACCTTATACGTTTTCTGTTACTAACGGCATCCATTACAGTGATAGATTCATTTTAAGATATACCGATGACACTCTCAGCATTAATGAAATTGAAACGGGAACAGGGTTGACGATTATAACTCCTAAAAATGAATATATCAAAGTTAATTCTGATGGAAGTCCAATACAATCAATTATTGTATATGATTTATTAGGTCGCGTATTATTTGATAAAAAATCAATTAATCAATCCGAGTTTATTTTAGAAAATCACAACTTATCTGATGGCACCTATATTGTGAAAGCTACTCTAATAAATAGTATATCTAAAGCACAACAAGTAGTTTTAAAACATTAGATATTGATATATTTTTTAAAATTCAAAAAAGGCCTTGACTCGAGATAATTAAGGTCTTTTTCATTTGCATAGGCTTCTTTTTCAAATGAAATATTTTGATAAGCCTGTCTCCAATTTCTATGTTTGACTAATCGCACTATAAATTCTATCCCATAAAAGACATAAAAGGGTATGATAAGTAATTCTAATTGTTGTCTTAAATGAATACGCTCATGATTAATCAATTTCTGATTCGTCTTTAAATACTGATATTTTAGAATTACAAACGGAAATACGGTGATTCCAATATAACCTTTAGGTACCAAAAATTTAGAAATAAAAACCATATAATCTTACAATCAAAAATCTTTCCAATTTACATTATCTTTGTAATATGAAGAAGATAATTCCACTAGAGGATGGAGATTTTTATATGACGCCAGAAGGCTATCGTTGCTTTACAGCGCAGTATCTTTTAAAAAGAGGCTATTGCTGTGAAAGTGGATGCAGACACTGCCCATACGGTTTCGATAAAAATACCTTAAAAAAAAAGTAATGCAAACAACCAAATCATCATTTAAAGATCAAATAAAAGAAGGCATACCAAAGGTACTACCTGAACCAAAACCTCACGACGCCTCCATCAATCATGCTCCGAAACGAAAAACGATTTTATCGGCTGAAGAGGAAAAATTGGCACTTAAAAACGCACTTCGTTATTTCGATAAAACAAATCATTCCGTCCTAATTTCAGAATTTAAAAATGAATTAGACACCTACGGAAGAATTTATATGTATCGCTTACGTCCTGATTATAAAATGTATGCTCGACCCATCGAAGCATATCCTTCAAAATCAAAACAAGCAGCAGCGATTATGCTTATGATCCAGAACAATCTAGATTATGCTGTAGCACAACATCCACATGAATTAATTACTTATGGTGGAAACGGTGCCGTTTTCTCCAATTGGGCACAATACAGATTAACAATGAAGTATTTGTCTGAAATGAACGACGAACAAACGTTAGTGATGTATTCTGGTCATCCTATGGGATTATTCCCTAGTCACAAAGAAGCTCCGCGAGTTGTAGTCACCAACGGAATGATGATTCCGAATTATTCAAAACCCGATGATTGGGAAAAATTTAATGCTTTAGGTGTTACGCAATACGGACAAATGACAGCGGGAAGTTATATGTATATTGGTCCACAAGGTATCGTTCATGGGACAACAATTACTGTACTTAACGGCTTTAGAAAAATAAATAAATCTCCAAAAGGAAATCTATTTGTAACTTCAGGTCTCGGCGGAATGTCTGGTGCACAACCCAAAGCCGGAAATATCGCCGGATGTATCACCGTATGTGCCGAAGTAAATCCGAAAATCACACAAGTTCGTTTAGACCAAGGCTGGGTAGATGAAAAAATCACTGATTTAGAAGACCTAGTAGCTCGTGTGATTAAAGCAAAAAAAGCAAAAGAAACCGTCTCACTGGCTTACCTAGGAAATATCGTTGATGTTTGGGAAAAATTTGATGACGCCAATATTTATATAGACTTAGGTAGTGATCAAACATCACTCCATAATCCCTGGGCAGGTGGATATTATCCTGCCGATTTATCTTTTGAAGCCGCAAATGAGATGATGGCTCACGAGCCTGAAACATTCAAAACAAAAGTACAGGAAAGTCTGCGTCGACATGCTGCTACAATAAATAAACACACAGCTAAAGGCACTTATTTCTTTGACTATGGAAATGCATTTCTTTTAGAAGCCTCGAGAGCTGGAGCAGATGTCATGGCTCAAAATGGTATTGATTTTAAATATCCATCCTATGTTCAAGATATAATGGGGCCCATGTGCTTTGATTATGGCTTTGGACCGTTCAGATGGGTTTGTGCCTCAGGTAAACCTGAAGATCTTGCAAAAACTGACTTAATCGCTTGTGAGGTTCTAGAAACCATCAAAAAAGAGGCTCCAGAAGAAATTCAACAGCAAATGGCTGATAATATTCAATGGATTAAAGGTGCCCAACAAAATGAACTAGTGGTCGGTTCACAGGCGCGCATCTTGTATGCAGATGCCGAAGGTCGAATGAAAATCGCAGAAGCATTTAATGTTGCCATAGCAAATGGTGAAATTGGTATCGTTATTTTAGGTCGAGATCATCACGATGTCTCAGGAACCGACTCTCCATATAGAGAAACCAGTAATATTTATGATGGATCTCGATTTACAGCAGACATGGCCATTCATAATGTGATTGGTGATAGTTTTAGAGGTGCCACATGGGTAAGCATACACAATGGCGGTGGTGTTGGATGGGGAGAGGTGATTAACGGCGGATTTGGTATGGTTCTTGATGGTTCTAAAGAAGCAGCAATACGTATAAAACGCATGTTGTTTTGGGATGTAAATAATGGCATTGCGAGGCGCAGTTGGGCAAGAAATGATGAAGCCATTTTTGCCATTAAACGCGCCATGGCAACTGAGCCAAATTTAAAGGTAACATTACCTAATAAGGTTGATGACAATTTATTAAATTCACTATAACAAGAAAAAAATATTTGACTATGAAAAAATTACTAAAATTATTATCAATTGTGATGGTAACACTAGTTATCTCCTCTTGTAGTTCCGTTAGAGTAGCTGCTGATTATGACAAGGCTGCCGATTTTAATAACTATAAAAGTTTTGCTTTCTTTAAAACAGGTATTGATAAAGCAGAAATAAGTGACCTCGACAAACGAAGAATCCTACGTGCCATTGAAAGTGAACTATTAGCAAAAGGTTTTACCAAATCGGAAAATCCTGATATCCTTGTGAGCATTTTCACAAAATCTCAACAACGTGTAGACGTATACAATAATGCTTGGGGCATGGGTGCCTGGGGCTGGGGCGGTTTTGGCCCTTGGGGTGGTGGTTTTGGTCCGGGTTGGGGCTGGGGTTGGAACCAACAACCTATGGTTAGCACAAGATCAGAAGGCACTTTATTTATAGACCTTATTGATGCTAAAAAGAAAGAACTTATTTGGCAAGGCATGGGTACTGGATACTTACCACGAAATGTCGAAAAAAAAGAAGAACGAATTAATGAATTCGTTTCTAAAGTAATGGAAAAATACCCACCAAAAATGGAAAAATAGAAGACCTTACAAACTATCAAAAGCATCAATATCAAATTGATGCTTTTTTTATGTAAACCCTCCAATCTTTTTCACTTCATTTCTAAAACCCTATATTTGCCGACTTTTAAACGAAGTGTTATGATATTAGGCCAAACCACCAGAAAAAACTTTACTCAAAACCCGAAAAATGATATTCTTTCAGGCTTAACAGTAGCATTAGCTTTAGTACCAGAAGCGGTGGCATTTGCATTTGTTGCTGGTATTCCGCCGTTGGTTGGTCTTTACGGAGCCTTTATGATGGGTATTGTGACTGCACTTTTTGGAGGCCGACCTGGAATGATTTCTGGAGCCACTGGAGCTATGGCTGTGGTAATGGTTTATTTAATTCAAAAAGGAAATGAAGTAGGCCTTAGTTTAGATACACCTATAGATCAATTAGGGTTGCAATGGCTTTTTATCACTCTATTATTTGTTGGAGGGATCCAAATATTAGCCGGCTTATTTAAACTTGGAAAATTTGTGCGACTCATACCACATCCAGTAATGATGGGCTTTGTTAATGGTTTAGCCATTGTTATATTTATATCTCAACTTGGTATGTTCCCTAATGCTGTACCACATGACATTTCTTTTTTAAATAACACTTCAGAATGGTTTTCTGCTTTATTCTTAAATACTACCTTTTGGAAAATGATTGCTTTTATAGGGTTAACCATGGGCATTATGTTTGGCTTACCTAAACTAACAAAAAAGGTTCCAGCCGCTTTAATTGCAATTATTGTCGTGGCATGTATTACCATTTTTGGAGGTATTGAAGTCAATACTGTTGGTTCTTTTATAATAGAGAAAGGTGGTACTGGATTAGAAGGAAGTCTTCCTACTTTCCAAGACCAAATCTTTGGCCTATTCGGTACACTCGATGGTCATTTTATGAGCACTATTTTACCAACTGCTTTTGTGCTTGCAGCGATTGGTTTAATAGAGTCTTTAATGACACTTAATTTAATTGATGAAATCACCGAAACTAGGGGTAATGGAAATAGAGAGTGTATAGCACAAGGTGGTGCTAATATGCTAAATGGATTATTTGGAGGCATGGGAGGTTGTGCTATGATTGGCCAATCCATTATAAATGTTGATTCAGGAGGACGCGGACGACTTTCAGGTGCTGTTGCAGCGATTGCTTTATTGTGTTTTGTATTGTTTGGAGCACCGCTAATTGAACAGATTCCAATCGCAGCATTAATTGGCGTTATGTTTATGGTAGTTATAGGAACCTTTGCATGGAGTAGTTTCAGAATTATTAGAAAAATCCCTTTGTCTGACGCCATTGTTTTAATAGCAGTATCTGCCATTACTGTATGGCAGGATTTAGCGGTTGCAGTGATTGCTGGAGTTATTATTTCAGCACTAGTTTTTGCATGGAAAAATGCAACAATGATTAGAGCCCGAAAGCGTATTCAAAGTGATGGGACTAAAACCTATGAAATTTGGGGGCCTCTTTTCTTTGGGTCAGTTCAAAATTTTAATTCAAAATTTGACATTAAAAACGATCCTGAATCTATTGAAATCGACTTTGTAGAGTCTCGTGTTAGCGACCACTCTGCTTTAGAAGCCATATTTAACTTAGTTCATAAATACGAGGCCGAAGGTAAATCTATCAAATTAAAACATTTGAGTGAAGACTGTAAAATTTTACTTTATAAAGCAAGCCCGAAATTTAAGGAAGTCATTGTTGAAGACATTGATGACCCAAGATATCATCTAGCTGCCGATCCTGAAAAGTTCACAAAGCCACTTTCAGAATATAACATATAAAAAAAGCGACCTAAAAGGTCGCTTTTTTTATACTGTATCTTACTAATAAGCCTGTTTCTCTATATATACTTTATATTGTTCTGGTGATAATACTTGTTGTAGTTTTGAATTAATATAAACTTGCATTTTAGACTGTTTTGCTTGTCGTTCTTCAGTATTTTCAATAGTCTCGATTGCTTTCATTTTTTTATCAACAGCTACAAAAATATCATATATTTTTGTTTTTTGCTTTTCATCAAGCTTGGTGTGCCTTTTTAGTAAGTTAATGACTTTCTCTGCATTTTTCTTTACAGAAGAATCTGCATTTTCAATCGCTACTTTTTGTTTTTCCATCTTTGACTGTGCAAAGGAAAATTGGCTGCCCGCAAATAAAAAGCATGCGAAGCTCAATAATAGAAGTTGTTTTTTCATGATCTTAGTTAATATATTATTGGTTCAATATACAAAAATGAACTAAATTATCTGAATTTTAACACTTTAATAATTCAATAACTGCTCTATTTTATCTTTTACTTTTGATGTAGACGGGATCATTGTTTCTTCTAATGTTGAATTCAATGGAATTGCTGGCATATTCTCACTTCCTATAGTCATCACAGGAGCATCTAAATATTTAAAACATTCTTCCTGTATTTTACCAGCTAAAGCTCTGGCAAAACTATTATTGGAAGGCTCCTCTGTTACGACTAGGCATTTTCCAGTTTTTTTTACTGAAGCCATTATCGCGGCTTCATCCAGTGGAAATAAGGTTCTTAAATCTATAATCTCTATTTGATCTCGCATACCTAATTCACCGGAAGCATTATAGGCCCAATGCACACCCATTCCGTAGGTAACAATAGTACAGGTTTCAATATCTTCTTGTTTCCAAATTTCTTGTAATACCCATGCTTTTCCAAAAGGCAATACATAATCTTCTGAGGGCTCAACTGAAGTTGCTGTTAGTGTTCCCGGTACTTTTGACCAATACAAACCTTTGTGTTCTAATATCACCACAGGATTTGGATCATAATAAGCAGCCTTCATCAACCCTTTTAAATCTGCCCCATTACTCGGATAAGCTATTTTAATACCACGAATATTAGTAATGACGCTTTCCACGGAAGACGAATGATAAGGTCCACCACTTCCATAAGCGCCAATAGGCACACGTAAAATCATACTTACAGGCCATTTTCCATTAGATAAGTAACAACTGCGACTCACTTCGGTAAATAATTGATTGAGTCCTGGCCAAATGTAATCAGCAAACTGAACCTCAACAATAGGCTTTAATCCAACAGCGCTCATTCCAACTGTTGACCCTACAATAAAAGCCTCTTGAATAGGTGTATTAAAAACACGGTCGTCTCCAAATTTTTGTGCTAAAGTAGCCGCTTCTCTAAACACACCTCCCAGTCGTCCACCAACATCTTGCCCGTAGAGCAAACATTCTTTGTGTTTTCGCATCAATTCTTCAACTGCAAACAATGCACAGTCTACCATCACAACTTTATCTGCACCTTCTGGTTCACGAATTCCTTCTTCTTCGGAAATTAGCGTTGGCACAAAATCATGAGTAAATAAATCTTCAGGCTTCGGATCTTCAGCTTGTAACGCTTTTTCAAAATCAGAGGTCACATTTTCTTTTGCAGAACTCTCTAGACCTTCTACTATTTCCAGAGAAATTCCATTATCTAATAGCTGCTGTTTTAATACTGGATAAGGATCACGGGATTTAGCTTCTTCTAAATCGTCTCGATACCATTCCATCCGTACGCCAGATGTATGGTGATTTAACAACGGTACTTTAGCATGAATTAAAAATGGTCGCCGTTCTTTACGAATAGTAGCGATAACGCTCTCAACGGCATTGTAACTCTCTATAAAATTAGCCCCATCAATAGAAATAGCTTCTAAGCCATGAAATCCTTGTGCATATTCAAAGGCATTTTGCGCTCTAGTTTCTGCAGCATTAGCTGAAATATCCCAACCGTTATCTTGAACCAAATACAAAATAGGCATTTGCTTTAAGGCTGCCATTTGAAAAGCTTCCGCAATTTCACCTTCCGTTACTGAGGCGTCACCAAGACTACATACCACAAATGGTAAATCCTTAAGGGCTTTATCATCTAAACCTTGGAGTTCTTTATACTGCATCCCCATAGCAACTCCTGTTGCAGGAATGGCTTGCATGCCAGTTGCTGAAGATTGATGTGGGATTTTAGGTTTATCATCATCCTTTAGACTTGGATGCGAATAATAGGTTCTTCCACCAGAAAACGGATCCTCTTTTTTAGCCAATAACTGTAACATTAAATCATAAGGTTTCAATCCAAATGATAACAACATCGCATCATCTCTATAATATGGAAACGCATAATCTTGTGGTAATAACTGCATTCCTAAGGCCACTTGAATAGCTTCATGTCCTCGTGAAGTCGCATGTACATATTTTGAAACCTGCTTGAAGTTGGCTTCGTATAATTCTGTCATTGCTTTAGCAGTGCATAACGTCGAAAATCCTTTTTTTAGTATGTCTTTATTCATATCTAATGGCTGCTAATGCAGGAATCTTTTTATTTATTTTGTCATTCCGCACTATGAAACGCAATGACGTAATCTTTTTTTTATATTTCTCTATTCACATCAAATTGCTCAAAATAATCTGCTACACGACGAACAAAACTTCCACCTAGAAAACCATCAACCACACGATGATCGAAAGAAAGGGATAAGTACATCATACTTCTAATAGCAATTTCGTCTCCTTTTTCTGTAGTGATTACCTCTGGACGTTTTTTAATAATTCCCAATGCAAGAATAGCCACTTCCGGCTGATTAATAATTGGAGTGCCCATGACGCTTCCGAAGGTTCCAACATTAGATATTGTGAATGTGCTCCCTTGAATATCGTCTGCTTTTAAATTATTATTTCTGGCTTTATTAGCAAGTTCATTGACATCCGCTGCTAAAACTTTCAAATCTTTCGATTCTGCATCTCTAACAACTGGAACAATTAAATTCCCACTTGGTAATGCAGTCGCCATACCAATATTTATATTCTCCTTTACAATAATTTTATTACCATCAACAGAGGCGTTAATATTTGGAAAATCTTTTACTGCTTTGGCTACAGCTTCAACAAATAAAGGGGTGAATGTTAATCGCTCACCGTATTTTTCTTGAAAAGCAACTTTGTTAGCATTCCTCCAGTTGACCATATTGGTGAGATCAGCCTCAACATAAGCTGTTACATGAGGTGATGTATGTTTTGAATATACCATATGATCAGCTATCATTTGGCGCATACGATCCATTTCTATGATCTTCCCTTTTCCTTTATCGAATGAAAGCTGCGGAATGCGATAGACCGTAGGATCTTGAACTACTGGTTGCGCAAATTTATATGGTCGACCATCTTCTATATATTGAAATATATCGCTCTTACGCACACGTCCCTCTAGTCCTGTAGCGGGAATTCTAGCCAATTCTTCAAAACTTATGTGATGTTTTTTAGCAATTTCGACAACTAATGGTGAAAAGAAATGATTGGTATTCCCCAGGCTTAATTGATTCAAAGGCACTGTAGAAATCGGCTGAGGTCTTTTAGACGTTTTTGTTTTTTCAACCTTCTGGACTTCTGGTTTAGCCTCTGTTTTTTTTGTATCCTTTTTATGAGAAACTGAAACTTCACCATCCGTATTTATAACAGCTATAGTTGCTCCTATTTTAATGACATCATTTGCTTCGTACAAAATATCTTCAATAACTCCAGTAACGTTTGAAGGCACCTCAGAATCTACTTTATCTGTTGCTACCTCTAATAACATTTCATCTTCTTCTATGGTATCACCAACATTTTTAAACCAAGTAATAATGGCTGCTTCGGTAATACTTTCACCCAATTTGGGCATTTTAAATTCAACTTTCGACATAGTTATTTTTTCATAAAATCACGAAGTGTTTTGTAAACATCTTCTTGTATTTCCATATGTTTGGGTACCTCTCTTAAAGGCTCAACTTCTTTTAAACTCTCCTGACAATCAGCTGGTAATTGTTGATACAATTGTGTGCCTTTTGTTTTCCATTCTATCATTTCATCACTTACTTCTTTAATCACTTTAGCGGGATTACCAACTACTAAGCTACGCATTGGAATAATCGTTTTTGCTTTCACAAATGCCATAGCTCCAACGATACATTCATCTCCAATTTCAGCATCATCCATAATAACGGTATTCATTCCAATGAGACAATTTCTACCCAAATTAGCGCCATGAATAATGGCTCCGTGACCGACATGAGTACTTTCTTTTAAGGTAATTGACTTTCCAGGAAACATATGTACCGTGCAGTTCTCCTGAACATTGACGCCATCTTCTAAAATAATTTGCCCCCAATCTCCACGAATGGCAGCACCAGGACCTATATAACAATGTTTTCCAATGATAACATTTCCAGTTACTGCAGCCATAGGATGCACAAAACTGCTTTCATGAACTACGGGTGTATAGCCTTTGAAACTGTAAATCATGATTATTTAAATCCTTTTAATTTCTCTTTTGTGAACTCTGAAAGCACTAATCGTCCACTAGTTTGTGCACGTTCTGCTAATAAATCATCCCAATCATCTGTTCCTTTCCAAAACACTTTTTTCATCTCCATCATCGCCTCTGTATTATAGGTACATAAATGTTCTGCTGTTGCTTTTACAGCATCGTCTAATGCTTCTGTACTCTCATAGACATGTGTAAACAGACCTTTTTGTTTTGCCCATTCTGCGGGATAAAATGAATTAGCATCTATGGCAATTTGCGACATCGCACTTAAACCCATTTTACGTTCAATGGCTGGGCCAACAACAAATGGTCCGATGCCAATATTCAATTCACTCAATTTGATAGCAGCAAATTTTGTTGCCATACAATAATCGGTTGAAGCGGCTAAACCTACACCACCTCCAACAGTTTTGCCTTGGATGCGTCCGATAATAAATTTCGGACATTGACGCATGGCGTTAATCACATTAGCAAACCCAGAAAAAAACACTTTTCCAGTGGCTGGATCATTAATAGTGATGAGTTCGTTAAAACTTGCTCCAGCACAAAACGTTCGATCACCTCCACTTTTTAAAACAATAACTTTGATGTCATCATTTTGTCCAGCTTCAGTTATCGTCTGCGCTAGTTTTGCTAAAACATGTCCTGGTAAGGAGTTGTGTGCAGGATGAAAAAACTCAATGTATCCTACTTCGTTTTCTATAGTTTGTTTAACGTATGCTTCTGTCATGATAAATTATAATAATCCAAATTGTTCAAAGTGATGATTTAAATGTTTCCGTTCTAATAAATACCACTCGTATCTTTTTAATTCACCAAACACCATATTATTTAAAATAGCATCTGGATGTTCTTTGAAAAATGTGAGATAGGCTTGTCTTTGCGTCTTAAATTTTTCTATTGCTGTTACTAAGTCGTCATATCTTAACTGATCTAATGTGTCTTTTTCCAACAATGGAAATCTTGAATTCTGTGGAAACTTGTCGTAGTTATATAAACTATTTTTAACTTTTTCTAATATTTTTTCTGGTGTAGCCACTTCAAAATCTTGAATATCCCCAGCAGCAATTTTATACGTGTATTCTAGATGTTCAATCATATGTTGAGGGGTCATGATTCCCCATTTAGGCTTCGCATCCTCTTTCAATTTTGACAAACATTCTTCAATTTTCGCATCGGTCATTTCAATAAACGTCTCTTGCTTTTTTTGCACCATGGTTAAAATAGTAGCAATTGCTACTAACTCATCTTCGGCATCAAATACTTCAACGAACCATTTTACAATACCGCTCGGATGTTCGGCAGATGCCACATCACGATCTATTTTTTGTTTACATGTTAATCTTACATACACCGTATCATTATGATACAATGGTCGTAAGAATCTACATTCTTCTAATCCGTAGTTTGCTGCTACTGGTCCTTTATTTGGATATACAAACAATCCTGCTGCCGCTGAGATAATAAAATAGCCATGCGCAGTTCTTTTTTCAAAAATACTGCCGTCTAAAGAGGTGATATCTGTATGTGCGTAAAAATGATCCCAAGTCAAATTCGCAAAGTTGATAATATCAGTATCTGTAAAGGTACGCTTGTGAGTTTTGAGAGACATTCCTGGTTGGATATCTTCCCAATGGTATTGAAATGGATGTTGTTCTGCTTCCTTGTATTTAGCATTTTGTTGGTAAATACCTGTAATTTCAGTAATCGTTGTTGGAGAACCTTGAATGGCGGTGCGTTGCAAGTAATGTTTAATACCACGCATACCTCCCATTTCTTCTCCACCTCCAGCACGTCCTGGACCTCCATGCACTAAATAAGGTAAGGGTGAACCATGACCTGTACTTTCTTTTGCACTTTCTCTGTTGAGCACTAATATTCTGCCGTGATGACTTGCCGCATTTATCACATAATCTTTGGCTATTTTATCGTCATTAGTAGCTATTGAAGACACTAACGAGCCTTTACCCATTTGAGCTAGAGTAATCGCTTCATCTAGATTTTTATATGGCATTATGGTACTTACTGGACCAAAAGCTTCACGCTCGTGAATTACAGTATTTTGGAACGGATGATCAGTACGTAATAATATTGGACTAATGAAAGCACCTTTTTTCGCGTCTGCTCCAATGGTTTCAATTGTATCTAAATCACCATAAACAATTTGTGCTTCTTTTGCTAAATCATTTACTGAATCTCTTACCGCTTGCACTTGCTGATGACTTACCAGTGACCCCATTCTCACTTCTTTTAATCTTGGATCACCTATAGTGACTTTATCCAACGCTTTCCCAAGGGAAATTTGAACATCCTCAACTAAATTCTCAGGAACAATTATTCGTCTAATCGCCGTACATTTTTGTCCCGCTTTAACGGTCATTTCTTTACGCACTTCTTTAATAAATAAATCAAATTCTGGTGTTCCTGGAATAGCATCTTCACCTAATATCGAAGCATTCAATGAATCGGCTTCCATAGTAAATGGCACAGACTCTTGAATTAATCTAGGATGCGCTTTTAATAATCGCCCAGTTGCAGCTGAACCTGTAAAGGTTACTACATCTTGAGACTCTACAGTATCTAGAATTGATTTTACGGTGCCGTTAATAATCTGTAGTGCACCTTCTGGTAAAATCCCAGAATCAATAATTGTTCTCGCTACCGCTTCTGCCAAGTATGAAGATGATGGCGCTGGTAATACCACTGCGGGCACACCTGCCATCCAATTCACTGCACACTTTTCTAACATTCCCCATACTGGAAAATTGAAAGCGTTAATATGTACAGCTACCCCTTTTTTAGGCACCATAATATGATGAGCCATAAATCGACCACCACGCGATAAGTCGATAGGATCGCCTTCAACATGAAATGGCTGATTAGGAAACAACTTTCTTAAAGACGCATTGGCGAATAAATTACCAAAACCACCTTCAATGTCTATCCAGCTATCAACTTTCGTTGCCCCTGTTCTATAACTTAACTCATAAAAAGCATCCTTTCTTTTCGTCAAATACAAGGCTAAAGTCTTTAGCATGTTTCCACGCTCTTGAAAGGTCATTTTACGAAGTTTCTCACCACCTTGAGTTCTTCCGTAATTCAAAATTTCAGGGATATCTAGGCCTTCAATAGCGATACTTGTAAAGGCTTCACCAGTTATGGCATCGAGAATTGGAGTCCCTTCTTCTTTTCCACTGACCCATTGACCTTGAACGTAATGTTGTATTTTTTCCATAATTAAACGCGTTCTATAATTGCTGCATACCCTTGTCCGACACCAATACACATGGTGATTAAGGCATATTTTTTATTCTGTTCGTGTAACTCTAAAGCCGCAGAGTAGGCTATTCTTGCCCCAGTAACACCTAATGGATGACCAATAGCAATCGAACCTCCATTTGGGTTTAATCTCGAATCATCATCTGCCAAGCCCCAAGCTCTTGTGCAAGCTAATGCTTGAGCTGCAAAGGCTTCATTTAATTCAATGATATCCATATCTTCCATCGTCAAACCTGCTTTTTCCAAAGCCTTGTTAGACGCTTGAACTGGACCAATTCCCATGATTCTTGGTTCTACGCCAACCACTGCAGAACTTACTATTCTAGCTAATGGCTTTAAGTTGTATTTTTTAACTGCATCTTCTGATGCTATAATCGTTGCTGCCGCTCCGTCATTTAAACCTGACGAGTTTCCTGCCGTCACACTTCCACCTTCTTTTTTAAATGCCCCTCTTAGCTTTCCAAGAACGTCCAAAGATGTATTTGGTTTTACAAACTCATCTTTAGAAAATAGAATTGGGTCCTTTTTACGCTGGGGAATTTCAACGGTTACAATTTCTTTTGCTAATCGACCATTTTCTTGAGCTTTAGTCGCTTTCGTCTGGCTCCAATAGGCAAACTTATCTTGGTCTTCTCTTGAGATGTTATATTTCTCTACTAGATTTTCTGCGGTATTTCCCATGGCGTCAGTTCCATATAGTTCTTGCATTTTCGGATTGATAAATCGCCATCCGAAACTAGAGTCATACATTTTGGAGTCGTTACCAAAAGCACTTGAGGGTTTTGCGATGACGTATGGTCCACGTGTCATGTTTTCAACACCTCCAGAAATAAATAGGTCTCCATCGCCTGCTTTGATTGCGCGATTGGCATGAATAATTGCTGACAATCCTGAGCTACATAAACGATTCACTGTCTCTCCAGGAACGGTAAATGGCAAGCCTGCTAATAAAGATGACATTCTCGCAACGTTACGATTATCTTCTCCAGCTTGGTTTGCACATCCCATAATGACATCATCATAAGCTTCTTTTGGAATGTTTGGATTTCTTTTTACGACTTCGGAAATCACTAATGCTCCTAAATCATCTGTTCTTACAGCAGATAAGGTGCCTTTGTAATTTCCTATTGGTGTCCTTACTCCGTCTATTATATATGCTTCTTTCATTTGATGTTTTCTATTTTCTTTAATTGTTCAAATGTAATCTTCGATTTCATATTAGTCTTCCCAATCTTTTTGTGTTCTGTATACAACCCCTTTAAACAGTGCCACTAATTCATGTCCACGTTTCACTTCAATAATATTGAACCCAAGTTTCTTATTTACTTTTTCTATCACAGATTCTGCAACCAAATAATCGCCTTCATCTAAGGCCTCAATATGATTTATACTTGTCTCAATAGACACTGCGTATTTCCCATGTGTGTTGGCTGCAAAACCAAATGCGGTGTCTGCCAATGAATAACTAATTCCGCCATGGGCTTTGTTCATGCTATTAAGCATATCTTTTCGGATGGTCATGGCGACTTTACAGCGACCAATCTCACATTCTAAAATCTCGATCCCTAACCATTGGCTAAAGGCATCTTGACTTAACATTTTATATGGAATTTGCTCTCCTTTCATTTAAAAGAAGGTGTTATTCTCTTTATTCATTTTTCGTAATAATGGGCTACAACGGTATCTGTCTTCGTGATAATTGTCGTACAATTCATCTAATTTAGACACACACCAATCGATACCTTTTTCATCTGCCCATGCCAATAAACCTTTAGGATAATTAACTCCTTTTGTCATGGCATTATCGATATCTTCAGCTGATGCAATATTTAAAAACAGAGCATCTGCCGCTTCATTGATTAACATCACTAAAACACGATCAAATATGTGTTGTCCGAGTTTATTCTTTTGAGATTCTGAAACCAGTTTAGAATGACGAGGTACTATCTTACCATTTTGATCATAATCATAATAGCCTTTACCCGACTTTCTGCCGTAATACCCTGCTTCAGCAAATCGTTTTTGTGTGAATGCTGGTTTATATCTAGGATCAAAATAAAAGGCTGTAAAAACGGTTTCTGTAACCGTATAATTCACATCATTACCTATAAAATCCATGAGCTCAAATGGTCCCATTCTAAAACCTCCTATCGTCTTTAAACTCCAATCTATTGTTTCAAAATCAGCAATTCCTTCTTCATATAATCGTAAGGCTTCTCCATAGAATGGTCTAGCTACTCTATTGACGATAAAACCAGGTGTATCTTTGGCTACGGCCACCACTTTTTTCCATTCAGTAATCGTTTGGACCGATGTTTCTAGAACTGCCTTTGATGTTTGAATTGCTGGGATTACTTCCACCAATTTCATTAGAGGAGCTGGATTAAAAAAGTGAATCCCAATGCAACGCTCAGGTTTATTTAAAGCGGCTGCAATTGAAGCAATAGATAAACTGGATGTGTTTGATGCGATGATGCAATCGTCTGCTACATAGCTTTCCAATTCTGAAAAGACTTTTTTCTTGATATCAAGATTTTCTAGAATCGCTTCAATAGTCAAGTTTGAATCTGCTAACGCTTTCAAACTATCTACATAAGAGATATTAGATTGAATTCTATCTTTTTCAGCAGAATCGATACGCCCTTTTTCGATAAGACGTGATAATATTTTTTCTAGAGCAGCTTTAGCTTTATTTAAAGCAGCTTGATTAGTATCGTATAATTTAACGTTGCAACCAGCTGTAGCTGCTACTTGAGCGATACCACTTCCCATTGTTCCTGAACCTATAATGCCTACGTTCATATTTATTTACCTTTGAATTGTGGTTTACGTTTTTCAATAAAAGCAGCAACACCTTCGGCATAATCTTCACTTTGTGCCGCCTCAATTTGTAATTTTGACTCTAAAGCCAGTTGTTCATCTAGCGTATTTGTCATTGATTTATTAAATAACTCTTTAATTAACCCGAGAGCTTTTGTTGGCATATTCGCTAATTTTACTGCTGTATTTTGAGCTTCCTCCTCAAAATTTTCTAAAGCAGTCACTTTGTAGATCATACCTAATCGCTCGGCTTCTTCAGCAGTCACTTTATCGCCTAACATGGCTAAAGCCAATGCTTTTTGGAAGCCTATTAATCGTGGTAAAAAAAATGTTCCTGCACTATCAGGAACCAAACCAATTAGACTAAACGCTTGAATAAAGCTTACTTTTTCATGCGCAATAACAATATCACAAGCTAAAGCAATGTTTGCTCCTGCTCCAGCTGCCACGCCATTTACAGCTGCAATAATTGGTTTTTTAATACTTCTAATTCTGGCAATAATTGGGTTGTAATGTTCTTCAAGAATTTTTTTAAACCCCGGATTCAATTCTGGATTGGTGACTTCTTTTAAGTCTTGTCCTGCACAAAAAGCTTTTCCGTTTCCTGTGAGAACAATTGCTCTTACATCATTATTAGATTCGCAGTCATCCATAATAGACTGGAGGCTTAACGCCATTTCACGATTGAAACTATTAAATACTTCTGGTCTATTGAGCGTTATATACGCGACCTTATTTTCAATTTTTAATAGAATTGAATTATTGCTCATACCTGATTTTCTTATGCGTTAAGGATTAAGGCTTTGTTGGAGCTCCTTAAAATTTTTAATTTTAAGAGCGACTGCCGCAAGCCTGACCCTTGGGTAACGCTATACTTATTTTAAACATTTAAAATAGTCGAAAGGTTCTTGGCAATCCTCACACTGAAATTGTGCTTTGCAGGCCGTTGAACCAAATTGACTAACCATTCGTGTGTTTTGAGACCCACAATTGGTACATTTTACAATGCGCTTGCCATGAAGCAATACCTCTTTATCAGCATCGGCTTCTAAAGGAGCTGCTATCCCGTAATCTTCCAGTGCTTTTCGTCCGCGCGGTGTTATCCAGTCGGTCGTCCAAGCTGGATGCAAGATCAAGTCAATTTCAGACTCATAACCAGCATCTTTTAATGCTTTTTTAATATCATCTCCAATGACATCCATAGCAGGACATCCACTGTAGGTTGGTGTAATTTCTACTTTGACTTTTCCATTAATAATAATGGCCGACCTCACTACGCCCATATCCATAATTGACAACACTGGAATTTCAGGATCTGAGACCTTTTCCAGTATTGAAATTAAACTACCGTCTATATGTTGTTCTGTTGTTGTCATGTTTTTAAACCTCCCAGCTATGAGCGAGGCGACATTTCTTTTACCATTCCATGTTTGGATATGCGCGTTGCATGTATTGTAATTCGGCTAGGATATATCCCATATACTCTGTATGAATCCCATTTTTACCACCTTTTTGGAAGTACTTTAATTGAGGAACCTCCAATGTTGCTTCTCCCAACACTTCATTTAGACGTGTGTAATAGGCGTCTTTTAATGTCGTAACATCAACTCCAATGCCTTCAGCGACCATGGCTTTATCAGCATCAGTTTGATGAAATAACTCATCTGTATACCGCCAAAGATCATTAATGGCCTCTTGCATTTTTGCGTTACTCTCTTCAGTACCATCGCCTAGACGTTTGATCCAATCTGAGGAAAATCGTTCGTGATAGCTCACTTCCTTTATGCATTTATTAGCAATGGCTGATAAGGTTAAGTCTGTACTCTTTTGCAATTCTCCTAGAAATGCAAGGTGATATACATCAAATAAAAATTGCCTACCAATAGTAAAGGCAAAATTCGTATTGGGCTGTTCTACCAATAGTACATTTTTATAGTCACGCTCTTTTCTGAGCATTGCAATATCGTCTTCAGAACGCCCATCTCCGGCTATTTTTCCTGCATATTGAAAATAGCTTCGTACTTGTCCGAATAAATCTAAAGAAATATTGGTACAAGCAATATCAGTTTCTAAACTTGGACCATGTCCTGTTATTTCACCTAGGCGTTGACCGAGAATTAATGAATTATCAGCAATACCGAGGATATAATTATATAAATTTTCGTTTTTCATTTTAACTGTAAAACCTCTCGACTCTGCTCGAGGTGTTGTTTTAGTTATTGTTAATTATACAATTCCCACACAAGTTGGGACTCATAAGAGTATTACATGTGTTTTATCTCATCTGGCACATCATAAAATGTGGGATGACGATACACTTTATCTTGAGCAGGCTCAAATAATTCTCCGTTATTTTCAGGATTTGAAGCGGTAATATGTTTTGATTCTACCACCCAAATACTTACACCTTCATTACGTCTTGTATAGACATCACGGGCATTCTCTAGGGCCATTTCTGCATCTGCAGCATGGAGGCTTCCGAAGTGCCTGTGTTCTAATCCGTTTTTACTTCTCACGAAGATTTCCCAAAGCGGCCAGTTTTTTGTTGACATAAGCTTATAGTTTTAAACTGCTTGTTTTTCTTTTCTTGTTCGTTTTTTTTCTGCATGTACCATGGCAGCATCACGCACCCACTCTCCATTTTCCCATGCACCAACACGTGCTTTCATTCGTTCTTTGTTCATTGGACCGTGCCCTTTGACTACTTGCCAGAATTCGTCCCAATCAATAGCTCCAAAATCATAACTCTGACGCTCTTCATTCCATTTTAGGTCTGGATCTGGAATCGTTAAGCCTAAAACATCTGCCTGAGGCACCGTTTGATCAATAAATTGTTGGCGCAATTCATCGTTAGTTTTACGTTTTAATTTCCATTTCATGGACTGTTCGGTATGCACAGATTTGTCATCTGTTGGACCTAACATCATTAAACTTGGCCACCACCAGCGATTTAATGCGTCTTGAGCCATATCTTTTTGCTCAGGGGTTCCATTTGCAAGTTTTAACATGATTTCAAAACCTTGTCTCTGATGAAAGCTTTCTTCTTTACATACACGAATCATAGCTCTTGCATAAGGACCATAAGAGGTATTGCATAATGGCACTTGATTAATGATAGCGGCACCGTCAACCAACCATCCAACAGCACCCATATCTGCCCACGTAAGAGCAGGATAGTTGAAGATACTTGAATATTTTGCTTTACCAGAATGAAGTTGTTGGTACAATTCATCTCGAGAGACTCCTAAAGTTTCACATGCGCTGTATAAGTACAGCCCATGACCGGCTTCATCTTGCACTTTTGCCAATAAGGCTACTTTACGTCGTAACGAAGGCGCTCTGGAAATCCAGTTCCCTTCAGGTAACATCCCAACAATTTCAGAATGTGCATGCTGAGAAATTTGCCTAATATGTGTCTGTCGATACTTTTCGGGCATCCAATCTTTTGGTTCAATTTTCTCATCACGCGAAATGCGCTCATCGAATTGTCTTTCTAAACTTCTAATTTGTTCTTCACTCATAGTTTTTAGCTTTTAGCTGTTGGCTTGAGGCCACAAGCGAGTTTCTTTTTCTTTTTCATTTATGTTGATTGATGTAAACTTCTCATATCATTTATACATCAAAATCCACTACTACTTTTTCAGCTGTTGGAACAGCTTGACAACTTAATACGAGTTGCTGTGACACTTCTTTTTCGTCTAGTGCATAATTGATTTTCATTTCCACAGACCCCTCTATAACTTTACATTTACAAGTGCTACATACCCCTCCTTTACATGCAAAAGGCAAATCGGCTCCGGCATTTAAAGCCGCATCCAAAATATTATCATAATCTTTAGTCATGGTAAACTCAAATTCTTTACCACCATCAACAATTGTAATTTCTACACCATCAACATTTTGTTGCGCGAGACGTTCAGCCCTTTTAATATCTTCTTCTGACAATCCCGACACAAACAGCTCGAAATGCACCAGTTCTTTTGGTAGTCCCTTGTTTATGAGATACTCACTTACATAATTTACCATTTTTTCTGGACCACAAAGAAACACTTCACTTGTATCAGGAATATCGATAAATGTTTTTGTGAGAACTTGCATTTTATCGTCATCAAATCTTCCATTAAACAACTCGATATCTCGACGTTCTTTAGTTAAGAAATAGTAGATTTCTAATCTTCCAAAAAAGGCATTTCTTAGTTGCTCAAGCTCTTCTTTAAAGATAATAGATTTAGCCGTCTTATTTACATAAAACAACTTACATGTCGAATTTGGTTCTACTTTAAGATGTGTCTTTATCATGGACAAAACTGGCGTTATCCCGCTACCTGCAGCAAAGAATAAATAGTTTTTATGTTCTTCCGGTTTAACAGGAACTCCAAATGTTCCACTTGGCACCATCACTTCGAGATGGTCACCAGTTTTCAACTCTTCATTAATAAAGGTTGAAAATTTTCCGCCTGGAATTAGCTTAACCGCTACTTTCCATTCGTGTTCAATAGGACTTGAACACAACGAATATGATCGACGCACGTCTTCGCCATTGATATCAGCTTTTAAGGTCAAATGCTGTCCTTGTCTAAACTCATACACCTCCTTTAATTCTGAAGGAACCTCAAAAGTAACCACAGAAGTATCTTCAGTTTCTTTATATATATCTGCAACTTTTAAGTTGTGAAATTCTGCCATATCTAATCCTGAATCTTTTAACTAACACTTGTTAGTTTGGTGAACAAAGATACAAAATATAATTCTTAACTAATTGTTAATTCCTTCAATGAGAACATCACTAAGGCTCTGAGCTAAATCCTTTGCGTTAAGGTCTTCTTTTTTGGGTATCCATAGGTAGAGTGAACGCAATGTTGTAAGCATTGAAAACATAATAAGTTCTGGATTATTCTGTTTGACTTCAGCGGTAGAGATTCCTTCTTCTATAATCGCAAGAAAGTTCGCTTCATACTCATTTCTCAATTGCAAGTAATACTCCAATTGATCCTCGAGATGCATCCAATCATTATTTAATGATGCCATGCCATTTGTATTTAAAGCGGTAATATTGACATGTAATGACACAATTGCTTTAAGCTTTTCAATCGTGGATATTTCAGATAAAATAATAGTTTGCATTCCAGTTGTAAACGCCTCTGCAATATCAATAATAATAGCTTTTAGGATGTCTTGCTTAGAATTGATGTGGTTATACAAACTAGCGGCTTTCATGCCCATGGCAGTTGCTAAATCACGCATGGTCACAGCGCTGTAGCCCTTTTCTTTGAAAAGTCTAGCTGCGGTGGTGATAATTTCATCCTTACGTGTTTCTTGCTTCATTTAAAACTTAATATTTTGCAAGGCATCAATTTCAGTAATTGGAGACCCATCATACTGAAGTGTCCAGCCTAATGAATTCGTCAAAATATAGAATTTCGCTAATTCGCTAATTAATCGGTTTTGTGCATTCAATTTCAAGTCTGATGCTTCCACTTTCTTCATCAATGAGGCTCTAACCGTTGCTTTGATGTCATTATAGTCTTGAGCTTCAAATTGATTAAAGAAATCGGCCTGAATGTCATAATATTCAAAATCTGGACTGATTGTAATTTCTTCTTCTGGGATGGATAAAATTAGAAGTGTTTTGCTAGTTTCATCAATTTCATATTCTATTTGACTCAAATCGTAACCAATGGTGACATCGGCATTAACAATAACTATAGCTTGTTTTTTAGCTTCGAGTAAATCGCCAAATATGGCTTTAGAATTTTTATAGGTAAACACTTCACTAAAGTGACCTTCAGTCACTACAAGTTTACCAACATTTCTCACCTGTTCTTTTATAAGTGCCGAATGTTCTTGAAGCACCATCTTATCCTCTCTTTTATCTCCACAATATTTGAACGTGAACAAAATGATAAGCGTAATGACAACTCCAAAAACTATTTTTCTCATATCGACTACTTTTTAAGCTCTAACTTTTCAGCAAAATAATCACAAAAATCTTTCATAGTTGCGGTCATTTTTTCATCTTGCGTTGCTCTATAGAATGTATTGCTCATTTCAACTAGCGTTTGATGAAAAAATTGCTTCATTTCATCAACAGGCATATCTTTGGTCCAAAGGTCAATACGCAAGGTTTCTTTTGCATTCGAATCCCAAACTGCTAGCATCATTGCTTTCGCCTCTTCATTTGTAATCCCTCCATCTTCGGCGGTCCAATGCAATTGTTCTGGAACTTTATTTTCGTCTAATTGCACTTTAAGTTCAATAGTTGATGTATGATTCTTTCCCATTATTTAGGTGGTTTATAATTTGATTTATTAAATATTTCCGCTGCTTCAGTTTGCAACATTTCTTTGAGAGACACCTTATTATTTCTCATATAAGCTCTCACAATTTGCCAGCCCAAAAACTGACCTAGGCGTCCTGGAGTTTCATTATCAATCTCTAAATAAAATTTCGAGAATGGTGCATCTGCAATAAATCGTGCGGGCAAACTACTATCTGAATCGAATAACATTTCATTTTCTACAAAATGTGTCCATATCATATCTTCGTTAGCTATTGCAAATTCTAGTTGCTGTTCTGTATAACCTATTTTTTCAGCGTCCGTTTTAAAAGGAATCATTTTATCTTTAAAATACAATTGCTTTCCAAAAAATATCATTTCGTCTAACAAGGTCTTTTTCTCAGTTTGAAAAATTTGCTTTTCGCTATATGCCTTTGCCAGATCAACAACTATTTGAGAGGGCCTCATGTTTTCGGCCAGATATTGTGGAATATTATTGTAGAATTCATGATCACTCCCTAAATAATTATCTATGGCGACTAGAACAATTGTATCCGTAACGGCAATTTTAGTTCTGTATTTTACAAAATTGGTCAATGTAATTACTCGAGGCTCACGAAAACTTTTATCATAATATTTCAAATGTTGAAATAACCGTTGAATGTCTGTAGTTACCGTTTTGAAATCACCGAACTTGGTATTTGTTGCGTCGTGTAATGCTAACTGAAAAGAATCTCTCATTCGTTCTATCCAAATGGAATCGGGAATGTTTTTAGAAAACAAAAACGGGAAGCCCGATTTCAAACTTGATAATTCGTTTGGTTTTGCAGATGCAAATGCACGATCAAAACGTTCAACGATAAAACTAGTTTCAATTTTTGAAATTTTAGCCTCCAAGGCGTCATCACTTTTGCAACTCAAGAATGTGACTAATAATAGACTTAATATGGTAAATTGTTTCATATGTGACTTTACAAAAACTTAATTAGAGTAAATTTTTATAACTAACGCTATTACATTATTTTTGTTACGCAAAGGTACTTATTCTTTGCAAAAAATCTCATTAAAATGCAAACAGAAAAAGTTGTAGACCATATTGTAAATTGGCTAAAGAACTATGCCATGAATGCTCGTGTCAATGGATTTGTTATTGGAATTTCTGGCGGAATAGACTCTGCAGTTACCTCATCACTTTGCGCCAAAACAGGATTAGAAGTTTTATGCATTGAAATGCCAATTCATCAAGCCGCTAGTCATGTAAGCAGAGCGCAAGAACATATTACTCATTTGAAATCACGTTATTCTAATGTAAGAGCTACTCGAGTAGATTTGACACCTGTTTTTGAAGAGTTTAAAACCGAAGTCTCACTTGATGGCACACAAACTACTGTTGATATGGCTTTGGCTAATACGAGAGCTAGATTAAGAATGACTGCCCTATACTATCACGCGGGTCTACTTGGAATGCTAGTAGCTGGTACTGGGAATAAAGTTGAAGATTTCGGTGTTGGTTTTTACACAAAATATGGTGATGGCGGAGTCGATTTGAGCCCGATTGCCGATCTTCTAAAGTCTGAAGTCTATAAGATTGGTGAATACCTTGAAGTACCCGAATCCATTATGAAAGCAGCACCTAGTGATGGGCTTTTTGGCGATGCGCGTAGTGATGAAGATCAAATTGGTGCTTCTTATCCCGAATTAGAATGGGCCATGGAAATGAAAGATCAAGGACAAACAGAAGATGATTTTGAAGGACGCCAAAAGCAAGTGTTTCAAATCTTTATGAGATACAATCGCTCAAATACTCACAAAATGATTCCGATTCCAATTTGTGAAATTCCTAAAAATTTAAAGTAATCCTTGTCTTTATTGCCTTAAATTAAGGTTTATATTGATTTTTTTAGTAATTTTATAAGGCAAATCTCCACATTCTTGAATTTATTTTTTTAAGTTCTGGCACCTAATACCAAATAACCAACTAACTAACTAATTAATTAATATATTATGATCAAGGTACTCGTCGTTGACAATCATCCTATCGTAACTACTGGATTTAAACTTTTGTTTGAAAATCATGATGAAATTCAAGTTATAGGCACCGTTAGTAACGGTGTTGATATATTTGAATTTGTGAGACGGCACGATGTTGATGTTATTGTTTCAGAAATAGAACTTCCAGAGTTGAATGGAATTACAGCACTAAGAGCCATAAAAAAAGAACATGGCCACATCAATATTGTAATGTTTAGTTATCATCCTGAAGAAATTTATGCTATTAGCACTATAAAAGCTGGTGCATCTGGATATGTTTCAAAGTCCGAATCTATTGAAGTTATCATTAAAGCTATTAAAAAAGCTTATCAGGGTGAAATTCACTTAAGTGATAAAATGTCTAAACACCTCAATTACAATGACACCAAACAATCTAAAAGCAGAATTTACAAACGCTTATCAACTCGTGAAGTTGAAGTATTAAAATTGTTATCCTCTGGAAAAAAGAACAAAGAAATTGCTCAAGAACTGGATATTAATGAAAAAACAGTAAGCACCTACAAAGCTAGATTGTTTAAAAAGTTAAATGTTACAAATCTTATTGATTTAGTCAACCAAGGAAAGCAGTTAGACATTACATAATTCTCTCAACCTACAACCTTCCCCAGTTTTCTTGAGAGTAACATTTTTAAACCAACGTAGTCTTTTATATCCTCTAGAATGCTTCGTGAATTTGCGTTTTCTCTCAAGGTATCATTTTGATACTCTGATACTTTTTTATCAATCAAATAACATCTTAAGGTCAAAATGGTTTGTGTTACTAGCTGCGAAACTGTGTGCTTTTTTTCCTTCGGAATAATATTATTTCGTTCCCAATCATGTAATCTATAGCGCTCATCATTCATCAATATCGTGGTAACATCGCTCGCTAACTGTTGGTCGAGTTTGTTCACAAAATTTTTAGTTGAAAATTCAGGATCCTGATGCAACGTATCAATAATGGTATAGTATAGGGTCTTAAAATTCGGGTTTGAAAACTGCATTTCATCTTCTTGTAAATCCAGGTAAATTTTCTCAAAGACTTTCGCACTATGAATAACAGGCTCAAGGTCTAATTCACCATCTTCCGTTTCCTTTAAGACTAAATCTTCAAAGTCTTCGGTCTCGGTTCCATAGAGTAATAAAATCTCAATAATCTTACGTTCCAATTCGTATTGCAAATCTACTTTTGGTGCTTTAATTTCAGGTTTAACAACATCAAACGCTTTTTGTTGTGACTTGTAATTTTTGTTCGCTTCTTGTAACTCTTTTTTATCAATTTGAGCAAGCGTACTAAATAAGACATCTTCACTTATATCCATGATTCGTGAACACTCTTGAATATAGATCTCTTTTTTAATTTGATCTGGAATTTTAGCAATGCTATTAACAATATCTCTTATGGTTTCTGCTTTTTTTATTGGATCGTTATTCGCTTCTTTAATTAATAAAGAGGCTTTGAACTGAATAAAATCCTGAGCGTTACCTTTTAGATAGGTTTGAAGTTCTTCTAACGTATTTTGTTTTGCAAAACTGTCTGGGTCTTCTCCTTGCGGAAAACCACACACTTTGACATTCATTCCTTGTTCTAGAATGAGGTCAATACCGCGAAGTGAGGCTCTAATTCCAGCAGCATCACCATCAAAAAGCACCGTTATGTTATTGGTCAAACGGTTTACGAGTCTAATCTGCTCAGGGGTAAGCGCCGTTCCTGAAGATGCAACGACATTCTTGATTCCAGTTTGATAAAATTGAATGACATCGGTATAACCTTCCACCAAATAACAATTGTCTTCTTTTGCTATATGTTGTTTAGCATGATAAATTCCGTAAAGTATTTTACTTTTATGGTAGACTTCACTTTCTGGTGAGTTTAAATATTTAGCCGCTTTTTTATCGGCAGTTAAAATTCGACCTCCAAACCCGAGTATACGACCACTCATACTATGTATTGGAAACATCACACGACCCTTAAATCGGTCAAACTTCTTATCTGGTTTTACTATGGTGAGCCCAGTTTTATCGAGATAATCTATGAGATAACCTTTTTTAAGAGCTTCATCTGTAAAGCCTTGCCATTCGTCAAGACAATATCCTAAATTGAATTGTTTAATGGTGTCGTTGGTAAAGCCCCGTTCTTTAAAATAGCTCAAACCAATGGCTTGCCCTTGATCGGTTTTAAACATTACTCGTTCAAAATAATCTTTAGCAAATTCATTGACGAGATACAAACTCTCACGTTCATTAGCTTCTTGTTTCTGTTCGTCAGTTTGTTCTGTCTCTTCTATTTCAATATTGTATTTTTTAGCTAAGTATTTTATCGCTTCAGGATATGTGAAATGTTCGTGTTCCATTAAAAAGGTCACGGCATTTCCACCTTTTCCGCTAGAAAAATCTTTCCAAATTTGCTTAACGGGAGACACCATAAAACTTGGTGAACGTTCATCACTAAACGGACTCAAGCCTTTAAAGTTACTTCCTGCTTTTTTCAATTGCACAAAATCGCCTATCACCTCCTCAACTCGAGCGGTTTCAAATACTTGTTCTATGGTGGATTTTGATATCAATTTCTAAATTATTAGAGAACTGTAAATTTAGGCTATTATTAGAAAACAAAAAAGCTCCATGACGAATATACATGGAGCTTTTTATGGATTGATTGATTAGACTAATCCAAATCGAGTCGGAATCCTAATGAAATATTATTTTGCTCAACCGTTTGATCTTTAAAAAGTGGATTGAGATCATATTTAGCATAGAGTGCTAGGTCTCCAAAACCAACGTAGGCACTTAGACCATAAACAAAATTTGAAACATTATAGTTACGTCTAATCTTGTCTTTGACACGATCGCCATCTACTTTGTATTTTAATTTTTGCTGTGTTCCAACTCTGAAGCCACCATAAGCTCCTATTCCAACCTTAAATTGATTATCTGTGGTATATCTAATTCTGTTATCATATTCTCTCTTTCTTGACGGACCAAACTCAAGGTGCATTGGAAATACCAGATTAGTAACTCTAAATTGAGACTTGTTTAATTCTAAAGGGAATTCTTGTAATGTAGTTGCATTCCCATCTTGAACAAAGTAGAGATTATCCTTAATATTGAGTTTATTCCATTGAAATGAAAATCCATAATTCAATCGAAAAAAGTTAGAATCTTTCAATAAGCGTGTACTCCAAACCCAACCTAACTCCACAAATCCAGAACCACCGATTTTGTATGGTGAATCGTCCAAACTTTGACCATCAATGAGAGTATTATTAATTCCAATAGCAAAAAGAAGCTTATTACTTGTTCGAATATCATACTTAGGAGGTGTTTTATTCCCTGTGTTAATTGACAAGCCTATTCTACCTCCATTTTCGCTATCTGTCACAAAACCAATATAAGAGACATTACCACTGTCTAAATCTTCTTTATATGGATTTCTCTTTATTAATTCTATTCTTTTATCAATGATAGCTAATCGGTCTTCTATATTTGCAGCTCTTTTTTTTGCAGCTTCTTTTTTTAATTGCTCAGCTTCATCAGCAGTAATTTTACCATCATTTAATCTCTTATTAATGGCTTCTACTTCTGCCTTTAAGTATTCTCGTTCTTGAGTTTCAATATTCTTTTTTGTTTCTATTAAGGTATTAATCTGCATTTGTTTAAATGCATTTGAAGTTTCAATAATAGAATCTTTTTGTTTTTCTTGTGCCGTTACGCTGGTTGTTATAAAACAAAAGGTAAGCAGCACTACATACTTTGTAATAGTGTTCATAATGTTTGTTTTTTAATGATGAATATTAATTAATTGTTACGCTCGGCTACAGCAGTTTTTACCGTTTTATAACTTGATTTTAAAGTTTCAAATACTCTAGTTCTAAACGATTGTTCGAGATCATCTTCAACGTCTTGAAGTAATGCATTAGCGTCTACCGTTCGAGTTGTTTCATTATATATCTGTTGTCTGACTATATCTTTTTCTGCCTGTTTTAAAAGGTTTTCAATTTCGGCATCGGTAACGGTTCCATTTTTGGTTTCTAAATCTTTTATTTGGTTCACCACCTCAACTACCTTGGCTTCATCTAAGGTTAGTTTATTAACAGGCAATTCTTGTTTTTTGATTGCACGTTCATTCACCATCGCAACAGATTGTTCTGACGCACTTGTATTAATGAGTTCCTTTTGATTAGCATTTTCAACGTTCCTTCCTTCGGAAATAGCAGTTACTTGCACTTCCGTCTTTTGTATTATTAGGTTTTTCGTCGTTTCTATCTTTTCCGCTTTCACATCCTGAAGAGCATCGTCGTTTGAATTCGCCATTTCAGTTTGTTTGGATGCTTCCAGTTCTATACTTTCTTTATTTTTAGTAGCATTCTTAATTTCAGTATCGACGACTTTTGGCAATAGCGTTGCATCTTCCGAAGTATTGAAAAATAAGGTCGAGACAAACAATACACCAATGATACTAGCGGCTATTCCGATATATAAATACAGGCCTTTATTGTTCTTTTTGTCATGAGTGTTCAGTCTCTCAGCTAAGGAATTCCAAGCATCACTAGATGGTTCTAGTATTCGCTTTTCTAACTTATCTTTAATGTTCTCGTCAAACTTAATTGGTGCCATAACTTGTTGTGTTTATGTCCTTAATTTTTTTCTGAAGCATTTGTCGTGCTTTAAACAATTGTGATTTGGAAGTGCCTTCTGAAATGTTCAATAACTCTCCAATTTCACTGTGCTTGTAGCCTTCTATCGCATACATGACAAATACCATTTTATAACCTTCTGGAAGCTCATCAATGATTTGTTGAATTTGAGCAACTTCAATTTGAGACTCTACATTATTGTATTGCTCCTGATGGACAACTTCATCTTCAACAGAAAATTCTACATGTTTTTGCTGTCTCAAAAACGAAATAGATTCTCTAACCATAATTCGTCTTAACCAACCTTCAAAACTCCCTTCATTTTTAAAAGTTTTCATATGAGTAAAGGCTTTAAAAAACCCAGTTAACATCACAGACTCGGCATGTTGTATGTCTTTGATATAGTAGCGACAAACACTCAACATTTTTGGCGCATGAATTTCAAACAACATATGCTGAGCATCACGTTTTCCTTTTGCTGCTTTTTTAATAAGCGCTGTATTATTCTTCTGATGTAGTTGAATGACTTTCAAAATAACTTTCGTTTGGTCTTCTATTTATAAAGACGCAAAAATCGTGAAAAAGGTTGCCTAAGTATAGAAAAAAAATTATAATGCTTGATTACCAGTTAAATACATGTTATTTTTTTCTGTCTATAACGTAATTCACCATTAATTCTAAGGCTATTTTATACTCAGACTCGGGATAGTGATTTAAAATTTGAAGCGCTTCTTCCTGAAATTGCTTCATTTTAGAAACGGCATAATCGAGACCATCATTTGCTTTAACAAAAGTGATAACTTCCTTGACGCGCTTTTTGTCTTTATTGTGGTTTTTCACAGAATTGATTAACCAGGACTTGTCTTTTTTAGAACAATTATTGAGGACGTATATAAGCGGAAGCGTCATTTTTTGTTCTTTGATATCGATGCCTGTCGGTTTACCGATAGCCTCTTGACCATAATCAAACAAATCATCTTTGATTTGAAAGGCCATCCCAATTAATTCACCAAATTTTCGCATAGATTCAACATCGGGAGAATTAGGTTTTACCGATGCCGCACCCAAACTGCAACAAGCAGCAATAAGGGTTGCTGTTTTTTGCCTAATGATTTCAAAATAAATTTTTTCTGTAATATCTAATTGACGTGCTTTTTCAATTTGTAACAACTCTCCTTCACTCATTTCACGCACAGCGACAGAAATTATTTTTAGAAGATCAAAATCATTATTATCAATTGACAATAGCAAACCTTTTGATAATAGATAATCTCCAATAAGCACTGCTATTTTATTCTTCCAAAGAGCATTTATTGAGAAAAACCCGCGTCTGCGGTTACTATCATCTACCACGTCATCATGCACTAGAGTCGCAGTATGTATTAGTTCTATAACCGAGGCTCCTCTATAAGTGCGCTCGCTTACTTGTCCGTTATCAACCATCTTTGCCACTAAAAACACAAACATAGGTCGCATTTGCTTCCCTTTTCGGTTGACAATGTAATGGGTAATTCGATTTAATAACGCAACTTTACTAGACATGGAGAGCAAGAACTTTTGTTCAAAAAGCTCCATTTCATAGGCAATCGGTTGTTTTATTTGTTCAGTAATCTTCAATTATCGCGGGAATTCTTTTGTGGTTTTTACAAAATTACTAATTAAGTCGCTATAGAACTGAATAACTAAAAATAATTAGATAAAATTTAAGACTTAAAAAAAGCTGTTTTATAATTTTTGTATATTTAATAGCTAATTAATTCAAAATCCATACTTTATGAAAAAAATTACTTTATTATTTTTATGCTTAATCGCATTTCATTTTGGTCAAGCTCAAAATGATTGTGCTAGCGCATTACCAGTAACTGCTGGTACAACCACTGTGAGTGGTTATGATGGCGCCTTACCAAACCCAGATTGTGCGGAAAATGCCGGTCTAGACCCAAGAGAATTTGGAGAATGGTATGTGTTTACTGCCACTGTAGATGGTGTTGTTAATGTTACTACCGACATCCCAGCAAATATTGGAGGTGACACACGATTACATGTCTATTCTGGAACTTGTGTAGCCCTCACTTGTGTGGCTGGTTCTGATGATGTAGACGGAACTAACTTCCTTTCAGATGTGACCTTTCCTGTGACAATTGGTGAGACTTTTTATATCGCATGGGACAATCAATGGTCTGATGCTGCCTTTGATTTTGTTATAACAGAAACCAGTGTCTCTTGTAATTACACCTTACCATTTGCAGAAACATATGATGATGGAAATGCGTTTTCTGTCTGCTACATAACTGAAGATTTAGATGGTGACACCATTTCATGGATTTCACAACAAGATTTAGATTTAGATGGCGACTTAATCCCTGAAACATTTGCAACTAATGGTAATTCAACAGCAGGTGCTAAAGATGACTGGCTATTTTCTCCAGCACTAGACCTAACTGGCGGAACAGATTACACCGTAACGTCTATTTTTAATACCTTTTCAGGAAATGGAAGTTTAGAAGCATTTTTAGTGAATTCAGCGTCATCAGCTGCCACTATACAATTACCACTATTTTCTCAAACGAATATTGCACCAATGGGAGATTTTGCAACGTTAGAAACCATGGCTTATCAGGAAATTAATACGGTCATTCCGCCCACTGATGGAGACTGGCACATCGCATACCATTCTTTTGGCCCTGCTTCAAGCGGGTTCATTTTGCTATTTGATACAGAATTAGAAGCGACACTTAGTGTAGAGGAATTCAATTCTAATGTATTTACACATGCTTATAATAAAACAAATGACTTATTGAGTTTACAATCGTCTAACCTAGCGTTTGATGCTATTGTTATTTACAATATTCTTGGTCAAGAAGTCATTAACAAATCTTTATCCCAAACGGAAGAAACCGTGGAAATGAAGACATTGAAAGACGGTATTTATTTGGCTAACGTGTCCATACAAGGCCAAAGTAAAACGATTAAAATTCTAAAGAATTAAATAAAGTATTGTTTATTTAGAAAAAGCGACCAATTGGCCGCTTTTTTTATTAACTTTTATTTGCGAGTTGACCACATGCGGCATCAATATCTTTACCACGAGAACGTCTGACGGTTACGGTAATATGATTTGCTTCGAGCATAGCCACATACATGTCTATTGCCTTAGAACTTGCTTGTTGAAATTCGCCATCATCAATAGGGTTGTATTCAATTAAATTGACTTTACTGGGTGCAAATTTGCAAAAAGCAATGAGTGCCTCTACATCCTTTTCAGTATCATTGATGCCTTCCCAAACCACATACTCATAAGTGATTCGGTCTTTAGTTTTGGCATACCAATATTCTAATGCTTCTCTCAAATCTTCTAACGGAAATGTCGCATTAAAAGGCATTATTGATGTACGAACTTCATTTATTGCTGAATGTAACGAAACAGCTAATTTAAACTTAACGTCATCATCGGCCATCTTCTTAATCATTTTAGGCACTCCTGATGTCGAAACCACGATACGCTTTGGCGACATCCCTAGGCCTTCAGGGGAGGTAATCTTATCAATGGCTTTAAGCACATTATTATAATTCATAAGTGGTTCTCCCATACCCATAAATACAATATTGCTTAAAGGTCTATCAAAGTATAAACGACTTTCATTATCGATGGCTACCACCTGATCAAAAATTTCATCTGGATTTAGATTACGCATGCGTTTTAATCGTGATGTAGCACAAAATCTACAATCTAAACTACAACCTACCTGACTAGACACACAGGCTGTTGTTCGTGTTTTTGTTGGTATTAAGACAGACTCTACAACTAAACCATCATGAAGGCGTACTGCATTTTTAACTGTACCATCAGAACTACGTTGCATTTGGTCAACTTTGATGTGGTTAATCACAAAGTTGTCTTGAAGCTTTTGACGCGTTTCTATTGAGATATTCGTCATATCATCAAAAGAGTGGGCACCTTTACTCCAAAGCCATTCGTAGACCTGATTGCCTCGGAAAGCTTTATCTCCCTCTTTAACAAAGAACTCTCTTAACTGCTCTTTTGTTAATGCTCGTACGTCTTTCTTTTTAGTGTCCATAGATTATGCAAAAATAAACAAACCATTTTTGATTTTAGTTGATGATTTGAGCTAGTCGTTATAATTTCCGAAGCATAAAAAAAGCCTTACGATGACATAAGGCTTTGATTATAAACTATATGTGTAATTAAATAATCAACATTGCATCACCATAGGTGTAGAAACGATATTTTTCTTTAACCGCTTCCTCATAGGCTCTTTTCATAAAATCATGACCAGCAAATGCAGATACCATCATCAATAAAGTTGATTTTGGCGTATGAAAATTAGTAATCATACTGTTGGCAATGCTGAATTCATAAGGTGGAAAAATAAACTTATTGGTCCATCCAGAATATTCATTCAATAATCCGCTAGACGACACTGAACTCTCAACAGTACGCATGGCTGTTGTTCCAATGGCACAGACACGTTTTTTATCTTGAATTCCTTTATTTATAATTTCCGTTGCCTCTTTAGTAATAAAGATCTCCTCACTATCCATTTTGTGTTTAGACAGATCTTCTACTTCTACTGGATTAAACGTCCCTAGACCTACATGGAGTGTTACTTCTGGTAATTCTACACCTTTAATTTCAAGACGTTTTAATAAATGTTTTGAAAAGTGCAAACCAGCGGTTGGTGCTGCAACAGCACCTTCATTTTTAGCGAATATTGTTTGGTAACGCTCTTCATCTTCAGGTTCTACATCTCTCTTGATGTATTTTGGCAAAGGTGTTTCGCCAAGTTCGGTCAATTTTCTTCTAAACTCGCTGTAAGACCCATCATATAAGAATCTCAAAGTACGTCCTCTAGAGGTCGTGTTATCAATAACTTCAGCAACTAACGTTTCATCGTCACCAAAGTATAATTTATTACCAATTCTAATTTTACGCGCTGGATCTACTAAAACATCCCAAAGACGTTGCTCTTCATTTAACTCTCTTAACAAGAACACTTCAATTCTCGCTCCTGTTTTCTCTTTGTTTCCGTACAAACGTGCTGGAAACACTTTGGTATTATTTAAAATCATCACGTCACCTTCATCGAAATAATCAATAATATCTTTGAATAATTTGTGTTCGATGGTTTGATTTTTTCGATCCAGAACCATTAATCTAGACTCATCTCGAATATCGGAAGGACGTTCTGCTAATAATTCCTCAGGAAGGTCAAAATTAAAGTGTGATAATTTCATCTTTTAGTTTTTATGTATTTTAATTTTCAGATAAATTTCACCAAGGGTAATTGCCTTAAGTATGGCCTTAATTTTCTTGGTTCTTTTTATTTCTACTGTTTTTAGAAGTTGCAAATATACAATCTCGAGATAGGCGTTGTCAAGTAAAACGCCTTATTTATTTCGAAATTCTAAATCCTATGGTTTCCAAATCATTCCAAAACGCAGGATAGGACTTAGACACAACCTCATGGTCATCAATATTTAATGTTGTTTTTAATGCTAATGGCGCAAAAGCCATAGCCATTCTGTGATCGTTATATGTAGAAATGGAAATCCCAGTTTTTATCTTTGAAGACCTATGAAGTTTTAGAGATTTATCCGTAATATCAACCTGAGCCCCTAGTTTCTCTAATTCAATTTTAAGTGCAACTAATCTATCGGTCTCTTTAATTTTAAGTGTATGCAACCCTGAAAGGTAACATTCAAGACCTAAGCCAAAACAAGTAACCGCAATGGTTTGTGCTATGTCCGGCGCACTGTTAAGCTCAAAGCTCAAGGCTTGTTTGGTAATTTCATGTGTCTTTTTCAAGGTCATGATATTACCATTGAAAGATGTTGACACTCCAAATTCCTTGTAAATCCCTGTTAATACAGCATCCCCTTGTAAAGAATTGGGTTTATAAAATGAAAGTGCAATTTGAGTATCTATAGGACTCAGTGCAATGACACTAAAGAAATAGGATGCCGAGGACCAATCAGACTCTACCGTTAAGGTCTTAGATAGTATATTTTTTAACTGAGGCTTAACTGTTATAACTTGACCTTTAAAGACTGATGAGATACCTACCTGATTTAATAAACTCAAGGTCATTTTAATATAAGATACTGAGGTAATCTCGCCTTCTAATGTGAGTTCTAATCCGTTTTCTAAACGAGAAGCTATCAATAGTAATGCAGAAATATACTGACTACTCACATTGGCATGCAATGTGACTTTGTTATTGATTAGTTTTTTACCTTTTATTTTAAGTGGCGGGCAGCCATGTTGCTCTAGATAACTCACATCTGCCCCTAAGTTATTTAAAGCAGTTACTAAAATTTCTATAGGTCGTTCTTTCATACGATCAGAACCTGTAAGGATGACCTCTCGTCCTACTTGACATGCAAAATAGGCAGTAAGAAAACGCATTGCTGTTCCTGCGTGATCAATATCTATGACGTCAGCAGTAGACACGAGTCCTTTTGACATCACTTCACTATCATCTGAATTAGACACATTGTTAATTTTTAACTCGGGATAGAGTGCCTGTAGCAATAACAATCGATTTGATTCACTTTTAGAACCTGTGATTGTGAGGTTAGATTGTTTTTTAACTTCTGATTTATGGAGTTTTATTGTCATAAAAAAATTCCTGCTTAAGCAGGAATGGTTTATTTTAACTTATCGTTGTTGTGATGCCTATCGTGATCGCGTTTGGTTTTTTTGTCCATTTTCAAATCGAAAGCACTCTGTAAATCTATTCCTGTTTGATTTGCCAAGCACAAAACTACAAAAACTACATCGGCTAGCTCCTCACCAAGATCTTTATCTTTATCACTATCCTTTTCACTCTGTTCTCCATAGCGTCTAGCAATGATTCGAGCCACTTCTCCAACTTCTTCTGTAAGTTGCGCCATATTGGTAAGCTCATTAAAGTAGCGAACCCCATGTTCTTTTATCCACTTGTCTACTTCTGATTGTGCGTTTTTAATATTCATTATTCTTGTTTCTAATTAAGAACAAAGTTATTAAAATAATAAAACAAGGCATCGCAATATATTTAAACTCACTAACGAGGACATTAATTCCCCATTCTGAAAAGAATTTTTCCACACCAATAGGCGAGACTTTTATCATTCTAAACGGAAAGAAATATTTAGAGTTCTCAAATGGAATAAAAAAACCAACGCCTCGCCCTCCTGTGGTCATTGCATCTAAAATACCATGAGATACTGTAGATAAGAATAAGACGATCACAAAAATCGTTTTTCTAGTCTTTCCGAAGAAAAAAGCCAGCAATCCACTCCAAATAAACGCAAATAGTATAGAATGTGTAAACCCGCGATGGCCTAATGGATGAAGATAAGGAATGCCAAATTTAAAAGCCAACACATCTAAATCGGGAAATATAGCAGAACTAATAGCCAGAAAAACCAACAGCTTATTAGTCTTCGAATCTATGAGCTCAGTTGTGGTGTATGCAACCAATGCGTGACCAAAGAGAGATGCCATTAGGTTTTATCCTTAGTATCAATGATGATTGTTACAGGCCCGTCATTGAGCAACTCAACTTTCATGTCGGCTCCAAATTGTCCAGTTTGTACTTTTTTGTTTATGTCGATTTCCAACTGGGCGATAAACGCCTCATACAATGGAATGGCAATATCTGGCTTCGCCGCTAATATATAGCTTGGTCTATTGCCCTTTTTTGTACTTGCATGAAGGGTAAACTGACTCACAACAATGACATCGCCTTGAGATTGCAGAAGTGAGGTATTCATGACTCCATTTTCATCGGGAAAGATGCGAAGATTGGCAATCTTATTAGACAACCATTGAATATCGTTTTGTGAATCTGCATTTATTATTCCGAGAAGGATTAGTAATCCCGTTTTAATCTCAGCTACTTTTTGTCCTTTAATAGTTACTGAAGCTTGAGATACACGTTGAATGACTGCTTTCATATTATTGCTCTTCCCAATTATCGGTTCGGTAATGTTCGTCTTCGCCCTCTAAAATTTGCAGATAGCTTCGGTATCTCGAATAGGAAATTTCATCCTTATCTAAGGCAGCTTTAACGGCACATTTTGGCTCCTCAACATGAAGACAATTATTAAATTTACAATCTTGTTTGAGTTCGAAAAATTCTGGGAAGTAATCCCCAACTTCTTCTTTATCCATATCTACAATACCAAAACCTTTTATCCCTGGTGTATCAATAATTTTAGCATCAAAACTGAGGTCGAACATTTCGGCAAATGTTGTGGTATGTTGTCCTTGACTATGCTGCATTGATATGGCTTTAGTTTTCAAATCAAGATTAGGTTCAATGGCATTAACCAAGGTCGATTTTCCAACGCCCGAGTGACCTGCAAACATACTTACTTTCCCTATCATCAGGGCTTTCACCTTGTCTACATTTTTTCCAGTTTCCGCAGAAATACCTATGCAGTCATACCCGATCTTGCGATAGACATGTGCTAAATAGCGCACCTCGTCTAGGGTTTCCTCATCATAGGTGTCAATTTTATTAAACAGTAAAATTGTTTTAACTGAATACGCTTCGGCAGTCACTAAAAAGCGATCAATAAAACTCGTGAATGTTGGCGGATTGTCAATTGTAACTAGCAGAAATACTTGATCTATATTAGACGCAATGATATGTGTTTGTTTGGATAAATTAACCGACTTACGCACAATATAATTTACGCGATCATGAATTTTATGAATAACTCCTGTCACATCATCGTTATTGGTTTCTAGTTCAAAATCAACACGATCACCAACAGCAATTGGATTGGTGCTTTTAATGTCCTTTAGTCGAAATTTCCCTTTAATTCTGCATTGATAGGTAGCCCCTAAATTTGTTTTTACGGTGTACCAACTTCCTGTAGATTTATAAACGGTTCCAGTCATAATTTATGCAGTTGCAAATTAAGGTTTTTCATTTTAAGAATTAGCCGTATCTTAGATCAAATTTTTTATATAATATACAACATGAAAAAAATAGTACTATTAATTACCCTAATTTTTGTGTCATTTACAGACGCATTTGCCCAAGTGGAATACAAAATTATTACGAGTGTAGAATCTATTGTCCCTAATGGTTTAGGTCGATCAAGAATTGTATCAGCAACCGAAGATCGAGATTATAAAGAATATACTTCGCTGCGTTCTGATGACAAAAAAGAAGACAAGAGAAATAAAGCGGATAGAAGTGAAATTAGAGTTAAGAACTTTGAAGAAACAAAATTATTAAACTTTTACAACTTAGGTGGTATCCGTTTTCAGAATATTGCAGCTAACGATGCTGTTTTGACTTCAAAAGTAAATACAATGATTGAAGAAGGCTGGGAATTGGCTTTTGTCACCAGTGCTGTTGAGAGTGCGGGTAAAGGAGATGGTAACGGTATTTTTATCACACGTTTTATATTTAAACGAAACAAAGAATAACACTCATTATAACACCGTAAAAAGCCTCGAACAATCGAGGCTTTATTTTATTTAGTGGTTTATAATTTTTTCTTGATGATTAATTGATTCTTGGTGAATCGCCTTGAACATTCGTAAGATAAATTCTTCGCTTAACCCCTTTTCATCACCTTCCAAGACCATTTTACCTAAAATCTCATTCCAACGTTTGCTTTGTAAAACGGCTACGTTCTTTTGTTTTTTAAGCTCACCGATTCCATCAGCTACTTTCATACGCTTTCCTAACAGTTCAATAATTTGATTATCTACCACATCTATCTGAGCTCTTAAATTATTAAGCTCAGTATTATAAGCGGCTTCAGGGTCTGATTCTTTTCTAATTTTAAGATCTTCCATTATTTGGACTAAGGTCTTTGGTGTAACTTGTTGAGCAGCATCACTCCATGCATTATCAGGATCTGTATGTGTTTCAATCATTAATCCGTCAAAATTAAGATCTAAAGCGGTTTGAGAGACATCAAAAATCATATCTCTTTTTCCTGTAATATGAGATGGGTCATTAATTAATGGTAAGTCGGGAAACTTCGTTTGCAGTTCAATGGCTATTTGCCATTCTGGATTGTTACGGTATTTGGATTTTTCATAAGTTGAAAACCCTCTATGAATCACACCAAGATTTTTGATATTTGAAGATGCTAAACGCTCGATAGCACCTAACCACAATGGCAAATCTGGATTTACCGGATTTTTAACCAAAACAATTTTATCTGTGCCCTTCAGAGCATCTGCAATTTCTTGAACTATAAAAGGGCTTACTGTTGAACGTGCGCCAATCCATAATAAATCGATATCGTGTTCTAAGGCCAATTCAACATGATTTCTATTAGCCACTTCTGTGGCCGTTTTCAAACCAGTTTCTGATTTTACTTTTTGCAACCATTTTAAACCTAATGCACCTACACCTTCAAAATTCCCTGGACGTGTTCGTGGTTTCCATATGCCAGCTCTATAATAATTGACATCGGTATCTTTAAGCTCATGCGCTATTTTTAATACTTGATCTTCAGTTTCTGCGCTGCATGGTCCTGCAATTACTAATGGATGATTTAATCCTAAATCATCTAACCATGTTCTCATTTCTCTCTTATTCTCCATAATATTCTCTTAAGCAATTCCTTTTAAAATATCTTTAATTCGATTTGTGTTTTTCATTTCCTTATAGATTTCATCAAAATTATCAGATTCCATAAAGGCTTTGAATTGTTTTAAATTGTTAATATATTCGTCTAATGTTTCTACAACATTATTGCGATTTTGTTTAAAAATAGGAGTCCACATTTCTGGAGAACTCTTTGCCAAACGCACTGTACTCTCAAAACCAGAGCCCGCCATATCAAAAATATCACGTTCGTTTTTCTCTTTTTCGATAACCGTTTTTCCCAACATAAATGAACTGATATGTGATAAATGCGATACATAGGCAATGTGTTTATCGTGTGCTTCAGGATTCATATAGCGAATACGCATTCCTAAGTCTGAAAATAACTCTAAAGCTTTCTCCTGAAGTTTAAATGTTGTTTTTTCTACTTCGCAAATGATATTTGTTTTCTTCTGAAATAGTCCATGGATAGCCGCTTTCGGTCCAGAAAATTCAGTTCCAGCAATTGGGTGCATCGCCAAAAAATTACGTCGTCGTTCATGATTTACAACTGCATTACAAATCGGTAATTTAGTCGAACCTGCATCAATCACCAAGGTCGAATCTGAAATAGCATCCAACACTTTTGGTAATTCTATTACAGCTTTATCTACAGGAATAGAAAGCACAACCAAATCGGCATCTTTTAAATCCTCATAAGTCGCTTTCTTATCAATAATATGAAGTTCTAAGGCTTCATCTAGATGATGTTCTTTGGTATCTATTCCAAAAATCTGAGCTTCTTTATTAGTTGCCTTGATATCTAATGCTAGACTTCCGCCAATTAATCCAACACCTATAACATATATCTTGTTCATATTATTCTATCTCAATCGTTCTAATGCTTCCTCTAGTTCTTCTTGTGGCGCGCAAAGTGATATGCGAATATATCTATCTCCATTACTTCCAAAAATTGTTCCTGGCGCGATAAAAACTGACTTTTCTTTCAGTATCAGATCGACGTATTCTTCGGCATCAATGTAGTCGGGTAGTTTTGCCCAAACAAACAAACCTGTCGCACCTTTATCATACGTGCAATTCAAGGCTTCTGCAATTTGCCATACAATTTTTCGACGTTGTTCGTACACGCTATTTAAACTTAAGTACCACATTTCCGAACAGTTTAAGGCCTCAATAGCACCTTTCTGAATCCCTAAAAACATTCCAGAATCCATATTACTTTTAACGCGTAATACCGCTTTCACATACTCTGTTTTACCTAAGAGCATGCCAACACGCCAACCCGCCATGTTAAACGTTTTACTCAAGGAATTCAACTCTAAACATACCTCTTTCGCATCTTTATATTTTAGAATACTTCGCGGATAACGATTTAATATAAAACTGTAAGGATTGTCATTTACAATCAAAATATCGTTGCGTTTTGCAAAGGTGATTAAATCTTCAAACAACTTATTTGAAGCCTGTGCACCAGTAGGCATATGCGGATAACTGACCCACATTAATTTAACCTTTTCTAAACCTCTTTTTTCTAAGGCCACCAAATCTGGAAACCAATTGTTTTCTTCTGTCAAATCATAAGCAACAGGCACAGCGCCAACTAAATTAGTCACTGAATTATAGGTGGGATATCCAGGATTCGGGATTAACACCTCATCACCTTCATTTAAAAATGCTAAAGAAATATGCAATATCCCTTCTTTGCTTCCCATGAGCGGAAGGACTTCTGTTAACGGACTTAAAGGAACACCAAATTGTCTTTTGTAAAAGTTAGCAATAGCTTCACGTAATTCGGGAGTGCCTTGATAGCTCTGATACTTGTGCGCACCAGTTTCATTAAAGGTTTCCACAAGAGCATTGAGTACGCGTTCTGGTGGATTTAAATCTGGGCTACCAATTCCTAGATTAATAATAGGTTTTCCTTGTGACTGAAGCAATCTTACTTCTCGCAATTTCTTAGAGAAATAATATTCTTCTACATGTTTAAGTCGGTTCGCAATCTGTATCATAGTCTTGCATTTTTATATTCTCCCAATACTTTAAAATCTTGTGCCATAATTTCCATTATGGATTTTGCTTTATGATAATCACTATACATTTCGAATGTAACATCAACAAAAAAAGCATATTTCCAAGGTGTATCTATCTTCGGAAGTGATTGTATTTTAGTTAAATTTAACTTACAATCGCTTAATACGTTCAATATCGTCGCCAAACTTCCTCTTTTATGGTCTAGTTCAAATTTAACAGAGGCTTTATTAATCTCATCTTCTGAAATTTCAGAGTTTTGAGTTTTTACAATGAAAAAACGCGTTTCGTTATGTGTAATCGTTTGAATACTTCTCGCCACAATCTCTAAATTAAATAATTGAGCTGCCAATTCTGAGGCTATCGCTGCCACGTGTTTTGTTTGCGACTTTTGAATACGTTGTGCGACTTCAGCCGTGTCTTTATCTTCTATAAGCTTGATGTGTGGATATTGCTTAAAAAACGTCTTACATTGCAACAGTGCCATAGGATGTGAATATACTTCCTTAATATCATTTATCGACTGATCTGGCAAGGCCATCAAATGATGCTGAATATCTAAATAATGCTCCCCTACAATACGTAAATCATGTTGGTCAATTAATGCATAATTAGGGATGATAGATCCCGCAATTGAGTTCTCAATAGCCATAATCGCGGCACCATCTTTTTGATTTAAAATACTATCTACGACGCTATCAAATGACAAATATTCATTGACATTTATCGACTCATCAAAAAATTGCTGTGATACAATGTGATGAAAAGATCCTCTAATTCCTTGTATGGCTACTGATGTTATCATAAAAAAAGTCTCGATTTTCATCGAGACTCATATTATATTTATTGTTCATAAATTATACATATATCGCCTCTCTCTTTTCGTTAAAAAAGAAATAAAACCAGCTGTAATATGTATGATTTATTGAATTCATATCGTTATTAAAGTGCTAATGTACTTATTATTTTAAGAAATTAAAATTGTTATAACATAATTTTTAGGGTTGAAGAATGAGTTTTAAAGATTTAGCAATTTAAAGCATCTCCTGAGTAATAATTATTATTTTTGAATAAATAAATCGATGTATGTCAATTGAAGTAGCAAATATTTCTAAACTATATGGCGAGCAAAAAGCGCTAAACAATATTTCATTTTCTATAAACAAAGGTGAAATCGTAGGTTTTTTAGGACCGAATGGCGCAGGCAAATCAACATTGATGAAGATTTTAACCACTTATATCAATGCCTCCGAAGGTGTTGCTAAAGTGAGCGGTTTTCATGTGGAAACACAAAAACAAGATGTGCAACATAATGTTGGGTATTTACCCGAACACAACCCGTTGTATTTAGATATGTATGTAAAAGAATATCTAACATTTAATGCTGGCATCTACAAGGTTTCTAAATCTCGAATTCAAGAGGTCATTGAACTTACTGGTTTGACGCCAGAAACACATAAAAAAATTGGTCAATTATCTAAAGGTTATCGTCAGCGAGTTGGTATAGCGACTGCTTTGCTACATGATCCTTCAGTTTTAATTTTAGACGAACCAACTACGGGTCTTGACCCTAATCAACTGGTAGATATAAGACATCTAATTACCACTATAGGAAAAGATAAAACTGTATTTCTTTCGACTCATATCATGCAGGAAGTTGAAGCCATTTGTGATCGTGTCATTATTATTGATAAAGGAGTCATTGTTGCCGACAAAAAATTAGAGGCATTAAGAGATGATAAAGAGCAAACCGTTATTGTAGAATTTGACTATCGTGTGGAAGACACCTTTCTTCTAAAGCTCCCTAATGCCAAATTGGTTAAAAACACACATGGTTTTATTTATGAAATTACATTTGCCACAACCCAAGATATGAGATCTCATGTATTCGATTTTGCACATGACAATGATCTAAAAATTCTTCAGTTGAACCAAAAAAATGCGAGTTTGGAAAGTTTGTTTAGAGAATTAACTTCAAAATAAAGACTATTCAAAAATCAGCTGACCTGTATAGAATTGTTGCACATTCACGGCTAACGGCGTATTAACTAGAATAACATCACCTGTACTTCTAATTTCACCGGTTAATGATTGCTGTGCGTTAATAATCATATCATTACTACTGCGCTGAAAAATGGACACATCTTGTGCTACCAAATCACGTCCTTCAAATCGGGCGTCTCCTGAGTAATATCCAACAAATAAAGTCTCAACAAATCCACTTATATATATGGTAGATAAGTTATTAATCACAATATCTATAGCATCACAATCAACTTCTAAATCAAACATCCCATTGGTGTTTACACCATTATCTTCAATAAAGTCTTCAGAAACTAACTTAAGGGTTTCATAATTTAATACGCCATTACTACTCACGGTATAACTCGATCCATTTCTTATTTCAGTAAGATTTGGCGCACTCACGAATACTTTAGTAATCCCATAGTCTCTTGTGAGATTACATGCATTATCGTTAAATAGCTTTAATCTCCCATTTTCAACACGAACATCAATTTCAGGCATTAAATATTCACCAGTTTGAACTCGTACTTTTTGAGTTGGTGCATCTGTTACAATTAATTCTATACGAGGGTAAACGGTAATTTGTGAAAAGGCATCTACGCTGAATTCTTTTTCAATAATATCACCAGCATTTTGAAAGCAATCTGGCACATTTTCGCCGTTACATGATACGAGTAAAACCGCAACTACTATGTAAACTATTTTTTTCATAATCTTACGCCTATTCCAAATTCAACTGCTTCAGCTTTTGCTCCATGAGATTTAAGTGTTATGGCGCCAAAAAATGTGTCGCCAAAATAACGTTTCATTCCAACCCGATTGTACACCTGCCCCTCAAAATCGTATGGGTAATAGATATAATAGCCTAATTGTGTAATTATGGACATCTTATTAATAAATAATTCATGTCCAACAAATATACCAACGCGTTTCCAGTCTTCATCACCGGACACATTCAATTCGGGAAAAGCAACCGAATAAAAATAAATCAATTCCTCTAAAAACTTAGAAAAGAACACATCTGTACCCACTTGAATGGCGCTTTTACGATTTAAACGCTTATCGGCATATGCAGAGAAAATAAAGAATGGGTGTTGTCCTAATCCAATGACGTCACTTTCATTGACACCTGTGCGAAATACAAAGTTATATTTTATCTTTTCTGTATACTTTTTAGTTTCTGTTGAAGCCATATATTCTGGCTCATTTTCAGAATCGAACACATAATTAGTCCCAATATTAAAGGCAAAAGTATTAGTAGATGTATTTGGAGCCCTAAAATTCGCGTTAGAATAGTGAATTAAAGAAATTCCTGCTTGCAAGCCAAAACCCTTAAATATATTTTCTTTCTTATAATTAAACATAAGATAGGTCGTACTTAACAAATCTGAACCATAAGCACTATTTCTGAAGTTTGACACCTTATCATACGGATTTGTAGTATAGGCTACCCCTTGTCCGATTCTCAAATTAAGATTCCGTTTTAGGAAATAAAAGTTATAATGTGCATAGAGCCCGTAATTCTCACCGAGTGTCTCGTTTGCCATGTTTTGATACACCATCGAAAACCCCCAATCTGGATAGTTGAAACGACTTTCCCAATCATTAAATCCATAGGTTTTCCGGTTGTAAGCAAGAATAAAGCCTGTTGGATGTTCCGTTATTAAATGAGAAATATCAGGATTATGCTCTAGTATGGTTCCATAGAATATATTGGCGTCAATACTGAAACGTTTAGGGTCTTCATCTTGAGCACTTACAAGGAGGTAAAAAAAGCAAAATAAGTAGGATAAAAAGCCCTTCATTAAATTTAGTTATGGCACAAAAATAACAGAATATTTAGATTTCCTTGTCTTCTGCTACTTTAAAGCCACTTCTTCTTACCCAAGACACATGTAAGTCTTTGTTTATTAGACTATAAGCCTCACTAGAAGCGTACGCCACAGAACAATGTTAAAAATAAAATATGCAACTATAGATGAGTAAGGACGTTTAAGTTATCTATCCAAGTCTGCAATAAATGAATCGCCTCTTTAATAGAATATAGTATTTTCTTAAATAAACTGAGGGTTGCTATGGCTTCATCGGGTCCTATCCTTCTGCCTTTCTTGATACCATTTCAATAAGTTTTTCAACTTTGTTTCCGACAGAAAATTTAATATCCAAACTTTTTGCAAAATAATTAACTCTCGCTTTTATTTTTTTTACTTTTACGCCGTAATAATTTGGAGGAAAAATTTGTTCTGATTGCAACCTCATAAAAAAAATGCTAAAGCAGTTAGTTTAAGACTTCTTTAGCGACCAAGCAATCTCTACTAGTTTTTCAAAAACACACAAAACAAAAGGTTTATATGGCATATTTATTTACTTCGGAAAGTGTCTCTGAAGGACATCCAGATAAAGTCGCAGATCAAATTAGTGATGCGTTAATTGACAATTTTTTAGCTTTTGATCCAGAATCAAAAGTAGCATGTGAAACTCTTGTGACTACTGGACAAGTTGTACTTGCTGGTGAAGTGAAATCAAATACGTATCTCGATGTGCAAAAAATTGCGCGTGATACTATTAATAAAATTGGATACACTAAAAGCGAATATATGTTTGATGGCAATTCTTGTGGTGTCTTCTCTGCTATTCACGAACAATCTGAAGATATTAATCGTGGAGTAGATAGAGCAAATAAAGACGAACAAGGAGCTGGTGACCAAGGTATGATGTTTGGTTATGCAACTCGTGAAACAGAAAACTATATGCCTTTGGCTTTAGATCTTTCGCATCGCATATTAAAAGAGCTCGCCGATTTAAGACGTGAACATGAAGACATCACCTATTTACGTCCAGACTCTAAAAGTCAGGTAACTATTGAGTACAGTGATGATAATATTCCACAGCGTATTGATGCAATAGTGGTTTCAACACAACATGATGATTTTGGAGCTGATGAAGATATGCTTACCAAGATTAGAAAAGATATTGTCGACATTTTGATTCCAAGAGTGATCGCTAAATTACCCGAACATATTCAAGTATTATTCAATGACAACATTACCTACCACATTAATCCAACAGGGAAATTTGTGATTGGTGGACCTCATGGAGATACTGGATTGACTGGACGAAAAATCATTGTAGACACTTACGGTGGAAAAGGTGCTCATGGTGGTGGTGCTTTTTCAGGTAAAGACCCAAGTAAAGTAGATCGAAGTGCAGCTTATGCCACACGACATATTGCTAAAAATATGGTCGCAGCGGGTATTTGTGACGAAGTATTAGTGCAGGTGAGTTATGCTATTGGTGTGGTAGAACCTACTTCTATTTATGTTGACACCTATGGTACCTGTCCGTTTAATCTAACCGATGGAGAGATTGCCTCAAGAATTAAAAACATTTTCGATATGCGCCCTGCTGCTATCGAAAAGCGCTTAAAACTGCGCCAACCGATGTATAGTGAAACAGCAGCTTATGGTCATATGGGTCGCAAGTCTGAAACAGTAAGTAAAACATTTGAACAGCCAAACGGAGAACCAATAAGCCTGGAGGTTGAATTGTTTACGTGGGAAAAACTAGATTACGTAGATAAAATAAAAGCAGCGTTTGAATTATAAAAACGGATCATTTATGTAACAAAAAAGTCCTCTCAAAATAATTTTGAGAGGACTTTTTATTTCAAAGCATTTCGAGATATGACGCAACCAATTCCTATATTCTGCATCTTACATTTATATAACACTTAGGAATTTTTACCTTTTGACTGTTATATATAAAACAACGTTAAAACAACTTATATGAAATCAATGCAACAGTTATCAAAATCCATTACCCTCGTTTTAATTAGTATGTTACTTGTATTTTCCTGTGAAACCGATGATGGTCCGAGCACTCCACCAAATCAAAATCAAGGCCCAGACCCCACAGCTTTTATTCAAAATTTCGGAAGTGAAATCACAAGAGACTTTTTAGGAACCATCGTAGACACCAATAATAATCCCATTGAAAATGTGATGGTAAGTATTGGCTCTTCTTCAGTAATGACTGATAGCAATGGTGTGTTTATTATCAATAATGCAATTGTTAATCAGCGCTTTGGATATGTAAAAGCTGATAAAACGGGTTATATCCATGCGTCAAGAGCTGTTGTACCTAGCAGTGGTACGAATAAAATTCGCATTATGATGCTTCCAGAAACAGTGGCGGGAACTACTGCAAGTGGTACTCAAGAAACCATTAGCTTAGGAAATGGTGCTTCGGTTGCACTTGAAGGCGATTATATAAAACCTGACGGAACAATTTACTCAGGAAATGTGAATGTCATCATGCATCACTTAGATCCAGTTGATGAAGATATGCCAGATCAAATGCCAGGCATGTTATATGCGGCAAATGCACAAAATGAAGAGCGTATGCTGCAAACTTTAGGGATGTTAGCTGTAGAACTTAGAGGTGATGGAGGTGAAGATTTAAATCTGGCTGAAGGTTCAACTGCTGAAATCAGAGTACCGGTAGATGCGAGTTTAATTGCCACGGCTCCAAATACGATTCCGTTGTGGTATTTTGATGAAACCAATGGGTTTTGGATTGAAGAAGGTCAAGCAACTTTAGTAGGCAACGAATATATAGGAAATGTATCACATTTTTCATTTTGGAACTGTGATATTCCTGCTGAAGCGGTGAATTTATGTATTACGGCTTCAGATGAAACTGGTAGTTTATTATCAAATTTAAATATCACTCTAACGAGTAACACATTTGGCACTAGTAGTGGAAATACCAACGAAAATGGTGAAGTTTGCGGATTGGTCCCAAGTAATGAAACCCTAGAACTTAATGTCTATATTTTTGATGTTTGTGGTAACAATTCTATATATACTCAAACTATCGGGCCATTTAATGCAGATTCTTCTATAGGTATTGTTATTCCTGACAACCTTGATATCGTTTCTGAGACAGTTATTGGCACGTTTAATACTTGTAATGGTGATTCAGTAACAGATGGTTATGTGCAATTAGGTTTTGGCAATCAGGTTTTTACTGATGCCGTAACTGACGGAAATTTTGAAATCAATCTTATTAGATGTAATAGCTCTGATACGTTTTCAATTGAAGCGAGTGACTTTGTAAACCTTCAAGTGACTGATAGCATTAACTATACGTTTACCACCCCTTTAACAGACATTGGAACTATTTCTGCATGTAATGCGGTGACTGAGTTTATACAATATACAATTGATGATGGTGCTGAGAGCTTATTTATTGTAGATGGCATTTCGGCTGATTTCACAACATCAAGTCCGAATACAAACGGTCCGAGTTTAACTATCTTTGGGAGTCAACAAGAGTGTTTTTATTTATTCGGAGTACTTAATGAAGCACCTTATGTAGGCGAATACGGTTATTTAGAGTGGAACGATGTGACTTCTATTGGTTTTAATATTTCAGAATGCAACAATATTAATGACAACAATAATGGTATCGTATTCAATCTAACAGCCTTAGGCGACGTTGGAGAATATATCGATATCAACTTTAGTGGAAGTTATGAAGACTTTAATGGCAATCCACATACTATAACTGGTATTGTTCATGTCATAAGAGATAATTAATTAAAATTATTAGTACAAAAAAGCCTTCTCGATTGAGAAGGCTTTTTTTATATTTTAAAGTTTTGCTTATCCTCTACTTCGTCCCATACGATTGTTACGAAATTCTTGCATTTTAGTAACAATGGTTTCTTGATACGCTTTTTTCGTGATTTCTTTTCCTTTGTCTGGTGCTTGAATCTCTACTTTCTCTTCAGGGTTGATAACCAATTTAGAGCATAACATTGTCGTGTCTCCTGCACTTACTTCAAGTATTAATCCAGGAAGTCCCCAATATTCTGATGGACCATGACTTACGGGGATTTGAGGTGTATACCAAGCCTCAACTTCTGTCATTGGAATCTCTGTCTCTGTGGTTTCTCCTTCAGCTGTTTCTCCTTCTGCTTTATCTGCAGCTGGAGCGTTACGTCTTAGTTTATCCCATGAGAAGGCATACCATGTTAGATCATCACTAGGTATGGTCGCCGTAGCTTTAAAACACATATAGTTTCCAATTTGTCTCGACTCTGTGCCCATTTTCCATTCTATTGGCTGTAACTTATCTTTAACTAAAAAGCGCTTTCCATAAAACTCTTGGTCTTGTATCTGTACGTTATCTTTAACGTTCTTGTATTGTTCTCCTGCAGCAAAATTTTTACCCCAAGAATCTGTGGCACCAGACATGGCATCTAGCTTATCACCTTCATTAAATATAGATTCTTCTTTGTTGAAGGTTAAGATATATGTCTTTTCAAGTCTGTTTTTTAAACGTGCCATGACTTGCTTTTTTTGAGCTTCACTCATTCGCGCTCCCCAAGCTCCTAAATCCATAGTAGATTTTGAAATATAAGTTGCTTGTCCTTGAAAGTCTTGAGCATTAACGTTTAAAGTAAGTAGTAAACCTAACGTCAAAATGCCTATATGCTTCATACGTATTTTCATAATAAAAGTAAATAATTGATTAAATGTCTAACAAATCTAATCAATTGTTAAACAAATATTGTGTCTTTATCATAAAATTAACAGTATAATCCTTTCATCTCTCGGGTTTTAAAATAACCGAAGTCACCTCAAAAGAGGTGACTTCGGTTTTGCGTTAAGGATGGAAATGGCATCCTTTTGTTTACAAAAGATATAATGGACAGCCTGACCTCAACCTTGCATAACGTTTCGTTGTGAAAATGAGGGAACGCCCAAATTACGTTATAATGTATATATTACTCTAAATGTAATGAATCGCGGTTGAATAAACGTTGATGAATTAAATACTGAAATATTACCAGCACTATTGTTTATTCTAGCATCGATATCTAATAAGTTAGAGGCTTTTACTTCATATTCCCATTTTGCGTCTCTATCTTTTCTATAGGCTAAACTCGCATCCCAAGTTTGGAAGGATTGCGAAGGCCTAACACCATCATCTTGATTGGTATAGGTATAATCTGTTCTAAAGGTTAATGACTTCCATATATATGCATCAAATTCAATCGATGGTGCATTGGTAACAAATTTTGTTGATGTCGTACCTTGATCATTATTTGTAATAGAGTATTGATATCTCAATCGTACATTTGGTGCTTCTCTAAAATTAGTACGCAACTCTGGTGTATAAGATTGACTAAAGCTTTCACTTACTGTTCGCAAGTCTTGAACGAATTGGTTTCTTTTAGAGTAAGAAAAACGCACACCCATTCTAGCTCTAATCTTTTTAAAGGTACGTTCAACACGACCGAATACACTAGCGGTTTCATCTGCGAAGTTTGAATTGAAAAACGAACTTGTTCTAATGACATTATCAAAATTCGTTGCACTTCTAATTTGATCAATATTCTTACTATAATTTGCAATGGCAAATACGTTGGTATAATTAAAAAGATTGAAACTAAAATATCTCAAACTCAAGTTATGTGATAATGAGTTTTGCAATTCAGGGTTACCAAAACTAATATTGTTAAAACTGTTTAATACTAGGCCTTCAGCTAAACTATTAACATCAGTAAACGAGTTACTCATGTTGTAACGGAAGGTTAAGGTTTCGCTCTTTTTAAATTGAATTAAGGTTTCAAATTCAGGCAACACTCTAAAGAAATTATCTTTAAACTCTTCTCCAAATTGTGTGTTTTTGTTTCCGTATGCGTGTAGTGATAATCCAGGAGTAATTGTGAACTTTCCCGATTTTACACGGTAGCGGAATCCCAAATACACATCGCTAAAGTTGTACTCTGTATCATTTTCATTTCTTAGAAGATTGCCTTCGCTATCTGTTAATTCTGCTACGGGATCAAAAAATGAGCCATCATCTAAGAATTGAAATATGTTGGAATTAAAACGTTGATTACTTAGAATCGTACCTAAGGTGACATTAATATTACTCTTATTATTTAAGATATAATAGTAATCTACTTTAGCGTCTAATTGATTCGACTTGATTCGTCTGTCTTGATTAAGGTTATAACCAAATTGATCTCTATCAAATCCTAAAGCAGTAGCTGTATTATCAAAAGCATCCTGGTCTTGAGGATCGTCATCATTGTTTGTTGGGTCATTCACTAACAACGCATTATAAAATGGATCTTCATCTTTTATTAAATGCTGTGCTTCAAGTGCAAAAATATTCTTTTCGTCTAGCGTGTAATAATAGTTGAAATTTTGATTGATACTAAATGGTGTCACCTCTTCTAATTCATTTGTACCACCAACAACTGATGAGAATACATTTTGCCGTTCTGAATCTTTTGAAAGTCGACCAAGAAGGTCATAATCCATTTGATTATTAAAGTTAGGTTTGTAAGAGGCACTTAACTTTGCGACACCCTGGTTACTGGCCTCTCTGCCCGTTTGTACCGTTTCTTCATCGGGAATTCCTAAATCTGAATTGATATATCTCACAAAGCTTTCTTGACGTGTTCTTAAACGGCTACTGTTGTAGATTACAAATCCACTAAGATCTAAAGCTTTGTTTGGAGAATAACTAAAGTTACCTGCACCTAGCTTTGTTTCAATCTCTTGAGCATTACCAAGGTTGGTTAATCCTCCAAGTCCGTTATCCCCTAAATTAATGTTGGTTCCACTACCTTGGCTAGGACGTCTAAATCCACCTCCAAAATTTCTAATATCACGATTGGTCAATGCGACTTCACCGATATTATTCATATCACCTATGACGTTAATGCTATATTTCGGACTATAATAAAAGAGTTTAGGTTGTACCAAATACAATTCATTATCGGGAGCTGTTCCGGCGCCAACGGTAACATCACCAAACCAGAAATTCTCTTTTCCTTCTTTCAGTTTGATATTAATCGCCACATTATCTTGGTTGTTAGTCACGCCTCTTAATTGACCAACTTCTGAGTAATTTCGTAATACTTGAATTTTATCTACGGCATTTGAAGGAATATTTTTAGTCGCTAATTTTGAATCCCCATCAAAGAAATCTTTTCCATTTACCATCAATTTATTAACGACTTTACCTTCGACTTCAATTTGTCCGTCGTCATTAATTTCCACACCCGGTAATTTTTTCAGGACATCTTCAAGCTTTCGCTCTGAGCCATCTTTAAAAGAATCGGCATTATAAACTAGGGTATCACCTTTAATAGTTACAGGCATTTCATAGGTTAACTCTATTGCATCAAGGGCATTATCAAGTTGGAGCTTATAGTCCTTAGTAATATTTGTTTCCTTGGTTGTTATTTCTTCAGAAAGTGTCTTCATCCCAATATAACTTACCTGCACCGTGTAGGTCGTGTTTTTTTCAAGATCAAGTTTATAGAGCCCTTTATCATTTGTAATGGCATATGATGCCATTGCTTTAGTGGCTTTGTTAATTGCAATAACATTAGCAAGTTCTAGTGGGTTACCAATACTGTCTTTAATTACGCCTCTAACTGTCACTTGAGCACTAACTATACTTGTTACAAACAAGACTGTTAGTAGAATTAGTTTTTTCATCTGCTAATTTCTGTTTTTGGTTTGGTGAGTTTTTACATCCATACGCTAGTCATTGATTTAATTGACTACTGAACGCATGACTGTTTTTGGTTTGGTTATATTTAATTTTAAACTGATTTATCAGTGGATCATTCTAATTTAATTTCGACGCCCCCTTCCGCGTCCGCCATACATCTCTCTCATTTCTTCGATTTTATCTTTCATGATTTTATTATATTCATCACGAGTTACAATTTCACCTTTATCTGGCATTTGGATTTCAGCTTTATCTTTAGGGTTCATTATAATTTTGGTACAAAGCATGACCGTTTTATCTGCGGTAACTTCTAAGATTAAACCTGGTAATCCATGATATTCACCCGGACCTGTACTCACTGGAATTTGCGGTGTATACCAAGCCGTGACAACTACAAATTTTGGTACTTCAACACCATCAAAAATATTTTCAGATTTCGTTGTGGTTGAATCTGTTGCTACTGAATCTGTCTTTGTTGAATCTGTTGACTCTTCACTTTCATTCTTTTCATCATTACCTCTACCTCTTCTACGCATGCTCATAAAGTCCATCTCATCAACAGGTTTTGTTGTTGTTGCTTTAAAACACGTGTACTGGCCAATCTGTTTTGATTCACTACCGAGTTTCCATTCTAGCTTAGGTAAGGAATCTTTAACCAAAAATGATTTTCCAAAGAACTCTTGCTCTTGCAAGATTAAGGCTTCTTTTATATTCTTATATTGAGGTCCACCAGTAAAGCTACTCATCATACCTCCCCAACGACTACCACCAGATCCTGGTGCTGCAAGTTTATCTTCTTCTTTATAAGTGGATTCACTACGGTTAAAATTGAGTACATAGGTTTTTTCTAACATACTCTTCATTCGTTCTGCAATCTGCTTTTTTTGCTGTTCAGACATTTGACCGCCACCCCATCCGCTCATATCCATGGACGTTTTGGTTTGATAAATCGCTTGCCCTTGAAAATCTTGGGCATTTAAATTGAATGATAAAAGTAGGAGTAAAACCGCACTACTGAATTTAGTTACTAGTGTTTTCATGATAGAGTCAAGTCTTTAACTTGTTTAACAAAACTAAACAAGTATTAAACATAAGTTATTTATTTATAATAACATTAACGTTCAAAAATACTTTAATTAAACACATAAGACTTTAAAAACAAGCAATAGTTAACTATGAAAAGGTTAAAATTTTCTTAATTAATTTACTACCCTCCAATTCTAATCTCAACACGCTCACCATCACGACCATTGGTATTGACTCTTGTCCGTTCTTCCATTTCTTTTAGCTTTTTTTCCATGATTTGATCATAGGCATCTTGCATGATTTCTTTTCCCTTAACAGGTTCAGAAATATCTGTTGCGTTTTTTGGATTGATTACAATTTTACTGCATATTACTGTTTCGCTTCCGTCATTGACTTCAAGAATCAATCCTGGAAGTCCGTGATAATTTCCAGGTCCAGCACTCACTGGGATTTGAGGCGTATACCAAGCAGTAATTGTAATTAGTTTCATTTTAGGTTCCTTATCAGCTGTACTTAAATCTTTATCTCCATTAAAACTAATTCCGCTTTCGACATCTTCAACCTCACGGGTTGTTGTTGCTTTAAAACAGGTGTATTCTCCTATATTTTTAGTCTCCGATTCCAAGTTCCATTCAATATCTTTTAAATCATCTTTAATTAAAAACAGTTTACTAAAGGATTCGTTTTGATTGGTATATCGCTTTTCCTTGATATTCTTATATAGCAAATCAGAACCTCCAGAGCTCACCATAACCACGAAGCCTCCTTGTGGCTGCGGTGGCGCCAATGACTCTTCCTCTTTATAAATTGATTCCTCTTTATTAAAGGAAAGGATATAGGTTTTTTCAAATTGCTTCTTAAGCATTTCCATCATTTGTTGATGCATTTCAGAATTCACTTGAGTGCTGTCGAGTTTAATGTCAATTTTTCGTTTAGACTTGTAGGTAGCCTCACCTTGAAACTCTTGACCATTCACTTTTGTTATTAATAAAAGTGTTGATATAATGATTAATTTAACTACTAATTTCATCTGTTTGGATTTATTTATTTTGATAATATTTGATTGCAGCTTTTCTAATTTTCTTTAAACTTTTTAAAAAGCCATTTATATCCTTTGTGTTTCCAGTTACGCTATAAGATAATGTACTTTTAGCTCCGTTAGACATGTTGTTACCGTTACAAATAATTTCGAATGAAATATCTTCATTTTCTTTTACTTCTCCTAAAAGCGCCTTAATATCTTTTAAATCAAAAACAGCTTCCACTTCTTTGGCTGAATCAACCGTTACCGAAACTTTCAAATCTTTCAATTGAATGTCCTCCATGGTCACTTGGCCTTTGATATCTTGCGCATAACTCATGCTTACAGTGGCAATTAATAACCCTAAAATAGTTAATACTTGTTTCATTCTCTTTGGTTTTAATGATTAATACACTACAAATGTAATTGACACTATAATGGTTTTGCGTTAACCAGTGTTAACGTGTGTTAACCGATTAGTTTTTAACCGTTTTAACATTTACATTTGACCTATGAATGATTCTAAATACAAATATATACTCTATGTAATTGTCATTGTTATTCTTTCTACTATCGGCATACAGGCCTTCTGGAATTATAAGAACTATCAAACAAATAAGCAGCAACTAACTAAAGACGTGCAAACCAGTCTTGATAAAGCCGTAGACGATTATTATACCGCATTAGCTCAAAATACCACACTGGGTTTAAAACTTGAAGGAAACGCTCAAAAAAATGTCTTCGATGACGGTGGATTTCTCGACGAACTTTCTTTATCTATTGATGAATCTAACAAACGGTTTAATCACTTAGATTCTCTTAAAATTGGGGATTTAAAAGGAGTTACTGTATTAAGAGGGTTACAAATAGATTCTGTAGAAAAACTGGAAAAAAGTGAGAATAAAAGTATATCTCCAAAAGAGTTCAAACAAAAACTTAAGGAGATTAAGGCTAATTATGAAACGGACAGCTTTAAAGTCGATATCTCAGGCATTGAAATGCTTACCTCAAAAATCTTCATATCGATCAATAATGACACTTTGGATTTAAAGAAAATTGATAGCTTGTTCAAATCAGATTTAACCAGAAAAAATATAAATCTCGAATATCGCTTAGATTTCAATGACTCCATAGCAGAAGACCATAACAATATAAATCTATTGGAGTATAAGAACTCAGATAAAAACCATAAACTCGTTTTGAGCAATACCGCTAAATCTACATTACTACCAAAAAACAGTGAACTTAATATTTACTATGAAAATGAGACATGGGTGGTTTTAAAGCGAATTGTTTGGACTATTATCATTTCGACACTTTTAGTGCTCGCTGTTATTAGTTGCTTATTTTACCTATTGAAAATTATCAAACACCAAAAACAATTAGCCGAAGTAAAAAATGACTTGATTAGTAATATTACCCATGAATTCAAAACACCAATAGCCACCATAGGTGTTGCATTAGAGAGTATACAAAATTTTAATGCTCTAAATGATAAAGCCAAAACAAATAATTATTTAGACATGTCTACCCTACAACTCTCTAAATTAAATACCATGGTAGAAAAGCTTTTGGAAACGGCCACTCTAGACAGTGAAAACTTAGAACTCAATATTGACACTTATAATATTTCCGAGGTGATTACAGCGATAATTGACAAACATAAGATTCAGAATGATCTCAAATCTATACAAAGCAATATCCCTAGCGATATTATAGCAAAGGTTGATGTTTTTCATTTTGAAAACGCCGTTAACAACATTATTGACAATGCCTTTAAATATGGTGGTGATGACATTATTGTGGATTTGAAACAAAGCGAATCAAAAATTGAACTTACCATTTCTGATAACGGTCACTCATTATCTAAAACGAATAAAGAACGTATTTTCGAGAAATTTTATCGCGTCCCTAAAGGCAACACACATGATATAAAAGGGTTTGGGATTGGTTTGTATTATGCCAAAAAAATTATTGATAAGCACCATGGAAGTCTCACACTTGATCTAAAAAACAAACGAACCACATTTAAAATCTCCTTGCCCAATGTCTAAAATCACCATTTTACTCGCTGAAGACGAACCAGCATTAGGGCAAATTATCAAGGAGAGTTTAGAAACAAGAGACTTTCACGTACTTCTATGTGAAAATGGTGAATTAGCACTTGAATCATACCAAAAAGAATCCCCAGAACTTTTAATATTAGATGTGATGATGCCTAAAAAAGATGGCTTCACTTTAGCTAAAGAAATAAGAGCCATTGATGATAGGATTCCTATAATATTTCTCACCGCAAAATCACAAACTCAAGACGTCGTTGAGGGATTCACCATTGGAGGCAATGATTATTTAAAGAAGCCCTTTAGCATGGAAGAACTCATTGTTCGAATTAACAACCTACTCAACCGCACTAAAACTCAAAAAACTTCAGAGATTTTTGAGGTTGGAGCTTACACCTTCGATTTCCCGAAGCAACAATTACACTTCGAAAATGAATCGCAACAGCTCACACACAGGGAGGCACATTTATTATTTCATTTGATTAAAAACAAAAATCAGGTCTTAGATCGGTCATTAATTCTCAAAAAACTATGGGGAAATGACGACTTTTTCTCTGCTCGAAGCATGGATGTTTTTATTTCTAAACTGCGCAAAAAACTACAAAAAGACGAAAGTGTACAAATCATAAACGTAAGAGGATTTGGATATAAGTTGGTGAATTAAACGCCCATTGACCTGCGTTTTATTTACTATGGCATGAGTACTGAGATTACTAAACATCTAAATATGGATACATAATTTTTATAATTAAAAGTAGTTTGATTAATAATGGTTCAATTTTTGTATTTTTCAGTTCTATAAAAGTGATATGACAGTTCTAAGATATGTTTTGATGTTTTTTTCTACCCTAGCTGTTGGGCAATCAACTATGACATTAAATATCAAAGAGACTATAGCACTAAAAGCAGATCACATTGTTGCTGTTGACAACTTTGAAACGATCTATTATACGGTTAGCAATATCCTTTATAAAAAGCCAAAGAACCAGCCATCTATTAATTATAGCAATGTACAACTCGGGATTCCAACAACTGTAAATGCCTACAACCCTTTAAAAATCAATATGTTTTTTCAGGATTTTAATAGTGTAGTCATCTTGGACAATCGTTTAGCCGAAATTTATAAAATCGATTTTAATCAACTTCAACCTTATAGATTTGTAACGCATGTCTCAACGGGATATGACAATACACTTTGGGTTTTCAATCAAGAGATCCAACAACTAGAATTATACGATTATAAAACTAACAAAAGACGCATCACTACAGTTCCAGTACAATCCAATGTTTTAGATTTAAAAAGCGACTATAATTATTGCTGGATGCTTACTGAAAACTATCTATATCAATATACTTACTTTGGTAGTTTAATCTCTAAAATTGAAAACAAGGGCTATACTTCTATGGCGCTTAACAATGAAAATCTTGTTCTAAAATCAGATGCAAGCCTCTTTTATAAATCCAAAAAGAGTGATGCCATCATTCCGCTTAAAACACCAAAATTGTTAATAAATCAGTTTTTACTAACCAATGAAACCTTGTATATTTACGATTCTGAAAAACTCCACATATACCAATTAAAAATCGAATAGATATGCACGTTGCCGTCGCAGGAAATATTGGTGCGGGTAAAACCACACTCACGAAATTACTAGCAAAACACTTCAGATGGGAGCCACAGTTAGAAGATGTGGTAGACAACCCTTATCTAGACGATTTTTACAACCAGATGGAACGTTGGAGCTTCAATCTTCAAGTCTATTTTTTAAACAGTAGATTTCGCCAGGTGGCACAAATTCGTAAAAGTGGTAAAGACATTATACAAGATAGAACCATTTATGAAGACGCTCATATTTTTGCGCCTAACCTTCACGCTATGGGATTAATGACTAATCGCGATTTTGAAAATTACCGTTCATTATTTGATTTGATGGAAGGTTTTGTAGAAGGGCCTGACTTGCTTATTTATCTCCGTAGCTCAATTCCAAACTTAGTAGCACAAATTCACAAGCGAGGTCGTGATTATGAGAATTCTATAAGTATTGACTATTTAAGCCGTCTTAATGAACGCTATGAGGCATGGATTCATGGCTATGACAAAGGCAACTTGTTAATTGTTGATGTCGATAATTTAGATTTTGTGTCAAACCCAGAAGATCTTGGAGGCATCATTAATAAAATTGATGCACAAATTAATGGTTTGTTCTAGTGTTCGGATTTGGTTATTACGAGTCAATCTTGATAAGAACCCAGCATTTCTATTTTTTATAGAAGTTCTTGATAGATAAAAAACTAAATCACAATTAAGTGCTCGTTAATTTTTTATAAAGCCATTTAACTTCGCATGCTTAATGGCTTGGGCACTACTCTCAGCCAACAAAACTGGAATTTGATCATAAGCTTCGAATAGGTCTTTTATGCGTTGCATTTTCTTTTTATGTTTAACAACCCTTAAGTAGATGGCCGCAACTTGATTAGGAAATTCATTAGCGATGTCAAGATAAATATCAGCATCAGATTCACCACTATCACCGATAAGAATAAATTTTAAATGCGGATATGTTTTTAAAATATTGATAATCTCTTTATGTTTTTGAGGCTGATCTCCAGATTTCTTTTTAAAGATATCTTTAAAACTTCTCAGTAATATCGGACCTTTAGGAAATGCATTTTGCTTAAGAAAGAATTCAAGATAGCGGTAAAGATTCCACGGACTATGACTCACGTAAAAAATCGGATTTGCATTCTCTCCCGATGTGCCTCGATGTAATTTATGATAGAATTCGGCTGCCCCTTCCAATGGAATTCGGCTTGCAGCACTTTTGAAAATACTATTTAACAGTACCTTCCATTTTAAAGTAGATACCACACCCGTATGAATGATAGTATCATCAATATCACTGATAACACCATAATCAGCATTTTGAGAAGGAATTAATAGTTCTCCAGGAAAACGATTCGAATTCTGAATATGCCGCTTAATTTGAGGATCATCATAAGCCACTTCAAAATTTAACCACCCTTCTGCATTAGCCATTTCTGTTAGGCCATCGACCTTCTCATCAAATTTAAAATAACCGTGATCATCCGTAGAAGCTCTTAAAACAGGCCCTCCTGGTAGTTTAATTTTAAGAGCTGTATGCTTGATTTCATCGCTTTCAAAACGTTTCCATGAATTAATAAATAATCCAAACAAACCCTTTTGTTCCAAATTAACAGTTTCGTCTTCTAATGCACGACCACGCATATAGAAATGCGTAGCCGTACCATAACTTTGAAATGTAATAATTTGTAAAGGATCTTTTTTAAACACGCACCAAATAATTAAGTGTTCAAGATACTAAAATCGTAAATATGAGCGTGAGATTAATGATGCTTATTGAGTTCATTTTTGATAAATAACTCAATATCAGTCTTTAGCTGTTTAAGTTGATTCATAAGTCCATCATGTTTCTCTTTCAACAGAGCCTTAGACTCTTCCAATTTTGCCCTCTCATGCATAAGCCCATCAATTTGACAGTGCCCCAACTGATGTTCCAAATGTCCCATTTGATGATCAGTAGTATAAATCTTTGTAATTGTTGCACTGAACGAGGTTTTTAGACTACTAATTATTTCAGACTTATGAGGCATGAGGGCTATCAGTTTGTCTAAAGTGCTTTCGAACTTTACATTGACCCCTGAGTGAGCACAACCTAAACGAACGTTTCGCAATTCGTGAGTGCAAAGGGGCAAACGATCAAAAACCGTGACACTATCCATTGTTGAATATTTTGGTGTTCCGTCAGGATTAATTGCTACTCCTTCATGAAACATGCCGCATTTTACAACTTGCAGCTGTTCAATATTTTCATATATCGACTGTATATCACTAATTAAATTCACAAGTATAAAATTACCAATCATTTGGCATTTAGAATCAGGTATAAACACCTATTTCTAATCCAAAAAAAAAAGCCGCGATATACGCGGCTTTTTTATATTTATGTGAACGGAATTATTCTTTAATAACGTTCATTTCTTTAATTATTTTTTTCGAGTCTCCTTCTAAAACATCATTCGCCTTTTCAAAAGCTCTTAGTTGAGCTTCAACTTCAGCTTCAGTTCCAGAAAATAATTCTTCTTTAGTAACTTCTTCACCATTTTCAATGGTTGTATACGTAATGGTAGCTTCAGCTATGTCTTTAGACCCATCTACAACCATTTCAATTTCTGATTCGTTGTTTGCTAATCCTTCTTCCGATGTATGTCCACCTAAAATTGGAGCTATAACTAAACCGATTAAACAGGTTAATTTGATTAAGATGTTCATTGAAGGTCCAGATGTATCTTTAAATGGATCCCCAACAGTATCTCCAGTTACAGCTGCCTTATGAGCTTCAGAACCTTTGAAGGTCATTTCTCCGTTGATTTCTACACCAGCTTCAAAAGATTTCTTAGCGTTATCCCAAGCACCTCCAGCATTGTTTTGGAAGATTGCCCATAATACACCAGAAACCGTAACACCAGCCATATAACCACCTAACATTTCAGCGATAGCTAAATTATCCATACCAAATAACATTGGCAGAAAAGCAATAACTAAAGGAAATCCAATAGTTAATAACCCTGGTAACATCATTTCTCTTAATGACGCTTCAGTTGAAATCGCCACACACTTATCATATTCTGGTTTCCCAGTACCTTCCATAATTCCAGGAATGTCTCTAAACTGACGACGTACTTCTTCTACCATTTCCATAGCAGCTTTTCCTACTGCATTCATTGCTAAAGCAGAAAATACAACTGGTACCATACCACCAACAAATAGCATCGCTAAAACTGGTGCTTTAAAGATGTTAATTCCGTCAATTCCTGTAAACGTTACGTACGCTGCAAATAATGCTAGAGACGTTAAAGCTGCAGATGCAATAGCAAAACCTTTTCCTGTTGCCGCTGTTGTATTACCAACTGAATCTAAGATGTCAGTACGTTCTCTTACGATTGGTTCTTGTTCGCTCATTTCAGCAATACCACCTGCATTATCAGAAATTGGTCCGAAAGCATCAATCGCTAATTGCATAGCTGTTGTTGCCATCATTGCAGAAGCTGCTAAAGCTACACCATAGAATCCAGCAAATGCATAGGATGCCCAAATTGCTCCAGCAAATAATAATACTGAAGGAAATGTAGATATCATACCTGTTGCTAAACCAGCGATAATATTAGTTCCTGCTCCAGTAGATGATTGTTGTACAATATTTAAAATTGGTTTTTTGCCTAATCCTGTATAGTATTCAGTAACAGAAGAAATAACTGCACCTACAAATAATCCAACTAAAGTTGCATAAAACACTCGCATTGAAGAGATCTCTTGTAGACCTTCTCCGAAGAAATTCATTTTCATTGTTTCTGGTAACATCCAAGTTACTAATCCGAAACAAGCTGCAGCAACTAAAATAATAGATGTCCAGTTTCCAACATTTAAAGCGCCCATGACTTGAGCTTCTTTAGCATCGTTACTTTTTATTTTCACCAACATCGTTCCTATAACAGAAATAATAATTCCTGCACCAGCTATTGCCATTGGCAATAAGATTGGACCAATACCTCCAAACGCATCAGAAATAGATCCACCCATATCTTTAATCACATAGTTACCAAGAACCATTGCAGCTAAAACTGTTGCTACATAAGATCCAAATAAATCGGCTCCCATACCCGCAACATCACCTACATTATCACCTACGTTATCTGCAATAGTTGCAGGATTGCGAGGATCATCTTCTGGAATACCAGCTTCAACTTTACCCACTAAATCAGCACCTACATCGGCAGCCTTGGTATAAATACCACCACCAACTCTTGCAAAAAGAGCAATAGATTCAGCTCCTAATGAGAATCCAGCTAAGGTTTCTAGTACGATAGTCATATCCATTGTACTTGTCCATACACCTCCCATAAAGTAATGGAAGAAAAGTATAAAGAACGATGTTAAACCTAATACAGCCAATCCAGCAACACCAAGTCCCATAACTGTTCCACCGCCAAAAGAGATTTTAAGGGCGTTCGGTAAGCTAGTACGCGCTGCTTGAGTTGTTCTAACGTTTGTTTTGGTAGCGATTTTCATTCCGATGTTTCCAGCGAAAGCAGAAAATACAGCTCCAAAAACAAATGCGATTACAATTAACCAGTGAGTCGTTGGCACTATAAAAGATACAGCTGTTAGTGCAGCTGCTACGATTACAACAAAAATTGCAAGTAATCTATATTCAGCATTTAAAAACGCTAATGCACCTTCGTAGATGTGATCTGAAATTTCTTTCATTTTACCATCTCCAGCATCTTGTTTCATAACCCATAATTTTTTAATGATCATGTAAATTAATCCTAAAATCGCCAAAGCTATTGGCATGTAAATCATCAGTGATTCCATATAGTTTTATTATTTGATTAGTTTTTAACGTGTGCAAAAGTAACAAAATCAATGTTAATAGAAAAGCCCTTTTATTTAGAAAACAAAAGGGCTTTGTTGATTTATATATTTTTCCTTTTAAATTGTAAAATCACCATTGACTTTATGCTCGCTAATTTCGTAGCGATTAACACATTTATTAAGAATATCATAGGCTTCATCAGCATTCCCCCAGCCACCGACATCTACTCTCTTTTTCTCCAAATCTTTATAAACTTGGAAAAAATGTTCAATTTCTTTTATTTGATGAGGGTTCATATCGGCTAAATCATTCAAGTTATTCCAAATAGGATCAGAAACAGGCACACAAATTACTTTTTCATCTGGCCCTTTTTCATCGGCCATATGAAATACACCAATTGGTTTTACCTCAACCACACACATTGGAAATGTCGGTTCGCCTCCTAAAACTAAGACATCCAAAGGGTCACCATCTAAAGCTAATGTCTCTGGAATAAAACCATAATCAGCAGGATACATCATAGATGAAAATAGCATACGATCAAATCTGATTTTTTTTAATTCAAAATCATATTCATATTTATTACGACTTCCTTTTGGGATTTCAATTAGTACGTCGAAAGTCACTTTTCCTGCTGCTGTCATATTGTTATATCATTAAATTTTGGGATGCAAAGATAGTGTATTGTTTGGGCTGGACAATAAAATTAAGTTTGAGTTTATCAGAAAATTAATCGAACTTAGTTTCCGTTTAAAATAGGTGCCTCATCAAAAAAAAATTAAATATCAACATGAAATTTCGTACCCTTATTGGTTTTTCAATTCTAGTATTACTTACAAATCTCATAAATGCTCAAGACCTGTCAAAACATCAATGGAACAATAGAGTCCTATTAATAATAACCGAGGATACAGGAAATACTGTTTTTCAAAATCAAATTAATTCATTAAATAATCAAGACCAAGCATTAAAAGAAAGGAAACTCTTAGTGTATCAAATCTCACCAACCCATTATAAGATTGGCATTTCAGAGCATCATACTTGGACAGTAAGTCAAAAATTATATAGACAATTCAAAACGGAGAAAACATCATTTGTAGTACTACTCATTGGACTAGACGGCAGTGTGAAACAAAAACAAGATCACATATTAAATCCTAAAACACTTTTTAACATCATTGATGGCATGCCCATGAGGCTGTCTGAAATAAGAGGAAACAAATAGTTCAAAAACTTGATAATTACAGATATATTTGTGATCGGCTCTTTAAATAAAACGATATGCAAGATCAGTATTCCATTTTTAGAAAATTTAGAAGCTTAGAGGAAGCTATGGATATCAAAGCCCTCCTAGCTTCCAACGATATAAATTGTATTATTGATGATAATGTCCCAGCCGTAGACATTACTTTCGCTGGTAGCACTTTAAACAACCAAGTAGAAATTAGAATTAAACAAAACGACTTTGATAACGCCGAATCCGTTTTAGAACAACACTCCAAAACCTTTGTTAGTGATGTGGATAAAGATTATTATCTCTTTGAGTTTACTAATGAAGAGCTCTATGAAGTATTATTGAAATCTGACGAATGGAGTTCTTTTGATTATACATTAGCACAACATATTTTATCTGAACGTGGTAAGCATATTGATAAAGATTTACTGAGCTCTCTTAAAAAACAACGGTTAGCGCACTTAGCAAAGCCTGAAGGAAACCAAAAGCCTTGGATTATTTGTGGTTATTTCTTTTCAATCATTGGTGGATTTATTGGTTTAATAATTGGATATTTCCTCTGGACTTCAAAGAAAACATTACCTAATGGCCAAAAAGTCTATTCATATTCAGCCAAAGACCGGACACATGGAAAATACATCTTTTATATCGGGCTCATTTTCTTTCCTCTCATATTACTCTGGAGAATCCTTTATCAAAGCTACTAGAAGTTAAACCCAAAACTACCAGTGACACCAAATGGTCTCGCATCTGGAGTAGAAAGATAATTTCCTCTAAAGTTAAAATCGATGCGTAAAATTTTAAAAATATTACCAATGCCAAAACTGTACTCGTAATAAATATCTTGACTTGGTGCAACAAGTGGTGTTTCGGCAAGGTTACCAGTTGTGTTTAAGGCAATATTATCATTAGACAAGTCGCCCCAAACTCCGCGAACCCCTATTATAGCTCTTAGATTATATTTTTTTAGAAATGGGATTCGTGAAAATATACGTCCATTGAAATTGTGTTCTACATGTAAAGACGTATAGGTATCAGTCACGAATTCATAAAAATCTAATTGCGGAAATGTATTATAGATTGAGAAATATGATTGATTTCCAGGAACCACACTTAACAAAGATAATGGCACTTCTCCAAAGGTCTTCCCAGCCTCTATGGTAGTTGTTAAACGTCCGAATCCTCCAACTTGCCATGGTTGAATGTACGAGAATTGCACTTTGGTATAATCAAAATCACTATTAAAAATATCTTGATCTCCTCTTGTAATCTGAGTAAATAAACTTGCAAAACCATCATTCGCCACGCGACGTTCTACTCCAAATCCTGTCATTTTTCGCTTCGGAAAATAGGACAGCGATATCGCTGTTTCAAATTGCTTGACTTCGGAAGAAATTCCAGATGGTGACTCGGGATCATTATAATCTAAACTGAAAGTTGGTGATGCCGATTCTAAAGTTTTATATGTTCCACTCGTGCGAATAACAAAATTCCTTGCGGGTTCAATCTCAAGTGACATCGTTGTCAAATTGATACTGGTAAGCTTATCATTAACGGCTGTTCCTACAACAGCAGATGAGGCTAAACTTCTACCTAAGACATCTGTTGAAGCGGTTAAGTTTGCACCTATTTGCTCTACGTCACGACGGTTTCCTGCTGAGATGATAATTCGTCGTTTTTTATCTACCAGCCATTTTCCAGAAATACCATATTTGAATTTATCATCTCTAAATCCGTAGGCTAAAAACCCTTCAATACGCCAAAGATCATTGGGTCCAAAATAGGTACGTCCTCCTGTTCGAATCCGAGTCCCTTCAACCTCATTAAATCCAAAGGTTGAAAATATCGGACCGTAGTCAAAATTGATACTTGGAAATTCTATGTAACCTGAAGCCAAAATACTACCAATACTATATAAACGTTTAAATTTTTTCACCGTTTTTAGTGTATCTAGCATTTTATAAACCCCTTTTTCGTCTTTACTCAAGGATTCCATTCTGTTTTGTGTCCAAAACTTATCATCACGGTTATAGACATCTTCATTATAATTGTATACTTCAACATCATAGAACTTATCATCCTTGGGAATATCAAAGGTGTAATTATCATATAAAGTTGTACGCTTTCCGTAAACACCACGTGACTTTTCTTTTTTATTCAAGGCGAAATCAGACAACATATAGTCTCGCTTAATCAAGAATATAGAATCATTCAACACATCAAATTCCTGTTCGATATAAATTTCCTTTACCCAGTTAATATTTGCGCTTTTAGACGCTTGCAGATTGATGTCTTTAATGGCGTAGGTAGTATCATTGACCCAAAAATCACCTTTAAAAGTGAGTTCATTTTTTCGTCGTGGATAGTAAATGATGTTATAGCACCACTTATTGTCTATAAAGGCACTATCAGATAAGATATAATTATACGTCTGTATTCCCGTTCGCGACAAGGGACTTACAAAACTCTTATCGAAGAACTTCAAATAGTTATCGTAAATATCAAAATCGGCATACAAATCATCTATGAAATCAATAATAATTTGATTGTTACTAAAGCCTGAGTTTTTATTTCCTTTTATGTCTTCCTTTTCCTTGCTTAATAAATTATCACCATACACCTTACTCACAGATTCATTAATGAATATTGGTAAATATGTTTTTCCAGTGATTCTTGAGGTATCTACTTCTTTAAACACAAATTCCATACCTCTAAACAACTTACTTTTAATCAATGCACTATCTATAGTATTAAGATCAAACTCTACCTTTTCGTACTTATCATACTCATATTGCTTGAACTGTCCCAATCCGTTTTGCCGTTTGCGCTCCCAAATTTTCTGTAGAATTCGTATTGCTGGATTTTCAGAAGCTTTTTTAGATTGTTTTCCAGTAATGATTACGACTTCGTTAAGGGCATCTGCTTCTTCTTTTAATACGAATTTTAGATCGTAATTAACTTTTTTATCCAGTGTAATTTCTAGTTGTTGATAGCCTAAAAAAGAAACAACAACAATGTCCCAAGTATTGTCAGACTCAAGGTAGAAGAGCCCATTTTCATTAGTAATAGTACCCTCAGTTGAACCTTTAAAAAATACATTAGCAAAGGCAATGGGCTGATTGTTTTCATCATTTACATAACCACTTATTTTGGTTTGTGAAAACGCAATCGAACCACCTAAGAATAAAACAAGAATTAGTAGATTTAATTTCATAAGTAAAAAACTTCATCAACAATCGTGCTAATGAAGTTTTGATAACGCAAAAATTTGCGGTTTATTTATTTGTAAAGTACTTTTTTTACTGCTTTAATGACTTCATCTTTATTTGGCAACCACTGTTCTAATAAAACAGGTGAATAAGGTGCAGGTGTGTCTGCTGTATTAATTTTCACAATTGGAGCATCAAGAAAATCAAAAGCTTCAGATTGCACTAAATAGGTAATTTCTGTTGCGACGTTACCAAAAGGCCAAGCTTCTTCTAGAACTACGAGTCGGTTTGTTTTTTTAACCGATGCTACAATTGTTTTCCTGTCCATAGGTCGCACCGTTCGCAAATCGATAATTTCACAAGAAATACCTTCCTTCTCTAACTCATCAGCAGCTTTATAAGCTTCTTTAATGATTTTTCCAAAGGATACAATAGTTACGTCTGTTCCTTCACGTTTGATTTCGGCTACACCTAAAGGAATCGTATATTCACCTTCTGGCACCTCACCTTTATCGCCATACATCTGCTCACTTTCCATGAAAATTACTGGATCGTCATCACGAATAGCCGATTTCAATAAACCTTTTGCATCGTAAGGGTTTGAAGGCACGACTACTTTCAGACCAGGAGTATTTGCAAACCAACTCTCAAAAGCTTGTGAGTGCGTAGCTGCTAATTGACCAGCAGATGCTGTTGGTCCGCGAAATACAATCGGACATTTAAATTGTCCACCAGACATTTGTCTAATTTTTGCAGCATTATTTATAATTTGATCAATACCAACGAGAGAGAAGTTAAAGGTCATGTATTCAACGATAGGGCGATTTCCTGTCATTGTAGAGCCAATAGCAATACCTGCAAAACCTAGTTCAGCAATTGGCGTATCAATAACACGCTTTGACCCGAACTCATCCAGCATCCCTTTTGAAGCTTTATAAGCTCCATTGTATTCTGCAACCTCCTCACCCATTAAGTAGATGCTATCATCTCTGCGCATCTCTTCACTCATGGCTTCACAAATCGCTTCTCTAAATTGAATTGTCTTCATGTATTATTTTTTTACGAATAGCAAAAGTAATAATTATTGACCATAAAATAACAAGAAATTGAGCTTGAAAAACCGAATCAAAACCTAAAGAGGACGGAGACATTCTATATTTTGAATGGATTACACATGAAAAGTAAGAAAACATTAGTCAATTCAAATGATAAATATTTGAATTATTAATGATAAAGTGGGCTAATTATAAGAAATCTTCAACTAAAATCACTTAAACTCTAATTTTCATAAAATTTTATTATGCACGCATAGTAAAATTAGAATTTTTATAATTATCTTCGTGCTCTAGAAAAAACATTACTCAAAATAAATTATTTCGATATGAAAATATTAGTATGTATTAGTCATGTTCCTGATACGACTTCAAAGATTAATTTCACCGAAGGCGACACAAAATTTGACACTAATGGTGTTCAATTTGTGATCAACCCAAATGACGAATTTGGTTTAACTCGTGCCATGTGGTTTAAAGAAAAACAAGGTGCTAACGTTACGGTTGTTAATGTTGGTGGACCTGAAACTGAGCCTACCCTTCGGAAGGCATTGGCCATTGGCGCAGACGCTGCTATTAGAGTAAATACTGAAGCTAAAGACGGTTTTCAAGTGGCTAAAGAATTGACCAATGTTGTAAATGAAGGAGGTTATGATCTCGTTATTGCTGGTCGTGAATCTATTGACTATAATGGTGGAATGGTGCCAGGAATGCTTGCTGCTTTAACTAATGCTAACTTCGTAACAAACTGCATCAGTCTAGAAATTGAAGGCACAAATGCAACTGCAATGCGTGAGATTGATGGTGGTAAAGAGACCGTATCTACTAGTTTACCCCTAGTAATAGGTGGACAAAAAGGATTGGTTGAAGAAAGTGATCTTCGCATACCGAACATGAGAGGAATCATGATGGCACGACAAAAACCTCTCAATGTCATTGAACCTATTAATGCAAATGTAGAAACTACCGCCGTGAAATTTGAAAAGCCTGCTCCAAGAGGCGCAGTAACTTTAGTTGATGCTGATAATATTGATAAATTGATCAACTTATTGCATAACGAAGCTAAAGCGATTTAATTAACCCTTTAAACGAAAACACATGTCAGTTTTAGTATATACAGAATCAGAACAAGGAAAATTTAAAAAAACAGCATTTGAAGTCGCATCCTATGCCAAAGCTGTTGCTGATGCTATGGGAACTAGCGTTACTGCAATTACAATAAATACAGATGACGCCAACGAATTAGGTAATTACGGCGTTGACAAAGTATTAAATGTCAACAATGGTGATTTAAAAACATTTAATGCGAACTCATACGCAAGTGCAATCGCACAAGCGGCAAAACAAGAAAATGCTAATGTCGTTGTCATTAGCTCTAGTGCAGACAGCAAATACTTAGCACCAATATTAGCGATAGGTTTAGATGCCGGATATGCTTCAAATGTAGTCGAGGCACCTTTGAGTACTGCGCCATTCACTGTGAAGCGAACTGCTTTTACTAATAAAGCATTCAATATGACCACTATTGATACTGATGTTAAAATTGTAGGTGTTTCTAAAAACGCTTTCGGTTTAGTAGAAACGAATGGAAGTGTTGCTTTAGAAGATTTTACACCAACAATCCCTTCAACAGGAGTAACTGTAGAATCCGTTGATAGAGCTACGGATAAAGTAACCATAGCCGATGCGGAAATTGTAGTGTCTGGAGGACGAGGACTTAAAGGACCAGAAAATTGGGGAATGATTGAAGAACTTGCCGATGTCCTTGGAGCAGCCACAGCATGTTCTAAACCAGTATCCGATTTAGGATGGAGACCTCACAGTGAACACGTAGGTCAGACAGGAAAGCCGGTTGCATCTAACTTATACATCGCAATAGGTATTTCGGGAGCAATACAACATTTAGCAGGAATCAACTCCTCTAAAATTAAAGTGGTCATCAATACCGATCCAGAAGCGCCTTTCTTTAAAGCAGCTGATTACGGAGTAGTTGGTGATGCCTTTGAAGTTGTACCAGCACTCATTGAAAAATTAAAAGCATTTAAAGCTCAAAACGCATAATTTTTTATAAATTGTAGTTTGAAAAGGGCTGTTTTGATTTGGTTCTTTATGAATAAATCTGCATGTTGCAGTTTGGTAAAGTCCTAATTAAAACAGTTCTTTGTGTTTTATAAATTATGAGTCTAGTTAGATTAAATATCAAAGGAATATCATATAGCCAAACCCAAAATGGCGCTTATGCTCTAATTCTTAATGAAGTGGATGGTGATCGCAAATTACCAATAGTTATTGGAGCTTTTGAAGCCCAATCGATTGCTATCGCTTTAGAAAAAGAAATTAGACCTCCTAGACCCCTCACGCACGACTTGTTTAAAAATTTTGCAGATCGATTTGATATTGTTGTCAAACAAGTGATTATACACAAACTAGTTGACGGTGTATTTTACTCGAGTCTTATTTGTGAACGTGATAAAATTGAAGAAATTATTGACGCCAGAACAAGTGATGCCATTGCCCTAGCCTTGCGCTTTAAAGCGCCTATTTTTACGTATAAAAATATTTTAGACAAAGCCGGTATATACTTGAAAGTGAATCCTAAAAAAGAAAATGAAGATCAAGATTCAATTCTTGTTGATGACTTGGTCGTGGAAGAAATTGAAGCGAGCATCCAAGATAATTATATGGATAAATCTCTTGAAGAATTGAATACGCTCCTAGACGAAGCTGTCAAAAATGAAGACTATGAAAAAGCCGCTAAAATAAGAGACGAAATCTCCAAACGTTAATCCGATTCATATGAGACATTTTTTACTAGCTATTACAGCTATTTTTTTTGGAATTACGACAACACTCGGACAAGACTTAGAAAAAAAATGGCAGTTTGAAGCAATACAAAATGACACTGGCGAGTCTTTATTTGAAATTTCCAACTCTGATGTCTTAAACCTAAATAGTGGTGAATTTGACTATACATTAATAGCCAAAGATAATTTAAAAGCATCTGGAGATTACCTCTATCAAAATAACTTATTAGTGTTCTATTATTCTAAACCTAATGACACGATAAGACGCTATAAGATATCTGAACTTACCGATTCTACCCTCGTGTTTAAAGAGAATTCTATATCATATAAATTTATAAGCCCTAAAACTGATGAATTAGTTATACCAATAACAGATGTAGATAGCAATGGGATCATTCCGAGTCAGGGTTTTTCGATGAACAGCCTCTGGAGAGGCACACTGGGTATGGTGACCTTGATATTTGTTGCTTTTCTATTTAGTAGTAATCGCAGAGCTATCAATTGGAAAACAGTTGGAATTGGACTAGCATTTCAATTAATAATAGCCATTGGTGTTTTAAAAGTAGGGTTTGTAAAAACAATTTTTGAATGGGTAGGGCAGCGATTTATTGATTTGCTGGATTTTACAAAAGCAGGAAGTAAATTTTTATTTGAAGGCTTGGTTATGGACATGGATACCTTTGGATTCATTTTTGCATTTCAGGTATTACCTACCATTCTGTTTTTCTCTGCTTTGACCTCGGTTTTATTTTATTTAGGCATTATTCAAAAAGTTGTAAAAGCTATGGCTTGGCTCCTTTCTAAAACATTACAGATTTCAGGTGCTGAAAGTTTAAGTGTTGCGGGAAACATCTTTTTAGGACAAACCGAAGCTCCTTTGCTTATAAAAGCATACTTAGAAAAGATGTCAAAATCTGAAATTCTCCTAGTAATGATTGGTGGTATGGCCACAGTGGCTGGTGCTGTTCTTGCAGCATATATAGGTTTCTTGGGTGGTGATGATCCAGAATTGAGATTGGTATACGCTAAACACTTGTTAGCAGCTTCAGTAATGGCTGCTCCTGGCGCTATTGTGATTTCCAAGATTTTATATCCACAAACCGAAACAATAAATACCGATGTTTCAGTTTCTCAAGAAAAAATAGGCTCTAATTTATTAGATGCCATTGCTAATGGAACAACAGAAGGTCTTAAACTTGCAGTCAACGTTGGGGCCATGTTATTAGTTTTTGTCGCATTTATTGCCATGATCAACGGACTATTAGGTTGGGTTGGAGATGTGACTACTTTAAATGATTGGGTAGTAGCAAATACGCCTTATCAAGCACTATCTCTTGAGCTCATCTTAGGTTATGCTTTTGCACCACTCATGTGGCTTATTGGAGTGGCCACCGATGACATGGCCCTAATGGGGCAACTACTTGGAATCAAATTAGCAGCGAGTGAGTTTATTGGTTATATTCAATTAGCTGACTTAAAAAATGCAGCGAATGCAACGCATCTACAATATGAAAAGTCAATTATCATGGCGACATATATGCTCTGCGGTTTCGCCAATTTTGCCTCTATTGGCATACAGATAGGTGGGATTGGTTCTTTGGCACCAGGTCAGTGTACTTTGTTGTCAAAATTTGGAATGAAGGCTTTAATTGGCGGTACTTTAGCATCGTTAATATCAGCAACGATAGCAGGAATGATTATTGGTTAATTCAAGATTTTAAGATTATCTACTAATTGCAATATAATAGTTAATAACTTTTGATATAATAAAGGGTTGAACTCATGGAGATTCAACCCTTATTTTTATTTTTATTTTCTGAAAAATTTAAGTTAAACTAAAAGAAACTTCTGCTACTGCGGAACAGGCATATGAAGCAATATCACGATTTAGTTAAGCACGTTTTAGAACACGGCAACCAAAAAGAAGACCGAACAGGAACAGGTACAAAAAGTGTTTTTGGATACCAGATGCGTTTTGATTTGAGTGCGGGTTTCCCCATGGTAACTACTAAAAAATTACATTTAAAGTCAATCATTCACGAATTACTTTGGTTTTTAAATGGTGACACCAATATCAATTATTTAACTGAAAATGGTGTGCGTATCTGGAATGATTGGGCAGATGATAATGGCGATTTAGGTCCTGTATACGGTCATCAATGGCGTAATTGGAACAGTGATGATATCGATCAAATTAAAGACGTTGTGGATACATTAAAGAAAAATCCTGATAGCAGACGTATGTTAGTTTCGGCTTGGAATCCATCTGTTTTACCTGATACATCTAAATCATTTAGTGATAATGTGGCTAACGGAAAAGCTGCCCTACCACCTTGTCACGCTTTTTTTCAATTCTATGTGGCCAACGGAAAACTATCTTGCCAATTATACCAGCGTAGTGCAGACATCTTTTTAGGCGTCCCGTTTAACATTGCATCTTATGCATTATTCACGATGATGATGGCTCAAGTTTGTGGCTATGAAGCTGGTGAATTCATTCATACATTTGGCGATGCTCATATTTATAGCAATCACTTGGAGCAATTAGAATTGCAATTATCAAGAGATCTAAGACCCTTACCAAAAATGGTTATAAATCCTGAAGTAAAAGATATTTTCGGTTTTAAATTTGAGGACTTCACATTAGAGAATTACAATCCGCATCCACATATTAAAGGTGTTGTAGCAGTTTAAAATGTTTTTACAAAAATCACACATAACAGCATTTTTAGTTTTTAGTATTTCAGTTGCTGTTCAATAAACGTTCAAAAAAAAGCTTTCAGTGATGAAAGCTCTTTTTTTTATTGATTTTTAATTGCCATTATAATTATGAATTGATTTCCAATTTAAATGTATGAAAGTAACTATCGTACTGAAACGATTAGTTTCTTAGAAATACAAGGTTTGCTCTTTTGATGATTTTAGACTGATTATAGATTCATATCTGAAATAAATCGCAACGAAAACTGTTAGGTTATCAACAACAAAAACGGTTTTGTTTACTGATTTCCATCAGTTTAAACACTTAAACATTTTCGTAGACTCCCATTTTCCGTAGAAAAAAATAATTACAACCTTTACGTTAAAAAGACTAACTTTACAATTCATAATTTTTTAATTTATGTTCGGAAAAAAGAAACAAATTCCTGAAATAGATGCAGCCCAACTAGCACTTATTAAATACGCTGAAAAACGTATCAAACAGAAAAAACGCGTGTACCTTCATTTCGTGGTTTTTTTAATTGGAGCCGTCTTTTTGATTCTTGCCAATACCGTCTTGGGTATCGGAAAAGACATTAAAATTGCCGGTCTTGATTGGTTTGTTATTGCCATAGTATTATGGTTATTTTTATTTGTCTATCATTTTGTTCGTGTTTTTATTACACACTCTTTCATGGGTAAAGACTGGGAAGATCAACAACGTGAGGTTTTAGTAGCAAAGCAAAAAGAACGAATTGAAAAATTAAAGCTACAGTACCTAAAAGAAGAAACTGAAATTGCTAAATCTGAAGCTTACAACCAAACCTTAGATAAACAGATAGTAACTCAAAAAAAAAAATCTGAGTTAACAATTATCGTTGCCGCTGGAGAGAACAACGCCATAGGCAAAGACAACGACCTTATCTGGCATTTGAGTGATGACCTTAAACGTTTTAAATCCCTAACCAATGGTCATCACATTATCATGGGACGAAAGACCTTTGAAAGTTTCCCAAAACCTTTACCCAATCGCACACATATTGTCATAACACGACAAGAGGATTACAAAGCCCCAGATGGCGTGATTATTGTAAACAATATGGGCGACGCTCTTGATGCTGCACGTCTAGACCAACAGCCTTTTATTATTGGTGGAGGAGAAATATATAAACAAGCGATGCCTCTAGCTGATCGACTTGAAATTACACGTGTGCATCACAGCTTTGAAGATGCAGATACGTTTTTTCCAGTAATTGATTTATCAGTCTGGAAAGAAACACACAGCAAGTTTCATGAAAAAGATGACAATCATGAATTTTCGTTTACATTTTCAACCTATGAAAGGAACAACTAGTACTTAATAAAACGCTTTAAAAAATTCATGATCAAACAACTCCAACTCCGTATTACCCTTCAAGAAGAACGACAAGCGGATATTTTGATCAAGAAGGCTTCTCATTATCTCAATGTTAAAGTAGCCGATATTTCCGGTGTTAAAATACTTCGGAAATCGATTGACGCTAGAAAAAAACTCATCATTTTAAATTATAAAGTCGACGTCTATATCAACGAAAAACTTCCTGAAGATTCTGCTTTTGTATTTGATTATAAAGACGTATCCAAGGCAAAACCAATTCATATTATTGGTTTTGGTCCTGCAGGCATGTGGGCAGCGTTACGCTCTATTGAACTCGGCTATAAACCTATTGTTCTTGAACGTGGAAAAAACGTGCAAGACAGACGTCGGGATTTAAAAGCTATAAATCAAGATCATATTGTTAACGAAGATTCCAACTATTGCTTTGGAGAAGGTGGCGCCGGAACCTATAGTGACGGGAAATTATATACAAGAAGTTTGAAACGTGGCGACGTAAGAAAGGTATTCGAAAGCTTAGTATATCATGGTGCTACTGATCAAATATTGATTGATGCACATCCTCATATTGGAACGAACAAACTCCCAAAAGTCGTTAAAAACATTAGAGAAACTATCTTAAAATTTGGAGGTGAAGTCCATTTTGAAACTCGGGTAACCGATTTCAATGTTAAAAATGGTCTTATAAAGACAATCGTGCTACAAAACGGAGATGATATGAATGTTGATAAAGTTATTTTAGCAACAGGACATTCCGCTCGCGATATCTTTTATTTACTCAACGAAAAAAACATCCAACTAAAAGCTAAATCTTTTGCTATGGGTGTTCGCGCAGAACATCCACAACAAATTATCGATAGTATTCAATACCACTGCAAAGGTGAACAACGCGATGAGTTATTGCCTGCCGCGGCTTACAGTTTAGTCCATCAAGTAAACGATCGAGGTGTCTATTCATTTTGTATGTGCCCTGGAGGTTTTATCGTTCCTGCAGCAACAGCCAATGGTGAAGTTGTTGTCAACGGAATGTCGCCTTCAAAACGGAATAATGAATTTGCGAATTCAGGTATTGTCGTTGAAATCAATGCCGACAGAGACTTATACAAATATGAACATCATGGTGCGCTCAAAGGACTAGAATATCAAAAAGATTTAGAACGACTGGCTTTTACAGCTGGTGGAAGAACACAAACAGCACCAGCTCAGCGCTTAACCGATTTTGTTGAAGGTAAGCTATCTTCAGATTTAAATCCTACATCCTACCAGCCGGGACTTAAATCAGCCCCACTGCATTCGCTTTTACCAAAACTAATTGGAAGTTCACTTCGGAAAGGGTTTAAAGCTTTTGGAGAAAAAATGCATGGCTATTATACGGCTGAAGCTAATATTATTGGTGTAGAATCTAGAACCTCATCTCCTGTAAATATCCCTAGAAGTGAAAGTTTAGCACATCCTGAAATCTCTAATTTATTCCCCTGTGGTGAAGGTGGTGGTTATGCTGGTGGAATAGTTTCAGCTGCAATGGATGGCGAGCGTTGTGCAGAAGCCGCAACTAGACATGTATAGAATTAATCTGAGTTATAGTAGTCCCTCTTAATTTTAAGATATTATTCCTATTTTTGTCGCATAAAAATTGATTACAATGAACGCATATATATTTCCTGGTCAAGGCGCCCAATTCTCTGGAATGGGACTTGATCTCTATGAAAACTCTCCATTAGCACAAGAACTGTTTGAAAAAGCAAATGCTATTTTAGGCTTTCCAATAACAGACATCATGTTTGAAGGGACTCCTGAAGATTTAAAAGAAACGAAAGTGACACAACCAGCTATCTTTTTACACTCTGTGATTCTCGCGAAGACACTAGGTGATAGCTTTAAACCAGATATGGTAGCAGGTCATTCGCTTGGAGAATTCTCAGCATTAGTTGCTAATGGCGTGTTAAATTTCGAAGACGGACTTAAATTGGTTTCTCAACGCGCTCAAGCCATGCAAAAAGCTTGTGAACTTCAACCAAGCACAATGGCTGCTGTTCTGGGATTAGACGATGATATTGTAGAAAAAGTATGTGCAATGACTGATGGTATTGTGGTTGCAGCCAATTATAACTGCCCAGGACAATTGGTGATTTCTGGAGAAATAGATGCTATAAATACTGCTTGTGAAACTTTGAAAGAAGAAGGCGCTCGTCGTGCTTTAGTGCTTCCTGTTGGTGGTGCATTTCACTCGCCTTTAATGGAACCTGCTCGTGAAGAATTGGCTGCTGCTATTGAAAACACAACATTTAACAAACCGAATTGTCCAATCTATCAAAATGTAACCGCCTCTGCGATTATTGATGAAAATGAGATTAAAGCCAATTTAATTTTACAATTAACTGCCCCTGTGCGTTGGACTCAATCTGTACAGCAAATGATTACCGATGGCGCTGCGCACTTCACAGAAGTTGGACCAGGAAAAGTTTTACAAGGATTAGTCAAAAAGATCAACAGAGAAGTAGAAACTGCTTCTGCAACTTTAGAATCAAACGCATAAGCCCCTATGAAATTATCAAGAACTGCTGGCATAATTTTGCTTATAGCCTTTAATATTGCGATTGACCAAATTTCAAAGATTATGGCTAGAGCAAACATTGACCCTAATGAACGTATAAATGTTATAGGTGATTTCTTCATCATGATGAATGTTGAAAATACAGGTGCTTTCTTAGGTATGGGAAGCGATATGAATCCTACATTAAAACTGATCTTCCTTCTTGTTTTGCCTATTGGTGTCTTAGGTTATTTAATTTATTATATCCTTAAAACAAAATCTCTAGACCGCCTCAGTTTGATTGCGCTTTCTTGTATCGCTGGAGGAGGTGTAGCCAATGTATTTGATCGGATTGTCTATGGTTCGGTAACTGATTTTTTCTATCTACATATCAACGACACTTTAAGAACAGGCATCTTTAATGTAGCAGATATGTCGGTGACCTTTGGAATGATTGTTTTATTATTAACGACGTTATTTCCAAAAAAGAAAAATACACTTGAATAAAAAACCTCATTCAAAAATGATGAGGCTTTTTTAACTATCTAGCTAAACTAATATTTTCACAATCTTTCACTTCTCCATAATAGGTTTCGCGATATTTATGAATTGTTTTGTAAGGAATTTTTAAAAACTGTTTTTTAATATAGGTGACATTAGTTGTCAACTCTCCCATTTTTCTTGTGAACCTCACTTCTAGTTTTGTTTCACGTTTGATACTAATCAATTTCATTGGTTTTCATTTAGCATTAGTTTCAAAGAAACAAAGATGTCTGTTAATCACCAAGCTTTTAGCATTAAATGATTGTTAATCAATTTATTGAGCGAACACTCTTTAAAAATTAAGGGTAATCATTGAAAGAATCTTAGTATTAATCACAATGTATTACAAGTTTTATAATCTACTGTTTATAGACTTTCCCTTCCTTCATAACAAAAGTGACATTTTCCATAGTAGCAATATTTTTGGTAGGGTCACTATCTACGGCAACAATATCTGCAATAAAACCTTCTTTTAACTGTCCCAATTCATTTTCCATATCGAGTAATTTCGCATTCGTAATCGTGGCACTTTGTATTGAAAACATTGGTGACCATCCTACTTCAACCATATAAGCAAACTCTTTGGCATTTTCTCCATGAGGAAAAACACCTGCATCAGTACCAAAAGCGATTGGAACACCTTCCCTAAGCACCATTTCTAATGTTTCATCAAGCACTAGCATTGTACTTTCTATTTTTGGAAGAATTACGGGAGGATAGTAATTTGGGATTTTTGCTTTCTTTTCAACATAACGTCCTGCGGAAAGTGTTGGCACCAAATAGGCACCATATTGCTTCATTAAAGTCGCTGCTTCTTTATCCATAAACGACCCATGTTCTATCGTTTGAACTCCAGCCTTGATAGCGCGCTTCATCCCTTCTTTCCCGTGGGCATGGGCGGCAACCACCATTCCATATTCACGTGCTATTTTTACAATTTCATCCACTTCTTCTTGCGTAAATTGAGCGTTTTGACCATTTTTAGCCACACTCAACACACCACCCGTTGCGGTTATTTTTATTAAATCGGCTCCATTCTTATATCTCTGTCTCACGGCTTGCCTGGCATCTTCAACACCATTAATAACACCTTCCATTGGACCAGGATTACCCATTAAAGATTTCTTCCTTCCATTAGTAGGATCTGCATGACCTCCTGTAGTTGAGATAGCTTTTTCAGCAGTGAAAATTCGAGGTCCAGATACTTTTCCTTGAGCAATCGCATTACGCAAAGCGACATTGACTCCCGATCCTCCCAGATCTCTTACTGTGGTAAAACCAGCCATGAGGGTTCTATTAGCAATTTCAACTGAGGTAAATGCTACATCAGCCTCATTTTTTGTAAAAACATCTAAATACCTCGTCGGACTCGTTTCTCCTTCAATATGTACATGCATGTCTATAAGTCCTGGCATAACCGTTTTGCTTTTAAGATCAATAACGCTATCATCTGAAGCCTTCGGAGATATATATCCGTTCTCGATAGCAATTATTTTACTCCCAGATACTATGATTGTTCTTTCTGTTAAAATAGTTCCAGATTTCGTATCTATTAGTTGCCCACAGTGTAAATAGGTATTTTGTCCAGTTACTGATAGTGTCAGTAAAAGGATAATAAGTTGTAGTAATGATTTCATTATAGTTGAATTAAATATTTCTAATTTGTTTTTCCCAGTGCCATGCCGAACGTATTGCATCGTCAAGTGTTAATACTGCTTTCCAGCCTAAGATTTTATTTGCTTTTTCAGTATGTGCATAAGCCGAAATAACGTCCCCTTGTCGTCTTGGAGCAAATATATAGTTAAGTGACTGACCTGAAACACGCTCAAAAGTTTTAATAACTTCAAGCACAGAACTACCAACTCCTGTACCAATATTAAAGGATTCAAAATTAGAAGTGTTTTTGCCATTAAGTAGCCGTTGCAATGCCACAACATGAGCTTTGGCTAAATCTACAACATGAATATAATCTCTTATGCAAGTTCCATCTTCAGTTGGATAATCGTTTCCGAAGACAGATAAACATTCTCTGAGTCCTGCTGCCGTTTGCGTGATATAAGGTACTAAGTTTTGAGGAACTCCAATAGGTAATTCACCAATTTTTGCACTTGGATGTGCTCCAATAGGATTAAAATAGCGCAAAGCAATCGCATTGAGCTCAGGGTTTACATAGCAAGTATCCATAATAATCTCTTCTCCAATTTGCTTGGTATTTCCATAAGGAGATTCTGCTGGTTGCACAGGTGCTTTTTCAGTAATTGGCATTTCCTCAGCCTGACCATATACCGTACATGACGAACTAAAAATAAAATTTGACTCGTCGAGACCTATAACTTCCTTTAAGGTATAAATGAGTGTGTTTAAATTGTTTTCATAATAGTGTAAAGGCATTTGCACACTTTCTCCTACCGCTTTACTTGCCGCAAAATGAATGACGCCAGAAATATCTTTATGTTTTTGGAAAAATTGTTCAACTAGGGCTTTTTCTTTAAGATCTATGTTTTCGTAATTTGGAGTTTTTCCTGTAATTGAACTAATGCCTTTTAAAACATCGAGGGAAGAATTGGATAAATCATCAATAATGACAACTTCAAAACCCTCATTTTGTAATTCTACAACCGTATGAGAGCCAATAAATCCAAGCCCTCCAGTAACAAGGATTTTTTTCATACTAAGAATTGACAAAATTTTTCACAGTTGATGTTATGAATTCAATTTGATCATCATCTAACTCTGTGTGCATTGGTAAAGAAATCACTTCTTTTACCAACTGATTGGTCACTTTAAAATCGGCTTCATTATATCTAGAATCTAGATACGCTTTTTGGCGATGTAAAGGAATTGGATAATAAACACCACACGGAATACCTTTATCATTCAAATGTTTCACTAAAGCGTCACGATCGCCTTTTAGAACCCTTAAGGTATATTGATGAAATACATGACAATCACAGCTGCTACAAATTCCTAAACACTCTGATTTACCTGAAGGTGTAATTATATACTCTTCATTTGCAAAAGCAGTATTGTATGCTCTAGCAGCATTTTGTCGAGCTTGATTATAGTTATCTAAATGCTTTAACTTAATGTTTAAGATAGTAGCTTGTATAGAATCTAATCTCGAATTCACACCCACCACATCATGATGGTAACGTACATACATACCATGATTTACAACACCTCTAATTGTATGCGCTAAATCATCATCGTTAGTGAAAATAGCACCACCGTCGCCATAGCAACCTAAATTTTTTGAAGGAAAAAATGATGTAGAGGCAATATGTCCTATGGTTCCTGCTTTTGCTTTTCTGCCGTCTGTATATGTATATGTGGCCCCAATACCTTGAGCATTATCTTCAATAACAAATAAATTATTTGTTTGCGCAATATCCATTAGCGCTTCCATATTAGCGCACATTCCAAAAAGATGAACTGGAACAATAGCCTTTGTTTTTGGTGTGATTGCATTTTTAACAGCTTCAACATCAATATTGAAGGTTACTGGATCTACATCAACCAAAACAGGAGTCAGATTCAATAACGCGATTACCTCAACGGTTGCCGCGAAGGTAAAATCAGCCGTAATCACTTCATCTCCCGGCTTCAACCCTAAACCCATCATTGCAATTTGTAAAGCGTCTGTACCATTGGCACAAGGAATGACATGTTTAACCCCTAAATATTTCTCTAAGTTGTTCTGAAATTCATGAACCTTTGGTCCATTAATATACGCTGTAGAGTCTAAGACCTCCAAAACCGATTGATCTACCTCTTCTTTTATTTTGTTATATTGACCCTTGAGGTCAACCATTTGAATTTTTTTCATACCAGACGAAAATACAAAATTCATTAGCATTAAGCAATGAATTTATTTCAAAGAACAGTATTTTAGCATTAATCTAAACGATTAGATATTGTACAATTTAGGAATCTATATATTTTCTTTTACATTGAAGCTACTCGGCTTTTTCAATCCTAAGATCAAACGCGGAATTGAGGGTCGTAAAAACACCTTCAAAACACTTGAAGAAACAATTAACACTGCTGATAAAATCATTTGGTTTCATTGTGCTTCTTTAGGAGAATTCGAACAAGGATTGCCCGTTTTCGAGGTGATAAGAACTCAATATCCCAATCACAAAATTGTGCTTAGCTTTTTTTCTCCATCAGGTTATGACATTAGAAAAAACACCAATGTGGCCGATGTTGTTATTTATCTTCCGTTAGATACGAAAGCCAATGCAAAACGTTATGTGGAAATCGTACGTCCAGAATTTACGGTATTTGTAAAATATGATATTTGGCCTAATTTACTTCTCGAATTACAACGACAAAAACGGCGATCTATTTTAATTTCTGCATTATTTAGACCAGATCAATCTTATTTTAAATTTTATGGAGGAAAACGAAAATCTGCTTTACTTGCTTTTGAACACATCTTTGTTCAAAATGAGAATTCTAAAACTCTTCTCAATTCAATTCAGTTTCATTCTGTAACCATATCTGGAGATACACGGTTTGACAGAGTTGCCAATCAATTGTCACAAGTCAATACCCTTGACTTTATTTCAGAATTCAAAAATGATAGTACATGTATTGTTATTGGAAGTTCATGGACTGAGGATGAAGCTGTTCTTATTCCATATATAAATGCAAATGCATCGAAAGACTTAAAGTTTATCATTGCACCTCATGAAATTAAAGCTCACAATATAAAGGCAATTACTTCAAAACTGGAGGTAGATTTTGTGTTATTTTCTGAAAAAGATCATAAGCCACTAACAGACAAAACCGTTTTTATTATTGACACCATTGGCATTCTATCTAAAATCTACAGTTATGCTGATATTGCATATGTTGGCGGTGCCATGGGCCAAACAGGCTTGCATAACATCCTAGAACCAGCTGTATTTCAAGTACCTATCATTATAGGTAAAAACCATAATAAATTCCCTGAAGCTAAAGCTATGATCGAAAAAGCAGGGGTAATATCAGTAGCTGATAGAAAGGATTTAAGAACCGTTTTAGATTCACTCACGACATCTCCTCAAATGCGCGACGCATTAGGTAAAAAAAATTCAGAATTTATTGAAAAAAATAAGGGTGCAGTAGTCCAAATAACTAACTACATACGTATATAAGGCGACTATTGAATAATACTAAATTTCGATAAATGTTAAAAAATTAACAGTTATTCAATTTAAGTTATTAATTTCGTGAATTAACAATTACACTAAAACTATCAAAAATGAAAAAACTGATTTTAAACCTCGCATTAGTATTGGCACTTATAGTGTCTGTAACATCATGTAGAGAAACCAAAGAAGAAGCAGCTAAAGCTGGTGATGCTGTTGAAAATGCAGCAGATAAAGCTGAAGACGCTGTAAAAGATGCTACTGAAGCAACAGGTGACGCCATAGAAGAAGGTGCTGAAGACGTTAAAGAAGGTGCTGAAGACGCTGTAGATGCAGCTGGTGACGCTATGAAAGAAGGTGTTGACAAAATGAAAGAAGGCGCTGAAGATATGGCTAAAGACGCCAAAGACGCAGTAAAAGAAGGCGCTGACAAAGCTAAGGAGGAAGGTTCTAAAGCTTTAAATGATGCTGCAAACAAAGTAAAAGAAAACAACTAAATTAAAGTTGCTTTTATAAAAAAAGGGTCTGATATAATCAGACCCTTTTTTATTTATAATTATTCGTCTACTATTCATCTCCCTGTCGCTACAATATTCAAAATCAATAAAGATAAGAGCTATAACTTTAATTAGTTTTTTTAATACAAGCCCAAAAACGGAAATTGAATTCGTCTAGTCCTATATCAACAATTTGAAAAAAGTCAATCCGAATTATCAGATTGCTTTTTTCTTTTTAAAAGGGCTGATAGTCTTGTTCTTATGGTCATTTTAAAAAGAAAAAAGTCGAAACTTTCGTTTCGACTTTTCATCTGTACTGAAGACGGGACTTGAACCCGTACGTCCTAATGGACATTGGATTTTAAGTCCAACGTGTCTACCAATTCCACCACTTCAGCTTGGTATATTTTTAAGGCTTAGAGCGAAAGACGGGATTTGAACCCGCGACCCCCACCTTGGCAAGGTGATGCTCTACCCCTGAGCTACTTTCGCATTATAGCAATTTTTTAAATGAACGTTTATTGTAATTGCGAGCGCAAATTTAAGACTTTTCTTAGAAATCCAAAGCCTTTTACTAAAAAAAATACAGATTTTTTATGCACGTTTCTTTTTCAATAACATACGCTTAATTTCATTGAGTTTCATCAATGCTTCTACCGGTGTTAAAGTATCAATATCTATATTTACAATCTCCTCTTTAATCTGCTCTAACAAGGGGTCATCCAAATTAAAGAAACTTAACTGCATCTCATTATTTAGGGTTTTCACTTTATCGGTTAACTCCTCACTTGAGTGCGATTTTTCTAATTGTTTTAGTATTTTATTTGCACGATGAATGACCTGTTGTGGCATTCCTGCCATTTTAGCTACATGAATTCCAAAACTATGCTCACTACCACCTTCAACAAGTTTTCTAAGAAATAATACGTTATCCTTTAATTCCTTTACTGAAACATTAAAATTCTTGATACGATCGAAGGTTTCAGACATCTCGTTTAACTCGTGATAGTGGGTTGCAAATAAGGTTTTTGCTCTGCTAGGATGTTCATGTAAATATTCACTGATTGCCCAAGCAATAGAAATCCCATCATAGGTGCTAGTTCCGCGACCTATTTCATCTAAAAGCACCAAACTTCGCTCTGATATATTATTTAAAATCAAAGCTGTTTCATTCATCTCAACCATAAAAGTTGATTCGCCCATCGAAATGTTATCACTGGCACCAACTCTTGTAAATATTTTATCGGTCAATCCTATAGTCGCCACTTCCGCAGGAACAAAACTTCCCATCTGTGCTAATAATACAATCAAAGCTGTTTGACGTAAAATTGCCGACTTACCAGACATATTCGGACCCGTAATCATTATTATTTGTTCTTGTTCTCTATCGAGATACAAATCATTGGCTATATAAGGTTCTCCAGGAGGCAATTGTTTCTCAATAACTGGATGCCTTCCATTTTTTATATCTAATTCATGACCCTCAGTTAAAAATGGCCTTGTATAGTTATTTTGAATTGCCAGTTGTGCAAACCCAGTTAAGCAATCTAATTGCGCAATCAATGCTGAATTTTTTTGAACTGGCTTAATGTACTCCCCAATCCATTTCACCAATTCTGCAAATAACTGCTGCTCTATGGCTAAAATTCGCTCTTCAGCCCCTAAGATTTTAGTTTCGTATTCTTTTAACTCTTCAGTTATATAGCGTTCGGCACTTACTAATGTTTGCTTTCGTATCCAGTCTTCAGGAACTTTGTCTTTATGGGTATGACGAACTTCAATATAATAGCCAAACACATTATTAGACGCTATTTTAAGTGAGGTAATACCTGTTCGTTCACTTTCACGCTCTAACATTTGATTTAAATAATCTTTACCTGATGCGGATAGCTCACGAAGGTCTTTCAACTCAGCAGAAAAATCAGAAGAAATCGTATGTCCTTTTAGAATATTAACAGGTGCGTCCTCATTTAGAGTAGCTTTAATTCGTTCACGCAAGACTTCGCAATCATCTAATTGTTCTCCAATTAACTGTAAGGCCTTATTTTTAGTTTGAAGCGCAATGGCCTTTATGGGAACTATAGCTTCTAATGCATTTTTAAGTTGAACAACTTCTCGAGGTGTTATTTTAGCTGTAGCCACCTTTGAAATAAGGCGCTCAATATCTCCAATTTGTTTTAATTGATGCTGAAATTTTTGTAATGTAACTGTATCCTTTATCACATATTCTACAACATCATGACGCTGATTTATTGATGACAAATTCACTAAAGGCAAAGCCAACCATCGCTTCAATAATCGCCCACCCATTGGCGAAATAGTCTTATCAATCACATCAATAAGTGTCACTGCATTTTGGTTTGTAGATTGATATAGCTCTAAATTTTTAATAGTAAAGCGATCCATCCACACATGTTCGCCTTTTGTCAAGCGTTGAATAGATGTGATATGCTGTAATTTGTGATGTTGTGTTTCACCTAAGTAATGTAATACAGCTCCGGCGGCTACAATACCTTCATAAAGATCATCGATTCCGAACCCTTTGAGTGACTTTATATTAAAATGTTTTAACAAAGTCTCATTAGCATAATCATCTTGAAGTACCCAATCGTCTATATAAAATGTATGAAAATCATGACCAAAAGCGGCTGCAAATTTTTGTCGGTTTGGTTTGGATACCAAAACTTCACTAGGTCTAAAGTTTTGAAGCAATTTATCTACGTATTCTTCATTACCTTGTGATAAAAAGAACTCTCCCGTAGAAACATCTAAAAACGAGACACCAACCGCCTTTACCCCAAAGAATACAGCTGCTAGGAAGTTATTTGTTTTAGAATGTAATATATCATCATTGAGAGCCACACCAGGAGTCACCAATTCAGTAACGCCACGTTTCACAATAGTCTTTGTTTGTTTAGGATCTTCAAGTTGATCACAAATAGCAACACGCTCTCCGGCTTTAACCAGTTTTGGTAAGTAGGTATTAAGAGAGTGATGCGGAAAACCAGCCAATTCAATTTCAGTCTCACTTCCCGCTCCACGCTTGGTTAATATAATATCTAAAATCTTAGAGGCTTTTACAGCGTCTTGACCAAAGGTTTCATAAAAATCGCCAACTCTAAATAGTAATAAAGCATCAGGATATTTTACCTTGATGGCGTTATACTGCTTCATTAATGGTGTTTCTTTTTTTGCTTTCTTGGCCAAGGCTTGTCCTATTTTAAATTGTATTTTTGCTTAAATGATAAGATTGCTAATGTACTTATAATTTCAAGTTTTATAAAGTTCAAACCACATAAGTTATCTACAAAAAAGCTAAGATTTTAACATGCGAAAACTAAAAAATAGCGAACTCGACCGGTTGAATATTGACGAATTTAAGTCGGTAGAAAAAACACCTCTTATTATTGTATTAGATAATATTAGAAGCTTAAACAATATTGGTTCAGTATTTAGAACAAGTGATGCCTTTTTGGTTGAAAAAATTTATCTCTGCGGAATTACGGCAACACCGCCTCATAATGACATTAGAAAAACCGCGTTAGGAAGCACCAAAACCGTTGATTGGGAATACGCTGAACACACGCTAGATGTGGTGAATAAGTTAAAATCTGAAAACGTCAAAGTCATTTCTATTGAACAAGTTGAGCGTGCCATCATGTTAAACGACTTTCAACCTAAAATTAGTCAAAAATATGCCTTGGTGTTTGGCAACGAAGTGAAAGGCGTTACTCAAGACATCGTTAATGCTAGTGATTTGGTAATAGAAATCCCTCAATTTGGCACGAAGCATTCCCTAAATATCTCTGTGAGTTGTGGTGTTGTGGTTTGGGATTTATTTTCGAAAATGCAAAAAAAAGAAAAGGTGTCATTCTAAAAGCATTTCAGGATTTCAGAAGTGTTGATTCTATTTCAAATGAGGAGTAACATATTAGGTTCCACAAATCTCTCTCAATAACCATAAATAATCTTTACGACTACCAACAAAATCTTTATCTGAAACATCAATGATTTTCACATTGAGTTCAGTTTGGTTTTTTAAAAAATCTAAATAGCCTGCATTGATTTTCTCTAAATAGTCGTCATCAATATTCTGTTCGTAATCGCGACCTCGCTTTTTAATATTTTCTTGCAAACGTTGCGTATTTTGATACAAATACACATACAAGTCTGGTTTCGCAATATCCTTATACATAAGATAGAATAACTTTCGATAGAGTCGAAACTCATCTTCTGGCAAAGTGATTTTTGAGAAAATAAGGGATTTATAAATATCGTAATCGCTCACTATAAAATCCTTAAACAAATCTAATTGCGATAAGTCATCACTAATTTGTTGGTAACGATCGGCGAGAAAAGACATCTCTAACGTAAATGCATAACGCTGTGGTTCTTCGTAAAATTTTGGCAAAAACGGATTATCTGCAAAGCGCTCCAGTATCAATTTTGCATTAAAATCATATGAAATTTGATGGGACAAACTTGTTTTCCCTGCTCCAATATTTCCTTCAATAGCGATATAATTAAAATTAGAAAAATTAAACTGCTTCGACGGATTTTTCAACCAGATTTTAATGGCTTCTATTTCACTATTATCTTCACATTCAGCAGTTAATTCTAAAACGGTTTTTTCTAATTCAGGATGCTCAAATTTTGGAGCTATATCTTTTAAGGGTTGCAATACAAATTGTCGGTTTTGAAGTTCAGGATGCGGAATGACTAATCCATCTTTAGTAATGCGTTCAGCATTAAAAAACAAGATATCTAAATCGATAGTTCTAGCTTCGTAAGTTTCAGATTGCGTTTTTTCACGTCCTAATTTAACTTCAATAGTCTGTAATTTTTCTAATACCTCTTCCGAAGAAAATAGGGTTTCAATAGAAATGCAAGTGTTTAAAAAATCGTCACCTTTAAACCCTATTGCTGGTGTGTTATAGACTTTTGCGATGCTATTGACATTTCCTATTTCAGAAAAAATCAAATCCACAGCGTCTTGCAGATATTTTAACCTGTCGCCTTTATTACTACCAAGTGAAATGTATACGTGATGAGTTGAATTCATATAGCAGATCAAAATAATGAAAAGAAAATCACTTTAACGTATATTTGTATGAAGTTTTTATTCACAATTTATGACCTTAAAAGACAAACTTGCTGCACAGCGGATTTATCTATTTTTAGCGGCACTGTTTATCACCTCTTTAGTTGTTTCTAATATTATTTTTCAAAAGTTTTTTTATTGGTATCCTTTTGACGTAGAAATTTTTGGTGCGAAGTTGTTCGAGATTTCAGTAGGAATCTTACCCTATCCTATTACCTTTTTAATTACTGATCTTATTAGTGAGATTTACGGAAAGAAACAAGCGAACCAAGTCGTAGTAGCTGGAATTTTTGCTTCGGTATTTTCATTGTTGATTATCTGGCTAGCAGATAACGTTCCAGCGATTGAAAACTCACCAATTCAAGACGATTTATTTACTCGCGTTTTTGGAAATTCGGTAATCGCTGTATTTGCGTCTATGTCGGCGTATTTATTCGCCCAATTTATTGATATCCAAGTGTATCACTTTTGGAAACGACTCACTAAGGGTAAACACTTATGGCTGAGAAATAACTTTTCAACTTGGTTTTCACAATTTATTGATACGTTCTCTATTGTATTACTGTTATGCTCATTTGGAATTATCCCATGGGAAAATTTTAAAGGGTTATTAATTAGTGGATTTCTTTTTAAAGTGTTCGTTGCGGCCTTAGACACTCCTTTTCTTTATTTAGGAGTTTACCTGTTTAGACGGCGTTTTAATTTGAAAGTAAATGAAGATCTCAAAATAACATGAACACCCGAGATAGCAAGGTTTGGGTTAAAATTTTATTAAACTTTTGGTGAAATAGAGCCTAAATGATATTCTTACCGTATATAGATTACAAAACAACCTTATGAAGAAAACACTCAAGATTACAGGAATTTCTATTCTTATTATTCTATTCTTATTAATCGCCATCCCTTTTGCCTTTCAAGGCCAAATTAAGGATATGGTAAAAAACTTTATCAATGAGAACCTCAACGCTAAAGTAGAATTTAGTGATGTGAGTTTGAGTTTCATTCGTAGTTTTCCCCAAGCCTACGTAACTGTTGATAATTTAGTCATTACTAACTATAAACCCTTTGAGGACGAAACTTTAGCGACAGCAAAGCAAATCGCGTTTACAATGTCAGTAAAAGAATTGTTCAAAACCGCTAATGAAGATCCGATAATAGTAAATTCTATAAGTCTTGACGAAGTCCTTTTAACACTTAAAACGAATACACTAGGAGATAACAATTACGATATTTCCAAAGAAAACAATCCTAGCAAAACAGTCTCAGATTCAACCAGTAGTTTTTCATTTGATATTGAAGATTATAGCATCAATAATAGTGCATTGACCTATTTAAATGAAAGTTCAAACACCAAAATTTATATTACCGAGCTCAACCATTCTGGTCAAGGTACATTTTCAGAAACACAATCTCAACTCGACACTGAAACATCAGCGAATGTAAGCATGAACATTGATAGCACACAATATCTGAATCAAAATTCTATAAAATTGGATGCTCTTATTGCTATGAATCTTAAGGAACAGAAATATACTTTCATGGAAAACAAAGGGTATATTAATCAATTGCCTCTAGTTTTTGATGGCTATGTGCAACTCATAGAAGACGGACAAGAGATTGACATCGCTTTTGAAAATCCTGAATCTTCCTTTAAAGACTTTTTAGCAGTAATTCCTGAAGCCTATTCAAAAAATATATCGTCTGTAGAAACCTCAGGGGATTTTAAAGTCAAAGGTAAAATAAAAGGGCAAGTGACTGATACAACCATTCCGACATTAGATATTAATATCACCTCTAATAATGCTTCTTTCAAATATCCAGATCTTCCAAAACGGGTGAGTAATATTACGATCAATACTGTTATCAAAAACACTACGGGACAACTGGATGATACCTTTCTAGACATTAAAACCTTAAACTTCAAAATTGATGACGATGTCTTTAAGTCTAATGCTACAATCAGAAATCTCACAGAGAATATGTTGGTGAACGCTAATATCGATGGTACATTGAACTTAACTAAAATTACAAAAGCATATCCCATTGATTTTGACAAACAACTCAGCGGAGTCTTGAAAGCCAAACTAAATACCGCATTTGACATGAATGCCATTGAAGCCAATGCCTATGAACGCATAAAAAACAATGGTAGCCTTAGTATTACAGATTTCATTTTTTCTTCAGAAGACATTGTCAATCCGATTCAAATCAATAAAGCAGATATGACCTTCAATCCAGGTAATGTCTCACTTAATCATTTTGATGCTATCACTGGAACAAGTGATTTGAAGGCCACCGGATCGATTAAGAATTTACTAGGCTTCTTATTGAGTGATAAAAAACTTCAAGGAAACTTCAATGTAAACTCTAACAACTTCGTAGTTAGTGATTTTATGGTAGCAGATGCCTCCGTTGAAGCGTATAACAAAACAAGCTCAAATCGTGAATCTTTGAAAATCCCTGACTTCTTAGACTGCACAATTAACGCTAAAGCCGAAACTGTTGTCTATGACAATCTTCAATTAAAAGAAGTAACTGGCATTTTATTAATAAAAGACCAGGAAGCTACGCTCAAAAATTTAACTTCCAATTTATTTAATGGTGTTCTCGCACTTACTGGCAAAGTATCTACACAAACCGACATCCCTGTATTTGATTTGAATATGGGCGCTGAAGGTTTTGATATTTCCCAATCGTTTAAAGATTTAGAGCTCCTGCAAAACTTAGCTCCAATTGCCAAAGCTTTTGAAGGCAAACTCAATACTATGATTTCTTTAAGAGGAACGCTGGACAAAGAATTTACCCCGAAGCTGAGTTCTATTTCAGGTGACGCTTTTGCAGAATTATTGACCACAAGTATCAATAAAAATGAAGCTTCGGTTTTGAGTAAGTTAGATGGTGCATTAAATTTTATTGATTTTGACAAGATCAACCTAAAGAATCTTAAAACACAATTACAGTTTTCTGAAGGACAAGTATCGGTGAAGCCATTTAATTTAAACTATGAAGATATAACTATTGAAGTTTCAGGAACACACGGCTTTGATAAAACGTTAAATTACAATGCTATATTTCAGGTACCTGCAAAATACTTGGGTAGTGATGTAAATCGTTTACTCGGTAAAATTAATGATCCTGAAGTCAACAAGATCTACATTCCAGTAACCGCAAACATTACTGGAAGTTATACCAATCCAAATGTAAAAACGGATCTTACGAGCGGTATTAGCTCACTCACCAAACAACTTATTGAAATTGAAAAGCAGAAACTTATCGATAAAGGAACCGATAAAGTAAAAGGGCTTTTAGGTGGTATTTTAAGCGGTTCTAAAAACCAAACGACAAAAGACTCAACAGGAGTTAAAACTGATACTACAAAAACAACTGATCCAGTTTCAGATGGTGTCAAATCAATTTTAGGCAGCTTACTGAAAAAACGAAAAAAACAAAAAGACTCTATAAAAAATTAGTCGATTTTCCCAAAAATCGTTAATAAAACATTAAAAATTAGAAAAAACAGGGTCGTTTTCAGAAAGAACTGGTAATTTATTTGCTTTTGTCATTTTAAAAGTTATTATGTACTCTTGCAAACTTTTTAAACAGGACATTATATATGAGGCAATTAAAAATTACCAAACAAGTTACCAACCGTGAATCTAAATCTCTAGACAAATACCTACAAGACATCAGCAAATTACCGATGATTACTGCTGAAGAAGAAGTTGAACTTGCTCAACGTATTAGAGAAGGCGACCAACAGGCTTTAGACAAACTCACGACAGCTAACTTACGTTTCGTAGTTTCTGTTGCTAAACAATATCAAAATCAGGGATTAACGCTTCCCGATTTAATCAATGAAGGTAATGCTGGATTAGTAAAAGCTGCCAAAAGATTTGATGAAACCAGAGGTTTTAAATTCATCTCCTACGCAGTTTGGTGGATTAGACAAGCAATTTTACAAGCTTTAGCGGAACAATCTCGAATAGTTAGATTACCTTTGAACAAAATTGGTTCTATTAATAAGATCAATAAGACGTTCTCCCATTTAGAGCAAACTCATCAAAGAGCACCTAGTCCTGAAGAAATAGCTCAGGAGTTAGACATGACCGTAACAGAAGTGAAGCAGTCATTGAAGAACTCTGGAAGACATTTATCAATGGATGCTCCGTTGAAGGAAGGAGAAACCTCAAGTTTATACGATGTCGTAAAATCTGGAGAGTCACCAAATCCAGATCGTGATTTGATGAAAGAGTCTTTAAATGTTGAAATTAATAGAGCTTTAGATACATTATCTCAAAAAGAAAGTGATGTGATTCGTTTAAATTTCGGTTTAAGTGATGAGCCACCAATGACTTTAGATGAAATTGGTGCTACTTTTGATTTAACAAGAGAGCGTGTAAGACAAATAAGAGAAAAAGGAATCAAGCGTTTACGCCAAGATTCAAAAAGTAAAATATTAAAAACCTATTTAGGATAGTCCTAAAGATATAACCACAAGTATTACAATGATTAAAATTTTAGTAAAAGAAGGAGAAAGCATTGAACGTGCTTTAAAGCGCTACAAAAGAAAACACCGTAACGTTAAGACCATGCAAAACATTCGTGAAAATCAATTCTTCACCAAACCATCTGTAAAAAGAAGACGTGAAATTCAAAAAGCTGGTTATATCCAAAATATGAGAGATCAAGAGGATATTTAGTCCTTTTTCTTCCTCAATACATATTGAAAGGTGCATCTTAAAAAGATGCGCCTTTTGTTGTTTTTTATTGTTTCTAAAGTTGATCACTTAAATTCGTTCACATATTGAATTTAGTGATTTCTGTTGATGTCGAGTTAGAAAATGCAGGTTTACCAGCTAACCCTTACCAATAAAACGTATCAAAATATTAAGTCGCACTGGCCATCAATAAAGTATAAAGTGTTATACTCATAGATACTAAAATAACACATGCGATAAGACTACACTTATGATTGAAATTATCTATAATTCTCAATGCGACCGATTGGATAATCTTCGTAGAAGTCTTCGAAGGTTTTATCTGTAGTATAATTATCTTTCAATACTCGATAAACCATAATGAGGAGTAATAATTGTCCGATACAAGTTAATAGAAACACCCAATTAAAAGACATATCCATAGCAACTGCTATTGTAATTGTAACTAATAACATGGTCGTTAGTGCCACATAAAACATGACTGGAATTTTCATCATTTTTTATTTGCAAGATACTAATCTTTAGACTTTTAAAACGTGTTAAAGATTATAAAAAATCGTTAATATTATACGATTGTAAATTTCAAGACTAGGCCCTCATTACTTCGAATATTGAAAACGGTATCATCTTCAAAAATGAGATATTGCCCTTTAACACCTACTAATTTACCCGTATATGTATGTTCTTTTTCGATGTTCAGGCTTTTTGGTTTTTCGGGATATTTGTTAACTGGAAACTCCAAATTGGTTTCTGTATTTGACGTGATATAGTAATCTTTGGCTTCCTCTGGAATAAAACCCTTAAGTCGTTCACGCCATTCTACAAGGTTTTCATCTTCGATATCATTCTTAAGCATCTTTCTCCAATTGGTTTTATCGGCTACATAATCTTTAAGAGCAACTTCAGTGATACCGGCTAAATAACGGTTAGGGACTTCTACAATTTCAATGGCTTCATGAGCGCCTTGATCAATCCATCGCGTTGGGATTTGTGACTTTCTGGTTACCCCAACTTTTACGTTACTCGAATTCGCCAAATAGACAATATGTGGTTGCAATTGTACTTTCATTTCATATGCGAGATCTCGATCTTCTTTACCCAAATGCGCAGTGCTTAACTCTGGTCTCATGATCCAATCTCCTGCCTGAGGAATATCAAAAAAATCGGCTTTACAAAAGCCTTGACGATAAATAGGCTTATCTAATCCACATTTTAAACACTGGTGTTTTACAAACTCCAACTTAAGGGTTTTATCCAATAACTGATTCATATTCAGGAAATCATTCTCTAAGATTAGATAATATTGAATCGGTTCTGCAAACTCGGTTTGCATTTTTGTTAAAACACCTTGATAAAACATACGAAAAAAAGTATTATTTTTAGAGCATAAAGATAGTACAAAAATGCCGATTCCATTAGTAAATTCTATTGCTTCGTGGTTTTTAAAAAAGCGATTTCACCAAATTGAATTGTTTTTAAAATACCCAAACGAAGTACAAAATGAATTGCTTTTTCACCTCCTTACAACAGCTAAGGATACTGAGATTGGCAAGCAATATGAATTTGCTACAATCACTAATTACAAAACCTTCTGTGAGCGCATTCCAATTTCATCTTACGAGGACTGTCAGGATATGATAGAACGATCTCGACAAGGTGAACATAATATCTTTTGGCCTAATCCTATTAAGTGGTATGCTAAATCAAGCGGTACAACAAATGCGAAAAGTAAATTCATTCCTGTTAGTACTGAATCTCTGGAAGATTGCCATTATGCGGCTTCCAAGGATTTGTTATGCATGTATCTTAATAATAACGAAAACTCTCAACTCTTTACAGGTAAAAGTTTGCGTCTTGGTGGCAGTAAAGAACTCTACAAAGAAAACGGAACCGTGTTCGGAGATTTGTCGGCCATTTTAATTGATAATATGCCGTTCTGGGCGGAATTCAGCAGCACACCAAGTAGTAAAGTCTCATTAATGAGTGACTGGGAAGTAAAGATGCAAGCTATTGTTGAAGAAACCCGAAATGAAAATGTCACCAGTTTGGCAGGTGTTCCATCCTGGATGCTTGTATTACTAAACAACGTTTTAGACGCAACTGGGAAAGAGAGTCTTTTTGATATCTGGCCAAATCTTGAAGTTTATTTTCATGGAGGCGTAAGCTTTGTGCCCTATGTCGATCAATACAAAGTTATTTTACCTAAAGATAGATTTAGATATTATGAAATCTATAATGCTTCGGAAGGATTTTTCGCCATCCAAGATCAGAACAGTAGCAGTGAGCTGTTATTGATGTTGGATTATGGTATTTTCTATGAGTTTATTCCTATGGATAACTATGGAACTCCACAGCAGAAGGTAATTCCATTGAGTGATGTTGAAGTGGGTAAAAACTATGCAGTAATAATCACCACCAATGCTGGACTTTGGCGTTATAAGATAGGCGACACTGTGAGATTTACATCAATCAATCCTTATCGAATTAAAGTGTCTGGACGCACCAAACATCATATCAATGCCTTTGGCGAAGAATTAATTATTGAAAACGCTGAAGACGCTCTAAGGTCAGTTTGCTATTCAACAAATGCTGAAATTGTAGATTACACAGCAGCACCTATATTTATGCACGGTCGCGACAAAGGCTCTCATGAATGGCTGATAGAATTTAAAACCCCTCCAAAAAACCTCAACACCTTTAATGAGTTACTAGACAGTAAACTGAAATCTCTAAATTCAGATTATGAAGCCAAACGTTTAAATGATATGACTTTAAATATGCCAACCGTACATGTGGCAAGAAAACGTTTATTTTATGATTGGCTCAAACTACACAATAAACTTGGAGGACAACATAAAATCCCTAGGCTTTCTAATAGCAGGGAATATTTAGATGAGTTACTCTCATTGAATCAAAACACATAGTCATTCATCGGTAAAATCCGCAAATAGATTAGATTAATCGAATTTTGAACCGCTTTCATCTAAAAAACCGTTAAATCTTGTGTATTTCGTCTTAATGAGGTCTAACTTTATTACATAATTAATCCCAAAATCCCTCACAATGAAAACGCCTTTCCTCACGGTGTTTACTGTACTGTTTTGTATGGTATTCCCACCTACAGTTTCAAACACAAATAACGAGAATCCAAATCGCATTGATGATAAAAACAAAAGCGGTTTAGAATTTTACGTATACGATTCAAAAATTAATACAAAGTATTCTGAAATCCCTTCGGCCTTATTCAGAAATAAATTAATCCTAGTATCTTCAAAAAAAATTGGAGGACTTGGTAATGGTATTGACAAAAACACCAATGAACCATTCACAGAATTATTTTGTCTTGATGTTGATGCTTATGGCTCAGCTAAGAACCCGTTATTTTTTTCCAGAATAATCAATACTAAAAATAATGAAGGGCAAGTGGCCTTCTCACCAGATGAGAAAACGATGTACTTCACCAGAAGTCAGCGCGAAAACTCAAATAATTATCAATTATACAAAATAATACTTGAGGAGGAATCTAATGGTAATTGGCTTAATGAATCGGTATTACCAATCAGTAGTATTCATTATTCAATTGAAGATCCATTTGTATCAATTGATGGCACAGAGCTTTTCTTTTCATCAAATATGCCAGGTTCATTTGGTGGTTACGATTTATACGTAGCTCAAATTAATCCTGACGGTACGCTTGAACAACCTAAGAATCTTGGACCAAAGATTAATACGCGATTCGATGATAAATTTCCACACTTATCTAACGATGGAAAAAAATTATTCTTCTCTTCTAAAGGACATCAAGCTATAGGTGGATTTGATATTTTCGTAAGCTCAATTTCTGAAGATATTAAGACCCCAAGAAATCTGGGTACTGAAGTTAATTCGGAGTTTGATGAAGTTGGTTTTATGTTTATCAATGATGACCAAGGATTTTTCTCTTCAAACAAAGAAGACGGAAAAGGTAGTTTTGATATGTATCGTTTTAAGGCCAATGTCATCTACCAGCAATTACAAGGCATTGTGGTAAATGAAAAGAACGAACTTATCCCAAACACTACGGTCGTATTGCTCGACCCAGAAGGCAAGGAGTTAGATCGTCAAGTTACCGATATAGATGCGCATTATAATTTTAAGGTCAAAGCTTATGAGAACTATACAATTAAAGCTTTGAAAAAAGGATTCTCACCTTTGGAATCCACTTTTTCATCTTACCAAACCGATGCAATCATATATAAAGAAGTCTTAAAATTATCGGCTAAAGTCTCAGGAGTTGAGAGTCATTAAGGAACGGTTAAGGTATAAATCCGATGAACGACACGTTTTTTTTCTTCATAACGATTATTTAATAGGGTTCGTCTAAAACCTGCGATTTGCATTGTTATTATGGTATTAATGCTCCTATATTTACAATATATTAATTATTAAATACCATAAGATTTTAAGGTGTTCGATATCACGTAATAGACAAACCCACTCAAAATATTGTTCCGCAATATTAGTTATTAATCTAGAATACAAAAAAACCACTCTCGGGAAAGAGTGGTTATTTTTTTAATATGTTCTGAAATATTAAACTATGAAACTGCTTTCAGCTTTTTAAGTTTTGTCTTGGTCAATTTACTTTCAGCGTAAGATTTTGTGACATTCAATTTTTTATCATTTGAACTTGGCATTTCAAACATAGCATCGGTTAAAATTTCCTCGCATAGTGACCGCAAACCTCTGGCACCTAACTTGTACTCAATCGCTTTTTTTACGATATAATCAAGAGCTCCTTCGGTAATCGTGAAATCTACCTCATCCATCGTGAACAGTTTTTTGTACTGTTTGATGATCGCATTCTTTGGCTCTGTTAATATCGCTCTTAATGTATTTGCATCTAGAGGATCCATATATGTCAACACTGGTAAACGACCTATGATTTCAGGGATCAATCCGAAGTCTTTTAAATCCTTTGGAATGATATACTGAAGCATGTTATCTAGATCGGCTATATCGTCATCATGAGAGGCTTTATAACCAATGGCTGCCATATTTAATCGCTTAGAAATGTGGCGTTCAATACCATCAAAAGCACCACCTGCAATAAATAAAATATGCTCGGTATTAACTTCAATAAATTTTTGATCTGGATGCTTACGACCACCTTTTGGTGGCACATTAACTGTGGTTCCTTCTAGTAATTTCAATAAGGCTTGTTGCACCCCTTCACCAGACACATCTCTAGTAATAGATGGATTATCACTCTTACGAGCAATTTTATCAATTTCATCAATAAATACAATACCTCTTTCGGCTTTTTCTAGATTATAATCTGCCGCTTGTAATAATCGTGTTAAAATACTTTCAACATCTTCACCAACATATCCAGCCTCCGTTAAAACGGTCGCATCGACAATTGCCAGAGGTACATTAAGCATTCTAGCTATAGTTTTTGCCATTAAGGTTTTTCCAGTACCTGTTTGCCCAACCATGATGATGTTTGATTTCTGAATTTCAATATCATCATCAGTTGGCGGTTGTAATAATCGTTTGTAATGGTTGTATACCGCAACAGACATGACTTTTTTGGTATATTCTTGACCAATGATATATTCGTCTAGAAAGGCCTTAATCTCTTGTGGCTTTTTAAGCATTAATTCTGAGGACAATTCTGCATTATCAGATTGCTTTGATTCCTCTAAGACAATCCCATGAGCTTGCTCAATACAGCGATCACATATGTGCGCATCTAAACCAGCAATCAGTAAATTGGTTTCAGGTTTTTTTCGTCCGCAAAACGAACATTCTAATTCTTCCTTTGCCATAATTTATTTTAAGCTTAATGTTTCCGAAGAGACAATGAAGCGTATTTTTATTTTAACCTCTTGATAAAACTTCGTCTATCATTCCGTATTCTTTCGCCTTATCTGCTTTCATCCAATAATCACGATCACTATCGTCATAGATTTTGTCGTAATCTTGACCAGTATGCTTACTGATAATATTGTATAACTCCTCTTTGAGAGTTAATATTTCTCGTGCTGTAATTTCAATATCACTCGCTTGACCTTGCGCACCTCCTAATGGTTGGTGAATCATCACACGTGAATGCGTTAATCCAGAGCGCTTTCCTTTTTCACCAGCACAAAGTAAGACTGCTCCCATAGACGCTGCCATACCTGTACAAATAGTAGCCACATCTGGCTTAATAAGTTGCATCGTATCGTAAATACCTAAACCTGCATAAACACTTCCTCCAGGTGAATTGATATAAATTTGTATGTCTTTAGAAGCATCCGTACTTTCTAAGAACAATAATTGTGCTTGAATGATATTGGCAACCTGATCATTAATCCCGGTTCCCATAAAAATGATACGATCCATCATTAAACGCGAGAACACATCAAAAATAGCGATGTTCATTTGGCGTTCTTCAATAATGTTTGGCGTTAATGCCGTTGGATACATACTACTAATAATCTTATTGTAATATGTGCTACTGATCCCTTGATCTTTTATTGCGAATTTTTCAAATTCTTTTGCGTAATCCATATAGTGTTTTCAAATGTTTTTAGTGTGAACAAAAAAGCGTAAGACCTCTCAGTCTTACGCTCAAATATACTAATTTATACTGTAAACGTTTAACTGTAGAACTCTTTTACAAAATTGTCATAAGTTATTTCTTTTGTCTTGATGTTGGCTTCAGATTTGTAAAGGTTTAACAATTTCGTACTCATCAATTGATCAGACATACGCTTCACCTCATCTTTATTAGATAAGATACGAGCAGCAATACCATCTAACTCTTCATCTGATGGATCCATTTGACCAAATTGCGCCATTTGCATTTTGATCATCTCTTTAGAGTGTGCCTGTAAATCTTCGAACTTCACTTGAAGATCAAATTTCTCAATCAATTTTCCTTCAATCAATTGGTATCGCATACTCTTTTCAGACTTTTCGTATTCTTCTTTGGCTTGCTCTGCATCCATTTCTTCTTCACCTGCAGTTTGCATCCACTTCTGCAAAAATTCAGCTGGTAAATCAAATTTTGTGCTTTCTACTAAATGTTCAGTTACGTCATTTAAAAGTTTCTGATCACCTTGCTGAGTAAATTGCTTTTCAGAATCTACTTTTATTTTGTCTTTAAGTTCAGTCACAGAAGTCACTGTTCCTTTTCCAAATAATTTATCAAATAATTCCTGATCTAAATCGGCTAGTTCCCTAGTGTTTATTTCATTAATTGTAAAATTCACTTCAATATCTAAACCATGAGCATCGTCATGAGATACTTTTAGAAAGGTCATTAAATCATGAGAATCATTAAATAAGCCTTTGGTTTTTAATGCAATCACATCACCAGCTTTAGCACCAATGAATTTCTTCTCAGTAGCTTTTCCTTTAAATTTATCTAAAGTGATCGTTACTGAATTATTGATGTCTTTCTCCTCATTTGTAAAAACTCCTGTAATTTCAGAGGTTTTAGCAACTTCTGTTTCCGACACGATTTTACCATATTGTTTTCTGATATGCTCAACTTGATCGTTTAACATTTTATCATCTGCAACGATATTATAATGCGTAATCGCTTTTTTACTTTTTAAGTTCACTTCAAACTCAGGCGCTAGACCTAATTCGAACTCAAACGAAAATGCATCAGCATCCCAATCTAAATCATCTTGTGGTTTTGGTAACGGATTTCCAAGAACGTCTAATTTTTCTTCGGTTAAATATTTACCCAAAGCATCTTGCAAAAGTTTGTTGACCTCATCTACTAAAACCGCTTTTCCATATTGCTTTTTTACTAATGTCATTGGGACATGACCTTTTCTGAAACCAGGAATATTAGCCGATTTACGATAATCGCTTAATATTTTTTCAACTTTATCGCTATAATCTTCTTTAGCAATATCTACTTTTACCACTGCATTTAGTGAATCGATGTTTTCTCTTGTAATATTCATTTTTTACTATACTAAACCCATTATTGGGTGTTAAAAAGGGCTGCAAAAATACGATATTTTTTGCAACCCAACAATTTTTTAAGTGATTGTGTTTGAGACTATTTTTTCTTCTCTTCCTTTAAAAACGAATATGCAATTGACTGCGATATCGATAATAGAATACTAAACAATAATGCCGTCCAAAAGCCATCCACACCAAAGCCATCAATAAATCTATCGGCTAATAGCACGATGCACGCGTTGATTACAAATAAAAACAAGCCCAGAGTCAATATGGTAATGGGTATGGTTAATATTATTAAAATTGGCCTGACAATCGCATTAAGAAATGCCAAAACTGCAGCAACAATAAGTGCCGAGGTATAACCCGTAACTGCAACACCTGTTAGAAAATGAGCTAATAACATTACGATAGCAGCTGTAATTAGAAGTCTGATTAATAATTTCATCATGATTTAGTTTTGATTAACTAAATGTAATAAATTTTGTCACAGCATCGTAGAATTCATCAGGATTTTCAGCATGCAACCAATGTCCTGCATCACTAACAGTTACAATATCTGCTTGTGGAAAGTGTTGTGTAATTAATTTTGCATCCGTTGGCATGACATACTCGCTTTTGTCTCCTCGAAGAAATAGTGTTGGTTTATCATATTGAGCGTGAATGGGCAGCGCTTCCCCGACTTCGGAAACGTTCTCTTTTAATACATCAAGGTTAATTCTAAGTCCGAGCTGATCCTTTTCTACCCAATACAAATTCTTTAATAGGAACATACGAATTCCTATCTCTGAAACATACTGAGCTAAAAACTTATCGGCTGCTCCCCGACTTTTAATCGTTTTAAAATCCAAAGCACTCAATCCATTTAAAATAGCATCGTGATGGACGGGATAAAAACGCGGACTAATATCTGCCACCATTAATTTGGATACCAACTCAGGATATTCGGTTGCGAAGAGCATGGCTGTTTTTCCTCCCATGGAATGCCCAAGAAGTATTATGTTTTTTAAATTATATGTATCACAATACTGTTTTAAATCTTCAGCTAACACCTCATAATTAAATTCATCATCGTGAAAACTACGTCCGTGATTGCGTTGATCTACCAAATGTACCTCAAAACCAAATTCACTAAATCGGTTTCCTAATGTTTTCCAGTTATCGCTCATCCCCAGAAATCCGTGAAGTATAATAAATGGTTGCCCTTGACCTATGATATTTGAATGTAATGTCATGTTTACTATTTGAGTCGTTGCAAATACATTTGAATCACATTTTCAACTCCTAAATATAAACTTTCGGAGACTAAGGCATGTCCAATAGAGACTTCCAATAAATCAGGAATATGTGCTTTAAAAAACTGAATGTTATCTAAAGACAAATCATGTCCTGCATTCACTCCTAATCCGATATTATTTGAAAATTCTGCCGCTTTGGTAAAAATCTCTATTTCGTTTTTATTGCCCAAGCCATATTGATGCGCAAACGATTCGGTGTACAATTCTATCCGATCGGCTCCTGCAGCTTTAGCGCCTTCTATCATATCCAAAACAGGATCAACAAAAATAGAAGTTCGGATCCCGTTAGATTTAAATTCTGAAATTACTTCTGTTAAAAAGTCTTTATGTGTTTTCGTATCCCATCCAGAATTCGAAGTTAATGCATCGATTGCATCTGGCACTAAAGTCACCTGGGTTGGCTTTACCTCTAACACCAAATCCATAAACGACTTGATTGGGTTTCCTTCTACATTAAACTCGGTATAGACAACTGGTTTAAGATCTCTTGTATCCTGATAACGAATATGACGCTCATCTGGTCTTGGATGAACGGTTACACCTTCGGCCCCAAATCGCTGTACATCTTTTGCGAACTGCACCACGTTTGGCGTATTTCCGCCTCGAGAATTACGTAAGGTGGCAATTTTATTAATATTTACACTTAACTTTGTCATAACTAAATTTTATTCTGCAAAAATACAGAACTCCTATTAGTTCATGCTTTTTTGTAGTTATTTTTAATTAATTTGCACTAGATTTTTTTACAATATTATGCCTTTAAAAGAATACATTATTAACGATATCAAACCACTAAACATCGATGACAAGGTTAGTGATGTTCAAATGATTTTTAATGAGCTCACCTATTCTCATATTCCTGTTGAAAGTAATGGCACTTATCAAGGTTGTATTTCAGCAACTGATGCACACTGTTTCGAGTCACAAAAAACCATAGCTGATTGCAATTATGCCTTAGAAGGTTTTTATGTAAGACCTCAAACCAATTGGCTAGATGTATTAGAAACATTTGCTCAAAACAGTTGCAATATAATGCCTGTACTTGATGAACGCAATAACTATTTAGGGTATTATGAACTGAGTGATATTATTGGTTTATTTAATGAAACACCGTTCTTTGCTGAGCCTGGCGGAATCTTAATAGTTGAAAAAAGTATTCAAGATTATTCATTTAGTGAGATAAGTCAAATTGTTGAATCTAACGACGCGAAAATTCTAGGAGCTTTCATTTCTAAAATGGATGGTGACCTGATACAAATCACTTTAAAAATTGGCAACATTGGACTCAATGAGGTCATACAAACATTTAGACGCTACAGTTACAATATTATTTCTGGCCACGAAGAGGACACCTATGTGGAAAGTTTAAAAGAACGCTCAGATTACCTGAAGAAATACTTAGACATTTAGAGTATGAAAGTTGCCGTTTACAGTCAATATTACCCAGGAAAGTCTCTCGAATCCATTCAAGATCTATTTGATGTACTTCAGGATAATAAAGCAGATATCCATGTTGAAATAGCGTTTTATAAGCATGTGGCATCTGATCTTAATCTCACTGAATCACTTAACACCTTTTCTGAATTAAATAATAGCTTTGATTTGCTTATAAGTGTTGGTGGTGACGGGACCATTTTAAGAGCAGTCACTTACGTTAGAGATCTCGCTATTCCAATAGTTGGAATCAATACTGGCAGACTGGGGTTTTTAGCCACTATTCAAACAGAACATATAAAGGAAGCTATTGAGCAAGTTTTAAATGGCAATTATAAAACATCAGAGCGCACCTTACTTCGTGTAGAGACCTTCCCTGAAAACGAGACCCTACTAGATACTAATTTTGCTCTTAATGAAATTGCTGTAAGCCGAAAAAACACGACTTCTATGATTACGGTTGAAACTCATTTAAACAGTGAGTATTTAACATCGTATTGGGCTGACGGTCTGATTATCTCAACACCTACAGGCTCCACTGGATACTCCCTGAGTTGTGGCGGGCCAGTAATCACTCCTGAAGCCAATAATTTTGTACTTACACCAATTGCCCCACATAATTTAAACGCAAGACCTCTTGTAATTCCCGATGATACCTCAATACAACTGAAAGTAGATGGCAGAGAAGATCAATATTTAATGTCGCTAGATTCTCGGATTGTGACCTTATCAAATGACACTATCGTCACCATTAAAAAAGCCAATTTTGAAGTCAAAATGGTAGAGCTCTTAAATGAGAGTTTTATTGATACACTTCGGAAGAAAATGCTTTGGGGAGAAGACAAGCGAAATTGAGTTTATAATATACAATAAAATCTTACAAAATCTGTTTTCTGTAAGACTATTTGCCACAAATTACCAAAGGCAAATCATAATTGTTATATTTGCAAACTTTTAAAAATTTATGAGGTATTTAATCTTATTTTTATTGTGTGTATTTTTCCAACAAACGAGTCATTCTCAGATCTATGAGGTTGGTGTGTTTGCTGGTGGAAGTAATTTCATTGGAGATGTTGGTTCTACGAGCTATATCGCGCCAAACGCTCCTTCTTTTGGCTTATTATTAAAATGGAATCGCAGTCCGAGACATTCTTGGAGAGTGTCTATATTATATTCAGATTTAGTTGGTGATGACAGTAAATCAGATGACCCAAGGCGCATAGAACGTGGTTATAAATTTGATAGTAATTTGCTCGAAATCTCTGCTGGAATGGAATTTACCTTTTTTGATTTTGACCTACATACGAGCGGGATAAAATTTACACCTTATATTTTTTCAGGAATTACAACTGCAAAACACCCTAATTATTACTTTACACCAGCCGGTGAGCTTGAGTCTGAAAATAATGATAGTTGGGCCTTTGGAATCCCGATGGTTCTAGGTGTGAAATCGAATATTACAAATCACCTTATTTTAGGTTTTGAAGTTGGTGCACGTTATACGTTTTCAGATGAAATTGATGGTAGTGTCCCTGATAATCCAGATCTCGCTAATTTAAGTTTTGGAAACATCAACAGTAATGATTGGTATGTGTTTACTGGATTTACTCTAACTTACACGTTTGGACAGCGCCCTTGTTATTGCAATTTTTAATATGAACTTGAAAGATCAAATACAACCTGAAAAATTACCCAATCATGTTGCCATTATTATGGACGGCAACGGTAGATGGGCAAAACAAAAGGGTATGCTTCGCGTATTTGGTCATGAAAACGGGGCTAAATCTGTAAGAGATATTGTTGAGGTAAGTGCTGAAATAGGTATTAAAAACCTCACGCTCTACGCCTTTTCCACGGAAAACTGGAAACGTCCAAAACTAGAAGTGCAAACACTCATGAAACTCCTTGTGAAATCGTTAAAAAAGGAGATCAAGACCCTGCAAGACAATAACATACGCTTGTTAGCCATTGGTTGCCTTGAAGACCTTCCTAAAAAAGCATATCGGGAATTATTAGAAGTTATTGACAAAACCAAAAACAATTCACGTATGACACTTACTTTAGCCCTGAGTTATGGGTCTAGAGAAGAAATTGTTAAGGTTATAAAAGAATTAACAGATAAAGTTAAAAATAATATAATTTCCGTTGAAAGTATTGACGAATCAATTATAAATAAGCATCTTTACACGCATGATTTACCAGATGTTGATTTGTTGATTAGAACCAGTGGTGAACAGAGGATAAGCAACTTTTTGCTTTGGCAAATAGCTTATGCTGAATTATATTTTACAGACATTCTTTGGCCTGATTTTAAGAAGAAGGACCTTTACGATGCTTTGATTAATTATCAAAATAGAGAACGACGATTTGGAAAAACAAGTGAACAACTTAGCTAATTACTTACTTTTGAAAACATACATTAAAGCACTACTTATAGCATTTATTTTTATTACTTCAAGCAAAGTAGCTGCACAGCAAACCGATTTTAACCAAGGAATAAAATACATCTTAGAAGATGTAAAGGTGACTGGTAACACGAACTTTAACCCTTCTACCATTATTACATTCTCAAGACTAAAAATTGGAGAAGAAATTGTCATTCCTGGAGAACAAATTAGTAATGCCATCAAGAAGTTATGGGACTCAAACCTCTTCAGTAGCATTGATGTATATCTGGCCAAAACTGAAGGAAACAAAGCCTATTTAGAAATAAACCTTGTCGATCTTCCCGAATTAAATGAAGTCACTATCAAAGGTGTTAAAAAAGGTAAAATAGAAGGGCTCATTACAGAAAACAATCTTAAGAAAGGTGAAAAAGTAACAGAGAATCTTATAACGACTACCCGCAATTACATTAGCAACAAATACAAAAAGCAAGGCTTTTTAAATGCTAAAACATCGGTTAATATAAAAGAAGTGGTAGACTCTATTGAAAAAGCTAGAGTCGATATGTTGGTGTATATTGATAAAGGACAAAAGGTAAAAATCAATAAAATTATTTTTAATGGCAATGAAAAGATTTCTGATAAAAAACTCAGAAAGGCCATGAAGAATACGAAACAAAAAAATCCAATTCGTCTTTTAAAACGATCAAAATATATTAAAGACGATTATAAAGAAGACTTAGTGACCGTTATTGATGCCTTCAAAGAAAAAGGCTACCGTGATGCTAGAATTATAAAAGATTCTATCGGTTATAAAGATGATAAAACCATTACGCTATTTATTGATGTAGAAGAAGGTGATCAATACAAATTTGGAAAAATCTCTTTCGTTGGAAATGCCGTATTCTCTGATCAACAATTACAATCTATTTTAAAAATAAATGAAGGTGATACCTATAACGGCGTAGAGTTAAGAAAACGTATTGCAGATGAATCAAAGCCTGATGCAGTAGATATCACCAATCTTTACCAAGATAATGGATATTTATTTTCAACAATTAATCCTGTTGAAACGAGTGCCGAAGGTAATATTATTGATATGGAAATTAGAATTTCCGAAGGAAAACCCGCGTATTTCAATAATGTATCTGTTTCTGGCAATATTAAGACCAATGACCATGTCATTTATAGAGAATTAAGAACTAAACCAGGAACGCTGTATAGAAAAAGTGATGTGATTAGAACCATCCGAGAACTCGGGCAATTAGGTTTCTTTGATGCGCAGCAGCTAACACCTAACATGAAGAACTTCAATACTCAGGATGGTACAGTAGATATTGATTATGAGGTTGTAGAGCGTGGATCTAGCCAAATTGAACTTCAAGGTGGTTACGGTGGAGGTGGCTTTATTGGCACTTTAGGATTATCATTTAATAATTTCGCTTTAAAAGATTTATTTAAGAAAGAGGCATGGAAACCTATTCCTTCAGGTGACGGACAAAGTTTAGCCTTACGTTTACAAGCTTCAAGATTCTTCCAGACGTACAGTTTCTCATTTTCTGAACCTTGGCTGGGGGGCAAGCGCCCTGTGCAGTTATCAACTTCAATATCGTTAACTAAGCAGTTTCTATTTAACCCGATTACCAGAGATGCAGACCGAAATAGACGTTTTAATATACTTGGAATTTCTGTTGGCTTGGCGAAACGGTTAAAAGTACCAGATGACTATTTTACCTTGTCTCAAGCGATTGGATTTCAGCATTATGATTTAAAAAACTATAATACAGGTCTTTTTACCTTCGGAAACGGTTACTCGAATAACTTATCGTATACCATTGGATTAACACGTAATAACCTATTTACAGATCCTATTTATCCTGAAGGTGGTTCTAATTTTACAATTTCAGCTAAAGTATCATTGCCTTATTCATTATTTAATAATGTTGATTACGGAGCACTCAAAGAAGAAAGAGACGCCCTAGATCCAACCGATGTGGATGATGCTGCGAGAATTGGAGAAATAGATCAAGAACGCTATGACTGGCTAGAATTTTATAAAATAAAATTTCAAGGAGACTGGTACACAAGACTTTATGAACGCTTGATTTTACGTTCAAAAATGGAGTTTGGATTTTTAGGAGCGTATAATCAAGACAGAGGTGTTATCCCATTTGAGCGCTTCTTCTTAGGCGGTGATGGCTTAGGAAATTTCGCCTTAGACGGAAGAGAAATTATTCAGCTTCGTGGTTATCCTAACCAATCCTTATCGTCTCAGGATGGTGGATCTATTTATAATAAATTTTCGCTAGAATTAAGATATCCTATTACTTTAGGAGCACAGGCAAAAATATATGCCTTAACATTCCTAGAGGCTGGGTCATCATATGATAGTTTTAGAGATTTCAACCCGTTTAATCTTAATCGATCTGCAGGATTTGGTATCCGTATTTTTATGCCTGCCTTCGGATTATTAGGTATTGATTTTGGTCATGGATTCGATGCTCTACCGGGTCAAACGGTAAAGAACGGATGGGAAACTCACTTTATTATTGGACAGCAATTTTAATTTTGGCACGATATTTTCTATTAGTAAAATGACGATTTAATGTATGTGTTAAAATTTTTCAGAATTTATTTCGTTAATTTGAAAAACCAAACACTTTGACAGAATCGTAATTTAGTCTGTCATTTTAAAGTTTATAGACCATATCATAAATAATAAAATTATACAGATGAAAAGTAAAGTTCTTTTTTTAGTGACCATATTAAGTCTAATGAGCTTTGTTTCCAATGCACAACGTGGTGTTAGAATAGGCTACATTGATACTGAATATATATTACAAAATATACCAGAATACCAAGAAGCCAATACACAGTTAGATCAAAAAGTTCAGCAGTGGAAAACTGAAATTGAAAAACGTCTTTCAGTAATAGATTCTAAAAAGAAACAGTTGAACAGCGAAAGCGTATTGCTTACTAAAGAGTTATACGAGGAGCGTATGGAAGACATTTCATTTGAAGAAGCTGAAATCTTAGACTACCAACAAAAACGTTTTGGACCTAACGGTGATTTGATGATTCAAAAGCAACAATTGATTCAGCCAATACAGGATCAAATTTTTGCTGCAGTACAGGAAATTGCTGATGGCAAAAAATATGACTTCATCTTTGATAAGTCTGCCGATGTTGTAATGTTATATTCCGCAGAGCGATTTGATATTAGTGAGTTGGTAATTAGAAGTATTTCACGTTCATCAAAACGTACACAAGCGAAATCAAGAGCAGAACGTAAGCAAGCAGAGAAAGAAGATGTCGTTCCTATAGTAAATAAAGAACTTGACGAGCGCCAAAAGGCAATTGAAGATAAAAAAGCAGCTCGAGATGCGCAAATCGCTGAACGTCAATCGGCACAATTAAAACGAAGAGATTCACTTAAGGCTGCTGCTGCAGAGAGACGCCAAAAAATATTAGACGATAGAGCAAAAGCTAAAGAAAAACGTGATAGTACTAATGCAAGAAAAACAACACCTGCTGTAGAGAAAAATATGAAAAAAACAGATTCTACAGCAACGCAAGCGAAAACAACTAACACAGCCACAAAAACGCCAAAGCAAATAGCTGAAGAAAAGAGACAACAAAAGATTAAAGATCGTGAGGCAAGAAAGAAAGAGCTTGACGAGCGTAAGAAAAAAATATTAGAAGCAAGAAAAAAAGCAAAAGAAGAACGCGAGTCCCAGAAAAAAGAAACAGACTCCGTTCCTGATGATAACTAAAAACAATAATTATAACACGTAACAAATTTTAAAATGAAACACTTAAAAACCCTATTATTCGCAGCTATACTATTTGTTGGTACAACAAGCCTCGCAACAGCACAAAGTAAAGTAGCACATATAAATACCACAGAGTTAGTTCAGGCAATGCCGGAGATGCAAGCTGCGAAAGCAGAAATCGAAAAACTATCACAAACTTACGATGCACAATATAAAGAAATGGTAACTGAGCTTCAAAATAAGGTGAAGCAGTACAGAGCCGAAGTAGATACTAAAACTGAAGAAGAAAACACAAAACGTGCTCAGGAAGTTCAAGGTATCGAACAAGGTATTCGTCAATATCAAGCACAAGCACAAGAGGACTTAGCTAAGAAAGAATCTGCTTTATTAAAGCCAATTTTTGAAAAAGCGAAAGCAGCTATCCAAAAAGTTGCCACGGCAAAAGGCTTCAATTATGTACTAGATTCTACTGAAGGCGGAGGTGTACTTGTTGCTGCTGGAACAGACATTTTAACTGATGTAAAAAAAGAATTAGGATTCTAATTAAAATAATACTTAAATAAATAATTAAAAAAGCCACTTTAATAAGTGGCTTTTTTATTTTTGTTAGAAATGAGTACACAAGCTATTGGCATATTTGATTCTGGTATTGGAGGCACTTCGATCTTTCGAGAACTACATGGATATATGCCACACGAGAACACCATATATCTTGCCGATAGTAAAAATGCACCTTATGGCAGTAAAAGTGAGGCAGAGATTATTAAATTAAGTATCAAGAACACCGAACTGCTTCTTGAAAAGAATTGTAAGCTTATTGTCGTAGCCTGCAACACAGCAACAACTAACGCCATTAAATACCTAAGAACAACTTATAATGTCCCATTTATTGGTATTGAACCTGCTATTAAACCTGCTGCACTCAGAACCAAAACAAATGTTATTGGCATCTTGGCAACTAAAGGAACTCTAAGTAGTGCACTTTTTCATAATACTTCAGATCTATTTTCTAATGGCATAAAAGTCATTGAGCAGGTAGGCGAAGGGATAGTTCAATTGATAGAGGCTGGTCAAACGAATAGCGATGAAATGAAAACGTTATTAGAGACATATATGAAACCAATGATAGAGGCCGATATCGATTATCTTGTCTTAGGTTGTACTCATTATCCTTATTTGATACCGATGCTCTTAGAAATACTACCAAAACATATTAAAATCATCGATTCAGGTATCGCTGTAGCTAAACAAACAAAAGCAATTTTAGAGCAGCATGAACTCCTGAATAACAGAACAAATATTCCAAAAAACATCTTCTACTCCAATGGAAATGTGAATATTTTAAGATCAATTTTAAATGAAGAATTTGATGTGGAATATCTAGATTTCTAAAGGTTACAAAGTTGTCTATGTATCAAACTGTCATTCCTTAAACCAACTAGAATACTTGACATAATTATTGGCTATACGATCAATTTCACCAGAAATTAACTCGCGACTTATTGTCTTTACTTTTTTTGCTGGAACGCCTGCATAGATACTGCCAGACTCTACAATGGTGTTTTTCGTAACAACTGCTCCAGCGGCTATAATTGAGTTACTCTCTATTACGCAATCATCCATCACAATACTACCCATTCCAATTAATACATTATCGTGTAAAGTACATCCATGAACAATAGCATTGTGACCAATGGAAACATTGTTACCTATGGTTGTTGGCGATTTTTCAAAGGTAGCATGTATCACCGCTCCATCTTGAACGTTAACTTTATCTCCCATTTTAATAAAATGGACATCACCTCTAATCACTGCGTTAAACCATACGCTACAATGGTTTCCCATAGTTACTTCTCCTACAATGGTAGCATTTTCCGCGATGTAACAATCATTAGGAATTTGTGGATGAGTACCTCTTACTGGTTTTATAATTGGCATAACTTATTTAATTTAGACATACTAAATATCAGATTATTATTTGAAATAGGATAATAAATCTGATTTTTTAGAAGCAGACACCATGATTTGTTTGCCACTACTCAATATAACACTTCCACCTTTACCTTTAACGTATTTTGTCACCTCATTGACATTAACCAAATAACTCTTATGAACTCTTGCGAACCCACTATCAGACAGGGCATCCTCAAAATATTTAAGAGTCTTGCTTACAACTTTCTTTTTATTCGTATTCAGATAAATTTCAGTGTAATTATCATCAGCTTTACAGTACATGATATCCGCTGTTTCTAATACTTCAAATCCGTCTTGTTGAGGAATAGTGATTTTACCATTTACAGTATTCGTTTTTGGAACCAATACCTGATCTTGTAATGCATCTTCTTTGGTTTTGATTTCAGTGACATAATCTACCGCCTTAATCAATTCGTCAATTGATATTGGTTTCATCAAATAATAGGATGCGTGTGCATTTAAAGCATCAATTGCATAATGATTATATGCAGTCACAAATACCGTTTCAAAATCGACATCACCCACTTTATCTAAGAGATCAAAGGCATTTCCATAAGGCATTTCAACATCCAAAAAGACAAGGTCTAATTCGGTATTACGAATTAATACTAAAGCTTCGTTCACATTAGAAGCTTCTCCTAAAATCTCTACATTAGGACAATACTTATTTAGGTAATTTCTGAGAATATTTCTACTCGTTTCTTCGTCTTCGACGATAATTGCTTTTAGTTTCATTTAATCTTTTTTTAATGTTACAACGACTTTAGTTCCTGCATCTTCAGCGTCTTGAAAATCATCTATAAATACATCCACTTTGTCTTTGTACATATCATTAAGTATGGCAACACGTTTTTTAATATTACCCATACCTTTTGAATTCTGTTTCTGCTGATTAGCCGTTTTCAAGTCTTTTGAGCGCTCTCTTCCTATACCATCATCAGCAACTGTAATACTAATCTCATTATGACTTTTCTTTGCTATAGTAATTTGCAAATGCCCTTTTTTCGTTTTATAGCGTAAGCCATGCCATACTGCATTTTCAATATAAGGTTGTAAAAGCATTGGTGGAATTTGGTATTCAGTTACGGCAACATCTTGTTCAACAGTTAAATCATAATCAAACTTATCTTGAAATCTGAAATGCTCTAATTTGGTATATAAATCTAATAATTCAATTTCCTTTTCTAAGGGAATAAAATCCTCTTCGCTATTTTCTAAAACTGCCCGCATGAGAAATGAAAAATCAGAAAGGTATTTGTTTGCGGTTCGCTCGTCATTGCTTGCAATAAAACTATTCACAGAGTTTAAGGCATTAAAAATGAAATGAGGATTCATCTGACTTCGTAATGACTTGAGTGCAAGTAAATTGTTTGCAAGACGTTGTTGTTTGATATACTTAAACATGAATAATCCAGCAATCAATAATAAAATGAGCCCAATCACCAATGAGTAAATGATTAACTGCTGATTTTTATTGCGCTCACTGGCTAGACTTGTGGTTAATTCTCGATCACTTTCTAAACTGGTAATTCGATTTTGCTGCTCAATAATATTTCGCCTGAATCGATTCGCCTGAGACAATTCCTGTTCACGTTTAATATATAATTCATCTACCACTTGTTTGTATGCTTCAAAAGTTTCTTTGGCTCCATCGTAATCACCAGCATCTGCTAAAACATCAGATAATTTGCGTGTTGCATCTTTCTTGACTACCAAATCTCCTTTAGCATCTGCTTCTTCTCTACTTTTTTCTAAATAAGGAATGGCATTAGCATAGTCTTTTTGTAAAAAATAAGCGGTACCTATTTTATAGTTTTGTTTTTGAAGGGTTAACGGACTCTCATTTTCAATAATAGAATCTTTTTCTACATCTTTAACATCTTCAACAATTTGTTTGCGCAATTGAATTTCTTCCGAATAATTACGGTTCGTATTCTGAAAATCAGCAACAGTAACCTTCTCTTCGAGCGCTCGTTTTTTGGTCGCTCGTTCAGCTAGATTCAATGAATTATCAAAGAACTGTTCGGCTTTATCAACGTCTCCACTAAAATTATAAGCTTGTGCTATCTTAGAGTTAAGATCAACCACTTTAGGTTTAATCAAATGTTGATTTGCTACATTTAGTCCTTTTTTATAGGCCTCTACCGAAGCTTCATAATTTTTAATACTAAAATAGGCATCACCCAATCCTTCATATAAGGTCACTAATTGGTAATTACTTAATTCCTTTTTACTAATCCCATTATACGTATCAAGACTTTCCTGATAATTTTTATTCAATTCATAGGCTTTTGCAAGGCCAAGCTTTGCCTCATTAGCTACCGTGTTCTGAAGACTCATACGATAGTTAGTGACAGCCAAATCATGTTGTTTCCAATACATATAAACTTCGGCTAAAACTAAATATGCTTCGGCATTCTGTTTAAGTGATGTGCTTTGACCTAGAGCTTCTCCAACAAATTCAATGCTCTTTTCAACGTTTAATTTTTTATACTTAGTTACAGAATCAATCAAGATATTAAATGCTTTGATATCATTTTTAAATTTCGCATTTGTTACCTGATTTGAAACGGCTGGTTCAACTTCTACGGTAATACGCTCTTCACTCTCAATAATATAGTAGATGGTTTCAAAATCCTTATGTCGTATAATGAGTTCATCACCTTTTCTAGCTTTAATGGTAAAACTCCCATCCGGATTGGTGATTGTATAGGCACCTCCATTGACTTCAATATTCACTTTTGATATTGGCGCGTAAGTCCCACCCTCTCTTACCGATCCTCTAATGGTAAGGTATGGCAAATTCGAACGTGTTGTACCCTTAGAGTCTCTTTGCCCTTGTTGTGCGCTGCTGATTCCTGCTGGTAACAACAGAAGTACAACGAGTAAGTATTTAAGTATATGATGCATGAAAATGATTTGAACGGAATAAACTTACATACTTTAATCGATTAAATAAAATGGTTAAAGTATTCAAAGTGTCATATTAAACCATAAATAGATGCACTCACTCATTTGTTCTTGATACTCCCTCATCCAATAGGGCACTTCACTCAGTATTACTTTTTTACTAAAAAAGATGCCTATAAGTTTACCTCGTTAATCAAAAAATAATTTCAAATGAAAACAATATTTAGAACAATCGCTATCTCACTTTGTATGATTAATATATTATCATGCAATGCCAACGAAAAAAAAGAACAAGCACAAGTCGCTTTTATAGAACCAACAACTCACCATCTTCACAACCAATTTATTAAAGTCGCCTTACTTTTAGACACTAGTAATAGTATGGATGGACTTATTGATCAGGCTAAAGCGCAACTATGGGATATCGTTAATGAATTATCATACGCCAAATGCGGTGATGAAAAACCCAATTTACAAATCGCTTTATACGAATATGGTAATGATAATCTTAATAGTGAAGAAGGCTATATCCGTCAAGTTCTCGCCTTTAGTAGAGATTTAGATGAGATCTCAAAACAACTTTTTTCACTTACTACTAATGGCGGTAATGAATACTGCGGCCATGTCATTCAAACAGCTCTCAATCAATTAAATTGGGGTAAAAATGAAGATGATTTAAAACTTATGTTCATTGCTGGAAACGAACCTTTTACTCAAGGTAAAATCAACTATCAGGATGCCACTAAACAATCTTATAAAAAAGGTGTAAGTGTCAACACCATTTTTTGTGGAGATTATAATCAAGGTATTACGACGTACTGGAAAGATGGTGCAGAGCGCACAAATGGCGATTATATGGCGATTAATCACAACCAAGCAACAACGCATGTTGCGACGCCTTACGACGATAGAATTCTTCAACTAAATCATAAACTAAATAAGACCTATGTAGCTTATGGAAGTGTTGGACGACAAAAAATAGCACTTCAAACTGAACAAGACACAAATGCTATGGATTACAGCGAAGCAAATGCGGTGAGTAGAACCGTGAGTAAAAGTTCACACTTATATAAAAACTCAACTTGGGATCTTGTAGATGCCGCGAATGAAAAAGGCTTCAAGTATGAAGCTTTAAAGAAAGATGATCTTCCAAAAGATCTTCAAGAAAAAAGTGTTGCTGAATTAAAAAGATACATTACTAAAAAAGGATTAGAACGTGAGCAAGTTCAAAAGGAGATCAAACAATTAAATGAAAAACGGAGATTGTACATTGCATCACAACAAAAAGAAAATGATAACGGCTTAGAAAACGCCATGATAAAAGCCATAAAAACTCAAGCTAAAGAAAAAAAATATACATGGTAATTTGGGCATTACCCTCTTTCACTTTGTTTTAAAGAGGGTCGTGCTCTTGGTAGTCGCTTTCAATAAATAAAATTGAAGAGCTCCAACAATACCTCCATCACTAATGCAAAAAGTCTCGATATAAATCGAGACTTTTAATAATATATTGAAAACATTGTTTTCTAGTTAATAGCCGGACAATTACACTCGTACTTTTCTCGTCTACAATTAAAGTTATATCCTAACGTAATTTGATGAAATCCACCGTTGTTAAAGACAACAGAATTTGCTTGGTACGAGTATGTGTATGCGAAAACAAAATTATTATAGTCCACACCCAAAAATGGTGTGATATACTGTAACTTCTGGCTGCTAACTCCTGAACCATCTAAAAACTCAGCACCATCTAGACTTCTCCTATAAGATATTCCACCCCATAGTTTCCCAAAGTCCATTTTCTTATAGGCCTTAAAATTAACATCAATAGAAGCCTCTTCTGTAGCATCTCTATACATCAACATGATTGATGGCTCATAACTCCAATCGCTATTATATTTGCTAAAGGTATTTCCAGCAGAAAAAATATAAGTTCTTAAATTACTATAACTCAATCCTTGCTCATTAAAATTAATACCATCGTTGTTAAGGACGTTCTTTACCGTTGCATGTGCATAGAAATCAATTAAATGATACGAAAATCCAAAATCTACATTGAAATTTGTCGCACTCTGTTCTACTCCAGCAATAATAGGGTCAAAACCATCAGCTAAAAATTCTGTTTCATCCAGTTTATACTGTATAAAACCAGCACTTAAACCAAATGATAGCATATTTAAATCGATTTCATTTCGTGAAAACATCAAGTGATGCGCATATGTTAAGTAAGCGCCTGTTTGTGAGTGGTATCCATTTTTATCATTATATACAATGGCTCCAATGGCAGATGGTGAATCTCCTAGTCTACTATTTATACTTAATGTTTGTAAGTTTGGAGCTTCATCTTGACCAAACCACTGTGCACGTGCAGTTAATCTAACTTTAGCACAGTTTGCAACACCAGCCATAGATGGGTGAATGAGATAATAATTATCTGTTAAATAATCTGAATAAATCGGCAATCCTTCTTGAGCTGTTCCGACTAATGAAAACAGAGCTAAACTCGTTATTAAACAATACTTTTTTAAATTCATATGTTTTATCTTTTCAAGGTAAAATGGGCTTTAAATTCTTTACGTTCACCTGTTGAACGTTCATTATACTCAACTACAAACCAGTAATCACTCGTTGGCATTGGATTACCATTATAGGTCCCATTCCAACCTATTCCCGAAGGACTGAGTTGTTTGATTAACTTTCCGTATCTGTCAAATATATAAATTTTTGCATTAGGTTGGTTATCTATATCTGTTATGTTCCACGTATCATTATATCCATCTCCATTTGGTGTAAAGAATTTTGGATAATCCATAACCGTCACGTCATCACTGGCCTCTCCACAACCAATCTTATCTCTCACCGTTACGGTATGATCTCCTATTGATACATCTGTAAATATATTATCATCCTGCCATGGTCCACCATCTAAACTATACTCATAGTCTCCAGACCCCTCAACAGTAACTTCGATAACATGAACATCTGCAAAATCAAGACTTACAACTAATGCCATTACTGTTGGCGGTGAGCTCTCTATAACCTCAGTAATATCACTGCTCTCACACATTGTGTTTGGAGAACTTGTAACATCTGTAACAGTAACACTGTAGGTTCCGCCCTCACTTGGCATATAACTAGAGTCTGTTGCACCTGCAATCTCTGTACCATTAAAGAACCATACAAATGTGTATTGCCCTGTATCAAGTCCGGTTTCTAATACTGGAAGATTTAATACCTCGCTCCCATTTGTGTCAACACATAAAATATAGCTGTCTTCCAAATCAAATACTGGTAATGGATTCACCTGAAGTGTTAGTGGGGCTACAGCATAACAGATTGATGTGTCCATACCTGCGACATCTAGTGTGTCATTATCAACTCGAGCCCAGATCACTTGTGGGTTAACCACATTCTCATATAAAAATGGTAAGGGGTTCACACCCAGCTCTGCATCGGCCTCACTTGCATAATAGCTCACTATATAGTTCGCTGGATCTTGACCGTCTAATATTGCATCATTTTGAAGTGTTAAATCAAACTGCGCACTGTTATTCGTTGGATCATTATCATCATCCATCTCATCATCACAAATCTCAAATACAATTGGCTCCATATCACTATTAGCCTCAGCTGCCTCTTGAACTTCTATATTGAAACTCGGTGTACTTATAGAACAGCCCGTATCGTTATTTGTAATTGCTACAAAAATCTGTTGTGGATTGGTAAGGTTCGTATATGGACTCACTAGCGCATTGATTAGCGCATCAGCATCGGCCTGTGTCTCGTGATAAGTCACCGTAAACAAGGTAGCATCCTGACCGTTTAATACCTCTGCATCTTTTAACGTTAAATCAAAATCATAAAAACCATCGTTATTAAGCTCACATGCAATAAAGTCGGTCACCGCAACAACATCTGGTAATGGATTAACCAACAATGTAAAGTTAACTATGGTATAACATCCTGTGATATCATTTGTCACACGTACATAAATCAACTGTGGCGTACTGGTGTTGGTATACATCGTTGGATCTGCTATCGCATTGATCCCTTCTTCTGCATCCTCTAATGTCTCATGATAGCTTGGTGTTACTCCTACCTCTCCATTAAGTAATAATACTTCATTAGTGGTCAGATCAAATACCTCTTCCATATCGCCTGGATTGATATCATCACATAATACTAATTCTGGTAATACCTCTGTTGGTGTTGGGTTTGGTAATACGCGAATCGTTAAGGTAGTGAAGTCTACACAACCAGTATCGGTATCGGTAACTACTACATATAAGGTTTGAGGGTTGGCTGGCAATCCATTTACTGAAGTATTGGTATAAGCACCTGCATCTACTGCATTGGTCTGAGCCTGTGCATCTACATCAGTCTCATAATAACTTACACTCCAACTTGCTTCGCCTCCTGTAATCTCTACATCTTTTACTGTTAAGTCAAAGACTGTAATCTCATCATCTATCTCATCATCACATAGCTCTAAGGGTGTTGGCTGTACCGCTACTGGTGGTAGCTCTACCCGTAAGTCAAACTGACCTACATCTACACAACCGTTAATATTACTCACCAAACGTACATAAATCGTCTGAGGATTACTCGTATTGGTATAATTCCCAACATTGGCTATTGCATTGTTTCCTGTAAGAGCATCGGCCGCTGTAACATGATAAGTAAGTGTTACATCTGTCTGTCCTCCTAATATCTCTGCATCCTTGGTAGTCAAATCAAATTGAGTAATCCCATCTGAATTTGTATCACAAATCACATAGTCTACTATCGTTACTGGAACTTCTGGTGATTCTAGTACTCGGATTATTAAAACTTCCGAAGCATTATAACAACCCGTAACTGTATTGGTCGCTCTAATATAAATCATCTGCTCATCCATAACGATATTCGTGTATGGACTCGCTAGTGCATTATCTCCTGTCTCTGCATCTTGCTGTGTCTCATGGTAGGTAATGGCTATATCAAGCTCTCCTCCTATAATCTCCAAGGTCCTATCCTCTAAGTTAAATTCTGTAAATCCATCATTATCCTCATCACACTCCTCTAAATCTGTCGGAACTGTCGGTGATGGAATTGGATTAACCCTTAAAAGTATCGTAGCTGTGGTGCTTACAAAACAACCTGTAACATCATTTGTAGCGCGTACAAATATTGTTTGTGGGTTACTCGTATTCTCATATGGACTTGTTATTGCATTGGTATTATTATCTGCATCTGCCTGTGTCGCAAAATAGGTTAAACTAATCCCTGTCTGTCCGTTTAATATCTCATCAGTGGCATCCTCTAACATAAAGAATTCTACCTCATCTCCTGGATTATTATCATCACATAACTCTAGTGGTGCTGGCTGTAACAGTACTGGTAATGCATTAACGATAAGCTCTAAGGTCGTCAGTTTATAACATCCCGTAGCTGGATCAATATCCTCTACTCTAACCCATAGAATCTGATTAAACGCTGTGGTATTGGTATAATTCGCTGGAGTTGCAATCGGATTATTAGACATATCTGCATTCATCTCTGTCTCATAAAACGTTACCGTATACAAGGTAGGGTCTGCTAAGTTTTGTAAAATCTCTGGAATCTTACTGGTCAAATCAAACTGTGCAAAACCATCTGCTGATAAATCATCACAAACCTCTAAGGCTGTTGGTGCTGATCCCAATTGTGGGGTAGGACTAACAATTAACTGCAACTCTACTATAGTAGCACAGGCAGTAGCTATCGTTGAACTCTCCACACGCACATAAACCGTCTGTTGGTTCTCTACAATATTATTATACGGACTCGTAAGTGCGTTCACATTATTATTCGCATCTGCCATCGTCTCATGGTAACTTACCGTAAGAGCTGGGTCGCCTCCTGTTATCTCAATATCTTTACTCGTTAAATCAAAAACTCCAAATCCATCACTGTCTGGATCACAATATAATAATGGAGTTGGCGTATTGGCTATAGGTGCCTGCTCTACTACCAACTCTAATGTTGTCGTATCATAACAGCCCGTGTTGATATCCTGAACACGCACAAATACAATCTGACCGTTGAATAAATTCGTGTAAGGGATCGCTAATGGATTTAAATTATTATCAGCATCAAACTGATCAATATGATAACTTACAGAGTAGTTAGGATTGTTACCCGTAACCTCTACATTCTTTAGCGTTAAATCTATAATCGTAATACCATCTGGAGTACCATCATCACAAACCGCTAAAGGCGTTGGAGCAACCAATGCAGGAAGTGGATTCACTATTAAATCGAAACTACCAACACTATTACAATTGCTTGTAGTATTCGTAATATTGACAAAAATAGTTTGAGGAGTACTCGTATTACTGTATAAATTTGGTAACGGACTAGCCCCTGTCTCTGCATCGGTTTGAGTTGCGTGATAAGATACAGTAACGCCTGTTTGACCATTAATAGCCTCCATATCTTTAGTTGACAAATCAAAAACTTCTATTTCATCTCCGGGAGCATTATAATCACATAATTCATAGTTCGAAATCGCACTAACAGCAGGTAGGGGATTCACAACTAACAATAATTCAACCGTGTCAGCACAACCTGTGGTATCATCTTCTAATCTTGCTATTATGATTTGACTATTCGCGGAGAGATTACTGTACGGACTTGCTTGAGGGTTTACTCCTGTCTCTGCTTCGGCAACTGTCTCATGATATGTAACCGTCATTCCAGTTTGTCCGCCTAAAATTTCAGCATCTTTTAATATCAAATTAAATGTTGAAAAACCATCATTGTCATCATCACAAACTTCCAATGGAGTTGGAGTAATTGGAACAGGTAGTGGATTTACAAATAAATCCAAGGTCGTTATGTTATAACAATCTGTAGTGCCATTTGCTTCTACTCTTACCCAAATCGTCTGCGCGCTCATTACAGAATTCGTATATGGAATTGGTAATGGATTTACATCAGTATCGGCATCTACAAATGATAAATGATAAGACACGGTCACGGTTGCTGGATCAAGAGCAGCAATAACTTCAACATTAGTATCTGCTAGATTGAATGAAGCGAAGCCATCATTATTGTCATCACAAACTTGTTGAGGCGTTAAGGCTGCATTAATATTTAAGTTTACAAACTCTAAATCAAAAGAAGTGATTGCAAAACACTCTTGACTTAATTCACCAATACGAGCCCAAATAGTCTGTGGATTAGAAATATTAGTATATGGACTCGCTAACGGATTTATGTTATCTATAGCATCTTGTTCAATTAAATGATAACTAATGATAAATTCCGTTGGATCTTGAGCTCCCAGTATTTCAGAATCATTATCAGTTAATATAAATTCACCTGTGCCTGTTGTGCTGCAGATTGTTAAATTAGGAGGTATGTTTGCTACTGGAACAGGTTTATATTCAACGATTACAGAATCTGACGCCTGACAAGCTCCTGAGAAAATAACATCAACCGAATAAATACCTGCCTCAGAAACATCTAATGTAGAAGAGGTCTCACCAGGTATTTCAATTCCATCTTTATACCAAACATGTGTTGCAGTTGGTGCTTGAGTATCTAGAGTCACAATTTCTCCTCCGCACTCAGCGTTTCCGGCCACAATTGTAATATCGTCTCCCAGATCTCCACCCAAATTAAAACTCCCAGCCTGCAGAAAAACACCAGAATCAAGAGCAGTATCAGACGCATCTGCAACTACGAGCTTAATAGAATAATTATCTCCGGGTATCACTGGTGACTGAGCCGTAAATACAGCTGTTCTACCATCAAAGGCAATAGGAGGCCCATTATTTGGTGTATACCCTCCAAAATATTGTTCGTTAATCCCTGGACAAGCTCCATTATCCAAATGGATATTTGTTACTAAAATTGGTGTTGTTGTACCGGGTAATACTGCTAAGTTAGTTGTGTTTCCTGCCGAATCGGTCAATAGAAAAGCAAAGGCATCAGAGAAATTACACTCAAAACTACCCATATCATATTCTTCAGAAGCCATTAAAAATTCAAAGCTGATACTATCGGCTAAGGGGACAAAATCAAATTCGATTATACTTGCGTTATTAGAATTTATTCCAACAGCAGCATCCAATTCAGCATCTCCAGGCCAGCCAAATCCTCCAGCGCTCATCCCAATATTATTGGGCCCTCTTGCTTCACTGGCATTTCCTGATGTCATTATTATACCATCTGTAAATGGGAAATCACTTCCATTGCTAATAAAATATCCTATCCCATTGTCATCACCAAAATTAGTACCGGTAGAAAAGGTAATATTACTTACTTGGGCACAAGGACTATCTATCAAAACGTCTTGTATAAGTTCTTCAACGGTGAAGGTCGTTTGATCAATAACCACATTAGGTCCTAAAACAAATACGGTGATTGTTGTTGATTCTGAGCATCCTACCGGATTGTCATCAGTCACAGTTAGTGTTACTGTATACGTTCCGGGATTTGCATATATATTTGACACTGAAGTTCCAGTGCCAGTATTTGTATCACCAAAATTCCAATCATAAGTTGCACCTGTGCCATCAGAAGAAAACGTAGCACTTGCATTAAAATCTACTTGACCACCTGCATTAATTAGTACGACACCAGCTGCATTCACATCTGGCACGGTACTGTCAATGGAAGGTGTTATTGTTTGACATGGAACAGCACAAATAATATTTGCTGCCCAACCTGTAGTTGTTCCCATACCGTCCGATACAAACTCAATTGTAATACATCCACTTGTATTTCCTGCAGATGGTATAACTGTTCCAGGTCCAGCGACACCAGAATAAGTACCTATAACAGGCGCAGCAGTATCTGTACCATCATATAAGGTCATGACGTCAGCACTTAACTGGGTGTTAAATTCTGTAAATTCAAGTATAATAAATTCTCCTGCATTTAAAGAGCAAATAGTCGTTACAAAGTTTTCATTACTTCCATATGCTCCTCCTGCACCTCCTGAATCGTAAAACACATCAGGTGCACATCTATTAAAACTTCCAGATTGCATATTCAAGTCTTGCGAAAACGCATTGTAAGTCAACAATATAAAGAGAATGTAGAGTTTCTTCATAACCATCTAATAAATGTTCGAATTCATCATGAAACTTACAAAAATCCAGCCATTCATAAGACAAGACCTCCATATCGACGCAAGAATTGCAATAGAATTGATTATAGCAGATTCACAACAGAAACAGGTAGGTTTTCACAATAAAATCGAAATTTAGTAAAAATTAAGTAATTACATATTCAAAATCACTTTAAAAATGACAGTTTAACAGTAATTGATTTATACTGTTTTCACTAAAATAACTCTTGAAAAAGAATATTATTTTAAAGACGCGAGCCTTTTTTAATCGTTAGGATATTCTTAAAAAGATATTTTTTGAATTATTAGTTGCGTATTTTTGCAAAAATTAATGACATGGATAAGTATTCAATCTCTATAAAAGAAACCAGTAACCCAGCAATCATAAAGTTTGAAGCTGATAAGTTTCTAACACAACATCAAAGCTTTGAGTTTAATAATATTGACGAGGCTAAATCATCACCTTTAGCGCAACAATTGTTTTATTTACCGTTTGTAAAAAAGGTATACATCTCAAGTAACTTCATAGCTATTGAGCGCTTTAACATCATCGAATGGGTTGATGTTCAGAATGAAGTTTCGGAACAAATCGAAACCTATATTAATTCAGGCGAAACCATTGTTAATACTTCCGAAGTAAAAAAGAAAACTCCTGTAACGGTTTATGCCGAGAGCACCCCAAATCCATCAGTTTTGAAATTCGTTGCCAATAAAAAATTAGTAACAAGTTCACATGAGTTCACTTCGATTGACGACACTAAATACGCACCATTGGCCGCAGAATTATTTCATTTTCCGTTTGTTAAGAGTGTTTTTATAGATGAAAATTTTGTGTCCATTACAAAATTTGATGTGGCCGAATGGAATGATATCACAATGGAACTCCGTGAATTTATCAGAGTTTTTGTAGAAAATGGAAAGGAAATTATTAGTGCGAATGCACCACAGCCCGTTGAAAAAACAGAAGCCTATTTGAATAATAAATTCGAACAACATGATGACATTTCAAAAGAGATTATTAATATTCTTGAAGAATACATTAAGCCAGCAGTCGCTAGTGATGGAGGAAACATTGAATTTCAGTCTTACGATCCCGAGTCTAAAAAGGTAAAAGTTATTCTTCAAGGTGCCTGTAGTGGCTGTCCTTCATCTACCTTCACACTTAAAAATGGTATTGAAAATATGCTCAAGGAAATGTTGAAAGATAAAGTTGACACCGTTGAAGCTGTAAATGGTTAATAATCATTATTTTTATAGGTATTCATTAAAATGAGTTTAACCCATAAAAAAAAGAAAGATGGCAGTATTAAAAGTTATTGAAGTTTTATCCAACTCTGAAAAAAGCTGGGAAGATGCAACTCGTAAAGCAGTTAAACAAGCCTCGAAAAGTGTAAAAAATATTCGATCTGTTTATGTTCAAGATCAAAGCGCTATCGTCAATGGCGACGACGTCACTGAATTTCGAGTAAATGTTAAATTAACTTTCGAAGTAAAATAATTTAAATTAAAGCCTCTGAAAAGAGGCTTATTCAAAATAATTAAAGTCTTATTTATTTCAGGCATAATATTTGATGCCCAATAAAAAACAGATATTATGAAAACATCAATTTACACCTTATTATTTTCACTGACATTTTCTTTATTCATGAGCACATCAAGTGCCCAAAATACTGGTTCAAATCAAGCATTAATGGAAGCAGGAGTCTCTTTTGTAACAACCTTTGATGCTCGAGATATGAAAGCAAAAGGCAGCCCTTATTTAGTTGAAGACTTCTCTCCTGCAAAAATATCTATTGGTAACAACATGATATACAATGTAAGGTACAATGCTTTTAATGATGAGTTTGAAGTAAAAATAGATGAAGATAATATTCAGTCATTAAACAAAGACGTAGATAAATTGACAATTACTATGATTAATGGGAATGAAACTTTTGGAGCTATTAATTATACAGATGAGAAAACTGGATTGAACCGCGGTTATTTTTTGTTTTTAACCCCTGAAAATAATACCTCTAAATTATATATCAAAAAAGCGAAGAAATATATTGAAGCTAAGCCTGCTGTAACTGGTTACGATAAAGATAAGCCGGCAGAATTTCGAAATGTTAATGATACATACTTTATCTCTGTAAACAATGGTTATGCAATGGAGCTCCCTAGGAAGAAAAAAGAATTAGCCAATTTAGTTCCAGGCAAATCCAAAGAAATTTTGAATTTCATTAAAACAAATAAAATTAAGACATCAAATCAGCAGGATTTAATAAAACTAGTCAACTTTATGAATACGCTTTAGATAGATTAAGAATGAATAAAAACTGAACATTTTTTTTAAATCGTTCGGTTTTTTTTAATATTACACTTTAATAATAAAACTAGACAATGGATTTACAAAAATGGGTAGATAAAAGCTATGATCTCATTATAGACTTCGGGCCAAAAGTGATAGGTGCGATAATTATATGGATTATTGGTTCTTGGGTTATTAAAACCTTATTAAAAGCACTGCGAAAAGCAATGGAAAAAAGGGACTATGACGAAAGTCTTAAAAAGTTTCTTTTCAACCTTTTAAATTGGGCTTTAAAGATTGTTTTAATAGTAGTCGTACTTGGAACTGTTGGCGTAGAAACTACTTCATTTGCAGCTATCCTCGCTGCTGCTGGTCTTGCCATAGGTTTAGCACTACAAGGTTCGCTCGCTAATTTTGCCGGAGGTGTTTTAATTATGGTATTTAAACCAATTAGAATTGGTGATCTAGTAGAAGCACAGGGAGAAATAGGTGTTGTAAAAGAAATTGAAATTTTTACAACTAAACTTATAGGGCTTTCTAACAGAGAGATTATAATTCCTAATGCAGCACTTTCCAACGGCAATATTATCAATTATTCCACTGAAGGCACAAGACGTGTAGATCTCGTGTTTGGTGTTGGTTATGATTCTGACATAAAAAAAACCAAAGAAGTTTTAATGAACGTATTAACCGCCCATTCAAAAATACTAAAAGACCCTGCCCCAACTGTAAATGTTATGGAATTAGCAGATAGTTCTATCAATTTTGCTGTTAGACCCTGGTGTAATACCGAACATTATTGGGAGGTGTATTTTGAAGTAACAGAGCAAACTAAAGAGGCACTAGATGCTGCAGGAATAGAAATACCATTTCCACATCAAGTCGAAATTCAAAAACAAGGCTAAGATTTAGGTTTTATTGCAATGAAATCTTTTAGATAAAATGGCTCAAAATAGGCGACATCTTCGATGTCGCTTTTTTTATATTTCGCATAAGCCAAAGAACTCATCTCATTTGCCGAAGGCAATTTGTCATTAACAAATATTGCATCAGGATGCTGAATTAAGGTTTTTGTTTTCTCGACACCGTTGCCTACGAAATATACTTTCCCCTTATTTAAATAATTCTCAAATGAAAACTTATCGAGTATTTGCGCCTCTATAGGTCTAACTAAACTATAGGAACAGTCATAAATAGCAGAAAACACCTCAAGACGTCTTGCATCAAGCATGGATACAACTAATCCGTCGTCAAATTCAACCTGATGTGCCAAAGCCTCTAATGTAGAAATAGAAATCAAGGGTATTTCAAGAGCATAACACAAACCTTTAGCTGCAGAAACGCCTATTCTTAAACCAGTATAAGAACCTGGTCCTTTACTCACAGCTATAGCATCAATTTCGCTTTTTTGAATAGTTGCAGACTTAAGAACCTCATCTATAAATAGGTGCAACGATTCTGCGTGAGAATAATTAAGGTTCTTGTCTTCCTTTAAAACCAAAGTCTCCCCATCCTTAGATAGAGAGACTGAACAATTTGTAGTTGATGTTTCTATGCTTAATATATAAGACATTGATGGTTATTTAAACATATTTATTCTTCTGTTGGTGCTTCTTTTTCGTTAGGTTTATCACCTATCTTTTCGATTTTATCACCAGATTTCAATGTTTTTGACACAAGGTTATAAGGCCCCGTAATAATCTCTTCACCTTCTTCTAATCCTGAAATAATTTCAATATTAGTATCATCCTGAATACCTGTTTTAACCACTTTTAATTTAGCCACTCCATTATCATTAACAAACACACATTCAAACTTCTCTTCGTTTTCTGGCTTAATCTGTTCTGAGGCTGACTTCTTCCATGTTTTTTTAACTGAAGACGTATCTGTTTTGATTACAATAGAGCTAATTGGAACAGCCACTGTCTTATTTCTTTTATCTGTTATAACATCTACTGTAGCAGTCATACCAGGTCTAAATGGTGAATAACTATCAGGTTTTCCTTCTATCAGGTCTTGATACGATTCCTCTAAAATTCTAACTTTTACTCTAAAATTGGTCACCTGATCGGCGGTTAGGCTACCAGCAGCAGAATTTGCTATTTCAGTAACCACGCCCTTGAATTCTTTTTTCAAATAGGCATCAACTTCAACAATAGTAGAATCTCCAATTTGGACTTTAACTATATCATTTTCATTAACATCAACCTCAACCTCCATATTATTGAGATTTGCTACTCTTAAAATCTCAGTTCCTGCCATTTGTTGCGTTCCTACAACACGTTCTCCTAATTCTACATTAAGTAACGATATAGTCCCATCCATTGGTGCATAAATCGTAGTACGACTCAGGTTGTCTTGAGCTTCGTTAACTGTTGCAGCGGCACTTTTAACACTGTAAAAGGCTGAGTTTTTAGCTGCTTCCGCTGTTTCATAGGCAGCAATCGCTCGATCCCAATCTGCTTTGGATATGACACCTCTTTCAAAAAGAGTTTTACTTCTATCGTAATTTGCTTTAGCTTCTTTTAAGGATGCCTCGGCTTGATCTAATCCTGCTCTAATATTTTGATAAGTGGCTTGAGATCTATTGAGTGCTGATTGAATTAAATCAGGATTTACTCGTACTAACAAATCTCCTTTTTTAACTTGTTGTCCTTCCTTGAATGGAAGATCTAATATCTCACCAGAAACTTCACTAGATATTGAAACTTCAACTTCAGGGTAAATTTTCCCCGTAGCAGATACGGTCTCAACAATATCTACTAAGGCCACTTTCTCCACATTTACTTGTTTAAAGTTTCCTTTTTTACCAAAGAGCCCCATTTTTGATCCTACTACTAAAGCAAGCATTAATAGAACTACAACTCCAATAATAATTTTTGTTCTTTTAGTCATGGTTTTAAAACTTTAATTCAGTTGCAGGAATTCCGAAATATAATTCGAGAACCTTCAACTTAAATATATAATCGTATTTTGAACGATTTACTTCTATTCTTGCATTATCATATCTTAGCTTAGATTGACTAAAATCAAATGCATTTGTTAAGCCAACATCATAGCGTTCTTTAGCATAATCATAAGCTAATTGTTGAGATTGTAAAGCCAATTGTGCTGCTTCATAAGATTTCAAAGACCCTTTAGCATCTACATAAGCTTGATAAACGGTAGACTCCAAATCTAACTCTGCTTGCTCTAACTGAAATCGTGAACGTTCTAAATTTACTTTAGTCCTTTTGACGTTTGCTCGGGTGGCAAAACCGTTAAAAATGGGGATACTTAATTGAAGTCCATATCCAATACCATCATTTTGAGATAACTGATCTATAAATGGATCTGCAGTGGTTTCAGTCGTAATGGTATTCGGAAAGTCTGCAACTACCGCCTGACCAGTATCTTCAACAGTACCTATTTGTTGTGTTGAGAATGGGTTATCTGGATCTATAGATTGTCTAAAAGAAGTCGCATCAGTAAATCGGGTATCATAACCAAAAAATGCCGATAGGGTAGGATAATAACTCCCTTTTGCTATTTGTAAATCTTTTTCTGCCAATTCAACATTTTGCTCAGCTATTTTGATTTCTGAACGACTCTCTCTTGCCGCTTGAATAATTTCCGTAGCAGTTTTATTAGAGATTCCTAAGTCTACAACATCATAGCCTTCATCTTCAATATCAAAATTCTCATAGTCTTTAATTAATAACAATTGAGCCAAACTGATTAAAGAGATCTGCACAGCATTTTCAGCATTTACAATATTTTGTTTTTCACTTGCATCAGTTGCTTGAATCTCCAATAAATCACCACGAGGCAAAGAACCTGCTTCAACTAATTGTTCAGTTCGATTAATCTGTTCTTTGGTTACCTCATTTTGGGATTTAAGTACTTCCAAATTGGCTTTATTTAAAATAATCTGGAGATATCCATTTGCCACAAAAAGTGAAATATCATCTTTCATTTTATCCAAACGATATTGACTTGCTAGTTTAGAAATTTCAGCCCGTTGCATGGTTCTAATATTTCTTAATCCATCAAATAGTGTATATCCAACATTAATTCTGCCTGATGCCGACAAAAACGTTGTGGTTTGGGCGTTATTGGTTACTGGGTTAAAACTAAGTCCCGTATTTTCGTTAACACTACTACTGGCGCTTATACTTGGCAAAAAATTACCTGTCGCAGTCAATTTATCTATTTCTGCAGATTTAACATCCAATTCACTTTGTTTGACTGAGATGTTATTCTCTAAGGCGTACTCAACACATTCGATGAGTGTCCATTTTTTATTTTGAGCTTGTAAGCTCATTGTTATTAAAACAATAACTATGCTGACTAGTTTTTTCATAATTACCTATATGTCTCTGTAAATGTTAAAGTGTTACAATAAATGTTAAAATTATTATCGAGCATATTTTGGAATGCCTTGTATTTGATTCCAAACCTTAATTTTATCGTCTTTTGTGATGCCTTTTTTGACCTCCACAAAAATCCCATCACTAATGCCGAGCTCTATATCTTTTCTCTCAAATTGTTGATCACCAACTTCAATCTCGACAAATGGTTTTTTAGTCACTTTATCGTATTGTACTAATGCTTCTTTAATAGCCATAACGTTTTCAGCTTTTTCAAGAATAATAGATGCATTTGCACTTAATCCTGCTCTAATAAATGTGGACTCAATTGTTTTGAGCGAACCTTTAATCTCAAATTGTATTGCTCCATTTTCGGCAATACCTTTTGGAGCGATATAATCTAATATCGCATCAAACTTTTGATTTTCAATGGCTCCAACTGTAATTTCTAAAGGCAGTCCTTCTTTGATTTTACCAACTTCACTTTCGTCAATCTTACCTTCAAAAATCATTTTCTTCACATCTGCCAGCGACGCAATTGAGGTTCCTTCGTTAAAGTTGTTAGCCTCTATGACCTGATTTCCTGCTTTAACTGGCACATCTAAAATCATACCAGATACCGTTGCTCTCACTTGAGTTTGTGCAACATTCCCTAATCCAGAAGTTGTTCCTGTTTTTATTATATCATAGTTTTGACGGGCCTGTGTAACATTGATTCGCGATTGCTCTACTTGTTGCTTTGCCTGTAAATAGGTATTATTCACTTGGTCAAATTCATTGGCTGCAATTACCCCTTTATCAAACAACTCTTTTTGACGATCATAAATTGCTTTTTGGGTTTTAAAATTGATTTCAGCCGTTTCTAAAGAGGTTCTATTTGAGGCAATATTATTTTTTGCACTGGTTAAATTTGACACATTAGGAATGACTCTAATTTTAGCAATTAAGTCGCCTTGTTTCACAAATTCACCAGCTTCAATAAAAACCTCTTCTACTACACCAGAAATATTCGGTTTTATTAAGATCTCTTCTTTAGGCACAATACTTCCAGTAGCCATTGTTTTTACCACTATTGTTTGATTTGAAGCCATCTGTGTGGTATAAGTTATTGGGTCTTCTTGGTTTTTCTGCCACAGATAAATTAATGCTGTTGTGAAAGAAGCCACTATGACTATTAGTATAATAACTGTTGTTGTACGTTTCATCGTTTGATACTTGTCTTTAGTATTATTTATTATTATTCAATTCTTAAAGCGTCTACAGGTTTCATTTTAGTTGCACTATTAGCAGGAATTAAACCCGCCAATACGCCAGAAACAACTAATATTGTAAGTGCAGTAAACACTACTGGCATACCTACACTTGGATTTGCAAAATTTTCAATTGGACCACTCGTGGTTAACACATAATTCATTATCCAAATCACACCACCTGCAAAAGCAACACCTACCATTCCAGATAAGATGGTTAAGATTAAACTTTCTTGAAGGATTTGAGCTTTTATACTCCATGGTGTTGCGCCTAAAGCTCGTCGCACACCTATTTCTTTAGTCCGCTCTTTCACCACAATAAGCATAATATTACTTATTCCAATTATACCGGACATTAAAATAAGTGTCCCAACAAAATACCCTACAACAGTTAGAATGCTGAATAACCCATTTACTTTCGCAAATTGTTCTGATATATCTCTATGACCAAAAGCGCGCTCATCATTAGGGTGTACTGTATGTCTTGTTTTTAAAAAACTAAAAACCCTGTCTTTTATATTGGTAATATTATAATTGTCATGAGCTGTAATGGCCATCCAACTTACACGATCGCCATAGTTAAAAGCTTGACTAAAGGTTGTAAACGGAATGTAGATAGTATTCGCTTCTTCCTCTTTATCTCCTTGGCTATTTGGATTTTTAAAAGTTCCTACAACCATAAAGTTGACACCATTAATTTTGATATAAGACCCAATGACATCCTCTTCTTTATCATAAAGTGATCTCACTACATCAACACCAATAACACATGTTTTTCGTTTCGCATTGATATCCGAATAACTAACAAATCGTCCTTGAAGGATATCCATTGGAAGTTGATTAATGAATTCCGGATAATCACCATAAATTTGAAAGGCGCCTATTTTGGTCCCTCTGGTCACATTATTTCCACCTCTATAACCACCAAGAGAATTCCTTGGAGACACATATTTAAGTTCTGGAAATTCAGCTTTTATGGCATCAACATCTTCCAGTTTATAGTTAAATCTTCTTCCTTTAGGTAGACCTTTGTAAGGAATCGACGTGCGTTGTACCCATGTGAACATCGAATTCGTTGCAAAATCGCTAAAACCAGCTTCAACACCATTTTTCAATCCATTAGTCAAGGCAAGTAATAATACGAGAATAGTTATCCCCCAAAACACACCAAATGCTGTTAGAAATGTTCTAAATTTATTGGCTGTCAAGGCCTCTAATATTTCAATCCAACGATCTTTATTAAACATGTTATTCGTCTCTAAGTGCTACTATAGGTTTAATTTTAGCAGCGCGATAGGCAGGAATAAAACCTGCGACTGCGCCTGCTCCAACTAATATGAAAACCGTTATTAATGCCGTATTAAAATCTACTTGTGGGTATTTGATATAATCATTTTCAATGGTTGGCCCAACGATTTCTAACAAGCCTAAACCTATTATTAAACCAAAAAGACCTGAGAACATGGTTACAAATATGGCTTCTTGAAGAATCATTCCAATTATTGAAAATGGTTCAGCACCTAAGGCCTTTCTAATTCCTATCTCTTTAGTACGTTCTTTGACAATAATGATCATAATATTACCCACACCTACTACTCCTGCTATTATTGTACCTATTCCAACAAACCAGAATACAGCTTTTATAACATCGATTAAAGAATAAATTTTCTTAGCTTCTTCCAAGGTATTATCTACTCGAACTGCAGCCCTATCGTCGGGTGCAATAATATATTTTTGTTTGATATCTCCTTCTATTCCTGCCACTAAAGCGTTCGACAATTGCAAAGCATCATCTAAATCATCAGACATGGCTACAGTAAACGTCATATCTCTAATGCGGTCACCGCCATTAAATGCAATTTGAGCAGAAGAAATAGGGATGTAAACATTCCCTTCTTCACGTTCACCACCGGGATCTGTATATACTCCAATAACTTTGAAATTAATGCCAAATATAGAAATGAGTTCACCTATCGGACTCTTACCTTTGAATAATTCTATTTTCGCTTTATTACCTACAACAATGACTTTTCTTGATTCATCAAGATCTGCCTGATTAACAAAACGACCTTCGGTCATTTGGGCATTTTCTATAAATTGAAAATCCGGATAAACACCTCTAATGCTGTAATTACCTGATTCATTTTTGTAGTTTACCAGTCCGCCCCATATGGAATAACCTGCCGATTTGTATTCGAGATAGTCATTATAAGTGTTCGAGATGGTATAAAAATCTTCATTTTTAAGCTGTATGCGTCTATTTGGGTTTAAACCCTTATAACCTTTAGTAGTGCTTCGTGTTCTAATACTAATTCTATTGGTAGCATCACTCGAAAATTGTTCTGTCACTCCATTTTGAATCCCCGAACTAAACCCGAGGAGAACGACTAATATAAAAATACCAGAGGCCACAGAAACTCCCGTCAAGATAGTTCTTAACTTATTTTTCTTTAAGGTTTCAAATATTTCTTGCCAGCGCTCTATATTAAACATAGGTTTTTGCTCTAATCTGATTTACAGGGCTATCATCGATAATAATACCATCCTTAAGATTCACAATGCGCTTTGTCATCTGTGCAATGTCTGGTTCATGCGTTACAATAAGTATCGTTTTACCTTCATCATTTATACCTTGTATTAGATCCATTACCTCATGTGAGGTTACAGAATCCAGGGCACCCGTTGGCTCATCTGCTAATAATACTTTTGGGTCACTTGCTAATGCTCTAGCAATGGCAACACGCTGTTTTTGTCCGCCAGATAATTCACTTGGCAAGTGATGAGACCATTCTGCCAAACCTACTTTTTCAAGATAATGCTGTGCTTTTTCTATACGTTCTTTACGCTTTAGTCCTTGATAATAGAGCGGCATGGCTACATTATCTAATGCAGATTTATAATTAATTAAATTAAAGGATTGAAAAATAAAACCCAAAAATTTATTTCTATATCGCGCAGCTACCTTTTCATTTAGATTCTTAATTGGAACGCCGTCTAGAATATAACTTCCTTCATCTGCCTCATCTAACATCCCTAAGATATTCAGTAACGTAGATTTGCCAGATCCTGAAGATCCCATTATGGATACGAGTTCGCCTTCTTTGACATTAAAATTAATGCCCTTTAAAACGTGAAGCGAGTTGCTTCCCATATGATAAGATTTATGTAAATCTTTAATTTGAATCATAACATGGATGGTTAATTCACACAAAATTAACCAAATCTATAGGCGTATTATGCTAAGTATTTGTTAAGAATTACATTTTAGTCTAATATTTATAAGAGGTCTAAATATCAAACATGAGTCAAATGGATAAGGAATTTAGTGACTTTCCTTTTTTCTGCGGAAAAAATTCCAATATATAAGAAACCCGACACTCCCAACTAATAGATATGGAATCGCCATTAAATACATAATCCCATCATTCACTCCTTCGGCTGTTGTTTGCCCTTCTTCACTTTCTAAAACAGCTCTGCACATGGCACACTGTGCGTTTGTCTCTAAAAAAAAGACTAAGGATATTACTATGAAAACCACCTTACGTTTCATAAAGTTAGACGTAATAAGGTGATATCATCATATACACTATGACTCCTGTTACAGCAACATATAGCCATATAGGAAAGGTGATTTTAGCAATTTTTTTATGTCGTTCAAAATTATTGGTAATCGCTCTTACATAGGTAATGAGTACGAATGGAATGACGATAATAGATAGCAAGATATGGGTCAACAAAATAAAGTAATAGATATATTTAATTGCACCTTCGCCTCCAAACTTAGTTGATTCACTAGTCATATGATAGGCAACATACATGGCTAAAAATGCTACAGAAAGCATAATAGCAAATTTCATTAAGTTTTCATGTAGCTTCGTATTTTTATTCTTAATAGCCCACAATGCGATGAGTAATATAATCGCAGTGATAGCATTTATACTAGCATAGATAGGTGGTAAAAATGTTAAGGGTTCGACATTTGGGATTTTTACAGTAAATAATACCGCAACCACTAACGGAATTGTAACAGATAAAATGACAATCCATTTGTTATACTTTTTCTCTGCGGAAGGATTCTCGAGGTTACTCATTTTAAATTAATCTTCTTTTAATAGTTTGGCTATATCTTCTTTTAACATACTTATTTCTTCCATTTCACCATCTTCATCGGTTTGCTCCTCTTCGCTAATGATTCCCTTGTAGAATATTTTAGGGTTTCCAAAATCATCTTTTCGAGAACGCATAAATCCATTTTTATCGATAAGTGCAAAATTTCCAGAATGCTCAAAACCACCATCAACATCAGGATTTTCTCCAGCATATATATTAAATCCAACATTTGCTAAAGCATATATTGCGTCTTTATCTCCCGTCATTAAATGCCAATTAGGGTTCGTAATCTCATAATTGTCGGCATATGTTTTTAACACCTCAATAGTATCATACTCTGGATTGATTGTAAACGAAGCCACACCAAAGTCCTCGAAATCGGAAAAGGTATTTTGAATTTGAACCAAATTTCTATTCATTCTGGGGCAGATAGTTGGACAGGTCGTGAAAAAAAACTCAACCACATACACCTTTCCTTCGTAGTCTTTATTGGTAATGACCTTGCCATCTTGATTCATAAATGAAAAATAAGGCACTTTTTTGGGCTCACCATTTATCTCAAGAAACATGAGATCTGAGATCTGTTTTTCAGCCTCCTTTGAGACATCTTGACTTCTGCTTTCAGATCGGGTGATATCATCACCTTTTATTCGATTGATAATTCTTGGAATAAAAATGATTCCGAAGACTAAAAGAATAAAAGCAATTCCAATATAAGAGTAATTCGTTTTTTTTGTGCTCATAAAAACGGTCGTTTAGTTATCTTCAGTATTTAAGTCTTGTGCTCGTCTTGACGAAGAATCAAATTTTCCTTTACGTTTTTGACGGTACTCTGTGAATAGAATCCGGAGATCGTCACTCATTTTGTTTTTCATTTCATCTACCTCGATACAATCATATGAATATAAAGGATATATAACTGAATTATTTTCCAATTCAGTTTTATTTCTATCATCTAATCTGCCACGTTGTTTTAGATCTTTATCTACAATAAAGATGTGATCTGTGGATAAATTATCATCTAAAGGTTCTTCTGTTTTTAAACTCTGAAACAAGCTTTGAATATCATTTGGCTCGCCATACACATAATGCCAAAAGCGCATATCCTCATAATTATTGATTTCTTTCTGAAGCAAATCAGCTTTGGCTTGGTTTCCTTTTGGTAACACAATTACAATTTGAAATTTTTTAAAACCTTTAAACTTATCATACACTAATTCTTTCAAATTTGAAGCTGCGATAACATTGTCTATGGGTTCATTTCCAAAAAACCCCAGAACCGTAATATGATCTTCAAGTTTAATTTTTGAATCTGTGTTCGATGAGAAAAATTGTAATTCTGAAACCTTTTCATCAACAATTTCCAAAGGATTGTAATTATGTGTTGAAGGATATAACATCAACAAAAATGCTACTGGTAAAAAGAACAAGATACCTAGTACTAGATTTCGCTTCAGGTTATTTTTTTTCATCGCTTCAATTTTATAATTTATCTGTAATTTTATGAATATGCTTTAATCTTAAGAAGCTTCATAAACAAGATATTTCAACGTTTTATCTTAATTACAAAAATAAAAAAGACGGTTTACAAAAACCGTCTTTTCTGATACTTTATATTAATAATAACATATTAAAAATCTCTTTTAATAAAGCCTGAGGAATAAACACTTTCAATATAACCGCCTTCCTGCAATAGAATAAAAACAAGATAACAAATTAAGAAAACACCTGTCCAAACCACCATACGTCTTAAGGACTTCGTTTCATCTCTCATGTGCATGAAATCCCAAGTAATATAATATGCCTTAACAATCGTTAAGATGATAAAGATTAGGTTCAGGGTTTTCATGTATATAATAGGAGAAAATATAATATTTCCTAAGGTCGCGATAAATCCACCTTCAAAAGGAGACATGAGTGGAGACATTAACCCATGAGGTTTATAGATACCAAGTACTACTTCTATTCCAGTAACAAAAGTTAAGAAAACTAGTACACCCCAAATCTTTTGAGTATTGGACTTAAACTTCCAAAGACCTCTAAATATTTCTAATTTATGCTCGTGTGCCATTTTTATTCTATTATAAATATATTAAACTAGGTAGAAGAAAGTAAATACAAATACCCAAACTAAATCGACAAAATGCCAATATAATCCTACTTTTTCAACCATCTCATAGCTTCCTCTTCGTTCATATGTTCCAAGGATGACATTAAAGAAAATAATGATATTAATGACAACACCAGAGAATACATGAAAACCATGGAAGCCTGTGATAAAGAAAAAGAAATCTGCAAATAATGAAGTTCCATACTCGTTTACTTGAAGATTAGCACCTTCAACGACAATTTTGCCATTATTTTTTAATTGCTTTAATGATTCTTCTCTTGAAAGTACTGTTTTCTCACCTTCTTCATTAATATTTTGTGTTCTCACTAGGACGTTTGGATTAGCCACCAATCCGTTGTAAACTTCATCAACTGAATATGTTGGCAATATGCCTTCCTCAACAAACCAAAGTCCGTTATTACGTTCATGTTGCACACGTTCTCCATGTGCATCAACTGCAATATCTCCAACGGCTACCCTTTGACCATCTGTGTCTACTAACTGAAGAATGTTTCCTCCGTTAGTTTGTACTGCTCCATAATCACCTTTAATAAATGTTCCCCATTCCCAGGCTTGAGAACCAACGAAAATCAAACCTCCAATTACCGTCAAAAACATGTAAAGCGTTACTTTCGCCTTGTTCATATGATGACCAGCATCAACAGCTAACACCATAGTTACAGAGGACATAATTAGAATAAACGTCATGAACGCCACATAAATCATAGGATAATTCCCATGAAAAAATGGAACGTGCGTAAACACCTCATCTGCTATTGGCCAAGAGCCTATAAACTTAAATCTTGAAAATCCGTAAGCTGCTAAAAATCCTGAGAAGGTTAAGGCATCTGAAACGATAAAAAACCACATCATCATTTTACCATAACTAGCTTTCAAAGGTTGGTTGCCACCTCCCCAAGTTTTGCCTTCAGTTCCAGTATTCGCTACTGTAGTATCCATATAAAGCATTTAGTTGTTAAAAGTTGCACAAAAATAATCATTTTATCTATCTAAAAAAACATCCGTTTCCAAAAATTAAAAATTAAGACTTTAGTAGTTAAAATAGTCTCTATTAACTACTAAAAATAATCTCTCAATTACACTAAATATGACAAAAACAAAAACAGGAATATCCACAGTATATCAATAAAATGCCAGAAGGTAGCCGACAGTTGCATCCCTAAAAATTGTGTTGATGTATATTTTTGTTTAAAATGATTATAAATTACCACCAATAATGAGATAAGTCCTGCTGCAACATGCAAGATATGCACAAAGGCAATTACATAAATAAAACTCATTGTCACATTTGAAGATTCTCCAGTGAAATAATACCCCGAATCGACAATCTGATTAAACCCTTCAAATTGGCTAAATATAAATGCAAGACCCAGGATAAAAGTGGCTATTAACATTACTGTTGTTAACGCTCTGTTATTTGTTTTTATAGCTCTTTTGGCAAGTATAAAAGTAACACTACTTATCACAATGAGGATACAGCTTATTAGAAAAGCTTGTGGCATTTCAAAATCATTTAACCAGTCTTCTCGTTTTCTACTTACTAAAACAGCACTTGTTAAGCCTGCAAACGACATAATTAACGACATAATACCAAACCACAGCATCATGCGCTTTGCTCTGTCATTCTTCTCTTGAATTGTTCCTTCTGTTAAATCCATTTATCTTATAAATTTATCGACAACATATACAATTTGTAATAGTGTAATGTATGATACACTAGACAGCATCAATTGTTTTGCTGCCTTTGCCGTTCGTTTTTTAAATAGTTCAAATGCATAATACAACATCACCAAACCTAATACGAATACAATCACCGCTGCTACCATGGATAATTTCAAATCTCCTGTTACTCCAAAAACAGGAACTATAGAAATGAGTATCGTCCATATGGTATACATAATAGTTTGGACTGCCGTCCCTTTATCACGTTTTCTCGTAGGTAACATATAAAACCCACCTTTTTCATAATCTTCAAATAGAAACCAACCAATTGCCCAAAAATGAGGGAATTGCCAAAAAAACTGTAAGGCAAATAAAGTTCCTGGTTCAATACCAAAATCATTTCTAGCAGCTACCCAACCTAGCATAAAGGGTATTGCTCCCGGAATAGCTCCAACAAAAACGGCTAACGGTGTTTTTGTTTTTAAAGGTGTATACACACAGGTATATAAAAAGATGGAAATAGCACCATACATAGCCGTACGCTCATTAATGATGTAAAGTACCGTAATCCCTAAAATTGTAAATATGGTTGCGATAATAAATGCCGATTGCTTGCTCATACGTCCAGCAGGCACAGGCCTGTTTTTAGTACGATCCATTAAAGCATCTAAATCTTTTTCAATAATTTGATTATAAGCGTTCGAAGCTCCAACCATAAAATAACCACCAAATGCCAGTAAAACTAAAGTGTAGACATCAACTTCTATGGCACCCAACAAGTAGCCTGCAAGCGCTGAAAACACCACACTTATAGAAAGTCTCATTTTAGTGATTTCCTTAAAATCGGAAATTATTGAAGCTTTGGGGACAGATGTTTTCACAGTACTCAATACACGTCTTTTTATTGCGTCTGCAAAGATACTCTGAAAAAAGCTTTTGGGCAATTCTATTAAGAAATAAATAGGAACCAACTACTTTTATAATCAAGACAGTCAACCTTTATTTATCTTCATCGAAGATTTTTAAATTAAAAATCGTTGTACCAATTAAATAAATCTGTTCGGACACCAATATTAAACCATGCTGTATTGGTGTTTAATGCGGCAGCTGTATTTGCCTGTGGATCGTAATTCCTAAAAGTGACATTGGTGAACAATCTTAAATTAGTCACTGGATTAAGGATATATCCCGCTTGTAAATCGGCCTGAAACACATTAGTTGCATTTCCTTGACCAACTGTAATTCCTGTTTCAGCATTACGATCAACTTCACTTCGATATATATTACTGCCATAGTTTGCAAAATCATTACCCGTGTTAAAATCGAACCCTCGTTTTCCTAAAATCAACTTCGCATCTGTGAACCATCGTTTGTAATTATAGTGACCTATAAGAATAGCCTCGCTAAAATTAGCTCCCCAAAGATGTGCCATGGGTTGATTATTATGCGCATAATTAAGGACTATAGAATTATGAGAATAAGTATATGGGCGGACCCGGTTGTATTCAAACTGGAGTAATAAATTATCAACCTTAAACGCATCAAAATACTTCACTCCTAATTGGTATCCGAACTTATTCTTCCAACTTTTCTTTCCTCCTGTGATATCATTTAAAGAAAACTCATCTAGAATAAATTGTCCATAGACATTCACTTTGTTATTCCATTTGTATTTAGCCGTTGCTCCTAAGATTGCATTACCTGCGTCTTGACCAGTAGAAAACTCTATTGCACGATAAAAAATTACTGGATTTAAATAGTTAATATCAAAACCTCTATTATTGTCATTTGTCCAAAGTACCGATTCAAACAATCCAATGTTTAAGCGTTTAGAAACGTTCCAACTCAAATAATGATTAGCCATATATTTAGTTAAAAAAGCTCCATCTTCTGTAACTTCAGGTCTTACATCTCGAAGCCACATCCAAGTATTGGTATATTTTATTTTCCAAAATTTTGTATTTAGTTTTAAAAATGGGTAGGGACTAGCAACATCGCTTTGCAATAATGAACGATACCCATCACCGATAAAGTTTTTACCGTGACCGAACTGAATATTTATAAATTTGGCAGGTGAATAAGACAAATACCCTTCAGCTACTGGATAATCATATCCGTCATTTTTAAAACGTTTAGATAAGCCACGACCTGGAACAATAGGTTCTCCTCCTGAGGCTGCAAGAGCGTCTGCATAAGCGTTAAAGTATTGTGCAAATCGTCCTTGACTCTCATAGATGGATGCTGAAAATGTAAACTTTTTGCCTAGACCTCCTTGTATAAAAATTCCTCTGGTATTGTTATATGTTGTGCTAAAATCTGCTTCAGTATCGGTTCCTAGCTGTAAATCAAAAACAGGATCTGCGATAAACCAATAATCTTTGCCTTGTAAAGTCACCAAATGTTCATTCCATAATTTTCTACTCCACCAACTATCACTGCCTTTAATAAGTGCTTCTTTTTCAGCTTTAAAATCATAATACGGAGACACATCATCATACATAAATGGTTTAGCTGCGGTATGACTATTCGTACCCAATCCATTCATGTCTTGATCAAATCTCGCATAATAATTGTGCGTAAAGGGGATATTTAACTGACTGCTATATTCTAACTTCTGATAAGGTATGATGCTATCGCTAACATTGATGTATTCTTTACTAACATCCTCATTTAGACTACTTCCTTTTGTAATTTTTAATGACGTGTCTTCAACTTGTTTTGATTGAATTTCTGCAGGATTAACCAATGGTATATTGATTCCTAATGAATACTGAAAAAAGGTAGGTTTACCATTATAGGTTCCTGGAGTAACTTTAGGTAAATCTTGGAATACACGCCTAGCTTCATCTTTTAGTTCATCATAAACTGCATCGATATAAAGGATTGTGATTTGCCCTTCTTTATCGACTTCAAAAAGCAATTTAATTTCACCCTTGTAACTATCATCATTTACAACCTGAGGCACTTTAAATGACTTAAATATTTCGGTATTGATTTTATTATTAAAACATGCTTTGAGCTCATTAATTGGCTGTGCTTCACAACCAGGATATACTGGTGATTTTTCAAAATTTGAAGGCTCTTGAGCCCTGCAAATACCTACAAACATTAAAACAAAAAGCAATAAGATTTTCTTCATAAAACAAACGCATCATTAGTTGACGAAAGATAGCTTTTTTTTTCAAAATGAAAATCATAAAAAAAGACGGTTTAAATTAAAATTTAAACCGTCTTTTTTTACTGGGTAATTATGTTAATTCGCATTAAAAACTATAGGTAAATTATATATAACAGATACTGGTTTTTTACTTTGGTAACCAGGTTGCATTTGAGGAATCTTATTCGTCACTCGATTTGCCTCTTTTTCAAGACCTGGATGTGGAGCTCTTGTTAGTATATCTGTAACGTTTCCATTTTGATCTATCTTAAATTGAACTGTTATGCGCTGCTTGCCAGACAAACCGTATTTGGATGCTATGTCGGTATCAAATTTTCGCTGTACAAGTCTCCCAATCTTTTCATTCATACATTTAATTCGATCTTTATTAGTGGTCATTTTTTCACAACCTGGATATACTGGGACAATTTCAACATTTGTAAGATCAAAGGGTTTATTACTGTTAACAGGATCTGCTGGTTTTTCAATTTTTCCTAAAGCATTTGGATCTATTGGCTCTTTCGTTGGTTCTGGGGTTAGATCAATAACCACTGGATCTATTGGGTCCGTGTTTTCTATAATAGCAAACTTTGGAGTTATGACCTTTTTAACCTGTTTTTTCACAGGTTTTGATTTGGGCATGTCCGGCTCAGGAATATAATTTTTAGGGTCGTAAGTATAATCATCAGAGTCTAAAGGCTCAAGGTATGCTGAATCCATACTTTTGGTTTCGAATTTCATTTCGAATAGACCATAGGTTGCCAACAAACACATAATGAGTCCGATTTGAAAATACAACGTCGTGTTTTTTTGTAAATTTGCATCGTGCTTGTGTGATTTTGGCACTAATTTATTGCTCTGATCAGCAATATTGTGCGATTTTGTAAAATCTTTCATAATACTTAAATTTAAAATGTTAATATTATGAAAAAATCGCAATAAGCATACCAAAGTAAAAATCCCATCTAATTAATTTAGATGGGATTTTGAATTATACTAATAATAACTGTTTTTCTAGTCTTGCACTTGGAATAAAATTGGCAGTGAATAAGGTACTGTAACAGCCTTTCCTCTCTGCTTTCCTGGTTTCATTTTTGGAAGTAAGTTAATTACTCGCTTCGCTTCTTTTTCTAAACCTGGATGCGGTGCTCTTGCTTGAACCCCTACAATGTTTCCTGTTTTATCTATTTTGAAAATCACGTTAATACGTTGTCTTCCTGATAGCCCTAGGTCGCCTGCTAAATCTGTATTAAACTTTTTATTTACAAACTTGCTGATTTTATCAGACATACATTGCTTTTTCGCATTATTGCCTTTTTCTTTTTCACAACCTGGAAAGATTGGTACGTTTTCAATGACAGAAAATGGAACTTCTATATCTTCTTCAACCTCTTCAACTTCGATTTCTTCAACCTCAACAATTTCTTCTTCTTGATCTGTTTCTGTTGATTCAATTACCGTTTCTTCAATTTCTTTTTCATCTTCAACAATTTCAATTTCTTCAGGTACCACTGGAGGCGGAGGTGGCGGTGGAGGTGGAATTAATTCTTGTTGTGTAATTGGAATTTCTTCTTCATCTAAATCATCTAAATCTAATTTTCCAATATCAATATTTGACTTCTCATATGACTTATAATTTATTGTCATATAAGTCAAAGCCATCATTAATGCAAGACCTACGGCAAAATAGAGGGAACTATTTCTGCTAACATCTGCCTTTGTACTTTTTTTAGGTTCCATGTGCTTCAAATTTTTTAAGGAATGCTAATTTAACTAATAATTTACTAAAAACGCAAGCTATTAATTTAAATTTAACTTTCGATTTGTTCTTATGTGTAAGACTATAGATGCACAGCTAACTCCTAAGGCGTTGGCAAGTGCATCATAAACATCAAACGTTCGGTAAGATGTCAAGACAGTTTGTAAAACTTCAAGAATGATGCCATAACAAATTACAGCCAATGCTGAAAGCAGAATAACCCGCTTTATTTGGATTACTTTAAAGTAATTATAAACCAGTATTGTAAATAAAAAGTAAGCAAAAAAATGGTAAATTTTATCATCAAAAGAGAATCCCAGACTAGGTATACCACCCAAATGCATCAAACTCCCCATGGTCAATCCAATTACATAGAGAACCATAAGAGCTAGAGCCCATTTTTTAAGCGCCAACCACAGCTTTGTAATCATCAGCAGATAACAAATTATCTATCTCTGAATCATCAGAAATTTTGATTTTAATCATCCAACCGTCACCATAAGGATCTGTATTTACCTTTTCTGGTTCGTCTTCAAGATTTTCATTGAACTCAACAATTTCGCCAGATAAAGGCAGAAATAAATCTGAAACTGTTTTCACTGCTTCTACAGTCCCAAACACTTCTTCAATATCTAAGGTCTCATCGAGTGTTTCTACTTCAACATAAACGATATCTCCGAGTTCACCTTGTGCAAAATCTGTTATGCCAACCGTGGCAATATCACCTTCAATTTTGACCCACTCGTGATCTTTGGTGTATTTTAAATCTGATGGTATATTCATCTTGTAAATAAATAATTAATGTATGGCTACAAAAGTAATTTTTTTAGACTGTATTTACTACTTAATTTCCAAAATTGTATCGCAATGTAAATCCTGATCTAATTGTAGTTTGTGGAAATGCAGTTGATATTTCAAATTCGGAAAACGTGTAGTCAAAATAGAATATGGCTGTTAAGGCCTTAGTAAAGGCGTAATCTGCAGTATACTTGAGCCCCCAAACAGTTTGACCTTGAGTAATTTGATTATTATCGATATCAAGATATCGAATAATGGTTTTATTATTTCTAACCGAAATATCGGCTTTCATATTTAAATCACTTTTAATCACTTGCCTTGGTCCAGCTAATTTGGATCTAATGCGAAGATCTTTTATTCGGTAACCTAGTCCTAGAATGTATTCATTACCTTGTATTTCAGTAAGTAAATTGTTATCAAAACTCAATGATAAAATTCTGTCCTTTCGCATTTCAGCAAGAATTTTAATTGAATTTTTCATTTCAAAGTCTAATCTAAATAATGGACTAAACTGCTCTTCTAAGTTAATGTTACTAAATACTGTTCGGTTCTTAAAGTTTCCTGATTGGTCTAAAACATCTGGATCCTGATCTTCATAAGCCACTCCAGGTTGCAGTAATTGCGGATTTAAATCCAAGTTAGTTCTAAATTGATTAATTGTATAACTAGAACGATATCCATGTGTGATTGAGAAACGTTTAAAATTCTTTTTAAACCATTTCATTTTCATGAATCCAGTATATTTTAACTGCCAATTAGGGATTGGAATATCTCTAAAGGCGGACAAACTAATCTTGTCTGGACTCGTCCCTTTGTAAGCGGCTAAAAACGACGGTAATAATACGGCTTGACTATTTTTTCCAAATCCTAAGGGGTATCCCTCACCATCTACCGCGAAGTTATCATTGCCATAAAAATTTCTCGCCAAACGTCTCGCCACAACTAATCGATTTGATCTAAAGTCTTCAAAAGGCGCAGACTGGGTTTCATCACTTGCACTAAATGCTGTTTTAATTAATGCAGTTGAAATATTAAAGTTTCCGAAGGCATTTGTAATAAGTGGATTATAATCTAGCACACCATCAGATCCTGGGTTGCCGTTAGCGTCAATAAAATCTTCAACCCTAAAGTTTTGTGTTGTGTTTTCAGAGTACACTCGACCTCCTGTTAAATCAATATTCAAATCTTTTATTAATTCTATATCTGCTGAAATGTCTAAAACTCTATTGGTAGTCTCACTGTATTGTTGATTGAAGTTAGGGAATACGGTCAACCAACCATTCTCTGCTGCCAATTGTCTGATATCTCTTTGACTTCCAAATGTATAACCGAGAGTTGGCTTAAGGGTTCCAATAAATCCAGGTGTACGTAAATAACCCGGTAAGAAGGAACCATTATTTTCAGTGTAGTTAATTTGTACCCGCTTCACTGCTGTGATTAAATCTATAGCTCCGTTTAAGATGGTAGAACCTGCACCTTTTTTACTTTCAGCTGGATTGGTCTTAGTTGGAGCATTAGGTTTACCGTCTTTACCGAGCGCTCCAGGTGTAGCCCTCTGACTTACTTTTGATCTTGTCTTCTTTTTAGTTAAACCAACATATTTGTATAAAGTCTCAAGGTTAAATGTTGAATTAATATTATGTGTGTTTGCATTTTGAATGCTGTTCCCCAAATTATAATTTGAGAAGGATCCATCATCGTTTTCAATACTTAAATTCTGATTTAAATCAGACCCTTTTGTCCATTGAAAATCTCCAGTATAAGAATACGTAGCGCGCATAAAACTCAAGGTTGGAATTTTATACAATGGAATCTCATAATTTAACTGCAATTGCTGACTTTGAATATTAGGGTCTCCCAAATCAAAGAATCCATCCCACACGTCCAAATTTGGATCTTGTCTGCCATTGAGTTGATCATCAATAAAGTAATTTCTAACAATATTGGTATTCGCAGCCGTAAAATTCATACTCAAGGCCTTGGTCAAGTTGTAATTGATGACGTATTGCGTATTGAAATTATAATTTCTTCTGAATAACTCTTCCAATCCAATATTATCGCCTGCCAGATCTACTTCTCTAAACTTCTGTTTATTAAACTGACGAATGATATCTGTATTTACAGAAAAGCTTGTTGGAACAGGATTAAAGTTAAAGTCTTTTAGTATTTTCCAATACTTCCCTCTAAATAATGAATCATTTTTCTTAAATGGTTCTATAGGAGTAGAATTGAAGCTATAGTTATAATTCACTCCTGCTCTTACATTTTGATTTAAAGACCGTTCAATCTCAAAGTCACGTCGTTCTTCTTTGTTATAACTATAGTTAAATGTCAAATTCTCAACATCATAAAATCTAGGTGTCTTATCTGTAGTCCTATTTTTTCTAACACCAATAAAATTGATACTCTTACGTTTGGTATAGTTTTCATTGACCTTTAAAATAGAATCTTGATTGGTTGTATTATCTAATTGTGTCTGTAATTTTATATCTCTATAGAATTCATCATATTCAGGAGTGATGATTTGCTCACCTACTGCATAATTAAAAGGCAGTTGAATTCCCCACTTTTTAGGTAAAAGTTGACCTAAGTTCAGGTTAGTTACTACGTCGTATTGTTCTACATCTTCACGACTACGTTCGTTTGGACGTTGTTCTACTGAACCAAACCCAATGGTGCTTTTTCTTCCTGTTGCACTAACATTAGCAAAATCTGCAAAATTAGCATCCATTGCTGCTACTGCAGCCCAACCACCTTCATTATCTAAATCAGCGAGTCGTAATTCATTAAACCATATTTCACCACAAGCATTCATTCCATTATTACCTGGATTCTTAACTCCAACCATCAACACTCTCACTTCACCAAAATTAGGATTACCAATAATAGCTACTCTTTGTTGTCCTAAGGTATATGCATCAAATTCTCCTACCTCTGTCAATTCACCATCACTAAGATCGTAGAATGTTGGGTCTAAATTTGCCAGAGTTCCATTAGCAATTCCTAATGATTTGACTTGTTCTAAAATATCTAAATCAATATTGATCTCATTGGCTTCTGGCCATACTGCTTCTGCAGATGCGAAACCTGTTGACACTTGTAATGGTACTTCAATCTGATAATAATTCTGAGTAAAATCATTACCCATTCTTATAAATCCGACCAACTCACCATCATTTAATGTTCCTGTTTCTCCTTCTTCAGCGTGAATAAACATACGTAGTTTGTTATACTGACGCATGTCTACATTTATATTTTTAAATACTCCTCTAGAATCTTCAGGTTCTAACTCACAAACCTCCACTTGCAGTGATTGTTCATTTTGTCTTATGATATTGTTATTATTATTTAATTGTTCTAAGACAACTCCTGGAGGCAAGACATAATTACCATCATTTTCCTGAAGCCCTACAACTCCAACACTAAATTCTGTATTATCACTGTCATTATTTGGCTCATCATCTAAGGTTAAACGATAACGTCTCCAATCACTTCTTACTAAATCTAAAGTTGCAAATCGCAATACCGTTGTTTCTGTAAAATCCTCTAAGAACAAACGAGCAAAACGCACCGATCTAATATCGGAGATCCCGCCAATAGCTGTTCTACTCGGGCCTTCTCCTATTGGAATTCTAAACTGATACCACGTCACAGTCTCCGTTTCTCCATTTGGCAAAGTTACTTGACGTTCTTTAATATCATTTATTTGTGGGTTACTATCATTTAAAGCACTTGGTGTGACATCTATTTCATATTGAAAATAGCTGTCAATTGTATTCATAGTGTTATCTCTATTAATATCTTCCACATCTGGTTGCGGCGTAGATCCACGATTAGTATCTGTGAACACATCTGGAGAGTTGCCCTCTAGACCATTATATTTTTTGTAGCGTTCAAAAATATCTCCTTCCGTATTCAAATAATAGGTGTAATTATCCTTTGCTGGATCTGTCAAACCTTGGTAAGCGCTATAAAATGGCGCAAGTACTGGGTTGTCAGTAGGTGTTTCCTCTAAGTCATCATAACCATCGTATCCTACATCTTGATTAGCACGTTCTGCGCCACCTGTAGAAAAGGTATATATTAATGATTGATTACTAGGAACTACAGTACCGTAAGATGTTGGTGTAAAGCCACTAACATCACCATTTTCTGGCAGACCATTTTCGTATTGCTTTTTACCATCCTTAATTATATCCTCTGAAATATTTCCTAGGTTGACAAATAATTTTCCTCCTTGGTTAGATGAATCGTCATCGTCTAAAAATGGATCTTGTATCCAAAATTCAATATATTCTACATTGGCTTGTTCAAAATCTGTAGACGTGATTTGTCTGGTGATCCCTGCCCAACTATTTTGTGGATTGGTCAAAGTTTCTGTACCAATATTAATACCTGTAGTTTGGAAGTTATATGGACCTCTTTCCGTTGGGTAATATACAAGATCTAGCGTATTAATCACCGTTGGCTGTCCTTGAGCAATATCTTGTTGAGGGAATACTTCATCAATAAATACACGTCGTGTATATAAATTTGAAACATCATCATCACTGATGTCATTAGGGCGTTGATTACTATAAAATATAGGATCAATTGTATACCAGTTCATAAGTGCACGATCAAATCCATTTTGTATGCCTGGGTTGTTTACTGGATCATTTTCTGAAACACCATTAATGGTTCTCGGTCTACTGGATAAAAACCAGGCTTGCGGTGATAATAAATCAATGGCGCCTTGTGTGCCTTCAAAATCATCTACATATGCGGTTGCTTCATTGTTGAAATCTGTTCCTTTTGGAGCACCTGGAGCTAAATAAGCAAATTCTCCTCTCACCGATAAGTTAGATGGTGCATCGGTATCAATATTTGGCAATTTATTCACCAATCTTGTAAAGAATGGAACTTCAGTTGAATAGTTACCATTAAATCCAAAAATAGTGTTATTGATTGGTTCTGAATTGAAATTGGCCTTTTGTGTAATTGGTCGCTCGTTTAAGTTTAACAAAGTAGCTCCTAAAACAAAATTCTCATTGAATTGGTGTTCAATATTAATTCCTGTAAAGCGACGCGTCTGCTGACCAAAAACAGCATTATTCTCTACGGAAACATTAATAGGAATGTTTGAAGATTTTAAAGCTTCATCAATAATAAACACTCGTCCTATTTGATAATTCACGGTGTAGTCTTGACCTTCAACAAGGGTTCGCCCTCCTGCTGTCACAATCACAGATCCTCTTGGTACGTTGAAAGCTCCCAAAGGGATACCGTCACCTCCAGAAGATTTATAGCGACCTTTAATCTGGAATTTATTCTTTTCAGCTTCGTCTAAAGCAGCTGTTTTCGTTTGTTTATACAGGATATCAAAAACGTACTTTTCTTGATTCAGGTTAGTATAGGTTTCTAATTCGTAGTCTGCGTCATTATTGTTCGGATTTCCATCATCATCCAAAATATCAAAGAGGTAGCGTCCAAATGGCTCCACCTTTGTAAAGATGATTTTTCCATTCTCAGCCAATATGGTTTTTCCTTGCACGAAATCAAAGAATCCATCTCCACCTGCTTGTGGATCATTATTAAAATTAAGTCGATCTAAATGAAACAGTCGAATAAGCGGTGTATCAATGATCTCTCCATCATCGGTGGTATCAAAAGGCGAGTTATTATTAAATACTGGAAAAGAGGTTCCTTCGACAGGTGCAATATAATTTAAAGGCGATGCCTCAGTATAAAATATATTAAGTCTGAAATCATCTTGATCCAACTGAAAAGCGCCAGTATCGTAGATATTTTTCATCATTAAATCCCATATTGGCTGATTAACATCGGTGATAGGACTCTTCAACATTTTAACAATCAAACTCTGCGTAGAGCCCTCAGCAATAACAAAACTGTCATTGATACCATCAGCATTTACATCAGGACCGTTATCAATAATTCCATTGCCATCTACATCGGAATCGGTTTGGTCGTTGATGCCATCGCCATCAGTATCTGTACCATTATCGTTTACACCATCATTATTGACATCAACATCTGCAACGTTTGGAATACCGTCATTATCGTCGTCATTATTTGTTGCTGTAGAATTCACACCATCATTAGCAAATTCACCAACTTGATATACTTCTCCACCTACGGTATATTGGAACGCAACTGCAACAATTTCATCATTGAGTAGCCGTTGATTTAAGGATATATAACCTAATTGTGTGTTTAATGCATAATCTCTTCCTTCCTGCAGTTTTCTGGCATTTTCTAATTTTCCGAAATCAAACCCTTCATTTGAAGGTGTCAAAATACCTTGCTCTGCAGTTGTAATATCTCTAACAGATGGCGATAAAAATGATCCAGCACCTCCAATATTTGTTGGGTCAAAGGCATTATTTCCATTATCAGGAAATTGAGAGCCTGAAGGGTTTACAAATCCTCCTGGTGGAACACCTCCATTTAAACCAATAGTTTCAAATTCTCCTAAATCTTGTAATGCCACTATATTTCTAACATTATCTGTTTGGTTACTTCTATTAGTTACCCAAACTTCAACTCTCGTAATCTGAATATTGTTATTTATAAACGGATAACGAAGCATAGCTTCATCATAAGTATTTCGGAAATATTGTGCTAAAAAGTAGTGTCTGTTTTCATCATAATCTCTAGCAAAGAACTCAAACTCTTCAAGTGTTCCACCTCCTTGTGCGGTGACAGATTGTGATTGTGATTGTTGTTCAGAAAAAATAGCGGTTACTCTGGTCTTCCCAAATTGAAGTTCGGTTTTTACTCCAAATAAACTTTGAGCTCCGGTAATCAACGAACTATTCAATGGCATATTTACGTTACCAACTTCTATTTTCCTAACAATATCATCTTCGGTAGGCGTGTATTCTAATTTAACTAAGTTTTGAAAATCAAAAGTTGATTCTGTATCATAATTTGCAGTCACTTGGAGACGCGTTCCAACTTTCCCCAGTAAACTCAAACTGATACGTTGATCAAAATCGAAGGTGAAATTGCTACGGTTTCTTGGTGAGAATGTTGGATTATCTTGCTTGGTGAATAAGATTCCCAAATCCATTTCTACCGAGCCTTGCGGTATCACTTCAATCGTGTTTCCTCCAAATAAGGTTTCAAAAAATCCCGAATCAATATAAAACTCAGGTAACAAATTCTTTTGTTCATCTTCAGCACCATCTTTTTTTCCTTCAGCAGCATCAATCTTTTGCTTATAATACATCCGTTGCTGCTCCATCAACACTAATTTTTGATATTCGGCAGGGGTTAAAATAATTGGATAGTTTATATTAAATCTTCCTACCGTTTCGGTATAAATATAACGATTGGTTACTGGATCATAGGTTTATTTAGATACAATACTTTGTGGATTTGGAATTGATATTCTACCTAAAGAAAAGCCCGTTTTAGTTGTATCTTGAGTTGTAGTTGGTGTTGTCTGTGAATGACCAAATTCACTAACCAATAGCAAGGTAAGTGTAAAAAAAAGGCGATATAATGATTTTAATAAAGTTGAGTTAGTTGTGATCAAATTTTATAAATTTTTTAAAGCTTCTTTGATAATTGTTTCTACTGTCGCGTCCGGTTGTTGAGACACAATTTTATCCACAATACGTTCAGACTGCTTTTTGGCAAATCCTAAAACTTCTAAAGCAGATAACGCTTCATCTTTGTTTGTATTGTTTTTATTAACAGAAACTTCGTCAATATCATATACTTTAAGAACTTTGTCTTTTAAATCTAAAATAACACGAGCTGCAGTTTTTGCTCCAATCCCCTTTATTGATTGAATCAAAGGCACATCTCCATGGGCAATTCCTTCTTTTACCTGCTGAGGGGACAATGAAGACAACATTGTTCGTGCTGTATTTGCTCCAATACCACTGACCGAAATTAAAAGTCGAAATATTTCACGCTCTGCCATGGATGAAAACCCGTACAAGGTATGCGAATCCTCTCTAACAATTAAGTGCGAATATAATTTCAGCGCTTCACCATCTGGTATTTGTGAATACGTGTGTAACGAGATATTCAAAAGGTAGCCTACACCATTACAATCTATAACAACATCTGTCGCATTCTTTTCTACTAATCTTCCTTGAATATGCGTAATCATTTACTCACTTGGGTTAAAAACTCAAATGTAATAAAATTATTTACATTTCAAAGGCGATTACGATGCTAAACCGCTACGTTTATTTGCTTCCTTTTTTTCCTTTTGTTGTGCGTCTATAACAGCTATGGCAGCCATATTTACGATTTCATCAACACTAGCGTCTAACTGAAGGATATGTACAGGTTTTCTCATCCCCATCATTATCGGCCCAATAGAGTCGCTCTTATTAAGTTCTTTAAGTAGCTTATATGTGATATTAGCAGATTCTAAATTCGGAAATATTAAGGTGTTTACTTTTCGTCCTGCTAATTTTGAAAATGGAAACATATCCTGCAGCATTTCCTTGTTTAGTGCAAAATCAGATTGCAATTCACCATCAACAATAAGATCTGGATGTCTTTTATGCAGGTAACTTACTGCTTCCCTTACTTTAGTCGCTGTTTGATCTTTAGAGGAACCAAAATTTGAATACGAAATCATGGCCATAACAGGTTCCATACCAAACATTTTTACAATACTTGCTGTCATTTGGGCAATTCTTGTTAAATCGTTTGCAGAAGGATTAATGTTTATCGCAGTATCACTCAAGAATAATGGTCCGCGTCGCGTCATCATAATATTTGTTGCTGCTACTCTTGTCGCTCCTGGAGCCAAACCAATTAGTTCCATCATTGGCTTAACTACCGATGGGTAGCTTCTAGAATACCCAGAAATCATTGCATCTGCATCACCTTCGTTCACCATCATTGCGGCAAAATAATTACGCTCACGCATGATTTTCTCAGCAGAATACAAAGTAACTCCATTGCGCTTTCGCTGTTGCCAATATACTTTCGCATATTTGTTTTTACGTTCGGTTTCATGATCGCTCTTAGGATCTATAATCTCTAAATCGGCTTCAAATTCAATCTCTTCCATTAAAGACAGAATGATATCGCGACGACCAAGTAAAATAGGTGTAGCAATGCCTTCATCAAAAACAATCTGAGCTGCTTTTAAAACATCTAATTGATCTGCCTCAGCAAAAACAACGCGTTTCGGATTTAACTTAGCCCTATTCATTATAAGTCTAACAATTTTATTGTCTGACCCTAATCGCTCCAACAATTCTTCTTTGTATTTCTCCCAATCTTCAATTGGTTCTTGAGCGACACCACTTTCCATAGCGGCTTTAGCTACTGCAGGTGGCACTTCAGCAATAAGTCTTGGATCGAATGGTTTTGGAATGATATAATCACGTCCAAAAGTTAATCGGGTTTCTCCATAGGCAATATTGACTTGCTCAGGCACAGGTTCTTTAGCTAAATTTGCTAAAGCATAAACCGCCGCCATTTTCATCGCTTCATTGATTTTTGTCGCTCTTACATCTAAAGCGCCTCTAAATATAAATGGAAATCCAAGAACGTTATTGACTTGATTAGGATGGTCACTTCGACCTGTTGCCATGATAATATCGTCACGCGTATCAACCGCTAACTGATATTTAATTTCAGGATTAGGATTCGCCATGGCAAATACCACGGGGTTTTTAGCCATTGCTATGAGCGTCTCAGGCTCTACAATATCTGCCATAGATAAACCAATAAACACATCGGCATCTTTCATGGCTTCGTATAATGTGTCAATTTTTCTATGTGTTGCAAATTCTGCCTTTTCCTCTGTTAAATTGTCTCGATCATCTCTAATAACTCCCTTACTATCTAGCATCACCATATTCTCTCGCTTTGCGCCACAAGCTTGGTACAATCTTGAACAAGATATCGCTGCAGCTCCTGCACCACTAATCACGATATTAACATCTTCTATTTTCTTTTCAGTAAGTTCCAGAGCATTTAACAGCGCCGCAGCCGATATGATTGCGGTACCATGTTGATCATCATGCATTACTGGAATATCTAATTCTTCTTTGAGGCGACGTTCAATTTCAAAAGCTTCGGGTGCTTTTATATCTTCTAAATTAATACCTCCAAACGTAGGCGCAATCATTTTGACTGTTTGAATAAACTCATCTACATTTTCAGTATCTACCTCAATGTCGAACACATCAATATCCGCAAAGATTTTAAAGAGTAAGCCTTTCCCTTCCATGACAGGTTTAGAGGCTTCAGGTCCAATATTACCAAGACCTAAAACTGCTGTTCCGTTTGAAATCACAGCCACTAAATTACCTTTAGCTGTATACTTATAGACATTATTTTTGTCTTTTTCAATCTCTAAACAAGGCTCTGCAACACCTGGTGAATATGCCAAAGATAAATCTCTTTGGGTCGCATATTTTTTTGTTGGAATGACTTCAATCTTTCCTGGTTTTGGTTTAGCGTGATATATTAAGGCCTCTCTTCGCTTACTTTGCTTGCTCATATACGATGTGTAAATTATTTAATTTGTATTATACCTGACGACAAATCGAATAACAAATGTACGTGTTTTATGAGAAAGGTACTGATAGCTTTTTAGAATTATTATTATTTTAAAAACTTTATATTACGGGTCAACCCTTCAAACTTAGTGCGTTTTACAGCGCTATTTTTAAACACCTTATTGAACGTGTCTTTGGTGATTTCTTCCCAATCTTTTTTGGTCATTGACAATACTTCGGAGTGCGGATTAAACAACGGTTCGTTATGTGCTTTTGAAAAGCGATTCCACGGACAAACATCCTGACACACATCACAACCAAACATCCAATCGTCAAACTGCCCTTTAAACTCTGAAGGGAGATTCTCTTTTAATTCGATAGTGAAGTACGAAATGCATTTGCTTCCATCAACCACATAGGGTTCTGTTATGGCTTGTGTTGGACAAGCGTCAATACAGGCCGTACAAGTACCACAATGATCGGTTGTTGCATGATCATATTCTAGCTCTAAATCGATAATAAGTTCTGCAATAAAATAAAAGGATCCTATTTGTTGGGTCAATAGGTTGCTGTGTTTACCAATCCATCCTAATCCAGACTTTGCCGCCCAAGCTTTATCTAATACAGGCGCCGAATCTACAAACGCGCGGCCGTGGACGTCTCCAATTTCATCCTTTATAAACTGTAATAACTGTTTCAGTTTGTCCTTAATTACAAAATGGTAATCGGTTCCATAAGCATATTTTGACAGTTTATAACTTTCAGTGTTTTGAATTTCAGCGGGATAATAATTGAGCAATAAAGAGACGACACTTTTAGAACCTTCTACAAGTATTGTTGGGTCAAGGCGCTTATCAAAATGGTTCTCCATATATCGCATTTCGCCATGCGCATTATTCTTAAGCCACTTCTCTAATCGCGGTGCTTCTTCTTCCAAAAATTCGGCCTTACTAATACCACAAGACAAAAAACCGAGGCGTTTGGCTTCGGCTTTAATGATATCTGAATGTTTGGCTTTGTTCACCCTCAAATTTAAACCATTGTGATTAGAAAACAATGCTTAAAAACTGGATTCGTTTTATAAATTAATCACATCCCATATCTATAGAAGATTGTTCATCTGCATTAGGAAAACAATTTCCAGAGGGTAAGTCTAATGGTTCATAACGTTGCAGATTATTATCATACAAGGCATTTTCTAAAAATAGTACAATATAATCTACTTCTTCCTCAGTTAAATTTAATGGTGTAAAAAGCGGTGATAATGCCGCAGAAGGCACATTCATATTTTCTTGAATACCCTCGTTTTTATAATCCACAACATCTTTTACAGTCGTAAGACTTCCGCCATGTCCAAAAAACGACACATCTTTTAGATTATATAACTGAGGTGTCTTAAACTTGTAATCATCTTCAGAATTTCCAGTAAAACCACCTCGACCTCTTTTTGTGGCATCATCAACGCCATTAATGACGTCTGGCCCTTCAAGGTCTTTCATTCCTAAAGCATAGAAATCCATACCATTTAATCCAGGTCCTGAATGACAAGCATAACAGTTGGCTTTCCCATAGAATAATATAGCTCCTTTAGTTTCATCTTCATTTAAAGCAGATTCATCACCTCTCAACCATTGCTGAAATGGTGCTTGATTAGGTAATACTGTTCTTTCGTAAGCCGCTATAGCTAAACCAGCATTAACTCTTGTATAACGTTCGGCAGGCGCTACATTGGGAAACGCAGCATCAAACATATCTTTATATGTTGTACTGAAAATGAAATCTTCATCTATAAGTAAACGATGCACATTCAATCCTGCAATCGCTTGTGTCTCTACACCTTCAAATCCTAAATTATTAGTTTCTTTCGGAGTTCCCGTGGTCCAATTTGCTTCGGTACCTTGATTTATCCCAGATGCTCCAAACTGACCATTCCACAACATCACTTCTTGGTATGCTGCATTGAGTATGGTTGGGCTTCTAATAGGTTGTATGTCTAGATCTTCATCCAGATACATTGCATTTTTATGACGACTTTCTCCAAAAATACCAAATCCTTCACCCCCTTCTCCTATACCTTGTTTAATCCCACTTTGAAATCCAGCTGAAGCATGATGACAACTGGCACAAGAATAGGTATTCATACTTTCTTCCATATTCGGGTTTTTGGCAAGTCCAGTTTCATGAAATAGAAATTTTCCTAAAGTAACTTTTGCCTCTGTAATAGGATTATTAACATCACTTGGAATCAAATTAAATTCGTTAGAATAGGGTAAAACAAGTGCTTCCTTAGCTCCATAAAGATCAACTAATCGCTGCTCTAGAAAGCTTTCTGCGGGTATCTGCACATAATTGTCATCTGAAGAACAGGACGTAACAAATGCTAATAGCACTACTGATAATATTGATAATAATTTTGACTGGTTCATTTTGATTGGGTATTGTTAGGACTGAAATGTAGAAATAATTTTATTAATTTTTTAAAAAAATAGATTAAAGTTCCATTTTATAGGATTTCAATAAGCGCTTAGCGTTAAGTCGCTTAAAAAACAAGACGAACAGTATTGCTATTAGTTAATTATGAGCCCTTGGTATAAACTTTAAGAAGGCATTTTTAGGCTTTAATGTAATTAGAGGTGTAATTTCAATAGCCTCAAAATCAGGTTCTATCTTAAACTGGTGTACCAATTCAGTTATGGCTATAATCATTTCAAACATTGCAAAATTATTACCAATACATTTTCGCGGTCCGGCACCAAATGGAAAATACTGCGATGAATATTTTCGGCCACCTTCAATAAAACGTTCTGGCAAAAAGGCTTCAGGTTCGTTCCATAATTCCGGATGACGATGAATTTCATAAACGGAAAACAAAAGATTCGAACCGGCTTCAAAATGCATTCCATTGAAATCATCAGCTGAAATATTGACCCTATCAATAAAATATGCTGGTGGATATAGACGCATGGCTTCTTCCAGGACTTGCTGACAAACTTTTGAATGCATAACCGTTGCCATCAAGTCTGCCTTGTCTGCTTTTAGTTTTGTTGCCTCTGTTTTAATCTTTTCCTGCCACTCGGGATGAAGTGCTAACAATTGACATGTAAAGGTAAGCGCATTAGATGTGGTTTCATGACCTGCCGTAAATAGGATTAAAATTTCATCAATAAGTTGTTCTTCATCCATTGCTGTACCATCATCATATCTTGCGTCAAGGAGCATATCTAAAAGGTCATTTTCTTTGGTATGAGATGTTCTTCTTTCATTAACTATACGCCTTAATATTTCTCTGGCTTCACTTGTCAGTTTAAGGTGTTTTTCAATTTCACCACTGGCTTTGAACCACCATCCAAGATAGGGTTGGCGTAATTCTCTAACTAGCATTTTTTGAGCCGTCTCTGTTATATATTGGAGTCGATTAATATCCTTTTGATCTGCTGCACTGCTAAATAAGGATTTTACAACCGTTTGAAATGCGAGGTCATTGAGTATAGGAAAAATATCTATAACGACATTTGGTTTTATGCAATCATATTCAGAAAGAATTGCATTTTTTATGGATTCCAATAAATGTTGTAACTGTTTTTTGTGAAAAGCGGGCTGTATAAGTTTTCGTTGTTTTTTCCAGTGATCTCCTTCAGAAGTCAGCAAACCTTTACCGACATACTTCACTAAATCTTCTGTTTGAATTTTAGATTTAACAAAGTTTTTATGGTTCTTTTGGAGAACATACTCCATAAACGCAGCATCTCTGCAAAAAAAGATATTCGTCTTAAATCCGATTTTGAGTTTAAATATATCTCCCTTTTCAATAAAATTTTGATGATGAAAGGGTAATGGGTTTTTAAGAATCTCTAATGAGTGCTTCAAAAATCGTGATAAAGGAACTGCAGGTATTTCTCTGGGTGTATGCATTAAATCTATTTCCTATAATGGTATGATGTCATTCTGAAACAAGTACAGAATTCAGTGGCTATTTTTAAAATAACCCTCCTTGAATAGTCCCTTTAATTTTTCCGCGGTGTTTATAAGCTAATTCAGTCACTTCTCTGCCTCGTGGCGTGCGCATAATAAAGCCTTGTTGAATTAAAAATGGCTCATAGACCTCTTCAATAGTTTCAGCACTTTCACTAACAGCTGTTGCTAAGGTCGTAATACCTACGGGGCCACCTTTAAACTTGTCAATTATGGTTTCCAAAATTTTATTGTCCATTTCATCCAGACCATGTGCATCAACATTAAGTGCTGCTAAAGCAAATTTGGCGATTTTAATCTCAATATTGCCATTGCTTTTAATTTGAGCAAAATCTCTAACTCTTCGCAATAAGGCATTTGCAATTCTTGGAGTCCCACGACTTCTTCCCGCAATTTCTACCGCAGCCTCCATGGTCATAGGTACATTTAAAATTGAAGCACTACGTTGCACAATGGTAGTTAATAATTCAGTGTTATAATATTGAAGTCGACTTTGAATGCCGAAACGAGCACGCATTGGCGAGGTTAAAAGTCCGGAGCGTGTTGTTGCTCCAATAAGGGTGAACGGATTTAAGTTAATTTGTACTGTCCTTGCGTTTGGTCCAGACTCGATCATAATATCAATCTTATAGTCTTCCATAGCAGAATATAAATACTCCTCAACGATTGGACTTAATCGATGTATTTCATCAATAAAAAGAACGTCTCTTTCATCTAAATTAGTCAACAAACCAGCTAAGTCCCCTGGTTTATCTAGAACAGGGCCAGATGTGACTTTAATGCCTACATTGAGTTCGCTTGCTAATATATGCGCTAGTGTTGTTTTTCCTAAACCAGGAGGGCCATGAAACAAGGTGTGATCTAATGCTTCATCTCTACCATTCGCTGCTTGGACAAAAATCTGTAAATTTTCTAAAACCTGATCCTGACCCGTAAAATCATCAAAGGATAAGGGTCTAAGTTTTTTTTCTACTTCTATTTCTTCGGGAGAAAAATGTTCGTCTGTTGGATCTAGATTTTCATTCATGTTACACAAATATAAACAAAAAGCCTTTCGATAATTACGAAAGGCTTTCTAATAATATACTATATATAAATGTTAATGTTGTAGTTCTTCTTCTCCATCTTTTAAAGGAACGTTTTGCGGAACAAAATCTTCATCGTGTCCGGGCTTACTGTAATCATAAGGCCAGCGGTGAACATGAGGGATTTCTCCCGGCCAGTTTCCGTGGATATGCTCAACTGGAGCTGTCCATTCTAATGTATTTGAACGCCATGGGTTTTGCTCTGCTTTCTTTCCGAAGAAAATACTACTTATAAAATTGTACAAGAACACTAACTGTACTGCACCACCAACTAGGGCAAACATTGTAATCACGACGTTAGCATTAGCAGTGTCATCAAATAATGGGAAATTAGAATTTGTATAATAACGTCTAGGTAGACCAGCCATCCCTATAAAGTGCATTGGGAAAAATACACCGTAGGCACAGATTGCCGTCACCCAAAAATGTATGTATCCTAAATTCTTGTTTAACATACGGCCAAACATCTTTGGAAACCAGTGATATATACCCGCAAACACACCATAAAGTGCAGAAATACCCATTACCAAGTGGAAATGCGCTACTACAAAGTACGTATCATGAACATTAATATCTAGAGCACTATCTCCTAAAATAATTCCTGTTAAACCACCTGTGATGAATGTAGATACTAATCCAATAGAGAATAACATTGCTGGATTCATCTGAAGGTTACCCTTCCAGAGTGTGGTTATATAGTTAAACGCTTTTACTGCGGATGGAATCGCAATCAATAAGGTTGTAAATGTAAATACCGATCCTAAGAAAGGATTCATTCCCGAAATGAACATGTGGTGACCCCAAACAATCGTTGATAAGAATGCAATTGCGAGAATTGACATAACCATGGCACGGTAACCAAAAATTGGCTTTCTTGAATTTGTTGAAATTACTTCCGATGAAATACCTAGGGCTGGTAATAATACAATGTATACTTCAGGATGTCCTAAAAACCAGAATAAATGTTCAAATAATACTGGAGAACCTCCTTGATAATGTAATACTTCACCTTGAATAAATATATCTGATAAGAAGAACGATGTTCCGAAACTTCTATCCATGATTAATAATAAAGCTGCCGATAATAATACTGGAAATGAAACAACACCTATAATAGCGGTTACAAAGAACGCCCAAATTGTTAATGGCAGTCTTGTCATAGACATTCCTTTTGTTCGTAAATTAATAACGGTAACAATATAGTTTAACGACCCTAATAAAGAGGACGCAATGAATATTGCCATAGAGACTAACCATAAAGTCATACCCATTCCGGAACCACCTTGAGCCATAGGTAAGGCGCTTAAAGGCGGATAAATAGTCCATCCAGCGGCTGCAGGTCCAAACTCGACAAAAAATGACAATATCATAATTACACATGATAAAAAGAATAGCCAATACGATATCATATTTAAGAATCCCGAAGCCATATCTCTAGCCCCTATTTGTAAAGGGATTAATAAATTACTAAAAGTACCACTCAAACCAGCCGTTAGCACAAAAAACACCATTAAAGTACCGTGAATCGTCACTAGTGCTAAATAAATATCTGCACCCATAACGCCATCTGGAGCCCACTTTCCTAACAAAGCCTCAAAAATCACATTAGGCTCTTCTGGCCATGCAATTTGTAGACGCATCATTAGAGACATTAGAATTCCAATAATTCCCATGACAATTACACCAGTAATTAAATACTGCTTGGCAATCATTTTATGATCTTGACTAAAAATATATTTAGTCACAAAAGTCTCCTTATGGTGATGATGTCCGTGGTCGTCGTGTGCGTGAGTATCTGCGTGTGCTGACATAATCTATTTTCTTTTTTTTAAAATCTTTTAGTTAGTTAAAGAGTTATCGAATGTTTTCTGCTCTTTAATCCAAGCGTTATATTCTTCTTCTGTCTCTACAATAATCTTCATTTGCATATTGTAGTGTGATTTACCACAGATTTTATTACATAGCAATAAGTAATCAAATTCATATAGTAATTCTTGTCCTTTAGCTTCGATTTCATCTTTATTTTCAGAACGTATGGCATTAATATTTGCCACTTTTTCGGCAATATCAGGATTTAATCGCATGTCCTGTGTTGTTACTGTTGGTGTGAAACCAAACTGAGTTATCATACCTGGGACGCAATTCATCTGCGCTCTAAAGTGAGGCATATATGCTGAATGCAACACATCTTGTGAGCGCATTTTAAATAATACAGGTCTGTTTACTGGTAAATGTAATTCTGTTGTAATAATATCATCTTGTGAATTAGGATCAGACTCGTCTACTCCCAAGATATTTGCGCGATCAATATCAATTAATCTTACATTAGCCATCCCTAAAGTATTGTCTTCTCCGGCATATCGGGCCTTCCAGTTAAATTGCTGTGCATATAATTCAATCACTAAAGGATCTTCGCTTTCATCCACATTCATGATACTGGTCCAGGTAAACAATCCATAAATAATTAAACCTGCTAGAACGATTACAGGAATGAATGTCCAAATCGCTTCTAAGGTATTATTATCTGCATAGAACAGTGCTTTACGACCTTTTTCTCCTTTGTATTTAAAAGCAAAATAGTGCAGTAAAAACTGAGTAACAGTTTGAACGATAAAAATAACCACCATCGAAATGATCATTAAATTATCAACATCTTTACCGTGTTCTGAAGCCGCATTGGATACTAAGGGCAAATCTCCTAAGTACCAAAAACTAGCAATGGTTATGGCATAAATGAAGATTAAGAATCCCATCATCAAATAACCATTTAATCTATTGTCTTTATCATTCGCTACTTGACTATTAGATGCCCCAACTTGCGCTAAATCAAAGATCTTAACCATTTGCCATATCGCAACAGCTATGAAAAGTACTATTATAAGTGTTAAAAAAGCAGTCATTGTCGTTTCTGTTCTTTATATATTTTATTAATAATGGAAATGTTCACTTTCTTTTATGAACGGATTACGTTTAGCTAATAAAGGTGCTTTGGTTAACGCTGTAAACACAATAAATATGAATAATCCTGCGAAAAGCAGTATTGAACCTATTTCTGGAATCCCAATGAACCATCTATCTCCAACTGTAGCCGGCATAATCATATTAAACACGTCGATATAATGTCCGCATAAAATTACAATACCTGCCATTACTACAAACCATGGAATACGTTTATAATCGCTATTCATTAATATTAATAGTGGGAATACAAAATTCATTACTACCATACCCAAGAATGGCAATTGATAATCTTGGAATCGTGTTACAAAGTATGTGACTTCTTCTGGAATATTTGAATACCAAATGAGCATAAATTGTGAGAACCATAAGTACGTCCAGAAGATACTTATACCAAACATGAATTTTGCTAAATCATGTAAGTGACTATCATTAACAAAAGGCAGATGACCTCTAGACTTTAAATACATGGTCAACATTGCTATTACAGTAATTCCACTTACAAACATTGATGCGAAAACATACCATCCAAATAGTGTTGAGAACCAGTGTGGGTCTACACTCATAATCCAATCCCATGACATCATAGATTCAGTATAAATATAAAATACTAAGAACCCTGCAGCAATTCTAAATGATTTTTTAAAGTTTTTATTATCGTCTGCATTATCTTGAGCAATTGAAAACTTACGTGCAAAATGTCTATAAAGTGACCAACCTGCAATAAAAATTAAACCTCTTATGATAAATCCCTTCAAATTTAAGAATCCTGATTTACCCGCTACTAGTGCATCATATTTATCACTTGTAGGGTCTACCATATCTGGATCCATCCAAATGAATATGTTATAGTGTCCTATTGTTCCTGAAGCAACAGCAATACCTAATACTATTAATGCTCCAGGTAGTACATAAGCTGTAATTGCTTCCATGACTCTAAATAATACTGGAGACCAACCTGCCTGTGCAGCAAACTGTATTGCATAGAATGCTAAAACTCCCAGCGCGATCATAAAGAAGAAAAAGGCAGCTACGTACAATGCTGACCAAGGTCTGTTGTGTATTTGATGCAAAACATGCTCTTCATGGCTCATTTTATGGCCCTCCTCGGCATGAGCTTCATCGCCATGGGCATCTACATGTGATGCTTCTTCAACATGTGATTCTTCCGCATGACCTTCAGAGGAATGTGCTTCTCCGTGACCGTCGTGTTCAGCAGCAAGCAATACTTTGACATCCTCTTCAGTTTTATATTGATGCGAATCCCAAAAGCCATAACTAACACCTAATGCTCCGAGGATCATTAGGATTATAGATGCCATTTTTAATCGATTTGAAATTGTATACATATCTCTATTCTAAATCTTTAACTATCTTATTTTTCTAGGTCTGCTTTTAACTTAAGTACGTAATCGACTACTTGCCAACGCTCTTCTTCATTCAATTGATTAGCATATGAGCCCATTGCATTCTTACCGTAATAAATAACATGATAAATACTTCCAGCGGTTATGGCGCGACCGGCATCGTCATAGCTTGGCACACCTAGTATTTTTTCTCTTTTAACCAATTTACCTTGTCCTTTCCCCTTATTCCCGTGGCAAATTCCGCAATACACATCATATAATTCTTTTGCTCTTGCATCATCAATTTGTATTGAATCTAAAGGGCTCACTAAATTGGCTTTTGCAGAATTGTAACCATCGTTTGTATTTTCATATTCAAAAGGCATATGACCTCCTCTAGGAATGGTTCCTTCAGCCGGTAACTGTGCTTCTACACCTCCGGGAAAAGCATCAGACTCCTGATAGGCTTCGTAACTCACTGGTTCGTACATATTCGGCATATACTGGTAATTTGGTCTTGAGTTCTTTTGACAAGCAACAACACTCGCAAACACCATTAATACTACTATTATTTTAAATAAGCTTTTCATCTGTATAAGTTAATGCGCTTTATCAATTAAATTTATCTCGACAGCTCCTGTTTCTTTTAACAAGTCTGAGAGTTCTTTTTCGTTGTTATGAACAGAGATTTCCATTAGAAAATGGTCATCAGTTGTTCTTGGGTCTGGATTCTCTGCTTTCTTGAATGGCCACATTCTACTTCTCAAGTAAAAGGTAATAACCATAAGGTGAGCTGCAAAAAATACTGTAAGTTCGAACATTATCGGTACGAATGCAGGCATGTTTTCGATATAACTAAAACTTGGTTTACCACCTATATCTTGGGGCCAATCTTGAATCATAATAAAATTCATCATCACAATAGCAACAGCTAGACCAACGCAACCATACATAAACGACGTGATTGCAATTCTCGTTGGAGCTAAACCCATTGCCTTGTCTAGTCCATGTACTGGAAAAGGCGTATAAATTTCTTCTATATGATGATGCGCAGACTTTACCTTTTTTACGGCAGCCATAAGAACATCGTCATCAGTGTAAATAGCGTGAATTACTTTTGAAGCTTCCATGTACTATTTTTAGTTTATTAATTTTTTAGCTTGTCCTGACCAATCATCACGTTCAGCTCTTCCTGGGAAGGAACCTGTAATAGCATCTAACAAGTCATATTCTCTTTTTGTCATTTTACTCACTTGGACAAATGTATAAATACCAATACTATTCAGTACTTCTTCCATTTTTGGACCGATACCATTTATTTGTTTCAAGTCATCTGCAGTTTGGGTTTTTGAATCAAAGGCTCCAATACTACCTAATAAATCATTTACTTTTGCCGAATTATCATCAATAGAAGGTGCTTCTGAACTACTTTTTGTTATTGCCGCCGGAACACCCGATGTTCTTTGGTCAGAACCGGTACCAACTAAACTATCTCCACGTTCTCTAATTTTCTTGTAACGTTCACCTGAAGATTTTAAAATCGTTTTTACTTCTGCTTGGGCAATCACCGGGAACGTTCTAGCATATAGTAAGAATAATACAAAAAAGAATCCTATGGTTCCTATGAAAATCCCAATATCTACAAAAGTAGGAGAGAACATTGTCCAAGATGATGGTAAGTAATCTCGGTGTAATGATGTCACAATAATTACGAAACGCTCAAACCACATTCCTACATTTACCACAATTGATATAAAGAACGAGAACATGATACTTGTTCTAAGCTTTTTAAACCACATAAACTGCGGAGAGAATACGTTACATGACATCATCATCCAGTAGGCCCATGCATAAGGTCCTGTTGCCCTATTTAAGAATGCGTATTGTTCATATTCTACTCCTGAATACCAAGCGATGAATAGTTCGGTGATATATGCCACACCAACGATTGAACCCGTAATCATAATGACAATATTCATTAACTCAATATGTTGTACGGTAATATAATCTTCTAAATTACATACCTTTCTCATGATAATCAAAAGTGTGTTTACCATTGCAAACCCTGAGAAAATAGCTCCAGCAACGAAGTATGGAGGGAAAATCGTAGTATGCCAACCTGGTATCACTGAGGTAGCGAAGTCAAAAGATACAATAGTGTGTACCGAAAGTACAAGTGGCGTTGCTAAACCTGCAAGTACTAATGAGACTTCTTCAAAACGTTGCCAATCCTTTGCGCGTCCTGACCATCCAAAACTCAATAACGAATATATTTTCTTTTGAAAAGGTCTTACTGCTCTATCGCGAATCATCGCAAAATCTGGTAACAACCCAGTCCACCAGAATACAAGTGACACTGATAAATAAGTTGAGATTGCAAATACATCCCAAAGTAAAGGTGAATTAAAGTTTACCCACAAGGAACCAAATTGATTTGGAATAGGCAAAACCCAATAAGCCAACCATGGTCTTCCCATGTGAATGATTGGGAATAAACCTGCTTGGATTACAGAGAAAATTGTCATTGCTTCTGCAGAACGGTTAATTGCCATTCTCCATTTTTGACGGAAGAGTAAAAGTACAGCAGAAATTAAAGTTCCTGCGTGACCAATACCAACCCACCAAACGAAGTTAGTAATATCCCAAGCCCAACCAACGGTTTTGTTCAAACCCCAAGTTCCAATACCTGTAGAAATCGTATAGATAATACACCCTATTCCCCAAAGGAATGCGACAAGTGCGATTGAAAATACAATCCACCAAGCTTTGTTTGCTTTTCCTTCAACAGGCGCTGCCACATCCACCGATACATCGTGATATGATTTTTCTCCTGTAACTAAGGGTCTTCTAATAGGTGCTTCGTAATGAGACGCCATAATCTATTATAATTGTTTCTTAATTAATTTTTATGCTTCTTTTGTATTTCTCACTTTCGTATGATACTGAACATTTGGCTTAGTACCGACACTTTCTAATAAGTGATACATACGATCATCTTCTTTTAGTTTTGCAACTTCACTATCATGATCATTAATGTCTCCAAATTTGATTGCACCGCTACTACATGCTGCAGAACAAGCTGTTTGGAATTCTCCATCTTTAATCACTCGTCCGTCACGTTTTGCATCAAGAATTGTCTTCTGTGTCATTTGTATACACATAGAACATTTTTCCATCACACCACGAGAACGTACTGTTACGTCTGGGTTTAGCACCATACGACCTAAATCATCATTCATATGGTAATCAAACTCGTCATTTTTGTTATATAGGAACCAGTTGAAACGACGTACTTTATAAGGACAGTTATTTGCACAATAACGTGTTCCAACACAACGGTTATAAGCCATATGGTTTTGACCTTGTCGACCATGTGAAGTTGCCGCCACAGGACAAACTGTTTCACAAGGCGCATGATTACAATGCTGACACATTACTGGTTGAAATGCAACTTGCGGATTATCAGATGCATTCTCTAATTCACCAAATCCTCCTAATGAACCTTGGTCTCCCCAAAGTCCAGAGAACTCATCTTTCTTTGTATTATCTTCAGTAAATGTTTCTTCCGAAGAGTAATATCTATCAATACGTAACCAATGCATATCACGACTACGTCTAATTTCTTCTTTACCAACAACAGGAACATTATTTTCTGCGTGACATGCAATAACACATGCTCCACATCCTGTACAAGAGTTAAGATCAATAGCTAGATTGAAATGATGGCCTATAGAACGATCAAATTCCTCCCATAAATCAACCTCAGGAGATGTTACTGGTGTTTCCTCATGGTTTAATGACACCTTCGGAACCGGATTCCAGTACTCTTTATTTTTCGTATTGAAAATCTCTAATGTTGTTTCTTTAATGATATCTCCACGACCCATTAACGTATTTTGCAGCTGAACACATGCAAATTTATGCATTCCAGATGCTTTGCTGACTGATACGCTTTGAATCGTATCAAAGTTCTGGTATAATGCGTATGCATTAACACCTGTCTTCATGTCGTCTTTTAAACCTTCAGCTGTTCTACCATAACCTAAAGCTAATCCGACAGACCCCTTAGCCTGACCTGGCTGAATGATGACTGGTACATTCTTTACGGTAACACCATTGACTGTAACATCAGCATAGCTGCCATTTAATGCGCCTGTAGCGTCATACTCATTGACTAAGTTTAAAGACTTAGCATCACTAGCAGAAACCATTAGGTAGTTATCCCAAGATGTTCTTGTTATAGGATCAGGGAATTCTTGCAACCAAGGGTTATTAGCTTGCTGCCCATCACCCATTCCAGTTTTTGTATAGAGTTGTAACTCCATCCCTTCTGATTTCGCAGAAGATGCTATAGCTCTTGCCGCTGCTCCTGCGCTTGAGGCAGGTGCTGCAGATTCTGAGCCTTCAGATTCTGTCACAGCATCTGCTGTATCTTCAGTTTCTGTAGCAATTGAACCTACATAAACACCATCTTGTAAGGCTTGGTTAAATGAAGAATCTGTTAAAATTCCTGTTCCCCAAGTCTCTTTAATGTATTCACGGTAACTCATATCATTACCAGTCCACTTTAATAAAGCTTCTTGAAATTGACGAGTATCAAACAACGGACGAATTGTCGGTTGCATTAAACTGTAATGTCCTTTTTTAAGTTCAACATCTCCCCAAGATTCAAGATAATGTGGAGTTGCTGCTATATATTGGGTCATTGAAGATGTTTCGTCAACTTTCATCGAAAACGCAATTGACAATTCCGTTTTCTTTAAACCTTCGGCAAATTCAGCTGCATTTGGAAGCGAATACATTGGGTTAACACCACTCATTATGATACCTCCAATACGTCCTGCTTTCATATCAGTTACTAATTGAGCAACTGCTTTATTATTTCCTTGTCTTGTTAAAATAGGAGTAGACGAATCACACACTTTACTTCCTAGAGCTTTATTAATAGCTAATACTACTGTTTGGGCATTAACATCTTGTATACCAGTTACAATAACACCAGTACTTCCTGCTCTCTTTAATTCTGATGCTGCTTTTTGAACCGCATCATTTATATTTTGTGGTAAATCTGTTGAAACAGATCCTCCAACTACTAAACTATATAATTTTGCTAATACTTGTTTTTGCTGACTTGGAGTCAACGGTACACGTTTATCTGCATTAGCTCCAGTAAGAGACATATTTGATTCAAACTGAATATGGCGCGACATTTTGCCTTCTTTTGGCACACGTCCTTTAGCATATCCTGAATCAAATCCACCGCCTTGCCAATCCCCTAAGAAATCTGCACCAACAGAGACAATGGTCGTAGCTTTCGAAAAATCATAATTTGCCAACGCTCTAGTACCATACATCGCTTGAAAGGCATCTAAGGCTGGTGATTCTGAAACTGCATCATAAACTACATGACGTACATTTCCGAATTTCTCTTTAAACTCTGAAATTAACTTTGAAGTTGATGGGCTTGCATAAGTTTGCGTTAACAATACGATTTCCTTACCAGCAGCACTCAGGCCTGTTAAGGTTTTTGAAGTTTCTTCATCAAAAGACGACCATAAAATGTCGTTTCCGCCTTTCATAGCACCTTTGACTCTTAAACTATCGTATAAATCTAAAACAGAAGCGTTAACTCTTGCATTAGCACCGTTATGTGTTTTTGCTAAGTTGTTGTTTTCAATTTTAATTGGACGACCTTCACGTGTTTTTATTAAAACACTTGCAAAATCAAAACCATTAGCAATCGTAGTTGCATAGTAGTTAGCCACACCAGGAATAATTGATTCTGGTTGCACTACATAAGGAATAGATTTAATTACAGGTCCTTCACAAGCGGCTAATGATGCAGCTGCTGTACTGAAACCAACATACTTTAAAAAGTCACGACGCGTAGTAGATGAAGACTCTAAAGATTCTTTATCTCCTAAAAACTCACTTGCTGGAATCTCTTCCACAAATTCGTTTTGCTTGAGCGTCTCAACAATAGAGCTGTTTTCGTTTAGCTCTTCAACACTTTTCCAGTATTTCTTGTTTGATGACATATTATATAAATGAATTACTTCTTATTAATTGTTATTAGTAGTGACACTTACCACATTCCAGACCACCCATTTGAGCGGCTGTGAGTTTGTCTACACCATATTTCTTAGATAATTGCTCGTGTATTTTTGTGTAATACGCATTATCTTCAACTTTTACATTTGTTTCTCTGTGACAGTTAATACACCATCCCATTGTTAACGGAGCATGTTGATACATCACTTCCATTTCTTCTACTGGTCCGTGACATGTTTGACATTGCACACCAGCAACAGAAACATGTTGAGAGTGATTAAAGTAAGCAAAGTCTGGCAAATTATGAATTCTTACCCATTTTACTGGCTGTGTTTCTCCAGTATATTGCTGCTCATCTTCATCCCATCCTACCGCTTTGTATAATTTTTGAATTTCAGCATTATAATCAACGCCATATTCTTCAATACCTTCTTGTTGGGTCACTTCAGCTACTTGATAAATAGACTTATGACAGTTCATACAAATATTTAATGACGGAATACCTGAATGCTTACTTACTCTTGCAGAAGAGTGACAGTATTTACAATCGATACCATTTTCTCCGGCATGAATTCTATGTGAATAATGAATAGGCTGCACTGGCTCATAGCCTTGATCTACACCTATTTGAGATAGGTATCCGTAAACAAAATACGCACTGGCCAATAGTAAGAAAATCACAGAGACCAATACCAAGAATTGATTTTGTACAAAAGCTTTCCAGATTGGCAACCCTTTATCTTTTTCAACTGCTGTAACACCTTTTTCCTCAGCAAAACGATTTAAAGTTTGTCTTACTAAGACTAAGGCAATTGCTAGCAGTGCAAATAGTATAGCTAGTGCTCCTAAGATGATTTTACTTGAAATACCTTCTTCAGATGAGCCCTTGCCCGCTACAACTACAACTTCTTCCTTCTTTGGCGGTTCAGCAGCAGTATAAGCTAAAATATCTGTAATATCTTGATCTGACAATTGTGGAAAAGCAGTCATGGCAACGCCATTGTACTCATTGTAAATTTGGTTTGCATAGGCATCACCAGATTTAACTAATCCAGCACTGTTGCGAATCCATTTGTTTAACCACTCTCTATCTAAACCTTGTTCTTCAGAAAGACGCGCTTCAACATTACGTAATGCTGGACCTGTCATTTTTCTATCGAGTTGATGACAAGCAGCACAGTTTGTATTGTATAAAGTTTTTCCTTTTGCAGGATCGCCCTCTTGAGCAGTGAGTGAAGTGGAAAACGTAAGTAAAATAACCAGTCCTAAGTAAGGAATCTTTGAGGCTAATTGACGGTAAATCACCTGTATCATATTGTTAGTTGAATTATCTTCTAAACTTTGGTATGATTTTTTCATTAATACTATTGAAAAAAACGTTTGTAAAATCTCAGGCAAAAATAATACTTATAGTCCGTTTTATAAATGTTACATATGTGTTAATTGCTAATTTATACGGATTCTAAATAATATTTTAGAGGTGAAATTAGTTATTATTTATCACTAAGGAAACAACACTTAAAAAAAAACGTTTTCTTTGTATCAAATTTCAAAATATATGAAAATTAATAAGCTAAAAATCACCATATTATTCCTTGCGTTTTTCGGCATGGCTAACTTGGCTCTATCTCAAGAAGGAACCGTAACAATTGATCAAGACAACGACATCACCAAATTATTGGAATATAAAAAAGATGTTAAAACGGTGGATCTCTATAAAATTCAGTTAGATTTTGGTTCACGCTCGGAAGCTATAAGTTTGCGAGAGACGTTTCAGAGTGCTTTCTCACAGTGGCCTTCTGAATTGGTCTATGAAACTCCAAATTATAAAGTATGGGTTGGGAATTTTAGCACACGCTTAGAAGCAGATATTGCTTTATTGAAAATAAAAAAGAAGTTTTCTAAAGCGATGGTTTTTGAACCTAAGAAGGACGACTAATTCTTATTAAATGATGACATAAAAAAAGCGACTACATGTAGTCGCTTTTTTTATATCATATGTAACCTTTTATTTCAGTTTCTTTTTAACTTCAACTTCTTGGAAGGCTTCAATAACATCATCAATTTGAATATCGTTATAGTTTTTCAATTGAATACCACAATCGTATCCTTTCGCAACTTCTTTAGCATCATCTTTGAAACGCTTTAATGAAGTTAACTCTCCGGTATGAATTACAACGCCATCTCTAATAAGACGGATTCCTGAATTTCTATATATTTTACCAGTAGTCACCATACAACCTGCAATTGTTCCAATTTTAGAAATCTTGAAAGTTTCTCTAATTTCAGCAGTACCAGTAATTTCTTCTTTTAGCTCCGGAGATAACATCCCTTCCATTGCGTCTTTAAGATCATTAATAGCATCGTAAATTATTGAGTACATTCTGATATCAATTTCTTCTTTATCAGCAATTTGACGCGCATTACCCATTGGTCTCACGTTAAATCCAATAATAATTGCATCAGAAGCAGTTGCCAATAACACATCACTTTCTGTAATGGCACCAACACCTTTATGTATGATATTAACTTGTATTTCTTCAGTGGATAGTTTTTGGAATGAATCTGTTAAAGCTTCCACAGAACCATCCACATCACCTTTAAGGATGATATTTAATTCTTGGAAATCTCCGAGTGCAATTCGACGTCCAATTTCATCTAGTGTAATATGACGTTGTGTTCTCACCGATTGCTCACGTTGTAACTGTGTTCGCTTTGCTGCGATTTGTTTGGCTTCACGTTCATCTTCAAAGACATTGAATTTATCACCCGCTTGAGGTGCTCCATCCAACCCTAATATAGATACAGGTGTTGAAGGCCCTGCAGCTTCCACTTCATTTCCACGTTCATCATGCATGGCTTTCACTTTACCACTGTTTTTGCCTGCGAGTACGTAATCTCCAACTTTTAATGTTCCGGCTTGTACTAAAATCGTTGAAACATATCCACGACCTTTATCTAAGAAGGCTTCTACAACCGTGCCTGATGCATTTTTATTTGGATTAGCTTTAAGCTCTAATAACTCGGCTTCTAGCAATACTTTTTCCAATAATTCTTTGATACCTGTTCCATTTTTAGCTGAAATATCATGAGATTGAATTTTTCCACCCCAATCTTCAACCAATAAGTTCATTTGTGCTAATCCTTCTTTTACTTTTTCAGGATTTGCTCCAACCTTATCAATTTTATTAATTGCAAAAATAATCGGCACTTCTGCTGCTTGAGCATGAGCAATTGCCTCTTTCGTTTGCGGCATGATTGAATCATCAGCAGCAACTACAATAATTGCTAAATCGGTGACTTGAGCACCACGCGCGCGCATTGCGGTAAAGGCCTCGTGACCTGGTGTATCTAAGAATGCTATTTTTTGTCCGCCTTCTAATTGAACGCCATAAGCTCCAATATGTTGTGTAATTCCACCTGATTCTCCGGCTATTACATTTTCTTTACGAATATAATCCAGTAAAGAAGTTTTACCATGATCAACGTGACCCATTACAGTTACAATTGGCGCTCGTGTTACTAGATCTTCTGGCTTATCTACTACTTCCTCAATCGACTCTTCAATATCAGCAGTAACAAAATCAACTTTATAGCCAAATTCATCTGCAACTACAGATAAGGTTTCAGCATCTAAACGCTGGTTCATGGTCACCATCATCCCGAGCGACATACATGCCGAAATAATTTCGGTAACCGAAACATTCATCATGGTCGCTACTTCATTAGCCGTTACAAATTCTGTCACTTTTAGAATTTTGCTTTCTGCAGCTTCTATTTGTTGATCAATTTCAGACTGTTCTCTATGTTGTTCTCTCTTCTCTCTTCGATATTTAGCGCCTTTTCCTTTACTCGATTTTCCTTGAAGTTTCTCTAAGGTTTCACGGACTTGTTTTTGTACGTCTTCTGCACTTGGTTCTGCTTTTACAGTAGATGTTCGTTTACCAGCTTGAGATTTGCCTTTAAAGCCACCTCTTTGATTACCTCCACGATTACCTCCTCTATTATCGCCACCAGCAGCAGGACCTTTACTAATTCGGCGTCTTTTCTTTTTATTATCAGAATCTGTATCTGTCTTCTTCTCTTCCTTTTTCTTCTTTGGTTTATTAAATTGAGATAAATCAATTTTATCACCTGCGATTTTTGGGCCTGAAAGTTTTTTATATTGTGTCTTTAACGTTTCTTCAGTTGGCTCGGCACTCGCATCTTCTGTTTTTTCAGCTTCAACCTCTTTTACAGGTACTTTCTTCTCTTTTACAGGTGCTTCTTTAGGCTTAGCAACTTCTTTGACTGGCTCTTCAGCTGGTTCTTCTTTCGCTTTTACTTTTACTTCTTTTTGAACTTGCTCTTTTTTTGGAGATTCTTTAACCACCTCAGATTCAGGAGCAGTTTTAGGCTCTTCTTCTGGCTTATTCAGGTCAATTTTACCAACCTGCTTCGGTCCGCTCAACTCCGCCTTTGCTTTAACGACTTCACGGCTTTTTGCGTCTCTTTGAGCCTTTTCTTCCAATTCACGCTCGCGTTGCTCTCGTAACTCTTCCTTTTCTTTTAACTTTGCTTCACTAACTTCTAAAGAAGCTACTTTTTTATTAGCGTCAGTCTGAAATTCGTCGGAAAGAATTGCGTAAACCTCTTCTGATATTTTCGTATTAGGACTCTTCTCTACCTCGACACCTTTTGATTCTAAAAAATCAACAGCACGATCAATAGAGATATTCAATTCCCTTAATACTTTATTTAATCTAATTTGAGCCATAAATTGCTTGTAATATAACTTAAAAATCTATTCTACCAAAGTAACATGTTTTTGTTACACTGGTATTATTCTTCAAATTCTTCCTTAAGAATTCGAAGAACATCTATAATTGTTTCTTCTTCTAAATCGGTACGTTTTACAAGATCTTCAACATCTTGCTCTAACACACTTTTAGCAGTATCTAAACCTGCTTTACTAAATTCTTCGATAATCCATCCTTCGATTTCATCTGAGAATTCCGATAACTCCACATCTTCTTCAGCACCTTCTCTAAATACGTCAATCTCATAGCCGGTTAATTTTCCAGCCAATCTAATGTTGTGACCACCTCTACCAATGGCTTTTGACACCTCTTCTGGCTTTAATAACACCTCAGCGCGTTTATTTTCTTCATCTAACTTAATAGACGTTACTCGTGCAGGACTTAAGGCCCTAGTGATAAATAACTGTAAGTTATTGGTATAGTTGATGACATCAATATTTTCATTTCCTAGCTCACGAACAATCCCGTGAATTCTAGACCCTTTCATCCCAACACATGCACCAACAGGATCAATTCTATCATCATAAGAATCAACCGCCACTTTAGCCTTTTCACCTGGTATTCTTACCACACTCTTGATAGTGATTAATCCATCAAATACTTCAGGAATCTCTTGCTCAAACAGTTTTTCTAAAAATGCAGGTGACGTTCTAGACATGATGATTGCAGGCTTATTACCTTTCAATTCAACACTTTCTATAATTCCTCTTACATTTTCACCTTTTCTAAAAAAGTCTGAAGGGATTTGTTTATCCTTAGGAAGTATGATTTCGTTACCTTCATCGTCCAATAAAATAATCGCTCTGTGACGAATATGATGCACTTCAGCTGAATAAATCTCACCTTCAAGCTCTTTAAATTGCTTATAGATGTTTGTGTTATCATGTTCATGAATTTTAGAAATCAAATTTTGGCGTAAAGCCAAAATAGAACGACGTCCTAAATCCACTAATTTCACTTCTTCAGCAACATCTTCACCAACTTCAAAATCTGGTTCTATTTTTTGTGCTTCAGTTAATTCAATTTCTTGATTTGGCTCTTCTACTTCACCATCGGCTACAACAACTCGATTTCTCCATATCTCCAAATCTCCTTTATCTGGATTTATAATAATATCAAAATTATCGTCATCACCATATTTCTTTTTCAAGGCATTTCTCAATACATCCTCTAAAATCGCCATTAACGTTACACGATCTATTAATTTATCGTCTTTAAATTCTGAAAAAGAATCAATTAACGCAATATTTTCCATAACTATGAATTAAAATTTTATTACAACTTGAGCTTTCGAAATCGTGTCGTACGATATTTCAGCTTGCTTTTTTACGGTTACTTTTCCTTTACCAACAGGTTTAGGCTCCCTCACTTTCCACTCTAAAAGAATTGCATCCTCATTAGCTTCGGTAAGCGTTCCTTCTATAGTATCGTTAGTTGTGGTTTTTACACTTAAGATTCGTCCCACATTTTTTTTATACTGTCTTTTATTTGTAAAAGGTGCCGTAGCTCCTGAAGACTGAACCTCTAAAGAAAAATCCTCTTCTTCTCTATCTAAATTATGCTCTATACCACGGCTAATAAACATGCAGTCTTCAACCAAAACACCATTATCACCGTCAATTACAACTTTGATTGTGTTGCCTTGTAAGACCTCGAAATCGATTAAAAACAGGTCTTCACGCTGGTTTAATGCATCATCTAATAATTGTTTTACCGTATCCTTGAACATTTTTAGTATAAAAAGAGCGGACTTCCCGTCCGCTCATTATTCTTTTTCTTCAAACAACGCTGCAAATATACAACATTTTAATTGATTTTTGCAAAGATGCTCGTTTCGAATTTTATTATTAAATTTAGGAGACTCTAAATAACTCAATCCTTATGAAAAAAATATTAGTTCCGACAGATTTTTCGCTTGAAGCAGAAAATGCCTTAAAAGTAGCTTCACAAATCGCTAGAAAACATGGTAGTGAAATTTATTTGCTGCATATGCTCGAAATCCCTTTGCAGGAGATAGATACTGTGAATAGTCAGGCTGATGTTCCTGAAGTGATGTTTTTTATGAGAATGGCGCATCAAAAATTTGAAGACATCATGAATAGCGAACATCTGAAAGGATTAACCGTTCATGAAATTGTTAAACCTGATGGTTCATTCAATGGTATTTCTGAAATTTGCAAGGAACACGGCATCACAATGATTACTATGGGTTCACATGGTGCTAGTGGTATTAAAGAAATGTTTGTTGGTTCTAATGCCGAAAAAGCCGTTCGTAATTCCGAAGTACCCGTGCTCGTCATTAAAAATGATCATGACGACTTTAGTATTGATGACATCGTTTTTGCATCAGATTTTAAGAATGATAATAAAGAAACCTACAGACAGGCTACAGAATTTGCCACTGCTTTTGGCGCGCAACTGCATTTGCTCATGGTAAATACTGCCAGTAATTTTACAACAACCAAAAAAGCTAATGATAGAATTAATGAGTTCATTGAAGACTATAGCTTCAAAAATTTTACTATTACTGTTTATAACGATGAGTCTGTAGAGAAAGGTGTACTTAATTTTTCTAGACAAATAGATGCTGATTTAATTGGAATTAGTACGCATGGGAGACAAGGTATCGCGCACTTTTTTAACGGAAGCATAAGTGAAGACTTAGTAAATCACGCCAAAAGGCCAGTGATTACCTTTAAAATTTAATCTTGAAATAAGTGTATAAAAAAAGTCTTCCAAATTTGGAAGACTTTTTTGTTGGCCCACTAGGGATCGAACCTAGACTCTTTGGTACCAAAAACCAATGTGTTGCCAGTTACACCATAGGCCAATCTCTTAAAGAGGGTGCAAATTTATAACAAAGTTTTATTTGTACAAACAATTTATTATAAAATAATCAAAAAATGGTAACGTTTACTTAAAATCAATAGGGTTTATGATATTTATTATTAAATTCGCTCGCATCAAATAGACTAGCTTTATGACACATTTCAACTTCAAGAAATGGAATACCATCCTTGGATGGCTCGCTTTTACAATAGCCTTAATCACATATGCTTTAACCATTGAGCCCACTGTTAGTTTTTGGGACGCTGGTGAATATATATTGACCTCATCAAAATTACAAGTTGGTCATCCCCCTGGAGCACCTTTATTTCAAATGTTAGGAGCCTTTTTCTCAATATTTGCACTAGAACCGTCCCAAATTGGAATGATGCTTAACATGATGAGCGCTGTATCTAGTGCTTTTACAATTTTATTCATGTTTTGGTCTATTAGTCTATTATTGAGAAAACTTGTGGCCGTTTCAGATCCAAAAGAAGTAAATGAGACTAAGGGCGTTTTATCTAAAAACCAATATGTAGCCATTTTAGGAAGTGCTTTGGTTGGAAGTTTATCTTTTACTTTTACAGATTCTTTCTGGTTTAATGCTGTTGAAACAGAAGTATATGCAATGGCAACCTTAATTATGGCCATTCTATTCTATTTAGGCTTGTGTTGGGAACGCGACATGCATAAACCAAGAGGGCATCGCTGGCTCATTCTTATTGCCTTTGTTATTGGACTTTCATTCGGAGTTCATTTTATGGGATTACTTACTATTCCTGCATTAGGCTTAATATATTACTTTAAAAACCATAAAACGGTTACGCCTAAAACCTTCATTTTGGCCAATATTATTTCTGCGGCCATACTATTGTTCATATTTAAGTTGTTATTGCCTAATGCACTTCGATTGTTTAGTGCTTCGGAAATATTCTTTGTCAATACCATTGGGCTGCCTTTTAACTCAGGCTCAATAATTGCTGGTGTTGCGCTTATAGCCGCATTTTATTATGGTTTAAAATATACCAGAGACAAAGGATATAAATATGCAAATACGCTTACCTTGTGTTTAATTTTTATTTTTATTGGATTTTCCTCTTGGACCATACTACCTATTAGGGCTAATGCCAATGTAATAATCAATGAAAATAATCCATCGAGTGCCCGAGAACTTTTAGCGTACTATAATCTCGAACAATATCCCGAAACACATTTATTTTACGGACCATTATTTACCGATCAATATTCTGGCTTAGATGAAAACAACCCTTATTTGGACGATAAACCCAAGTATGAAAAAGACTATGAAAAAGGAGAATATATCATTGTAAACAATTGGAAAAACGCAAAACAAAACTATAATTCTAAACACGCACAAATACTTCCTAGAATGTGGAGTGGGGAACATGCTGAGAATTATATGATGTTCACCGGTTTACTAGATTTCAAAATTAAACCTGAATACCAAATGGAGAATCAGGTAAGAGCCTTAGTCAATGACTTTAGGAAAGAAGTCTCACAAGGTAAAGTCGATTATGAAGATTATCATAATTTTCTCAAACAATTTGGACGCGATTTCTTGGAAATTGAAAAACCCTCTTTTGGTGACAATTTATATTATATGATTGATTATCAATTTGGTTATATGTATTGGAGATATTTTATGTGGAATTTCTCGGGAAGACAAGACGATATTCAAGGAAAGTATGATAATTTACACGGCAATTGGATTAGTGGGATTGACCTTATAGACGAATGGCACTTAGGTATGTCACAAGATAATTTACCAAGTGATGTCGCTAATAATAAAGCACGAAACAACTATTATTTACTGCCTTTAATATTAGGAATTATCGGATTTCTTTTCGTCTTATCTAAAGATCCTAAACGTTTTTGGGTGCTTCTCGTATTCTTTTTATTTACTGGTTTGGCCATTCAATTCTATACTAATGTAAGACCATTTGAACCGCGTGAACGTGATTATTCTGTAGTAGGCTCCTTTTATGTCTTTGCTATCTGGATAGGCTTTGGCGTCTATGCCATTTATGATGTCATTCGGAAATATGCAAACTCTAAATTCTTGGCTCCTGCAATTACAGTAGTATGCTTAGTTTTAGTTCCTGGAATTTTAGCAGCAGAAAATTGGGATGACCATGACCGCTCTGAGCGCTATACAGCGCAAGCAATGGCTCGCAAATACCTAGAGTCCTGTGCGCCAAATTCGATTTTATTTACCATTGGCGACAATGATAGTTTCCCTCTATGGTATCTGCAGGAGATTGAAGGCGTACGAACTGACGTTCGAGTAGTAAACACCAGTTTATTCCAAACCGATTGGTATATCGATCAAATGAAACGCAAAGCGTATGACAGTGACCCGATACCTTCGCAATTAACACACGACCAATATAAATTTGGTACACGTGATTATATCATGAAAAATGAAATCACAAAAGACACCTTCCTTATTAAAGATTTTGTCGACTTTATCTCTAGTGACGACCCAAAATACAAATTAGCGTACGCACTAAAAGCCACGGGAGAGGATCCATCTGTTTATCCAGCACAATTGTTAAACTCCAATTATTTACCAACAACAAATGTTAGGGTGCCTGTAATTAAATCTAATGTCTTAGAAAGCGGGATTGTTAAAGCGAAGGATGAAGATAAAATCGAGCCCTATTTAGACATTAAAATCACAGGAAGTGCCTTATATAAAAATCGTTTGTTAATGCTAGATATCATTGCAAATAACGACTGGAAACGTCCAATTTACTTTACAGGAGGCGCCTTTAGTGACGAAGACTATATCTGGATGAAAGACTACCTTCAACTTGATGGATTGTGCTACAAATTAGTGCCTATTAAAACACCCGTCGACAAGGCAAATCCTTTTGATATGGGCCGTGTAGATACCGAACTCATGTACGACAAGGTGATATCTTGGGATTGGGGAAATAGCGGTAGTGATAAGATTTATCATGATGTTGAAACTCGTAAAAACGGAATTACTTATAGAGGCAATCTTGCAAGACTTATGGAAAAGCTTATTCAGGAGGACCAATTGGATAAAGCAGAAAAAATTGCTGATTTAGCCATGGAAAAAATGCCCGTAGATAAGTTTGGCTTTTACACACTCCTTGAACCATACATCAGTGGTTATTATGAAATCGGTAAGGAAGAAAAAGCACGAAAACTATACATCGAAGTGTCTAGAAAATATCAAGAAAAATTAACCTATTGGAGTGGATTAACGATAGAGAATCAAACACGCTATCTCGATGAAATCGTTACCGATATTGAATGGTACAGAAATTTAGTTGACATTTTAGTCATCTATAATGATAAAGATTTTGCCATGGAAGAAACTGAAAAGTTTAATAACTACTTGAAGCTCTTCAAACACTTCATGGGTGAAGAAGAACCTGAAAACGAACCAAATTCAGAACTGGAAGGTAGAGATATACCTTCCGACACCATAGATAAAATTCTGGGAATTCAACAATAGTATTTTGAAAATTACTCCAATAAAAACACCAGTTGTAGCCAAAAAGATGTTCCCAAACTATGTTTGGGATGTTGCTACAACTCAAAAGGAGCTATACTTAACCTTTGATGATGGCCCTACTCCAGATATTACGACATGGACGTTAGAAATCCTTAAAACCCATAATGCTAAGGCTACATTTTTTTGTATTGGCGACAATATTGAAAAACATCCTGATCTTTTTCAAAAATTAATCAATGATGGCCATGGCATAGGAAATCATACACAACACCATATAAAAGGTTGGAAAACTAGTAGCAGCGACTACTTAACTGAAGTTGAAAAAACCCAATCTACAATTGATAAGTACTTCATACATAACACCTCTAAATTATTTAGACCACCATACGGACAAATAAAACCAAAACAAGGCAAACAACTGATCAATTTAGGGTACCGTATTATCATGTGGGATGTGCTATCATTTGATTGGGATCATACGATTTCCGAAGAAAAATGTTTAGAAAATGTAATCTCTAAAAGTAAGCCAGGTAGTATCATCGTATTTCACGATAGTATAAAAGCCTCAAAACGAATGAAATATGCTCTTCCAAAAATATTAGAAGAATTCAGTAAGAAAGGATATGTGTTTAAAGCGTTGTCTTAAATAGAATTAAATGTACTCCTGTACTATTCCAATGAGCGTATTCGCATCTTGTTCACCACTATGCCTCCATTTCATTTCACCATTTTTATAAATGATAAGCGTAGGTAGACCTTTAACACGCAAAGCTTCAGCTAACTCTTTGTTTTTATCAACATCGATTTTAATCACTTTTGCTTTGTCACCAAGAGCAGCAGCAACATCTCGCATTACGGGATGCATAGCAGCAGATTGCTCATTCCATTCTGTAAAAAAATCTAACAGAACAGGAATATCAATATCTATAAGTTCCCCAAATTTTGACATAGATTTAATCTTTTAAATCATACTTGATATTACAAACCTACATAAATTTTTGATTATCCTTTAAATAAAATAATCTAGTAGGTTCACTATGAATTCTTTATAAAAATAAACAATTTCGTAGTAAATATAACATTTCCACGCTATTATGCATTATTGCTTCCCTTTTTAAGTGTAATTACAGTCACTTCAGGCCAAATACCTACACGACCAGGATATGCCAAGAAACCAAATCCTCTATTCACATTTATATATTGTCCTAATTGCTCATAAATCCCTGCCCAATGTTTATAACGCCATTTTACAGGACTCCATTTCACCCATCCTGGTATTTCTATTCCAAATTGCATGCCATGCGTATGGCCACTTAAGGTCAAGTGATAATGATAATCATCAGTGATGACACACTCTTCCCAATGGCTTGGATCGTGACTCAATAATATTTTAAAATCTTCAGAATCAATATTTTCAGTTGCTCGCCTTAAATCTCCTGCTTTTTTGAATCCTCCTTTACCCCAATTCTCCACACCAACTATCGCTATGCGTTGACCGTCTTTTTCAATAAACCGACTTTCATTGAGCAAAAGTTCATAACCCATATCCTTCTGGATTTGCTTAAGGTCATTCAAATTTTTACGCTTTGCTTCTTCTGATTCCCATCTCACATAATCGCCGTAATCGTGATTTCCAAGTACAGAAAAAACACCATCTTGAGCTTTTAAACTTCCGAAGAGGTCTTTCCACGGTAACATTTCACTCGCTTTGTTATTTACCAAATCACCAGTAAACATAATCGCATCAGACTTTTGTTCGTTAATGAGATTAATACCATATTCGAGCTTTTCGCGATTATCAAAACTACCAGAATGTATGTCACTAATTTGAGTTATTCTATAACCATCAAAAGCTTCTGGTAAATCCTCAAAATGCAGGGTGTAATTCAAAACACGAAAATCATACTTGCCTTTATACATTCCGTAAAGTAAAGAGGAAAAAGGTATTGCTGCCAAGCCTAACGCAATTTGACTAATAAATCTTCTTCGTGAAGGCATATAAAATGTCTCTTTACTAACGAGCTTATCATATAAACCGAAAACAAATCTTAGAATATCTTCTCCAATAAGAATGGGGACAATCACCAAGCTAATGGACATAAACGCCAACAAAAATCCAAAAGCATAACTTTTGGTTGGACTCAGCACTCGTCCTTCAGAACCAATAGAAAACTGATAAATAAAATTTCCCGCAATAAGCACAGCTATAGCTATGAACAGAAACTGCAACCAAGTAAATTTAGTAACTGTTTTAATGGCCTGAAATCCGTAAAAGGTGAGTAGGCTATAAATGAATATAAAAATAACCCAACGGAGCATAGATTAAGTTTTTTTCAAAGATAAGGCATTTTAAAAAGGAACTTAGTCCATAATATTTATTTAACGATCCCTTAAGATTTACTATCTTTTGAATCGATTTAAAGACGATCACATGAAACCTTTTTTTTCAATCCTATTAATAGCGCTTGTTTTGACAAGTTGCACAGAAAAATCTGTAATTGAAATCGCTGTAAAAGACCAGCCTCTTATCAAATATGTCAATCCGTTTATTGGCACAGGAGGTCATGGACATACCTATCCTGGAGCAACCATGCCTTTTGGGATGATGCAATTAAGTCCAGATACACGATTGGATGGCTGGGATGGCTGTTCAGGCTATCATTACAGTGATACCTATATCTACGGATTTTCACACACGCATCTAAGTGGCACAGGCGTTAGCGATTATGGCGACGTACTTTTAATGCCAACTAATGCAATACATTTCAATAATGGTAGTGATGGCCAATTAGGGTATCGTGCATACTTCTCTCATGATAATGAAATCGCTCAACCAGGTTACTATAAAGTACATCTAGATTCAACTAACATTGATGTAGAACTTACCGTTTCAAAACGCAGTGGAATTCATAAATACCAATTTCCTTCAGGCGACAACCAATATGTAATTCTAGATTTAGATCACCGCGATGAACTCCTAGATTATAAAATTCAAAAAATTAATGATAATACCATTTCTGGATATAGACACTCCAAAGCTTGGGCTACAGATCAGCGCTTATATTATCACATTGAGTTTTCTCATCCTATTAAATCTATTACCTATGAAGAAAATGGAACCCCTATTTCAAAAAACTATAAATTTCAAAGTAAAAAAGCCGCTATAGAATTTGAAAACCCTAATAACGACATCGTTTATGTAAAAGTTGGCATTTCCGCTGTTGACGAACTTGGAGCAAAAAATAATTTACAAGAAGAAATTCAATCTAAAACATTTGATCAAGTAAAAAATGAAGCCCAAACAGTATGGGAATCACAACTAGAAAAAATTGTGATTGGCTCCAATAACACCGACTATAAAACAAATTTTTATACAGCTTTGTATCATACAATGATTGCACCAAATTTATATCAAGATATTGATGGTCGCTATCGAGGAATGGATCTAGAAATTCACGAAACTAAAGATTTTGACTACTACACTGTGTTCTCTCTTTGGGACACTTATCGAGCGGCACATCCCTTGTACACCATTATAGAGCAAGAGCGTACCAATGACTTCATCAATACCTTTTTAGCCAAGTATGATGAAGGTGGTATTATGCCAATTTGGGATTTAAGTGCAAATTATACTGGCTGTATGATTGGTTATCATGCCGTACCCGTTATTTCTGATGCCTACATGAAAGGTATAAGATCTTACGATGTAGAAAAAGCTTTTAATGCCATGACCCATTCGGCTACAAGAGATAAACTCGGACTTAAATCTTACAAAGAATTCGGTTTTATTCCTGTAGAAGAAGAAAGTGAATCCGTTTCGAAAACTTTAGAATATGCCTACGACGATTGGACAATTGCCCAAATGGCGAAAGCTATGGGAAAAGAAGAGGACTACAAAACCTATTCTGAAAGAGCGCAGTATTATAAGAATATCTTTGATCCAGAATCAAAGTTTATGAGAGGGCGGTTTCGTAATACATGGTTCGCACCTTTCGATCCTTACGAAGTTAATTTTAATTATACCGAAGCCAACTCTTGGCAATATAGTTTTTACGTACCACAAGACATTACTGGTTTTATGAATTTGTTAGGCGGAAAAGAGCAACTCGAAGCCCAATTAGATGAATTGTTTATTGCTAAAGCCCAAACCTCTGGTCGCAATCAAGCCGATATTACCGGATTGATCGGACAATATGCACACGGTAATGAGCCAAGTCATCATATGGCTTACCTCTATAATTTTGCAGGAAAACCGCACAAAACAATGGAGAAAGTCCATCAAATTTTGACCGAACTTTATAAAAATGAACCCGATGGAATCTCAGGAAATGAAGATTGCGGACAAATGAGTGCATGGTATGTGTTTTCATCAATGGGATTCTATCCCGTAACTCCTGGTTCTAATCAATATATTATTGGAACTCCGTTATTTGATAAGGTGACCATTAACTTAGAAAATAACAAGCAATTTACGATTGCGGCAAATAATCTAAGTGATAGCAACAAGTATATAGAATATGCATATCTCAATGGAGAACAATTAGATAAGACCTTCATTACTCATGAAGATATTATCAATGGTGGAACACTAGAATTTAAAATGACCGATAATCCAGCAGTTTGGGGAAGTCGTAACGGACAAGAACCGAAAACAGAAATTTCAGAACATCTCATTGTTCCAGTACCTTTTATTGAGAAAGGAGATGTAGCTTTTAAAGGTGGTACTGAAGTTAGTTTGGCGAGTGTACAATCTGAATCAGAGATTTTTTATAGTCTCGATGATTCTGAATTCAAACGATATACTACACCTTTTACAATTTCAGAAGCGACAACATTAAAAGTATATGCAACCGATGATATTGGAAATAAGAGCTCAACCGCAGAAACCAACTTTTATAAAATAGATCCTAACCTATCGATAAGGTTAGATACTGAATATGCTAATCAGTATAATGCTGGAGGCAACGACGCTCTTATTGATGGCATTTTGGGCACTCAAGATTTTAGAACTGGCACATGGCAAGGATATTGGAATGAAGACTTGATTGCTACTGTAAATCAAGGAAGTGTTAAACCTATTCAAAATGTAAGTATCAACTTTTTACAAGATCAAGGGTCATGGATTTTCTATCCAACTCAAGTAGAATGTCTGGTTTCTCAAGATGGTACATCCTTTAAATCTATTGAAGTTCTCAGTATAGATACAGCTGTTAAAAATGACACTGTTCTAATTAAACATATATCCTGGAATATTCCTTCAGACTCTTATCGTTACGTCAAAATAATTGCCAAGAAAATGGGTGAACTTCCAAAATGGCACTTAGGCTATCCACATGATGGCAGAAGCTGGATCTTTGCAGATGAAATAACCATAAAATAAATACGAGGTAACCCTATGAACCAACAGAAATCCTATCGCTCATCCTTTATCCTTTTAACGACGTTATTTTTCCTTTGGGGATTTATAACGGTCTTGGTCGATTCTTTAATTCCTAGATTAAGAGAACTGTTCACGCTAACATATTTTCAAGCTGGAATGGTGCAATTTGCATTTTTCGGCGCCTATTTCTTACTCTCCATTCCTGCCAGTTATATCCTTTCAAAAATAGGGTATAAACGAGGTATTATATTCGGACTATTTACCATGGCCCTTGGATGTTTATTATTTTATCCAGCAGCTTCTTATCGTGTATTTGGCGTATTTATGTTTGCTTATTTTATTTTAGCGGGAGGTATGACCATCTTACAAGTTGCCGCTAATCCTTATGTAGCCGTTTTAGGTTCAGAAACCGGTGCATCAAGTCGTTTAAATCTCTCTCAAGCTTTTAACTCATTAGGAACCGCAATTGCTCCGGCAATAGGCGCCTTATTTATTTTAAGTGATAAAATCAAAACCAAAGATGAGATTGCAGCACTTTCAGAAACTGCCAAAGACACCTATTTAGCCACTGAAGCTTCGGCAGTACAAAAACCATTTATCGGATTGGCATTGTTTATTCTATGTATCGCAGGAATATTCTTTTTTGCAAAACTTCCTAAACTAATCAGTGAAAAATCTGAAGGGACCTATAGTGAAGCTTTTAAACAGAAAAATTTGATGCTTGGTGTCTTAGGCATCTTTTTCTATGTAGGTGCAGAAGTCGCTATTGGAAGCTACTTAGTCAACTATTTCCTAGATATGAATTTGGTGGAAGTCATCAAAGACAATAACATGATGCGATCTTTCGCAGAGAGCATTCTAAATTCTGGATTAACCGACAATGATAACAAAGCTATTGTGGGCGTATTTGTTACCTTCTATTGGTCGGGTGCTATGATTGGTCGTTTTGTAGGTTCTTATCTCACTAAAATTATAAACCCAGGAAAAGTACTTGGTATTTTTGCCACGATAGCCATGATCTTAATTTTAACTTCTATTTCAACAACAGGCATAGTAAGTATGTGGAGCATACTAGCCGTAGGGTTATTTAACTCTATTATGTTCCCTACCATCTTTACCTTAGCCATAAATGGAATAGGTGATCTTAAACCTAAAGCCTCTGGACTGCTATGTACCGCTATTGTAGGTGGTGCTTTCATTCCGCCCTTATATGGCTATTTTACAGATGAGATTGGCTTTAAATCGGCTTTATTCTTTATCATTATTTGTTATGCTTATATCTTATGGTATGGCTATAAAAACTCTAAAAAAGTATTCGTATGAAAAGACGTCATTTTATTAAAAAAGCATCTTTAACTGGTGTTGGACTTGCCGTTGGCAGTACACTTGTGAGTTGTGCTGAAAACACTTCAGATAAAACAGTTGAAAGTACAGCTGTTTTGAAAGCTGAAGATCCCACAAATAAAGCATCATTACCCTTAGTAATTGCCACATGGCATGTCATTAAGGCTACCGCGAAAGCGATGGAAGTCCTCCAAGCTGGAGGCAATGCATTAGATGCCGTAGAACAAGGCTGCATGGTAGAAGAAGCGAACGAAAAAGGGCAATCGGTTGGTAAAGGCGGCCTCCCAGATCGCGATGGCAATGTTACACTTGATGCCTGTATTATGGATAAGCATGGAAATTGTGGCTCAGTCGTCTATCTTCAAAACATAACTCATGCGGTTTCAGTCGCACGAAAAGTTATGGAAGATACACCGCATGTCATGCTAGCTGGCGAAGGTGCCAAACAGTTTGCGGTGTCTAAAGGGTTTAAACCAGAAGACTTATTGACTGAAGCTTCAAAAGCAGCTTGGGAAAAATGGAAAATTGAAGCGGAATACAAACCCATTATCAATATCGAAAATCATGATACTATTGGTATGTTGGCAATCGATAAAAATGGTGATATTTCTGGCGCTTGCACAACGAGCGGATTAGCATACAAAATGGGAGGTCGCGTAGGAGACTCCCCAATAATAGGTTCTGGTTTATTTGTAGACAATGAAATTGGAGCTTGTGTCGCTACAGGTTTAGGCGAAGAAGTCGTCAAAACTGTTGGCAGCTTTTTAGTAGTAGAATTAATGCGACAAGGTAAATCACCTCAAGAAGCTTGTGAAGAAGCTATTAGTAGAATCGTGAACAAACCGAATAGCAACTACAAAGATTTTCAAGTTGGTTATATCGCTGTGAACAAAAAAGGTGAAACTGGGAGTTATTCCATACATCAATGGTTTAGTATGACAAAGTTTCAAAATGATGTTAATGAGCAAATTCAGTCTGATTATTTTAACAAAGTTTAAAACCACTTTATAGTCAAATCGACAAGCTTCTGTTTAAAGTTGTTGTAAGGCGGCATGAGTAAATCTACCGCTCCAAGAGTATGTTGTTTTAATACTGAGCGTTGATTGCTAAATTCTTGAAATCCATAAACACCATGAGTTTTACCAATACCACTATTATTTGAGCCTCCAAACGGTAAATTATGATTTAAAAATTGCAACAAATTATGATTGATACAAGTGCTCCCGGCTCTTGTGTTATTTATTATGTCATTAATGCGTGTTCTATTCTTACTGAAAATATAAAGTGCTAGTGGTTTTTCTTTTGAATTGATGAAGTTAATAACTTCGTGCGTGGATTGATATGTTTTCACCGGAAGTATGGGCCCGAAAATTTCATTCTGCATGAGTTGACTCTCTTCGGAAATATCAAAAACTAAAGTTGGTGCAATATAATTATCCGTCTCGTCAAAGTTCCCTCCAACTGCAATACTCGCATTTCTAGCGTAAGCATCTTCGAGATACCCTTTTAAACGTTTATAATGTTTTTGGCTGACAATTCTTCCGAAGGAATCTGAAGTTGAAGGGCTTTCAGAATAGAATTCAGTAATATAATTTTTAAATACTGAAGCAAATTCAGCTTTAATCGTTTCGTTAACAAGCACATAATCAGGGGCAATACAGGTTTGGCCTGCGTTTAAAAATTTTCCGAAAACAATTTTTTTCACCGCTTTATCTAAATTTGAGGTGTCATCAATAATTACGGGTGATTTACCTCCTAATTCTAATGTCACAGAACTTAAGTGCTCCGAAGCCGCTTTCATAACTAGTTTCCCTACTTGAGGTGACCCAGTAAAAAAGATATGGTTGAAAGGCAATTTAAGCAACTCTTGCGCTACTTCAACCTCTCCTTCGACAAGTGCAATTTCATTCTCATCAAATAAGTCATGAACGATATCATACATCACCTTAGAGGTATGATAGGTTACTTCACTAGGTTTTAAAATCACCGTATTTCCAGCAGCTATTGCTGATACTAATGGCCCAAAGGTTAAATTCACAGGAAAATTCCAGGGAGAAATTATTAGGCAAACACCCTTGGCTTCATTTTTAATCCATGAAGAACTACCCAATAATGCTATTGGCGTATCGACATGTTGCTTTTTGAGCCATGATTTTAAATGCTTTATTGCAAAGTTTATTTCATCAATGACGGGATAAATTTCAGTAAGATCAACTTCAAGTTGCGGTTTTTTGAAATCTTTATATAAAGCTTCTCTAATCTCATTTTTATAGGTTATCTCGAGTGCCGCTTTTAAAGCTTTTAATTTTTTGATACGTACTTTATTATTGGTTTTACCTACCAAAAACTGATTTGCTTTTTGTTTGTCAAATAGATTAGAAAACTGGTTATCTGAATAATTTGTCATTTAAACTGTAATGTATTTATTGGGCTGCAAGCCCTTTTTGTGTATTTCGTCGATGTTTTTTACTACGGACTTCATCTCACCTAAAAATCATCCTTTTTATCTAATATATTCATTAGCACTCTATTTGTTGTGTTTCTTTGGCTTGAGTTAAAACACAACACCTCAGTGATTATGAAAAAAATATTAACCATATTAGCCTTTACAATATTACCTCTTATTTCTATAGGACAGGAGGCTAATGTTGATATCAAAAATAATGATACTGCTGAAATTATCATTGAAAAGAAAGCAGAAACTCAAAATGCGAAACAAACCTCATCTAACTCTACTGCTAAGTCTCAATTACTAAAAATTAACAGAAAGAAAAGTTCAGATATTATCAGCATCAAAGCTTATCGTAAAAGTTTACAAATAAAAGTGAAGGAAGTAAAGCTTTGTTAATGCGTTTAAAAAAAATCAAAAAAAATCCGAAACATTAGTGTTTCGGATTTTTTTTGTTAATTATTATGCGAAATTTAATTCTCCCCTGGCTTCCTGTTCTTTAAACTTTTTAACCAATTCTAATGCGTCAGGTATCACATCACTACATAAAACAATAAGAGACCCTTTTACTGCATTTTTTACCGCAAAAGTAATCGCTTCTTTTTCAGATGGAATAATGGTTGTTTTCTTATTGGGATCTCTCCTCTTTATACCATCATCCAACATTTTAATGAGTTCTTGTTCTGTTTTACCGCGTAATCGTTTGTCTTGTCGAATAATTACCTCATCAAACATTTCGGCAGCAATAGCACCCATTTCATTATTGTCTTCAACCCGTCGATCTCCTAGTCCGGCGATAATACCTACTTTAACTGTGGCGTCTAACTCATCTGTAAATTTTTGTAGTGCTCTCATACCAGATGGGTTATGAGCATAGTCTAATAAAATACTGAAGTTATTAAACTTGAATAAATTTAATCGTCCTGGAGTTTGAGAAGCCGACGGAATAAACGTTTCTAATCCTGCCTTCATATCCTCTATACTTATGCCCTGTACATGCACCGCAAGAATGGCTGCGAGTACGTTTTGTATCATAAATTTTGCCTTACCACCGTAAGTTAACGGAATGTTTTCAGCCCTCATAATACGCATTTTCCATTCTCCTCTGCAAATCGTAACGTAACCATTTTCATATACAGCTGTTATACCATGTAAGCGTTGCAAGGCTTTAATTCTTGGATTATTCTCATCCATCGAAAACAAGGCGACATTGCAATCTACGCTTCTTCGCATATTATATACCAAATCGTCATCTGCATTTAAAATCGCATATCCATCTGGCAAAACAGTTTCTGGAATAACTCCTTTAACTTTAGCCAATTGTTCGATAGTATGAATCCCTTTTAAACCCAAATGATCAGCTGCTACATTAGTCACAACACCAACATCACATTTCTTAAAGCCTAAGCCAGCTCTTAATAAACCGCCTCGAGCACATTCTAGAACTGCAAAATTTACGGTTGGATCCTTCAGTACAAATTCGGCACTTGACGGACCAGTACAATCACCTGTCATTAATAATCTATTCTGAATATAAACGCCATCACTTGTGGTATAACCTACACGGTAACCATTCATTTTTGTGATATGTGCAATAAGTCGAGATGTTGTTGTTTTTCCATTTGTTCCTGTTACAGCAATGATAGGAATTCGTCCCGTATCACTCTTTGTTGGAAATAACTTATCAATTACTGGTGCAGCCACATTTCTTGGCAATCCAGTGGTTGGTGCTAAATGCATTCTAAATCCTGGACCAGCATTCACTTCTAAAACGGCACCCCCTGTTTCACTTAGTGGTTTCGTGATATCACTTGTCATCACATCAATTCCACAAATATCTAAATCAATGATTTTTGAAATTCGCTCTGCCATTGACACATTTGCAGGATGCAAAATATCAGTGACATCCTCTGCGGTTCCACCTGTACTCAGATTTGCTGTGTCTTTTAAAATTAGTCGTTCTCCTTCTGGAATCACAGAATCAAGAGTATATCCAGCATCTTTTATGATCGTTTTTGTCAATTCATTAATAGAAATTTGCGTCAATACATTTTCATGACCGTAACCACGTCTTGGATCTTTATTAACCTCATCAACAAGTTCTTGAATTGATGATTTACCATCTCCAATAACATGCGCAGGAGTTCTTATTGCCGCAGCCACTAACTTATTATTGATTACAAGTAACCTATAATCCTCACCCGTAATAAATTTCTCTACGATTATTGCGCCACTACGCGAACTCTCTTTGGCATGTTTAAAAGCCTCCAAGGCATCTTCATAATTTCTTATATCTACAGTAATTCCTCGACCGTGATTTCCATCAACTGGTTTAATCACTAAAGGATAACCCACATAGCGACATGCCTCTTCTAAGCTACGTTCACGGCGAATAATATCACCTTTAGGCACTTCAACTTCTGCCTGTTCTAAGAGGTATTTCGTATCTTCTTTATCACAAGCTAATTCTACACCAATACTGCTAGTTTCGCTCGTTACTGTTGCCTGAATTCGCTTTTGATTAGCCCCATAACCTAACTGAACCAGCGAGTATTTATTTAACCGTATCCATGGTATACCTCGAGACTCAGCTTCCGCTACTATAGAACCTGTACTAGGCCCTAAACGATCGGCTTCGCGAAGTTCTCGCATTTCTTGTATGTCTTCAGACAAATCATAAGGTTCCCCACTAATCAATGCCTCACATATGCGCACAGAAGCTTTTGCGGCAAAGCGTCCAACAGATTCCTCCATATAGGCAAAAACCACGCTATAAACTCCTTCTTCGCCATAACCTCGTGTTCTTCCAAAACCAACATCCATACCCGCAAGAGTTTGAATTTCTAAGGCGATATGTTCTATAATATGACCCATCCAGGTCCCTTCTTCTACCCTTTGAAAGAAACCACCTGGTTCTCCCACCGAACATCTATGCTCAAACATCCCTGGAAACATAGTTTTTAATCGTTCATAAAAGCCATCAACTTTATTAGATGGTTGTTCTTCCATTTCCTGAAGATCTAATACCATTACAATTAATTTATGACGGCGAATAGACCAGTAATTAGGTCCTCGCATGGCATTAATCTCGCGTATTTTCATGTTAGTTAGTTTTAATTTAAATTTTGTGAAAGATTATAAATATAGTATTTTTCAGAAGAAAATTTAGTTTATTTTTGCCCAATATTTAAACGAGAGAAAGATTTTTATGTTGACGAATAAAGGAACATTAATCCCTATTGGTGGAAATGAGGACAAAGGAATAGAAGAGCACGAACAATATACCTTGGAGTTTATTGATGAAGGTATCTTATATCACGTGGTCAAAGAAGCTGGAGGAACATCAGCAAAAATTGTTGTGATCCCAACTGCGTCGAGTATTCCCGAAGAAGTTGGCGCTAATTATCTAGAAGCTTTTAAAACTTTAGGATGTAACGATGTTACTGTTTTAGATATTAGAAGTAAAGAAGATTCTGAAAAAGAGTCCTCCATTAATTTAATGACCTCTGCCAACTGCATCATGTTCTCTGGTGGGAATCAATCTAAAATTACTGACAGAATTGGAGGAACTTCTATCCACAAAATTTTATTAGATCGCTATCAAAACGAAAAAGGTTTTGTTATTGCAGGAACAAGTGCTGGTGCTATGGTTATGGCTAATGAAATGATAGCAGGCGGCAGTGCGTCTGAAGCTTTTTATAAAGGTGCCGTAAAAATGTATAAAGGTCTTGGGCTAATTCCCGACCTCATTATTGATACGCACTTCATTAAACGAGGGCGCTTTGGGAGACAAAGTGAAGCCATTGCTAAATTTCCAAATATAATTGGTTTTGGATTAGCAGAAGACACCGGAATTATTATTAAGAATGGTAACGAGTGTACCGTGATTGGATCAGGAATGATTATTGTTTTTGACGGAAGTAAATTGACTCACAACAATGAAAAAGTATTAGAAGAAGGCACACCTATGACTATGGCAAATTTAACTGTTCATGTGTTGTCCAATGGCGATCAGTACAATATCAAACAACGAAAAGTAACTGTTCTTCCTATTGAAGCACCATTTATCTAATTTTTTTTTAAATTCAAATTAAATTCTTTTAGTTTCGAAACCTATGAAGCTTAGGTTTATGATCGGAATTTTATTTTTAATGCTACAAGTTGGTTCAATCATCTATGTGCATTTTATTCCAGAACGCTTTTTTTGTATGGGCACTCATCTTTTACTTTTTACCGGTGAGATGGAAGAAAGTAAAACAACTCTTATTATTTATAAATCAACACGGTTTCTTCTCCTTGAGAAGTTTTAAACCCACGATACATCCCTTCTGTATTAAAAGGCATGGCAATATTTCCATTCGCATCCACAGCAATTAACCCACCATCACCTCCAATTTCGAGAATACGCTTATGAATGACCTCTTCTGAAGCAGCTTTTAAACTCATGTTTTTGTGTTCCATTAAACTAGCCACATCGTAAGCTACAACTCCGCGAATAAAGAATTCACCACTTCCTGTGCACGAGATGGCACAGGTCTTGTTGTTGGCATAATTTCCTGCGCCAACCATCGGGCTATCGCCTACTCGTCCCCATTTTTTATTGGTCATTCCACCTGTAGAAGTTGCTGCCGCAATATTCCCGTCTTGGTCGCAAGCCACAGCGCCAACAGTTCCAAACTTTCCGTCTTTTTTCACACTGTGATCCAACTGAAACGTCTCACTGTCTTTTATGCCTTGCCATTGTTGGTAACGTATCTCATCGTAAAAATACTCCGGAGATTCAATGGTATACCCTCGCCCTTTAGCAAATTGCATCGCGCCTTCTCCAGCTAAAAACACATGATAACTATTATCCATCACGTCTCTAGCTAAAGACACAGGGTTTTTTATCCCAGTAACTAAGGAAACAGCTCCAGCATTGCGCGTTTTTCCGTCCATGATACAGGCGTCCATTTCATGGGTGCCTTCTGCTGTAAACACAGCGCCTTTTCCAGCATTGAATAACGGTGTGTCTTCTAAAGATTTAACTGCAGTTTCAACCGCATCCAAAGCACTTCCACCTGTTTCTAAAACATGATACCCTTTATCTAATGCTTGTTTTAATGCCGCTTTATATTCCGCTTCCAATTCAGTAGTCATTAAACCTTTAACTAAGGTTCCTGCGCCTCCATGGATAGCGATAGAAAAATTTCTCATTCGTATTTATTTTACTTCGGAAAATTACAAATTGTAGTTCAAATAATTCTCAAATTACTCATAACTTTTCGTAGCTTTGAATCTCTTACAAATTCATTCCGATGTCAGATCAAAAACGCCTATTCCTCGTTGATGCCTACGCCCTTATTTTTCGCGGGTACTACGCTTTTATAAAAAATCCAAGAATCAACTCTAAAGGGGAAGACACCTCAGCCATTATGGGGTTTATGAACTCGCTATTAGATGTCATTAAACGTGAAAGACCAGACCATTTGGCGGTTTGTTTTGATAATGGCGGTAGTGTTGATCGTGTAGAAATGTATGAAGCCTATAAAGCCAATCGTGATGAAACCCCTGAAGGTATTAAAACGGCTATTCCACGTATTCATGAGATTCTTGAGGCCATGCATATTCCTATTATTGAAAAACATGGCTTTGAAGCCGATGACGTTATTGGTACATTATCTCGTCAAGCGGAAAAAGAAGGTTATAAAACCTATATGGTAACCCCTGATAAAGATTTTGCACAATTGGTCACCGAAAACATTTTTATGTACAGACCGGTTTTTGGAGGTGGTTATGAAACTTGGGGGATTCCTGAAATTCAGAAAAAATTTGAAGTCGAAACACCAGATCAGGTCATTGACTTTTTGGGGATGATGGGAGACGCCTCTGATAACATTCCCGGACTTCCTGGTGTAGGTGAAAAAACAGCCAAAAAGTTTATCAAAGAGTTTGGCAGTATGGAAAATCTCCTCGCTAATACCGATCAGCTTAAAGGCAAGATGAAAGAAAAAGTAGAAGCCAATGCTGAGCTTGGTCGACTTTCAAAAGAACTGGCAAAAATCATGTTGGACGTCCCTGTGACTTTTGATGCTAAAGATTTTGAACTCGATCATCCAGATATTGAAAAAGTCAAAGAAATTTTTCAAGAGTTAGAGTTTAGACGACTCACCGATAACTTTTTAAAAGCTTTCCCTTCGGAAACCGAAACACCTGCAGCCACACAATCCAATGACAGCAAGCCACCAGAAGCCAAGCCCACACCAAAAGAAGAGAAATCTGCTGGCGCAGGACAGTTTTCATTGTTTGGTGGTGACGCAACGACAGCAACCGAAACGACTTCAGAATACGTTAGACGTACGATCGAAACTACGTCTCATTTTTACCAAAGCGTAGCACCAGGAATGGCTACTACTTTATTCGTTAAAAACTTGATGAACCAAACGGCTGTGTGTTTTGATACCGAAACTACTGGACTCAATCCCTTAACAGCAGAACTTGTTGGCATCGCTTTTTCATGGGAAGCCGGAAAAGGCTTTTATGTCCCATTTCCACAAGATAAAAACGAAGCACAAGAACTCATTGAAATCTTTCGTCCATTTTTTGAAAACGAGGCCATTGAAAAGATTGGTCAGAATTTAAAATATGACATCAAGGTCTTAGCCAAATACAATATTGACGTCAAAGGCAAACTTTTTGATACCATGTTAGCGCATTATTTAATCAATCCAGATATGCGCCATAATATGGATGTCCTAGCAGAAACCTATCTCAATTATACTCCAATTTCTATTGTAGAACTCATTGGTAAAAAAGGGAAAAACCAAATGTCGATGCGCGATGTACCGTTAGACAAACAAACGGAATATGCGGTTGAAGATGCCGATATCACCTTACAACTCAAAGAGCACTTCGAAAAAGAATTAACCGAAGCCAATACACAAAAGCTATTTGATGAGATTGAAGTGCCATTACTTCGGGTGTTAGCTGCTATGGAATTGGAAGGCATCAATTTGGATAAGGCCTTCTTGAATTCCTTATCGGAACAGCTCAATACAGACATAGCTGTGCTTGAAAAGAAAATTTATGAAGCGGCTGGTGAAGAATTCAATATTGCCTCACCAAAACAGATGGGAATTATCCTTTTTGAAAAGCTGAAATTAGTCGATAAACCCAAAAAGACCAAAACCGGACAATACGCCACGTCTGAAGACATCTTATCCTATCTCGCTAAAGACCATGAGATCATTCGAGATATTTTAGAATATCGCGGACTCGCAAAACTAAAAAGCACCTATGTGGATGCCTTGCCTTTACAAGTTGAGGAAACTACGGGTCGCGTCCATACCGATTATATGCAAACCGTTGCTGCGACTGGCCGACTGAGTAGTAATAATCCGAATTTACAGAATATTCCAATCCGTACCGAACGTGGACGACAAGTGCGTAAAGCCTTTATCCCGAGAAACGAAGAGTATACCCTACTCGCTGCCGATTACTCGCAAATAGAATTGCGAATTATTGCTGCTTTAAGTCAAGAAGAAACCATGATTGAAGCCTTTAAAAATGGTGAAGACATTCATGCCTCAACCGCGTCTAAAGTCTTTAATGTCCCATTGGCAGAAGTCACTCGTGAGCAACGTAGTAATGCCAAAACGGTGAACTTCGGAATCATTTATGGTGTCTCTGCCTTTGGATTGAGTAATCAAACCGATCTATCGCGTGGTGAAGCCAAAGAACTCATTGACACTTATTATGACACCTATCCGAAACTGCGTGCGTATATGAGTGAGCAAGTGGATTTTGCAAGAGATCATGGCTATGTCCAAACCGTTTTAGGACGTCGTCGTTATTTGGCAGCCATCAATTCTCGTAATGCGGTGGTTCGTGGTGCTGCCGAGCGAAATGCGGTCAATGCACCCATCCAAGGAAGTGCAGCAGATATCATCAAAATTGCCATGATAAACATTTATGAGAAGCTACAAGCAGGCAATTACAAATCGAAAATGCTCTTACAAGTGCATGATGAATTGGTTTTTGATATCTACAAACCAGAACTCGACACTATGAAAACACTCATCAAAACGGAAATGGAAAGTGCCTACAAACTAGACGTGCCTTTAGATGTCGATTTAGATATTGGTGAGAATTGGTTAGAGGCGCATTAATGGGAATTAATTGAGGAGTTAAATATTACGATAAAAGAAATAAACACACATTCGAGTAAAGATCGTACATCCAATTTTCAAATTTGAATTATTAATACCTACAACCCCAACCCCTTCAAACTCTCCACACGATTTCTAGCTAAGAAATCATCAATCGTTTCAAAGTGTTCGATGACACGTTGGTCTTTAAATTCGAATACTTTTTTAGACAAGCCTTGTAAAAAATCACGATCGTGAGACACAAGAATTAAGGTCCCATCAAAATTTTGGAGAGCTTCTTTCAACACATCTTTAGATTTTAAATCAAGGTGATTAGTAGGTTCATCGAGAATCAATACGTTCACAGGTTCGAGTAGGAGTTTCACCATGGCCAATCTGGTTTTTTCACCTCCAGAGAGCACACTTACTTTTTTGTCAATGTCATCGCCTTTAAACATAAAGCGACCTAAAATATTCTTAATTTGTGTGCGCACATCACCTTTGGCCACCTCATCAACGGTTTGAAAAATCGTCAAACTTTCATCTAACAAAGCGGCTTGGTTTTGCGCAAAATACCCAACCTTTACATTATGTCCTAAAGCACAAGTACCTTCCACATCAATTTCACCTAAGATGGCTTTAATCATCGTCGATTTCCCTTCGCCATTTCGCCCTACAAAACAGACTTTCTCACCTCTAGCAATAGACATATTGGCGTTTCTAAAGACATCAAGAATACCGTAGGATTTAGAGACGTCTTTTACCGTTACAGGATAATCTCCTGAACGTGGTGTTTGCGGAAATCGCAACTTCAATGCCGAGGTATCGACATCATCAATTTCAATAATCTCTAACTTTTCAAGCATACGTTCTCGCGACGATACTTGATTTGTTTTTGAATAGGTGCCTTTAAATCGGTCAATAAATGCTTGATTATCGGCAATCATTTTTTGCTGTTCTTGGTAGGCTTTAATTTGATGTGCACGTCGGTCTTCACGCAACTGCAAGTAATGGGTATACTTGGCTTTATAATCATAAATACCTCCCATAGTGACTTCTATGGTTCGGTTGGTAATATTATCAATAAAGGCGCGATCATGAGAAATCACAACAACAGCATTGGCTTTATTAACTAAAAAATCTTCTAACCACACCACAGATTCTATATCAATATGGTTGGTAGGCTCATCTAATAAAATCAAATCTGGCTTTTGAAGTAAGATTTTAGCAAGTTCTATTCGCATACGCCAACCTCCAGAAAACTCATTGGTTTGTCGGTTAAAATCGTCTTGCTTAAAGCCTAAACCTTTGAGTGCTTTTTCGACTTCGGCATCATAATTCACATCTTCTAAAGCATAATAACGCTCTCCTAAATCGGAGACACGCTCAATAAGTTTCATATAGGCATCAGACTCATAATCGGTTCGGGTCTCTAACTGCTTATTCAAACCTTCCATCTCATCACGCATGGCAAACACATGGCTAAAGGCTTTAGACGCTTCTTCAAAAACGGTGGTATCATCCTCCGTTAATAAATGCTGCGGCAAATACGCAATAATGGCATCTTTGGGCGCTCTCACATTTCCACGCGTTGCAGTTTGAACACCAGCGATGATCTTCATCATCGTAGATTTTCCCGCGCCATTTTTACCCATTAAGGCAATTTTATCGTCTGCATTAATCGTAAATGACACCTCACTAAACAAGGTGTGGCCACTAAATTCTACTGCTAAATTATCTACTGAAATCATCTAAAACATATAAAGCTGCAAAACTACTAAAAGCGCATTCGTGTTTTAAAGAATTGTTTCGTTTTTTTGACATCATAAGACGTCTGTAACTCTTATGAGTATCATATTATGAAACTGATCCAAAACGAATACCCTATTTAGCCATCCAGAAGTGGTGATTAGTGCTTGAAGACCCTCCAGAAACATTGATTTGAATAGGTTTTCTCAACCATATGTCGTCAACTTCATTTTTCTAGTATGGAATTCTAACGGAATTACTATATTTGGCGCTTAACCAATTTTATATTAAAACCATGGCAAAAAAAGTTATCATAGATATCGAATTCGCTGTTTACGGCACTGGTGCAAATACTGTTGATGTTACAGAACAAGTTCAAAATACAATCAGCGGAGACGATCTTACAGTTTCAGCTCGTAAATTCGGGATTGAAAATCCTGCTCCAGGAGAAACAAAACATTTTGCGGTGAAAGCCAATATTACCATTGACGATAATGAGCCTTATCCATTCTTTTATATTGCAAAAGATTATGAAACGATCGACTTTATCCCATAGGTCGTCATTCAAATTCCTGTTTTAGTATTGCCTTAATCCTAACTTTCACAAAGCACATATGCTCCCTGTTCAAAAAAGTTGAGGCTTAATGTCTTGCACTTATGTGGGTAAAAACTCTGTTTTTATTCAGGTTGTCATAGATATGAGTGATAATTGGTTGGAGGTGCATTAAAACTTCATTTTTTTGAAGTAATATTGCAATCTAATTTGGTTATGAGTATTATTTCAACAGACATATCAAAAGCCGTGGCTTTATTACAAGCTGAGGATGTGGTGGCAATTCCCACCGAAACAGTCTATGGATTGGCGGGAAATATTTTTAGCGAGAAAGCCATCAAGTGTGTTTTTGAAACAAAACAACGTCCATTTTTTAATCCGTTAATCGTGCACATCGCTTCTGTTGCACAATTACCAAACATTGTAAGTTATATTCCTGAAAAGGCAAGACTATTGGCTGATGCCTTTTGGCCAGGACCATTAACACTGGTGCTTCCAAAACAATCAATTATTCCTGATGTGATTACGGCAGGAAAAGATACGGTTGCAGTTCGCGTACCAAACCACCCAATCACTTTAAAATTATTACAACAGTTGGACTTTCCATTAGCGGCACCTAGTGCCAATCCGTTTGGAAGTATCAGTCCCACAACAGCGCAGCATGTGGAAGACTATTTTAAACATCATATCAAAATGGTATTAGACGGTGGTGCTTGTCAACGCGGCATCGAATCTACCATTATCGGATTTGAAGGTGAGGCCCCTATCATTTACCGGTTAGGATCTACAGCTATTGAAGCCATTGAACGTGTTGTTGGAACTATCGAAATTAAGAACAAAGAAGACATTGCTCCCAACGCACCAGGAATGTTAGAGCGCCATTATGCACCTTCAACACAAACCATCTTAACCGATAATATTTCCGAAGCTATTAAAAACAATACCGAAAAACGTATTGGTGTTTTGGCTTTCAGCACAGGGTGTCATCATGAGTCTATTGCGTTTCAGATTGTGCTTTCTCAAACTAAAAATGATCAAGAAGCCGCATCAAAACTTTACGATGCCTTACACCAACTGGATAAGCAAAATTTAGACCTCATTGTTGCCGAACTTCTGCCCGATGTTGGCTTAGGCAAATCGATTAACGATAGATTGCGACGTGCCACCGTTCAACCTTGAATGCCGGCGCATTAGATAAGACCTTTAAATTCCCGACAAAAAACCCGTTACAGGGTTTGGTAATCAAATATATAATCGTAAATTTGCAAACTCTTTTTGAGAGAGAAAAGTTTAACCAGCTTGTCGTGAGACAGGTGATTAATATGAATAAGTGTGGATACATTAAGCTACAAAACGATTTCAGCAAACAAGGCTACTGTTAATAAAGAGTGGGTTTTAGTTGATGCTGAAAATCAAACACTAGGTCGTTTATGTTCTAAAGTAGCAATACTTTTAAGAGGTAAACACAAGCCTAACTTCACACCACATGTTGATTGCGGAGATAACGTTATTGTTATCAATGCAGAAAAAATCAACTTATCAGGAAACAAGTGGAATGACAAAACGTACATTCGTCACACAGGGTATCCAGGTGGTCAAAGAAGTTTAACTGCGAATGAATTGTTTGGAAAAGATCCGGCAAGAATCGTGGAAAAATCAGTAAAAGGAATGCTCCCTAAAAACAAATTAGGCGCAGAGTTATTCCGTAATTTAAATGTTGTTGTTGGTTCGGCTCATACACATGAAGCTCAAAAACCAAAAACAATTGACTTAACAAAAGTTAACTAATGGAAGTAATGCACAAAATCGGTCGTAGAAAGACGGCTGTTGCTCGTGTGTACCTTGCTAAAGGAAAAGGCAAGATCACGGTAAACAAAAAAGACATGGCGGATTATTTTACAACTGCAACATTGCAGTATAAAGTAAACCAACCTTTAACCATGACTAACAACGATGGCAACTTTGATATTACAGTAAACGTTTATGGTGGTGGCATTACAGGCCAAGCCGAAGCGATCCGTTTAGCATTATCTCGCGCGATGTGTGAGTTGGATGCAGAAAACAGACTAATATTAAAGCCAGAAGGATTATTAACTAGAGACCCTCGTATGGTTGAACGTAAGAAGTTCGGTCAGAAGAAAGCAAGGAAGAAATTCCAATTCTCGAAACGTTAATCCTATTCTTTGTTATTATTCTGAATTTTCTTCGGAATATAAAACATTTTCAAAGCTGTTCTGGTCAATCCGGAACAGCTTTAAATTAAACGTGTTGAATGCAATTCAGCACACATTAAAAAATCCTGAAACGAGTTCGGGTATAGTTTAGCATCTAAATGGTTAAGGCGAGCGTAAGCAACCACTTAAACATTGCTAATTTAACAGAACGTAAACGATTAAAAAATGAAAAAAGTAGAAGTAACAGAATTACTTGAAGCAGGTGTACACTTTGGTCACTTGACAAGAAAATGGGACCCAAACATGGCTCCTTACATTTATATGGAACGTAACGGTATCCATATCATCAACCTTTACAAAACACAAGCAAAAATTCAAGAAACTTCTGAAGCCCTTCACAAGATTGCAGCTTCGGGAAAGAAAATCTTATTTGTTGCTACAAAAAAACAAGCGAAAGACATTGTTGCTGAAAAAGCAGGAAATGTAAACATGCCTTATATTACTGAAAGATGGCCTGGCGGAATGTTAACCAACTTTGTAACGATTAGAAAAGCGGTTAAGAAAATGGCTATGATTGATCGTATGAAAAAAGACGGTACATTCAACTCATTATCAAAGAAGGAACGTTTACAAGTAGATCGTCAACGTGCTAAATTAGAAAAGAATTTAGGTTCTATTTCTGATATGACACGTTTACCTGGAGCCTTATTTGTTGTAGATATTAAACGTGAGCACATCGCTATTAAAGAAGCGCAGAAATTAAACATTCCTATTTTCGCAATGGTAGATACGAACTCAGATCCACGCGAAGTAGATTATTTAATTCCAGCTAATGATGATGCCTCGAAATCGATTAACTGCATTATGTCTGCAGTAGCAGAAGCAGTAGCAGATGGTCTAGCTGAAAGAAAATCAGAAAAAGCTGAAAAAGATGCTAAAAGTGAAAAATCACCAGCAGCAGATAAAGAAGTGAAAGCTGAAGTAAAAACTGAAGCTAAGGCAGAAGTAAAGACTGAAGCAAAAGCTGAACCAAAGGCTAAAACGAAAACTGAAGAAAAAGTTGTTGCACCAGTTGCAGCTAACGAAGAAGAATAAATTAAAAATTACTCAATATCATTGAATCGTTTAATTGCTTTCTTCCCAGAAAACCATTGAACGATTTTTTAAATATTAAATCTATGGAAAATACTGTAAAAATAACAGCCGCAGAGGTAAACAAACTAAGACAAGCTACAGGTGCAGGAATGATGGACTGCAAGAAAGCTTTAGTTGAAGCTGGAGGTGATTTCGATAAAGCTATTGAAGTACTTCGTAAAAAAGGTCAAAAAGTTGCAGAAAAAAGAGCTGACAGAGATTCTTCTGAAGGTGCTGCAATTGCAAAAATTAATGCAGATCACACTTCTGGTGTTGCTATCGTTTTAGGATGTGAAACTGATTTCGTTGGAAAAAACGAAAACTTCATAGCATTGGCTAACCAATTAGCAGATATCGCATTACATACTAATTCTAAAGACGAATTTTTAGCTGCTGATTTCGATGGAATGACTGTTGCTGAAAAATTAATAGAACAAACTGGTGTTATTGGTGAAAAATTAGACATCACTTCTTTTGAAAAATTAGATGCACCATATGTTGGACAATATGTTCACATTAACAAAATTGCTGCTTTAGTAGGATTATCTGCGAAAGTTGATAACGTTGAAACTTTAGTGAAGGATATTGCTATGCAAGTTGCTTCTATGGGTGCAACAACATTATCTTACAAAGATTTTGAGCCCGCTTTCATTGCTTCAGAAACTGAAGCAAGAATTGCTGTTATTGAAAAAGAGAACATCGAATTAGGTCGTTTAGGAAAAACATTAAAAAACGTACCTACATACATCTCTATGGCGCAATTAACTCCTGAAGTCATTGCTGAAGCTGAAGCTGCTGCAAAAGCAGAATTAAAAGCAGAAGGTAAACCAGAACAAATCTGGGACAGAATTTTACCAGGTAAAATGGAACGTTTTATTTCTGATAATACCACTTTAGATCAAGAAAAATGTTTGTTAGATCAAAAGTTTATTAAAGATGAAAAGAAAACTGTCGCTCAGTATGTAGCATCTTACGGTGATGTTGCTGTTACTGGATTCAAACGTGCTACAGTAGGATAAATACCAAAGCCTTCAGTTATTCTTATCACCTAGAGCTCTGTCGAAAGGTCTCGAATAAAATGGTATACAAAAAACCACTACCCTTAGATTAAGGCTAGTGGTTTTTTTATTTGTAAAATTCTACTTTTCTAAATTACAATAATGATTATATTTGCTAAACTTTCAAGTGAATCTTAACATAAGCCATAGCTATTAATTTAATTGAAAGACAAATATGAACATGGCGATTTGCATTTGATTACTAAAAGCAATAAACACGACTAATGAAATACAAAAGAATACTCCTAAAACTATCTGGTGAAGCATTAATGGGATCACGCCAATATGGAATTGACCCAGAACGTTTAGCCGAATATGCTAAAGATATTAAAGAAATCACCGATTTAGGTGTTGAAGTTGCCATTGTTATAGGTGGTGGTAATATTTTTAGAGGTGTCGCCGGAGCCATGCATGGTATGGATCGTGTTCAAGGAGATCATATGGGAATGCTCGCCACTGTTATTAATGGATTAGCCTTACAAAATGCATTGGAAGATGCTGGCGTTAAAACGCGTTTGCAAACGGCAATTAAAATTAATGAAGTCGCAGAACCTTTTATTAGACGAAAAGCAATGAGCCATCTTAACAAAGGCCGTGTTGTTATTTTTGGTGGAGGCACAGGAAACCCCTATTTTACGACAGACTCAGCAGCAGTCTTACGAGCTATTGAAATAGAGGCAGATGTGATTTTGAAAGGAACGCGTGTTGACGGCATATATAATGAAGATCCAGAAAAAAATGCCGATGCTATAAAATTTGATCATATTACTTTTGATGATGTCCTAAGAAAAGGACTTAAAGTAATGGATACTACGGCTTTTACATTAAGTCAGGAAAATAAATTACCAATTATTGTATTTGATATGAATAAGAAAGGAAACCTCTTCAAGGTCGTTTCTGGAGAAAATATTGGCACTAAAGTTAATTTATAAGTTTTGGCTTATTTTTTGGTAAACATTAGTTTAGTATCAGTAATTAATGTTGCCAAATAGCTAGAATTGTTTTAAATAAAACAAAGTATAGCCTTATTATCGTTTCTGTTTTTAACGAAATTAAAGCTAAAAAACAACCATTTATTGGTGATATTAGATTTGTAAACTAGTATTAATACATTAAAGTTTTTTAAATATGAACGAGGAGATAAAATTTATATTAGACACCACTAAAGAAGCAATGGATGCTGCAATGAAGCACCTAGAAAAACAATTTTTGAATATTAGAGCCGGTAAAGCAAGTCCTGCAATGCTAGGAAATGTTATGGTAGATTATTATGGGTCTCAAACGCCTTTATCACAAGTGGCTAATGTCAATACTCCTGACGGCAGAACTATTACTGTTCAACCATGGGAAAAAAGTATGTTACAAGAAATTGAACGCGGTATAATGTTCGCTAATTTAGGGTTCAACCCTATGAATAATGGCGAAGTTATTATTATTAATGTTCCACCTTTAACCGAAGAGCGAAGACGTGACTTATCAAAACAAGCCAAAGCAGAAGCAGAAGATGCCAAAGTTGGAGTACGAAGCGCAAGAAAAGAAGCAAATAATGACCTCAAAAATCTAGAAGACATTTCAGAGGATCTTCAAAAAAATGCAGAAATTGATGTACAACAAATGACGGATAGCTACGTTAAAAAGATAGATGAAATTTTTGATGCCAAAGAAAATGAAATCATGACGGTATAACTTTCAAAAGCGACATTTTTAAAGTCGCTTTTTTTATTAATCCATTTTTCAACCTCTACTCAATGCATAAGATTTATTGCTTAATTTTATTTACGCTCTTCACCTGTGCATTATATTCGCAAAACCCACCACCATCAGCTAAAGACACTATAAGTGTTGCGCAAGATTCTCTGAAAAAACGTGAATTTTTAAAACAATTAGGAAATGGCTTCTTACCTACTAAATTTATTAATCTTGATTTGCGTTATCTTATAAAATTCAATCAATATGAAGGTCTTAGAACTGGTTTAGGTGGTGTGACCAACGAAAATTTTTCAAAAAAATATCGTGTTAATTCATATGTCGTTTACGGCTTTAAAGATCACCGATTTAAATACAAAATAGGTGGTGGCTTTAGAATTAATGAAGCCTCGAATACATGGATTAACTTGTCATACACAGACGACCTGCAAGAAACAGGGAGCTCAATTTTTTTAACTGACAAGCGCTTTTTTTCTTTTTTTGAACCCCGATTATTAAATATCGATCTGTTTCATAAACATATTACAAAGGCTCTAGCTATTGAACATCAATTTTCAGATCATTTGCTTTCGGAAACCGAATTTGCTATCAGTAAAATCGACCCTACTTATGATTATACTTACAATATTGATGGTGTTTCCTATGATAACTTCGAAGTGAGTACAGCAAAAGTATCACTCCAATGGAGTCCGAAAAGTGATTTTGAAACCTCCGATGGGACCGTTGTTGAACGTAAAACCGGCTATCCTAGATTTACGTTGCAATTCACACAAAGTTTTAAAGATATTTTGAATGGTGACTTTAACTTCTTTAAGACCGATTTTAGAGCTGTCCATCACTTTACCTATAATGACGATGTATTTACTCAAGCGACCCTAACCTCTGGACTTGCGCTTGGAAACACCCCTTTAACACATTTGTACCACGCCTATCCTAATAATATTACAAAGGAAACTGTGTTGCAACGTTTTTCAGTTGCTGGCATCAATAGTTTTGAAACAATGTATTTCAATGAGTTCTTTTCAGATCGGTTTGCAACATTACAAATTAAACACTTTGTGAAACCATTTAAAATTACAGAACGCTACAGACCACAGTTAGTGCTAATTTCTCGATTTGCATTTGGTGATATGAGTAATATTGAACGCCACCAAAATATTGAGTTCAGCACCTTATCAAAAGGCTATTCCGAAGCTGGTATCGAGTTAAATAAATTACTTTTTGGATTTGGCTTAAGTTTCGCCTATCGTTATGGCGCATATCACCTTCCTTCTTTTGCTGATAATATAGCCGCGAAATTCACATTTAATGTGACTTTGTGATGCGATAATATATCGTTAAAATTATCGCTTATCCCTAGGTTTTTTCTAACTTTGCGCTTCTTTTACAAGGTACATGTTTAAATTGTTTACAAAGGACTTCTGGGAAGTTGTTGCTCGATTAATATTGCGTAACAAAATTGGTATACTCATTGCTATTATTTTGGCGACTGTATTCTTTAGTTCCCAATGGAAGCATATGCGTTTCACCTACACAGAAGCCAACTTGTTACCAGATGATCATGAGGTTAATGTTACCTACAATGAATTTCTAAATATTTTCGGAGAAGAAGGCAATCTTATTGTTATTGGTGTAAAAGACTCAACACTATTCACCGTTGAAAAACTTAACGCTTGGAATCAACTTTCGGAAGATTTCAAAACTTATGACGAAGTTGAAACCGTAGTATCTATAAATGATCTTCAGAAATTAATTAAAAACAAAAAAGAAGAGCGTTTTGATTTAGTACCATTTATTGAAGATTCTATTACATCTATCGCACAAATTGATAAACTCCAAGAAGAACTGTTTAAGCAGTACCCATTCTATGATAATTTCTTATTCAATACCGAAACAAGAACCATAAGAACAGCCATCTATCTCAAAAAAGAGATCGTCAACACACCGGTAAGAAAAGATTTCATCATGGAAACCCTTGATGAAAAAATCAAAAATTTTGAATTAGCCAACGATTTGGATGTTCGAGTGTCAGGAATGCCATACATCCGTACTCTGAATTCTCAAAACATTGTTGACGAAATTGGTCTATTTATTGGACTGGCATTGGGTGTCACATCGCTCATTTTCTTTCTGTTCTTCAGGTCGTTCAGAGCCACTATTATTTCACTTATCGTGGTATGTGTAGGGGTGATGTGGACCTTTGGTATATTAGGACTATTAAATTATGAAATCACAGTCTTAACAGCTTTAATTCCACCACTAATTATCGTCATTGGTATTCCAAATTGTATTTTCCTTATCAATAAATACCAGCATGAGGTGAAACTTCATGGTAATAAGGTTAAGTCATTACAACGTGTAATTACTAAAGTTGGTAATGCTACCTTAATGACTAACGTCACCACAGCTTCTGGTTTTGCAACCTTTATTTTAACTGAAAGCAAGCTCCTAAAGGAATTTGGTATTGTCGCCTCACTGAGTATTCTGGCTATTTTTGTACTGTGCTTGTTTGTTATTCCTATCATCTATACATTCTTACCTTATCCTAAAGACCGTCACCTGGAGCATTTGAATAAGCGCTGGATTGGTGGTTTTGTTAATTGGATTGAGCGCATGGTAAAAGAGAAGAAAATTGCCATTTACCTGACCTCACTCATTCTCATTATTGTGAGTATCATTGGAATATATAAAATAGAAATCTCTGGATCGCTCATTGAAGATATGCCAAAAGAAGAAGCATTTTTTAAGGATATCCGTTTCTTTGAAGAAGAGTTTAAAGGGATTATGCCTTTAGAAATAATGGTAGATACCAAGCGTAAAAAAGGGGTTATGAAATTAAGCACTCTAAAAAAAATGGAGGAGCTTGAAAATCTAATAGACGAAACACCAGAATTATCACGTCCGATTTCCGTTGTGAGTTTAGTTAAATACAGTAAACAGGCCTACTACAACGGTAATCCAAAATATTATCAATTACCCACAAGTCAAGAAAATGGTTTCATTTTATCATACGCAAAAAACTCATCTTCAAAAGTAGATTTGCTTCAAAATTTTGTGGATAGTACTGGACAATATGCCCGGATAACTACCTTTATGAAAGATATCGGCACAGATAAAATGGAGCGCATCGAAGAAGACCTTCAAAATAAAATTAATAAAGTCTTCCAGCCTGAAGATCGTTATAATGTGACGATGACTGGAAAAGCTTTAGTATTTCAAAAAGGGACAAAATATCTGGTTAAAAACTTAGCTATTTCTCTATCCTTAGCGATTTTTCTCATTTCCCTATTCATGGCTTATATGTTTAGATCGTTCAGAATGATTATCGTCTCTCTTATCCCCAACCTGCTTCCACTGTTGATTACTGCAGGATTGATGGGCTATTTAGGTGTTCCTATTAAACCTTCTACGATTTTAGTATTTAGTATTGCTTTCGGAATTTCGGTAGATGATACCATTCATTTCTTAGCCAAATACAGACAAGAATTACAGGCTAACCATTGGAAGATTCGTAAATCAGTATATGCCGCATTGCGCGAAACCGGTGTTAGCATGTTCTACACATCCATTGTATTATTCTTTGGCTTTATTGTATTTACAACCTCAAGCTTTGGTGGAACTGTTGCTTTAGGAGCCTTAGTTTCGGCAACCTTATTATTTGCAATGCTCTCAAATCTATTATTGCTTCCTTCGCTGCTGCTATCATTAGAACGCAGCATTGCGAATAAGGAAGTGATGCGAGAACCATCTATTAATATTATTCCAGAGGAAGATGATATTTCCGAAGAAAACATAAATTCATAAACATTTATATTTGCATAAAATTTCAAAATAATGAGCTATACAGTTTCACAATTATTAACACAAGACATTACCTTTCAACCTATTGAAATTAAAGGTTGGGTAAGAACATTTAGAGCCAATCGTTTTATTGCCTTAAATGACGGTTCTACCATACATAATATACAGTGTGTTGTTGATTTTGAAAATACAGACGAAGATCTTTTGAAGCGCATTAACACTGGCGCTGCAATTCATATAAAAGGTGAATTAGTTGAAAGTCAAGGTAAAGGACAAAAGGTAGAAATACAGGTGATGTCAATTGAAATCTTAGGAGATTCTCATCCTGATGAGTACCCTATTCAACCCAAAAAACACTCCCTTGAGTTCTTGAGAGAAAATGCACACTTACGCACCAGAACAAATACATTTAGTGCTGTGATGCGTTTGCGTTCATCATTATCATTTGCCGTTCACAAATATTTTAATGATAATGGATTCTATCATATGCATACACCTATCATCACAGGAAGTGATGCTGAAGGTGCAGGCGAAATGTTTAGAGTAAGTGCCTTAGATGCCAAGAATCCACCTTTAGATGAAAACGGAAATGTGAACTATAAAGAAGATTTCTTCGGAAAAGAAACTAACCTTACCGTTTCTGGTCAGTTAGAAGCCGAAACCTACGCCATGTCCTTAGGAAAAGTATATACTTTCGGACCAACATTTAGAGCCGAAAACTCGAATACTTCTCGTCATTTAGCAGAATTCTGGATGATTGAACCTGAAGTCGCATTTATGGACTTGGCAGGCAATATGGATCTTGCTGAAGACTTTATGAAATCAGTACTTGGTTATGTCTTAGAACATAATCAAGAGGACTTAGAATTCTTAGAAAAACGTTTGCTTGATGAAGAAAAAACAAAACCTCAAGCCGAACGTTCAGAAATGAGTTTAATTGAAAAAATCAAATTTGTTGTAGACAATAATTTCAAGCGTGTGAGCTATACAGAAGCAATTGACATCCTAAAGAAATCTAAGCCAAATAAGAAAAAGAAATTTAACTACATCATTGAAGAATGGGGCGCAGATCTTCAAAGTGAACACGAACGTTTTCTTGTAGAAAAACATTTCAAATGTCCAGTTATCTTATTTGATTATCCAGCAAATATCAAAGCGTTTTATATGCGTTTAAATGAAGATGGAAAAACAGTTCGTGCTATGGATATTTTATTTCCAGGCATTGGAGAAATGGTTGGAGGATCTCAGCGTGAAGAACGTTTAGAGGTGCTTAAAGAAAAAATGAAAGCACTAGATATCGATGAAAAAGAATTATGGTGGTATTTAGATCTTAGAAAATATGGAACTGCAGTGCATTCAGGATTCGGATTAGGGTTTGAACGATTAGTAATGTTCGCCACAGGAATGGGCAATATTAGAGATACGATTCCTTTTCCAAGAACACCACAAAATGCAGAATTTTAAATAAGTAAACAACCTGTTGGTTAAAAACCAGCAGGTTTTTTTAATTTTATAAATAGAATCATTACAAATAGAAAAAATCATCTTTGTTGGAATAATTCTTGTAGATTTATATCAATTATTTTATTATTCACAACAAACATTCATTAGCATAAACGATTAGGCTAATATTATATGGCTTTAAAACAATACTTACAGTTTAAACTATCACAAAAGTTGTCACCGCAACAAATCCAGCTCATGAAGTTGATTCAGTTGCCGACCCAAGCTTTTGAGCAACGTATCAAACAAGAGTTAGAAGAAAATCCAGCTTTAGATACGGGAAAGGAAACTTCTGATGAAGACAAGTATGATGATGAATTTGACAACTCTGCAGATGAGTATGATGATAATGAAACTATCAATACAGACGATATCAATATTGATGAATATCTTAGTGATGATGACGTCCCAGAATACCGTACGCAAGCCAATAATTACAGTGCAGATGATGAAGAAAAGAGTGTGCCTTATGCAGCAGGAACATCATTTACACAACACTTAAGAAATCAGTTAAATACCTTCAGACTTGATGAAGAGGAGTATGAAATAGCTGAGTTCTTGGTAGGCAGCGTGGATGAGAGCGGCTACATACGTCGGTTAATCAGTGACATCTTAGATGACCTGGCTTTTACACAAAACGTCTTTACTACAGAAGAAAAAATTGAGCAAGTGCTTCATGTAGTGCACCAACTTGATCCCGCGGGTGTTGGTGCTCGGAATCTCCAAGAGTGTTTAAGTATTCAATTACACCGAAAAGAAAAAACTCCAGACGTTGAATTAGCTATTGATATCATAGATAAGGCTTTTGATCAGTTCACAAAAAAACATTACCAAAAGCTTCTCCAAAAATTTGATATTACTGAAGTTCAACTCAGAGATGCTATAGAAGAAATAGAGCGCCTCAACCCAAAACCGGGAGGATCGTATGCTGGAAACAACCGTATGGTTGAGCATGTGGTTCCTGATTTTGCAATTAAAATTGTAGATGGTGAATTAGAACTGACTTTGAATGGCAGAAATGCTCCAGAGCTTCATGTATCGCGCGAATATAGCAATATGATGAAAGGCTATAAAGCATCTAAGGACAAAAGTAGGTCTCAAAAAGATGCTGTGATGTTTATCAAACAAAAGTTAGATGCTGCCAAATGGTTTATAGAAGCCATTAAACAGCGTCAACAGACCCTTTTTGTCACCATGAGTGCCATTATGCAGTATCAAAAAGAATACTTCCTTACAGGGGACGAGCGCAAGCTGAAACCAATGATTTTAAAAGATATTGCCGATGAGATTAACATGGATGTGTCTACTGTGTCTCGTGTGGCTAATAGTAAATATGTAGATACACCTTATGGCACAAAATTAATAAAAGAATTCTTTAGTGAATCTATGACCAACGATCAAGGTGAAGAAGTGTCTACGAGAGAAATAAAGAAAATTTTAGAAACAGTTATTGAAGACGAGGATAAGAAAAAACCGCTTACCGACGAAAAACTAGCTACGATTCTTAAAGAAAAAGGCTATCCTATTGCACGTCGTACCGTTGCAAAATATCGTGAGCAGTTAGATATTCCTGTGGCACGATTGCGTAAGAAAATTTAATGAACCGTATCCTGAAAAGCATATCTTATATTTTTCACCCCTTGTTAATGCCATTGCTAGGTGTGGTATTCTATTTTTCCAAAACACCTCGATTTATTCCGGAACCTTTAATGAAGGCAAAATTGTTCTCGGTAACCATTCTTACTGTAATCCTACCAATTCTATTATTTTACCTTTTGAAAACGATCAATAAAGTACAATCTATTCATTTGGAATCTGTTCATGAACGTCGAATTCCATTAATTATAAATTCCTTTATAATCCTTTTAATCTTAATTCGTGTTTTACCGATTGACGAAATTACTGAGCTCTACTTTTTCTTTATAGGTATTTTAATATCTACAATTACGTGTTTTGTTTTAGCTATTGTAAAATTTAAAGCAAGTATACATATGATTGCTTCTGCTGGATTTTTTATGTTTGCCGTTGCTCTTGCCATTCATTTTAAAATCAATATCAATGGAACCATTGCGCTAATGTGTATCATTCTTGGTGCTATTGCAACATCACGGTTACATCTTAAAGCGCATTCACCAATAGAATTACTTGTTGGCTTCTTTGTAGGGCTATTGCCGCAACTTATATTATTAAACTATTGGATGTAAGTTTATAGGATGTAAAAAATTAGTCCTATTTTAAATGCAGTCATATCAACTATTTCTCCTGAGTCTGTTAATTTAGTGTCATTATCAAAAATAGAATTCAATGCATAATAGAGGTGAAAATTCACATTAGAATACCCTGCACTTAAAGTGAGTCCATATTGAATGGCATTAACATTATCAATATTAGATAACTTGATGTCATTTGGAAGTCCTCTAAATTTTGAAGAATTATGAACTACATATCCCAATTTGATCCCTGTATAAATACGCCAGAAGTCATATTCGGTGGCCGTTGATGTTCGCCATCTGAATTCAATGGGTATTTCAATCAAATAGGTTGTGAACTTATTTTTACTAAAGGTAACATCACTATTGATGAGCTCATAATTTAAAGTATTGTTTTCTTCAGATATTAAAATGTTCTGATTATAAGAGTTAGTAGAGAGTCCGAGACCTATTCCAATGGCTATATTGCGACGTTTATTGATGGGCATATCTCTAATGAATCCTATATGAAATCCACTAGAAAACCCACTCTGCGACACATTATTTGGTTTTTTCCCTAAGAGATTATAGGTCACTGAAGCATAAAATTGATCTTCCCTATATTTGGAATCAACAACGGAATCCTTTTTTACACCTAATTTTTCAGTTTCTTGACCAATTATCGAAGGCATACAAAACAAAACCAATATAATAAATAGCAGTTGCTTCATGTTACAAATATAACTCAATAGTCCGTAAAAATATTTTAGTGAATGAAATAAAAAAAGCATCCAGAAATTGGATGCTTTTTTATTAATATAATGTAAAGTGCTTAATTATCCATTGCGCTACCTGTTCCAGTAGTATAATTGATTTTTAAAGCATTTGCTTTTCTTAATTCTTGTTTGATATCTCCTACGATGCCCATATTGGCATCTCTATCTACCTTTAATGACACTGTTAAATAAGGAACTAACTCTTCACGAAGTGCAAGTCGTTCAGCATTAATAAAAGATTGTATTTCAGAGATTTCTGCAAACTTATCATTGAGTTGTAATCTTGCTTCCGTTCCAAATTTCTCATAACCTCTTGCCGGTTTTCCAGCATAGATGTAACTAATTGGGTTTTTCTTATCCAACTTTTCAACTTGGTCTGCAAGTGGTAATTTATTTTCAATTAATAAATTGTCTTCTCTCATTACAGTAACAACCATGAAGAAAAACAACAGCATAAAAACAATATCTGGTAACGATGCTGTATTTACAGCAGGTAATGCATTGTCTTTTTTCTTTTTAAACTTAGACATATTGTTTGAGTGTTTTTATTTATTGTACTTCTGAGAGCTTTTCTGGATACTCGTTACGGATTTGATCAATAAGCGCTTTCAGTTTCACGGTGTTACCGATAAACTTTGGATCTTTATAGTTTTTCTCCATCATGACGAAATCCATTTCTGGAAATCCCCTTTTTGGACCTATATCTAAAGCTCTTCGGTTACGCAAATCGTTATATGCTGCTACTAGCTCATTCTGAACAGAAATATATGCAGAATAAGAAGTTTCTCTCTCATTCTTTAAAGATATAATCGCTTTATCAGGATTATCAGATGATGATGGATTTTTTGCACCGTTACAGTAATTACAAGAACCGTCACCTCCGTTATCTAAAAATTCTATTGCAGCAGCTCTCAAATCTTTGAGTTCCATCAGCTCGTCTTCAACTAATAATTGATCTTTACCATTTAAAAGAACGGTAAAAATATTCTTTTGCTTGATCACAACATCTTCGTCATTTTCCTCAATAGGAGGAAGCTTACGGTTGATCCCTGAATCTTTAGGGATTGTTGTAGTTACAAGGAAAAATATGAGAAGTAAAAATGCAATATCTGCCATAGATCCTGCATTAACTTCTGGTGCTGATCGTTTTGCCATAATTAATATTTATTTACTTAGCATTTTCTTCACTCCAAAGAACAACATTAAACCTGCTGCCATGAAGATTAAGATATAAAATGCTTTGATTCCTGCTTCAATCAGTTGTGATTGACCTTCAGTTAATATTGAACCGTCGTTTAGCGTTCTTTCTACTCCTGTCGAAGCGAACCATGCTACTACACAAACAAGAGCAAATACGCCTAATGACAATAATGCCTTTTTAAGCTTCTCTGGACTGCTAACTAAGTTTATTAAACTAAATACTAATGCAGAAATCGTTGCAATAGCCAGTACGACATAGGCCAAGTTCGCAAAATTACCTAGCACGCCTTGATTTGCTACATCTGCCTCAATTGCCTCGTCTCCAAGTCTCATGATATTCACTAAGAAGAATACAGCAATTAGACCTATTACTAAAGCAACAATTTTGATTATTTTTTGAATATTCATATGATGTCTGATTTAATAATTGGTGTATTATTTCTTATGTCTAACTAATAAATCCATTAGTGAGATTGATGCATCTTCCATATCGTTAACGATGCTATCAATTTTAGAAATAATATAATTGTAAAATATCTGTAAGATAATAGCAACAATTAGACCAAATACTGTTGTTAATAAAGCTACTTTAATACCTCCCGCTACTAATGAAGGGTTCATATCACCTGCAGCCTCAATTTTATCAAAGGCATCAATCATACCAAGTACGGTACCCATGAAACCTAACATTGGAGCAAGAGCTATAAACAATGAAATCCAAGATACATTCTTCTCTAGTTGTCCCATTTGAACACCACCATAAGCTACAACAGCTTTTTCAGCGGCATCAAGGTCATCGTCTGCTCTATCTAATCCTTGATAGAAGATAGAAGCAACAGGTCCCTTTGTATTTCTACAAACTTCCTTAGCAGCTTCAATTCCACCTGAATTAAGTGCATCCTCGACATTTTGAGTTAATTTCTTAGAATTTGTTGTTGCAAGATTTAAATAGATAATTCTTTCAATAGCAATAGCCAATCCCAGAATTAAACACAGCAATACAATTCCCATAAAAAATGGACCACCTTCAATAAAACGCTCTTTGACTTCTTGAGTGAAAGATTTGTCAGCTTCAACAGCTGGTTCTTCTTGAAATGATGTTGCAACTGCTGTTGTTGCAGCTTCTACTGTGTAAGCATTTGTACTTGCATTCACAGTACCGAAAGCCATGATACATGCTATGGCTAAGATAGAAAATAGTCTTTTCATCGTTCTTGTTCTTAATTTTTATTAGTTAAAGTGTTAAAGATATAAAAAAATTGTAATTAAAAAATAAAAATCCCAATTGAGTCCTGTGGTTTAACGTTGTTTAACTCAATTTGAATTTTTACCGTGACGAATTTAATTAAAATGTTTTGGATTTCTTGTTTTGGAACAAAAAAAACTTTCAATATCTATCAATAAAAACAACAATATTTAATGAGTTTTAGAGCAAAGGCATTCATATTTTTGAACTCAATAGCTATGTTTCAGTTCTTTAAGTGATTTTAGAAAATCAAGAGAATAAGAATCTTATACTAACAGTATTTTTTTAAGAGTGTCTTGCATTGATTTACAACTTCGCTAAATTTGTCGTTATTGGCCTCCATAGATCTCAAATAATTATACTGGCCATACATCTTTTCAGCAAACTTTCGTTTGCTTATGAAAACACGCCTATGTATTTGCTGAAGCTAAATTTGTTCATTGGGATTGACGTCGTCTCTCCCAAATGGTTATGCTGGCAATACATCTTTTCAGCAAACTTTCGTTTGCTTATGAAAACACGCCTATGTATTTGCTGAAGCTAGCTTCGACAAATACATAGGCGTGTTTTCATGTATTCGCAGAGAGGAAGGGATTCGAACCCTCGATACCCTTTTGGAGTATACACACTTTCCAGGCGTGCGCCTTCGACCACTCGGCCACCTCTCTAGTTTTGAGTTTGCAAACATACAACTCATATCAATTTTAAAAAACTTTAAACAAACTTTTTAAGACATTTCACCTCGCAACGACGTTTCGAAAATAGTTTTGAATGTTTTTGATGTCACACCTTCTCCAAGCATATACATCATTTTTGTCAAAGCAGCCTCTGTCGTAATATCTTTCCCTGAAATCACACCAATGGATTTTAATTTCGTACTAGTCTCATATTGACCCATTTGAACACTACCTCCTGAACATTGTGTCACATTAACTATTGGAACGCCTCTTTTAATAGTTTCTTGCAACATACTTATAAACCATGCGTCAGTAGTTGTATTACCTGCCCCATATGTTTCAAGAATTACCCCTTTAATATTCGCCATTTGAAAAAGTGGCTCTAATATAGATGCGCAAATTCCAGGAAATAATTTTATGAGAAGAATATTGGTGTTAAATTGTTTATGAACCACTAGTTTTTTTCGAGCATTTGGTTTGTATAAGTTACCATACTCCACTTTTAAATGCACTCCTGACTCTGCCAAATGCGGATAATTCAAGGACTCAAAGGCTTCAAAATGTTCAGCATTTATTTTTGTGGTTCTATTTCCGCGGTATAATTTATATTCAAAATATAAGCCTACTTCTTTAATTACGGGCTTTCCTCCTTTTTGTAAAGATGCCATTTGAATTGAGGTAATCAAATTTTCTTTAGCATCCGTTCTTAGATCACCTATTGGAAGCTGAGAACCTGTGAAAATAATAGGTTTCACCAAATTTTCAATCATAAAGCTCAGTGCTGATGCCGAATAACTCATAGTATCACTTCCGTGCAATACAACGAAACCATCAAAAGTTTCGTAATGTTTCTCGATAATTTCGGCAATGTCAATCCAGTACTTCGGATTCATATTGCTCGAATCTATTGGCTCTTCAAAGGATATTGTCTCAATATTACAATCCAATAGCTGGAGTTCAGGTATGCGTTCTAAAATCGTATTAAAATCAAAAGACCTTAGAGCACCAGTTTCAGGATCTTTAATCATTCCTATAGTCCCTCCAGTATACACTAATAATATGTTAGGTTGCTCAGTAGTTATCATTATATGCCAAATATATCTTTTGAGTTTGCGGTTGTAATTTCGGCAATTTTTTCTTCGGAAACCGAATATATTTCGGCTAATTTTTCCAAGACCTTAATGATATAAGCACTTTCATTACGTTTGCCTCGATAAGGCTTCGGAGCTAAATAAGGGGCATCTGTTTCCAGAACAATATGTTTCAATTCTATTTCCTGAAGAAACTGATCTATCTTTCCATTTTTAAAAGTCGCAACACCACCAATACCCAGTTTCATATTAAATGCTATCGCACGACGCGCTTGTTCTATGGTTCCTGTAAAACAATGAAAGATACCAAAGAGCTTGTCATCTTTAACTGTCTCCAGAACTTCAAAGATTTCTTCAAAGGCTTCACGGCAATGAATAACGATTGGCAAATTATAGTGTTTTGCCAGTTCTATTTGATGCTTAAACGCCTCTTTCTGCATCTCCAATGTCGATGTATCCCAATACAAATCAATACCTATTTCACCCACTGCATAAAAATGTCGCTGTGCGAGCATGTCTTCGACATGTTTCAATTCACTCTGAAAATTTTCCTTTACAGATGTAGGATGTAGTCCCATCATTAAAAACATATGCTCCGGAAAATCAGCCTCTAAACTTAACATGGCATTGGTATATGACGAGTCAATAGCAGGAATAAAAAACCGTGTCACATCTTGAGCGATGGCGCGCTCTATCATTGCTTTTCGATCTTCATCAAAAGCGTCACTATAAAGATGTGTATGTGTATCTGTAATTATCATGTTGCAAAAATAATTGTTTTATAGGACTATATTTGTAGAAAAAATGAGCTTATGGAATCTTTACAGGACTATCTACTAAATAAAGGCTATACAAAAGTGAAACTAAAACTGACTAAGACCAATCACTTTGAAGTCAAAGCATCAATTAATGGCGTTAAAGGACTTTTCATTCTTGACACAGGTGCTTCAAGTTCTTGCGTGGGTTTTGAAGCTGTAAATACTTTTAAACTTACAGCCAAAGATTCTAAAATAAAAGCTGCTGGTGCAGGTGCAACTGATATGCTCACACAATTATCAAAAAAAAACAAATTAAAAATCGGCAAATGGAAACAAGATAAAGTAGCACTTATTTTATTTAATCTTACACATGTAAATACCGCATTAAAGAATCACAATGCACAACCTGTCGATGGAATTATTGGTGCAGACATTCTAAAAAAATCTAGAGCAATTATTGACTACGAAAAGAAATACTTGTATTTAAAATAACGCGCTTAAAGGCGGCACATTCACAAAAACTAATTATCTTTAGACTTGAATCCCTCAGATACATTGCCCTATGCCTATATCTATAATTACCGCAGATGATCACCCCCTAATACTTAAAGGGTTAAATGATTTCTTAATTGAAAAACAATTCAATGTCATTGCGAGTGCTAAAAACGGAAAAGACGCTTTTACACTTATTAAAGCTCATGAACCTGATATTGCTATTTTAGATATTCAAATGCCAATATTAACTGGGCTGCAGGTCGCTGAGAAATGTAATACTGAAAAGTTCAGAACAAGAATCATCATCATTACTTTCGAAAAAAGTGAAACCATTTATAAGAAGGCAAAAAACTTAGGAATCTATGGCTATATTTTGAAAGAATTTGCCATTGCCGAAATCGAAAATTGCATCGCTTCAGTTCTAAAAGGGAAATCATATTTTAGTGCCGAATTGATTGAGTATCTAGAAATTAAAGAAACCCCTAAGGAACTTGCCACTCTTACCGATGCTGAAATGAAAGTTCTTAAGCTCACAGCTCAAAATAAGACAGCAAAAGAAATTGCAATTATTTTATTTATTTCAGATCGTACAGTCGAAAAACATAAGAGTAATATAAGACACAAACTAAAACTGGAATCTAAAGCTAATAGCATTGTGCTCTTTGCGAAAGAACATCAAGAATTCTTGTCAAAATATATATAAATATCTCAAATGCAATCCTTTATTTTAAAAACAGGTAAATATACCTATTGATTATTTCTGCATAAACAGACATCTTTGTAACAGCTATTATATTCTTTTAAGGGAGAATTAATTGAATATGAACTCTGGATTAGTTTTAATCCAGAGTTTTTTGCTCTTATCAAAAAATACGTAGATCTACGTATTGTGCCACCTTAATTTATTCTCTAAGTTTGTAATGCTATTAATCAATTTCCTTTCGTGAAAAAAAGAAATAAAGCTCTAAGTCTTTTGGCTTAGAGCTTTTTTTTATCTAAAATTATCAAAAGAATAAAAATTTAACATTTAAAATCAAAATATACGTAGAACTACGTATTGTTTGATGTTACTTAAATAACGAATTTTACATCAGAGTTATTAAGATTAGAGGGATTTACTTGCGGTAACTCTATTAATTAATTAGGGTAAATAAGGCTCTGGGCTCTATAACCCGGAGCTTTATTAAAAAAACATATAATTTAAAAGATATCAAATGGAAACGATGAAAAACCAACAAAGCCTAACCAACCGAATATTTATCGCTGGCTTAATATGTAGTGCCGTTATCATTATATCGATAAATATTCTTGTCAATTTTTTTTAGTTATTAGTTAGTTATTTTTATTAGGGAAAAAAGCGCAATCCAAATGTTGAATTGCGCTTTTTTGTATTTTACAATATATGCTTTATAACTACATTTCCAAAGCTCTCTTTACATCATTATCCATTAACAATTCGGTTGGGTTTTCAAGAGCTTCTTTGATGGCTACTAAGAACCCAACAGATTCTTTCCCATCAATAATTCTATGATCATATGATAAGGCGACGTACATAATTGGTCTAATCTCTACTTTACCATTTATAGCGACTGGACGTTCTACAATATTATGCATGCCTAAGATTCCGCTTTGCGGTGGATTAATTATGGGAGTTGATAACATACTTCCAAAAACACCACCATTAGAAATGGTAAAGGTTCCTCCTGTCATTTCATCCACGGTTATTTGTCCATCACGAGCACGAATAGCTAAGCGTTTCACTTCTGTCTCCACACCTCTAAAGCTTAAATTTTCAGCATTTCTAATAACGGGCACCATTAATCCTTTTGGTCCTGAAACAGCGATACTTATATCGCAGAAATCATATGACAACATTTCTTTACCATCAATCATTGAATTCACCGCTGGATATAATTTCAAAGCGCGAACTACAGCTAAGGTGAAAAAACTCATAAATCCAAGACTTACGCCATGCTTTGTCTTAAAGTCTTCCTTATATGCTTTGCGTAATTCGAAAATTGGCGACATGTCAACCTCATTAAAGGTGGTTAACATCGCTGTTGTATTCTTTGCCTCAACCAAACGTTCTGCAACTTTGCGACGTAACATTGACATCTTACTACGAGATGTGCTGCGACTTCCGCCTGCCGGAGTTCCCATTGATGGTACGGCATTGATGGCATCATCCTTTGTAATACGTCCATCTTTTCCAGTTCCAATAACCGAAGTTGCGTCAATACCTTTTTCAGCTAGTACTTTTTTAGCTGCCGGACTAGCAGTTCCTGTTACATAAGTTTTTGCTTCAACTTCAGCGGGTTTTGAAGTCACCTGTTTAGGGGCATCATCCTTCTTCTCCTCTTTCGCTGGCGCAGCATCTCCTCCTTCCGGTTTTGCAGCACTCGTGTCAATTAAACACACAACAGCACCTACATCTACAGCATCTCCTTCTTCTGCTTTAAGTGTAATAGTTCCACTGGCCTCTGCTGGTAATTCTAACGTTGCTTTGTCGCTATCTACCTCAGCAATTGCTTGGTCTTTTTCAACATAATCTCCGTCTTGTACTAACCATTCTGCAATTTCAACTTCTGTGATTGATTCTCCTGGTGAAGGCACTTTCATTTCTAAAATCATCGTTCTGTAATTTTATTTTAGGCGTTTGTTTTGGTTATCTTTTTATTTTAACATCCTTTTTTTATGGATGTTCTTATTCTAGCGTTGGTTATTTTGGGTTTTATCAAATACGTAATCAATAACTTCTTGATGGCGTTTTTTAGAACGCACACTACTACCAGCTGCCGGAGCGCCATAAGGTCTTCGAGTTGCTGCTCTAAATGATTTTGCCTCATCAAAATGCATTAACATATGACCATAAGCTCCCATGTTTCTTGGTTCTTCTTGAGCCCAAACGATATCATCAGCATTCTTATATTTCGCCATGATATCTCTCATTTGTCGCTCTGGTAATGGGAATAATTGTTCTATTCTTACCAATGCCACATCATCTCTTTTTAATTCGGTTCTTTGCTCTAGCAAATCATAGTAAAACTTTCCAGTAACAAATGCCAATGTTTTTACCTTATTGGCACTGACTAAAGCATCATCAATGACCATTTGAAAACTCCCATTAGCAAACTCATCTACTGTAGACAAGACCAATGGATGACGCAATAAACTCTTTGGAGTAAACACAATTAAAGGTTTTCTAAATTTAGTCTTCATCTGTTTACGCAACAAATGATAGAAGTTTGCTGGTGTTGTACAATCCATAACAAACATATTATCTTTGGCACATAGTTGCAAGTAACGTTCCATTCGGCCAGAAGAATGCTCTGCTCCTTGTCCCTCATATCCATGAGGCAACAGCATAACCAATCCGTTTTGAAGTTTCCATTTGTCTTCGGCGGCAGAAATATATTGATCTAACATGATTTGAGCACCATTGCTAAAATCACCAAATTGTGCTTCCCAAATGGTTAGTGTATTTGGACTTGCCATCGCATAGCCATAATCAAAACCAACAACTCCATATTCTGACAGCAATGAATTATATATGTAGAACTTACCTTGGTTGTCACTAATTTGATTAAGTAATAATATTTCCTCTTCACTATCTTCAACTTTGACAACAGCATGACGATGTGAGAATGTTCCACGCTCGACATCCTGACCAGAAATACGAACATCGTATCCTTCTTCTAATAAAGTTCCATAAGCTAAATGCTCAGCCATTGCCCAATCAAGTTTATCCTCATCAAACATTGTTTGACGTGATTGAACTAAACGTTGAATTTTGCGAATGAAATTTTGATCTTCAGGTAATGTTGAAATCACCTTAGTAATCTTCTCTAAATGTGCTTTTGGATAAGTGGTGTCGACAGTTTGGAGCATTTTATCTTCAATCACTGTTTGAAAATCTGCCCATTTATCCTCCATGAAAGGAGTAATTACTGTTTTATCTTCTTTTCGAGAATCTTCGAGTTTTTCCTCGAGCTTATCTTTATAATCTTTTTCTAATTGAACGACATAGTCTTTATCGATAACGCCTTCTGCTATGAGCTTTTCAGCATAGATATCTCTTGGGTTTTTATGCTTTGAGATTGCCTTATATAATTTTGGTTGTGTAAAACGAGGTTCATCGCCTTCATTATGACCATATTTTCTATAGCCTAATAAGTCAATAAAAACATCACGTCTAAATTTCATTCTAAAGTGAAGTGCAAATAACATCGCGTGCACTACGGCTTCTGCATCATCAGCATTAACGTGCATGACAGGGGATAAAGTCACTTTACCAACATCAGTACAATAGGTGCTCGATCGTCCATCTAGATAATTAGTAGTAAATCCAATCTGGTTATTGACTACAATATGAATAGTTCCATTGGTTCTATAACCATCTAGCTTTGCCATTTGGACTAATTCATATACTAAGCCTTGTCCAGATATTGCAGCATCACCATGAACAATAATTGGTAAAACCTGAGAAGGATTATCGCTATATTTTTCATCTTGTTTTGCTCTTGCTATACCTTCAACAACGGCTCCAACAGTTTCTAAATGTGAGGGGTTTGGAGCAATATTAAGGTTAATTTTTTTTCCACCATCGGTAACACGATTACTGGTCCACCCTAAATGGTATTTCACATCACCATCAAAGATTTCTTGCTCATAATCTTTTCCATCAAATTCGCTAAAGATATCTTTTGCTGATTTTCCAAAGATATTAGTTAATGTACTCAAGCGTCCACGGTGCGCCATCCCCATAACGAATTCTTTTACACCATGATCAGCAGCATTTTCAATCAATGAATCTAACGCAGGAATAAGTGACTCGTTACCTTCTAATGAGAAACGTTTTTGACCTACATACTTCGTATGAAGGAAGCTTTCAAAAGAAACTGCTTCATTTAATTTTTTTAGTATATACTTTTTCTGTTCAGAAGAAAATTGTGGTTGATTGTCGTTTATGTTTAACTTGTTCTGAATCCATTCAATCTCTTCAGGCTTCCTAATATACATGTATTCTACACCAATTGATTCACAGTAAATACGTTCTAAATGATCAATGATATTACGTAATGTAGTTTTTCCAATGCCTATAATTTCTCCCGCTGAAAATACCGTATCTAAATCACTTTCCGACAACCCAAATGTTTCAACATCTAATGTTGGCGCATACTTTCTACGGTCACGAACTGGATTAGTTTTGGTAAATAAGTGCCCACGATTTCTGTATCCATCTATCAATTTTACAACCTGAAATTCTTTTTGAACGTGTTCTGGAATTTGAGTAGAAACACCTTCAATAATTTCAGTTTCCATTCCATAGCTTTCACTACCAAAATCGTACCCTTGAAAAAAGGCTCTCCAACTTGGCTCTACAGAATCAGGATTTTTTAGGTATTGGTCGTATAAATCAGCAAAGTATGCTGTGTGTGCTGCGTTTAAAAAGGAATATTTATCCATTATTGGGTGTCAGTCGTTTTCGCTTCAACAAAATTTAGACAAAAATACAACATTTAGGAAAATTAGGAGTCCTTTTGTTATATTTATGAATGTTATTTAACTCAAATTTTAGATTATGAAAATTTACCCCCTTATTAATTGTAAAATCTTAAAAATGACCTTGCTTTTTCTAAGTTTTTCATTCGCCATATCCGCTCAAGAAGAGGAAGATAGATCTACGTTTTGGTCAAAGGTACAATTTGGTGGTGGCGTGGGTTTAAGTTTTGGTGATGGGTTTTTTAGCGGAACATTAGCCCCAAACGCTATTTATCAATTCAATCCTGATTTTGGTATGGGTCTAGGCCTGAATGGCACATATAACAAACAACGTGACTTTTTCAAATCTACAATAATCGGCGCAAGTGTCATTGGTATTTACAACCCTATCGACGAGCTTCAATTCTCAGGTGAATTTGAGCAATTAAATGTCAATCAAACATTTGACAGTAATGCGTTTGCAAACGACAATTACTGGGTTCCTGCCCTTTTCGTTGGACTTGGTTATAGAACTAATAATGTCGTTTTTGGGATGCGTTATGATGTGCTCTATGATGTTCGAAAAAGTGTTTACGCTGATCCGTGGTCGCCTTTTGTGAGAGTATTTTTCTAAAATTATAGATTAATTCTTATAATGGTTTTTAAACCACACTTTTTGCCACTCACGTTGTAAAATTAAAAAGGTGACATCCTCTGAAAGTTTCAGCATATCACTACCATCTAACTGTTTTACTTTCAATTCAGAAACGTCGATGATATATAGTAAATTAAGATAATCAGTAAACTTTTGTTGTATGAGATTAAAGATAATTTCATGTAACAAGTATTTAAGGCTGGACGGCAAAATATCCTCTTGGAAGTCAAGATCAATATTCGCTAATAGAAAGTCCTTATTAATTTGCTGTATTAGTTTGTCATAGAGTTGAAGACTTTCAGCTTCATCAATAAGAGCATTAAAAGATGCTGGTAGCTTAGACATTTCGGTTCATTAATTCTTCTCCAAAACTTCTAAGAGCCACTTTATTTTCATTGGAAATTTTGATGGTCTCTAAAACAGAAAATGCCTTGTCAGTATAATATTTGACTTCTTTAGTTGTTGCTTTAACAGAACCACAGGATTCAAACAAGTGTTTTACTGTTTCTATTTTTTCAGAAGGATCAGAAGGGTTGATGCTATATAAATGCTCCAATTGCAACTTGTGTTCTTTTTGCGAAAATTCCAATGCCTTGAGATATAAGAACGTTTTCTTGTTCTCAATGATATCGCCCCCCACTTGCTTCCCGAAGGTTTTAGGGTCTCCAAATGCATCGAGATAATCATCTTGCAATTGAAAGGCGATACCTAGGTTTTTTCCGAAATTATAAATTGCATTTTGACATTCTTCTGAGGCTCCTGCTACAATAGCACCCATTTTCATAGCTGCCCCAACTAGAACGGCTGTTTTATATTCTATCATTGTCAAATATTCAGCAATCGTCACATCATCTCTGGTTTCAAAATCGACGTCATACTGCTGTCCCTCGCAAACTTCTAAGGCTGTTTTACTAAATAATTTAGCCAATCCTTGAAAGACAGATGAGTCATAATTTTCAAACAACTGGTACGCCATAATAAGCATGGCGTCTCCAGATAAAATTCCAGTATTTATATCCCATTTTTCATGAACTGTATCCTGACCACGTCTTAATGGTGCATCGTCCATAATGTCATCATGAACTAAGGAAAAATTATGAAAGACCTCAACACTTAAAGCTGCATTTAAGGCTTTGTGATAATCACAGCCAAATATTTCAGCCGTCATTAGAGTCAATATTGGACGTAAACGTTTTCCGCCAAGTTGTAATATATAATTAATGGGGTCATAAAGGTTAACTGGTTCTTTATGTTGCACGGCAGATTCTAAGTGCTTTAAAAATGCCTCATGATAGGATTGGATATTCTGCATGGCACAAAAATAATGCAAATGAGCAAATCTACAATCACACTTTAACTATATGTTAAAAAATCATTAAAACTTTGGAAACTTTAATTGTTTTTAAAGTTTCCGTGTTTATCTTTGCGGTCCAATTATGAGAGACAGAATTATACACAAATCGTCAGAATTATTTCTTACACTCGGCTTTAAGAGTGTAACCATGGATGATATAGCTAGTACAATGGGTATTTCAAAAAAAACCATCTATGTTCATTTTTCTAATAAAACCAAACTGGTAGAGGCGGTGACTTTTACACTTTTTGAAAATATTTGCGATGGTATTGACTGCATTTGCGAGACTGCACCTAATCCAATTTCCCAGTTATACGATATTAAGATGTTCGTTATGCAACATTTAAAGAACGAGCAAGCGTCGCCACTTTTTCAACTTAAAAAGTATTACCCTTCTATTCATGATGCCTTGAAATCAAAACAATTTGAAAAAATGCATGAATCGGTTTCAGAAAGTTTAGCAAAAGGAATTGAGACCAGCGTTTTTAGACCAAATATTGATGTTGAATTTATTGCACGTCTTTATTTTAATGGTATGACTGGAATTAAAGATGAGATTATTTTTCCACGTGAAAAATTCAACATGCACTATTTGATGGAAAGTTTTTTAGAATACCATTTAAGGGCAATTGTTACAGACAAAGGAATGACAATATTGAATAATTTTATTAACAAGAATCAATCTTAAACCATGAGACAATCACTCATATTAATATGTAGTCTAATTACCATATCATTTGCTTTTTCTCAAGAAAACTCGACTCGCTTTTCGCTCCAAGAGGCCATAGTTTATGCTTTAGAGAATAATAGACAGGCTAAAAATGCAGTTCGTGATATTGATGCAGCAAAGCAACAAAAATGGGAAACTACAGCTACAGGTTTACCTCAACTTAATGCCAATATCAATTATCAAAACTTTTTGAAGCAGCAAGTATCGGTGATTCCTGCAGAGTTCTTTGGTGGAAATCCAGGAGAATTTGCTGAAGTCATATTTGGAACTAAACAAAGTACTGCTGCCACTGCAACCTTAAATCAGATGCTATTTGATGGATCGTATTTGGTTGGATTACAATCTGCAAAAGTGTTTCTAGAAATATCTGAAAACGCGAAAGTCAAAACCGATTTAGAGGTTAGAAAAGCAGTCATAAATGCTTATGGAAATGTTTTACTAGCGGAGGAAAGTATAGAAATACTTGTTAAAAACATTGAGGTTTTAAGTAAAAATCTATACGAAGTAACCAAGATTTATGAAAATGGTCTTGAAGAACAAGAAAGTGTAGAGCAACTACAAATTACACTATCTAATGTTCAAAGTAGTCTCAACAACACCAAACGTCTCAAAAATATCGCCTATCAAATGCTAAATATCACACTAGGCATTGATTATAATACTGACATTATTCTCACTGATGACTTGGAGTCGCTCACTTTAAAGAATATAAGTTTAGATATCCTCAGTACAAACAACGACGCCACCTCTACAATAGATTATAAAATTGCTCAAAACGACACCAAAGCTAAAGCCCTAATGCTGAAACTCGAAAGAAGCAGAGCATTACCAACATTAAATGCATTTATCAATGGCAGCTATACCGCTTTTGACAATGACTTTGTTTTTTTTGATTCTGATACCAAATGGTTTGGCGCGTCTTTATTTGGATTAAACTTAGATATTCCAATTTTTAGTTCAGGAAAGCGCAATGCTTCAACACAACGTGCTCGAATTAATCTAGAGAAAGCAAAAGACGACCTTACCGAAACCGAACAACGTTTAAACCTTCAAATTGAAGCTGCTAAAAGTGATTTTAAATTTGCTATTGAAGACTATGATAATAAAAAACAGAATTTAAATCTAGCCGAGCGCATAGAGCAAAAAAATCAAACTAAATTTTTTGAAGGTGTAGGCTCAAGTTTTGAGTTGCGCCAAGCACAAACCCAATTATATTCAGCACAACAAGAATTACTACAAGCTATGCTTGATGTTATTAACTCAAAAGCTGAACTTGAAACCGTATTAAATACTCCCAACAATAATTAAAAAATTGCCAAATGAAACCTATATTCACATTAATCTTTACCGCTCTAATTGTAGTTTCCTGCGGAAATAACAACACCAAAAGTATCGAAGACATTATAGCTTCCAATGATTTGAAGCAAATTCGTACTAAAAAAACAGAACTTGATGCTCAAAGACAAGAATTAGAAACTCAGTTAAAACAACTTAGTCTCAAAATCAAAGAATTAGATCCTCAGGCTAAAATTCCTTTAATTACAACATTTCCTGCCGAAGAAACGGTTTTTACTCATTTCGTAGAATTACAAGGAAACGTTAACACCAAAAAAAATCTAGTCATCTATCCAGAATATTCTGGGGTTATGACTAACGTCTTTGTCAAAGAAGGTCAAAACGTTACTAAAGGGCAAACACTTGCCAAAATTGATGACGGCGGATTAAGTCAACAATTATCTCAATTACAAATACAAGCAGAGTTAGCAAAAACTACTTTCGAACGTCAAAAACGTTTATGGGAACAAAATATTGGTAGCGAAATACAATATCTACAGGCCAAATCTAATTACGAAGCACAGCAAAAAGCCGTTAGTCAGATAAGGCAACAAGTCGCCAAAACGGTCGTTACTGCGCCTTTTTCTGGAACTATTGACGATATTATTACTGAACAGGGTAGCGTTGTAGCTCCTGGTCAATCTCAATTATTTCGAATTGTAAACCTGGATGACATGTACATTGAAACGAATGTTCCTGAAAGTTACATCATGAATGTTATAGAGGGAAAAGTCGTTGAAGTGGATTTTCCGGTTTTAGGATTAACTATGGATGCTGTAGTTCGTCAAGCTGGAAGCTTTATAAATCCAGCTAACAGAACTTTCAAAGTTGAAGTGGCTATTGCCAATGCAAACAAAAACATTAAACCAAATCTTACCGCTAAATTAAAAATCAATGATTACACCAATAACAAAGCCATCTTAATACCGTTGAGCATCATTTCAGAAAACTCACAAGGTGAACAATATGTGTATACCATTATTGGGAAATCAGGCGATACGGCAACAGCGAAACGTTCTATAATTACTACAGGTAAAACTCAAGGGGACTACATTGAGGTGTTGACGGGATTATCTAGCAATGATGAAATCATTAAAGAAGGTGCTCGTAGTGTGAAAGACGGACAAGAAGTTAAAATCATTAAAACAGAAACTAACGCATCTACCCTATAACCGTATCCATATGATTCAGAAAAAGAAAAAAGTAGATAAAGAGTTTATTCTATCGTCATGGGCTATCAATAATAAAACCACGATGTATGTGCTGATTACCCTTATTTTAATATTAGGTACTGGAGCTTATTTTAGTATGCCACGTGAAAATTTCCCAGAGATTAAGGAAACTAAAATCTATGTCAGTTCTATATATCCGGGAAATACAGCCGAAGACATCGAAAAACTAATTACTGATCCTATAGAGGATAAACTTAAAACGGTGAGTAATGTTGTTGAAATCACCTCTACCTCTCAAGAGGATTATTCTATTGTTATTGTAGAGTTTGACGAAAACATATCTGTTGAAGCAGCTAAGCAAAAGGTAAAAGATGAAGTAGATTCTGAAACATCAAGTGAAGACTGGCCCACCTTTAATGGCGCAAAGGTCGAACCAAACGTGTTTGACTTGAGCATGTCTGAAGAAATACCAATTTTAAATATCAACATCTCTGGAGATTACCCTGTTGATGTGCTTAAAGGATATGGAGAATATCTCGAGGATGAAATCGAAAGTTTACAAGAAATTAAACAAGTAGATATTAGAGGTGCTCAAGATAAAGAAGTTGAAGTTGCTGTAGACATTTATAAAATGATGGCCGCAAAAGTAAGCTTCAACGATATTATTCAAACCATTACTAACGAGAACATGACCATGTCTGCAGGTAACTTGATTTCTAGCGGACAACGTCGTACCATCAGAATTTTAGGTGAAATTGATGACCCAAAAGAATTAGAAGATTTTGTAGTAAAAAATGAACGTGATAACCCGATTTATCTCAAAGACATAGCTAAGGTCACCTTTAAAGATGAAGATAAAACGACTTATGCAAGAGAATTTGGCGCACCTGTTGTCATGCTTGATGTCAAAAAACGAGCAGGTAAAAATATGGTGGATGCTGCCGAAAAGATTCAAAGCATGGTAGATGATGCCATCACCAATGTATTTCCAGCAGATTTAAAAGTAACTATAGCGAACGATCAATCTGAGAAAACAATTGGTCAGGTGGATGACTTAGTTAACAATATCATCTTTGGTATTATATTGGTTGTTACGGTATTAATGTTCTTTTTAGGTTTTAAAAACGCCTTGTTTGTCGGCTTTGCAATCCCAATGTCTATGTTTATGTCTTTAATGATTCTAAATCTTTTAGGCTATACCATGAATACGATGATTCTCTTCGGATTGATTATGGGATTAGGTATGTTGGTTGATAACGGGATTGTAGTTGTTGAAAATGTGTATCGCCTCATGCAAGATGAGGGGTTGAGTAGAGTTGAAGCCGCAAAAAAAGGTATTGGAGAAATCGCATTTCCCATCATTATATCTACACTAACTACAGTGGCAGCTTTCGTCCCTCTAGGCCTATGGCCAGGGGTGATGGGACAATTCATGATTTATTTTCCTGTGACACTTTCTGTAGTATTAGGATCTTCACTATTTGTTGCGATCTTTTTTAATTCAGTATTGGTGTCTCAATATATGACTGTAGAAGATAAAGAAATGCCCTTAAAGCAGATTGTGAAAATTTCAGCAATAGTTGGTGTCACTGGGATTTTAATTCTGATTTTTGGCGGTGCGTATAGAGGTCTTGGAAGTTTAATGATTTTCACAACAATATTGCTTTGGATCTATCGCTTATTTCTAAGAAACTGGGCTAATAATTTTCAATCTCGAACATTACCAAAATTAGAAGGTTTTTACGAGAAGACATTAAGAGTTGCCCTATCAGGAAAACGTCCTATAATAATAACTATAGCTACAGTTATCCTTTTGTTTATTGCTTTTGGCGGTTTTGGTGCATCAATCGGTAGCCAGCGAACAAAAGTTGAATTCTTTCCAGACAACACGCCTAATCAGATTATTGCCTATATCGAATATCCTGAAGGAACTGATATAAAAAAGACCAATGAGATTACAAAAGATATTGAACAGCGTATTTACAACATTATTTCTGATGATGCCTATATAAACGGTGGCTATAATTTTTTAACTGAAAGTGCTGTATCCCAAGTAGGTGAAGGCGCAGGTAACCCACAAACTGATGGAGGTTCTGCTGCAGAAATGCCACATCGTGGCAAAATTACAGCAACCATGCGTGAGTATAAGTTTAGAGAAGGTGCCGATAGCAATGAACTTCTTAAAAAGATACAAGATGACCTAGATGGTATATATCCAGGTGTTGCGATTTCTGTTGAGAAAGATGCGGTTGGTCCACCCGCTGGCTACCCGATAAATATAGAACTCGAAGGCGAGAATTATGAAGAGTTAATAGCGACTGCCGAACGTATGCGTGATTTTATCAATAGTCAAAACATTCAAGGTATTGAAGAATTAAAAATTGATGTGAATCGTTCAAAACCATCCATGCAAGTTAATGTTGATCGTAAAAAAGCAGGGGAATTAGGAATCACCTCTGGTCAAGTAGGACAACAATTACGAAACTCCATTTTTGGGGCAAAGGCAGGTGTTTATAAAGAAGGTGGTGATGACTACGATATTTATGTTCGATTTAATGAAGATAATCGCTATAACAAAAGTGCTATTTTTAATCAAAAAATCACCTTTAGAGATATGGCTTCTGGTCAAATAAAAGAAGTTCCCATTTCCGCAGTAGCAAGCCAAAACAACTCTTCAGGTTTTAGTGCAATAAAACACAAAGATGTGAAGCGTGTGGTAACAGTGTATTCAGCTCTAGCAGCTGGCTTTACTGATGCTGGTGCTATCGTTTCTGAAATACAAAATGAGATGACATCTTTTGATGGCAAACCTGATAATGTGAATATTGATTTTACAGGCCAGATTGAAGAACAAAACAAACAAATGGCTTTTTTAATGTCTGCATTTTTTATTGGATTAGGGTTGATCTTCTTTCTGCTTATATTTCAGTTTAATTCGGTGTCTAAACCTGGAATTATCATGTTGGCTATTTTCTTAAGTCTTATTGGTGTATTTGGTGGATTGATCATAACAGGAAAAGCCTTCGTTATTATGATGACTATGATGGGAATAATTTCTCTTGCCGGTATTGTCGTAAATAACGGTGTAGTATTGTTAGACTACACGCAATTACTTTTAGACCGAAAGAAGGTCGAAAGAGATCTTGATGAGGATCAATATCTTGATAACAGTGATTTATTAGAGGCCATTATCAAAGGTGGGAAGGCACGTTTACGACCTGTATTATTAACAGCTATAACCACCATTTTAGGACTTATTCCGTTAGCGACTGGATTAAATATTAACTTCTTCACATTGTTTAGTGAATTTGATGCGAATATCTATGTGGGTGGTGACAATGTAATATTCTGGGGACCATTGGCCTGGACTGTTATTTACGGTTTGTTTATAGCGACGTTTTTAACACTAATAGTAGTTCCTATTTTATTCTATTTAATTACACGTTTTAAGATGTGGATGCGTGGAGCTAATCGTTCTACCAAAGTTATAAAACAACCGATTAATTTGGATAAAAGCATTGAAGCTCAATTATAAAAATCACCTTAACATATACCTAAGGATTGATTAATGGCAAAAAGCCTCAACAAATGTTGAGGCTTTTTTTAGACATAAAACTCAGTATATTAATTATTCATTCTCTGTAAATGGAGTTGGAAAAGCAGGAATAACATTATCACCAGGTCTATCAAGTGAGATATTAGACGCATTCAATATGTTTAATCGTCTCAAGTCAATCCACCGATGTCCCTCTGCAAGTAATGAATACCTTCGTTGCTTGAGGACTTCATCAAGCAATTCACCGGGATCTGTAGGACTTCCTGAATAATTACCTAGCCCAGCGGCATTTCTTATAATATTAATGGCATTAACGGTTTCAGAATTATTGACTCCAATATTCGCTTCTGCATACATTAGAATTAATTCTTCATTTCGAACTAAGTATACGGGATCTGTATTAGAATCATATACCGCTAATTGATATTCAGCAGAAAGACCATCAAACATTGTTCCTCCAGTTAATTGAAATGATTTCTCGGTCACACGTGAATCACCTGCTTCAGCATCTGCGATCCAGTCATCTAGTATCATATATTCCTGCCCTGATTGTCCTGCAACATGAAATTGTGTATTCACAATATCGTTGCCTGTCAATCCAAAAACATGTGCTGGACCATTATATAAATCACCATTAAGATTTAGAAAAGAAGCACCTAAAAGCGTCAATACCATAGGATTATTTCCTTGATATAAAGCAACTCTCGCTGCTATCGCTCTATTAAATTCACTATAACTAGAAGTCGTATTAAATCCATCAAAACCAGAACTAATACTAAAATCAAAATCATCTGAAGCATTAGCTAAATCTGAATTAGCTTCATTTAGTAAATTCATGATCCCAGTTAATGCGTCTTCATAGCTTACTTTTGGCCCAAGATTATTGAGATCTTCAACCTCTAACCTTATACCGTTGGTAAATTGTCTATTCGCAACCATTAACAAGGCATAAGCCTTAAGCGTCTTTGCGTAACCGTAGTAACTATTCTTAACGTCATCTGTAAACCCTGCGGAGGAATTCTCTACAGCTCGAATTAATATATTAGCAGACTGCACCACTTTATACCAAGCAGCATATGATCGTGTTGTAAGAAACCCATTATTATCTAATGGCCCCTTTAAAAGCTCTCCTGTATAACGAGGATCTACACCAGTAAGATCATAGTACTCACGCCCTAAAATACTTACGGTATCATAATGAAAGGCTAAATCGTTTCTCATAATTGCCTCGAGTCCAACGGCTAACAATTGCACATCAGCTTGACTTGAACCACTTCCAAAGCTTCCTACTGTTGGAGCATTGGGGTTTTCAATTTCATCTAATTGGCATCCAGACAAAGTCAGGATTAACCCAAAGAAGACTATTTTTATAATATTATTTTTCATAATTCTCAAAATTAATTTTTAGAAGTTCACATTTAAATGAAAGTTTATAAACTTAGACATTGGATAAGGCGTAACTTCAACATTATTTCCTAATACATTATTACCGAAATTTGAAACTTCCGGATCGTAACTATTATAGTCAAAAATATTGATGAGATTCCTACCTGAAATACCAACCTTGATTTTATCGGCATACTTTATTAAACCATCTGGTAAGGTATAAAATATCCCTATTTCTCTTAGCTTTAAATACCCTGCATCTTCAATCACTGGATCAGGATTGACAAAAGCCTGACTAGCTCTGTAATCACCATTTGAAAGCTGACCAGTTGGATCTAAACCAAAGTCATTATAGTCCCAAGTTGTCCCTGCTAAATCATATAACAAGGTAGTAAGATTGATATTATCTCCTCCTTTTTTCCAATGCCATAAAAATGTAAAATCAAAGTTTTTATAACTTATTTCATTGAACCAAGACATCTGAAAATCTGGCTCTGCATTACCATATACAAAGAAGCCATCACCTTCTGGATCTCTTATAGCAATCTCTTCTGCTGTATAGGCTGACGGGTCAAAAGTTCCAACAATCTGTGTTGCGCTTTGGCCTTCTTGTATTAGAAATGTTCCTAATGACGCGGCAAAACCTCCTGTAGTAAACGCCGGAACGTCTAAACGCGTAATTTCTGATTTATTCTTCCACCACTTTAATCCTACATTCCAAGAAAAATCTTCTTTTTGAAGTACATTGGCATTTAAAGATAACTCTATTCCTTTATTTTCAAGTTCACCTCCATTAACAACTCTATTTGTAAATCCTGAAGATGTTGGGATTTGTGATCTAATTAATAGGTCATCAATTTTTTTATTATAAAACGACACTTCAAAATTTAAACGTTTGTCAAATAATCCAAAATCAATACCATACTCCAATTCAGATTGGCGCTCAGGCCCTATATCTGGATTTCCACTTAAGTTTCCAGGACTTAAGCCCGATTGACCACCAATAAACTGTGGATCCATGAGTGTGAATCGATCATTGAAATTCGAGAACCGACCAGATTCTCCATAAGCTATTCTTGGTTTGATATAACTTATTTGTTTAATGTTCCAAAAATCAAACTTGTGCAAGTTAACGGCTAAGTTTGCTTTTGGATAATAATACATTTTATTAGAATCTCCATTATTTGTAGACTTATCCCCTCTTATTCCAACTGTACCAATTATCTGATCGTTGAAATTAATTTCTTCTTGCACGAAAAACCCAGTATCTTTTTGAGGTCTTATTGTTTGTTGTGTCGACACATTTGTTGACTGTGTTAAATTGGTTTGAGAACCATTTAAACCCGTAGCAATCGTAATTACTGTGTTGCGATCAAAATTTTGAAAGAAACTACCAACCTGAGTTGTAAAACCTAAGCCATTATCTAAATCTAAATTATGTACTAAGAAAGCAGATAAATTATAATTTGTATTCACTGTTGTCCCCGAAATTGATACCCCTCCTAAAGACGTTGGGTCAGAAAAATAAGATAGTGCTCTAGGAAATATACTCGTCGTTCTTAAAGTGAATTGATCAAAACCTCCTTCTAAAACCATTTTCAACCTATTGTTGGCTCCTGATAGTAATTGGATATTCGATGTGGCACTTCCTATAAATCTGTTAACTTCTTCACGATTTGTAGTAATTGCAATTGTTTCTAATGCATTTGAACCTGCACCACCTTGAGGATATGCCCCATTTACTGGTGACAAATCTTCCCAAGGATAGGTAAATGCCAGAGCATAACCTACAGTTCGATTGGCATTACCATTATTAAAGAATCCTCTATCTGACTCAGAATTAATATAGTTTGTTGTCACATAAAGATCTAACCACTCATTAAATTTTTGTCCAATATTTAATCGCACAGAACTTTTAGTATATCCCGTATTATCTACTAATCCTGGCTCATTTCTGTGGGTCGCTCCAAAGAAGTAATCTGTGTTTTCCTTCGCTCCTGAAGTTGAGAATCGTGTTGTAGACGATACTTGTGTTTGATCAAATATTTCCGCCTCATAATCTCTAAGTACAGCATTAGCCGGACCACCTAAATCGGTTATTTGTTGAGGTGTGTAATCTCGTATTCCTAATAATTGGGTAGGACTTCTAAATCCAACAACCTGAGAAAATTGAACAACTGGTCTCCCTTGTTTTCCTCTCTTGGTTTTTATTATGACCACACCACCAGCAGCTCGAGAACCATATATAGCTGCGGCCGAGGCTCCTTTCAGAATTTCGATACTCTCGATATCGTCAGGGTCTATATCTGCAATTCTATTGGAAGCATCGTCCTGATTAGACGATGGATTACCACCTCCTGCGGCTTCACTTACAATATTATTACCTAAACCTATTGAAGAGTTATCTACATAGACACCATCTACAACAAATAATGGTTGTTGATCTCCAAAAATAGATGTGACACCTCTTAGTCGCATTGAAATTCCTCCTCCTGGTGCTCCAGAGTTAGCCTTAATCTCAGCGCCATTAAATTTACCGTATAAGGCACCATCTAAACCAGATTGTACGGTGACACCTGTAAGTTGTTCGGCGGATACAGACGCTACTGCATTTGCTGAGTTAGATCGTTTCGTCGTAGATGCTAAACCTGTAATTACAATTTCATCCAAAGATGTATTAGATTCTTGTAATGTTACATTAACTATGCGAACTTCAGTTAATCGCTCTTCTAATGATTCAAAGCCTAATGAAGAAAAAACGAGTGTTACTGGAAAACTGGAAACATTGATACTAAAATTTCCATCGAAATCTGTAGTTGTACCAGTAGTTGTCCCTTTAATGATGACCGTTGCACCAGCTAAAGGCAAATTTGATGCTCCATCCATCACCTTACCCGTAACTTGTTGTCCTAAAGACAATAACGGAATAAATAGAAATGCAAACAAAAGCAACTTTAATGATAAAGTGTTGTTCATAATGACAATATTTTGAATTAGTTATTATAAATATCTTAATTTATTGTTAATAAATCAGCTTTTTAACTTAAAATATGAAAATAATTTTGTGTAAACTGTATTATTATTTCTTTAGTTTTTTATATAAATTATCTCAATTTGCTTTAATAAACACATTAACTTATTAAATTTGCAGGATTAAAATTTCGATATGTATAGAAGTCATAATTGTGGTGAGTTAAGAGCTTCACACATCAATACGCAAGTAACTTTAGCTGGGTGGGTTCAAAAGTCCCGAGATAAAGGGTTTATCGTTTGGGTAGATTTAAGAGACCGTTATGGGCTTACGCAGTTAGTATTTGACGAAGAGCGTACGTCTAAAGACATAATGAAACAAGCCCAAAATTTAGGTCGTGAGTTTGTAATTCAAGTTACGGGAAACGTCATTGAGCGTGCTTCAAAAAATCCGAATATGTCTACGGGTGACATTGAAATATTGGTGTCAGAATTAACCATTTTAAACGAAGCGCAATTGCCACCCTTCACTATTGAAGATGACACTGATGGTGGTGAAGAATTACGAATGAAATATCGCTATTTGGATATACGTCGTAATCCTGTTAAAAACAGCCTGATTTTTAGACATAAAGTAACTCAAGAAGTAAGAAACTATTTATCTAAAGAAGGATTTATTGAAGTTGAAACACCTTATTTAATCAAATCTACACCTGAAGGGGCACGTGATTTTGTGGTGCCTTCCCGCATGAATGAAGGGCAGTTTTACGCACTTCCACAATCACCACAAACTTTTAAGCAACTGCTTATGGTTGGAGGGATGGATAAATATTTTCAGATTGTAAAATGTTTTAGAGATGAAGATTTACGCGCTGATAGACAACCAGAATTTACTCAAATTGACTGTGAAATGGCATTCATTGAGCAAGAAGATATTTTAAATGCGTTTGAAGGTTTAACAAGGCATCTTCTGAAAGAAGTCAATGGTGTTGACGTTGAAAAATTCCCAAGAATACTTTACGATGATGCGATGCGTATCTACGGAAATGACAAACCAGACATTCGTTTTGGGATGGAATTTGGTGAATTGAACGCCGTAACTAAACACAAAGAATTTAATGTATTTAATTCAGCCGAATTAGTTGTTGGTATTGCAGTTCCTGACGGAAATAGTTATTCAAGAAAGGAGATTGATAAATTAATCGACTGGGTAAAGCGTCCACAAGTTGGCGCTTTAGGTATGGTGTATTGTAGATGCAATGATGATGGAAGCTATAAATCTTCCGTAGATAAATTTTACGACCAAGACGATTTAGCAAAATGGGCAGAAGTTACAGGCGCAAAAGCTGGAGATTTAATTTGTGTTCTTTCAGGAAACATACATAAAGTTAGGGCACAATTAAGTGCTTTACGTATGGAATTAGCCGAGCGTTTAGGGTTAAGAGATCCTAGAACATTTGCACCTCTATGGGTCTTAGATTTTCCTCTGTTAGAATGGGATGAAGAGACTGAACGCTACCATGCCATGCACCATCCATTTACCTCACCAAAACCTGGTCAATTAGAATTATTGAAAACAGATCCAGGCGCTGTTAAAGCCAATGCTTATGATTTGGTATTAAATGGAAATGAAATTGGCGGTGGATCGATTCGTATTCATGACAAAGCTACCCAAGCTTTGATGTTTGATTATTTAGGTTTTACACCCGAAGAAGCTAAAGCACAATTTGGTTTCTTAATGGATGCTTTCCAATATGGAGCTCCTCCGCATGGTGGACTAGCTTTTGGATTAGATAGATTGGTTGCTATTTTAGGCGGACAAGAAACCATTCGTGATTTTATTGCCTTCCCAAAAAATAATAACGGTCGGGATGTGATGATAGATGCCCCTGCACCAATTGATGATGAACAACTCAAAGAATTGAGTTTAAAACTCAATTTAAAATCATAAATAAATAATCCTGCTTCATGCAGGATTTTTTAGTAGATTTAATCAATGTCAATCCGAAACCTTATCAAACGCTTACTCATTTTGCGGTATAAATACATATCGCAGAAAAATTTCGTGTTTTTACTAGCCATGCTTATTGGTTTATTATCTGGATTGGTTTCTGTAACTATTAAAAATATAACTTATGGGATCGAGTGGATTTTAGACCATCTCGCTATTGTATCTCAAAACAGCATATACTTCATTCTGCCAATAATTGGATTATGGTTGGTTTACTTATTCGTAAAATATGTGTCCAAGCAAAAAGTAGAGCATGCCATACCAAGCATTCTTTTTTCATTATCTAAAAAGGACGGATTACTCAAAAGAAGCAAAATGTACTTACCACTAATAACGGCACCTCTAACAGCAGGGTTTGGAGGCTCTGTTGGTCTTTTAGGCCCTGCTATTGCTTCGGCTGCAGCGGTAAGCTCTAATATTGGTCAGCTATTTCATGTAGATAGAAAAACAAGAACTTTACTCATTGGTTGTGCAGCAGCTGGAGCTATTGCCTCCATTTTTCAATCTCCCATTGCCGCCATTATTTTTGCCATAGAAGTCTTTAGTCTAGATCTCACATTTGCATCTTTATTGCCATTATTAATCGCCTCAGTATCCTCGGTATTAACCTCTTATTTTTTCTTGGGAAATGGGGTGTTATTTAATTACAATATATCACAGCCATTTGCGTTAAGAGACACCTTATTCTTTATTATTTTAGGTATTGGAACAGGTATTGCCTCCATCTATTTCTCGAAAATATACTTTGCAATCTATAAGTTCTTTGAACGATTTAAAACAAATGGTCAAAAGCTTATTGTAGGCGGCTTAGCCATAGGGGTTATGTTATATTTTATACCACCACTTTATGGTGAAGGTTTTGGGTTTATTAATGACCTTTTAGATGGAAATCATTTACACGCTCTAGGGCAAACTCCTTTTGATAACTATTTGGATAATATATGGGTGGTTATTGCACTCCTTATAGGAATCACCATTTTTAAAGCGGTAGCAATGACAACTACTTTTGCGGCCGGTGGTGCCGGTGGTATTATCATACCAACTATGGTTATGGGAAGTGCCCTAGGAAATGTTGTTGCAAAAATCATTAATAATATTGGGTTGGGTTTTCAAGTGTCTGAATCTAACTTCACACTATTAGGCATGGCAGGACTGATTGCAGGAGTGTTGCATGCACCTCTCACTGCTATTTTCTTAATCGCAGAAATCACAGGTGGTTACCAATTATTTGTCCCTCTAATGATTACAGTATCAATGTCGTTTATCATCACAAAGAATGCCATAGATCATACTATTTATACCAAAGAACTTGCTGAAAAAGGAGCGCTCCTCACTCACGATAAAGATCAAACTATCTTAACTTTAATGAAATTAGACAGCGTCATTGAAAAAGACTTCACCATTTTACATCCTGAAATGTCTTTGGGCGAAATGCTGCATGAAGGTGTTGCTAAATCTAATCGAAATCTGTTTCCTGTTGTAGACGAAAATCAATATCTAGTTGGTATTATCTTATTAGATGATATTAGAACCGTTATGTTTGATCAGTCTCTGCATAAAACAACTTCCGTAGAAACCTTTATGCATAATCCTCCTGAACATATACACTATGAGACGGACTCTATGAAAGCTGTTATGAAGAAATTTCAAAATACTGGTGCATGGAATCTACCAGTAATTAAAGACTTAAAATATTATGGTTTTGTCTCAAAATCAAAACTCTTAACCGCTTACAGGCGCGAATTGATTAATTTTACAACTTAGAATATTCTGGTCATTACATTATGAAATATCTTATTTTTATCTGTTTTATCTCTGCCATTGGCAGTATTTTATGTGGTTTTCTTTTAGACCTGCACTATTCCCAAAAACTTATAGGTTTTGGCGTTTTAGGTCTATTTCTCGTGGTTTTTCCTTTATTCATTTATTATAGATGGAAAGGTAAAGACATTAAAGACTATATGCTCACTCAAGAAAATTTAGAAAAAATGAGAAAAAACCAGAAAAGAAATAAATATTAGCACTCAATCAAGAGCAATTTTTTCCCACATAAAATACAGTAATTACTCTGAGCCTTTTCAAAGATTTATTTTAATTGTTTAGTTTTCAATTATTTAAAAAAATAAAATTAATTAAGCATCGCATTAGTATAAGTATTACATTTGTAACTTTATTAACATATATTTTTATTACAATGACTGGAACAGTTAAATTTTTTAATGATTCAAAAGGATTTGGATTCATTACCAACGAAGAAACAGGAAAAGACATTTTCGTTCACGTATCAAACCTTAACGGTGTTGAATTACGTGAAGGCGATAATGTAGAGTACACAGAAGAAGAAGGAAGAAAAGGAATGGTCGCGGCTAACGTGCAGGTTCTTTAAGAAGATATACTTTATATTACAGTTTCAACGTCTAACGAAAGTTAGGCGTTTTTTTGTGCGTTTTCTCCTTCGCTAAAGCCACCGAGAATCAGGCTCTCGGCAATCGCTCTTTTCAAGGAGCTCCAGCAAAGCCTCCATCCTTAACGCAATATTCGGTTTAATTCAAATTACGTCTTTGAATAAAAAATCGTTTCAATAATGCTGATGCTTCATCAGCTAATATACCACCAATCATGGTAGTCTTTGGATGCAATTTACTTTTCAAATTAATACATCCACGTTTTTCATCTCTGGCAGCATAAACGATTTTAGAAATCTGACTCCAATACAAAGCTCCTGCGCACATTTGACAGGGTTCTAAAGTGACATATAAGGTGCAATTTTGCAAGTACTTACCTCCTAAAAAATTAGCTGCTGCTGTAATAGCTTGCATTTCTGCATGGGCAGTCACATCATTTAATAATTCAGTTAAGTTATGAGCTCTTGCGATAATTCTATCATTAATCACTATCACAGCACCTACTGGAATTTCATCTTTTTCAAAAGCAATCTCAGCCTCCTGTAAGGCCTTTTTCATAAAATAAATATCGTCAAAAGGATTTTCCATAATCGTAAAAATACAATAACAACTCGTACATTTGCCAAGCAGTGCAAAAATTATTAGACCATATCAACCTTCCTTCAGATTTAAGACAATTAAATCAGAATCAACTCCCACAACTCGCTCGTGAGTTACGTGACTTTATTATCAATGTCGTAGCTACCAAAGAAGGTCATCTTGGAGCTAGCTTAGGGGTCATTGAATTGACATTAGCGTTGCACTATGTATTCAACACCCCTGAAGACTTGTTAGTTTGGGATGTTGGTCATCAAGCTTATGGACATAAAATTATTACTGGAAGAAAAGAACGTTTTCATACTAACAGGCAGTTAGATGGCATAAGTGGCTTTCCAAAACGTGATGAAAGCACCTATGACACATTTGGGGTTGGACACTCATCAACATCTATTTCGGCAGCATTAGGCATGGCCATTGCATCTCAACTTAAAGGTGAAAACAAACATCATATTGCTGTGATTGGTGACGCATCTATTGCTAGTGGAATGGCATTTGAAGGGCTTAATCATGCTGGAGTGACTGCTGCAAATCTTTTAGTTATTTTAAACGACAATGCCATAGGTATAGATCCAAGTGTTGGTGCTTTAAAGCAATACTTAACTAATGTTAAAAAAGGAAAAGAAAAACAAGACAACATTTTCGAAGCCTTGAACTTTGACTATACTGGTCCTATTAATGGTCATGATTTACCCGCTTTAATAACAGAATTAGAACGTTTAAAACATGTAAAAGGTCCGAAATTTCTTCATGTAATTACGACCAAAGGAAAAGGCTTGAAACAAGCCGAAGACGACCAAGTAAAATATCATGCTCCTGGGAAATTCGACGCGAAAACAGGTGATCTTTTTCCTAAAGAAACTATTGAACAAGCACCAAAATTTCAGGATGTTTTTGGTCATACTATAGTTGAATTAGCTAAAGTTAATAAACACATAATAGGTATAACACCTGCTATGCCCACTGGAAGTTCTTTAAAGTTTATGATGGCAGAACTTCCAAAACGCGCTTTTGATGTTGGCATTGCCGAACAGCATGCCGTCACTTTAGCGGCAGGAATGGCGACACAGGGTCTCATTCCCTTCTGTAATATTTACTCTACTTTTTTACAGCGTGCTTATGATCAAGTAATTCATGATGTCGCCCTACAAAACCTACCCGTAATATTTTGTTTAGATCGTGCAGGTTTGGTTGGAGAAGATGGCGCCACACATCATGGTGTTTTTGATTTAGCCTATTTACGATGCATTCCAAATATGATTATTTTTGCACCTAGAAACGAAATTGAATTGCGGAACATTATGTTTACGGCTCAATTAGAAATAGCTCAACCCATTGCCATTCGATATCCTCGAGGTCGTGGCCGGATTATAAATTGGAAACAGCCATTTACTAAAATAGAAATAGGAAAAGGTCTACGTATAAAAAAAGGGACTGAAATTGCTGTTTTAAGCATAGGTACAATAGCATATAATGTCGAAGAAGCTATATCTATATCTGAATTCGGAGAATTAATCTCACATTATGATATGCGCTTTGTAAAACCCCTAGATGATTTATTACTGCATTCTGTTTTTACCACATATAAGGAAATAGTAACACTTGAAGATGGTGTTATAAGTGGAGGTTTTGGATCTGCCATTTTAGAATTTGCATCAAAACACAAATATAAAACTCCAATTACAAATTTAGGTGTCCCTGATAATTTTGTAGAACAAGCATCTGTAAAACAACAACATCAATCGGTTAAGATTGATGCTGATAATTTAAGTATGTTATTTAAATCTATTATTCTTCGTCTGTCTTAACCATATCTGGTTGTTGGTTTGCATCTGCATCATAGACCTCAACATTAATCTGTGGCTCTTGATTACCATTACTCGTAATATCATCTAACATTAATAAAAATGCTAATGTGACAAAAAAGATGACTGCCGCTCCTAAAATATTTTTTTTCATAATAGTAGGTTTTAAAGATTTGGTTAACAAATATAATTAATTATCGCTTAAACACAAATTTAATCGATGAAATGCATTATTTGAACAAAGGGAACTCGTAAAAGCCCCCTTCTATGTGATACATATCTTATTTATTTTATAATAATTTTTTTCGTCTCGGAATAATTATCCACTCTAATATCGACAAAGTAAATTCCTGAATTTAGATTCAAATTAAGTTTGGCATTTGACGGTGACAGGTTGAGTATAGAATTGTAAACGTTTTGGCCATTCAAATTATAAACGGTAATATTCGCATTACCTAATTCAATCTTAGAAGTAATCGTAATGTCTCCCTCAGATATTGTTGGGTAAAGAACAATGGTATTCGAATTAAACTCACTCTCTAGCACACTTAACGGATCCGGAGTGAACTGACTAGTAAAAAAGCCTCTACCGAAAGTGGTTGCCAAAATCGTATTATCCGATGCCTTAAGGTCCAAATCGGTTACAACCGCATCACTCATCCCATTGTAAGATTGAACCCAACTCGGATTTGGAACGGTATAATCTCCAGTTGCCCAAACTCCCAACTCAGTTCCAATAATTAACTCTTCAGGTATTAATGGGTTTTGAAGAATACAGCGTACAGGCACATCAGGAAGGTTTCCTTCTATACTTCTCCATGTCGCTCCACCATCATCAGTAAACCAAACACTTTGCACACCATAATTATACATCGTTACGAAAATTTCCTGTTCACTTAAACCAAATTCAATATCAGATATACTCCCAACAAAACCAGTTCCCGAAATATTTATAAACGCTGGGTTTGCAATATCAGCTAATGTTCCTCTTAATAATCTTCCACTTCTTAATCCGACATACAACGTAGATGATGTTGTTGTAAAAGGAGAAACTTTTAATGCACTTGGAGTCGCATTAAATTGCCCTGATGTAAGTAAATCATTCTCTCTTGCGGCACCACCTGGCAAAAATTCTTTCACCCTTTCAATAGCTATTCCATTGGCATTACTCGAAGCATTAGCATATAAGATAACTAGGTTCTTGTCTAGAGCAGCCTCGTTTATGAAACTACCGCCTCCTTGGTTTGTTATCGCTGAAAAATTAGTAAAACTAGGATAACTAATAAATCGATGTGAATTTCTAGGGTAAGTTGTAATTACATAGTCTCCAGCTGCTCCAAATTCAGTAAAACCACCATCTCCACCCACGGGATCAAAAAATGCATTTGCTCCAGGAGTGGCATTGTTAACAAATTGTGTTCCGTTATCTTGTGTTCCTCCTGCTAAATTAGTGTCTGGTGAATTAGGATCAATTGCACCATAATAAAATTGTATGGTATTAAAATCTTTATTTCTAGTTTGAATTCCATTTGCATTACCAACGACGTTACTCATATCTGGGGCGTAATAAATACCTCCATCATTGCCAAAAACAGCCTCACTACCATTTGTTCCAGGGCGAAATACAATAGCATGTTGATCCGCGTGTACACGCGGCACATTTAATGCTGCTAGATTATTATTATTGGACCATTTTGAAATTTGTGTCCAAGTATTCCCAAAATCTTCAGAACGAAATAAATCAATTCCACCAACATATAAATTACTATTTTCATCAATTTCGATTGGTAGATTGTAGAAGGCTTGATTCCTTGTGTAGTCATTAGCTGGAATTCCATTATCCGCATCATTTGGTTCATTCACTACAAATAAATTTGCCGGAGAAGCAAATGCATCTGTGGTTCTGAAAATATCAGCTTCGCCACCAATATTACAAACTACCCATAATAAATTCGGGTTTGTAGGATGGGTTTCTAATTCCGTTCTTCTTGATGCTCCAAATGATCGCATTAAGGTAAACGAAATTCCATCAGTAGAGCGATAAATATCTCCGCCACCTTGACCAAACTCGTCACTTGTTGTAGTTAACCAAACATTATTATTGGCGTCTAATTCAATATCATTTGGATTTTTATAATTTCCATTAGTAAATTGAATATCAAATCGCGTCCATGTGACACCATCATCAATAGATTTGTATAATCCGCGACTATTGCCTCCTAAAAAATTGTTTGGTCCCGAAGCCTCAACAAATCTTCCACTAGGAAATGCAGCATACAGTTCTGTAACGCCACCATTATCTCTAGCGACAATATCGCTTACATAGAAAATTCCATCAACATTTTGACCTCCATTACTCACGCCTGTAAAACCACCAATAACATTTTCCCAGGTAACACCACCATCTATAGATCTGTATACACCGCGTCCTATGACAGCCCCATCTGCTCCAATATATGGCTCACCAGAACCAATATACAATTTGTTACTGTCGTTAGGGTCTGAAATGATCACAGTTACCGCAATATTCTCTTGAAGCCCAGGAACCAAAGTCCATGACGAATCTGGATCTGTAATATCTTCATTAACCCAAAGTCCCCCCGAAACACCTCCAGCAAAGACACGTGTGTAATCATCATTTGGATTGGCATTTCCTACATCATTAGGATCAAACATAATTCCTCGAGTACGACCACCTTGGTCATTAGGGCCTCTATCCACCCAAGGATTGACATCATCACCTCCAACGCCTCTTAAGAATATTCGTTGTTCTCTTAAATCTTCCTGCACAGCTAATGCGCGTTCAGGCATCGGTCGACCGGTTGACGGATCCATAGTAAGTTCCCACAATTGCTCATTATAAGCATTTGGAGGCAAACCTAAATCTTTTCGTTCTGATCTTGACAGTTTTTGAGTTTCCTTGTAAGGACTATTTTCAAGATGAGATAAATGTTGTTTTCTAAGTTCTGAAACAGAATCTTCCTCTTTTACATTACAATTGAACATAAAAATAGGCATAAGGGCTAGGGTAACTATTGTAACAATAGTTAGAAATTTTCTTTTCATTTTTCGCAATTTTTCTTTTTTATAAATGGTTTCCTTTTAATTTCTGATAGCTTAACATAGCATTGCTGTCAGACATTTTTGAGACATAAAAACAAACAGATAATAAGCTGTTATAAATATGATCTGTGTCTAAGTCTACTTGCGGTTCTAAAAGTTTCAAAATAAGTTTATCAAAATTTGATAATTCTCCTTTGATATTATTTATGACCGATGTTGTAAAGATACCTAAAAGTTCATTAATTACCTTGTACCCTATAATCTCTTTATCGATAACCTCAGACGATTGATATACGTTCTTAATACTTAACGTAATGATGTCATTAATTTGTGCTTCGTACTTGCTATAATCCATTAAGGCCTTTGAGAATTCACCAGATAATATGCTATTCTCATGCGCCATGAATACTTCGACGACTTCATTAATTAATGTATTAATTGCCAATGCCCGCAGATAACTCAATCGGTCTTGCGTACTTCTTAAAGCATTGTATGTTTTTGTTTGAATAGAATCTCTTACTAAATTGATTAAATATTCTAATGCGAATTCTTCTTGTATCAAACCGAGATTAATACCATCTTCAAAATCTATAATGGTATAGCAAATATCGTCTGCTGCTTCAACTAAATATGCCAGAGGGTGTCTACAATATCTAACGTCACCATCAGCACCTCTTTTTTCTAATCCTAACTCTCGAGCGACATCTTCAAAAAGGTCTTTTTCACTTTGAAAGAATCCATACTTTTTATCTGCAATATGTTTACTCGGTTTTTTAGGTAGTGACTCTTTTGGATATTTTGTAAATGCTCCTAAGGTTGCATAACTCAAACGCAAGCCTCCTATTCGTCCTTGACGACTTTCAGTTAATATTTTAAAACCGTTGGCATTGCCCTCAAAACTGCAAAGATCTTCATATTGCTTTTTAGTGAGATGATCTTCAAAGTAGCGTCCTTCTCCTGTTTTAAAAAATTCTCCAATTGCCTTTTCTCCCGAATGTCCAAATGGTGGGTTTCCAATGTCATGAGCCAACGCTGCTGCGGCAACGATAGCACCAAAATCATTAATTTGATATCCATGAACATCACGAAGGTGAGGATGTTTTTCGAGTAGTTTCTGACCTACCTTACGGCCAATTGATCGCCCCACAACACTCACCTCTAGACTATGCGTTAATCTTGTGTGTACAAAATCTGTCTTAGACAACGGAACAACTTGAGTTTTATCTTGCAGGCTTCTAAATTCCGAAGAAAAGATAATCCGATCATAATCCACTTCAAAACCTAAGCGCGTTTCATCTTGTTCTTTCCGCAATCGTTTATGCGTGTCTCCAAATCGTTTTAAGGAGAGTAATTGTTCCCAAATCATAGATATTTTTTAGCAGTTGCAAGATAAACTTTTTCAATGTTAAATTAATGTTTCTATTTCATAAAAAATCGATTCTTGGGTAACCATAAATTAACCTTTTTATCATTTAGGTTTAATCTGCTATTAACCTAAACTTTACATAATCCCTCCATCTTTGCACCATAACAAAAAAGAATATAAAATTTATTTTAAAAAAAATATCATGAAAAAATTAGTACTATCTGCATTAATCGCTTCTTCACTAGTATTCACTGGCTGTTTTAAGGATGACGATACTCCAATTATTATTGAAGAAACCACCATCATTAACAATAATGGTGGAGGAACTGACGACGAATGTCCAATAGTAGCTATCACGGGAGCTATCACTGAGGATACCACTTGGACAAATGATAACATTTATCAATTGAATCAAAAAGTAGTCGTAGATAATGGCGCAACTTTAACCATTCAAGAAGGCACAATTATCAAAGGCTCTCCAGGCACTGGATCTTTAGCTTCTGCTTTAATTATTGCCAAAGGCGCAAAAATAAATGCTGTTGGAACCGCAACTCAACCCATCATATTTACAAGTACCTCCGATAATATTAATTGTGGTGAAACTGCTGGAACCAATTTAGATGAAAACGACAGAGGTCGTTGGGGTGGTTTATTAGTATTAGGAAACGCACCTTGCTCATTTGCTGGAGAAATTGTTGAAGCGCAAATAGAGGGTATTCCTGCTGATGACACTTTCGGACTTTACGGAGGAACTGATGCTGCCGACAACTCTGGTGTCATTCAATATGTATCTATACGTCATGGAGGTGCCTTAATTGGAGAAGGCAACGAAATCAACGGTTTAACACTTGGAGGTGTTGGGAATGGAACTGTAATCAATAACATAGAAATTGTTGCGAATGTAGATGATGGTATTGAATTCTTTGGAGGAACTGTAAATGCATCAAACTTATTAGTTTGGGCTGTGGGAGACGATGCTTTAGATATCGACCAAGCGTACTCTGGAACGATTGACAATGCTGTTGTTGTATTAGGTGAGGTTTCTGACCATGCTTTTGAAATTGACGGTCCAGAAGGATCAGCTACAGGATCATTCACGCTACAAAACGCAACCATTATTGGCAACACGACAACTGTTAACGGTGAATATGCAGATTATAGAAGTAATGCTACTGGAGCAACAAATAACATCTACGCTTTTGGATTCAAAGACACATCAGATGTAGAACTAGATAATGATGGTGTTGCAACTAATTATAACAATGGTGATTTAACATTCGGAACTTGGGAAATTGTTTTACCAACAGGCGTTACTGATGTTACAAGCATTTTTGCAAACAAAGCCGAAACTGTGACCGTGACTGGATTTGGATCAACTGCTACTGCAGTTTCGTTAGGTGCAAATACAGTTGGCGCGACCACTTCTGAATTGGCTTGGACATACGCAAATACTGCAGGTGGTTTAGGTTTCTAATTTTAATTAATATTAAATATTGATTGCTGAAAAAGCGTTCATAAAACAAACGCTTCTAATCGTTGTAAACTAACGAGCAGAAGTGTTTAGATAATTATCTCAATATGAAAAATAAATTATCCTCACTTTTAATTGTCTGTCTTCTTGTTTTTGGTTTTGCTAACGCACAAAAAGGAACCATAGCTGGAAACGTAATTGACGGTGAGTTTGTAGAACCAATGGCCTTTGCTAATATTTTAGTTAAAGGAACAACCACTGGGACCACTTCTGATTTTGATGGTAAATACGAATTACAGTTAGAGCCTGGAACTTATACCTTAGTGTTTTCATTTGTTGGCTATGCCACGCAAGAAATTACCGATGTGGTTATAAAGGCTGGTGAAGTTACATCTCTTGATATAACCCTTAGCGCGAATTCTTTAGATACTGTTATTATTAATACCACAATGAAACGTAATACTGAAAACTCCGTATTAGATCTTCAAAAGAAATCGGTGGTTGTATTAGACGGTTTATCGGCACAATCGATAAAAAGCAGCGGAGCAAGTAATCTTGCCAGCGCCGTAAAGAGTGTTCCTGGTGTTTCCATCGAAGGTGGTAAATATGTTTATGTTCGAGGTTTAGGAGACCGTTACACCAAATCTATCTTAAATGGTATTGATATCCCAGGATTAGATCCAGATCGAAATACAATACAAATGGATTTATTCCCAACTAATATTTTAGACAATGTTATCGTATTAAAATCGGCTTCTGCTGAATATCCTGCCGATTTTACAGGTGGTATCGTTGATATTGTAACAAAAGACTTTCCAACAAGAGCGGAATATACACTTTCGGTTGGAACAGCATATAATCCTGATATGCACTTTAATGAAAACTATTTAACCTATACGGGTAGTGATACAGACTTTTTAGGTTTTGATGATGGGACAAGAGATCTTCCAATTAACAGGTATCAGCCTGTTCCTAATACCGATGAAGACCGAATTTTATTATCGAGTTTAACCAATAGCTTCGAAAAAGAACTTAGAGCAAAGCGCGAGATGAGTGGAATGAACTTCGACTTTGGCTTCACTTTAGGAAATCAATATGACGTAGGTGATGATCAATTAGGGTATCAAGCATCCTTCTCTTATAAAAATTCAACTACATTTTATGAAAATAGAAATGATGGTGCTTGGGTAAAGGATAATGACGAATCATCAAATAATGATCTTGTTTTTACTTTAAATTCACAAGGATCAGAAGGTATTAATAATATCATTTTAAATGGTCTTGTTGGTTTAACCTATAAAGCTGACCGAGCAAAATATAAGGTCAACTTTCTTCACATTCAAAACGGTGAGTCAACAGCTGGTTTCTTTAACCAAATTATTTCACAAGATGGAATTGGTGGCGCTAGAGAACCACTAACAAAAAATTCATTGACCTATACAGAACGTTCGATCACTAATTTATTATTAAGTGGCCAACATCGCTTGAGTGATGATGAGAACGCTTTCAACTTAGTTTGGAAATTCTCACCGACGTTTTCTAAGGTGATGGACAAAGGTCACAGGATTACTCCTCTGCAACAAAATGACCAAGGTGTTTCATTTTTAACACCTTCAGCAGCAACTTTTCCAATTCAATTATGGAGAAACTTAATTGAAGAAAACTGGGCAGCAAGGGTAGATTTTGATAAAACAATTGATCTTTTTGGAAGACCTGGAAAACTAAAATTTGGGGGTGCTTATACTTATAAATTTAGAGATTTTAGTATCGATGACTATACCTTTAATATTCAAGGTGATGCGTCATATATCGCAAATGGTGATGTTGACAACTTATTATCTGATGAAAACATTTGGGCACCAAATGAAGGCGGCACCTTTTTAATTTCTACTGATACCTTTAACCCAATTGATGCTTATGAAGGTGAGCAAAATATTGGTGCAACTTATGTTTCTGCAGAATTTAATATTTCCGAGAACATTAAAACCGTCATCGGTTTAAGGTCGGAATTCTTTAAGTCCTTTTATACAGGAGCTCAAGATGCTGAAACAACATTCTTAAGAGAATCTATATTAGATGAATTGGATTTATTTCCATCTGCTAACGTGATATATTCAGTAACAGATAACACTAACATTAGGACCTCATTCTCAAGAACTACAGCAAGACCCTCTTTTAAAGAAGCTTCTGTAGCTCAAATTTTCGACCCTATTACGAGCCGACTATTTATTGGTAATTTAGATATCGCACCAACTTATGTCAATAACTTTGACTTAAGATACGAACGCTTTGGTGATAATGGTCAGATGTTCGCCATAAGCGGTTTTTATAAAGATTTTAAAGATCCTATTGAACAAGCATTTTTTGAATCTGCTCCTACGCAGTTAACCGTTGGAAATCTTGGTGATGCTAAAGTTTATGGTATTGAATTTGAAATCAGACAACGTCTAGGTTTCATCACTGAAGGGCTTAAAAACTTAAAATTTAATGCTAACATGTCATTGATAAAATCAGAATTGACGATGTCTGATGCAGAGTTTAATAGTAGGGTTGCTAATTCAAGAGATGGTGAGTCTGTTGATAGACAAAGAAACTTGCAAGGGCAAGCACCATATTTGATTAATTTTGGTCTTGATTATAACAACCAAGACATTGGACTACAAACTGGTTTATTCTTTAATGTTCAAGGGGAAACACTCGAAGTTGTAGGTATAAATATTGTACCAGATGTCTTCACACAGCCGTTTAACAGTTTAAACTTTAACTTAAATAAATCTTTTGGTGAAACTAAAAATTCGTCAATTGATCTAAAAGTATCAAATATACTTAATAGCGTTAGACGCAGTGATTATGTATCATTTGGCTCTCAAAACCAATTGTTTTCATTAAGAGAACCCGGGACTGAAATTTCAATAGGATATTCTTTTAAATTTTAAAAAAACTAGAATTAGTTTCTAACAAAAAAGCTCTCAACCACAAGTTGAGAGCTTTTTTGTTTATTATATTTGATGGTTAGTTACCTACAGCAAGTAGTACTTTGTCCTTCCACTCGCTTACACTAGTGATTTTTGAATCCACATAATCTACCTCTCTAAGCGAATTATCTGACCAAAATAACCATTTACCAACTTTTTTACCACTGTGGTAGTTTCCCATGGTTACCTTATTTCCTTTAGCATCAAAACTCGTCCATATGCCATGAAGTTCTCCAGCTTCATTGAAAGTGCCTTGTTGTTCTATTGCACCATTATCATGATAATAAGTGGCCACTGTTACATCACCATCTTTTTTTAAGTCTACTTTTTGTTGTTCCTGCGCAAATGCAAATGTTACACTCAACATCAATAGTATTGTAAATATCTTTTTCATGTCTTTCTGAATTTGGGTATTAATTATGATTTATCAACGAAAGTTATGAAAAACTTTACAATATTCAAACATTTAGGTAACATTTAGTTAACATTAGGAGCGCAACAATCTAATTAACTTGCCTTTACAATTCAATGAAACTGTTTTAATAAGTTAATAATTAGATAATATTAGCATTACAATTACATTACGTTCAATACGCATCTTTGCAATGTGTTGAAAAACACAATTAGTATTTCATAAAACTGTATTAGTTTTTGTCGACTAAATGATTATGAATCCTAATGAGACTGCTTTTCATAAAGCAGTCTTTTTTTTTAAAAATATTAAAATGGTAAACATTAGGAAACATTAAGTTAATATTAGAGTTGGTTATTTGCAGTGACAAAAACTAATAACAAAATGAAATCAAAACTATTACTAGCACTCACATTGTGCATTGTATCTTATTCAAGTTCTCAAGAAATAAGTGATACTTCATTCGGAAAAGGCTTATTAAACTTTACAGCAAAAGACAGTTCTTTCAGTGTAAAATTCGCACCGCGTTTTCAAGTACGGTCGATATCATCATGGGATCATGATGGCAGTCAATACGGTAGTCCTGAACACAACTTTATTGTAAGACGTGCGCGATTAAAGTTTGACGGTTTTGCCTACAGCACAAAACTGAAATATAAAATTGAATTAGGACTCTCTAATAGAGATATTTCTGGGGCAAACGACTTCAATCGAAATACACCTCGATATATTTTAGATGCCGTTATCATGTGGAATTTTGCAGAGAATTGGGAATTGTGGGCTGGTCAAACTAAGCTTCCAGGTAATGTCGAACGTGTAGTCTCATCTGCAAACTTGCAATTAATAGATCGTTCCTTATTAAATAGTAGATTTAATATTGATCGTGATTTAGGTATACAGTTACGTCACAAAACTAAATTAGGAGAACACTTTTTAATGCGTGAAAAACTTTCTGTGTCACAAGGTGAAGGACGAAATGTTACTGAGGGTAATGAAGGTGGTCTACAATACACAGCTCGTGTTGAGTTTTTACCTTTTGGAACATTCAAATCTAAAGGTGATTATAGTCAATCAGATCTAAAACGTGAAGAAAAGCCAAAATTGATGATGGGTTTTACATATAACTATAATCAAGATGCAGTAAGAGAAAGAGGATTTGCTGGTGATTATATGATAAGAGCTGACGAATCGTTATATGAAACAGATCAAACCACAATTTTTGCAGACGCTATGTTTAAATTCGACGGATTTTCTTTTATGGGTGAATATGCAAAACGTACCGCTCAAGATGAAATAGCAACAGAAATAGATGGCACTACTCCTACTGGTGATATTGTTTTAACCGGTAATGCTTTAAACTTACAAGCAGGCTATTTATTTAATAGTAACTATGAAATCGCAGCACGTTTTACAACTGTAAATTATGAGAATGTTACTGGAGAACTGCCAAGTGAGCAATATACACTTGGTGTTAATAAATTCGTTGTTGGTCACAAATTAAAAGTACAGACCGATATTAGCTATACCACAGTAGATGGGAATGAAGATAATATTACATTCAGACTTGGTTTTGACATTCACTTCTAAAGATTAAATAACAATTAGGTAACTTTACAGTGAAAATTACTTAAGATATTTGCAAACTTATTTTAATTAAAAATTATGGATAATATTTACTTATTAATGTTAATTGCCATCACAGTTTTAGCTGTAGCTGATATTGTTGTTGGTGTAAGTAATGATGCTATTAACTTCTTAAACTCTGCCATTGGTTCTAAAGCTATTTCGTTAAGAACTATAATGATTGTAGCTAGTTTAGGGATTTTCATTGGAGCTGTATTTTCTAGTGGAATGATGGAGGTAGCTAGGAAAGGCATTTTTGTACCTGCTCAATTTGAGTTCGGAGAGATTATGCTGATTTTTATGGCCGTAATGATTACGGACATTTTATTGCTAGACTTTTTTAATACACTCGGACTTCCAACATCAACTACGGTTTCTATCGTATTTAACTTATTAGGTGCAGCTGTAGTAATGTCGTTAATAAAAATTAGTCAATCAGATACGCAATCCTTCTCGGATTTAGCCACCTACATAAATACAGAAAAAGCGCTAGAAATTATATCTGGTATTTTGTTGTCAGTAGTCATTGCTTTCTCTGTTGGTGCCCTGGTACAATGGGTCTCAAGACTTATATTCACATTCAACTATGAGAATAAAACAAAGAATTTTGGAATTATTTTTGGTGGTGTTGCCTTGACAGCAATCACTTATTTCATTTTCTTAAAAGGTTTAAAAGGGACACCATACTACAAAGAACTAAAGGGCGTTATAGAAGGTCAAGAAATTTATATTATTCTTGGCAGTTTTGTGTTTTGGACCTTATTTTCATTCATCTTTGAAAAAATCACCAAGAAAACAGTTTTACTAGTTGTCATCGCAGTGGGAACTTTTGGACTGGCATTAGCCTTTTCTGGAAACGACTTAGTCAACTTTATTGGTGTGCCTATGGCTGCCTATCATTCATATGAAGCCTGGGTTGCTGGAGGTATGGATGTCACAATGTCAATGGCTGTTTTAGACAAAAAAGTGCCTGCTGAACCATTACTTCTATTTATAGCAGGAACCATCATGGTTTTGACACTATGGTTTTCTAAAAAAGCTAAAACAGTTGCAGAAACGGAAATAAGCTTGTCTCGTCAAGGAGAAACTCATGAAAAATTTGAACCTAACCGTCTCTCTAGAGCGATAGTAAAAGGAACATCACAATTATCTAATTATTTTAGTGTTTTAATTCCAAATTCAGTTCAAAATAACATCAGTAAACGTTTTGAAAAACAGAACTTCAATTTGACAAAAAATCAAAGTATTGAAGCACCTGCTTTTGATATGATTCGTGCTTCTGTGAATTTAATGGTTGCTGGTGTATTAATTGCCATTGCAACGTCTATGAAGTTACCGCTTTCAACAACCTATGTGACATTCATGGTTGCTATGGGTACATCTTTAGCAGACCGTGCATGGGGAAGAGAAAGCGCTGTGTATCGCGTTGCTGGTGTATTAAATGTGATTGGTGGATGGTTTGGCACTGCAATAGGTGCATTTGTAGCTGCAGGGATTGTGGTATTTTTAATTAACTGGAATCCAAGTGTTATTACACCAATATTATTGTTGTTGACAGTTCTATTGTTATACAGAAATTATAGATCTCATAGAAATAAGACAAACAAAACTATTGATGAAGATAGCTTAACATCTTCTGAAGAGATTAGCTCTGTTCAAGGTGTTATTCACCAAAGTGCCAAGAATATTTCTAAAGTTGTTAAAAGAACAAATAGGATCTATTCAAATGCAATTGTAGGTCTTGCCAGACAAGATTTAATCTTACTAAATAAGAGTAAAAAGCAAGTCATAAAGTTATCTGATGAAGTTGACGAATTACGTGATAACGTCTTCTATTTCATCAAGAATCTTGATGAGTCTAGTGTTGGTGCAAGTAATTTTTACATTAATATTTTAGGGTATTTGCAAGATATGTCACAATCGTTAGAATACATCTCGAAGGTGAGTCATAAACATATTAATAACAATCATAAAAAACTTAAACTTAGTCAGATTAAAGAATTAAAAGAAATAGATGATAAATTAGAACTTTTATTTAGTGACACTGAAAATGCATTTAAATCTGAATCTTTTGAGGAAATAGGAGCAATTCTAAATAAAAAGAAAGAAGTTTATGATTTAGTGAAAGAGAAAATCCAAACTCAGGTGGCACGTACACGAAATGAAGAGTCAAGTCCAAAGAACACGACACTTTATTTTAGTATTCTTTTAGAAACAAAAGATTTAATGAATGCTACAATGAGTTTATTAGATGAATATCACGGTGCTCATGATAGTAGTGTCGAACCCGCTACGGCTAATGAGCCTGAAGAATAAATACTACAAATAGAAAAAAAGCGACCAATAGGTCGCTTTTTTTTATGTACCATTATTTAAAAGTGGATCTTTTTTACCATAAAGTAATTCGGCTACTTCAATAAGCTTCTTAATCATATCATTGACATTATCACTATCATTGACCAAAGAGGAAGCCATATCTACAGTGATGAGATCTTGTCTAATTAGCTTATCTATCTCTAAATTCCCTTTGTGAAAACTTTTTTTAGCTTCATCACTCAACTTCATCAGTGTTTGATGGTATTTTGCATTGTCTTTTTCCGTTCTAAACAGATGAATAACTCGCAATACTTTAGCCACTTTTTTTCTTAGTTGATCGTACTCTTTTTGAATATATTTATTTTCCGAATTTAAATATTTGGTAATATTTCTACTCAATTCCCTCACATCTCTAATGATTTCAACCATTTTTCTGTTGGCTACTTTTATCTCAGTAATTTCGCTGTTTTGTTCCTCACTTAAATCCAAACTACTTTGAGCTTTAGTTGCATAACTAATAATCTCACCGTAAATATGTTTCACCTTAGTAGCATACAATTCTCTCACGTCTGTTTCAAAAAGAATATTTGATTTCTTAATTACTTTTTTAAGTTTCAAATCAGATTTTATATCCTCTCGATGAATGTTTAAAGCATGTGATACTATTTCAAAAATCGCATTTTTAAATAAATACTTTGATTCTTTAATCAATGTAGCAATGGCTGTTTCTGGATATTTCAGTTCTGCTTTAGTTAAGTATTTAGGTACCTCAATTTCTCGTTCTGGCAATAATTTTTCAGGTATGATACGTTCCACGAGTTTCGCTATTGGATTAATAAACCAAATAAGTATGAACGTATTTAAAATATTGAACGTGGTATGAAATAGTGAAATGGCGACAGGAATTGCAGCGGCATTGACATATGGTGAATCAGACCCTAAATATTGCGTTAACCAACTTACAAATTTTAAAAACGGATAAAACAAAATCAGCATCCATAATACCCCAATCAAATTAAACACAAGATGTGCTCTAGCGGTTCTCTTCGCCTGATAATTAGCAATAATTGCAGCAAGATTAGCTGTTATGGTGGTCCCCACATTTTCACCCAAAACCATCGCAGCAGCCAGTTCAAATGGAATCCAACCCTGTGCAGTCATAATTAACGTTAGAGCCATCGTGGCACTTGAAGACTGAATAACAACGGTCAAAACAGTTCCAATTAAAAGAAATAAGAGAATTGACAAAAACCCCAAATCTGTATACTGTGCCAAGAAACTAAGTAATTCGGGGTTGCTCTTTAAATCTGGCATGGCCTCCTTTAAAAACTGGAGCCCAATAAACAGTAAAGCAAATCCAATAATAAAATTCCCCCAATTTTTATAATTCTCTTTCTTCACAAACGTAAATCCAAATCCAAATCCAACAAGTGGAAGTGCGATGGCGCTCATACTTACTTTAAAACCCAATATCGTAATTAACCAAGCTGTAATGGTTGTTCCTATATTGGCTCCCATAATCACGCTAATAGACTCTGTAAGCGTTAATAAACCAGCGTTTGAAAAACTAACGACCATTAATGTAGTCGCAGAGGAGGATTGGATTACGGACGTAATTAAAAACCCAGTAAATACTCCCAAGAATCTATTGGAAGTCATTGTTGCAAGAATTGAACGCATTTTGTTTCCTGCTAATTTTAAAAGTGCATCACTCATAACCTTCATTCCGAAGAGAAATAAACCTAATGCACCTATGAGCTGCAAAATGTCATAAAAACCGTATTCCATAGTGTAATTGTCGACTTAAAACCTATTAAAAGTTAGGGTAAGGTAGTTTATTCCGATAATAATTACAAGTAGGAAATTTTGCGCATTCTAAATTTTAGAGCACAATTTAAAAGAAACTGATCAAAAGATACCCTAAAAATGAACCTATAACAATAGTCCATATAGAACTCAGTTTTGTTCCAAATACAAAGTAAGCAGATAACAAGGCAATGCTAATTGCTTGCCAATTTATCAATGTTTCCTTAGACATCACAAAAAGCACGGCAAGCATCACTGCAACAGCAGCTACATTTACTGCATCTAAAAAATAGCCAAACACCTTAGATTGTCTCATTTTAGGAATAAACGGATTTAAAATTAAAACGAATAAGAAGGATGGTAAAAAAATACCAGCTGTGGCTGCTAAAGCACCACTAAAACCAGATAATTGATAGCCAATAAAGGTAGAGGTAGATAATATTGGGCCAGGAGTAAATTGCCCTACAGCAATAGCATCTATAAGCTCTGCACGTGTGAGCCAACCTCTAGTGACTAATTCGGCATCTAAAAATGCAAATAAAACATAGCCACTTCCATATAATATAGCGCCAACTTTTAAAAACACCCAGAATAACTTCGCACTTGATATTTTGACTAGTAAACTATTGAGCGCTGCAGCACCAATAAAAGGACTGAAACTATGTAACCCTGATCCCAATTTAGACTTCAGGCTGTAGTATAATACGCCAATAAGTCCTGCAGCAAGTAATGCGAAAATTTCATTAAGACCAAGCAGGCTGGCCATTAAAACTAAAACACCTAAAACAGCGAGCTCCGTGCGTTTTATAGCTTTTTTACCAAGTTTTAGAATGGCCGAAGCAATAACAGCAAGTACGGCTGGCTTAATACCAAATATAAAGGGCTCTACTTCTGGCAAATTTCCATACTTCACATACAAATAAGCAAGGATGGCTGTGATGACTGTCGCTGGAAAAATGAAGCATATACCCGCTACAAAAAGTCCTTTTTTTCCTGCATATTCAAAACCACAGTGCATGGTCATTTCTGTTGAATTAGGACCTGGAATTAAATTTGTTGAGCCCATGAGATCTAAGAAATGTTCTCTTGACATCCATTTTCGCTTTGTAATAATTTCGTCATCCATCATTGCAATATGGGCTGCAGGACCACCAAAGGCAAAACAACCTAACTTAAAAAATACTAGGGCGACTTCTTTGAGTCTATTGCTTTGTAAAGACATGATTTTATTCGTTTATTATTCACCAATTCTTCCTATTTCTTCTAGGCCTTCAAGTGTTTCTTTCTTTGCATTATACTTTTTCACATCCACAACATACGTCTTAGATATTGAATCGTGCCACCCTTTTCCATCTTCTCCAAGAAACGAGAATTGTTCAAATGGGATAATTCGACATAAACTACGTACTAAAATATCTTTGAATTTTGGTTTAGAGCCATCATAACAAACTACTTTGGTATTAGTGATATATTTTCCTATTGAGCGCCCAGTAAACGTTTCAATTGTTGTGTAGTAAATCATTAAGACGAAATAGCCAAATGCAAAATCAACAAGTCGGCTTTCAGAATATAAAAAGGTGTCGGCTAGTGTATAATCTCCCGTTAATTCGGCCATGATTCCAATAACAAAGCCTATAAGCATGCCAATAGCAATCTGTATCACATAGTCAATGATATAATTTAAAAACCTAATACTTTTACTTGACAGGACGTCTTTAGTAACTGTATGTTCAATAGTATTCATAACGAAGGATTAGCATTTACCTTTCAAATATAGCATTCTGAGATTAAAATCAAATAGTTTAATTTAGAGTTTTTAAATATCATGTATATGAAATATCTTACACTTATCGTTATTGCTTTACTCAGTTTTCAATCTGGATTTGGTCAAGAGTTATCTGGAACTGAACTTTTAAAAAAAGCAATTAAATATCATGATCCTAATGGACAATGGTCATCTTTTAACGGTCAACTACAAGTGGTCATGGAAACTCCTAATAACCCAAATCGACATAGTAAAATTAAAATTAATCTTCCAAAAGATTACTTCTGTGTTAGTGCAACTAGAGATACGATAAACACGGAGTACACAGTAGATCATGGAGCGTGTTCTATCAAATTAAATGGGAGTGAAGCTATTTCAGAAGCGGAACAAAAAATGTATAATCTCAGCTGTGATAGAGCTACCCTCTATAAAAACTATTACACCTATCTCTATGGTTTACCGATGAAATTAAAAGATGAAGGCACCATCATTCATGATGCTATAGAACGTAGGACATTTAAAGGTAAAGAATATCTAGTATTAAAAGTCTCCTATGATAAAAATGTGGGAAGTGATGTTTGGTTTTTTTATTTTGACCCCGAAACTTACGCCATGGAAATTTATCAGTTTTATAAAACCGACGAGAACGGCAAACTTAAAAAAGATAGCGGTGAGTATATTCTTCTAACTGAAACAATGACCATAAACATGATAAAGATGCCTAAAAACAGAGCGTGGTATTATAATAAAGATGATAAATATTTGGGTACAGATAAGTTACAGGAATAGATCCTTTCATTTTTAAGCATAAAAAAAAGCATCTCTCTCGAGATGCTTTTTAATTTTATATGTAATGGTTATGAACCGCACATTAAGCAATCATCACCTTCAGCTTCTTTAGCTTGAGCAATTAGTGCTTTCATTTCATCAGCGCTCAAAGGCTCTACTTCAACTTTTTCTGCTGTTTGCTTAGCAAATTTTGCTGCAGTTTCAGCGGCTTTCTGTTGTTTTTGTGCGACGTTATCTATAGCAACTTCTTGCACTTCAGCAACAGGTTCTGCTTTTGCTTCTCTTGTGATTGTTACTTTTTTAGCATCAACGGCACTCTTGGTACGTAAATAGTACATTCCCGTTTTTAAGCCACTTTTCCACGCATAAAAGTGCATAGATGTTAACTTAGCCATAGTAGCGCCTTCTAAGAACAAGTTAAGAGATTGTGATTGGTCAATAAAGTAACCACGTTGACGCGACATGTCTATAATATCTTTCATAGACAGTTCCCAAACTGTTTTGTATAATTCTTTTATGTCTTGAGGAATGCAATCTACATTTTGTACAGATCCATTAGCTCTCATAATTTCGTTTTTTAAGTCTTCATTCCAAAGTCCTAATTCTACTAAATCTTCTAATAAATGTTTGTTCACAACAATAAATTCACCAGACAATACACGACGCGTATAAATGTTAGATGTATAAGGTTCAAAACATTCGTTGTTTCCAAGAATCTGAGATGTTGATGCTGTTGGCATTGGCGCAACCAATAAAGAGTTACGTACTCCGTTTTTTAATACTTGCTTACGCAATTTCGCCCAATCCCAAAGTCCGCTGAGTTCTTCATCTTTAATTCCCCAAAGGTTATATTGGAATTCTCCTTTACTAATTGGAGAGCCTTCATAACTTTGGTAAGGACCATCAACTTTTGCTTCTTCCATACTTGCGGTTACAGCAGCAAAATATAGTGTTTCAAAAATATCGTGATTTAGCTTTTTAGCTTCATCACTAGTAAAAGGCATTCTTAGTTTAATGAATGTATCTGCTAATCCTTGTACCCCTAAACCAACTGGTCTGTGGCGGAAATTTGAGTTTTCAGCTTCTTTTACAGGATAATAATTTCTATCTATTACTCTATTTAAGTTTTTAGTAACACGTTTTGTAATTCTAAATAATTCTTTATGGTCAAACTCTCCATTTTTAACGAACATTGGCAAAGCAATAGACGCTAAATTACATACAGCAACTTCATCTGGCGAAGTATACTCCATAATTTCTGTACATAAATTTGAAGAACGAATAGTCCCCAAATTCTTTTGGTTAGACTTACGGTTTGCTGCATCTTTATACAACATGTAAGGTGTTCCTGTTTCAATTTGTGATTCTAATATCTTTTCCCAAAGTTCTCTCGCTTTTATAGCTTTACGTCCTTTGCCTTCAGATTCATATTTTGTGTATAAGGCTTCAAATTCTTCGCTGTGCACATCACATAATCCAGGACATTCGTTAGGGCACATTAAGGTCCATTCGGCATCTTCTTGCACACGCTTCATAAATAAATCTGGCATCCACATCGCATAGAATAAATCACGCGCCCGTAATTCTTCGGCACCATGATTCTTTTTTAAATCTAAGAAACTCATAATATCTGCATGCCAAGGTTCGATATACATCGCAAAGCTTCCTTTACGTTTTCCTCCACCTTGATCTACATAACGTGCCGTATCATTATATACTTTAAGCATTGGTACTATACCGTTACTAGTTCCGTTTGTTCCAGCGATATAGCTCCCTGTTGCACGTACATTGTGAATAGATAAGCCTATTCCTCCGGCAGACTGTGAAATCTTGGCAGTTTGTTTTAATGTATCGTAAATACCATCAATACTGTCATCTTTCATTGTTAATAAGAAACAAGAAGACATTTGAGGTTTTGGAGTTCCTGAGTTAAATAATGTTGGTGTAGCATGTGTAAAGTACTTTTTAGACATCAACTCATAAGTCTCAATTGCAGCATCTAGATCGTTAAGGTGAATACCAATAGATACTCTCATTAACATGTGTTGTGGTCTTTCTGCAATTTGACCATTCAATTTTAAAAGGTAAGAGCGTTCTAGCGTTTTGAATCCAAAATAATCATAACCAAAATCACGGTTATAGATAATAGCAGAGTCTAACATGTCTTTATTATCGGTAATTACTTTATATACCTCATCACTTAATAAAGGTGCCTTTTTTCCAGTTCTAGGATTGACGTATGTATACAAATCAAACATGACCTCACTAAAGGTCTTTTTTGTGTTTTTGTGTAAGTTAGAAACTGAAATACGAGCTGCTAAGCGTGCATAATCAGGATGTGCTGTGGTCATTGTTGCGGCTTGTTCTGCTGCCAAATTATCCAATTCACTGGTTGTTACACCATCGTACAAACCATCAATAACGCGCATTGCTACTTTAATTGGATCGACAAGTTCATTAAGTCCGTAACATAGTTTACGAACTCTTGCTGTAATTTTGTCGAACATTATTGGCTCTTTCCTTCCGTCTCTTTTTAATACATACATACTTTACACATTTTTTAGTTTATTTCTGAAGCTACTTTTCAGAAAAAGGGTTAGTTAGTTATCATTAATCAGCTAGGCAACTGATTAACAATGGATTAATTGTTAGTTTATTTATTCTGAAATTAAAACTGGTTGAATCAATGGTGCTGGAGTCTTTGGACAGCTGTCATTAATGACCAATTAAAATTATTCTATTATTGATTTATTTTAAAGATCTAGAAATCAAAGCTGTCGCTTCCGAAATCGTACTTATTCTCTTCTTCTTCTTTATTAAGCACACCTGCTTTCTGATATTCTGACACACGCTTTTCGAAGAAGTTAGTTTTACCTTGTAATGAAATCATATCCATGAAATCAAAAGGATTTGCCGTATTGTAAACTTTCTCACAACCAAGATCCTGAAGTAAGCCATCAGTTACAAATTCTAAATATTGTGACATGAGTTTTGAATTCATACCAATCAAACTTGCAGGCAATGACTCTGTAATAAATTCTCTTTCAATGTTTAGTGCATCAACCAAAATCTCTTTAATACGCTCTTTTGATACTTTATTTACTAAGTGATGTTCGTGTAGGTGTACTGCAAAGTCGCAGTGCATACCTTCATCACGAGATATTAATTCATTAGAAAAGGTTAGTCCTGGCATTAAACCACGCTTCTTTAACCAGAAAATCGAGCAAAACGAACCTGAAAAGAAGATACCCTCAACAGCTGCAAAAGCTATTAAACGTTCAGCAAAACTCGGAGACTCTATCCATTTTAATGCCCAATCTGCTTTTTTCTTAATTGCAGGAAATGTTTCAATAGCATTAAAAAGCATTGCTTTTTCTTTTTCGTCTTTTACGTAGGTATCGATTAATAATGAGTACGTTTCGCTATGAATATTTTCCATCATAATTTGGAAACCATAGAAAAATTTAGCCTCACTGTATTGTACTTCACTCACGAAATTTTCAGCTAGGTTTTCGTTTACGATACCATCACTTGCAGCAAAAAATGCTAAAACATGTTTGATAAAGTAACGTTCGTCTTCATTTAATTTATCGGTCCAATCTGTAATGTCTTGATGTAAATCAATTTCTTCAGCAGTCCACATACTCGCTTCAGACTTCTTATACCATTCCCACAAATCATGGTGTTGAATTGGAAAAATCACAAAACGATCTTTATTTTCTTGCAAAATTGGTTCTACCTCTTGAGACATATTAATTGGTTTTAAAAATTAAAAAATTAACTGAAAAATTTAGTGTGATTTGGGACTAACAAAGATTCAAAAATGTAACAGATATTTTGACCTTTTTTTAGAAAGCTTTTCAACAAGTTTTTAACAATTGAGGATTTGATAAAAAAATCAAAGAAATGTTAAATATAATATTAACATACTGTTTATCAGTATTTTATGCTTATTTTGTTTTACTATCATTCGTAAGTATAATCTTATTAAATACCTCCTCAATAGTGATGTTTCCTATATAATTTAGATTATAAAATTGACTTCAGAATTAAACAAAAATAGAGTTTGTTTTGAAGGGCTTATTTTTAATTATTATTTAGGCCCAGTAAATCGTTTTTTTAAGCATATGCTGCTGTTTAACGACATAAAAATGATAAGAATAAAAGTTGCTATATAGTTACAACACTTCAAATATGGATATTAAAAAGATTTTATTGTAAGGCAGCTTTTGCACAGCATGTGCAACTCTTTTTATTTATAAGTTTTGGCAATAGTCTCTAACTCTGCATACCAGTCTTCACCAAACTTTCGTATTAAGGCTTCTTTTACAAATTTATAAATAGGCACTTGTAATTCTTTACCGAGCACACATGCATCATCACAGATATCCCATTTATCATAATTTACTGCAGCAAATTCTGAATATTGTTTAATTCGCACAGGGTATAAATGACAGGACACAGGTTTCTTCCATGAAATAACACCTTGATTGTAAGCTTCCTCAATACCGCAAAGTGCTGTTTTTTTATCATCGAAAATTACGTAAGCACAATCTGCTCCATCTATCAATGGTGTTTCAAAATCTCCAAATTCGGTGGTAATATGAGTGCCTTGTGCTTCAATAGCTGAAATCCCTTCCTGACGTAAAAATGGTTTCACTTCAGGATAGATGTCTTTTAATATTTTTACTTCTTCTTCATCTAAAGGCGCTCCTGCATCTCCATCAATACAGCAAGCTCCCTTGCATGCGGATAAATTACAGATAAAATCCTTTTCGATAATATCCTCTGAAACTATTGTTTTTCCTAACTGAAACATAAATTTATAACACTAAAAATATTAGGGGTAAAAATAGCTAAACTTTACCACTATTTAATGTTATACATATGTCTTAAAGACCTACTTTTGCCGAAAATTTAGAAATCATGGATATTCAATTGAATTTGAAAGAAATATTCACAGCATTTATGATCCTATTTGCTGTTATCGATATTGTTGGAAATATTCCAATTGTAATTGATCTGCGCAAAAAAGTTGGACATATACAAAGTGAAAAAGCGTCAATTATCGCAGGTGTAATAATGGTACTGTTTCTGTTTTTAGGAAAAACAATACTCTCACTTATTGGTGTTGGTGTGAATTCATTCGCTGTAGCTGGTGCCTTTATTTTATTCTTTATTGCCTTAGAAATGATTCTAGGCATTACCCTTTACAAACAAGATGAAGATGCTGCAATGACCGCATCTGTGTTTCCATTGGCATTTCCTTTAATCGCAGGACCGGGTAGTTTGACCACCTTACTATCTTTACGCGCAGAATATCGTATTGAAAATATCATAATTGCTGTAGTGCTAAATGTTATTATTATCTTTATAGTTTTAAAAACATCTGCTAGAATTGAGCGTTTTATTGGACAAAACGGTATAAATATAATCAGAAAAGTTTTTGGTGTAATTCTATTAGCAATTGCTGTAAAACTATTTGCTCACAATATTAAGGCTCTCTTTGAACTGGCATAACGATTAACTTATGAAGTATTTTACCATTTTAGTTACCATAGTAGCCACGGGCCTTATTGTCTTCAACGCTCTACAATTAGATTTTAACAACCTCTTTGAAGGTCAAAGCATTGTTGCGCTCATTACTATTTTGGCCTCGCTTTGCGCCATTGCTTTGCTACAGATATTACGATTGTCAAAACGTATTGACAACAAATTAAAAGGCCGCGACTAATGTATGACGCATTGATTATCGGTGGAGGAGCTGCAGGCATGTCTTGTGCTTTAGTTTTAGGATCGGCAAAACCGAAACCTTTTGCTGAACACAAACGTATTGGCATTATCATGCATCAAAAAACCTCCCACTTACAAAATGCCTTATTTAATAATGTTTTAGGGTTATCTCCAGGAACTTTAGGGTCTGATATTTTAGAACAAGGAAAAATACAGCTTAAAAACTTATATCCGCATGTGGATCATATCGATAAAGAAAAAGTACAATCTATATTAAAGTCTTCCGAAGGATTTACAATAACAACAAATAAACACTCTTACCTTTCTAAAACTGTTATTATTGCGGTAGGATACACGAATTTATTGACAATTAAAGGTTTAGAGCAATACGTTGAGCCTCATCCGAGAGCACCAAAAGAGAAAGAACGCATCTGGTTAAAAAACGAAGACCATGTGGTGGATAACGGACTCTATGTTGCTGGAACATTGGCGGGTTGGACCAGTCAGTTTGCTATAGCATCAGGGAGTGGCTCACAAGTGGCTACAGATGTATTAACCCTTTGGAATAAAGGAAAACCTACCAAAGTACACGATAAGATATCATTGGTTTAATTATCTTCGGAAATTTCAACTTCAAAATTGGCTTCATCTTGACTTAACAATATCACTTCTTCGATAATATCGTCATTTTCGTTAAGAATTTGCTCCGCAACGTTACTCCCATAGAGTTGCTCTGCCAGTTCTGATTTGATGAGGCGACGCATTTGATTATAATAGGCTACAAATGTGATATTTGTACGCTCTTTCAGATTTACATAATCCTGAAACTTCACTACAATATCATCACTAACTTCAAAATTTGCTACAAAATCAGAAGCATCAACATCTTCATAAACACTTCGGTCTTTATCTAATTCGTTAAAAACAAAATTACTAATGTATTCACGACGTTTGAGATAATTGAGTGTTTCGTTTTGATGGTTTGTATTTAACGGCACGAAGATATCAGGAATAATTCCTCCTCCTCCATAAACTACTTTGCCCTTTGGTGTCTTAAATTTTAAGGAATCAGCAATTTGTATATATGCTTCATTTTCAAATTCACCACTGCGCAAGCGTTTATTATAATCGTTGTAATAGTCGTTATTATTCCCATTATTATAAGGCCGTTGAATGGAGCGCCCTGTAGGTGTATAGTATCTAGACACTGTGAGTCGTACTGCGCTTCCATCTCCTAATGACATTTCACGCTGCACGAGTCCTTTGCCATAACTTCGTCTTCCAACAATTATCCCTTTATCATTATCCTGCAAAGCGCCAGCTACTATTTCACTAGCAGAGGCAGAACTTTCATTAATCAAAATATAGACCTCACCATCTTCAAAATCACCACGATTTGTGGCATAACTTTTTTCAATCTTTCCTGTTTTATTTTTAGTAAATAAAATGAGTTTATCATCTTCTAAGAACTCATCAACAATTTGTTCTGCGATACCAAGAAAACCTCCAGGATTATCTCTAAGATCCAATGCTAATTGCGTTGCACCTTGATCTTGAAGTTTATCCAGTGCCGTCTTAAACTCTTTATAGGTAGACTCTGCAAAACGATTAATTTTAATATACCCTAATTTAGCTGTGAGCATATAGGCGGCATCAACACTTTTTATTGGCACAACGTCGCGTTTGATTCTAAAATCTAATAATTGGTCTTCCCCTTTTCTAAAGATTTTAAGGTCTACTTTTGAGCCCTTTTCCCCTCTTAGTTTAGCAACGATGTCTTTGTTAGACCACTCTTTACCGAAAATAGAATCTCCATCTGCCATTAAAATACGATCACCAGCTTTAATTCCAGCTTTTTCACTTGGACCATCTTCAATGGTACGAATCACAGTGATGGTATCCATATAGGTATAAAAATTAACTCCAAGACCAACAAAATCACCTTTCATATTATTAGTGACGCGTTCTAATTCACTTTTAGGAATATAAGTTGAATGTGGATCAAGATTGTCTAAAATACCGTTAACCGTTACATCAACTATACTATCAGTATTGACCTCATCAACATATTCATAATCTATATAATCAATGAGACGATTCAGTTTATCTTTTTTACTATTAGAAGTAAATAGTCTATCTGACGTGTCTTTAAAGTTTAACTTCCCTCCAATAAAAACACCAGCTGCAATAGCAGCCCCAACAATAAGCGGTATGTATTTTTTATCAAATGTCATTTAAACAGCAACATTTTCAATAAGTTCTAATTCTATTCCGGCCTTTTTCAAAAAATCTATTCCTGAGCAATCTTTATAAGCTTGTTGATACACGACTCTTACAATACCTGCTTGATGAATAAGCTTACTACATTCTTTACACGGTGATAGTGTAATATACAATGTAGCACCTTTACAAGATTGTGTTGAAGCCGCTACTTTTGATATTGCATTGGCCTCGGCGTGCAACACATACCATTTTGTATACCCTTCTTCATCTTCACAAAAATTTTCAAATCCTGTTGGTGTTCCATTGAAACCATCAGAAATTATCATTCTATCTTTTACGATAAGCGCACCTACTTTCTTACGTTCACAATGAGATAATTTTCCCCATTCTTTTGCTATTCTCAGGTAAGCTTTATCGTATCGTAATTGTTTATTCTTCGGCATTCTAAATATTTAGTACTGCAAAAATAGTTCCACTAATCCTAATAACACTTTAAATTGGCTAGTATTGTGCATGCGGCTTATTCGTGCTGAATTTCAAATGTAACAATAAATCCAAACGTATTTGTTATATAAAATGTTAGATAACGTTAAAGTTTTATCAAAATCGAGCAGCGGTCTTTAAGCAAAGAGCTCACTGTTAATCAGCATGGGTAATACAAAACCAACAACAATTGCAGAAATAACCATGATCCAATCACGTCTTGAAAATCTAAAAATAGTCTGACATAAAAAACTCAGAAACATAACGATGAAAACAACGACTAACTGACCTACTTCAATTCCTAATCCGATTTCTAATAGTGCTAGGAGTTTATTTTCGGAAGTTGAAATCAGTCGTTCGAAAGCAGTTACAAAGCCTAATCCATGAATCAATCCGAAAAATAAAGTTGCGAAAAATAAGAGTCCGATTTTAGTGCCATGTGATTTCTTGCCTGCTGTAAAGACATTGAACAGGGCAACAATTAATATGGTCAAAGGGATAAGAAACTCGACTAATTTCACATTAACGCTAATAATATCGTAAGTTGTTAATGCTAGTGACGCACAATGGCCAAGTGTAAAAACGGATACGAGTATTAACACACGCTTCCAATCTTTAAACAAATAAGGAATTGTAAGTACGATTAAAAATAGAATGTGATCGTAGGCACTGAGATGGAGGACATGGAAGACACCATCTTGAAAATTTGACAGAAAATTGTCAATCATAGGATTTTTTATTTGGGTTAAACCAAAGTTACGTTTTAAAATTGATAATGGAAATAAAACAGGCTTTAACTCTTTCCAATATCCAATAGCTTTGCTTAAAGTGTCGGCTTGGACATCAAAAACCCACAAAAACAAAAAAGCAAGCTTTGTGTTTTTGCTTGCTTTTTGATGTATTCGTACTCAAGGTGGGAATCGAACCCACACGACCGAAGTCACTGGATTTTGAATCCAGCGCGTCTACCAATTTCGCCACTTGAGCGTTTAAGGATTGCAAAATTATAAAATAATTTTTTACAATCGAGTAAAAATAGTAGGTTTTATGCTTTTTCAGTTGAAATAAATTCATAAATTTGCACCTCGTTTAAAGTAAGCGTTTTAGATAACACCTATAATTCATTACCAATGCCAACCGGAGCAACAGAAGCAAAAATTTTTGCATGTACTCAAAGTAAAGAACTCGCAACGCATATTGCATCAAAATTTGGTGTGCCGCTAGGTAATGTCATTACGTCAACTTATAGTGATGGTGAATTTCAGCCATCTTACGAGGAATCGATTCGTGGTACACGTATTTTTATTATTGGTTCTACGAACCCAGGTCCAGAAAATTTAATGGAAATGCTCCTGATGATTGATGCCGCAAAACGTGCCTCAGCAAGACATATTACGGCAGTTTTACCATACTTTGGTTGGGCTAGACAAGATCGTAAGGATAAACCAAGAGTGCCTATTGCAGCAAAACTTGTTGCTAAAATGTTAGAAGTAGCTGGAGCAACTCGTATTATCACAATGGACTTGCATGCCGATCAAATACAAGGATTCTTTGAGAAACCTGTAGACCACTTATTTGCGTCAACCATATTTTTACCGTATCTCAAATCACTAGGGTTAGATAATCTAACGATAGCGTCTCCAGATATGGGTGGTTCTAAAAGAGCTTATGCCTATTCAAAAGCTTTAGAAAGTGATGTCGTCATTTGCTACAAACAACGCGCAAAAGCTAATGTGATTTCACATATGGAATTGATTGGTAATGTGACCGGAAAGAATGTTGTCTTGGTAGATGATATGGTAGATACAGCTGGAACTTTAACGAAAGCAGCCGATTTAATGATGGAAAAAGGAGCACTTAGCGTAAGAGCTATTTGTACACATCCAATCCTATCAGGTGATGCTTATAACAAACTAGAAAACTCCAAATTAGAGGAATTGATCGTAACTGACTCCATCCCTTTAAAACAACAAAGTGATAAAATTAGAGTTTTAACCTGTGCTGATTTATTTGCAGAAGTGATGCATAACGTGCATTATAACAAATCAATTAGCTCTAAATTTTTAATGTAATTTAATATTAATATAAACACAAACAATGAAATCAATTACAATCAATGGATCTCAAAGAGAAAGCGTGGGCAAGAAAGCAACAAAAGCCTTACGTAATGCTGGTCAGGTTCCTTGCGTATTATACGGAGGAGACCAAACTATGCATTTCTCTGCACCAGAATTGGCATTCTCTAAACTAGTATACACGCCTAATGCGCATACAGTTGTGATTGCCTTAGACAATGGCGAAACGTTAGATGCTGTTTTACAAGACATCCAGTTTCACCCAGTAACCGATAGAATCTTACACGTAGATTTCTACCGTTTATTTGAAGACAAAGAAATTGCTATGGATATTCCTGTGCATATCATCGGAACATCTAAAGGTGTTTTAAATGGTGGTGTTCTTCGTAGAAATAGACGTAAATTAAGAGTAAAAGCTTTACCTAAAAATCTTCCAGATTTCTTAGAAGCTGATATTACACCTCTTAAAATTGGTGGTAAATTATATGTTACCGCATTAGAAGGTGAAGATTATAAACTCTTACATACAGACAATACTGTAGTTGTGCAAATCAAAACTGCTAGAACTGCTATTGTTGAAGATGAAGATGAAGATGAAGATGAATTAGAAGGAGCAGATACAGCTGCAACTACTGAAGGAGGTGATGCTCCTGCAGGAGATGCACCCGCTCAAGAATAGAACTTATTTATTCATGAATAATAAAAAGCATTCTATTTATTTAGAATGCTTTTTTATTTTTACATAAAGATTTTAATATTATCTGGACATTTCTACGAAATCTATTTAATTGGAATTCAACTTCTCGTGATGCTGAAAACACAGATCCTATGAAAAAATTTCTTATTGTCGGACTTGGAAACATTGGCGACAAATATGCAAAGACGAGGCATAATATTGGCTTCAAAATTTTAGATGCTCTAGCTGAAAAAGAGGAACTTAAATTTGAAACCCGAAAGCTGGGAGACCTCACAACTTATAAATTCAAAGGACGAACATTTATTCTTCTTAAACCTAGCACCTACATGAACTTAAGTGGCAAGGCCGTTGTCTATTGGATGACTAAAGAAAAAATTCCTTTAGAGAATCTTTTAATCATCACTGATGATCTCAATTTACCCTTCGGAAATATTAGATTGAAAACCAAAGGAAGTGATGGTGGACATAACGGTTTGAAAGACATTCAGGATAAATTACAAACTACGAAATACAACAGATTTAGATTTGGAATAAGTGATGAATTCTCAAAGGGTAGACAAGTGGACTATGTCTTAGGGGACTGGTCAGAGGAAGAATCTAAAAAGCTTCCAGAACGCCTAGAAAAATCTATAGAACTCATCAAGTCTTTCGGAACCGCAGGCATTAATAATACCATGAATACATTTAATGGAAAATAAAAAAGAGGCTTCTAAGCCTCTTTTTTATTTTGTATTTATTATGTGTTATTCAACAACAATTCGTTTCGTAGCTTTCTTTAAGCCATCATCTACCGTTACTAAATACACTCCTGCTTGAGCATTTCCAAGGTTGATGGTTTGATTAAATGCTGGCGACCCTTCATAGGTGTTATTAAAGATACGTCTGCCTCTTATATCAAATACAGTGATTTTCACATCACCAGTCGCAGCATTATTTAAAACAACATTAAATTCCCCAGTATTAGGGTTTGGATAAATAATGAAATTTGAATTATCAAACTCTGAATCTGCAACCGATAGGGATCCTTGAACACATAGAAATAATTCAAAACTATCAAACGTCCCACCGTCTAGGTTTGCATCATCGACAACCGTTAATACCCAATCACCACCAGAGGTTTCACCGTAAATTGTAGACAAATCTCCTTCAGGCAAGAAACTTCCTGTAAATGGTGCAGCTGCACCTACTATAGATCCATCAGTTCCTTCTTGGTCAAATGTTGTGTTTACAAGGTTATCGCCATTTCCTCCTTCATCAAAAATCAAATCAACAACTGTTCCTTGTGGACTAGTTAAGGTGATTTCAAGATCAGAAACCCAAGTATGCGTAATATTCAGCGTCACATTAACATCAGTTACTGGAAAATCTTCAGTAACCGTTATTGTTGATGTCAAGGTGTTTCCTGCTCCTGAAGGAGAGATCGTTTGTTGCACATCATCAATAAAACTGTCACATGTTAAATTTGCAGTTGTAAAACTAAACACCGCGGAGGCATTTGCAACACCGCAAAGGTTGGAAGCTGTCACTCTCCAGAAATATAAAGTATTTGCACCAAGCGATCCACTCACATAAGTTGTTGTTTGTACGTTCGCACTATCAATTATAGCCGTAAAATTACTATCTGATGCAATTTCAATCAGGTAATCTTGAGCATTAGCCGATGCATTCCACATAAATTCGACTTCCGCACTCACATCGACAGCCGTATTAGCAGGCATGGTTAAAACCGCTGGTGTTATGGTATCATTAAATATATTTAATATTAAATCCACTGTTTTTGTATTTGTTCCAGATATCCCTTCAAATGTAAATGGATAACTTCCTGTAGCAACATTTTGCGTCCCACTAATAGTTAGTGTTCCAGTAGTGCCATCTGCAGTTGCAGATGTCGGATTAATAGAGGCATTTAATCCCCCTGGTAATCCTGTTACAGAGAAATTAGTCGTGCCTGTGAACCCTAAAAATGTATTATACATGAAATTGTATATGGCATCACTCGGCTGACAAACATCTAATTCTGTATTATCAACAGTAATGACGTATTCAGACTCTTGAATGCTAAAGTTTATTGGATTAACCGCATAAAATATATTATTATTTCCTTCTACAATAACTCTGGCGGTAGTTGTATCACCACCTGTTACCGGCACTGTAACGTCATGTGACCCATCATTTGCAACACCAGAAGCCATAACAAATGGGAAGGTTTGTCCACCATCTACAGATAATAAAATATTCACTGTAGGTGTGTTTACAGTTCCAATATCTGTTCCTGCCACATCCCATGTAATTGTTTGCGTAGACCCTGCATCCCATGATTCATTTGTAGTTTGAGATGTTACAGCAAAAGGTCCAGAAGCAGCATCTACCGTCACGGTCATTAGGTCAAAGTCTGATTGAGGGGATTGCCCTACACCACCAGCTTCAGAACGATCTCTTACGGTAAGTGCAAAATTTAAATCCCTTCCTACGTTTGAAACAGTCTCCCATGAGGAGTTATCCACAGTTTCAACCGGATTAGTTTCTGTTAGTTGACCATTTAATACCCGTTCTAAAATTGGCATGTAACGGTTTGGAGAAACGCTTGGAGGTCTTGAACGCCAAACTGCCCCCGTTGTTTTATTTGGGCCGAATGTACCATTAGTGGTTACACCGTTATCAATTTGTTCCCAGCAATAAGTTAACACATCAGTTCCGTCAGGATCTGTAGCTGCACCTCTCAATACAAAAGCGGTTCCACTTGGAATCGTATAATCTGTACCAGCATCTGCTACTGGTGGACTATTTGTTATTGCGGTAATCGTTGCACAGTTATTAGGTGGTGAAATTACATTATTCAATATTTGAAGAATACTGTAATAATGGAAATAAGGATCACTGTGATCTTGAACATCATTACCACCTGTAATTCCAGCATATCCCATAATGGTTGTTCCACTTCCAGGTTCGGCATTCACACCAGTACCTTCAGAACTAAATGACCACGTATGATTTGCTCCCATTTGATGTCCAATTTCATGAGGCACGTAATCGATATCAAAGAAATCAGCGAAATATGGTCCACCATCATTGTCTAAGAAAGAGTGTGATGAAAATCCAGACCCTTTTCCATTCGTACACACACATCCAATACATCCTGCATTGCCAGTATTTCCTCCAAAATCAAATAAATGTCCAATATCATAATCGGACTCACCGACAGTGGCTGTTAAATTTGATTGCAAGCCTGCATTTAAATTTGCTCCATAGGGATCAGGAAAAGAAGGTGAATAAATCAAATCAATGGCTGGATCATCGGCAGTATCTACGAGCTGAAACGTAATCGCCATATCCACTTCAAATACTTCATTAGTTCTATTTAAGGTCGATACCATTTGCGCTAAAGCATCCTGACGATCAATCCCATTAACACTGTTGCCATCATCCCAAAATGCAGTATACTCTTGAGTTACGGAAATGGCAATTCTAAAGGTGCGTAATTGCTGATCATTAGCATCTCTATTCAGCATAGAGGATTCAAAAGCCTCCTTTGAAATATCCAAATCATCCGTTAAACACTCAAATGTTTCTGGATATGCTTGTCTTGCGCTTTTATTATATACTAAATATTGACCGTTAGAAACTTTGGTTACAGGTTGAATAAAGAACGTCTCTTCACCTGGGACAGAAATCATTGCATTTAGGCCTAACGGAGTCACACTAAACCTTACACGTGCTCCAGGGTTATCAATCTGCGACCCTAAGTAGGTTTTAATATTAGGGTGTTGTGCAGCATTGTCTTGCGATGAAAATATTTGAGTTTCAACTATTCTATACTGCTGAAGTTTTCCAAACACATCTGGAAAATCAACACTGACATTAGATTTTCCTCCGGATTGGCTTCTTAATGGTGCTTCTATTAATTCAGATTTAAAGTTGTCTACATCAAATTGAAACAGTCTAAAATGGTTTTCATCTAAAGCTTTTAAGCTTACATTTTCTATTCTGCTGTCCTTTGAAATGGCTTGCCAAACAGGGCTTTGACTATAACCGGAGGTCATAGAAAGACATAGTAAAATTACGGTTAGGGTAAGTAGTGTTTTTTTCATAAGTAGATTTTTTTTAATAGATACATCAAAACAGGCGGCTCACAAATATAATACAGATAAATTAAAAATAAAAAAAGAGAGGCAAGAATGCCTCTCTTTTTTTATTTCAAACTTTTAAAGACTATTCAACAATAATCTTTTTTGTTGTTTTCTTATCTCCGTCGCTTACAGTAACGAGATACATTCCAGATTGCACATTGTTCAATCTAACAACTTCGTTAAAGTCTGCGTTGTTCACGTATGTATTATTAAAGATTCGTCGCCCTCTAATATCATACACGTCTACTATGATATCTTCATTAGATGATGAATTCAACTTAATGGTGAACTCACCTTGATTTGGATTAGGGAAAATTAAAAACTCGTCACTACCAAACTCTGCAACGCTCAAAGGCTGTTCTGTACAAACTGTAATCGACCAATCATTCAATTGACCTGTATCTGCAGCAAAGAAATCAGCTATTAATATGGTCCAATCTCCTGCGGTGGCTAATCCAGCAAATGCACTTAATGGGTTAGTTGGAGCATATGTTCCTGTAGTTGGACTCGCACATGTAATTGCCGGTGCTGTATCATCAAATGTCACATCAAAATTAGCATTACTGCCACAGTTGCCGTTCCATACATCTACAAATGTTACACCGTCAGGATGAATAATTCTCACAATTAAATCAGAAACAAAGGTGTGACTAACATCAACGTTCACAGAGATACTTTCTATTGGAGCTCCTAAATCTGGCAAGGTTAATATATTTGTCAAAAATGGTGTTCCCGGATTACCGGCATTACCATCCACAATGGCTAAGTTTAAGTTAGTCGCAGAAGCAAATGGATCACAAACAACTTCTGTACAGGTGTTTTTCAGCAATACATCAGTACTTTCAGTTACTGTTGCCGAAGTTCCTGTAACTGTAATTGTATATTCACCTTCTGCAGTGGCTCCAAGATTACCTACAGTCATCGTAAAGTCTCCATCAGCACTAAGTGATGTAGGACTAAAAGTTACCGTAGCTCCTGCAGGCGCTCCAGATGCTGAGAATGTGGTTGTTTCGGTAAATGACAAAATCGTATTATAACTAAAGTTAAAAACCACTTGGTTATCTACTGTAGGACAACTAGAAATCTCATTATTTGCAGATACAAGATTAAATCCTGGCGCAGGGGGTGTACATACATTAGGCTTAAATTGTGGTGCCAAAACACCAGCAACATAACCGTCTACGACAGCCATTTGATCAGGTGTAAACATATACATACACGCATCATTAACATAATCCATATAATTCATATGTAATACAAATTCACCAGCATTACAACCTGGCTGAGTTCCTGGGTTCGGACAATTATAAGTTTCCTGACCAGTATTTGGTGTATCTGCTATACCGTCATCAGCCGCACAAGAAGGTGCGCCTGGACCCCAAGGGTGATTTAAATTATAGAAATGACCTAACTCATGAGTTACTGTACGACCTAAATTAAATGGTGCACCCGGTACAATTCCTGAGCCCGGACAACCAGATCCAGATCCAAATGCTCCTAAATTCATCGTGACCGCTTGACCCGCTGCAATACTTCCACCTAATGGTGAAAATCCTAGTAGACCTGGTCCAATATCTCTTACTACAAAGTTCATGTAACCTGCCCAGTTGGTATCGGCATTATTACCACCACCAAAATTGTAACCAATAGACACCGCCGGATTCCCTTCTAATAACTCAGGATCTATACCAACAGGATGATTTGAAACGGCAAGACAAAAGGAGATATTCGCAACTCCGGGATTTAAGCCTGGATAAAAAGCACTTGCTGGAGTCCATAAACCAATATCGCTATTGGTAGCGGTGTAATCAGCATTTAAAATGTCTATTTGATTTTGAGCTAAAGCTTCTAAACACGCTCTATCGGCTTCATTACCAGAAGGAAAATGTACAGCAACTGGAATAACAATATTCCCGCCTCTAGCATTAAAATCTGTGCTTAATCGACGTGCGACTTCAGCCTTAAATTTCTTCTGATTTAGTTCATATTCTCTAGCAAAATCAGGGTCTTGCATCATCTCTTCCATGTACTCGACCATACCACAAGTTCGATCTTGCGCATTAAGATTTACAGTACAAATTAGCATGAGTACAGCAAAAATTGTTTTTAAAGTAAAATTTCTTTTCATAAATGATATAATTAAGTGTATTGAAAAATTTTGAATTTTGAACCCAAATCTAATAAAATTCAATCATTTTAGTGACTTTTTTTTAACAGAATATTAAGTTTTTAACGAATTCTAACTCTTTTTGTGGGTTATTTAGGATTTAAACTCATAATGAGTCGCTTACATATAATCTGTCATTTTTATTAATTGGTCTTTGGTTTATGATTATTTTTATCGAAAATTACAAATCTTGAACGTCTCGTTAAATAAGACTCTGCATACGAAAGCTCCTTCAGTGATTACCATTGGCACTTTTGATGGTGTACATATAGGTCACCAAAAGATTATCGAGCACTTGGTGAGAATTGGAAAAAACCAACAATTAAAATCAATTGTACTCACTTTTTTTCCGCATCCTAGAATGGTACTTCAACCCGATTTTAAAATTCAGCTGTTACACACCATAGAAGAACGCCAAAGTGTCCTAAAACAGTTTGGTTTAGATGAATTAGTAATTAAAAAATTTACAAAAGATTTTGCGAATCTATCTGCTCGTGATTATGTAAAACGCATACTGGTAGATGAGCTCAATGCAAAGCATATCATAATTGGCTACGATCACCATTTCGGAAAAAACAGAACAGCAAATATTGACGATTTAAAAGCTTTTGGTATTGAATTCGGATTTACTGTAGAAGAAATTTCAGCTCAAGACATCAAAAACGTTGCGGTAAGTTCAACTAAGATTAGACAAGCCCTATTAGATGGTGATATTCCTATGGCAAATTCATACCTAGGCTATCCCTATTTTCTTACTGGAGAAGTCATTAAAGGTAAAGGTATTGGAAAAACGATGTCATTCCCAACGGCGAATATTCATATAGATAAACCCTATAAACTCATCCCTGTTAACGGTGTTTATGTGATAAAATCGACTATTGATAACCATACCGTTTTTGGTATGATGAACATAGGCACGAATCCAACTTTCAAGGAAAACAAACAATCTATTGAGGTGAACTTCTTTGATTTTGAAGGCAATTTATATGGGAAGACGTTAAAAATTGAAATTTTACAACGACTCAGAGACGAACATAAATTTGAGTCTATAGATGCCTTACAATCTCAACTGAATTTGGATAAAACAAATGCCTTAGAGTTTCTTGAGCATTATGATAAATAAGATTTTATTTAAGCATATCGATAATAGCGCTCTTGTCGTCTTCAGAATGTTTTTGGGCGCATTGATAGCTCTTGAGTGCTTTGGTGCCATTGCAACTGGATGGATAAAACGCACGCTAATAGAACCACAATTCACTTTTAATTTTATAGGCTTCGAATGGCTACAGCCTTTGCCTGGATCTTGGATGTATGTCTATTATGTTGTAATGGGAATACTTGGGCTTTTTATAATGTTAGGTTATAAATACAGACTAAGCATGCTGAGTTTTACGGTATTATGGGCTGGTACATACTTGATGCAAAAATCATCTTATAACAACCATTACTATTTCTTGATGATTCTGAGTGCCGTGATGACGGTAATGCCTGCACATAGATATGCATCTGTTGATGTTAAACAAAATTCACGACTCATGCGCAGATCTATGCCTAATTGGTGTCGCTTGTTTTTCTTTCTGCAATTATTTATTCTCTATACCTATGCATCAATTGCTAAAATGTATCCTGATTGGATGGATCTCACAGTTCCAGAATTATTAATGAAAAGCAAACAAAATTATCTATTGGTTGGCGATTTTCTGCAGTACAAATTTGTACATTATTTTATCGCTTATGGTGGAATAGTATTTGACGGACTCATTATCCCTTTGTTGCTCTGGAAGCCTACACGTAAGATTGCTTTTTTCGCGTCAATATTTTTTCACCTCTTTAACTCATTCATTTTCCAAGTTGGAATCTTTCCGTATTTATCATTAGCATTTGCTGTTTTCTTTTTTGATCCAAAAACAATTCAAACCCTGTTTCTAAAACATAAACCTTTCTATTCCGAAAGCCTTATTAAAACACCGCAAAACGCTCTACTATTTAAAACGATTTTCGCACTTTACTTTGCGGTACAAGTCCTGCTCCCTTTAAGACATTACACTATCGAAGATAGTGTTTTATGGACCGAAGAAGGCCATCGATTATCTTGGCGAATGATGTTACGAACCAGAGCTGCAACTACTAGTTTTAGAGTTATTGATAAATCAAATAATAAAGTTATCCCGGTCAACTTAAATGATTACCTCACACGAAAACAAATTAGAAGCGTTAGCACTAAACCCGATTTTATGTGGCAATTTTCCCAACGATTAAAAAGTATATATAGTGAAAAAGGCATCGATATAGAAGTACGTGTGCGGTCTTTTGTGAGCATCAATGGCAAACCGAAAAAACGATTTATTGACCCAGAAGTTGACTTAGCCAACGAAAAATGGAATCATTTAAAACACCATGATTGGATTTTACCATCAAATCAAGACGAGAATAACTGACAATTCATTAAATTTGGCGTTTGAAAAACCCACCATTAAAACGATTTGTTTTGATGCGATTAATCTGAAGAATACATGTTACAAGTTGCTTTTATTAGAGAAAATAAAGAAGATGTCATCAAACGTTTAGCAAAACGTAATATAGATGCGGCTCCAATGATAGAAGAGGTTATTGTTCTGGACGAAGCACGTAGACAATTACAAACACAACTTGATAACACGCTTGCAGAGTCTAATACTCTTTCGAAGGAAATTGGCAATCTATTTAAATCAGGCAAGGCTGCAGAAGCCAATGATTTAAAAGAAAAAACAACCCAACTCAAAGAGGACTCTAAACGCTTAGGCGATGATTTAAATACCAAAGCCGAGGCATTAATTGATTTATTGTATAAAATCCCAAATGTACCTCACGAGTCGGTTCCTAATGGTACAAGCGAAGCAGATAACAAAGAAATCTATAGCGAAGGTGATATTCCTAAACTTCATGAAGCTGCATTACCACATTGGGAATTAGCGAAGAAATATGATATTATCGATTTTGAACTTGGGAATAAAATTACCGGTGCAGGTTTTCCTGTCTATAAAGGTAAAGGCGCTCGATTACAACGTGCTTTAATAGCATACTTCTTAGATAAAAATACAGCTGCAGGTTATACAGAGTATCAATTACCGCTTTTAGTCAATGAGACTTCTGGATTTGGTACTGGCCAGTTACCTGATAAAGAAGGACAGATGTACCACGTTGGTGCCGACAACCTATACCTCATACCTACGGCCGAAGTTCCTGGAACTAACATTTTTAGGGGCGACTTGTTGTCTGAAAGTGAATTACCATTAAGTATTACTGGCTATACTCCTTGTTTTAGAAGAGAAGCTGGCAGTTATGGGGCACACGTAAGAGGTCTGAATAGATTACATCAATTTGATAAAGTCGAAATCATAAGAGTAGAACATCCTGAGAATTCATATAAAGCATTTGAAGGCATGATTGAGCATGTTAAAGACATTTTAAAGGAACTTAAACTTCCATATAGAATTTTAAAACTATGTGGAGCAGATGTCACCTTTGCCTCAGCATTGACTTACGATTTTGAGGTCTTCTCAACAGCTCAAGACCGATGGTTAGAAATATCTAGTGTGTCTAATTTTGAGACCTTTCAAGCGAATCGCTTGAAATTACGCTTTAAAAATCAAGATGGTAAAACTCAATTATGCCATACCTTAAATGGAAGTTCTCTAGCATTACCTAGAGTTCTAGCCGGTATTTTAGAGAACTATCAAACAGAAGATGGCATCGAAATTCCTGAAGTATTAATTCCGTATACAGGTTTTGCTAAAATCTAGATTTGTAAGAATTTTACTCTTTTAAGTCGTTTAAATGCTAAAAATATACGTTGTTTAACGATTTTCTTCTAAATTCTTTTGTTTTTTAAATAATAATGTAGATGTTAGTTGTCCAAATTAAGAACTAACCTACTTATTATGAAAAATATCAAACGACTTGTATTACTTGTGACATTAATTGTCATGGCAAGCAAAGTCTTTCTTTAGTTTAGAAGACTATAATCACGAACTTAAAAAAAAGCCACAGCAGAATAACTGAATCATTTGTAAAAATAGATTAATAGCACATTTATTTTGGTTGGTAATGCCCGAACTAGCGTTTGGGCATTTTTTTTTGCAGTTCGTCAAAACAATTATAAAAACATTCACAATATCTCGTAATTGCATTTGTTATATTTACATAAACTAATGGAAATGCGTCGACTCATAATTATTCTAATCTTCTTTTGCTGTGGCCTTCTGTACTCACAAAGTGAGCCACTTGCGGATAATTATTTTAAGAGAGGAGAATTTGAGAAAGCATTGATTTCTTATAAAAAACTTAATGACAAGAAAAAGAGTTCTAAATACATCTATAAAATTATTGAAACACTTCAGCAACTTGAACGTTATGACGAAGCTCAAATGGTCATTTTGCAGCGCATGAAAGAAATTAATTATCCTGCACTTTTGGTTGAATTGGGTTATAACTATCAATTAAAAGATAGTTTAGACTTAGCGAACAAATACTATAATGAAGCCATCCTAAAGGTTGAAGTTAAACCGAGTTACACTTATGGTATTGCAAAAAAGTTTGAGGATCATTCATTATTAGATCAAGCTTTGGAAACTTATAAAAAAGGAATGGAGATGAATCCAGACTTTAATTTCAATATGCAAATGGCTCGTATTTATGGTGAGCAAGGAAATATTGAATTGCTATTTTCAAACTACATAGATTATATTGAATCCAAACCTAGCTTTCTAAGTAACGCCAAACGCGCGTTCAGTGATTTCGTTTCAGAAAACAAGGAAAATGACAACAATTTAATACTGCGGAAATTACTACTTAAAAAACTTCAGGCACAACCTGATCCCTATTGGTATGATCTCTTGAGCTGGCTATACATTCAGCAAAAAGAATACAACAAAGCGTTTATTCAGGAAAAAGCGCTATATCGCAGAAGCCAAGAAAGCTTAAGTCGTATTATCGATCTCGCTTTAACAACGATTAATGAAAAAGAATATGACATCGCCAATTCAATTCTAACCTTCATACTCGACAATTCTCAAGATATAGAAACGCGGCTAACAGCTCACCAATATATGTTAGAAATTGAGATTGAAAATGCCAATAAAACGCAATTAGTAGACATTGATGAAACATTCAATGCGCTTTTCAAGCAATATGGGAAATTTGAACAAACCATAGCATTACAAATTGCTTATGGCAATTTTTTAGCCTTTAATAGACATGAACCGAAATTAGCCAGTTCATTTTTAAAAGAGAGTCTTAAGCTAAAACTTTCTGCTTTCCAAGAAGCTAAAGTAAAACTAAGCTTAGGAGACATTTTAGTCTTTCAAGAACGATTCAACGAGGCACTCATCTACTATTCTCAAATTCAAATGAATTTAAAGAACAGCACCATATCTCAAGACGCGCGTTTTAAAGTTGCAAAAACAAGTTACTACAAAGGGGATTTTGACTGGGCCGAATCACAGTTAAAAATCTTAAAATCATCAACCTCACAGCTTATAGCTAATGATGCATTAGATTTAAAATTACTCATTTCAGACAATAAAGATGAAGACTCACTGCGCACGGCATTAAAACTCTATGCCAAAGCAGATTTGATGTCCTTTCAAAATAAAAACGACGAGGCGATTACCCTTTTAGATAAAATTTTAACCGAGCATAAGGGAGAAAGCATTGAGGATCAAGCCTTATTTATGCAAGCGAAACTATTTGAAAAAACCAAACAAATAGATAAAGCAATAGCGAGTTACGAGTATATTATTGCAAATTATAGAGATCAAATTCTCGCTGATGACGCCTTATTTTACTTGGCAGAACTCTATCAATATCAGCGGTCGCAACCAGAAAAAGCTAAAGAACTCTACGAAAATATTCTTTTTAATCACGAAGATAGTATCTATTTTATTGAAGCTAGAAAACGTTTTAGAATGTTACGTGGTGATGTTATAAACTAAATTGCACCATGGTTGTCGCAGAAACCGAACGTCTTATTCTCTCTAAAATCTCAATAGAAGATGCCCCTTTCATTTTAGAACTAATGAACTCACCAGATTGGATTAACTATATTGGTGATCGCAATATAAGAACTATCAAACAAGCTGAAATCTATATTCAAAATAACCAACTCAAAAGTTATAAAAGGAATGGGTTTGGCTATTATAAGGTTCTATTAAAAGCTGAAAATTTAAAACCTATAGGTTCTTTCGGATTGATCAAACGAGACCAACTTGAACACGTTGACATTGGTTTCTCGTTACTTCCTAAGTATCAATGTTACGGTTTTGGTTTGGAAGGAGTATCAGCACTTATGTCGCTTGCAAAAAACACCTTTAAATTACATACGATATGTGCTATTACGCTTCCAGAAAACGAAGCCTCCATTCATCTTTTGGAAAAATTAGGCTTATCTTACCAAAAAAGAGTAAAACCCTTTGAAGACGACGAAGAACTTCTGTTATTTGCAAAAATTTTATAATTAATTGTCATTTTGCACGTCATGCAGAAACTACAAAAGCATATACAATGATCATATATAACGTCACAGTAAATATAGACGACTCCGTTCACAATGAATGGTTAGAATGGATGAAATCCGAACACATCCCAAAGGTATTGGGAACTGGTAAATTTGAAAAAGCAACCTTATCACAGGTGCTGGTAGAAGAAGATATGGGAGGGCAAACATATTCTATTCAGTATCGTTCCTATTCAAGAGAAGCATTAGACACCTATTATAAAGAAGATGCCGAAGGCCTAAGATTAGAGGGATTCAAAAAGTTTGCAGACAAAATGTTAGCATTTAGAACTGAACTTGAAATCGTAGATGAATACACCGTAAAATTCAAATAACGTGGCAAACCATCATCAAGTAAAAGCAAAAAAAAAATTAGGACAACATTTCCTAACCGACGAATCTATAGCTAAAGATATTGCAGATTCACTGTCTTTAGAGGGCTATCAACACGTCCTAGAAATTGGACCAGGAATGGGTGTTTTGACTAAATATTTACTAAAAAAACCTATTAAAACCCATGTCATTGAGATTGATTCAGAGTCTGTAGATTATTTAAAAGCGAACTACCTCAATTTAGCAGATCGCATTTACGAAAAAGACTTCTTGAAATTCGATTTAACTGAAATTTTTAATGATGACCCTTTCGCTATAATTGGAAACTTCCCGTATAATATTTCTACACAAATCGTATTTAAAACGATAGACATGCGTGATCAAATTCCTGAATTTTCAGGGATGTTTCAAAAAGAAGTGGCCCAACGCATTTGCTCAAAAGAAGGCAGTAAAGTTTACGGCATTCTTTCTGTATTAACCCAAGCCTTTTACAACGCAGAGTATTTATTTACAGTACCACCTCATGTTTTTAATCCACCACCAAAAGTAGATTCAGGGGTATTACGCCTAAAAAGGAAAGACAACTTCACACTTTCTTGTGATGAACAACTATTTTTTAGAGTGGTAAAAACAGCCTTCCAACAGCGCAGAAAAACGTTACGTAACAGCTTAAAAACTTTTAATCTTTCAGATAATTTAAAAGCAAATGTTATATTTGACAAACGTCCGGAACAATTGAGTGTCGAATCATTTTTAGAATTAACACTTCTGATTGAAAACGACCAAACTTAGAACATCATTTCAAGTGATTTTTTGATTTTAAAATCTTTAAAATTGTATCAAGACGCATAAAATCTCATGGTAGAAGAAAAAGAAAATAACCAATTTGAGCTTACCGATGAACTCATTGAGAAAGTAGAATTTCTTGTTTCCAATTCCGAAGACAAAGAATTAAGATTGCTTTTAAATGAATATCACCATGCTGATATTGCCGAAATTCTTGACGAATTAGATCTTGAAGATTCGGTTTATGTGATTAAATTGCTCGATTCTGAAACCACATCAGATATTCTGATGGAACTCGATGAGGACACTAGAGAAAAAGTCCTTAAAAATCTTTCAGCCAAGGAAATTGCTGAAGAAATTGAAGAATTAGATACCGATGATGCGGCAGATATGATTGCCGAACTACCTGAAGCACGTCAGGCAGAAGTTATCTCAAGAATTGAAGATGACGAACACCGAGAAGAGATTACCGAGCTTTTGGCATATGATGAAGATACTGCTGGTGGTCTTATGGCAAAAGAACTGGTTAAAGTATATGAAACATGGACCGTTGCTGGATGCTTACGTCGCATTAGAGGACAAGCAAAAGAAGTGACCAGAGTACATTCGATATATGTTGTTGATAAAGAAGATAAACTCATTGGGCGCTTGTCTCTTAAAGATTTAATCGTCGCCAAAAGTGAACAAAAAATCTCAGACATTTCTAAAGACACGGTTGATTGGGTTAATGTACATGACGATGTAGAAGATGTGGCTAGGGTCATGTCCAAATACGATTTAGAAGCTATTCCAGTTGTAGATGACAATCAAACTTTATTAGGTAGAATTACCATTGATGATATCTTAGATGTTTTAAAAGAAGAAGCTGATAAAGATTACCAATTGGCAGCAGGTATTACAAAAGATGTCGAGGCTGACGATACCGTTTGGGAATTAACTAAAGCACGTTTGCCATGGCTCGTTTTAGGGCTTTTTGGTGGTTTAGGTTCTGTGTTTATCATGAAAGGTTATGAAAACATCATGGAGACCGTACCATCATTGTTCTTTTACACACCCCTTATTGCCGCAATGGCAGGAAACGTAGGAGTTCAATCCAGTGCGATTATCGTTCAAGGTCTCGCTAATGATAATGTAAAAGGAAGCCTTATAAGTCGATTGATTAAAGAAGTCGGCCTTAGTCTTATTAATGGATTTGCATTAGCACTACTCGTTATTTTATTTGGTTTCGCGATTGGTCAAGATGCTACCGAAAGTCTTGCTATCGCAGTGTCCATGATGAGCGTCATAATCGTTGCCGCTTTAGTAGGTACCTTCGTCCCAATAATTTTAGATAAAAGAGGTATTGATCCAGCCATCGCCACAGGTCCATTTATTACAACTAGTAATGATATTCTTGGCATTTACTTATTTTTTGTGCTTTCGGGATTAATTATTGGTTTTTAATTTAGGCGTTTACTACTTCGCCGAGGCTTCGTAGCACCGTGCTTTTCGTTTCAATCTTTTGTAAAAGCAAAAGTATTTCCTCTGCAGTCACTAACGCAAAACTTTGTAACTTTAAACACGAAAAAGTCGTTTTAAGATGAAACCCATAAATATTAAAGAAAAACATCTCCTGTTTACCAAAACGTGGCATCCGCATCGCATTGCCCTAGTTGATAACATGCAGGTCATTTTAGCCAAAATTAAAGGCGAGTTTGTATGGCATAGTCATGACAATGAAGACGAACTGTTTCAAGTCCTTAAAGGCACGTTATACATGCAGTTTCGAGACCGTACAGAAGTTGTTAAAGAAGGGGAAATTATTGTAGTTCCCAAGGGTGTCGAACATAATCCATGCACAAAAAATGATGAGGAAGTACATCTTTTATTATTTGAAAAACTGGACACTGAACACACAGGAAATGTAGAACACGAACGCACACAAACTGAATATCCTGAAATTTGAAAATTCTCCACTTAGACACAAATCATCCGTTACTTATTCAGCAACTTAATGGCTTAGGGTTTACCAATGATGAAAATTACACCGCTTCTAAAGAAGTGATTGAGCAAGATATTCATCAATATCATGGTTGTATCATTCGCAGTCGTTTTAATATCGACAAACAATTCCTAGATGCGGCCACCAACTTAAAATTTATTGGACGCGTTGGCGCAGGATTAGAAAACATAGATTGCGATTATGCCCAACAAAAAGGAATCAAATTAATTGCAGCTCCTGAAGGAAATCGCAATGCCGTTGGAGAACATAGTTTGGCAATGCTATTATCGCTTTTTAATAAATTGAATAAAGCCGATAAAGAAGTACGGGAAGGTCAATGGCTGCGAGAAGCAAATCGTGGAATAGAACTTGACGGCAAAACTGTGGGTCTTATTGGCTACGGAAATATGGGAAAAGCCTTTGCTAAGAAACTTCGCGGTTTTGATGTAAATGTGCTTTGTTATGATATCAAACCCAAAGTAGGCGATGCAAATGCCATTCAAGTATCGTTAGAAGAACTTCAAGAAAAAGCAGATGTATTGAGCCTACATACTCCTGAAACACCGCTCACAATTAATATAGTTGACTCCAATTTTATCAATGCTTTTAAAAAGTCGTTTTGGCTCATTAATACCGCTCGTGGTAAAAGTGTAGTAACCCAAGATTTAGTTTCTGCATTAAAATCTGGTAAAATATTAGGTGCTGGTTTAGATGTTTTAGAATATGAAAAATCATCTTTTGAAAACTTATTTTCATCTAAAATGCCCGAAGTATTGGAGTCTCTTATGTCCGCAGAAAATGTGATTTTAACCCCACATGTCGCTGGATGGACCGTTGAAAGCAAAGAAAAATTAGCACAAACCATTGTCGATAAAATAAAAATAGAATTTTGTTATCTTTAGAGTAACTAAATGCAATCGATATGCAATACAAAGCAACTTCAGCTGACGACTATATTAGTCAGGTTCCAGCAGAGCGACAAGATACGCTCAAAAAATTACGCAAGGTTATCAATGACAATCTCCCATCCGGTTTTCAGGAAGGTATTCAATATGGAATGATTGGCTATTATGTACCGCATTCAGTATATCCAGATGGTTATCACTGTGATCCAAAAACACCTTTGCCTTTTATGAGTTTTGCTTCTCAAAAAAATTCAGTCAACTTATATCATAGCGGCATATATGCGAAACAAGAACTTCATGATTGGTTCGTAAGTGAGTACGCGAAACAATGTAAACGAAAATTAGATATGGGCAAAAGTTGTGTGCGTTTTAAACGCTTGGATGAGATTCCTTTTGATCTTATCGCTGAGCTTACCAGAAAAATGACTTCCGAAGAGTGGATAGATATCTACGAAACTAATATTAAGAAAAAATGAAAAAACGAGTCACAGGTATTGGTGGATTATTTTTTAAAACAAAAGATCCAAAAGCATCAAAAGATTGGTACAAAAATCATTTAGGATTCAATACCGATGATTACGGTTGTACCTTTTGGTGGAAAGACAAAGATGGTAAAGATTGCTCAACACAATGGAGTCCTTTTAAAGATGACACTAAATACTTTGACCCTTCTAAAAAAGGATTTATGTTCAATTATCGTGTTGAAAATTTAAAGGAACTATTAGTGACTTTAGAGGCAGAAGGTGTCACTATAGTAGGCGAAATGCAAGAATATGAATATGGTAAGTTTGGTTGGATCTTAGATAATGAGGGCAATAAAATTGAACTTTGGGAGCCCGTAGACAAAGCCTTTCTCTAATGTTGTAACAAAGTGAGCAATATCGCTACTCATTAAGTAAACACCTATAATGAGCGAAAACAATAAATGTAATTGCTTGATTTTTAGTAACTTTATAATATAATAAAACTAATTGATATGTCTGATGATAGTAAAAGTTTAAGCGATGACCTTAACGAAATGTTAGGTGATGCCAAAGAAGGCGCAAAAAAAGCTGCCGATAAAGTAAGTGAAAAAGCTAGTGAGTTTGCCGATGAGGCCAAGGAATTCGCAGGAGAAGCTAAGGAGAAAGCTTCAGAATTTTCAAAAGAGGCAAAAGCTTCTGCAAAAGAGTTTGCTGATGACGCCAAAGAAGTTTTTAGTGACGGAAAAAATGTAGCAGTTATTGCGCATCTAACGCTAATTGGATGGGTAATTGCATTGGTAATGAACAATAATAATAAAACTGAATTTGGCTCTTTTTATATTCGACAATATCTAGGGTTTTTATTATTAAGTCTACTGGTAATCATACCGTTTTTAGGTTGGATACTAGGCGTTGTTATTTTTGTAGCTTGGATTATGAGTTTAGTAAGTGCTTTAGGCGGGAAAATGCAACCATCATTTCTACTTGGTAAACAATTCCAAGAGTGGTTTAAAACGTTATAATATAAATGCCAGGTTTATCAATCTGGCTTTTAAATTGTTATTATTATCGTAATATTGCAATATTACGATAATAATCAATACATTTGTAGACAAACCAATTCTTATGGGAGTTACAAAGCAATTTATTTTTCCAGATAATATCAATGAAATTGCAATGCTTGCAAAAGTATTTGCTCATCCTGCGCGTTTGGCTATTTTAAAATACATTAGCGAGCAAGACGGTTGTATCTGCAATGATTTAGTCGATGAAATAGGCTTGTCTCAAGCTACAATCTCTCAACATTTATCGGTCATTGGTGATAGTGGATTATTAAAAGGAACTTTTGAAGGTAAGAAAAAATGTTACTGTATAAATGTTGAACGATTTAGTGAGATTCAACTTTTACTGAACTCTTTCTTAAACAATACTAAATCCAACTGCTGCTAACATTAAAAGTATCAAATCATCCTAATAAAACTCATATAAAATGAAAACACAAGACTTATTCTCATTACTAGAACAACATAAAGACAAGGCTTTACTATTTGAGTACGCTCCAAATTGCTTTGTTGGAACCAACTATCACATTACTGAAGTTAAACACATAACTATTGATTCTGTAGATTGTGGCGCTCAAACAGACTCTTGGAAAGAAACCATCATTCAACTCTGGGAAAGCCCCAATGACATTGAAAATAGTAAACATATGTCTGTACTTAAAGCTTTAGGTATTCTAAAGAAAGTAGGTCAAATGAAACCCTATATTCTCAATGCGGAAGTGAAATTTGAATACAGTAATAGTTCATTTCATACTGCTCAATTGTTTGTAAATCAATCTAAAATAGATGACGGAAAACTAATCATACAACTAGGAATAGAAAAAACCGATTGCAAAGCAAAAGATACTTGTGGCATCGCTGAACCAGCAATGGAACAAGAAACCCAAGATGAACCTTGCTGCTCTCCAACTGGCAACTGTTGTTAATTAGCATACCTGTCATATATTCTTGAAATTCTTGGCGAAGGCAGATGCCTTATGACTAGCTTCACCATTTTTCCTAAGGAAAAGTATGAGGTGTTTTTAAAAAGCTCGCAATGAGATTAGAGCCTTCTTCAAGGATTGTGTTGAAATCTACTTTTAAATGTCTATGGCAAAATCTAAAGGAAGCATGTCGCCAATTCTTAAATTAGACATGTATCCTACGAAATAGAATGCACCAATAGGGCTATAATTTCCATATTGATCTATAGTTATAATCGTATTATAATATGATTTCTGTGTTTGTTTATCCTTATCACCACTTGAGTGTTTTATAGATTTCCTCAGGCCTGATTGATAATCTCTATTATAAACAACACTTAATGGCAGCCTTAATTTGACAGCAAACTTAACAGTGTCTTCAAGAGCTCTCACTGAAATATATTTTGAAGCATCAACCTTAAACCCATTAGTAAAAACTTGATAGCCTTCATCTTCCAGACGACTATTTGATAGCGCTCTCATAAAATGTAAAACAGAACCTTTATAGGTGCTGTCCCTTTGTACATGAGATGTTTCTTTATTTTTCAGCAAGTCCTTAAAAAAGGTTGTACCAGTATAAATGACAGATTCAATTCTATAGATTTCCTTTTTAATATTCACATATCTGAAATCTATTACAAAGTCTTTTATTTCAAACTGAATTTGATATTGAAGATTTTCATTTTTAATACTAATGGGTTTGGTAGAAGACGCAACCAACTGTTTAGTAGATTTATTAAATCTAAGAATAAGATCATCCTCATTCAAAATGGTACAAGATGCTCCATTCTCAGATTGTCCTAAAAATTGTTCCTTAAAATATTTCAGCTTTAAAGCTTTTGACATCCCATCATAAGATGTAATAACGACTTCATCTAACTGACTAGTAGTAGGGACTAATAAAACTTTATAGAATGTTTTTGAATTATAGTTCGTTAAGAACACTTTTTCATAACCTAAAAAAGAAATGATTAAAGGTGAGTTGACGCCTTCTCTTTTGTCAATTTCAAATTCGCCTTTTTCATTAGTTGTTGTCCCTATTGTCGTATTATCAAAATAGACCGCAACTGTTTCAATAGGTAAATTGGTTTTTACATCCAGCACGATGCCTTTAATACTTTGAGAAAATGAATAGGCTGAAAACAGAAAACTAATAAAGACAACTATACTATGCTTCATTATTATTTGAGAATTTTCGTTCCAACTCTGCTTGAAACTCCTCCATTACAGGTTTTACTGTGCTTTCAGGAAGATCGGCTATTTTAATATACATCAAACCATCAACTGAATTATTGAATAAAGGATCAACATTAAACGCCACAAGCTTTGCATTTTGTTTGATATACTTTTTTAGTAATACGGGTAAACGCAATGCTCCAGGTTCTATCTCATCAATGATTTTATCAAATTTATTCAAATCCGCTTCTGTCGCATCAAACACAAAATCTTTATCGGCATCTTTTAATATGACCTTAAACTCTTTTTTGGGATGCACATACTGAGCGACATAAGGATCGTAGTAATGTGATTTCATAAACTCTATCATTAATGACTTTGAGAAATTTGAAAACTGATTACTAATACTCACACCGCCTATAAGGTATTTGTGTTCTGGATATCGTAATGTGGTATGTACGATACCTTTCCAGAGTAAAAATAAAGGCATTGGTTTTTGCTGGTATTCCTTAATAATAAACGCTCTTCCCATTTCTATAGATTCGCTCATCATTTTATACAATTCAGGTTCAAACCTAAACAGATCTTGAAGATAAAACCCATCTATTCCGTAACGGGCATAAATCTTTGAGCCTAATCCCATTCTGTAGGCGCCAGCCAATTGTTTAGTCTCTGTATCCCATAAAAACATATGGTGATAATAAGTGTCAAAACTATCTAAATCTATGGCTTCGTTTGTCCCTTCTCCTATTGCTCTAAATGTAATTTCCCGCAATCGCCCAATTTCATGAAGAATATTTGGTATGAGTTCTGCTGACGTTAAATATACTTCATAGTTTTTACTAACAAGCAGCCTGAAATCACCAGAGCGTAAAGCTTCAACCTCTGAGGCCATCTTTTCAGAACTTACTGAACCTACAATCCGTTTTGGAGGTTTAGCTGGAGGCTTTAAAGTATTTGAAATATTATCTAAGATCTTAGGTTTAGTATCGAAAGCATTAGATAACATGTAGGTTTTTCGTCTAAGAAATTCAGAAAAATCAGCAATTGTTGTTTGCTCTTTCTGATCATTTACTGAAATAGGCTTCCCTATTCTCACCTTAATTATTCGGTTTTTTTGTGTTAATAATTCCGAAGGTAACTTAGCAGTTCTAAACGTATCACTAATCTTCGAAAGTTTATAAAAAAGCTTGCTATTTTTAGCATGGAAATAAATAGGGACGACTGGTACTTCGGCCTTCTTAATTAGTTTCATAGCAGCTTCCTCCCATGGTTTATCAACTACCAGCTTTCCATCTCTATAGGTAGAAACCTCTCCCGCCGGAAAAATCCCCAAAGGATGACCATCTCTCAAATGTAATATGGCATTTTTAAATCCTGTCACACTTGATTTGACATCCTTTCGGTCTTCAAAAGGGTTTACAGGCATAATATATGGCTTCAAGGGCTCTATTCTATGCAGTAGAAAATTAGCAATAATTTTAAAGTCTTGGCGTTGCTCAATCATGAGCTTTAATAGCAATATCCCATCAATACCTCCAAGTGGATGATTAGATACTGTAATATAAGGACCTTCTTTAGGCAAGCGCTTTAAATCTTCTTCTGGAATTTCAAATTTTATTTGAAAATCATCTAAAATCCCATTTAAAAACTCTCCATCACTCAAATGCTTATTGCGCTTATAGACTTTATTAAGCGTTGATATCTTTAACACCTTCATTAACAACCATCCAATAAAGGTGCCTAAAAAACCGTATTTATCAGCTTTAATTGCTTTAGAAACTTCTTTTGCGTTAACTAATCCTGTATCTTGTTGTTTGGTCATGACTGTAAATGTACTAAATAAACTATTTAGTTACTATCTGTATGGTTTCCTGTGTTAACTGTTTTAAAAGCAATTCTTTACCCGTTTCTAACGAAGAAACAGCTTGTTCGTTATAGTGTCTTATAGTATACAGATTCACGTTTTCATAACATGTTACTTTAAATTTTGCCTTTAAATGCTGAAGTAAACGTTCAAGGTTACTATATGAGTTTTCAAAACAAACCGAAAAACTAATGGCAGAATTTTGTATCACGTCAACTTTCATTTTATACAAATGCAATAATTTAAAGATCTGACTAATGTTTTCCTCTACGATATAACTAAAATCTAATGATGATAATGAGATTAATACCTGATTCTTCTTTACGATAAAACAAGGAATATCTGGATCTAACCCTACCCCTTTACCTACCATTGTACCCTCATTTTTAGGGTTTAAAAACGATTTTACAAAAAGAGGTATTTCTTTTTGTTGCAGCGGCTGTAGTGTCTTGGGGTGTATCACTGAAGCTCCATAAAAGGCCAATTCTATAGCTTCTCTATACGAGATACTATGAAGCAGTTGCGCGTTTTCAAAATAACGAGGATCGGCATTCAAAATCCCTGGTACATCCTTCCAAATTGTAACGCTTTCCGCATTTAAACAATACCCAAAAATGGCTGCAGTATAATCACTTCCTTCCCTGCCTAAAGTTGTGGTAAAATTATTGGAATTACTTCCCAAAAACCCCTGTGTGATATTAAGTATTTTAGTGTCAAAACACTCCTTTATATTTGTTTGCGTTTGCTCCCAATTGACATTAGCTCGTCGGTAATAATCATCTGTTTTAATGAACTCCCTAACATCTAACCAATTATTTTTAATACCAATATCATTTAGGTAAGCGCTAATGATAGTGGTAGATGTCAACTCGCCATAACCAATGACTTGATCATAAACAAAATTATAATCAGGAGATTTATTTCGTCTTAAAAAATGGTCTAAGTCTTCAAAGAAGGATGCAACTTTTTTAAATATTGCATGTTGTGTGTTCTCAAAAAGGTCTAATAAAATTTCATTGTGATATTTTTTAACCTCTTGAATTGAGCTTTGGAGTTCGGCTTTATTATCAAAGTAGTTTTTGATGACGAGTTCAAGTGCATTTGTGGTTTTTCCCATTGCTGAAACCACAACAAGTGTATTAGTGTATCCGACTTGTTGTAGGACTGATGCCAAGTTTTTGACTCCTTCAGCATTTTTTACCGAAGCACCTCCAAATTTGAATATTTGCATACTATATATTTGCTATATATGTTTCTATTTCTTGTTCATTAAGTTGAACAAGATCCCAATCTCGCTTCACAATTGCTCCTTTTTTTTCGTAAAATCGAATTGCTAACTCATTCCAATCTAATACTTCCCATCCAATGCGTTTAACGCCTCGACTATGACCATATTTTACAACGTGATCCAAGAGTGCAGTTCCTAATCCCGCACCTCTCATAGTTTGCGTAACCACTAAGTCTTCAAGGTGGAGCACAGGACCCTTCCAAGTAGAAAAACGTTCGTAAACTAAAGCCATCCCTTGTATAATTCCATCGTGTTCAGCAACAAAACATTGAAATTTAGGATGATCTCCAAAACCATGGGTTACCAAATCGTCAACCGTTACTTTCACAGCATCTGGTTCTTTTTCAAAAATAGCGAGCTCATAAATAAGGTCTAATACTTTGGACATGTCATTTTTAGTCGCTTGTCTGATAGAAAATGTCATAGAATTTCTTTAGTTCAAAGATAGTTTAAAACTTCAAATTTTTATCATATAATAATTTTCCGAAAACGTTGTAGTTGATTAAAAAAATGAGATATTTGCAAAAACAACCCAACTTCATGTCTCAAAAGAATCAAACTCTTGGTGAATTCATCATTGAAAATCAATCTTCTTTTAAATACACTTCTGGCGAGTTATCACGTCTCATAAACTCCATTCGATTAGCTGCAAAAGTTGTTAATCATGAAGTTAATAAAGCAGGTTTAGTTGATATCATTGGAGTTGCTGGAGATATCAATATTCAAGGTGAAGATCAGCAAAAATTGGATGTTTACGCTAATGACAAGTTCATTCAAACCATGACCAAGCGAAATATTGTTTGTGGCATTGCTAGTGAAGAGGAAGACGATTTTATTTCTATCAATAGTCAAGATGAGAATCATCAAAATAAATACGTTGTCTTAATTGATCCTTTAGATGGATCCTCAAATATTGATGTTAATGTTTCTGTAGGTACTATTTTCTCAATATACAGGCGCGTTACTCCTGTAGGTACTCCTGTAACCATTCAAGATTTCCTCCAAAAAGGAAACCAACAAGTCGCAGCAGGTTACATTATTTACGGAACATCAACAATGCTTGTATACACCACTGGAGATGGTGTAAACGGTTTTACGCTAAACCCAGCAATTGGAACATTTTATTTATCACATCCAAATATGGAGTTTCCAAAAAACGGTAAAATATATTCTGTGAATGAAGGGAATTATATCCACTTCCCACAAGGTATAAAAGATTATATCAAATACTGTCAAATGGAAGAAGGAGATCGACCATATACAAGTCGTTATATTGGTTCTTTAGTTTCTGATTTTCATAGAAATATGATTAAGGGTGGTATTTATATGTATCCAAAAAGTTCACTAAACTCTAACGGTAAGTTACGTTTGCTTTATGAATGCAATCCAATGGCTTTTATCGCTGAACAAGCTAATGGTAAAGCAAGTGATGGTTTCACTAAAATTATGGATATCAAACCTACCGAACTACACCAGCGTGTTCCTTTTATTTGCGGAAGTAAAAACATGGTTGAGAAAGCTGAAGAATTTATGTTAAACGCACAAAAAAAAGCGACAAATTAATAAATTATCGCTTTTTTAAGAGTTTTGAATTTGCAAACTACTGATTCATGTTTTTCATACGCTCAGTAAACTCATCTAAATCTAATTCATAATGCACTAAGGTTAGTGCTTTATCTGTAATATATTTAACATTCTCCGGATTGAACCCTAAACCAATACATAGTTTTTCTAATAGGCTTACTTGGTTTGGTCCCTCTATGTGATCGGCCCATACCATACGCGCTAAATCATACAAGCGCTCTAAACGATGATCGTAAGATAATGGTGGATTGATTGGATGACTTCTATAATCTTTTAAAATCTGTTTATAATCGCTCTCTGTGATATCTAAACGTGTCGCTAAACGATCTAAAAATGCTTTTTCCGAGTCATTGATAATTCCATCACTCATCGCAACTCTCACGATAGCTGCAAAATGGTCTTCATTACGCTTTTTAAATCCGCTTTCGAATAATTCTGAAAATGACATGTGTTTTGTTTTTTTAGTACCACAAAGATAGTTTTATTAATACATTTTAACAATATGCTATGGCACAAAAATTTTATATTTGCACAAAATAAAATGTCTTGAGTAAATCCGTTCTCTCGCAATCATATGCACAGGCTTTGCAGAAGCAAAATCTGCGAAATGCTATTGCCTATTCTGGAGCAAAAATACATATTAAAGGTCTTGTTGGCTCTTCCCTGTCACTCGTTATTAGTGAAACATTTAAACAAACAGAGTTACCGTTTTTACTCATTTTTAATGACAAAGAGGAAGCAGCCTTTCACCTAAATGATTTGGAAATACTTCTGAACGACAAGGATGTACTATTTTATCCAGGAAGTTACCGCAGACCTTATCAAATTGAAGAAACAGACAATGCCAATGTCTTACTTAGATCAGAGGTCTTAAACCGTATTAATTCTCGAAAAAAACCAGCGCTTATTGTCACTTATCCCGATGCCCTTTTTGAAAAAGTTGTGACGCGTCGCGAATTAGAGAAGAATACCCTGAAAATAGGGGTTAGTGATAAACTCTCTATCGATTTTGTGAACGAAATTCTATTTGAGTACCAGTTTAAACGTGTTGATTTCGTGACCGAACCCGGAGAATTCTCAGTCCGCGGTGGAATTGTCGATGTGTTTTCATTTTCACATGATGAACCCTATCGCATTGAGTTTTTTGGGGATGATGTGGATAGTATTCGAACCTTTGATGTAGAGACGCAGCTCTCAACAGAACAAATCAAAAAAATAAGTATTATCCCGAATGTAGCGAATAAATTTCTAGAAGAAAACAGGCAGAGTTTTCTAAAATATATTGCTCAAAAAACAGTGGTCTTTACTAAAAATTCGGACTTATTATTTTCAAGAATTGATGACAACTTCTTAAAGGCTGAAGAGGCCTTTAAGACTTTATCCTCTGAATTAAAACATTCAGAACCTGAAGAATTATTCTGCAACTCCAAACTGCTAAAACAACAATTACTAGATTTCAGTTTGGTTGAATTTGGCACTTCAAATTTGTTTTCTAAAGAGACTTTTCAATTCAATACAATACCTCAGCCTTCATTTAATAAACAGTTCAACTTATTAATTGAAGACCTTAATACCAATCATAAAAAAGGTTACACCAATTACATCGCATGTGTTAGCGAACAACAAGCCAAACGTTTTCACGATATTTTCGAGGATGTAGCAGAAGACGTACATTATCAAACCATTGTGCTTTCCTTACATCAAGGTTTTGTAGATCATGACCAAAAGATTACTTGCTATACAGATCATCAAATCTTTGAACGTTATCATAAATTCCATCTTAAAAATGGTTATGCTAAGAAACAAGCCATCACGCTTAAAGAATTGACCAATCTTGATATTGGAGATTATGTAACACATATTGATCATGGAATTGGAAAGTTTGGCGGTCTGCAAAAAATTGATGTAGAAGGCAAAAAGCAAGAAGCCATCAAGTTAGTATATGGCGAACGTGATATTTTATACTTGAGCATACACTCACTTCATAAGATTACCAAGTTCAATGGCAAAGATGGAAAACCACCAAAAGTCTATAAACTCGGTAGCAAAGCTTGGAAAACACTTAAGCAAAAAACAAAATCTCGTGTTAAGGAAATTGCTTTTAACCTTATAAAAATCTATGCCAAACGAAAACTTGAAAAAGGCTATCAATACAAACCTGATAGCTATTTGCAACATGAACTAGAAGCATCTTTTGTTTATGAGGATACACCCGATCAAACCAGCTCTACGGCAGACATTAAAGCCGATATGGAAAGTGAACGCCCAATGGATCGTCTGGTTTGTGGTGACGTAGGTTTTGGTAAAACTGAAGTCGCTATTCGAGCTGCCTTTAAAGCCGTTGACAACGGTAAACAAGTCGCTATTTTAGTGCCTACCACAATTTTAGCTTATCAGCACCATAAAACCTTTACTGAGCGCCTTAAAGATTTTCCAGTAACCGTAGATTACCTCAACCGCTTCCGAACAGCCAAAGAAAAACGTGAAACCCTAGAGAAACTTGAAAAAGGTCATGTAGATATCATTATTGGTACACATCAATTGGTTAACAAAAATGTAAAATTTAATGACCTTGGTTTACTCATTGTTGATGAAGAACAAAAATTTGGCGTAGCAGTTAAAGAGAAACTAAAAACACTCAAAGAAAATGTTGATGTCCTGACACTTACTGCAACACCTATACCACGAACGCTGCAATTTAGCTTAATGGCAGCAAGAGATTTATCGGTCATTACGACGGCGCCTCCTAACCGATTTCCTATAGAGAGTCATGTCATTCGATTTAATGAAGAAACTATAAGAGACGCCATCACTTATGAAATTCAACGTGGCGGACAAATATTCTTTATTCACAATCGTATTGAAAATATCAAGGAGGTGGCAGGTATGATTCAGCGTTTGGTTCCTGATGCTAAAATTGGTATTGGTCACGGACAGCTTGACGGCAAAAAACTAGAGCATTTAATGTTAGCTTTTATGAATGGATCCTTTGATGTTTTGGTGAGTACAACCATCGTTGAAAGTGGATTAGACGTGCCAAATGCCAATACCATTTTTATCAATAATGCGAATAACTTTGGTTTGAGCGATCTCCACCAAATGCGAGGACGAGTAGGAAGAAGTAATAAAAAGGCCTTTTGCTATTTCATTACTCCTGAATATTCTGCAATGACGAACGATGCTCGTAAGCGTATCACAGCGCTAGAACAGTTCACCGAATTAGGAAGTGGTTTCAATATCGCGATGAAAGATCTCGAAATTCGTGGTGCTGGAGATTTATTGGGTGGTGAGCAAAGTGGATTTATAAATGATATTGGTTTTGATACCTATCAAAAAATCCTCAACGAAGCCATTGAAGAACTCAAAGAAAATGAATTCAAAGACTTGTATCAAGACGATGGAAAAGAGAAAAACTATGTCAAAGACATTACCATTGATACCGACTTTGAGCTCTTATTCCCTGATGATTACGTGAATAATATTACAGAACGCCTTAATCTGTATACAAAGCTAAATACACTCAAAACCGAAGAAGAATTAAAAACTTTTGAGACCGAAATCATTGATCGCTTTGGAGAATTACCTGTACAAGTAATTGACTTACTAAATAGCGTTCGTATCAAATGGATTGCCACTAAAATAGGTCTCGAGAAGATTATTATGAAAAAAGGTCGATTTGTAGGTTATTTTATCAATGATCAACAAAGTCCGTTTTATCAGAGTGCTAATTTCACAAAGGTGTTACAGTATATGCAAACACGACCAAAAGATTGTAAGATGAAAGAAAAACAAACGCGAAATGGTTTACGGCTCCTCTTAACTTTTGAACAAATCAAATCTGTTAAAAAAGCGCTTAATCGACTTCAAGACATATGAAAGACGGGCATCTCCAACATGTCTTTTGGCTAACACTGGCAACCGTATTTATTAGCACCTCTGGTGCGTTAGGAAAATATATTGCCATGCCAATTCCTGTTATTGTATGGTGGCGATGCGGTTTGGCAGCATTATTTCTATTCCTGTTTTGCAAGCACCAAAAGATTAACCTAAAGATCAATTCACGGAAAGACATGCTTACCTTCCTTATTGCAGCTATTTTCTTGGGCGCACATTGGGTCACCTACTTTTTTGCGTTGAAACTCTCTAACGTTGCTATTGGAATGCTATCTCTATTCACCTTTCCTCTCATGACAGCCATATTAGAACCTGTATTTTCGAAAGTCAAGTTTGACCCAGCTCATATCATACTTGGTGTTTTAGTCTTAATCGGAATATTCTTTTTAGCTCCAGAATTTGACTTAAAAAGTTCACAACTTCAAGGTATTTTATTCGGGCTCTTATCAGCATTTTGTTATGCCATTAGAACCCTAATGTTGAAACAGCACGTTTCAGTGTACAACGGCAGTATGCTCATGTTTTATCAAGTATTACTATTATCTGCGGTATTAGTTCCTCTGTTATTTATACTGGATACATCTGCTATTGAAACCCAATATCCATATGTAATTTTATTAGCTTTAGTAACAACGGCTATTGGTCATACCATGTTCATTCATAGTTTGAAATATTTTAAAGTTAGTACTGCCAGCATCATTGCAAGTACGCAGCCACTTTTTGGAATTATAATCGCCTTTTTATTTTTGAACGAAATTCCAACATGGAATACCTTTATAGGTGGTACCTTTATCATATCCACTGTTATTATTGAAAGTATACGTTCGAAGCGAACAACAAAAGAATAAATTTCAGATATTTGGCTTGATAATTGACATTGAAACTGTGTTGAAATAATTACATTCTTATGAGAAAATTTCTATTATTATTAGCATTCATACCATCACTTTTAAATGCACAACACGTTATAAGTGGTGGGTTTACTCCTGCAGAAGATTTCACCTATGCTTTTTTATATCATGCAACTCCAACAGGAGCCGAATATATTGACAGAGCCGAGCTTTCCCAGGAAGGACGCTTTAGTATTAAACTTGATTCAACGAAGAATCCAGGTATATACAAAATTGTTTATGCCCTACCTGCAGAAGAAAACAACTTTGATTTTATTTATAACGGAAAAGAATCGATTGATTTTAACTTTAGCATAGAAAACGGATTAGAATTCACAAATAGTAACGAGAATAAACTGTGGGCCTCTTATATTAAAAGTATGGCCATGGTAAATATGACCCTCAGTAATTTTTATACACAACAAAGTAACGATCAGCAAGCATTTATGGAAATTATAAAAACTATGAGTGATACGCAAAAAGCCTATGAAGAAAATTCTAAAGGCATGATAACCTCGAGTTTTGTAGAGGCTAATACGCCTTATATTCCTAAAACCTATGAAGATTTATCTACCTACTCAAAGCACCTAAAACAAACGTATTTAAAGCATGTTGATTTTAGTAATACCTTATTACAGAGCTCCGATTTTCTAGTGGAGCGCGTCTTAGCATATATCTTCGGCATGTCTGCAAATACCAGTAATACGGTTTATAAAACTGATATAGATCATTTGATGACCACTATGGGTGAAGGAAATATTCATATCAAAACTATTTTGTTTGAAATGATTTGGCAACGATTTAAAGAGATAGACAATGCAGAAATCGCAAATTATATTACCGACCAATACCTATTAGAATTGACTAAACAAACGGGATATGAAGCTTTAAAAGAGCAACTAATAGTCTTCAAAAACAATACCGTTGGCAATAAGGCTGCTAACTTCGATTTGACCTTCACGACAAATGGAAAAACCATAAGCACCAACTTACACGATCTAGATATCGCAAACCAATACTTGGTCATCTTTTGGAGTAGTACATGTGGCCATTGCCTAGATGAGTTGCCAAAAGTAAAAGCCTTTCTTGAAGATAAAAAAGATATCCAAGTGATTGCATTTGGGATGGAAGATGAAGACCCTAAAAACTGGCAAAATTTTATTGCAGATTATCCTGATTTCATTCATGTGTTGGGATTAGGAAAGTGGGACAACCCAACATCTAATGCATATGGCATATCATCAACACCATCTTTTTTTCTGCTAGATAAAGACAAGACCATTTTATCAAAACCATATGATGTTCAGGCATTGATGGACATCTTGAAATAGAAAAAACATAAACCAAGAAAAGCGCAACATTATGCTGCGCTTTTTTTATTTCATATTATTAAAGTTCAATTCAAGTTTGGAATCCGTAGTACTTTCCCAGGATAAATTTTATCAGGATCGGTAAGCATGGGTTGGTTGGCTTCAAAAATCTCCGCATATTTCATCGCATTCCCGTAATAGTGTTTAGCAATTTTACCCAAGGTATCACCGCGTTCTACCGTATGGAATTGGGCTTCTGGCTCAACATGCTCAACACTCATTTGATCGTCAACCAGAGCTATTCCTGCTGTATTACCTATCACTAAAACTACTTTTTCTCGTGTTGACTGATCATATGCTTTCCCAGAAACTAGTGCAATATTTAAATCAATAAAAACATGAAGATTCTCAACTTGTAATCGTAAATCGCTTATCGTTTCTTCTAAATTTCGTGCAGCAGCCTCTTCTCTGCGGTCTAATTCAGACTCTGTGGCAACTTTCTCCTTAGCCCTAACATCTAAAGTTTTTGTTACTAGCGTTTTTCCGATACCAAAGACTTTTGCACCCGCATCATTTATAAATGTAAACAATCCCATAATACCCTTATCATATTAGTATCTAATCTCAAAATTCGATTTTAGATCAATTCTAAATCCAAATTTATAGTTTAGACACCACTTATCTCCTTAAAGTCACATTCCTATAGTAAAAGAAAAACGCCCAACACATATGAATGTGATGGACGTTTCTGGAAACTAAATAACCAACCAAAATTTAGCTCCTTGTATTGTCTCTAGGGTTATCCTCTCTAAGCGTTTTTTGCTTACGCTTTTTAAGTTCTTTATTACCCTCAATACGCTTGCCTTGCGCATCGGTTTGTCTCAAGAATTGAATATATCCACGGCCTGTGAATTCATAAACGGTTTCTGAAGAAGGGTGGTATAATTCTATCCTTTGATCATTTATAACGCTCAACTCAAAGAATTCATTGTCAAAGAAATCATAATCTAGTGTTAATGTTTTTAGATACATATTAGTATTAATATCACCTACGCCATAAACGCCTGTATAATCCCAATATATATTCGCTGGATCTGAGATATTGACATCCTGAGAGCTTCTAAAGACCGAGTCATTACCTCCAGCCAAGAATTGTAAGTAGTTCTCGTTGTCAAATTCATTTAATACACCCATTTCACTTGTAAAGGTCTTTTCCCAAGCTTCATATTCTTGTAAGAAATAATGAATATTGTCATAAAACACAAAGTCATAATCAAACGTACTTCTCTGGAAACCATTTAAGAAATATGACGTGTCGTTAAATGGATTATATAATTCAATGGTATTATTATCAATTTGATAAACGTCAAAGGTTTCATAGCCATCAATATCATGATTGACGTCTAAAATCATGTTATAAGCATCATAAGTACCCACATCAATACCATAACCATTGCCTTGACTACCAAAACCAACCAAGTTGTTGTTAGCATAAAGGACACCATTTCTAAAAGACACGGTAAATGCAATTTGTAAAAACGGAGTTTCGCCAGGGCCTATGGTTTGGTTGATGTCTACATACCATAACTCATATGAACTCAACAACTGGTTCAAAGTGATACCAGGCTGATTATTAAAGTCATTGATAATTACTTCTTCTCGATAACAAGAGGTAAATAAAGTTGCTGTTAGAGCAAATCCTAAGAGTAATTTAATCGTTTTCATAATCTTCCGTTTTCTGATTTCTATTTTAGAAGTTTCAAAACGCGTGCCAAAATACAAGTCTATTCAAGAGATGCTATAAAAAACGGGGATTATTCCTTATTTTTGATTGAGATTTTTTAATCCTCTATACTATGAGTCAACCAATAAAATATGCAGTATTTGGTGCTGGAAGTTGGGCAACTGCCATTGTGAAAATGCTTTCTGAAAACTTAGATCAGATCGGTTGGTATATGCGAAGTGTTTATACCAAAGAGCATATCCTTAAAGAACAACACAATCCGAGCTATTTAAGCTCTGTTGAGTTTAAAACTGAACAACTCAAATTAAGTAATGATATTAATGAAATTGCTGAATGGGCTGATGTCTTGATTTTTGCAATTCCTTCCGCTTTTATGCATTCTGAATTAGAAAAACTAACTATAGATATTTCTCAAAAAACAATAGTCTCTGCCGTTAAAGGCATTATGCCACAATCTGGATTATTGGTTGGCGAGCATTTTCACGATATTTATAATATCCCATTTGAAAACATTGCTGTTATTGCAGGACCCTGCCATGCTGAAGAAGTGGCACTTGAACGTTTATCCTATTTAACCATTTCTTGTGCTGATGCCGAAAAAGCTCAAGCCATTGCAGATGTTTTATCAAGTGATTATATCAAAACTAAAATTAGTGATGATATTATAGGAACTGAATATGCCGTCATGCTTAAAAATATTTATGCTATTGCTGCTGGAATTGCTCACGGTTTGGGTTATGGAGATAATTTTCAAAGTGTACTCATGAGTAATGCCATTCGTGAAATGAAGCGTTTTATTAAAAAGATGCACAAGATGAAACGAAATATTAACAACTCTGCATATTTAGGCGATTTATTGGTTACTGGTTATTCAACATTTTCTCGTAATCGTATGTTTGGAAACATGATTGGAAAAGGCTACACGGTCAAATCTGCACAAATGGAAATGAGTATGGTTGCCGAAGGCTATTATGCTACAAAAAGTGCACACGAACTTAATCTCAAAAACAAAAAGAAAACACAATTGCCAATCATAAGCGCAGTTTATGAAATTTTGTACGAGAACAAAAATCCTAAAAAAGTATTTAAAAAACTAACCGATAAGTTAGATTAGTTATTTCACCAATACACCCTTTAATTGCATCAAAGGTATTGTTTGTAAAGCTTGGGTGTTTATGGTGTTTTTTCTGAATACATATGTTTTATCAAACATTTGATTACCTTCAAAAAACGTGACTTTAAACTCATTATTAATAGCCAATAGGCGTTCTTGCATGAACTCAATTTTAGCGTAACTTCTTGCCGGCAAAAACTTTATTGTGTGGCGCATGACTGGCGTGACTTTATCTTGAGAATACCCTTTTGAGACGATTAGCACTGTATCGAGATCTACATCTTTGTTATTAATAATATAGGCATTCCAATCAACGGTCTTGTATTCAGGATGTTGCTCTTGAACAACAACTACAAAGACATCTTTAACTTCTGGAATTTGAATATCCTTTTTCACTGATTAAAGTGCGCTTTTAAATTGTTCTAAGAAACGTACATCGTTTTCACTTAGTAAACGAATATCACTAATTTGATGAAGCAATAATGAAATACGATCAATTCCCATTCCAAAGGCGAATCCGGAATATTCACTTGAATCAATACCACAATTTTCTAAAACGTTTGGATCAACCATACCGCAACCCATAATTTCTAACCAACCAGTTCCTTTGGTCATTTTATAATCGGTTTCAGTTTCTAAGCCCCAATACACATCGACCTCAGCACTAGGTTCAGTAAATGGGAAGTAAGACGGTCGCAAACGAATCTTCGACTTTCCGAACATTTCAGTAGTAAAATATTGTAAAGTTTGTTTTAAATCGGCAAAACTTACATCCTTATCAATATACAGACCTTCTACCTGATGAAAGAAACAATGTGACCGTGCTGAAATGGCTTCATTACGGAACACACGACCAGGAGAAATGGTTCGGATAGGTGGTTTATTATTCTCCATATATCGCACTTGAACCGAACTCGTGTGTGTGCGTAGTAAAATATCTGGATCGGTTTGAATAAAGAAGGTGTCCTGCATATCCCGTGCTGGATGGTATTCTGGTAAATTTAATGCCGTAAAATTATGCCAATCATCTTCAATTTCTGGACCTTCACTTACATTAAATCCAATGCGAGAGAAGATATCAATGATTTGATTTTTAACGATGGAAATCGGATGCCGCGCACCAATCTCAATAGGCTCACCAGGACGCGATAAATCACCATAGATTCCTTTAGTGTCTTCATGACTTTCCAGCTCTTCTTTCAAGGCGTTGACTTTATCTTCGGCCGTTTGCTTGAGCTTATTGATGGTTTGTCCGAACTCTTTCTTTTGTTCATTAGCCACATTTTTAAACTCTGAAAAATACTGCTTTAAAAGCCCTTTAGACCCTAAATATTTAATACGAAATGCCTCAACCTCTTCTTTAGACTGGGTTGTAAATGCCTCTGCTTCTTCTATGAGTTCTTTAATCTTGTCTATCATGATACCTTCAAAATGAACCGCAAATTTATGAATTTTATTGAGAAATGCATTAAGGATAGAGGTTTTGTTGAAGCTTTTAAAACCTTAATGTTTGGATACAACTACCAAAATATTTGTATTCATCAAGTCATAAAATAAATGGAGTGTTTAAGTAAATTATAGCACTTTAATGATTTTAACTAAAGGTGTTAAGGGGTTAGAAACATCTATGTGAAAGGACACTATACCAATTCACAATTACTCGATAAACTTAGTTTCTAAAAAATAACTGACAATTGCATCTTTCATTAAGATGCTTTGCTCACCAGCCTTTAAAGGTGGAAGTTCCTCTTTTATCTTATAATGTGGCCAACCATCTTCATCAACGAAATCAAATTCGTAATAGCCATATGGTGAAAGTAGCTTACAAATAGCAATATGCATTAAATCAAGCTTATGATCCTTTTTGAATTTTCTATCTAATTGCCCTAATTCCTGAACACCTATTAAATAAATGATGGCATCCAAATCAAGAGAATCACCATCTGCAAATCTTGCAGAAAGCTTCTCAACTATCTGTTCCCAGCGTTGTTTTAATACTTCGTCTCTTGCCATATTTTTACTGCAATAATATTAGCCAACAAATTTAGTAAACTATAAGCTGTGTTTCTGCGTTATTAAATTAAAATCATAAAAATTATGTAGGTTTGTTAAAACGCATTCTTTATGGCATTGATTGATATAATCTTAGCAGCACTTCTGCTTTTTGGACTTATAAGAGGATTTATAAAAGGTTTGTTTGTTGAAGTGGCATCACTATTAGCTCTAGTTGCAGGTGTTTATGGTGCTATTCACTTTAGTAATTTTGCTGCAGATTTTTTAGTGAGTAAAGTGGAGTGGGATGAAAAATACGTTAATATTGTTGCCTTTGCGATTACTTTCGTCATTATTGTTGTGGTGATTGCTTTAGCTGGGAAGGCCTTGACCAAACTCGCCGACTTTGCTGCGCTTGGCATTTTAAACAAACTACTTGGCGGCGTTTTTGGCGCTTTGAAAATTGGATTAATATTGAGTGTGTTATTAATTGTTTTTGACAATATGAATAATACCATCCCATTTGCAGATGACAAAGATTTAGAAGAGTCCATCTTGTATGAGCCTGTTAAAAGTTTAGCGCCAATATTATTCCCGAGTATTCTTAATAAAGGGAAGGAAAATTCAGAAACCGAATCTTCATCTGAGTAACTTTAAAGATTAATAGTCATCAGTCCAACTAAAATAGCTATTATACACGCTTAGCTTTTCTTGCCTCACATAATGTAAAAAAGCCTGAGCTACGGGTGATAATACTTTCTTCTTTAGCCAAATTAGTTTCCATGTGGATTCTAGAGGCAGACCTTTTACAGGTACAATTTTTAATTCATCTTGTTCTATTTCATTCTTAATACTCAATAGAGAAACAATAGATACACCAATATCAGCAACTACGGCTTGTTTAATAGCTTCATTAGAGGTTAACTCTAATTTGATTTTTGGTTCAATTTGCTCTTGTTTAAAAAATTGCTGCATGGTATAGCGCGTTCCAGAACCCTCTTCTCGATATATTAACGGTGTGGTTCTGAAGAGTTTTTTCGTTTTTGCAATATTAGCATCTATTGGATTGTCTTTAGCCGCTACCAAAACCAGCTTGTTTTCTAGGATGGCTTCTTCATCTAAGTCAAGATGCTTTGGAATTACTGTAACCAATGAAAAGTCAACTTCATTTTGTTCCAAATCTTTAATTACTTGCGTTTTATTGGATACATCCATTACCAGTTCTACTTCTGGATGCTGTTTTAAAAATCCGTTTAAAAAATAAGGCATCACGTAATTTCCTGTCGATACTACTGATATTTTAAGTTTTCCAGAGAGTAGGCCCTTAAAGGCTTCAGTTTTATATTGAATGGTATTGACCTGCTCAAGAATGCGCTCGGCTATTTGATAAATTTCCTTACCAAATTCGGTGACGTAAAATTGTCTTCCAATGACTTCAGACAAGGGAATATCAAACTGATCTTGAAAATTTTTAAGCTGAATTGATGCTGCTGGTTGACTCATGTTAAGTTCTGTAGCAGCTTTGGTAATACTTTTATTTTGAACAATAACAGTAAATACTTTTAATTGATGCAATGTAAAGTTCATAAATATTATTTATGTATTTGATAACAAATTTAAATAAAAATATATGAATAAGTCCTTATACATTTGTGCAGTTTTAAAACTTTTAGCCTTATGAACATCGACATACTTATTAGTAATATCACAAACCCTGTTCTATTATTTTTTATACTCGGTATTATTGCAACTACTGTAAATAGTGATTTAACGATTCCTGAATCTTCTTCTAAATTTATATCGCTCTATCTTCTATTTGCTATAGGATTTAAAGGCGGGCAAGAACTATCTCACAGTGATTTTAATGCGGAAATTTTAAACTCTATAATATTCGCTGTAGCATTATCTGCTTTAGTTCCTGTCTATGTGTTTTATAGCTTAAAGAAAAAAGTTGGAGTTCCCAATGCTGGAGCTATAGCTGCTGCCTATGGATCGGTGAGTGCGGTGACTTTTGTAACCGCAGTATCATTTCTTGAAAACCAAGGTATTGATTTTGGTGGTCACATGGTCGCAATTATGGCTATCATGGAATCACCTGCAATTATTGTTGGTGTGATTTTGATTATGCTAAATGATAAAGTAAAAACAAACAAAAACTCGATGGGTTCCATTTTAAAACATTCCTTTACAAGTGGCAGTGTATTGATGCTTGTTGGAAGTTTAATTATTGGACTCATTGCCGATGCTACACAAGCTAGAGGTATTGAACCTTTTACCACTGATATATTCAAAGGGTTTTTAGCCTTATTCCTTTTAGAAATGGGAATGGTCACAGCAAAACGTATTAAAGGCTTTAAGCAATATGGTTTATCCTTATTCCTCTTTGCTATAGTGATGCCTTTAATTAACGGATTATTGGTAGCTTACCTCAGTGGTTTTATAACTGAGAGTGAAGGAAATCGTTTACTGTTTGCTATTCTTGGTGCAGGAGCTTCATATATCGCTGTGCCTGCAACCATGAAATTAGCCGAACCTCGAGCAGATGCTGGAATATACATACCAATGGCTTTAGGGATAACATTCCCCTTTAACATCACCATTGGCATGCCCATATACTATGCCTTTATACAGATGACCTAGTCTAAATCTAATCTAAAAACTTCAGAAAGATGTTCTGCGCTTTCCATAGAAACTTTGAGATCATTGATAACTCCATCTTTAAGATCATAAACCCATCCATGAATTTGAAGACCACTTTTGTCTTTCCACTTTTGTTGAATGATAGATGTTTTAGCTAAATCATAAACTTGTGCCTTGACATTTAATTCAACTAAACGATCAAAACGTTCTTTATCTGATTCTATTTTTTTTAGCTCGGTGTAGTTGTCTTTATAAACCTCCTTTATATTTCTGACCCATTTATTGATAAGACCGAGAGACTTATTTTGCATTGCCGCCTGTACACCACCACAACCATAATGACCACACACAATTACATGTTGTACCTCTAAGTGATTAACCGCATAATCTAAAACACTTAGCATATTCATATCGGTATGTACCACCATATTAGCAATATTTCGGTGAACAAAAAGCTCTCCTGGATGTGTACCAGTTATTTCATTAGCTGGTACCCGGCTATCGGCACACCCAATCCAAAGCACAGGTGGTTTTTGTCCCTTTGCCAAATTTTTAAAGTAGTCCTTGTTGTTCGTGGTCATTTCTTCGACCCATTCTTTGTTGTTAGCTAATAGCTTGTTATAATATGTATTTGGCATTTTATATTGATTTTAGTTTGAGTCTTTAACGTTTTGCTTAATCCAAGATAGGCATTCTTTAAAAGATTTAAAAATATGTGATTCAGGCACAAAATCTGGAATAATATCAATTCGTTCCATCATGTATCTTGGTTGTTTCAATAAATTTACAAATAATACTTCAACATTTCTGGATTTTAATTCAAGTAACATGTCTTCCATGGCATAGAGTCCAGATTGATCCATATATTGCATACGACCAAGTCTAAGTATTACAATAGAGGCAGTAACCGGTATTTGTAGTGTAAGTTGCTGGAAATCTGATGTTGACCCAAAGAATAAAGGTCCTTTCAAATGTTTAATAAATACCTCTTCTTTTAATTGCTTCGGAAAATCAGCTTCATCATCCCACGCTTCTTCTTTTAGAGACTTTACGTCCGATCGTTCGGCAGTGAGATCTCCAATTTTTTTCATAAACATAAGTGAGGCAATCACTAAACCTATACCAACAGCATAGATTAAATCCCAAAATGTAGATAATAACAATACTATAAGCATAATCAACACCTCAGAACTTAACTTGAGAGGTCCTAACTTTATATCTTTTGGTAAACTCGGGATTGCCTTTAAGCCTTTGTAATCCATGACACCAATTCCAACAGTGATTAATATTCCTGCCAAAACTGCAGCTGGAATTTTAGAAGCAATTGGTCCAAGACCTAGCAAGATAATTAGTAGCATCACACCGGCTATCATTCCTGAAAGTTTAGTTTTACCTCCAGCATTAATATTAACTACGGTTCTAATGGTCGCACCAGCACCGGGAATACCTCCAAACAACGCTGCAATACTATTGCCAATCCCTTGTCCAACCAATTCTTTATTTGGTTTATGTTTGGTTTTGGTCATGTTATCAGCAACCACACTAGTTAATAGAGAATCAATAGCCCCAAGTAAGGCTAATGTTAAGGCTGTAAAAATATAAGGTGTGATATTACCAATACTAAAATTACTAAACATTTCTAGTCTAGGCATGGGAATACCTGTTGGTATCTCTTCAATGGGTCTATAGTCAAGACCAAAGCCAACTGCAATACCTGACATAACAACCAGAGCCACCAAGGAACTTGGGACTTTCTTTGTAATTCGTTTGAAACCAAATACAATAACTATAGTACCAAGAGCGAGAATTAGCTCCAACCAATTAATATTTTGCAACGCTCTAGGAATTACTTTTAATGCACCAAGAGCTCCAGAAGCTTTTTTTGCTGCTAATGTTTGTGATTCTTTAAGGATATTTTCTTGTGAGATTTCATTAGAACGCTTAATTGTTTCTTTGAAATCTTCTAACACCAAAATTCCTTCACCAGCTTCATCTTTTAAGATATTTTGCAAAATGACCTCTTCTGCCTGAGGTTTAAATTGCTCTACAAAAACCATATCCTCCTTTGGGTAATATCCTAAAGAGGGTAAAATTTGGGTTATTATTATAATGAGGCCAATGGCCGTCATGAACCCAGATACCACTGGATAAGGAATATACCTTATGTATTTCCCCAAACCTATCGTTCCCAAGCCTATTTGCATTAATCCAGCTAACAGAAAAACGGTCAGAATAGCGGGTAAGGCTTTATCAATATCTCCATCGTTTGCAGCGATTATTCCAGCAATAACAATCATACTCACCGCAGTCATTGGAGCAGTAGGTCCAGAAATTTGGGTTGGTGTTCCACCAAATAAAGCAGCAAAGAAACTGATAAAAATAGCCCCATATAATCCGGCGCTTGGACCCAATCCAGAGGAAACTCCAAAGGCAAGAGCAAGAGGTAATGCCACAATTCCGGCTGTAATCCCACCAAAGGCATCCCCTTTGATATTTGAAAATAAATTCTTCATAGTTAGGTTGTTAGTAATACTTGATTAATAAAAACATCAATAGTGTTATCTGGTAATCAAATTACAAGAATCCCGAAGTTAACTTAATTTTTAAAATATTAAAAATTACTGCTTGAACTTTAATTAGAAATTAATAAGAATGAATTTATTGATAAAACTATAAGAACTGTATTGATTGACTTAGACCAAACATTCAAAACAAAAAAACTTCCAAAACATAATAACTATGTGTATGGAAGTTTTTACTTCGAAATATATTTAAAAAACTAATGCTATGACACTAATTCATTTTTAATTTGAACCTTGTAATTATCGATATTATTCTTTAAACCTAAATTGTTCAAAGACACTTTTCCTTCAGAATCCAAAACATTAGAATCTGTCACAACTAAAACGACTCCATTGTATCTTTTATTTACATAATGGGAAATACGATCTCCAAGAAAATTGAATCTTTTTTGCTTTCTTTCCCCAAGAATAATCAAATCTGGATTAGAAGTATTAATACAAGTTTCAATGTCATTTTTAATATTTCCAAAAGCAAAGGTTGACTTAATATTAATATTATTTTCTTTTGAAATTGGATTCACTAAATCTTTAATTTTCCTTTCTGTTTGATTACAAACTTCACTGATAGTTCGCATAGCAGATAATGGGTTTTCAGTCTGTACAACCTCAGTTGCTTCCTTTGCATAAAAAAACTCAACATTTGCATCAATTTCAAGAGATAATTTAGCAGCATATCTTAAAGTCTTTTCTGCACTTTGTTTTAAATCTGAAAGGACTAATATTTTATATTTATTGTTTTTCATAATTTTTTGTTTTCTATTTATTAATAGTCACTTAATACAAGCGTTCGTTTGTCCTCTGTTTTTACGTTTGAAAAACTTACTTCTTCGAGACTCCAATTGTAATTCTTATTGTAGGATTTAAATCTGTTTGAGTCATTAGTGTCGATTACTTTTAAATACATCCACTCATTATCTAATAAAGTTTGAAGATGCTTATTTTTTCTTAGAATCAACTCTACACGTCCTAAAGGTGCATGAATCATAGTTGTTAATCGCAGTGGCTGGTGATACATTTCTGTATCTGAGGCTTTTAGAGACTGCAATGGCAATCCCATTTTTAAATCCCCTCCATTACCTTGAACCACTCCAAATTGACCAGTAATATTATGTGTAATTTTTGAACCTCCACCAAACCTATTATTATCGACTGTACTAAAATAATAGTGGTTATTAATCCATTGAGTGACAACCATTGGCCCTCCCATAATACCTTCTAAGGCTTTACCTTCTGGATCTAATTCCCAGTTGTAAGAGTGCATAAAACATCTTCCATCAAGATGCATTGTAGATGTTAAATCTCTAGATCCAACAATAAAAGCCGCATTCTTTGCTAAACCCCATTCTGGTCTTGTTTCTCCCCAATTTAAAGATTTCTTTTTGGCCAATTCTACACTTCCCGAAGTTACATTTAAACGTTCTGAAGTCGCTGTCTCCTGCACTTTTCTAAGATTTTTCTTTAACATACTCAGTCGTTCTAGATGTGTTTCTGGTATGTGTGCATCAAATAGTACAATTTCATCTGTTGTTGTATTGTGTTCAGCTCCAACAAAAACTGTATCTGTAGGAATATCAATTTGATGAGATGATTTTAATTCTGCTCTAACAGCATTGTCATTCGCTAACGTTGCTAAAAGTCTAGCATTATGTCTTCCCGGGCTTGCCGCGCAAGCACCACAATCTAAACTAGATCCAAAGGGGTTATTTGCGGTATGGCTTCCGTGACCCGCAAAAATTACTAAAGGCGCAAAACGTTCCCAACCCATTAAGTCAAAACCAGACTTTACAATTGCTACTTTTTCTTGAAGAGCGATATCTTCTGAAGTTTTGTTTTTATCATTGTAAGCAATTCGAGGCTCGCAAAACGACTCATAATCACGCTTATTTCTGTTCTTAATTTTAAAATAAGAACTTGGTATAAAAGACTGTGCAATTAATGACAATCCGTAAAATGCCCCTGCACCTTCTACAAATCCAAAAGATGATGGTAACATATTCTTAAGTCGTTTTAAGATATGTGTTTTTGCCTTAGACATCCTTTTCTCACTCTTAAAGTTAGCATCTTTTTGAGCTAATTCTAAATTTGGAGTTTCTGTAATCTTGTATGGTGAACCAACAATTGGAGGACAAGATTTAATACTTATATCTTCCTGATAATGCTGGTAATCTGCTGCAATTCCGAAGAAACCTGCATAGCCATAAGTTTCGTAATTCCCAGAAGCTTCTACATGTCGACGTATCATTTCAGATCGTGTATCTATACAAAACACCATTTGAGCATCTGGCAATTCCGTTTTTTCTTTTGAGACATCAAATCTGATATTATTGGTTTTTAAATCTGAAACCAATCGGTTTTGAAATGTTGCTTCCCAAGCCTTAAGCCAGAGGTGTTTAAGCTTTACCTCTAAATCATTTTGACTAGTTTCTACGACAATCTCTAATGGCATATTAAGATGATTCGCAATAGTTAATCGTACTGCCAAATAATCTTCAATAGTTATAGGGAATTGTTGTTGCCAAACTGAGTTCGTATCTATACGATGTTTTATGTAACCTGTCCAACCTGATAATGCCGCTATATGAGCACTGAATAATTCATTATAGTTTATGATACTATGTGCGCTTAATACTTGCTCTAAGGCTTCAATGCTTGTTTTAGGCAAGTGCTTTAAACTAGGTTTACCGATATCTTTATCATATACAGCTAAGGCTTTCCAAGCATTGTAAAACCCTTTTTCTTTATTAGGTATTTGCCATTCTGCCATACCTTCATCCATAAAAACCGCTAACCATTTCGCCATAATGACGTCTAATTTTGAAGCCGGCTTTTGCAAAGGTGTCGTTTCAAGACGTTCCATCTCCTGCAAATAGGCTTCAGGAGACTTTAATAATTGTGCTTCCTTTAGCATTTCCGATAAAACAGTCTTATCGATATCGTTGTTTTCGAAGGCTTGTTTGTAAATAGAAGCGCTAGGATAAGAATTCGATTTTAAAAAACGTCCTGCCTCTTGTACCGCATCTTCAAAAGGCAACTTTTCATAGCCTGATAAGGGATTTGAAGTGACAAAAGAGTAAAGTGGCCAAGTTGTACCAATTCGTTTTGAAGCAGCTTCAATACTTAATAAAATTTGCTCTTGCTTAGTCATAACTATTTAGTTTTAAAAGAAATGATAGATTTACTTATGGGTTGTGAAATGTTCATGAGTTTTACATAGAGCCAGGGTATTTTTCTGTACACACCAGATAGCATAATGTGAAATCCGATTAGGAAGACTACTCCAAATATGATGTGTATTGGCGTTAATGCAATAGGCATGTTTGCCATTGGCATATCATGCATTAATATGGTTACTCCATTAAAGACTAATGCGTAAACTCCTATTCCAAGAATGATTAGTATTGGTGTTACTAGAAATTTTTGAGTACTAGAAAGACTCGCTTGGTTTAGTATGTTATAAACCACTTGCCCTACCGTTATTGCAACAATAAACGTTAGAAAGAGTCCACTGTCTATGCTTAATCCTTTTCCTGTGATATATCCAAAAAGCAGGCCTCCTATAACAGCTGAAAACGTAATGATTATAGCTTGTAAAGGTTTAATTACAATACTATCGGGCTTTTTTGGAAGTGAATTTTTTATTTCCTCACCTGCCGACAAGAATAAATAGGCCTTATAAAATCCATGAAGTATAAGGTGCGTAATAGCTGCAGAGAAAAACCCAAGTCCACATTGCATTACCATAAAACTCATTTGCGCAATTGTGGAACACGCTAATTTTTGTTTCACATTTACTTGCATTAATTTACTAAACTGCGCCACAATAGCGGTTAAACCACCAATAATAAAAATTAATAATAATACATTAGCCGTAAATAATAATGGAGCAAATAGGGTCAATAAAATCCCTGCACCATTAACAAAACCAGCATGCATAAGTGCAGAAGCAGGAGTTGGTGATGTCATTGCAGATAATAACCATCTATGGAATGGAAAAATAGCTGACTGAATTATTGCCGCCACTATAATGCATAATGCAGATATAGTAGTTATCCATTGTGGAACCGTGTATATATTTGCTAATATTTCATTTTTCGTGAATGTTCCGGTGCCATAAACTAGGATCCCAATAGCAATGGCTAAAAACAATGAACCTCCTATGTAATTTAGTCTGGCAAATTTTGCGGCATGTTGTGCTTCTTTCCATTCTGAATCTATGCCTATTAATTTGGACATGATTAATCCCATTAATAACCAAAAGAACACCAGTAAGAAAACGTTATTTGAAATAACAAAAAGCATCACGGAAAAAGAAAAACCTAAACAATACAAAAGAAAGCTTTGTTTCTTTTTGAAACCTTTCATGTAGTTTGTAGCGTACATTTGAACTATGGCGCTAAAAAAGGCGACAACAGTCCATATGACTATGCTAAAACCATTTATCTGAAATAGATTTCCAAAATTCCAACTAGGGAAATCAGAAAAATAGTAGACTATTAAAGTAGCGTTAACCAAAAAAATAAGCCAAGTCATTGGAATTAATATTTTAGATAACAAAGATTTGCTGTTTAGTTGCTCTAAATGATTTGTTGTTGACATAAATAAAAATCGTTTCGTTTCTTATTAATTTTCATGTGTTAAGATGAATTCTTAAACCACGGTGCAAATGTCAATAAACAATTTCATATATTTTTATATATATATTAAATGAATAATATAAATATTTTTTATACACACCCTGTTAGGCATCGTATTCATTGGATGTTTACAAAAAAAAAGAGCATCAAATAATGATACTCTGGCTTCAATTTTAGTGTTAAAAAAGGTTAAAACGTCTTTAGCATTTTAATATCATCATTCAAAACCCATCCTGTTTTACCATCAGAAAGCTTAATTTTCTTCCAATTATTTATGGTATCCAAGACTTGGACTTTGGTGCCTTCATGAAGTTTAAATGATTCTGTGCTTCTTAAATTAGGTTCGCTTTTTATTTGTGCTTCCTGAGCAAACACAATAGCTGGTTGGTCTTTTTCTACCAATTCATACTTATGGAATGCAAATGCTAAAGCCACAAAGGCTAAAATGATACATACCGAACTTGTTATAAAAGCAAATCGTTTTTTAGCTGTACGATGCGAAAAGACATAAAATAAAAATAGAATAACGAAAAGAACCACCAATACTACAGCTAATTTTGCCCAATTATCATAGCTCATAGTGTTGGTCGCTTTATTCAAGAGTCTTGAAAATCCAACCTCCGGTAACACTTCTATATCATCAATAGTCATATTACGAGCATAAGTAATATTGTTCAATATCTCTTTATCTCGAGGTTTTAATAATAAAGCTTTTTCGTAGTAATAAATACTCGGTGCTATATGGTTTAATTTATAATGCGCATTGGCCATATTATAAAACAATTCAGCAGAATGCTCACCACTATCTAAAATGGTATGATACTTTTCTATAGCTTTAGCATAATTTCCTTCATTATACAAACTGTTAGCTTGTTCAAAGACCTTTTCATTTTGAGCAAATGACGATGTCAAAATAAAACATACAAGTATGTGTAAGAATTGTTTCATCTCTACCTTAATTCTTTATCAATGATTGATATGGTGGAAGCAGATTTCTCATAGTCTTGTTGCATCTCTACATTCGTAATAGGAGTGTATCTTGCCAATTCACAATGCTCTAATATGCTAATAAATTCTTTTACCGTAGACGCATTAACTTGACGTTGAATTAACACGTCCTGTATTTTTTCTTTACTGAAATCACTCGTCTCGATATGCAACTTAGCCTTTAAATAATTATGCAATGCTTTTTCTAAAGCTATATAAAAGGCCTCTTTATTTCCTAATGCTTTTTTAGCTTCACCTAAATAACGCTTGGCTAATTTATCAGCTTTTCTAATTTTATTCCCAAAAACATCAGCACTTCGCTCTTCTTTCTTTTTACGATATACAATCGCTAATGGAATTGCTAAAAATGGCAGTAATAGTGAACCCCAAAATCCAGTAGATTTGAAAAAACTTTCTGTATCAACCGGCTTTAAATTAGCATCTGTTTTAATAAATGCAAACTGGGCTAGATTTGATGTCATTTCTTTTTTATTATCGACTGTAGACGCAATATTATCATCCCCAGACGAATTATTAATAGGGCCTTCTATAACATCTATCACAATTTCACCAGAAGACACACGTTTGTAGGTTTCTGTTTCCAAATCAAAATAAGAAAACGAGAGGCTAGGAATTGGATATTTCCCTTTGTACCGTGGTACAATAGTATAATTATCTGATATAGAACCTTGCATGCCAGTCAAATTCGTTCGAATTGATTCGTTATGTTCTGGTTCATAAACCTCAAGTGAACTTGGTACAGTAAGTTTTGGTAATTGAAATAAATTGAGATTGCCTTTACCTGTAACTTCTACTCTGGCTTGTAATGATTCAGAAGCGTTTAATTGCGATTTTGAGGTGATTACATTAAACTTAAAACTACCAACTGCCCCTGTAAAATCATCTGGTTTTCCCATTTCTGGTAAAGGTTTTACATTAATGGTTCGACTCCCTGCGGAAACTGTTCGATTGACCTGAGCCATGTGCCGCCCTCCAAAAATATCACGACGGTTGGTTGGTACTTCAACAGTAATATCTAAAGTTAGTGGTTCAATTTCTAACTTCCCTGTCTTTTGCGGATAAAGTACTGTTTTCCTCAAAACAACATACCGATAATCTTGCCCTTTGTATTTTCCGTTTTGAATGCGCAACCCCTTGGTATCTATTTTCTGACTCCAAAAGTCATTATACCTAGGGTTCTCGATTTCTCTCCAATTACTTACTCCTGTAGCAGCAGAAACATATAATTTATAGACCACTGTAATAGCCTCATTAAGATAAGGGTCTGATTTAGACACCTCAGCGACTAAATGAATGTTTTCAGAGGCTACACCCTCAACATTATAAGGATCATTTGGGCGTTTTACAGCATTTGTAATTTGTACACTTACAACTTGAGTTTTATATATTTCATCATCTATTTCAATACTCGCTTGATTGATTTTGAATGTTCCCTTTCTTTTAGGTGCTAAAAAATAGCTATAGGTTTTCGTGTAAGAATGCTGCCCATTTAACCATGAGTTACTGACTGATGTATTTGGACCGCCAACCACATTGAAGTTAGTAAAATCTGGTGGATTGAAATTATCACCATCCTTATTCATGACAAAATCAATACGTAATCGCTCATTTACACCAAGCTTGCTTTTGCTAACTTTCGCTTCAAATTTCACTTGAGCCGACGCTAGTGTCGTAAAAAGCACTATAAAAAGTACTGCTATGTATTTTAAGGGTTTCATTTGATTCAACTACCAATCTTTTTCAGGTTTCACTTTGACTCCTTTTTGTTTTTCAGCATTGATTTTTTCTTGAACTTTTTGTTCTTGATTATTCATTGCCTCTAACAAGTTTTTTATTTGCTGCGGAGATAACTGTCCTGGTTTAGGTTTCGGTTTTCCTTTTTGTTTATCATCTTTTTTATCTCCTTTACCTTGATCTTTTTCATCTTTAGGTTTACCGTCTTCATTTTTCTCATCATTCCCTTCTTTCTTATCCTGATCTCCTTTGTCTTCAGGATCATCCTTTTTTTCGTCTTCTTTCTTCTCCTCGTCCTTATTCTCGTCTTCCTTATCCTCGTCTTTCTTCTCCTCTTCTTTTTCTTTTTTGTTTTCCTGCTGTGCGGCACACTCTTTAGCGACTACCAAATTGTAACGTGTTTCATCATCAGTAGGGTCATTCCTTAAGGCGTTCTTAAAAGCCTCAACAGCTTCTTGACAAAGCTCCTTTTTCATTAAGATATTTCCAATATTGTGATACGCTTTATGTTTATCAACCTTTGATGTGGCATTTTCGGCAGCCTGAGCGTGGCGATATAATGCTTCTTCATAATTTCCTTTCTCATAATAGGAATTTCCTAGATTGTAACTTCCCGCTACAACTGAAGGGGCTTTCGAAATTGCTTTTCTATATTCCTTTTCTGCGGAAATAAAATTATCAGCTTCTGTTAGCTCATTAGCCTCATAAATAAAGTTAGTTGCCGTTCGTAAGGTTAATTGCTTCTCTCTTTCCTTGTCTTTATCTTGAGCAAAGGTGAGTGCTGTTGCTAAAACCGAACAAATAATTAAAAGCTTCTTCATTTTTATTTACGTCTTAAAATTCAGCATTTAAAGCAGCTCATCTTAATTTTTTAGAATCACTCAAGGCTTTAAAACTGTAAGTTGTATTATCAACATGATGTTAAACCAACCAAACAGCAATATAAAAAACTGTAAGACTTGATATAGTTAAAAAATTTATAAAATATTGATGGTTAAGGATGAACTAAATATTCTCATTAAACAGATTGAGTCGCTTTAACCATGCCGTTTTTCGTTCAAGTAAGAATAAATCGATAAACAAAAAGAAGATTCCAAAACCTAAAAACCATTGAAATTGATCTTTATAGTCTGCGAATTCTTTCGCTTCAAATTCCGTTTTATCCATACGATTCAAAATATCTTTAATCTCTTCAATCACTTCAGAGGTATTATTTCCTGAAATATACACGCCGTTAGCTTCTTTCGCTATTTCCTTTAAGGTATCTTCATTGAGCTTAGTAATCACGGTTTCACCCTGATTGTCTTTTTTATAGTTTAATAGAATCCCATTTCGTTTAATAGGTATTGGTCCGCCATCAACATCTCCCACACCAATAGTGAAAATTCTTATACCTTCATCAGCAGCTTCCTCGGCAACATTTGTAGCAACCTCACTATGATCTTCACCATCGGAAATAATAATTAGAACTCGATTGGTTTGCTCTTCGTCATCAAAATAGGTTTTTGCTAATTCTATAGCTTCATTGATGGCCGTTCCTTGAGACGACAACATATCTGTATTCATGTTTTGAAGAAACATTTTAGCCGAAGCATAATCGGTAGTAATCGGCAACTGAGGAAAAGCTTTCCCCGCGTATGCAATAATCCCAACCCGATCGCTGGCTAAATTATTAATAATCTGTGACACCAATTGTTTTGATTTCTCTAAACGATTAGGAGCAATATCTTCAGCAAGCATACTTTTAGATACATCAACGGCAAATACAATATCTACACCTTGACGCTTGACCGTTTCTAGCTTAGTACCTATTTTAGGATTAACTAGGGCAATGGATAAACATGCAAAAGCCAGACTGAGCATTACAACCTTTAAAACCGATTTAAAAAACGATTGGTTCGGACTTAAACGTTTCAACAATTTGTTAGAGGCAAAACGTTTTTGTGCTCTATATTTCCAAAATTGAAGTATAGCAAAAAAGAAGATAATTACTGGTATCACCAGCAAAACCCAAAACCAAACTTTTTCCTCTAATTGAAAATCAAACATAATTTTTATACAAAACTTCTAAAAACAGTCATTCTTAATACGGCTTCTATGAACATTAAACCTAAAGCAATTAAAACCAACGGCCGATATTTTTCATCGTATGTGGTGTATTTAATCTCTTCTATTTCTGTTTTTTCAAGTTTATTTATTTCGTTATAAATCTCTTTTAATTTCTTATTATTAGTGGCTCTAAAGTATTTTCCACCTGTGACATCTGCAATTTCATTCAGTAGGTCTTCATCAATTTCAACCTGCACGCGTTTGTATTGAAATGTCCCATTTCTATTGATAGAATATGGAGACAATGCCATACCATTTGTACCTAGACCAATGGTATATACTTTAATACCATACTCAACCGCTAATTCACTAGCAATTTTCGGATCAATAAAGCCAGAATTATTGACACCATCAGTCAATAGAATAATCACTTTACTTTTAGCCTTACTATCTTTTATTCGATTTACCGAAGTCGCTAACCCCATTCCAATCGCTGTTCCACCTTCAATAATTGTATTGTACTTAATATCTCTTAATGACCTTAGCACTATACCCTTATCACTGGTAATCGGTGTTTTCGTATAGCTTTCTCCTGCATATTCTACAAGCCCAATTCTATCATTTGGTCGTCCTTGAATAAATTCGGAAGCAACCTTTTTTAAGGCTTCTAAACGGTTTGGCAAGAGGTCTTTAGCCAGCATACTTGCTGAAACATCAATAGCCATTATGATATCAATACCTTTAGTGGTTTTCGTTCTAGTCGTTTCGTCTGAAGTTCTAGGTCTAGCTAATGCCGTAATTAAAAATGCTAAGGCTAATAATCGAAAAACAAAAAGCAAAGGACGTAATTTTGGCAATAGAGAATTCCCTACTTTAAATCCTTTAATACTAGATATTTTTAACTCAGCAGTTTGACGGTTACGTTTAAAAAAGTACCATAAAACAGCTATTGGAAGTAGTAAAAACAGCCAAAAAAATTCCTTATTTAAAAACTCTATCCCTTCAAACATCAGTCTTCCACTTTTTTAAGTTCTACAGAATTTAAAACGCGATCTATAATTTGGTCAGCATACTCGTTTTCATTATTCCATACCAAGGCAATTTTCTGCATCACAGATTTGTCATCGGCTACAAAAATGAGAATGACATATTCCCCTGAACGGTATTCGTCTTTAATATTCGTAGGAAATTCTCCCGTTCCAAATATCTTTATACCTTCAGCCGCATTTGGTGTAATGAATTGTTCTTGTTTGACAAGTAAATTTCTTGCCCCATTTTTTTCAAACGTTTGTATTGTTTCTTCAACCGCTCCATTCACATCTATTTCTTCATTTTCCTTCAACTCGTATCTCGTTGTTCCCACACTAATGTCAAATGCCGAATCCGTATCGCCATAGGCGAAGGCAACACGTTGAAGCGCTTGTGTACTATCTATGGCCTGTAACTCTATACGCTCTAAGACTTCTGGTGTTGAAATCATTATTGGTGGAATACCATACTCACTTCTCACCCAATCACCTTCAAGCAACGATTTATCTTCGTCACCAATGATGGTATCAACTACGTATTTAAATCCGTATTTCACCCCAAACCCAACAAAAGTTGCTGTTAATATCAATATACTTGCAGCTATGGTAATCCAAATTTTTTCACGTTTCTTTTTACGTTTCTGTTGCTCTCTATATTGTTGATTCAGTAATTTTTCCTCTTCAGTTGGCTCAGGCAATGCTTCCTTAACCTGATCAATTTCAGTATCAATAGTCGCTCTGTCCAGCTTTGCCAATTCAATATCTGGAGCAGACTTTGCGAATTTAACCAAATCGGCTCGTTGCAATATGGTTTGAATATTATCAATGTCAGCTTTACTTAAATCAATTTTATTGGCGTCGCTTAATAAATTCAAACGGTCTATCAACTCATCAGTTGTGCTTTCAAGTGCCCGATGGTAGACTTTTTCATCCAAATACTTTCTAATAATAAAGGTGAGTTCAGAGTAATATCCTTTCAATTCTGATTTCTGAAGATAGTCACTTTCATCTAATTTTTTTAGTGCTAACTTGGCTCTATCATAAGGAGGAAGCATAGCAATCTCTTCTTCCTCTGTTAATGGCTTTTTTCTCCAAATGAACCAATACAGAAGAAACACCACTAAAGCCAAAGCCAAACCTATTATGATTGCATACTTCCACCAATCACTTGATGCTTTCTCTACCTGAATCATGGGTTTGATATCATAGAGCTTCTGCTTGGTTGTATCAACCGCCACAGTACTCACCTGAATTTGTAATGAATCTGTGTAAAAGATTCTATCACCTATAATGATTTTTTGCTTCGGAATGGTATAACGACCAGAATCAAACTGCGTTAATCCGTATTTTTTAATGAACTGAAACTTGGTATTATTCTTTGTGGTATCTACCTTATAAGATTCAATCATTTCCAAAGGCAAAAAAGTTTGACCTTCTGGAAACACAACTACATCTATGGTATCGACTGCAACCTCAATTTTATAAGTTATCTGTTCACCTATTCTAATTTTAGTGGTATCTATCGAGGATTTAACTTGAGCATATGAGTATGCTGACCACAGAAAAAAGAGTATAAAAAATACCACTGACAATGGACCTCCAAAGACAGTAATATTTCTATTCAACATTTTAAAATTGTTAATCATAACTCTTATTATCCTCTTCTTTTAAAATAACCTAATAACTTTTTAACATAACTCTCATCAACGCGACAATCTATAGTCCCTGAGCCAGATTTTGTAAAAGTTTCTTTGTAATATTCTACCTTTGATCTGTAGTATTTGCCATAGTTTAATCGCACTGTATTTGATGCTGTATTAACCAATGCGAGTTCTCCAGTTTCTTCATCTTCCATTTGTACCATTCCAATATTTGGAATTTCAACTTCACGCCTATCATAAACTCTAATTCCAGTAATATCGTGACGCCCAGCAGAAATTTTTAGATTTTGCTTGTACTCATCATCTGTAATAAAATCACTTAATACAAATACAATCGCTTTCTTTTTCATCACATTAGATAAAAATTTAAGTGCTTCGGAAATATTAGTCAGTTTACTTTTAGGTTCAAATTCAATGAGTTCGCGTATAATACGAAGCACATGAGAACGTCCTTTTTTGGGTGGAATATATAATTCAATCTCATCTGAAAACAGAATGAGTCCTATTTTATCATTATTTTGTGTGGCTGAAAAGGCTAGAGTAGCAGCGATTTCAGTAACAATTTCATTTTTAAATTGATCTACGGTTCCGAACAGTTTTGAACCCGAAATATCTACCATAAGCATCATAGTTAGCTCACGTTCTTCTTCAAATACTTTAATATAAGGTTCGTTATAACGGGCCGTAACGTTCCAATCAATATTGCGCACATCGTCTCCAAACTGATATTGTCTTACTTCAGAAAATGTCATCCCTCGTCCTTTGAAGGTCGAGTGATATTCACCACCAAAGATATGATCAGACAAACGACGTGTCTTAATCTCAATCTTTCGTACTTTCTTTAGTAATTCCTTAGTATCCATTGTTTCAGTTTGCAGTGGTCAGTTTGCGGTTAGCCGTCCTAAATGGCATTAATTAGTATCAAGTTTTAGTCATGTTTAACGACATACTTGCTTATAAATACGCTCTACTGATTAAGGTACTTCGATTTCGTTAACTATCTTATTGATAATATCTTCTGAGGTTACATTTTCGGCCTCTGCTTCGTAAGTAATTCCAATTCTATGACGTAATACATCATGAACAACAGCTCTCACATCCTCAGGTATGACGTAACCTCTGCGTTTAATAAACGCATAACATTTTGCCGCTATTGCTAAATTGATACTTCCACGTGGAGAGGCGCCAAAAGAAATAAGCGGTTTTAAATCGGCTAATCGATATTGGTCTGGATAACGAGTTGCGAAGATAATATCGAGAATATATTTCTCAATCTTTTCATCCATATAGACCTCTCTTACAACCTCTTGCGCTTTTAATATTTGAGAGACTGAAACGACAGGGTTTACTTTATCCCAAGCTCCTTTAAGATTAGCTCTCATAATAAGTTGTTCTTCTTTTTGCTTAGGGTAATCTATAACTGTTTTTAACATAAAACGATCAACCTGTGCTTCTGGTAGTGGGTAGGTTCCTTCTTGCTCTACCGGGTTTTGAGTGGCCATTACTAAGAATGGTTTATCTAAAATGAACGTCTCATCTCCAATGGTTACTTGCTTTTCCTGCATGGCTTCCAGCAAAGCCGATTGTACTTTGGCTGGTGCTCTATTGATTTCATCTGCCAAAACAAAATTTGCGAAAATGGGTCCTTTCTTAATCGAAAAGTCATTGACTTTCATATTGTAAATCATGGTACCAACAACATCTGCTGGTAATAAATCTGGAGTAAATTGAATTCTACTAAAGCTTCCATCTATAGCTTTTGCCAAGGTATTAATCGCTAGTGTTTTAGCTAGCCCAGGAACACCTTCAAGTAAAATGTGTCCTTGACCCAATAAGCCAATGAGCAATCGCTCTACCATGTGTTTTTGTCCAACGATGACTTTGTTCATTTCCATCATTAACAAATCAACAAAAGCACTTTCCTTCTCTATTTTTTCATTAATGCTCTTAATGTCAATTGTACCAGTTTCTTCCATTATTCAATAAATTTTAAAGCTGTGATTTTCACGGTTTAATTATGAACCGCAAATTGTTGATTTTTTTGCTGTCTTGCTGTTAATAATTGGTTAAAACTTCATGGTATACTGAACTTTTGAAAGATTTCATAAAAAAAGAGCAATACGAAATGTGTTGCTCTTTTTTAAAATTATTATTGATATTATTACATAAGTTCAATTATACCTATATCCGTATTTTCACCAATAAGTACCTGAATATCTTCAATAATTAAATCATTTAAATCGGATGAGGGGTCAGGATTTATACTTAAATTAAAAATCCCTTCGGGTAAGCCAACTAATAAGAAATTTCCATTTGCATCAGTGAAAGTTGAAACTTCTTGATCATCGATATTAATAATTATTTCAGTTAATACACTCGATGGAGTAATAGTCCCACTAATAGTACCTGAAGTAATTTCTGGAATAGCTCTAATCACGGGTTTTAATATTATATTACTAGAATTCCCAGCATTTACAATAGATTCATCAACATTAAAATCAAGTAAAAAGGTATATTCAAAATTTGGTAACAACTCTTCATTGACTTGAATCTTCAATCCTGATTGTTGGGCACTAGGAGTTGATAAAGGAAATTCTTCACCATCTATTACTATTGTGTTATTGTCTCCAAGAACAAGTCTTATTTGATTTAATGTTCCTGATGGTATCTGATAATTATCAGCTAGAAGAACATTTACGCCTCCTGTTAATTCCAATAGATTATAAATTCCGGTGTTAATAGCTTCAAGGCTTTGCCAGCCATTTTCAGAATCATCATCATTATTTAATTTTACGAGTATATCGACCACATCAACATAAACAAACTCATAATCTCCAGGGGCGTCTGATAGTTTCACCGTTATTTTAGAACTCCCTGTTGATATATTTGAGTTAGTATTGTTGGAGCACCCCGAAAATAAAAATATCATTATTAAGAGGTTGGAATAGATTTTGTTTTTAAACATGATTATAACTTTATAATATATACGAACAAAGACTGAAAATAGATGATTAAAACAATTGAAACTGTCTTAAAGTCACACTGGTTTTAGGCCTTAGCTGAGCCATACCATCTAAAATAATAATAGATTCTGGTATATCAAATTCAATCACAAACTCATAAATCTTATTAGAATTCAATTCTTTATCGACCAAATTTACAGTTGCACCCTGCAATTCTGGAGCCATGACTAAATCATAGTTCAAACCTTGGTTTATTAAAGAATTATTCTCTCCTAAAATCAGTTTCAAATTATAAATATGACTTAGTGATACTTCATCAAAATCAACAAGCGTGACCACCCGATCTCCAATGATTTGACAAAAATCATGAATTCCCATATTTACGGTATTCAAACTTATCCAAGCGTCTGCATCTGTGGCATCAGCCTTTACCTGAAATTGAATATCAGATATTTCAATATTTACATGACTAAATTGGCTTGGCAAACCTGTTAATTTTATAGTAACAAGCGCACTATTAGAGTATGTTTCAGTTTCATATTCCTTCGAGCAACTACTCAATGTAAGTGTGATAAGCACACTGTAAAAAAGTGCTTTGTAGGTTGTAATTAATTTCATGATTTGGGATTAATAATTATTACAAGGCAATGATAGTCTCTTCTTTTAGATTTGTCTATTTTTATACATGAATTACAAAAAAACCCTTATAAACTGAAAAAAAAGTGAATTATTCTCGATTAATTGCAGGCACCATGACATGGGGGCTTTGGGGGAAACAGTTTCAAAAATCAGAAATGATTGACCTCATACAGCACTGTATTGAACAACAAATCACCACATTTGATCATGCTGACATATATGGTGGTTATACGACTGAAGCAGATTTTGGTAACGCATTTAAAGACAGCAGTATCAAAAGAGATGAGATATCGCTTATTAGTAAATGTGGTATACAACATTTAGGCGGTAATCGAATTAATACTGTAAAACATTATAACTACAGCAAAGCTTATATTATCTGGTCGGTAGAAGAATCATTAAGACATTTAAAAACAGACTATCTCGATCTTTTGTTATTGCATCGACCAAGTCCATTAATGCAGCCAGATGATATCGCTGAGGCTATTTCAGAATTGAAATTTAAAGGTTTAATTCGCGATTTTGGCGTGTCCAACTTTTCGCCATCACAAGTCGAATTATTAAGAAAATCTACAGATGTTTCGGTTAATCAAATCGAATTTTCGTTAACCCATCATTCAGCCATGCACAACGGTTGGTTAGATCATATGATTACCAACGCGATCACGCCAATGGCATGGTCACCTTTAGGACACACTTTTAAAGAAGATACTGAACAAACAAGACGCATTCACAAACAACTTGGTGAATTACTCGAAAAATATGATGCTACAGAGGATCAATTATTATTAGCTTGGATATTAAAACATCCAGCACAGATTCATCCAGTTATTGGAACAACAAACAAAAAACGAATTGTTAACGCCTCCAAAGCTTTAGCGATAAACTTAGAATTAGAGGATTGGTTCAAAATACTAGTGGCTTCTCAAGGTCACAAAGTCCCTTAACATTAAAAAACAACTATGAATAAAACAGCATTAATTACTGGTGCAACGAGCGGAATTGGCAGCGCGACTGCTCATGAATTTGCTAAACACGGTATCAAATTGATACTCTGTGGCAGACGACAAGAGCGTTTGGATGCCATACAAAAAGCCCTAAGTAAGAAAACCGAAGTCCATACTCTAAACTTTGATGTGAGAGATAAAAAAACCACACTAGAAGCGATTGCTTCTTTGCCTAATGACTTCAAACACATTGACATTTTAATTAATAATGCAGGAAATGCACATGGTTTCGACCCAATACAAACTGGAGACCTTGAGGATTGGGATGCTATGATGGATATTAATGTAAAAGGTTTGCTTTATGTGAGTAAAGCCATCATTCCGCAAATGACAGAACGCCAAAGTGGTCATATCATTAATATAGGTTCTTCCGCTGGTAAAGAAGTGTATCCAAAAGGCAATGTCTATTGTGGTAGCAAACATGCTGTCTTAGCCATTACTGAAGGAATGCGAATTGATTTAAATCCCTTTGGTATAAAAGTTTCGGCAGTAAATCCTGGGCTTGTAGAAACTGAGTTCTCTAAAGTGCGATTTAAAGGTGATGCCATTGCCGAAAATGTTTATAAAGGCTATAAAGCGTTACAACCAGAAGATATAGCTGATGTTATTTATTTTACCATTTCACGGCCTGCACATGTCAATATCGCCGACGTTTTAATGTTTTGCACAGCACAAGCAAATTCGACTATAGTGCACAAGTCTTAATAAACCCATGATCAATAAACGCCTTTTAATTAAAAATCTACTTGCTCATAATGATGAGAATAGTTTTTATGATAAAAAACGAAAGGTTGATATCAGTTTCAAAGAAGGAAAAGCAAAATTCTTAAAGCATATTTGCGCGTTATCTAACAGCAACCCTAAAAACAACTCCTATATTGTCATAGGTGTAGAAGATGAAGACAATAAAATTGTTGGAGTTCATTTTTTTGATGATAGTAAGATTCAAAATCTCATCAATGCCTACCTTACTCATCCTCCTATTGTACAATACGAAAATATCCCATTTCCACATTTGCCAGATGATAAAGTAGTCGGATTAGTTACTATTAGACCTACTGGTAAGCTCACATCACTTCGGAAAAATATTTGGAAATACTATGGTGGTGCTGTTTTCTTTAGAGATGGCAGTATGAGCATGCCGAAAGTTTTTGATATTGAGATAAAAGATGTGAATTCTAAGATTGTCAATGCTATTGAATCTCATGCTCAGAACAATATTCAATACACCTTGGATGGTGTATTTGATTTTATGAATAAGCGAAAAGATTTCAATCCTCAATACATGGTCTTTAAAGAGTATTTCGTTTTGTGCTGGTCTGGACAGAAAAAAACCGTTAAATCAGAGATGTTTTATTCGCGTGTCGATATTGAATTAATCAATGAACAAGTGCGCTTATTCTTTTCAACTTACGATGAAGTTTCCATAGCATATGACACTCATAAATTCAAGATTATTGAATACGTGAGTCTCGGTCTTCAGAATAAAAACAAGTACTATCCACTAGAGGAAACTATCATCTATTTTGAAGATAATGCTAACTATACTATTGAAACCAATCTCTTATTCGAGCCTCCTCAATTTGACAAGAAAGTATTGCATCATATTTATAATGCAAACAATGCCATTTTGGAAAAACTAAAAAAAGGCATTACCTTAAACAAGTACGAAGAACTCGACCTTAGAAACCTTCCTGCTACCTATCTTATTTGTTATTTGAATTTGTTTCATGAAGCCATAAACAAGCTAAATGAAGCTAAACCTTATTTAAAAAACCATAGTCAAACTGTTTACAATTTATATCAAGAGGTAACTAGGATTTTGCGCAAAGTAAAGTACAGTTAAGGGTTCATTTTTTTTTTAAATTACCATTCATACAGTTTTTTTTGCCACTCATAGTTTTTATTATTTACCAACCCGAAATTTTACGATTTTAGCAATGCTATTAATCAATTACATTTAACCTTGTTTCAAAATTTGATCCGTCAAAATGAAACAGGGTTTTTGTTTGTTTAGGCTATACTAAATTGAGTTTCGAGAAAGATGTATTTAAGATGGTTTCGTCATTAACATTGAGCCATTGGTCTAGAATTGAAGCATATATCGATCTAAAATCAATTGAGTATTTTAAATCTCCATTATCATCTAAATCCGATAAACTTGCCAGTTCATTATAAAACCCAGGAGTTTTTAATTTATTCCCAATGATGAACAAATTACTTGCTGCGCCGTGATCTGTACCATTAGCCGCATTTTGCTTGACGCGTCTACCAAATTCTGAAAATGTTAGAATTAAAGTGTCATCAAATGTGCCTTGCTCTTTTAAATCTGAAACAAAAGTTTCGATGCTTTCGGCATATGTCTTTAGAAGTCTTGCCTGACTATTTACCTGTCCTGCATGGGTATCAAAACCTCCTAAAGACGCATAAAAAACTTTAGTGTTTATCCCTGAATTTATTAATCTGGCTGTAGTTTTTAATTGATTGGCAAACTCATTATTTGGATAGGTTTTAGACTGTGTATTGGTTTTATGCTTTTCAAAAATATACTTGGCAGAAGATTCCGCTGCAATCATAGTTTTATATAGATATCCTAAATTGTGTTCACTCAAATGTTCATCCTGATAATGTCGCAATACATTCTTAAAATAAGGGTCTTGAGATGTTCTAAAGAACACTTGGGGATTTTTAACAGCAATTCCATTCATCAACTGTCCCTTCAATGCTAAAGAAAGGCTGTCGTCAATCTCAATTGCATTGTAAGGCTCATTTCCAAAAGCATCCAAATAACGACCAATCCATCCTGTTTGCAAGTTTTGTTCAGCACCACTAGCGGTTTGCCAAATGTCCATAGCTCTAAAATGAGAGCGATTTGGATTTGGGTAGCCAACGTTGTTAATGATAGTTAAATGCCCTTCATCATAAAGTTTTTTCAAAGGAAGTAAACTTGGATGAAATCCAAGATTATCGGTAGTCTTTATGATGTCACTTTTAGAAATCGCAATGGTTGGTCGATTTCTATAATAGTCATCACTGTTAAATGGCACTATAGTATTTAAGCCATCATTCCCTCCAGAAAGTTGAACGATAACCAAGCGCTTATAACCCAAGTTATGTGCTGGTAGGGATTCGAATGCTTGTAAAAAGCTCGGCACAAATAATAAACCACTTGCTAATGTTGATTGTTTTAAAAAATGTCTTCTTTCCATAATTAACACATTTGATATTCTGGCAATGACATTAATTGAATGCAGAAATCTCTTTTTGAGTTGATACTTAATGTTTTTAAATAAGTCGCAGTTCCAGAATTAAATTCGGGAATTACAATTAGGTCCTCTAGTTGATCAAAAGAGTATTTACTAAATTGCTTTTCAAAAGCTACCCAATCTACTGTTACATCAACAAATTTATTTTTTCGTTGTTTATAATACTTTTCAAAAGTGTCTTCAAATTCTCCTTTTTCCTTCACTGATATTTTAGCATTAGTAAATAAAATTGAAGGTAATTTTAATCTTAGCATAATTGTATTGCTATCTATCCAGCTTTTTCCTCCTTGCCAACCAGCTACATTTGGTGGATTCAACAGCATTTGTCCTAATAGCTTTTGAATTTTCAGAACGTCCTTTTTATTTTCAAATTTAAAAGGTACTATTGTATTCAATCCTACCAAAAACTCTATGGGAGATTTGATTTTTGAACCAATATGCGTTTCATCATAAAACCAATCAGACCTAAAAATATGCCTCATAAGGTTTTCGATATTGTAATCCTTATGGAAGATAGTTGCTAATTCTTCTACGCGTTCTTTATCTAGATTCTCATTTACAAAATAGCGGTAAATTTTACCACAAATAAAACGAGCGCATTGCTTTTGTTGCAAGATTATATCAATAATATCATCCCCATCATAGCGTCCTGTATGTCCAAGAAATTGCTTAAAGTCATAGTCATGCTGCGTTCTTCTCAGAATAAACTCTCCTTCAAAATTATTATTATAACCGGTGAATGCTCTTGCACTCTCTTTTACATCTTCTTCTTGATATTGTCCCTCGCCCAAGGTGAACAACTCCATTAGCTCTCTAGCAAAATTCTCATTAGGCTTTTGCTTTCGATTTTGTTTATTATTCAAATATTTTAACATGGCGGCTTCCTTTGATATCGCTTTTACGAAGTCCCCAAAATTTCCCAAAGCATGCGTTCTTAACGTATGATTATATTGCTGTACATGAAAAATATTTTGATTACGACATACAAAATGATTGGCCCAGAACAAGGTCATTTTTTCTCTTAGAGTTTCTTCTGAATGCTTCAAACGGTCTAGCCAAATCATATTGAATTCTGTGAGTTTTGAAGTACTCAATTCGAAAAACGCTTTTCTTTTACTTGGGTTATTTAAAAGACTTTGACCACTAAAATGATCTAATTCTGAAGTATCTACTTCTAATTTAGAGATAGTCGATGAAGATTGAAACAAGCGATCAACAATTTGAAATTTGTCCTTTTTGGATAACATATAGAATTCATCTGGCGACATTCCAAAGCCTGCTCTCCAGTATAAATGTTGAATATGGTGTTGCTTCATAGTATTATGACTTAACAATTTAATGTAAGTTTAATTGTTACGTTCAAAAATGATTCCAAAGATGAAAGTACAAAAAAACCGTTTCATAGATATGAAACGGTTTTTATCAATTATATGTTTTAAACCCTTGGTTATAAATCGAATTTAATTCCTTGAGCTAAAGGAAGTTCATCAGAATAATTCACCGTATTTGTTTGTCGGCGCATATAAATTTTCCAAGCATCTGATCCAGACTCTCGTCCTCCACCAGTTTCTTTCTCTCCTCCAAAAGCGCCACCGATTTCAGCACCAGATGTTCCGATATTTACATTAGCAATTCCACAATCTGATCCTGCATAAGACAAAAATTTCTCTGCTTCTTTCATTTCATTGGTCATAATCGCAGACGATAAACCTTGAGCAACTCCATTTTGTTTTTCAATGGCATTTTCTACCTCTCCAGAATATTTCATTAAATATAAAATTGGAGCAAATGTTTCATGCTGTACAATTTCAAAGTGATTTTCAGCTTCAATAATTGCTGGCTTAACATAACATCCACTTTCAAAACCTTCACCTTCTAGAACGCCTCCTTCGACTAATACATTTCCGCCTTCAGCTTTAGCTTTTTCAATTGCAGCTAAGTACGTATTTACGGCATCTTTATCTATTAAAGGACCAACATGTTTAGTTTCGTCTAAAGGATTACCAATTTTAATTTGGCCGTATGCACCAACAATCGCGTCTCTTACTTTATCATAAACAGATTCGTGAATAATTAATCGTCGTGTAGACGTACAGCGTTGTCCGCAAGTTCCTACAGCGCCAAATACAGCCCCTGGTACCACCACTTTTAAATCGGCAGTAGGTGTAATAATAATGGCATTATTACCTCCTAATTCTAGTAAAGATTTACCAAAACGTTCAGCCACAGTTGCGCCAACAATTCGTCCCATTCTTGTAGAACCTGTTGCAGAAACTAACGGGATTCTAGAATCAGTTGTCATCATTTGACCAACTCTATAATCTCCATTTATAATGCAAGAAATACCTTCTGGCAAGTTATTATCTTTTAAAATTGTCGCAATAATGTTTTGACAAGCTATAGAGCATAATGGAGCTTTTTCAGAGGCTTTCCAAACGCATACATCACCGCATATCCAAGCTAAAGCTGTATTCCAAGCCCATACAGCAACAGGAAAATTAAATGCAGAGATAATCCCAACAACACCAATTGGATGCCATTGTTCTCTCATGACATGTCCTGGACGCTCAGAAGGAATTGTTTGTCCATTTAATTGTCTTGATAGCCCAACTGCAAAATCACAGATATCAATCATTTCTTGAACTTCACCATAACCTTCCTGTAATGATTTCCCCATTTCGTACGATACTAGCTTACCTAGTGGTTCTTTCAAATCTCTTAATTTATTACCAAATTGACGAACGATTTCTCCTCTTTGTGGCGCAGGCACGTCTCTCCAAGCTTTAAACGCACTTGTTGCAGCGTCCATTACTTTATCGTAATCTGCTCTTGTTGTACTTTTTACTTTTCCTATTAATTGTCCATCAACAGGAGAGTACGATTCGATAATTTCTCCGTTAGAAAAATTGTTAGATCCCGAAGAAGATCCTTCATTAACATCACTAACACCTAATTGCTTCAAGGCGTCTTTTATTCCGAAATCGGTAGCAATAGCTTCCATATTTGTATGTTTTTTATGATTTATTAGATTTTGACACGAAGTTACTAATAAAAAGTCATTTTTACTTGAAGCATTTTGTTTAATACTGTAACTTTAAAGCACTTATAAATTTGATATAACCATGAGACAATCTATCCTTTACTTTTTTGTTTTTTTTATATGTTTTAGCTGTGTGGATAAAGGCAAAAATATGGAAACAGCAGCTGAAAATTCTACAGCAAGCCCTTCAGGAAAGGCTAATAAACCAAAAGCTGAATTCGCAATTATCATTCATGGAGGCGCAGGTACCATCCTAAAAAAGAACATGACACCAGAGCGTGAAGCTGCATATACAGCTAAGCTGGAAGAAGCCATTACCGTAGGCTATGAGATTCTGAAAAATGGCGGTAGCAGCCTTGATGCAGTACAAAAAACAATTAACGTGATGGAAGATTCGCCTTTGTTTAATGCTGGAAAAGGTGCGGTCTTTACTAATGCAGAAACTAACGAGTTAGATGCATCCATTATGGATGGCAAAACATTAAACGCTGGAGCTTCTGCTGGCACTACCAACGTTAGAAATCCAATAAATTTGGCTCGAATAATCATGGAAAAGTCACCTCATGTTATGATGGCTGGTTCTGGAGCAGAGACTTATGCCGAGGAACAAGGATTGATTATCGTAGATCCAAGTTATTTTTACACAGAAAGGCGATTAGAATCCCTCAAACGAGTTAAAGAAAAAGAAGCGCAAGAAAAAAAAGAAATAGATACAGAATCTGCTTCTTTAAATTTTTATGATGCAGATATCAAAGATTCAAAATTTGGAACTGTAGGCTGTGCTGCTTTGGATAAAAATGGTAATCTTGCAGCTGGAACGTCAACAGGTGGAATGACTAACAAACGTTATGGACGTGTGGGAGATGCCCCTATTATTGGCGCAGGCACTTATGCCAATAACAATTCATGTGCCGTGTCCAGCACAGGTTGGGGTGAATATTTTATTCGAGCTATGGTTGCTCATGATATTTCGGCATTAATGCAATACAAAGGAATGACATTAAAAGAAGCTGCTCACGAAGTCATTCAAAATAAAGTTCCTAATCTTGGTGGTGACGGTGGAATCGTAGCGGTGGATAAAAATGGTAATATGGTTGCCGAATTCAATACCGCTGGAATGTACAGAGCTACCATGAATGATAAGGGTGAGTTAAAAATTGGTATTTATAAAGAATAAATCAGGTCGAAGGCCCTTGAGACATAAAAAGTATAAATAGCAATCAAGGTAACTGAATACGAATTCTTATCAATTCTTAACGAATTCTATTTTATCAATAACACATAACACATCATGAACATAAAAGTCTCTTGATTTCTATATTTTTATGGTATTCAATTATCAAATTGGTAGTTTAACTTTTATAGACAAACCAATAAATAACTTCAAAGCCATGAAACTAAAACAGCTTTCTGTACTTCTATTGTCACTCATTATCGTATTTTCCTGTAAGAAGAAAGACACTATTACTCAAGATACTGATAACCTTTTTAAATATCGAGATTATATCAGTTATACATCATCTGGATTACAATCGGTGACCAATACCATTACCATTAACCTAGCACAAGAAGTTGAAGAATGGGAAATGGGTCAAGATATTTCCGATGAATTTATCAAAATATCACCTCATGTTGAAGGGATACTCAAGGCAACGAATAAACATACTCTAATATTTACTCCCGATGAATATCTCGAACCTGCTACGGAGTATACGGTACTGATAAAATTGGACAAGATTTATAATGACATGCCTAAAGATTACAAAGACTATGTGTTTCAATTCAAGACAATCACTCCCAATTTTAGTATCAGTACAAATGATTTACAATCTTATAGCAAACAATGGCAATACTTGGAAGCAGTGATAAAATCTGCCGATATTATATCGGTAGAGGATGCCAAAAAATTGGTGGTCGTAACTCAAAACGGTAAAAAATTAAAGCTACAGTTTAATGAACTAAATGCCCATGCAAAGTATTTCGAGTTTAAAATAGATAGCATTAATCGATTAGTTGAAGATTCAAAAATAGTGGTCCAATGGGATGGAAAACCCATAAATTCGGATAACACAGGAGAAAACACTGTGTCTATTCCTGGTATCAATAACTTTACCATAGTTAATGTTGAAGCCTACAAAACACCTGAACAGTTTTTATATATTAACTTCTCAGACCCCATCAAACCGGACCAAAACTTTGATGGTCTTGTTACTATTCAAAATGTGAAAAACCCTAAATTCAGTGTTATAGGAAACGTGCTAAAAGTATATCCAGACTCAAAGCTCGTTGGTAATATTCAAGTTGACGTTTTTCAAGGTATTTCAAACTCTGATGGTTTTAAACTCAAACAACCATTTTCAGAAGCTATTTCATTTGAAGAGATAAAACCTCAAGTTAGAATGATTAGTAATGGCACTATATTACCAAATTCAAACGAACTCAAATTCAATTTTGAAGCTGTTAATTTAAGAGCTGTAGACGTTCGTATCATCAAAATTTTTGAAGATAACATTTTGCAATTTCTTCAAGACAACCCAATGCACAGTAACAATCAAAATGAAATAAAACGTGTGGGACGTCGTATTGCAAAACAAACCATCGCATTGCAAACTGCAGCAGAAAACTCAGGAAAATGGAAAGCATACAGCCTAGATTTATCTAAATTATTCAAGGCAGATGCAGGTGCAATTTATCGGATTGAATTGAGCTTTAATAAAAACTATTCCTTATTTGATTGTTCTGCAAATACAAATAGTTCAGTAGATGAGGACGACGAATATGACGACTATTATTATGAAGAGGATTACTATTATGAAGAGGATTACACTGAAAATTTATCTGAAGACGAAGAACAACGCGAAGAAGATTACTGGGATAATCGTGCTTACAATTACAGAAACTACGCCTATAATTGGAGACAACGTGACAATCCATGTCATGATGCTTACTATAATGAAAGTAAAGTTATCTCTCAAAACCTATTAGCATCAAATCTAGGTGTCATTGTAAAACAAGGAACGAATAACCGCTATTATTTTGCTGTTACGAATATTTTAAACACCGAACCAGAAGCTAATGCAGCTATTAAACTTTATAACTTTCAGCAGCAAGAAATAGGCACTGTCTCTACAAATAGTGAAGGTTTAGCTACCTATGAGGCAAATAAATATGCAGCCTTCGCAATTGTCAGTAAAGGAATCAATACAAGTTACTTGCGACTTACCGACGGAAATTCACTATCACTGAGTAAATTTGACGTCTCCGGAAACAAATTACTACGAGGACTTAAAGGCTATATCTACGGAGAACGGGGTGTTTGGCGACCTGGTGACTCCCTTTTTTTAACCTTTATAATAAACGACAAAGCGAATGAACTTCCTGAAGGGCATCCTGTAAAACTTGAAGTGACAGACCCTAATGGCAAGCTCATCTACAAACAGGTGTCTTCTGATAATATCAATAACTTCTATAAATTTATTGTCCCAACAACTTCCGAAGGAAAAACTGGAAATTATAACGCTAAGGTCTCTGTTGGTGGTGCTCAATTTTACAAATCTTTGAAAGTTGAAACCGTTAAACCAAACCGTCTTAAAATCAAAATTGATTTTGAAAATGAGGTATTATCAAATTCAGAGCCTATTAATGGCACATTAGATGTCAAATGGTTACATGGTGCACCGGCAAAAAATATAAAAGCCGAAGTCAAAGCTAAATTCACGACTGCAAATACCAGCTTTAAAAACTATAAAGGCTATGTGTTTAATGATCCTGTCGGTCAATTTAATACCGAAGAACTCAATGTGTTTGAAGGCAATCTTGATGCTAATGGTATAACTAAAATTAATACAACTTTAAATATTGGCACCAATGCCCCTGGAATGTTGAGGGCTCAATTTTTAGTACGTGCTTTTGAAAATGGTGGTGACTTTTCATTAGATGCATTTACAACAACTTATTCCCCTTTTGAATCTTATGTTGGTTTGCGCTCACCACAAGGCAATTATTATGGTTCTTATTTCACTGACACCAATCAAACTTTTGATATAGCTGTTGTTGATAAAAACGGAAAACCGATAAAACGGGATAATCTCGAAATTAAGGTATACAAAGTAGAATGGCGTTGGTGGTGGAATTCTTCTTATGACAATCTATCTAGTTATGTCTCTAGTAGTTATCACAGACCCATATTAGATCAAAAAGCATCTACAGGAGCTGATGGAAAAACGAGCTTTACAATAAAAATTCCCGAGGGAGAACGTGGTCGCTATCTCATTAGAATTTATGATCCTGTTAGTGGTCATGCCACAGGCCGTACTGCATATTTCTATAGAAATTGGTCTGGTATGTCAACTGGAAATGACAAAGAAGCGGCAAAAATGTTGGTGTTTGCTGCCGATAAAAACAACTATTCGGTTGGAGAAACTGCTAAAATAAAATTCCCTTCTGGCAAAGAAGGTCGCGCCTTAGTTAGTATTGAAAATGGGTCTGATGTTATAGACTATAAGTGGGTAAAAACGACCAAAGGGGAAACTACTATTGATATTCCTATTACTTCGGAAATGGCACCAAATGTATTTGTAAACATCTCTTTACTCCAACCTCATGCTATCACGACCAATGACTTACCAATTCGATTATATGGTGTAATTCCAATTCTTGTCGAAGACCCTAAAACCATTCTAGAACCAGAATTGCGTATGGCAGATAAGCTAAGACCTGAACAGGAATTTGAAGTGTTAGTTTCAGAAAAGAATGATAAAGCCATGACCTATACCATTGCTATGGTAGAAGAAGGGTTATTAGATCTTACAAGATTTAAAACACCTAATGCATGGAAAGTGTTCTATGCACGCGAAGCTTTAGGTGTTAAAACCTGGGATGTTTATGACGATGTCATTGGAGCCTATTCTGGAAGCATAGATCAAGTATTTGCCATTGGTGGTGACGGAAGCGCTGCAAAAGGAAAGAATAAAAAAGCTAATCGTTTTAAACCTGTCGTGACTTACTTAGGTCCTTTTAAACTAAACGCAGGCGAGGAGCAGTCTCATAAAATTAAAATGCCAAATTATATTGGAGCCGTTCGCACTATGGTCATTGCTGGCAATCACAAAACCGAAGCTTATGGTAGTATTGATAAATCTGTTGAAGTAAAAAAACCATTAATGGTGCTCGCTACACTGCCAAGAAAGCTAAGTCCTGGGGAAAAGGTCACTCTCCCAGTTACAGTATTTGCTATGGAATCTAAAGTAAAAACTGTCAATTTAAGTTTAAAATTAAGTGATGGGATTTCAGTTGTAGGATCAAATACACAACAGTTAAGTTTTGATAAACCTGATGAGCAAATGGCTTACTTTCAATTGGATGTTAGTAAAGCCAAAGGACTCAATACTGTAGAAGTTATTGCCACTGGTAACGGCGAAAAATCAACTTATAAAGTAGCACTAGATGTTGTTAATCCAAATCCAATCACTTCTATTTATGAAAGCACTAGGCTTGAAGCCAAGGGTAGTCAAACCTTAGAGTTTTCAACTTTTGGTGTTGCAGGAACGAATTCTGCTATAGTTGAATTTTCAGCGCTTCCGCCAATGAATTTCTCAAAACGAATGGAGTACCTTATTCAATATCCTCATGGTTGTGTTGAACAAACCACGTCTAGCGTATTTCCGCAGTTATACTTGAGTGATATTTTCGACTTAAAATATGAGAAACAACAACAAATACAATCTAACATCGAAAACGGTATCAAACGTCTTGGTAATTTCCAACGCCCTAATGGCGGAATGAGTTATTGGATTGGAGAAAACACGGCGAATGATTGGGGTACAAGTTATGCCGGACACTTTTTAATTGAAGCAGAAAAAAAAGGCTTTGTATTACCATTGACCTTTAAAAATAATTGGCTCAGCTATCAAAAACAAGCCGCGCGTGATTGGAGACCTAGTTACAGACGTTCCAATTCCGATTTGGCACAAGCCTACCGTCTATATACTTTGGCATTAGCTGGAAGTCCTGATTTGTCTTCAATGAACAGGCTAAGAGAATTTAGTGAGATTTCAAATGAAGCCAAATGGCGACTAGCAGCTGCATATGCATTAGCTGGACAAAAGGAAGCTAGTGAACAATTATCACGAATGGCAAATATCGATTTTAGACCCTCGGATAACAACTATTATACCTACGGCTCGATAAACAGAAATAGAGCCATGGCTTTGGAAACTATGATTATTACAAAAAATACTAAAGCACGTGATCTTGCTGAAGAATTAGCCAAAGAGCTATCCAGTGAACATTGGATGAGCACTCAAACCACAGCTTATAGCTTATTAGCTATGGCAAAACTCGTGGAAACTAACGGCGGAAAAGACATGAATTTCAATTTTACTTTAGATAATCAATCAGAATCAATAGACACTAAAAACACTATAGCTCAGCGTGAACTCATGGTTAAAAATGGAAAAAATATTTTAAAATTGGAAAACACAGCTAACAGTCTCGTTTATGTAAGAGTTCTAAACTCGGGGAAATTGCCCCTTGGAGAGGAACTTTCAGAGCAACGTGGCTTGAGTGTGTCTGTAATCTATCAAGACCTTAATGGCAATCGATTAGATGCATCTAATTTACAACAGGGGCAAGACATTGTTGCTAGAATAAGTGTTAGTAATTTAAAGAGTCAATACTTACATGATGTTGCTTTAACTCAAATATTTCCATCAGGATGGGAAATTGTGAATACACGTTTTACAGATTTTGGAGATACTACAACGAGCTCTGCAAGATATACAGATATTAGAGATGATCGGGTCAATTTTTACTTCGATTTACCTCAAAAAGGTAAGAACGGAACCAAGATTTTTACCGTTATGTTAAATGCCGCATATTTAGGAAAGTATTATTTACCAGGAACACAAGTGGAAGCAATGTATGATAATGATTTCTTTGTAAGAAATAAAGGTCGTTGGATAGACGTTAAAAAATAAAACTATGACAAATACTGACTATTATGCTGTTATCTTCACCTCAACCTACTCTGAGAACACAAATGGTTATGCAGAAATGGCTATACAAATGGAAGTATTAGCGAAGCGACAAGACGGTTTTTTAGGTCTTGAAAGTGCTAGAAATGACATTGGAATAACCGTAAGTTATTGGGAAAATTTAGACGCTATAAAAAACTGGAAACACGAAACTGATCATTTATTTGCTCAGCATAAAGGTCGCAAAGATTGGTACACTTGGTATAAAGTGAGAATTTGTAAAGTTGAGCATGACTATGAGTTTTTTAAAGAAAATAATTCATCGTTACATTAACGTTTTAATGTGAAATGCCCTTTAAATTCTTGACCTTCAATAATTATAAGATACCAATAATCAGCAGTTGGTAACGGATTATTATTAAATGTGCCATCCCAAGCTACTGTTTTGTTTTTTGCAGAAAATAAAAGTTTTCCATAACGATCGAAAATATAAACTTCAGTAGAAGAAAAACACTCTATCCCATTTAACAAAAACGTATTATTATAAACATCTCCATTAGGGGTAAAAAACTTAGGAATATAAAAATGAATGAACTCCATTTCAACAATCTCATCACAATCTGCCGTTGTCACATAAATGGTATACTTCCCCCCAACAACGTCGTAAAATGTATTACTAGTTTGAAAATTTACCCCATCTATTGAATATAGAAATTCTCCGATATTAGACGTAAATACGATAATATCATTTCCATCAGATTGTATATCGGATATATTCGGAGTTTCAATTACAACAACATTGTACGTGATCTCTGTAGTCAAACAACCATCTGTAACAGTAACAATAAATAATCCTGAGGTATCAACAGTTATATCTGAGGTTGTCTCACCTGTATTCCAAAGATAAGTCGGATTTATTATTGTAGTATCTGCCTGCAATACAAGTGTTTCGTCTTCACACAGTGTAGCAAATTCTTCAAAAAAATCTATAGGTTGAGTGCCTAAAATTTCCCAACTACAAGTGTCTTCGTTGAATGAAGTTGTTTGCCAACATTCCAAATCGATTGGTTCTACAGGTTCAGTTCCCGAAACGTCCCAACTACAATTCGTATCATTAAAAGTTGTGCTTTGCCAACACTCTAAATTTGTAGGCTCTGTGGGTTGGGTTCCAGTAATAATCCAAGTACATGTTACAATATCAAAGCTAGTTGATTCCCAACATTCCAAATCGGCTGGAGGGTCAGGTTGTGATCCAGAAATTTCCCAGCTACAAGTAGCATTATTAAAACTTGTCAGTTCCCAACATTCTAATCCTGTTGGCTCAGATGGCTGTGTACCTGTGACCTCCCAACTACAAGTGTTGTTATTAAATGTAGTGGTCTCCCAACATTCTAATGTTGGCGGTGTTGGTTGTGTACCGGTAATTTCCCATAAACATGTTGTATCATTAAAAACCGTCGTCTCCCAACATTCTAATCCTGTTGGCTCAGCTGGCTGTGTACCTGTGACCTCCCAACTACAAGTGTTGTTATTGAATGTGGTTGTCTCCCAACATTCAATCGAAGGTGGTGTAGGTTGGTTGCCTGTAATGATCCAGCTACAGGTCGTATTATCAAATGCTGTAGTTTCCCAACATTCTAGTCCAGTGGGCTCAGCTGGCTGGGATCCTGTGACTTCCCAGCTGCAAGTTGTATTATTAAACATTGTTGATTCCCAACACTCTAACCCTGTGGGTTCAGCAGGTTGCGTTCCCGTAATTTCCCATTGACATGTCGCTGGATTTAAGGTTGCTGTTTCCCAACATTCTGTACTAGGTTCATTAGGTGCTTGAACGACATTTATAAGAAAGGTATCTGAAAACGTAATACAATCTAAGTTATTTAAATTTGCAGCAAATTCTGCCACTTTCGCCCTGTAAAACGTGGTAGATGTAATTCCAGTTATATTAATCAATTCATTGGTCGCTCCTGGAATATCAGTCCATGTAATACTATCAGGGCTTTCTTGCCATTGATAGAAATGATTACTAAATACGGTATTGTCAGGAGTTGCTGTTAAAGACGTAGAAAACGGTGTTTCACTGCTACACAAGCTAATACTATCGTTACCCGAATTATCGGTAACATCTATGAAATCACCACAACTTTTAAAAACAATATCATCAATAGCTAAATCATTTCCACAGCCACCAGAACCGTTATTAATCATTTTTAAAATGACAGACGTCTGACTTGGAATAGTTTGAAATACTAAAGCATATTGTTGCCAATTTGGTGTGCTTGAACTACCTATATTTCCCGTATTACCTGAGGCTAATAAGTTGGTATCTGTGCTATCCCATATTTCAAATCTCACATTGACAGGAATAGCTCCTGCTCCACAAAATCCTCCAGATGGAGTTAAATTCACAATCCACGATGAAAACTCATAAGATGTGTTTTCGCACAAACCAACGATTGTTGTTCTATAAAACTCCCCAGCCGAAAAACTAGAGTTGACAACAAGCATTCTTCCATTAACATCGTTAGCAGTGTGATCTTCAATATCAAACCAATCAAAATAATTGGTATTGCTCGAAACAGTATACAAACCGTCTCCTGGTTCTGCTCCATTTGCATAGGTATATGAAGTTGTTCCAGCGGGTAAGGGTGTATCATTAAGTCCTGTTCCAAAATTTTCTAGGAAGATTGGATCCCCAGAATTTCCTTGACAAAAACCTAACTGTGCGTGCATTGCTTCCGAAGAAAATAAAACACTAAAAATTATGATTATATTAAGATTAAAAAAGCTCTTTTTCACGTTTAAATATAAAGAGATTGTTATCAGCAATTCCTATATTTATTATAAAAAATATCTAAACATGTTAAGAAAATCATTTTGTGCAGTTCATGTATAGGTTATTAAGATATATCAAGCGGAATAAGAAGAAGTCTCTAGTGCTTTTTATACTAGTATTGGCTTATTATTTCTGTTTACCTAGCGTGCTTTTTACAGATCCAACAGCTACAGTAATAACCAGTAAGACCAACGAATTATTAGGGGCGCAAATTGCTTCAGATGGTCAATGGCGCTTTCCTCACAATGATAGTATTCCAGAAAAATTTAAAACCTGTATCATTCAGTTTGAAGACGAATATTTTTACAATCATCCTGGTTTTAATCCAATTTCAATTTTTAAAGCATTTAAAGATAATATCAGTTCGGGTAAAGTAAAACGTGGAGGTAGTACCTTAACTCAACAGGTTATACGGCTATCAAGAAAAGGCCAGTCAAGAACCTATCTTGAAAAATTAAAAGAACTCGTTTTAGCCTCTCGTCTTGAATTTCGGGAATCTAAAGACAATATACTTGCCTATTACAGTAGTAATGCGCCTTTTGGAGGTAACGTCGTTGGTCTTGATGCTGCATCATGGCGGTATTTTAATTGTGATGTTCATCAACTTTCGTGGGCTCAAAGTGCCACTTTAGCGGTGTTACCAAATGCGCCTAGTCTCATTTATCCGGGGAAAAATCAAAAACAACTCCTAGAAAAACGTAATAGATTATTAAAAAAATTATTAACTCATAATATCATAGATTCCTTAACTTATGAACTCTCGATTGCAGAAGAGCTGCCTAAAAAACCATATGCCTTACCACAAATAGCACCACATCTATTGCAAAAAGTAGCGCAAAATCATAGGGGTGAACGCGTGCAAACAACGATTAAGGGTGACCTTCAAAATCGTGTAAACCATATTGTAAATACACACTACAACCTTTTAAAACAAAATGAAATACATAATGCTGCGGTCTTAGTTATGGATGTGCATACAAGAGAGGTTTTAGCTTATGTTGGAAATACATCTACGATTAGAAGTCATCAAAAAGACGTCGATATCGTTGATAAACCTCGTAGTACTGGCAGTATTTTAAAACCGTTTTTATATGCCGCAATGTTAGACGCAGGTGACCTTTTACCAAATACTTTAGTTGCAGACATTCCTTCGCAATTTGGAAGCTACAATCCAGAAAATTTTAATAAAGAGTATGACGGCGTCGTTCCTGCCAGCAGAGCTTTATCACGTTCCTTAAATGTTCCTGCAGTGCGTATGTTACAAGATTTTGGAATAGATCGATTTCATGGATATTTAAAACAATTAAAACTCAAAGATTTAAAATATAATGCCAATCACTATGGGCTATCACTAATTCTTGGAGGGGCGGAGAGTAACCTTTGGGATTTATGTAAAAGCTATGCTGCTTTATCTTCAACTTTAAATCATTTTGCTGAAACTTCTAGTGAATATTACACTGACGAATTTGTTGAACCAACGTTTATAGCCAATGAGGGTGTAGATTTTGGAGCAACCTCAAGCGATAAAATTTTATTTAATGCGGCTTCAATTTATTTGACTTATGAAAGCTTAAAAAAGGTTAATAGACCGCAAGGTGATGAAAGCTGGGAGTTTTTTGATGACTCTAAGCAAATCGCATGGAAAACAGGTACAAGTTTTGGCTTTAGAGATGCTTGGGCCATTGGTACAACTAAAGATTATGTGGTAGGTGTTTGGGTAGGTAATGCAGATGGAGAAGGTCGTCCTGGTTTAGTGGGAGTACAAACTGCTGGACCAATACTTTTTGATGTGTTTGACATATTACCAAATAGCGATTGGTTCGAGAAACCGTATGATGAAATGCAAGAAGTTAATATTTGTTTGGAAAGCGGACATCGTGCATCTTCAATATGCGAGAATACTGAAGCTACATTTATTCAAACGAGCGGATTAAAAACAGAACCTTGTCCCTATCATATTTTAGTACATTTAGATTCTGCCGAAACGTACCAGGTGAACTCATCTTGTGAGGAATTAAGTGACATTAAGCATAAGCCTTGGTTTGTATTATCGCCATTAAAAGAATATTATTATAAATCAAAACATCCATTTTATAAGTCCTTACCTAAATTGCGATCAGACTGCACTGGTGATACACAAGTCACTATGGATTTTATCTATCCTAAAACTCAAAACACCATATTTCTACCAACAGATTTCGATGGAAATACAAATGAACTTATTTTAAAAATAGCACATTCAAAGCCAAAAACTAATGTGTATTGGTATCTAAATAAAACCTATTTAGGCACGACAAAAGACATCCATGAATTGGCCATTGTTCCTGTTAAAGGGAAACATGTTATTACTGTAGTTGATCAATTTGGTAATGAAGTGAAGCGTCAGGTTTCTATATCAGAATAAATGGTTTAGTATAAATTATTACCTTTGTTCACATAACTAATAAACCACATCACATGTATGATATTGTAAAAATGCTTCACTCTTATTGGGCTTACCTTGTGTTAGTCATGCTGGTAATTGCAGCTGTTAATGCTTTAATAAAACTACTTGGAGGAAAAGATTTTCAAGCTATCGACTTTAGAATTTCACTTTTTACACTGATTGTCACGCACATACAATTATTAATAGGTGTCGTCCTGTTTTTTGCATCAAATTATTTATCTCTTATTAGCGACATGGGAATGGGTGCCATTATGAAAGACAAAACGTTACGTTCTAATATTATTGAACATCCTACTACAATGATTATTGCGGTTGTCTTAATTACTATAGGATACTCAAAACATAAAAAAAAATTAACCTCTAAACCTAAATTTAAAATGCTAGCAATATTTTATACACTAGCATTAATATTGGTATTGGCTAAAATCCCATGGAATATATGGTTATAAAAAAAAGCGCTACAAATTTTGTAGCGCTTTTTTTTATTTTGTCATTAGTCCTCTGCTTGTTTAATAAGATACACATAGACTGGAAAGTGATCGCTAAATCCATCGGTAAATCCACCATCAGCAAAACTCCTTAAAGGGTAGCCTTTCCATCGTCCTCTTTTATTAGTAAGGTATTGTTTGTTATAAATTCCAGCCTTGTAGAAACGAAAGGACGAGTAATCTTTCTCAATCAACGGTGCTGTAAACATAATTTGGTCAAATAAACTCCAAGCATCTCTATAAGCAGTTGTACCAAATCCTTTTTCTCTAAACATGACTTCATAAGGATTATAAATTCCTTTAAGTTCTACATCTTCCCGGTTACTTTTCGCATTCATTACTTTCTTTACACTATCGTTAGTAGGGTCATCATTTAAATCACCCATAATAAAAATTTTAGCATAAGGATCTTTTGCTTGCAGCGAATCGGTAAGAAACTTACTTATTTTGGCTGCAGCGACGCGTTTAGGTCGACTCCGAGCCTCTCCTCCACTTCTGGATGGCCAGTGGTTAACAATCACATGAATAAGATCGCCATCTAACTCGCCACTTACTAATAATTGATCTCTTGTATGTTTGCGTTTTCTCGTATTATCATCATATATTTTTACGGTATGAGAACTATGACTAATTGGTCTAAATAACTGCTTTTGGTAAAGCAAAGCGACATCAATACCCCTCGCATCAGGGGATTCATAATGAATGATGCCATAATCTCTGGCTAATAATAGTGGGTCATTTACCACGTCTACCAAAACCTGACGGTTTTCCACTTCACAAACACCTATTACAGCAGGAGAGTTGCCAGTTAAATCTACTCCAATGTCGGCAATTACTCTGGCCATATTATGGACTTTCTTTTTGTAGACTTCATCACGGTTAGCATTCATTTCCATAATTGGACTAAGCTCATCAAGCTTAGTCGTATCATTGATAGTATCAAACAAATTCTCTAAATTATAGAATGCAACCGTATGAATCTTAAATCGTTTTTCTTTGTTTTCCTCTTGTGAAAAACTATTGAATGTCATTAAGAAACACAGTATCGTTAGAGAAAAATGTAATGGTTTCATATTTTGTATATTATGATATCTTTATGCTGTTTGCAAATGTCAAGCCAAAAGTATGTATTTATTATAAATAATGTAAATTTGGGCGCTTTAAATACTCTAAATTTAAAGCAACCGAACTATTAATCTTAATATTAAGCATGAAACAAAGTTTTTTTATTTTTTTATTCGGAATTTTCTTCGTGATGACATCATTTGCGCAAGAGACTATCATAAAAGGTAGTGTCTTAGATGGGACCACTGGAGAGTCAATTCCTGATGTAACCATTACCATCGAAGAAACTGGTCAAACAGTGAAAACGGATGCTAATGGTGAGTTTCAATTTAAAACCATTGTTCCTTTAGGAGAACAGGTATTAAAAATTGAAAAAGTAGGTTACGTCACAAAACGCTATCCTATTGTAGTTAATGAAGGACAAACCGTAGATATAAGCGGTATGACACTCGATTATGATAATAGTGACAAAAGTGACTTATTCATTATTTCTATTTCTGATGATAATTTAAATAGTGAAGATGACGGTTTAACAGATAATATTTCTGGATTACTTCAATCCTCAAGAGATGTCTTTTTAAATGCAGCTGCGTTTGATTTTAGTGCTACATTTTTTAGACCTAGAGGTTTAGACAATGCTAATGGTAAAGTTCTTATCAATGGTATTGAAATGAACAAGCAATTTAATGGTCGACCACAATGGGGAAATTGGGGTGGATTAAATGATGTTCAGCGTAATCAAGAATTCACAATGGGAATGTCTGCTAACGACTATACCTTTGGTGATCTTGCTGGTACAAACAATATTGTAATGCGAGCGTCAAAATATCGTAGAGGCGGACGAGTATCTTATGCTAGTGCCAACAGAAGTTATACAGGTCGTATTATGGCTAGCTATAACTCTGGACAGCTAGAAGGTGGTTGGTCTTATTCTGTTTTAGCATCTCGTCGTTATGGAGATGAAGGTTTTATTGATGGAACATTATATGACTCGAACTCATTCTTTGCGGCTGTTGAAAAACGTATAAACGATAAACACAGTATTAACTTTACTGGTATTTATGCGCAAAATAGAAGAGGTCGTTCTACCGCAGTGACACAAGAAGTTTACAATCTTAAAGGAAACACATACAATCCGTTTTGGGGACTTCAAGATGGAGAAATTAGAAACTCTAGAACTAGAGATATTGATGAACCAATCTTAATGCTTAATCACTTCTGGGATATTACTTCTAAGGTGAAATTAAATACGAATATCGCTTATCAATTTGGAGAAATTGCAAATACCAGAATTGATAATGGTGGAACACGTTTGTATGAAGATGGAAATGGAAATGTTGCCTTTTTAGGTGGTGCTAGAAATCCAGATCCTACCTATTATCAAAACCTTCCTAGCTTCTTTTTACAAGATGAGAATCCAACTGCCTTTGATTACGAGCAAGCTTATGGAGCACAACAGAATTTTGTAAATGACGGTCAATGGAATTGGAATAACCTCTATGAAGCTAATTCTAACTTAAGGGCTCAAGGATACAATTCACTATATGCTGTTCAAGCAGATGTAATTAAAGACTCCCAATTAAGTATTAATACCATTTTAGATGCAGATTTAGCAGATAATATTAGATTAAATGCAGCTATCAATTATAGAAACTTAAAAAGTGAAAATTTCGCTCGTGTTGAAGATTTACTCGGCGGGACAGGGTACCTAGACGTTGATTTCTTTGCCGACGAACCTGATAATGCTGTTACCGAAGAAGTCGCAGCAAACTTAGCACAAAGTGATTTAAGAAACCCTAACCGTATTGTCGGAGAAGGTGATCGCTATAAATATAATTATGAAATGAATGCCGATGTGATAAGCGGTTTTGCTCAAGCTCAGTTTAAATATTCTGAGATTGATTTCTATTTCGGTGCACAAATCTCACAAACATCCTATCAAAGAGTAGGGCTTTACGAAAACGGATTCTTCTCTGGAGGGGGAAACAACGGATCATTTGGAGAGAGTGATAAGTTAGACTTCTCTAACTATGGTATAAAAGGTGGTTTTACATATAAAGTTACTGGGCGCCATTTAATTGATGTCAATGCTAGTTATCAAACCAAAGCACCAGGTATTCGTAATTCATTTAGTAATGCACGACAAACCAATGCAACAGTCATAGGTTTAGAAAGTGAAAAAATACAATCGGTAGATGCAAGTTACATCTTTAGATCTCCTAAAGTAAAAGCAAGATTAACTGGGTTTTACGCAGGCTTCCAAGATGGAAGTGATATCGGTTTTTATTTTACCGAGGATTTAGCAGGTTTAGGAGTTGATACTGGAGATGCTTTCGTACAGGAAATTTTAACCAACATTGAAAGACGACATATTGGTGCCGAATTAGGTATCGAAGCTCAGGTTACTCCAACCATTAAACTAAAAGCAGCAGCTTCTATAGGTCAGTATACATTCCAAAATAATCCAAACTTATACTTAACCAGTGTAGATTTTGATGGTCCTTTGACTTTTGGTGATGGCACTACCAATTTACAAGATTATCACGTTGCCGGAGGCCCAGAACGTGCTTATCAAATAGGATTTGAATATAGAGATCCAGACTTCTGGAATATTGGAGTCACAACTAACTTCTTTTCGAATGCCTATATCGATGTGAGTAATCTAGCGCGATCTTCCAACTTTAGTTCAGATTTTGATGGTAACACTTTTAACGATTATGATCCAGATGCAGCTAGAGGGATTTTACAACAAGAGCAGTTTGACGATTATATGTTAGTGAATATAATAGGAGGTAAGTCATGGAAAATAGACGATTATTTCGTTGGATTCTTTGCTACAATCAATAATGTTTTTGATCAAGAATATAGAACAGGTGGATTTGAACAATCGCGATTGTCAAATTTCAGAAGATTAAGTGAAGATCAATCAAGGGCTAACGGTCCTATTTTTGGCCCAAGATATTTCTTTGGAAATGGTACCACGTATTACCTTAATGTATACGTAAGATTTTAATAAAAAACAGAACAAAATAAAATTCAAAATATGAAAGCAATTAATTTTAACAAAATAATACTACTACTTTTAGGATTGGTAGTGTTTAATGCATGTGTTGAAGATGATGACTTTGACACACCAAACACGACTGTTATAGAGCCTACTTTAGATGCTCCGGTAATCTCAGTTGATCAATTGATCGACTTATACGAACAAGACTTTTTAGCTTTTATTGATGACCTAGGCTTAGATCCAAATAACCCAGGTGACTCCTTTGCAATTGAGAACGCAAGAGAAGGTTTTAGATACTCTTTAGAAAACGACAATAACTATGTAAATGGTTATGTGGTTTCAATAGATGAAGCAGGAAACTGGTTTGAAGAATTAATAATTCAAAACAGAGCCGATCAAGGAAGCGCTGGTGTTAGAGTCATGATAGATGTTAATCCTTTATTTGTGAGGTATCAATTTGGACAACTAGTTTATGTTAAAGTCACTGGTCTCTTTATTGGTTCAAGTAATGGTGTTATCACTCTAGGTAAGACTGAAGGATTAGAAAAAATCCCGAGCGCTCAAGAACAAGATTTTATTCTTAGATCTCCTCAAGTTGAAGAGATTGTGCCAACTGAAATTTCTTTAAGCAATATTGATGCTGCCCTAGAAAATGTATATGTAAGGATAAATAATGTTCAGTTTGGGGCAAATCTTGTATTAGGAAGTGATCCTATTAGCTTTGCTGGTGAACAACAAGATGAGTTCGATGGAGAGCGCATATTAGAAAGTTGTGATGATGGTGGAACAATCATCTTAAGCACAAGTACCTTTGCTGATTTTAAATCTTTACCATTACCAAATGGACAAGGAAGTTTGAATGGAATATTAACAAATGACTTCTTTGGTGAAGTATTTAATATTGTTATTAACTCTCCTGAAGATATAGATTTTGGTGGTATCGAAAATAGATGCGATCCAGGAGAATTCTTCTTCGATGCAAATATTGATTGTGATGACACACCAGTAATGGGAGGAAGCTCTGTCTTTTCAGAAAATTTTGAGGCCTATGATGATGCCGGTGAGCTAATTGCAGCTGGATGGACACTTATCAACATTGGTGGCGGAAGTTATACATGGGGTCTTGATGAATTTAGTAATAATAACTATGTCATAGGTAATGGATTTAATTCAGATGAAGATGATATCGACACCTGGTTAATCTCTCCTCCTATTGATTTTGATGGTACTAGTGAAGATGTTCTAAATTTTGAAGTACAAACCAACTTTGATGGTGGTGAAGTTATGTCTGTATATGTTTCTACCAACTTTGTAGACATTGAATCTGATTCAAATTGGTCACTTTTACAAGATGTGGTTATTCCATCTGGACCTAGTGGTGGTTTTGGAACATTTCAAGATGCAGGACCTGTAAATACAAGTTGTATTAATGGTTCGGCAGTAAGACTAGCATTTAGATATACGGGATCTGATTCAGGTATCACAACAAGGTACCACGTCGATAATATCGAAATCACAGGAAACTAAAAATTAATATATTTAAGAAAACCACATCTAAATACGATGTGGTTTTTTTTTCTCCAAATCAGGATATTATGACGCTTTTTGATGTCTTTTTTTACAATGTTTTTACCCATTATAAACCTACGAAAAAGGGCAAGGCCAATACTATTGCCTTATTCTATATTTCGACCCTTCAATGCAGTCTATTGCTGCTTTCAGGGATTATTATTGCGGCATTCTTGAAGGGAATGCATACATCTGCTTTATCCTCTGATAAAGCTTGGTCGCTTTTTATAATGACTAGTGTTTTTATTTACTTTAAAAACTGGCTCCAATATAGCGGCAAAAAAAGAAAGGTATTAAATGCTAAACGAATAAATAAAACGAAACCACAACACTATAATATTATCCTGCTGTGGTGTCTTCCCATTGGGATTATAGGATTATCTCTAATTCTACTTTATAAAGTTTACTAAACACCAATTAATTATAACATTTAAAAAGCCTCTAACAATTTCTGTTAGAGGCTTTTTTATAATAAAAGGTGATTGATTAATTCGCTCTTTGGATATAAACCCAAGCACTTCGGCGCTTGCCTCCTTCATATTCCATGGTATAGAAGTAAGTTCCAACAGGTAATTCCTCACCATCGTTTGTTTGACCGAACCATTCATCAACATAATTTGTTTTAGAATACACGAGAGTACCATATCTATTGAATATTTCCAGCTTGGTCACACCATAACTACTTAAATCAAAGAAGTCATTCATACCATCGCCATTAGGTGAGATTCCTTGTGGAATGATACAACTTTCAAGTTCAATAACTGTTTGAGTTGTAATACTTGAACATCCCGTATCATTAAAGATCACTTCAATCTCATAGTCACCCGCAAGTAGTACAGGTAAAGTAAGACCATTTTCTCCTGCAATTAATCCGCCATCTAAATACCAATTAATTGCGACTTCATCAGTCGTGTAATTGACTGGTGTAGCTTCAATAATAATTGGAACTGTTGCATTAGGACATACCTCATAGTCAAAATCATCAGTAAAGGTTGTTTCTGGTTCTGTTCCAAGAACTAAATTAAAACTCGTGGTATTAATACAGCCAGAAGTATTATTGGTCACCTGAGCAAAAATGGTTTGTGGGTCAGATACACTTGTATATGGACTCACTAGTGGATTAACACCATCAAAAGCATCTTGTTCTGTTAAGTGATACGTTACAGTATAATCTGAAGGACTTTGATTCTCACCTAATATTGGTAAATCATTATCAAATAAAGTAAACACTGCAATATCCGCACCTATTGAACATCCAACTAAATCTGGTGGTGTATTTGCTTCAGGTAGTGGTAAAAACTCTACTATGATTTCATCAGAAATAATACATGACGGTGAAAAGATGATTTGTGTCGTATAAGTTCCAGCTTCAGTTACTACTAATGAATTGGTTATTTCTCCTGGAATTACAAACCCATCTTTAAACCATACGTGTTCCACCGATGGTGCTTGAGTTTGTAGTATTATTTGTTCTCCAAGACATGCTGCTGTTCCTGCTGCTACAGTAATATCTGCACCTAGCTCAACTTCTCCGATATCAAAACTACCAGCCTTTAAGAATACTCCAGAATCAAGAGCCGAGTCTGTAGCATCTGCAATCACTAATTTAATGCGATATGTCTCACCAATATTTACTGGAGAAAATGCCGTAAACACCTCCGTTCTGCCATCAAATGACATTGGAGGAAGATCTTGAGGTGTATAACCTCCAAAATATTCTTCATTTATCGCTGGACAGAACCCATTATCTGGATGAATATTAGTAACTAATATTGGTGTTGTCGTTCCTGGTAATACTGCCAAGTTAGTTGTGACATTATTACTGTCTGTAAGTAAGAAAGCGAAAGCATCAGAGAAATTACATTCAAAACTCCCCATATCATACTCTTCTGAAGCCATTAAGAAATCAAAGCTGATTTCGTCTGATAGTGGCACAAAATCAAACTCAATAATAGTTGCATTGTTAGTGTTTACATTTGCAATTGCGGCAAGATCTGGGTCACCAGGCCAAGCCGTTGTTCCATCACTCATAGCATTGAAGTTAGGTCCTGCTGCCAAGGCTGCATTTCCTGAAGATAAAAGTAATCCGTCCTCAAAAGGGAAACTTCCAGCATCTGCTTCAAAATAACCAATACCATTAACTTGGCCAAAGTCTGTTCCAGTAGTCCAAGTAATATTACTAATTTGAGCACAAGGGCTATCAATTAAAACATCAATAACTAATTCTTCTACAGTATAAGTTGTTTGATCTACAGATACATTTCCCGTCCCAGGTCTGATACATAAATCAAATGTATAATCTACAGCATCACCACCGGCGGAAAATACTCTTATAAAATAATTGCTTCCAACGGTTAATGATGGCGTAAGACTTGCATTTGCGTCAGAACAATATAATTCTACTAACCCATCACAGGTTCCTTCGTAAACAGCATGATCTAAATTTTCAAAGAAGCCAGTACTATCAATATTTATAAATTGAATAATCTGAAATTCATTTAATGCTGTAAACTCGAACCATACATCATCATCTGGATTACCAGCACAAGAACCATCTGGCACACCTGACGGTGTTGCTTCCAATAGACTACCCGATGTTATAATCGTACAACTATCATCAGCATTTACGCCTGCAACAGTTGCACTACACGGATTGTCATTTACCGGTGGACAAGCAAGTAATTGTATTGCACTACTATTAATCACACAATTGACATCTTGATCATTGCTTAGAGTAATAATTACATCCACTCCAAATGGGAATGGTCCAACTTGGTAAACACCAACTGCTGGTGCTGAAACCGTATTTGCATCGATATTATTTGAGATTGTAAGTGATGTAGCATCGCCTAAACTTGTGACATTAACATCTACTAAAAATTGATCACCATTAGCACAATCATCTACGACTTGATAGGTAGCATCTGGATTGATACATGTAGCACAAGCTACTGTATAGTCAATTCCATCAGAACAACAGAAACTTCCTGATGCACAACTTACCGATCCGTCTGATTGTATTTGGAATGAAATAGTATCTCCTGTAGATTGGAAGGTTAACCCTGAAATATCGCCATTGTTACCTTCGTCATTATATAATTCAGTAACACCATCAGAATCAAACACCACTAAGAAATCAAAAGGTGCACCCTCTATCTCTCCAGCATTAAATGTTAAATTAAGTGGTGAACCATCTGAACTCGTATAGGTAAATACCTCAGAATCATTATTACCATAACATACCGAGCCCATTACTGGACCTACAGCACAGTCTACATCAAAATTAGTCTGTATCGTTGTGGTAAAGTTTACTGGACCTGCCCAGATACTGAATTGACTACCACAATCTGCACGTACCCAAACTTCATAATCAGTCTCAAAACTTAAACCTGTTATACTCGCTGAAGGTGTCCCTACTGTTGTTCCTGCTCCTGTTGGCTCTCCTGTTCCTGCCGGAACTACAACATATTCCCATGAGGTCTCCCCACTGTTAGCATCCCAAGCAATATCAGCTGTCGTTCCTGTTATATTGGTCACTGTAATTCCACTTGGTGGTATACAGAAGTTTCCACAAGACTCTACACGGATAAAGTCAATAGACATATCTCCTTCAAATCCTGTTCCTGCTCCACCATAACTAAACTCTAAATAGATAACCTGACCTAAATAAGCATCTATGTTGATCCCTACAGGAACCCAAGCTTCTGCATCTGAAGTCTGTAAATCGCCTATCCATGTGAATACATTTGTAAACGGTCCTGCTACATCATTGGATATCCCAACATTCAAAGTTCCCATATCGTCTCCAAAAGCATGGAAGAAAAAGGATAGCTCTGCACCATCTAAAGCTGTTGTTAAATCAATCGCTGGACTTATAGCCGAAGCAATTGTTGATGAATTCCCGGAAGCCTCATACTCTAAGTGTGTCCCTGCACCGCCATCAAAAGCGTTTGCTGGACCTGTACCAAATGAGTTCGCTCCTGCTGCTGTTATATCCCAATTACCATCACTACCATCAAATCCCGTACCTGTCCATCCTGCTGGTGGATCCTGATCAAAATTCTCTGTGAAAATAAATGACGATGAGCCTGAAGCACACGTCACTCCCACTGGTGGTGGTGGTGGGGTATTTAAGGTCGTAAAGTTTATAGGACCTATCCAGCTACTTAATCCATCTACACCACAATCTGCACGTACCCATACCTCATAGGCTGTACTTGGTGTTAATGGTGTCGCTGTATATGGATTGTTGGTTGTGGCTAGACCTGCTCCTGTTGGAACACCTGTGCCTTGTGGTTGTACTGCAACTTCCCATGAAGCCTCTGCGCCTCCTGGTGTCCAGCCTATATCTGCCGATGTATCCGTAACATTAGCCAATGTTAATCCTGTTGGCTCCTGACATGACGGAATAGCTCGTACTCTAAAATTGTCTACAAATATCTCGTTATCCTCTGGATCATCAACTGTACCCTCTGAACCTAAAATACCAAACTGTACAATCTGTCCTGAATAAGCCGTTAAATCAAAAACAACCTGTGTCCCTGTTGCCGGTACTGTACTGGTATTATCAAAGGTTACTAAACTTGTCCATGTCCCTCCGTTATCTGTGCTTATTAATAATTGTACCGTATCATCTGAACCTAAGGTTCCTGCATTGTCGCTACTACCAAACTGCATGATCCCAAAATCAAAGTCGACCTGAAATGGTCCACCTGTTAAATCAAATTGTGGTGATAAAATCCAATCACTCTTTGCTGCCAACCATAAATTTATAGAGTAAGCTCCTTCAAAACCGTTATTTAAAAATCCGTCCTGATTCCAATCTCCTGCACCTAATCCTTGAGGACCTGTCGTGGCATCTCCATCACTAGCCTCATCCCAACAGTTTGGAATTATCGTTGTAAAACTCTCTAAGTAATCTGGTGTAAATACATCACATGCTGATAAAAAGTTTACTGCTCCTACCCAGTTACTAAAGCCATTAGCTCCGCAATCTGCGCGTACATAAACCTCATAATCTGTTACTGCCGCTAAGCCTGTTGCTGTATATGGATTGTTAGTCGTCGAGACACCTGGACCTGTCGGAACTCCCGTCCCTAATGGCTGTACTACAACTTCCCAATTCGTCTCTGATCCTGCTGCGGTCCAACTAATATCTGCCGTAGTTGATGTAATACCACTAATTGTTATACCTGTTGGCTCCGGACATGTAACATCAAATATCGAAACGGTATCAAAAGCTACCCCTTCATCTTGTACAGAACCATCTGAACCAAAGGCTACTCTTAAAATAACATTTGACTCGCCTGCTAATCCTGTCAATGCATGACGAGCTACAACCCATCCACCAGATCCTGAACCAGCACGTCCTGTCCAACCTTCCTGTTGTCCTCCTGGATTACCTGCTATAGTATTGTCGGTATACCAGTTGTTTGGATCGCCAAATGCACCGACATTTTGCCAACTAGCTCCAGAATCTATCGAGGATTGTAAAACCATCCCATCCCAACTAAACTCTGAATTCCACCATACACTCAGCTCTATTGATGGTGCTGCTAAACTCGTTAAATCAAATACAGGACTTACTACAAAAGAATCATCATTGTTATTATAGTTCCCTGTTAAATTCGTTACCCAGGCATTTGACCCTGAATCCGCACTGTTAATTACACCAGCGGCCGGAGCGCCTAAAGCCCAAGTGCCACCATTTGTGTTGTCGGCTAACCAGCCACCATCGCCTGATTCAAAATCTTCTAAATATGGATAGGAAGTGATTTGTGCATTAACCCAAGAACAACTCAGAATTAGTGCTATGATTAAGATAAATTTTTTCATGTTTTATGGTTGTTTAAAACGTTTTCTTTTACATAATATGTACTTCAAAGAAAAACAATAAAAGCCCTGTTTGATAAATTCAGGGCTTTATATTGGTTAGTTATTCATTTAATATATAATTTTTATTGTGCTTGTGGACCTCCACTAACGATAATAAATTCTGATCTTCTATTTAGCTGATGCTCTTCATCTGTACAGTTAGAGCCGCAATTAACTTTAGGTTCATTTTCGCCTTTACCCATTCCTGAGATCCTTGATTTATCAATTCCCTTAGAAACCACATATTGTACGGTAGTTTTTGCTCTTCTATCAGACAAGCGCTCATTGTATGAAGCAGAGCCTCTGCTATCTGTATGCGATGCTGCATTTACAACTAAATCAGGATACTTATTCATAATTTGAACTAACTTATCTAATTCAAAAGCGGCCTGAGCTGTAATATTAGATTTATCGAAATCAAAATAAATTGGATTTAATTCGATTCGATCTGCAGCAATTATTTCTTCGATTGGATCTAAAGCAATACTCACTTGAACTTCTTCTTCTTCTGAGCCACTCACTGTAACCTTTCTGCTTTCAAAGCCGTCCATGGTTACTTCTAATTCTGAAGACTTCCCACATTCAACGATAAATTCAACAGTACCATCCGAATTCGTTACTTTCGATAAAACTTTATTACCTTCTTCATCATACATAGTGACCGTAGCCGCATTTATAGGATTTCGTGTTTTAGAATCTGTAACAGTGGCGGCAATTAACACATCACAAAGTGGTTGTAATTTTTTAATCGCATAAATATCATCACTACCTAAACCACCTTCTCTATTTGACGACACATACCCTTCTTCCGTTTCTTCATCTAAATGAAATGCAAAATCATCGGCATTACTATTAATAGGAATCCCAACATTTCTTACTGGAGCCATCTTACCATCAATTACCTTGGTGTAAAAGACATCCAGATTTCCAAGTCCAAGATGTCCATTTGAAGAGAAATATAGGGTGTTGTTACTACTTACATAAGGAAACATTTCTTGACCTTGTGTATTTACTTTTTGACCTAAATTTTCTGGTGATCCTAGCGACCCATCGTCATTAATACTTGCTTTATAAATGTCAAATAACCCATAACCTCCAGGCATATCTGATGCAAAATATAAGGTTTTGCCATCTGCACTTACTGAAGGGTTCTTCACTGAATAATTTTTACTATTCATTGGGAATCCCTCAACATTACTCCATTTACCATCTGTTTTTGTTGCCTTAAACAGATGTAATAAACTATATCTAATTTTTGTAATAGAATCTTTTTCAAATTCTTTCTCAAAAAAGCTTTCTCTAGAGAAATACATTGAATTTCCATCAGGAGAAAAGGATACCACACCTTCATGATATTTTGTGTTTACTTTATCTTCAACCAATGTAGCTGCCTGATAAGTGCCATCTTCATTTTTAGTGAGTTCATAAATATCTAAAAATGGTTCCTCATTCCAACCATAAGTTCTACGAGACGTATTTCTAGCAGAAGTAATGTATAATTTACCATCTTGAAGTGTTCCTCCAAAATCTGAATACTTCGAGTTAAACGCTAAGTTTTGGATATTGAATTTTTTTCCTTTTTCTAAAATTTTTGGCAAATAATCAGGATTTTTATTAAATGCTATTGCTCTATCATCACTAGGACGCATTTTTGCAAACTTGGCCATTTGTTGATTTGACTCTTCATATTTCCCATTTGCTTTTAGCATTTGTCCATACTTAAAAATAGTCTCTGGGTTATCAGAACTTTCCAAAGCTTTTGCATACCAGCGTTCTGCTTCTTGAGTATTAAAAATATTATAGTAGGATTCTGCTAATTGGCTATATACGTAAGTATCTGCCTTACCATCTTCAACCAGTTTTGCATAATCTTCTGCAGCTTCAACAAACTCATATCTATTAAAGTGTTTATCTGCTTTTTTAGTGTCTTTATTTTGAGCAATCAAGCTGAAACTACCCAACGCTGCAATTGTAAAAAGTGTTAATAATTTTTTCATAATGTTTTAGCTTAATTGGTTAGAAAAATCTTGGTGAACGTGAAACTTTCTTCGGAAAGTTTAAATCAAATAACAACATAAATTCATGTGATGCAGGCGCATAAGCCTTAATATCAGACGTTACGGCATCGTAAGCATAACCTATACGAAGTGATGGTGTTATTGCAAAATTAATTAAACCAGAAAATGAATCATCTAATCTATATGAAGCACCTAGTTCAAGTTTATCGAAGAATAATGCATTAAGGTTGGCATCAAACGATGTTGGTGCTCCAAACGCAGATTTTACTAAAAATGAAGGCTTCAGCTTTGTCTTTGGTGATAAATCAAATACATAACCACCAGTTATAAAATAATGTGCTTCTTCGGAACCAAGCTTATTTCCATTCGCATCCAAATGAACAGAGTTCAAAATATTTGGTAATGATGCAGCGAAGTAATACTTGTCCGTATAATAAAAGAATCCAGCACCAATATTTGGTGTGGTTGTATTAATATTTTGAAAAAACGGATCATTTGGATCGATAAGATCTATTCCTGCTAAGCCAATATCATGAAACGTTGCTCCTGCCTTTATACCAAAAGCTAGTTTATGTTCTCCTCCCAATTTAAGCGTATATGAGAAATCCGCATAAGCATTAGTTTCTTTGATTGGTCCGACTTCATCTGAGATGATAGATAGGCCTATTCCTACTTTATCACCAACAGGTAAATGCCCAAAAAATGTTCCGGTTTGCGGTGCTCCATCAATTCCTGCCCACTGCGAGCGGTAAAGAAGTCCAAACGAAAGGTTCTCTTTTGAGCCTGCATAAGCTGGGTTGATGACATTCATATTATACATGTACTGTGTATATTGTGGATCTTGCTGTCCATACACTTGTGTGGCAATGAGCAACACAATAATGATATAAAATTTTTTCATTTGTTAGTTGTTTGATTTAGTTGTTTTTGGATGAATTCAATGAATTCTTAATTGTTGATTATAATTAATTATTTAGTTAAGTCGTTGTATGTATACCCAAGCACTTCTTCGTTTACCATTTTCATATTCCATGGTGTAGAAATAAGTTCCTACTGGTAATTCATCGCCGTCATTAGATTGACCATACCACTCATTAGTGTAATTTGTTTTAGAATACACTAAAGTCCCATTACGGTTAAAGATTTCTAGCTTAGTTACGTCATAACTACTAAGGTCGAAGGTATCATTAAATCCATCTCCATTAGGCGAAATCCCCTGAGGAATCACACAACTTTCTAGTTCAATAATATCTTGTGCAGTAATACTAGAGCATTGAGTTGTATCATTAAATGTGACTTCAATCTCGTATAATCCTGCTTCAAGTACCGGCAATGTTAATCCATTTTCACCTGCAATCACACCACCATCTTGATACCAAGTAATTGTTACTTCAGACACATCAAAGTTGTTTGCAGTTGCAGTAATCTCGATTGGAACTGTAGCATTTGGACATACCTCATAATCAAAATCAGTTGTAAAGGTTACACTTGGTATTGGCTTTACAACAAGATCAAATGGTGTTGTTGAAAAACAGTCAAATGCAATATTACTCTCCACTCTAGTGTAAATGGTTTGTGAACCGCTACTGTATAATGCAGAAGTATCAATAGCATTAGAACCGGTTTCGGCATCGGACTCAGTTTCATAATAAGTCACTGTAAAATCTACAGCATTTTGCCCATCTAAAACATTCACGTCGTGAGCCGCTAAATCAAATAAAGCTATCCCATCAGAATCGTCATCACATTCTTCAATCGGAACACTAGCAGCATCAGGTGTTGGTCCTGAAATAATCAAATCAAAACTTGTTGTTGCAAAACAGAATTCTGCACTCGCATCTTCTATTCTTGCAAAAATGGTTTGAGGGTTTGATATATTCGTATAAGGAGAAGTTAAAGCTCCTGTATCTGCTTGAGCATCTGCCAAACTTAAGTGATAAGTTACATTAAAATCTGTTGACGCTTGTGCTCCTAAAATACCAGCTGTTTGAATTTCCAAATCAAAATCTTCAATTTCATCAGCTGAGATATCATCACAAGTTATGATATCATTTACCGCATTCGCTATAGGTTCATCACCAAAGTTAAGCGTTACTGTATCTTGAGCTTGCGCATCACATTGTTCATCAAAAGCTATAACAGTATAGGTGTTTGATGCTGAAACCGTTAATGTTGGTCCAGTTTCTCCTGGGATAATAAATCCATTTTCATACCACTCATAGGTATCGGCAAATGGTGAATCGGCAGATAATTCAAAATCAGGGAAACCACAGAAATTTTGATCAGGCCCTAAATCAACCTCGATTTCTGCAGTAATATCTCCATCATTTGGACCACCTGTATTTGTTTGACTTATGGATATAGTACCAGCATCATCAGAGAAATTAGTAACTAAAAGCACATATATTTCTCCTGATATAGCATTATCAATTGTTAAATTTTCCGTTGGAGCTGCAGAGTAACTACAATCTACAATATTTCCAAATGGATAAAAGTTAGGGTTTCCTGTATTATTAGGACAGTCACCACCTGGGTTAGGACAGCCCAAATCTAAATTACCACAGGCATCATCTAAAGATGCAAAAGGTCCCCAAAGCACAAAATCAACATCTAATCCATTTCCATTTTCATCCACTTGGTCAATTTGAATTTCAATTAGACCAGGATCACCAATTTGAATGATATTCCAAGTTGGATTTGGTGCAGAAAATAAACATGCGATATCTGTTGGATCAGGTATTCCAATGATATTTGATGTAGTCAATGAGCCTCCTACCTCTGCACAGAAGTTTTCTGCATTTTCACAAATAATATTGGTAGGCGCTTCTTTAATACAGAGATCGAACGTTGTTGTCTCAGAATTATTACCTCCTGAAAATACCCGAATGAAATACGTATTCCCAACAGTCAATGAAGGTGTAACACTTGCTGTACCGTCTGTACATTCTAATTCTATTAAACCATCACAAGTTCCTTCATAGAGTGCATGGTCTGTATTAAATCCACCTCCTTGAATATTCACTAATGATATTAATTGTACTTCGCTTAATGCTGTAAACTCGAACCATACATCATCATCTGGATTACCAGCACAAGAACCATCTGGCACACCTGACGGTGTTGCTTCGATTAAAGTCCCTGATGTTGTAAGATCGCATGTTTCGTCATCATTGACTACTGCTACAGTTGCATTACACGGATTGTCATTGGCTGGTGGACAAGCAAGTAATTGTATTGCACTACTATTAATCACACAATTGACATCTTGATCATTACTTACAGTCACAATCACATCTACTAAGAATGGGAATGGCCCAATTTGGTATGTGCCTGGTGTGGTAACAGGAACTGTCGTCGCATCGATATTATTTGAAATTGTAAGTGATGTAGCATCGCCTAAACTTGTGACATTAACATCTACTAAAAATTGATCACCATTAGCACAATCATCTACGACTTGATAGGTAGCATCTGGATTGATACATGTAGCACAAGCTACTGTATAGTCAATTCCATCAGAACAACAGAAACTTCCTGATGCACAACTTACCGATCCGTCTGATTGTATTTGGAATGAAATAGTATCTCCTGTAGATTGGAAGGTTAACCCTGAAATATCGCCATTGTTACCTTCGTCATTATATAATTCAGTAACACCATCAGAATCAAACACCACTAAGAAATCAAAAGGTGCACCCTCTATCTCTCCAGCATTAAATGTTAAATTAAGTGGTGAACCATCTGAACTCGTATAGGTAAATACCTCAGAATCATTATTACCATAACATACCGAGCCCATTACTGGACCTACAGCACAGTCTACATCAAAATTAGTCTGTATCGTTGTGGTAAAGTTTACTGGACCTGCCCAGATACTGAATTGACTACCACAATCTGCACGTACCCAAACTTCATAATCAGTCTCAAAACTTAAACCTGTTATACTCGCTGAAGGTGTCCCTACTGTTGTTCCTGCTCCTGTTGGCTCTCCTGTTCCTGCCGGAACTACAACATATTCCCATGAGGTCTCCCCACTGTTAGCATCCCAAGCAATATCAGCTGTCGTTCCTGTTATATTGGTCACTGTAATTCCACTTGGTGGTATACAGAAGTTTCCACAAGACTCTACACGGATAAAGTCAATAGACATATCTCCTTCAAATCCTGTTCCTGCTCCACCATAACTAAACTCTAAATAGATAACCTGACCTAAATAAGCATCTATGTTGATCCCTACAGGAACCCAAGCTTCTGCATCTGAAGTCTGTAAATCGCCTATCCATGTGAATACATTTGTAAACGGTCCTGCTACATCATTGGATATCCCAACATTCAAAGTTCCCATATCGTCTCCAAAAGCATGGAAGAAAAAGGATAGCTCTGCACCATCTAAAGCTGTTGTTAAATCAATCGCTGGACTTATAGCCGAAGCAATTGTTGATGAATTCCCGGAAGCCTCATACTCTAAGTGTGTCCCTGCACCGCCATCAAAAGCGTTTGCTGGACCTGTACCAAATGAGTTCGCTCCTGCTGCTGTTATATCCCAATTACCATCACTACCATCAAATCCCGTACCTGTCCATCCTGCTGGTGGATCCTGATCAAAATTCTCTGTGAAAATAAATGACGATGAGCCTGAAGCACACGTCACTCCCACTGGTGGTGGTGGTGGGGTATTTAAGGTCGTAAAGTTTATAGGACCTATCCAGCTACTTAATCCATCTACACCACAATCTGCACGTACCCATACCTCATAGGCTGTACTTGGTGTTAATGGTGTCGCTGTATATGGATTGTTGGTTGTGGCTAGACCTGCTCCTGTTGGAACACCTGTGCCTTGTGGTTGTACTGCAACTTCCCATGAAGCCTCTGCGCCTCCTGGTGTCCAGCCTATATCTGCCGATGTATCCGTAACATTAGCCAATGTTAATCCTGTTGGCTCCTGACATGACGGAATAGCTCGTACTCTAAAATTGTCTACAAATATCTCGTTATCCTCTGGATCATCAACTGTACCCTCTGAACCTAAAATACCAAACTGTACAATCTGTCCTGAATAAGCCGTTAAATCAAAAACAACCTGTGTCCCTGTTGCCGGTACTGTACTGGTATTATCAAAGGTTACTAAACTTGTCCATGTCCCTCCGTTATCTGTGCTTATTAATAATTGTACCGTATCATCTGAACCTAAGGTTCCTGCATTGTCGCTACTACCAAACTGCATGATCCCAAAATCAAAGTCGACCTGAAATGGTCCACCTGTTAAATCAAATTGTGGTGATAAAATCCAATCACTCTTTGCTGCCAACCATAAATTTATAGAGTAAGCTCCTTCAAAACCGTTATTTAAAAATCCGTCCTGATTCCAATCTCCTGCACCTAATCCTTGAGGACCTGTCGTGGCATCTCCATCACTAGCCTCATCCCAACAGTTTGGAATTATCGTTGTAAAACTCTCTAAGTAATCTGGTGTAAATACATCACATGCTGATAAAAAGTTTACTGCTCCTACCCAGTTACTAAAGCCATTAGCTCCGCAATCTGCGCGTACATAAACCTCATAATCTGTTACTGCCGCTAAGCCTGTTGCTGTATATGGATTGTTAGTCGTCGAGACACCTGGACCTGTCGGAACTCCCGTCCCTAATGGCTGTACTACAACTTCCCAATTCGTCTCTGATCCTGCTGCGGTCCAACTAATATCTGCCGTAGTTGATGTAATACCACTAATTGTTATACCTGTTGGCTCCGGACATGTAACATCAAATATCGAAACGGTATCAAAAGCTACCCCTTCATCTTGTACAGAACCATCTGAACCAAAGGCTACTCTTAAAATAACATTTGACTCGCCTGCTAATCCTGTCAATGCATGACGAGCTACAACCCATCCACCAGATCCTGAACCAGCACGTCCTGTCCAACCTTCCTGTTGTCCTCCTGGATTACCTGCTATAGTATTGTCGGTATACCAGTTGTTTGGATCGCCAAATGCACCGACATTTTGCCAACTAGCTCCAGAATCTATCGAGGATTGTAAAACCATCCCATCCCAACTAAACTCTGAATTCCACCATACACTCAGCTCTATTGATGGTGCTGCTAAACTCGTTAAATCAAATACAGGACTTACTACAAAAGAATCATCATTGTTATTATAGTTCCCTGTTAAATTCGTTACCCAGGCATTTGACCCTGAATCCGCACTGTTAATTACACCAGCGGCCGGAGCGCCTAAAGCCCAAGTGCCACCATTTGTGTTGTCGGCTAACCAGCCACCATCGCCTGATTCAAAATCTTCTAAATATGGATAGGAAGTGATTTGTGCATCAGCACACCAAATTGAAAAAGCAAAAAGGAATGATAACGAGAGAATAATTTTTTTCATGTGAATGAATGCTATTAAATTATTTTAATTAATTGATAGTTAGTGTCTTAAGTTTATTCCGAAGGGCAAAAGGGAATAATTTCGACCTTAAAAAGTCTTTACCTTGCGACTCCTATAAGTAACCGAAGATAAAAAAAATGATAGTTAACAAACCGTTAACATTGTTATAATAGATGAACCGCAATTATAATCGACAAAAAGAAAAAAGACCTTGTATACTTATTATTCAGTTATGTCAAGTTGAAGATAAACAGGAAAGTGATCACTATAGCCGCCTTTGTATTTCTTTCCAACGAAGGTCCTAAACGGTTGGCCCTTAAATTTACCTTTATATTGGGTTAAGAATTTCTCGTCATAAATATTAGCATCATCAAACTTTAGACTGTTATTTTTAGTTTCAAAAAAATTAGTAGTAAAAAGTATCTGATCGAACAAGTTCCACTGGAAGTTGTGGTTAAGTGTTCCTCTTGTATATGACAGCAAGGTTTCCATAGGATTGTATAGCTGTCCTTGTTGGGTCAAGAATTTAATACTGTCATTACTAGGGTTATCATTAAAGTCTCCCATGACCAATATTTTAGCTCCCAGATCCTCTTGTTTTATTTGATCTATAATATCGATAACCTTATGTGCTGCTTTCAAACGTTTGTGACGAGATTCCTGTTCGCCTTCGCGTCTAGATGGCCAATGATTGACAATACAATATACTTTTTCAGAATGCAGAATCCCAGATACAAGCAAAATATCTCTGGTATAATCTTGATCTCCTATCTCATCTTCTAAATAAATTGAAAACGTTTTGGAACTTTCTAATTTAAAGACTGTTTTATCATAGATTAAAGCAACGTCTATACCTCTTTCATCTTGTGAATTGTAATGTACAAAATCATAGTCATAAGGTTTTAGGTCATTACTTTCAATTAAATCTCTGAGGACGTTCTTGTTTTCAACCTCAGCTAATCCAACAATTGCCGGAGGTTTTTGAGTCACATCGAATCCTATTTTTGAAATTACTTGACCTAGTTTGTAGATTTTTTGATCATACCGCTTTTTAGTCCAACGTTTTTGAGCTCTCGGCAAAAAATCATCATCATATTTTGTAACATCATTATAAATATCGAATAAGTTTTCGAGATTATAAAAAGCAATAGTGTATATCGTAGTTTTTAAGTCTTGAGAATCCACAACACAAATTTAAGTTTTAAAATGCAATAGGCGAACATTCAATTATGTAACTTTGTTGAATATTCAAATATATGATTGAAAAAAAAAATATAGCGCTTGAAAAAACAGTACTAATTGGTGTTATTACTAGAGATCAAAATGAAGAACAGTCTAAAGAGTATTTAGATGAATTGGAGTTTTTAACCTACACCGCTGGTGGTGAAGTCTTAAAGCGCTTTACTCAGAAAATGGATATGCCTAACCCCAAAACCTTTATTGGTTCAGGGAAAATGGAAGAAGTACAACAGTATATTGAGTCGAATAATGTTGGGACAGCGATCTTTGACGATGAATTGTCTGCAGCTCAAGAACGAAATATTAGTAAAATACTAAATGTTAAGGTTTTAGATCGCACAAACTTAATCTTAGATATCTTTGCTCAGCGTGCACAGACTAGTTATGCTCGCACTCAGGTTGAATTAGCACAATGTGAATACTTATTACCTCGATTAAAAGGGATGTGGACTCACCTCGAGCGCCAAAAAGGTGGTATTGGTATGCGTGGACCAGGTGAAACTGAAATAGAAACGGATAGACGTATCGTTAGAGACAAAATCGCATTGCTAAAAGCCAAAATAAAAACTATTGATAAACAAATGGCGGTTCAACGTGGTAATCGTGGTAAGATGGTTCGCGTCGCTTTAGTAGGTTATACCAATGTAGGTAAATCTACACTAATGAATGTGGTTAGTAAAAGTGAGGTATTTGCCGAAAATAAACTGTTTGCCACCTTGGATACAACGGTGAGAAAAGTAGTGATTCAAAACTTACCATTCTTATTGACAGATACTGTTGGATTTATAAGAAAGCTTCCTACTCAGTTAGTAGATTCGTTCAAAAGTACTTTAGACGAGGTTCGTGAGGCTGATTTATTGCTTCATGTTGTGGATATTTCCCATGTTAATTTTGAAGAACACATTGAATCTGTAAACAAAATACTTGGTGAAATTGGCTGCTCAAATAAGCCCACCATTATGGTGTTTAATAAAATAGATGCTTATAGTCCTGAGCCTTATGATGATGATGACCTTATAACAGAAAGAACGTCATTACATTATTCTCTTGAAGAGTGGAAAAACACATGGATGAATCGTGTGGGGAATAATGCCTTATTCATTTCTGCTTTAAATAAAAAGAATTTAGATGTCTTTAAAAAGCGGGTGTATGATGAAGTGAGAGAGATTCATGTGACACGCTTTCCTTATAATCACTTCTTATATCCAGATTATTCGGAGGAAGAATAAAAAACTCTTGCTAAATAAAAAAGCATCCCGATAATTTCGGGATGCTTTTTTATTTATATCAAACGAGTCCGTTTTAGAATTTGTAAGTCAATCCTAAAGTATAGTATGTTTGTAATTCATTATCTACATTATCAAATGTTGGTTCAGTTTGAGCTGGAACTGCTGTTGCATCATAATTACCTAAAGCGAAATTAAGTGCTTCTTGCTTATTGCTTCTTAATCCGAAGTCAAAACCAACACCAATCATTTTCCACAGTGTATAGCTAAATGAGTTGGTCCAGGTTACGTTAGATAAATCTCCACTCTTATAGCTTTGAAACATCGATAAATTGGACTTAAAATTCACGGCTCCAATTTGTCTTGTATAATCGGCAACAATCTTAGCACCTAAAGAGGACTCAAATACATTGTCATTATCTGCGAATACAAAGTTATAGTTCAATGGATGAATAACCACGATTAAATTTTCAATCGGTGTCCAAGTTGCACCAATACCTACATCTAAATATCCAGGGTTATTAAAATTATTCAAAACAGTAGTTCTGTATTCCAATAGTGCAGAAGCAGCTAATTTAGACGTAATGTTTCTTCCGTATAAAGATGAAATATTAAACACATCTGTTGTTGGTTCAAACTTATCACTATCGAATTCAGTGTCTTTGTTATCTAATTTTGTCCAGTTTAAGTTCGTTGTTAATGCGTTTCTCCAAAAGAAATTCTCTTCAATTAAATTCGCATATCCATTTACTGTAAATCCAATATTTCCCGAGGAGTTATTAGGAGCACCTTGAGCATACCAGTTACTAAAGTTCGATAAACTTCCTCCAATAACACCGAAAGCACCAACTCTCCAACCTGGGAGTGCATCTATTTGTGCTTGTAGCGCATCAGCCTCTGATTGAGCTGCGTCAGCAACAGCTTGTTTTTCGGCTTTTTGTGCTTTTAATTCCTCTTTCGTTTGAGAAAAACCAAATGAAATTGAAAGCATTACCGCCACGGTTAAAAGTAATTTTTTAGTCATAATATTAATTTTTATAATTCTTAAATATGCAAATATAATTGATTAGTGATTTGAACACCAAGAATTTGCATCAAAATGAAATTTTGGTATTTTATTCTAACAATAAGACACCTAAAAACATTTTAAGTCACATTACACCGAGAATTTATTTTCTTTTAAAAAGTGGCACGGCAGAACAAGCTTCTCCGTACATAATTGATTTGGCCACTGATTTTAATTTCGCAGAGAGCATTAAATAGGCATTTGTAGGCACTGGTTTATTTGCACATCCTTTTATAATAAGAGGTTTATCTTGATATGGCGAAACATCTAAATTTGTTATAATGTCCTGATAAATTGACGACTCAAGCGCTTCTAAATCTCCAATACAAACTTTACGTGCATAAGGCTGTAATTCGAGTGTCATTAACATAAATGCCCAAGCAGGAATAATTGCATCCGTAGAACAAGTGAGTACTACAAATTGATCTTGATGTTGCTTCCAATCATAATCTTTGACTTGCTGTCTAAACTCTTTTTCTTTAAGCACGAAACCTTCATACAGCCAATCTTTAATATCAAAAACAAAACGCAAACCTGCTGGATAGTAGTCTTCGAGATCAACGACCATCAACTTACTTAAAGCAACTCGATTTATAATATCTTCAGCCATATTATAACATTCCTAATTCTAATTTTGCTTCTTCACTCATTAAGTCCTGACTCCATGGTGGATCAAATGTGATTTCCACTTCAGCGGACTTAACATCATTTAAAGATTTTACTTTTTCTTCGACCTCTAATGGCAATGTCTCTGCTACCGGACAGTTTGGAGTGGTTAATGTCATTAAGATTTTGACATCGTAATCTTCATTCACAAAAACATCATAGATAAGTCCTAATTCATAAATATCTACAGGAATTTCGGGGTCGAAAATAGTCTTGAGTACTCTTACTATTTTTTCTCCTAATAAGTTTGTATCTAATGTTGCTTCACTCATATGTAGCTAATTTATTTGGGTTTGGTATGCGAGCGCATACATTTTGATTTGTTTAATCATACTTACCAATCCGTTTGCACGAGTAGGAGATAAATGTTCTTTTAATCCTATTTGGTCAATAAAATCGGTATTACTTTCAATAATATCTTTTGGGTGTTGATTAGAAAAGGAACGAATTAATATAGCAATAATTCCTTTTGTAATAATGGCATCACTATCTGCAGTAAACACCACTTTATCATCTTGCATTTCTGCGTGTACCCAAACTTTACTTTGACATCCTTTGATAATATTCTCATCAGTTTTGAACTGTTCGTCAATTAGCGGTAGGGTCTTACCTAAATCTATCATATATTGATAGCGCTCTTCCCAATCTTCAAACATTGAAAATTCATCTATAATCTCTTCTTGTATTTCTGCAATGGTCATCTTAACAATAAATTTTTCAGCTAAAAAAGCTTTGAAAATAATACCTGCAAAGATACAATATCTCTATTGTTTCTCCATCATGGATTTAATAGATAGTATTTTATTTACAATATCGTGTATTGGTTTTGGAGGTTTTCCATGATCAAAAAGGTCGGTTTTATAAATCTCGTCCCCTTTTGCTATTTCAAGATAGGCCATAGCAGCGGCATCATATTGAAATGAAGTTGATAGAGGCTTTAAGTCTGCTATTGATTTCTCATCCGTTTCATTAAGTAATTTATAGAACGCTTCTTTTTCTTCCTGCGGCATTTGATAAGTATTCCAAAGTTTAAGCATATTATCACTAGTATAGCTAATGGAATCCCCTTCAATTTTAATTTTCAGAAAAAAGCCTCTTGTAATCGCTTGATACGTAACTGTTGTGCTATCTTGAATTGTTCTTTCGGCCATTTCGGTAGTTACATTAGTTGTCATTTGTGCTTTTTTTTGATCACACTCCTTAGCTGAAATCAGCATTATGAAAAGGCTAATTATAAATTTCATTATTAATAAATTTAAGTTCAATAGTAATATTACAAAAAAGAAGCCAAAGTCATGCTAATCCTAAATGTAATAAAAAAGGATGTCAAAACTGACATCCTTTCTTTGCGTGTAACAATTTACTTTTATTCTAATTGGCCATTCCTGCTCTTGGTCCTCCCGATTGAAATACACTTCTCATTCGTGTCTTTTGACCTGAAGAGAACATGTACATGCAATCATCATTAACATAATCCATATAATTCATGGTCATGTCATTAGATCTGCAATTCACAGTTGGGTATGAAGGGCAGCCGTAATTAGGAGCATCTGATGTAGGAGTATCTGACACAAAATCATCTCTATTACATCTTCCATCTCCCCAAATATGACGCAAATTTAAATAGTGACCTACTTCATGCGTTAATGTTCTTCCACCATCAAAAGGAGCTGACACAAATCCTGTCGTTCCAAAATATTGAGGTGAAACTACAACACCATCTGAAGCTATTGGCCCTCCCGGAAATTGCGCATAACCAAGAATTCCACCACCAATATTACAAACCCAAATATTTAAGTGAGTTTCCGGTGTTACTGGAGGATAGGCCGCTTTCATTGCATCATTGGTTCCCCAAGAGCCTCTATCATCTGGATATCTATATGTGCCTGCCAAACTGAATTGAACTTCTGTATCGGCAACCAAACCTGCAAATTCTCCAGGCACTTGATTTACATCATTATTTGCTGCTCTAAAATCGTCATTTAAAACAGACATTTGAGAATTTATTTGAGTGCTACTGATATTTTGTTGAGCGTTGCTATAGATTACATGTACATATACCGGAATAGTAATAACACCTAAGTCATCAGGAGTTCCTCCGCCTCCGCCGTCTCCACCACCAGGTCCACCACCATTTCCATTTCCATTTCCTGGACGATAAGCATTTGTAGCAAATTTTCTTGTATTGTATTCAATGTTATACATCTTTTTATAGAGCCCTGGGTCCTCTTCAAGTAGCCTATTTAAATTGGTCATAGAATGGCATGGTGTAAAACCATTTCTGCTTTGCTCTCCATTATCAGAATCGGTATAAACAAAGAAATCACTCATATCAATTTTACTCTGCTCTTGCAGCATATCATTTTTGTCGGATTCACATGATGTAAAAATCAGGGCTAGAGCGGCTAAGCTCAAAAAAAGTTTTTTCATTTTTTGTATGTTTTAGTTAGAAATCCTGATGAATATATAATTTTTTAATAAAATTTTAACAAAAAACTGTTTTTTTTCGACAAAAAGTACGAAAGTTAAAAACTTCAAAAACAAAAAAAACACCTAAGCAGGTGTTTATCAAACTTTTAGTTAAAAAAACTAAGATAACATCATTTTTGCTTTCTTCACGCCTGCCACCAAAGCATCAATTTCAGCTTTTGTATTGTAGAATGCAAACGAAGCTCTAACCGTTCCTGGAATTTTATAGTAGTCCATTATGGGTTGTGCACAATGATGACCTGTGCGGACTGCGATTCCCATTTTATCCAAAATAGTACCTATATCATAAGGGTGAACCCCTTCAATATTAAAAGAAATTACGGACGTTTTGTTTTTGGCGGTTCCGTAAATCTTTAGACCTTCAATTTGGGATAATTGATTGGTAGCGTATTCTAATAACTCCTGTTCATAAGGTGCGATACGATCAAAACCTATGTCATTCATGTAGTCTATGGCAGCTCCAAAAGCAATCCCACCACAAATATTTGGTGTTCCAGCTTCGAATTTATGTGGTAAGCCAGCATAAGTGGTCTTTTCAAAAGTTACTTGGTCAATCATTTCTCCTCCACCTTGATATGGTGGTAATTTTTCAAGCCATTCTTTTTTACCATAAAGCATACCCACGCCTGTTGGACCGCACATTTTATGAGCACCACAAACATAAAAATCAACATCTAAAGCTTGAAGGTCTGGTTTGATATGCGGACAAGATTGAGCGCCATCTACAACTACTGCAGCTCCAACCTCATGAGCTTTAGATATGATATCCTGAATAGGATTAATGGTTCCTAAAGCATTAGAAATATGATTCACAAAAACCAGTTTTGTATTCTCAGAGAGTAAACCCTCATAGTCACTCATAATCAACTCGCCTTCCTGGTTCATTGGAATGACTCTTAAGGTCGCACCCGTGCGTTCACAAAGCATTTGCCATGGCACAATATTACTGTGATGTTCTAGAGCAGAAACAAGAACCTCATCATTTTTATCTAGTAAGTTTGAAAATCCGTTCGCCACCAAATTAAGCCCATGAGTGGTTCCAGAGGTTAGAATAATTTCATAGCTATGTTTCGCATTAAAATGGTTCTGAAGTTTTAATCGTGCGCCTTCATATAAGTCGGTTGCTTCTTGACTCAAGGTATGAACACCTCTATGGATATTGGCATTATAATTCGAGTAGTAATCAACAATTACATCAATGACCTGTTTAGGTGTTTGAGACGTTGCCGCATTATCAAAATATATTAAGGGTTTTCCATTTATCTTGCGGTTTAAGATTGGGAAATCTTCTCTGATTTTATCGACGTTAAATTTAATATGTTCTATTGTATTATTCATTATAAATCAAACCCAATATTAACACCTAATTTCTTTGCAATAATCTTTGTAATACGCTGTTTGATTTCAGGAATTTTCACCGAGTTCAAAACGTTGTTACTAAAGGCGAACATCAATAAGGCTTTCGCTTCTTTTTCTGGAATTCCACGAGAACGCATGTAAAACATAGCACTGTCATCTAACTGTCCAATGGTACATCCATGAGAACATTTCACATCGTCGGCAAAAATCTCTAACTGAGGTTTTGTGTTAATTGAAGCCTTATTACTTAATAAAATATTATTATTAGACTGAAAGGCGTTTGTTTTTTGAGCGATTTTGTCAACCACAATTTTTCCATTAAAAACACCTGTAGATTGATCTCCAAAAATTCCTTTATAATCTTGATGGCTCTCACAATTTGGTTCTATATGATGCACTAAAGTGTTGTGGTCTACATGTTGTTTATCACCAATAATCGTAATCCCTTTTAATGTCGAGTCTATACGCTCTCCTTCCTGATAGTAATTTAGATTGTTGCGCGTCAATTGACCACCAAAAGAAAAGGTATGAACAGATGCATGACTTTCGCGTTTTTGCTTGATAAATGTGTTATCGATTAAAGACGCATTTTGTTTGTCATTTTGAATTTTATAATAATCAACAATGGCGCGCTTATTAGTGAAAATTTCAGTCACACTATTTGTTAGCACTGGATTATCAGTCAAACTCTGATGACGTTCAATAATTTGAACATGAGAATTTTCATCTACTACAATCAAGTTTCGAGGTTGAAGCATTAAGGCAGATTCATTTCCTGTTGAGAAATGAATAATTTGTATTGGTTTTTCTACTAACTTATTCTTCGGAATGTGAATATAAGCGCCTTCTTGAGAGAACGCAGTATTCAATGAAGTCAGACTCTCTTTAGTGGCTGCTTTATTAAAGTAGTTTTCAATGACTAATCTGTATTTTGGTTTTGATAACGCTGCCGACATTAAGCATACGTCAATTCCATCATGTGTGGTTTGAGACAAATGAGAGGAATATTTCCCATCAATAAACACAATTTTATAGGTATCGATATCATGGATAAAATACTTTTTAACATCGCTATATTCTACTGCATTTTCTTGCTTTGGAAATACACTATAATCGTGTTTTAATACGGCATTTAGTGAGGTGTATTTCCAAGCCTCATCACGCTTCGATGGAAATCCTTTGCTCTCAAATGCCTTTATTGCTTCACTTCGCACATCATGAACCGATGCCTCCACATCGATTGTGTTCTCAAATGCCATAAATGAAGATACTAGTTTATCTTTTAAATCCATGTTTTACAATGTTTAGTTTCTTAGGTTCGGTATGAAAGTAAAATACAATTCACAACATAAACCTTACAACTAGTTTATGCGTTTACTTCTTCTTTAATCCAATCGTACCCTTTTTCTTCTAACTCATGCGCTAGTTCTTTAGTTCCCGATTTTACAATTCGCCCATTGTACAAAACATGCACAAAATCTGGAACGATATAATCTAACAAGCGCTGATAGTGTGTTATTACAATTACAGCATTATCCTTACTTTTTAGTTTGTTCACTCCATTGGCAACAATACGCAAAGCATCAATATCTAATCCTGAATCTGTTTCATCCAATATGGCTAATTTTGGTTCTAACATCGCCATCTGGAAAATTTCATTACGCTTCTTTTCTCCACCGGAAAAGCCTTCATTTAACGAACGTGACAAGAATTTTCTATCGATTTCTAACAATTCAGCTTTTTCACGAATTAATTTCAACATCTCATTAGCTGGCATGTCGTTTAAACCTTTTGCTTTTCTTGTCTCATTGATAGCCGTTTTCATGAAGTTAGTAACGCTCACTCCTGGAATTTCAACAGGATATTGAAATGATAAAAACACACCTTTGTGTGCGCGTTCTTCGGCAGCTAACTCTTCAATATCTTCACCCTCTAAAAGAATCTGTCCTTTATCCACTTCATATTCTTCTTTACCTGCAATTACTGAGGCTAGCGTACTTTTTCCTGAGCCATTTGGTCCCATAATTGCATGAACCTCTCCTGGTTTAACTTCTAAATTAATTCCTCTTAAAATTGCTTTATTTTCAACGCTTGCGTGTAAATCTTTTATTTTTAACATAGCTATTTTGTTCCTAATTTGATAACATCGTTTTCTACCAACTCTGGTTTTGAAACTTTTAATATTTCTTTAATTTCTATTTTATTTTCCCATTCGTCTTTTACGCCTTCATTTTTAATAATACGACCACGAACAGTAACTGGTATCATTTGATATGGATCCGTTTTCAATTGTTCCACTTGCGCATTCAGATCTGTCAATTTATCATTTATAATGACACCATACATCTGAGTAGCGGTTTGCAAAACGGCTGCATTGTCCTGCTCTACAAAAAGAAATTTTCCATGAATAGCAATCAATCCATCACTTTGCTTGGCAGTTTTACCGTCTTCGCCTATTTCTGATTGATTTGATGACGTTGTATCACTAGCATCACTTTTTTTCTCGTCTTTACAGCTTACTATAACTGTAAACATCATACATATTACAATTATTTTTTTCATAATTTTTGTGTTATCCTACTGAACCTTCTAAGCTAATCTCTAATAATTTTTGAGCTTCAACTGCAAATTCCATAGGCAATTTATTAAGCACTTCTTTACTAAATCCATTTACGATTAAGGCTATGGCCTTTTCGGTAGAAATACCTCGTTGGTTACAATAGAAAATCTGATCTTCTCCAATTTTACTTGTTGTTGCTTCATGTTCGATTTGCGCAGATTTATTCTTGACCTCTATATACGGAAAGGTATGTGCTCCACATTCATTTCCCATCAGTAAACTATCACACTGTGAAAAGTTTCGGGCATTATCAGCTCTTGAGCTAATTTGAACTAGACCTCTATATGAATTCTGAGATTTCCCTGCAGATATCCCTTTCGAAATAATTGTAGATTTTGTGTTTTTACCAAGATGAATCATCTTAGTACCTGTATCTGCTTGCTGATGGTTATTTGTTACCGCAATAGAGTAAAATTCACCGACAGAATTATCACCTTTTAGTACACATGATGGATATTTCCAAGTCACGGCGCTTCCAGTCTCTACTTGTGTCCATGAAATTTTTGCGTTTGTCTCACACAAGCCTCTTTTGGTAACAAAATTATATACGCCACCTTTACCTTCAGCATTACCAGGATACCAGTTTTGTACCGTAGAATATTTAATTTCTGCATCATCTAAGGCGATCAATTCAACAACGGCCGCATGTAATTGATTTTCATCACGACTTGGTGCTGTGCAGCCTTCTAAATAACTTACATAACTCCCCTCGTCTGCAATCACAAGTGTACGCTCAAACTGGCCAGTTCCTGCTTGATTAATTCTGAAATAAGTTGATAATTCCATTGGGCACCGCACACCCTTTGGAATGTAGCAAAAACTGCCATCACTAAATACAGCACTGTTTAGAGCGGCATAAAAATTATCTTTCTGCGGAACTACCGTCCCTAAATATTTTTTTACTAATTCCGGATGTTCTTTAATAGCTTCGGAAATACTCATAAAAATAATACCTTTTTCTCCTAATGTCTTTTTGAATGTCGTTGCAACAGAAACTGAATCGACAACAATATCCATCGCTACATTATTCATTTTCTTCTGTTCATCTACCGAAATCCCTAATTTTTTATACATTGCTAATAGATCAGGGTCTACATCGTCTAATGTTTTATTTGGGTCTACGGCAACTGGAGCAGAATAATAAGCAATAGATTGAAAATCGGGTTTTTTATAATGAACATTTGCCCATTCAGGCTCAGCCATTTCTTTCCACGCACTAAATGCTTCTAAGCGCCATTCTGTCATCCATTCTGGTTCTTCTTTCTTCTTAGAAATTGCACGCACAATATCTTCATTTAACCCAATAGGAAACGTTTCAGATTCTATGTCTGTATAAAACCCGTATTCGTATTCTTTTGTTTTTAATTCTTCGCGAAGATCGTCTTCTGTATATTTATTGCTCATAAATCGTTTTTAAAGTGAGAATGATTCTCCACAACCACAGGTTCTATTGGCATTAGGATTATTAAACACAAAGCCTGCACCATTTAAACCGCCTGAATACTCTAAGGTTGTTCCTATTAAATATAAAAAGCTCTTCTTATCAACGATAATTTTAACACCGTTATCTTCAAAGACTTTGTCATCAACTTTTTGTTCCTTATCAAATTTTAAATCATATGATAACCCAGAACATCCACCACTTTTTACACCTACCCTAACAAAATCGGTAGTGGTGTTAAAGCCATCGTCACTCATAAGCTCAATGACTTTCTTTTTAGCTGTATCTGATACTTTAATCATCTCTTATATAGATTTTATCTAAATAGAGTGCAAATATATGACATAAGGAGTGTTAATCCATATGTCCTAACATTATATTAGGAAATAATAGCATAGAATTATCTTATTCTGAAGCGAAATTGAATAGACTAAATTGAAAACAAAGTGGTTAGTTCATTTTTATGCTGAAAATCGCTTACGCGAATACTGACTCTCAAGAAGAAAAAGCTGTCTCAATGCTATTTTAATCGCTTTGTTTTTTATGGGAAGACTTTCAAACTCCCCTTTCATGTCAATTAAAACTTCAGACTTACATGTTTTACAAATCAAGACCTCAGAACATTCTTTATGTTTTGCAGAACGCTTTAAATTATGGCCAAAAACAGAGCAAGTCATCTCGCTGGTTGTGGTAATATGCATAGGTAGTACGATTTGGGAAAACTAACTTAAGTAAACTAGAGCTATAAATCGTTATAATGCGTATTTTTTCGATGAAATACACGGTATCTGTACGCGATAGCCATTAAAAAATCTAATGATCTAGCGGAACCTTAGAAAAAAAGCAACTATTTTTGCAGTATGATAGAAGATAAAAACCCACAACGTACCTCTTTAGAACAACTTGGAGAATTTGGACTCATTGAGCATTTAACTAAAGGTTTTGATATTACTCAGAAGTCAACGATTAAAGGTATTGGTGATGACGCTGCCGTGCTTGACGTTCGAGACAAACAAATTGTTGTAACAACCGATTTGCTTGTTGAAAATATTCATTTTGATTTATCATATGTGCCGCTAAAGCATTTGGGTTATAAAGCTGTAGTTGTGAATTTAAGCGATGTTTATGCAATGAATGCCAACGCAACTCAAATTACTGTATCTCTTGCTGTATCTAATCGTTTTCCATTGGAAGCGATAGAGGCATTATATGATGGTATTGAAACTGCAGCAAAACTTTATAATGTAGATGTCATTGGTGGAGATACAACCTCATCTACAACTGGACTCATTATTTCGATAACGGCTATTGGTGAAGCCGAAAAAGAAGACCTAGTATATAGAAATGGAGCAAAGCCAAATAATCTCGTCGTAGTTACCGGTGATATAGGTGCTGCTTATATGGGATTGCAAGTATTAGAGCGTGAAAAAGAGGTGTTTAAGGTAAATCCTCAAAGCCAGCCAGACCTAGAACTTTACACTTACATTATTGAGCGACAATTAAAACCTGAGGCCAGAAAAGATATCGTTAAACTTTTAAAAGAATTACAGGTTAAACCAACATCAATGATTGATATTAGTGATGGTTTATCTTCGGAAGTCATCCATATTTGTAAGCAAAGTGGCGTGGGTGTTGAGATATATGAAAATAAAATACCCTTAGATCCTCAAGTAATTTCAACTTGTGAAGAATTCAATATCGATAGCACAACAATTGCATTAAATGGTGGAGAAGATTACGAGTTATTAATGACAATTTCACAAGAAGATTTTCCAAAAATAAAGGGTAATCCTAATCTAACAGTAATCGGTTTTATCACTGAAAAAAATAAAGGAATGCACTTAATCACCCGAGGTGAAGAAGCTGTACCTATTATTGCTAAGGGTTGGAATGCTATGAAAAATGGGGCGTAAAATCTAGAATCGCACTTTCTTTAATATCTGAGGACACTTTATGTTTGCGTCTATCGATACGTCGATTATGAATACGTTCTAAAACTGAATTAATTTCTTTGTGTTTTGGAGTTAGTGGTGTTAATCCACCCTTTCCGCTTGTAGTCACTTGAGAATTACAATGAGAACACTTGTATTCTTTAACATGATACGTAATGTGTTTTGAGACTTCATATTGATGCCCAAAAATAGAACAATAGAGACTTTTCACCTGATACTACGATTTTAGTTATTAAATTAGAGGATAGCTAAATATATGAAAACCATAGAGTAAGGTAAGATGTTTCCCTAATATATCGATGAAGTGAGTGTTTTGTTCTGTAAACGAACCATTCTTCGTGCGTAAATCTTCTCTAAGATGGCGTTTATCTCTTGGTATTTTGGTGTCAACTCTGTGAGCTTACCATTACCATTGGTGGTTAACTGTCGCTTACAGCATTTACATGTGTACTCTTTTACATGAGAGGTCACCTTCTTGGATATTTCATAATTGTGTCCAAAAATATCGCAGTAAATCTTTAAAGGATTAGAATTTTTAGTAGTTTTTTTCATGGCTGTCAAATTTGGGGACTGTAAACATATAAAAAAAAGATAATAAAAGCGTCTAAAAGTATATTTATTCTATAAAACGCATAATTATGTAGGATATTTCTGATTTATTTTCAATATGACTCATGTGCCCATAAGGTAATTCATGACATATAATATCACTATCCTTAGTTTCCCTTAATAAACGATCTCCATCTATAACTGGATCGTCAGAACCCATAATTATTAACTTTTTTGCAGTTAAACTTTTAAAAAATTCATAACTATCAGGCCTTACCATCATACCCTCTTGCGCTGCCATATACCCCTGAAGCGATGTTTTTAGAGCATCATTTAAAGCGTTCTCCATTTCATCTTTATAAGTAATCCTACTTGCCGCAGAAAATAAATTTGTAAATGATAATCGTACAACGTTTCTAAAATTGGTTTGTACCATCTTATTCGCTTTTCTTCGCACGTCTCGACGCTCATCATCATCGGCTCTGTACGTTGAATTCATAAGACATAATCCGCGCAGGGCTTCTTGATTCATCTTTGCTAAAACTAAAGCGACATAGCCTCCCATAGAATGGCCAATAACAACATAATCAAAAACTTCTAAATGATTTAGCACTGCCATAACGGCTTCAGCCATATCCTCCATGGTATGAATATATCCTATACTTCCTGTTTGACCATGACCTAAAAGATCTATGCAAATTACGCGATGTGTTAAACTAATTTGGGGCATAATACCCTGCCACATCGTACTATTTTCAAGAAAACCATGAATTAAAATCACAACTTTTCCTGTTCCTATATCTTCAAAATAGACGGGTATGTTTTTGTACTTTAAGATCATTGAACACAAAGATAGGATTTGAATGAATGTCACACTTAACAATTTACTATATTTGACTCAAATCATAATACAATGACGTCATCCTACTTCATTAACTAAAAAAATAATTGTTTGATTTCTAGAAAAAACCTGCTTATTGCCAGTTTCGGATTATTTTCCTTGTTCTTTGGTGCAGGCAATTTATTATTACCTCCTCTTTTAGGTTATAATGCCGGCGAAAACTGGTTTTGGGTAACGATTGGATTTATGATTACTGCTGTGATTATACCAATTATTGGAATTTTAGCTCATGCAAAATTACAAGGAACACTATACGACTTTGGTAAAAAAGTGTCTCCACAATTTAGTCTCATTTACTGTATTCTCATTTATGTAATTGCAGTTGCCATACCCTCACCGAGAACAGCCGCTGCAACACATGAAATTGCAATTCATCCAAACTTTGGCACGAGTCCTTTATTAACCAGTGCTGTCTATTTTGCTTTGGTTTTAATATTTGTGCTAAACCGTTCTAAAATCTTAGGATTCATTGGTAAATTCTTAACCCCTTTAATTGTGATTATGCTTTTAATGGTCATAGGAATTGGCTTATGGTCTTCGGAAATGATCACAAGTACATCCCAAATTCAAACTCCCATTGTAAGCGGAATACTCGAGGGATACCAGACTTTTGATGCCATTGGCGCTGTAGTGGTTGGAGCTGTAATCATTATCTCAATAAATTTAAAAATTGATGCCAGCTTTGAAGCCAAACGGACTTTAATAAGGAAATCGGGGTGGATTGCAGGACTCGGCTTATTTATTATTTATGCTGGATTGATTTCAGTTGGCGCATATTACGGATCAGAAATCTCAATCAATACCGATTTAAGCAGTGATATGCAACGTGCCAATTTGCTCAGAGGCATTAGTATGGCTTCACTAGGAGGTTTTGGAAATGCCGTATTAAGTATCTTAATTTCATTAGCCTGTTTCACCACTGCGATTGGTATCATTGCAGGAACAGCCGATTATTTTAAAGGTCTGCTTCATAATTCTAAACCTGTTTATGTGATAACGGCCATAATTGCCTGTGTCTTGGGCATTATAGTCGGTCAACTTGATTTTAACTCTATCATTTTGGTGGCAGTACCGGTTTTATTATTCATTTATCCAATTACCATCGTTCTTATTATTTTGAATGTACTTCCTGAACGCTTTTCAACAGCCTTTGTTTTTAGATCTGTAGTTTTAGTTACTTTCCTTTTTAGTATTCCCGATGTGGTTGGTTTTGTAAGTCCGTCTGAAGGTTTACAAGCATTTATTCAATACATCCCATTTGCTCAGCAAAGTTTAGGATGGGTGATCCCTTCATTCGTGACGTGTCTCGGAATTGGACTTTTAAATCCCATAAAAAAAGTCTAGAACTTAAATTTCTAGACTTCTTTCAAATAGTTTTTACAATTAAGAATTCATCAATTCTTCAATCTCTTCAGCTTCAATTGGAATATTTCGCATCAAGTTAAACGGTTCTCCATTTTCCCGTATTACCACATCGTCTTCTAATCGAATTCCAAAACCTTCATCTGGAATATAAATCCCAGGCTCTACAGTAAATACCATATTGGCTTGCATGGGTTCTGTTAAGATACCGTAATCATGTGTATCTAATCCCATGTGATGTGACGTCCCATGCATGAAGTATTTCTTATAGGCAGGCCAATCTTTATCTTCATTTTGGATATCTGCTTTGTCAAGCAAACCAAGTCCTAGTAATTCTGAAGTCATCAACTTACCAACCTCAACGTGATATGCTGCCCAATCTGCACCTGGCACTAACAGCTTTGTAGCATCATTTTTTACACGGTTTACTGCGTCATAAACAGCACGTTGTCTGTCCGTAAATCGTCCAGAAACAGGTATGGTTCTTGACATATCACTACTATAGTTGGCATATTCTGCTCCAACATCCATTAAAATCAAATCTCCTGCTTTACACTGCTGATTATTCTCGATATAATGCAATACGTTGGCATTATTTCCTGAAGCGATAATCGGTGTATATGCAAACTTCTTCGAACGACGACACAAAAATTCGTGGATAAATTCGGCTTCGATCTCATACTCCCACACATCTGGTTTCACAAAATTTAAAACACGACGGAACCCTTTTTCGGTAATATCACAAGCCTTCTGGATTAAATCTAACTCAACTTGATCTTTAACTGAGCGTAAACGCTGTAAAATTGGGTTACTCTTCGCAACTGAATGCGCTGGATATTTATCTTTAAGCCATTTGGTAAAACGATCTTCTCGAGTTTCCGTTTCAACTGATGCGCGATAATGTTCATTGGTATTTATGTATACCGTATCGCATTGGGTCATGATTTCGAACATAATCTTCTCCATATCCTGAAGCCAGTAAACCGTTTTAATACCACTTGTTGCTAATGCCGCTTCTTTCGTTAATTTCTCCCCTTCCCAAACGGCAATGAGATCATTTGTTTCCTTTAAAAACAGAATTTCTCTATGCTTTTCCTTAGGGCAGTCAGGAAATAATACCAAGATACTTTCTTCCTGATCAACACCGCTTAAATAAAAAATATCCCGATGTTGTTCAAAAGGCATAGTACTATCGGCACTAATAGGATAGGTGTCATTCGAATTGAAAACAGCGAGACTGCTAGGTTTCATTTTCGACATAAAGTTTTTACGATTCTGTATAAAAAGGTTGGCGTTTATTTTGTGATATTTCATCTGTTTAATAAATTAAGTGTTTAGTACCCATACTAGCTAGCTCATAATAATTTTATTGAGACCAGTGCTCATACATGAGGTATCTTAGAACTGTTAAATTTCATTCCTGTAAAGGTAATTAGATTAACTAGTTAATTCAAATTATCTCCAAATCGTTATATTTGTTAGCGCAAAAGCAAATAATAAAAATCTTTTCAAATCTAGACTATGAAAAAAATTACATTCTCTACCTTAATATTAACCTTATGTTTTGTTATCGGTATTACAAGAGTTTCAGGAGCTCAAGAATTCTTGTATGAAGTTCCATTAACTAGTCAGGTGCAATCGTCATCACAAATTGTTGAAGGTAAGGTGATTTCTAAAGCCTCCTTTTGGGACGATAACCAAATGAATATATACACTGTTAATACGGTCGAAGTTTATAAAGTGTTTAAAGGTCAATCTTTGGCAGAAATTGTTGAAGTGATAACTCCAGGTGGTACCGTAGGCTTACAATCTGAAGTTGTAACACCTAGTCTATCTTTAAATATTGGAGATATTGGTGTATTTATGTTACACGCAAACTCTGTAACTATAAGCAATGGTAGTGCACAAACAAAGTATAAACCATTTTCTTCAGTACAAGGATTTTATAAATATGATTTAACTACCAATACGGCATATAATCCGTTTCAGACGAAACAAAATATCACGGAAAACTTTTATAATGAACTTCAAGGTTTAACTAATAGTGCTCCAGTTGAAATTTCAGAATTTGATGTCAATGCCATTAACGCTAATAGGGATGTTGCTGGCGCGGTTGTTATTACTGGCTTTACACCCGCTACGGTAAATGGAGGTGTAAAAGACCAACTTACCATTAATGGTTTTGGTTTTGGAACTATTCCAGGAGTTATTGGCTTTAGAGATGCGAATTTTGGTGGTTCACAATATTATGATGCACTGCCAACTCAAACCGTTAGTTGGTCAGATACAGTGATTGTAGTTGAAGTTCCGTCAAGAGCAGGAACTGGTGATATTAGAGTACAACCATTTTCTGGTGGTACAGCTATATCTATCGATAATCTTGAAGTGTTTTATTCTCAAATCAATCCTAGTAACGGAACGTTTGACTTCCCGTCACAACATGTAGATGTTAATGGATTAGGAGGTTATACTTGGCAAATGCATACTGACTTTGATGGCAATACTGCCGCGAACGCCTCTTTTATTAGAGCCTTTGAAACATGGTCTTGCACAACAGGTATTAATTGGGATATTGGTGCCGTAACAACCGTTGATGTTGTTGCCGCAGATGGTATAAATATTATTAGATTTGATAATGCTGGCGAATTACCTGGAGGTGTTTTAGGAAGAAATACATCAAGATTTGGAGCTTGTGGTTCAACATCTCCTGGAGGTTTAGATGTATTTGTAACTGAGTTGGATATTGTTTTTAACGACACTACCAATTGGCAATTTGGCCCTAACCCTGCAGTAGGATCGCAAGTTGACTTCGAAACAGTTGCAGTTCATGAACTTGGACATGCACATCAATTAGCACACATCATCGATCCGGGAGCTATCATGCATTTTGCAGTTGGCCCTGGTCAAAACAACCGAAACTTGAGTGATAGTGATTTAGGCGGAGCCAACGACGTGATGGTAAGAAACATAAATTCTCCTGTTTGTGGAGAAGACGCGATGACCTTCTCGTCTTGTTCAAACCTAAGTGTAGATGATAATTTCCTTGCTGAAAACATCTCTATTTATCCTAACCCAGCAAAAAACAATTTAAATATTTTAAGTGGTGCAGCAATACAATTAGATCAAGCAACAATATATGATGTGCGAGGCAGACTAGTTCTTAGACAAGATTTAAGTAACTCGGGAAGTCTAAACCAGATCAACATCAGCCAACTTAATACCGGCGTTTATTTTATCAAACTTGATACTGACAATGCCAGTACAAGTAAAAAGTTTATTGTAGAATAAAAACATCATTACAATATCATTTTAAAAGGTGTCTTTTTAAAAAGACACCTTTTTTCATTTTATAACGAAACTCTCCTCATCTATATTTGTTATCTTTAGAGTTCTAAAAAACCAACCATTATGTTTAAACAAATTTGTTATTTCTTCTTTTTAGTCTCTGCCGTAAGTATTGCACAACAAACTGCGACCTCATCAACAATCATCGAAGAAGCACTCCTTCAAAAACAACAATTCACCACAACCTCTTTAGTTAAAAATGTAGCTTTTGAAAATATTGGTCCTACCGTGATGAGTGGCCGTGTAGTTGATTTAGCAGTCAATCCTGATAATCCAACAGAATTCTATGTAGGTTATGCGTCTGGAGGTGTATGGCACACTGTAAATAACGGGACAACATTTAACCCCATATTAGATTCGTCGCCGACACAAAATGTTGGCGATATTGCAGTAGATTGGAACAATCGAACTATTTGGGTTGGCACAGGAGAAAACAATTCATCACGCTCAAGTTATGCTGGTATTGGTATTTTAAAATCTACAGATAATGGGAAAACCTGGCAAAATATGGGACTTATAGATTCTCACCATATTGGTCGTATTCTTATTAATCCAAATAATCCAGATGAAGTAGTAGTAGGTGTGACGGGCCATTTATATTCGCCAAATCAAGAACGCGGTATTTATAAAACTACTGATGGCGGAAAGACATGGTCGCAAAAATTATTTGTAGATGAGATGAGCGGTATTATTGACCTTCAAACCAATCCAAACAACTTTAATTTGATGTTTGCGTCATCATGGACCAAAGACAGAAAAGCCTGGAATTTTGATGGTAGCGGTAATAATTCAGCTATTTATAAAAGTACTGATGCAGGTGACTCATGGGCTAAAGTATCCATAGATAACAGCGGCTTTCCTACGGGTCAAGGTGTTGGTAGAATTGGACTGGCAGTATACGATAACAATATCGTTTATGCGGTACACGATAGTCAATTCCGAAGAGCTTCCGAAGAGAAAAAAGAACCGACAAATATGTTGACAAAAGAAGACTTTAAAACCATGTCTACTTCCGACTTTTTAGCACTAGATAATAAAAAGCTAAATGCCTATTTAAAAATGAATGGGTTTCAAGAAAAATATCGCGCAGACAATGTCAAACAAATGGTTCGTAGCGGAAATGTGAAGCCTATTGACCTTTCAAAGTATTTGGAAGATGCTAATTCTATGCTCTTTGATACACCAGTAATTGGAATTGAAGTGTATAAAAGTATCGATGGCGGAATGAGCTGGAAAAAAACACATTCCGATTACCTAGATGATATCTACTATAGTTACGGTTACTATTTTGGACATATCTATGTTGCACCTAATAATGCAGATCATTTATATATCTATGGTGTGCCTATCGTAAAATCTAAAGATGGAGGGAACACTTTTAAGTCTATTAGTGCCGAGAACGTGCATGCCGATCATCATGCCCTTTGGATCAATCCCAAAAATCCGAATCATTTAATTAATGGAAACGATGGTGGTGTAAATATCACCTATGATGACGGTGAGAACTGGATTAAAAATAACGCCCCTTCTGTGGGTCAATTTTACGCCATTAATGTCGACAATGCGAAACCATATAACGTCTATGGTGGCTTACAAGATAATGGTGTGTGGGTTGGAGCTCACACGTCTAGAGAAAATAAAAGTTGGCATCAGAGCGGTCAATATCCTTGGAAAAGTATAATGGGTGGTGACGGCATGCAAGTTCAAATTGATAGCAGAGATAACAACATTGTATATACCGGTTTTCAATTTGGAAATTACTTCAGATTGAATCTCGAAACCGAAGAACAAACTTACATTCAACCCAAGCATGAGTTAGGCGAAACACCATATCGTTTTAATTGGCAAACACCAATTTTATTGTCACCGCACAATCAAGATATTTTGTATTTAGGAGGCAACAAATTAATGCGTTCTATGAATCAAGGTAATGATTGGACGGCCATTAGTGAAGACCTAACCAATGGAGGAAGAAAAGGAAATGTCGCTTATGGTACGCTAAGTGCTATTAGTGAATCTCCATTTCAATTTGGATTAATTTATACTGGAAGTGACGATGGCGTTGTGGCATTGACAAAAAATGCTGGTGCAAGTTGGACTCCTATTTCAGCATCCCTACCTAAAGACCTTTGGGTCAGTCGCGTCGTGGCTTCAGAACATCAAAAAGAACGTGTGTATGTGACTCTTAATGGCTATCGATGGGATGATTTTAAAGTATATGCATACATGAGTGATGACTATGGAAATACCTGGATTGATATAAGTGGTAATATTCCGGCATCTCCTGTAAATGTAATTCGAGAGGATTCTGAAAATGAAAACATTTTGTATTTGGGAACCGATAATGGTGCTTACATATCTTTCAATCGTGGGCAAAACTGGGAAGTTTTTAGCAAAGGACTCCCTAACGTAGCTATTCACGATATCGTAATTCAGCCAGAGGCAAAGCATCTATTGTTAGGAACTCATGGCAGAAGTATCTATAAAACGGATATTACACCATTACAACAAATGAATGATGATATGCGTTCAAAATCGATCACCTTATTCAAAGTAAATAATACAAGGTATTCATCCCGTTGGGGAAGTAGTTGGAGCAAATGGTTTGATGCTTTCGAACCTCAAGTAGATATTACCTTCTACACGAATGCTTCAGGCGAAAAAACCATTAAAGTATTCTCAGAAAATGGAGATTTGCTAAATGAAATGAAAATTAAAGCAGATAAAGGGTTTAACTATACAGCCTATGATTTAACACTCACGGAAAAGGGACGAAAAGCATTGCTCAAAAACAATACAAGCATTGATATTAACAAAGCTAAAAACGGTAGGTATTATGTACCCAAAGGAACCTATACGATACAAGTAGGGGATGAAAAAACAACGTTTGACGTAAAATAAAAAGGATTTTTATAAGTTTTATTAAAAAATCATCAATGAACGTCTATAGATATAGTGCTCTATTCATTTTTAGTATGTTATTGTCGTGTAGTGATAATTCTACCGATAATCCACCACTGAATAGCCCTAACTTAATCATTAAATTAAAATTTGATCCAGATCAGGAGCGATTAGGAAATCTCGGTCAACCTGTCTCCGTACCGATTGGTAATGCTGCCCAAACACCAACAATAAATCGCATGAGTGCCAACTACATAGAATTTGCGCCATCTGCTACAACGGCTTTAGGAACAGGTGAAGTCATATTTGAAGGTGATGAAACCACAGATGGAGGCACACAGGCTATCAATTTCCAAAATGCTGTTTTTGCAGGAAATAATGACACATTTTTAATTGTACCTCTATCAGAGGTTTCTATCGGAAATTATGAATGGGTAAGGGTGTCTTTAGCTTATCAAGAAGGCGGTATTGATTTACGTGTCAATGGCCTTGATATTTCTGGTACCTTAGGAAGTTTTGTTGGATACAATTCATATATCACTTCTTTTAATCTGAACGGAAACATCATTGATGTCAATGCCAACAAGGAACAAGGTTTTTGGGTATTTGAAGCCTTAGGTTTTACAACGCAAGGTCAGGCGCCCGAAGGCGCAACCACAGTATCTAACCCTTTATTTGCCACTTCTCCAATCCCACAGGGATCCTGTGTTGTGACTGGAGAATTTGAAAATGGTTTTACAATTACCGGAAATGAAACACAAGACATTACTGTGACCCTTTCATTTTCTATTAACGATAGTTTTGAATGGACCGAGGTTAATGCCGATGGTAAATATGAACCAGAAGTTGGCGAACAAGTGGTTGATATGGGACTTCGCGGATTAATACCATTAGTTTCAAACAGTCCTTAAATTTTAACGTTACCAATAAAATAGGTATGCTTGATTAAAACTATTCACATTTCTTTCACATTTTTTTGACATGTTCTAAAGAATATACCATTAGTTTTACCATGAATTAAATAAAAAATTAGCACCTCTTGGCCATCTAAAAAAAATTAAGAGACCCTTTTTTAAATCTAACTAAATTACACCATGCTAAAGTCCGCTCTTTTACTCTTAGCATTATTCTTATCCTCTTATGCCTTTTCTCAAGAAGAATCGAATAATGATCTCAAAATATTTGTCGATTGCAATATCTGTGACAATACATTTCTTAGACAAAATCTTGGGAATGTTCAATTTGTCAGAGATCAGGATTTAAGTGATGTTCACTTGTTTTTTGTGACACAACGAAATGGGAGCGGCGGAAGACAGTACGATATTGATTTTATAGGTAAAAATGAATTTGAGAACATCAATTACAAGTTACAGTTTTCAACAGATTCTAACATGACACGAGACGATGTTAGAAACCGAACCATGGAATATATAAAACTAGGTCTGGTAAGGTTTTGGATAGCCAATGGCAACTTGGCTAATGTTTCAGTAGATGTCCCAGGACCAGAAACCGAATCTGAAAACTCAACAGTAAAGGATCCATGGAATTATTGGGTATTTCGTTTTGGTGCAAATGGGTTTTTTGATGGCCAAGAATCTAATAATTCTAGTAACTTAAATTTTAATGTTTCCGCAAGACGAGTAACCGAAAAAAACAAATTCTTCTTTAGGGTTGGTTTCAGTGAAAACAAATCGACTTTTACTTTTGATGGTGAAGATATAGTCGCAATCAATAATAACAAATCACTTAATATAAGTGACGTACTAAGTATTAACGATCATTGGTCATATGGTCTCTTTGGCAATATAGGCACTTCTACCTTTAGTAATTATGACTTGTTTTGGAGATTGAGACCTGCGATAGAATACAATTTTTTTAAATATGAAGACTCGGCCAAAAAACAGCTCATTCTATCGTACAGAAACGGTTTGGTTTTTAACGATTATATTGAACGCACTGTTTTTGCAGAGGAAAAAGAGCTCTTATTTCAGCATTCCTTTTTATTAGGTGGTAGTGTTCGTCAGGAATGGGGAAATATAAACGGAGAAGCCTCTTTTAATCAATATTTGAATGATACTTCCTTGCAATCATTCGGGTTCTTTCTTGGTGCAAATATTCGTGTATTTAAAGGATTTAATTTTAATGTTGGAGGTAACTATAGAATAACCAGAGATCAAATTAATCTCCCAGCAGGTGATATTTCGCTTGAAGAATTATTATTACAACAACAACAATTACAATCCGGCTATAATTATTTTGTAAGTGTCGGTTTTAGCTACCAATTTGGATCTATTTATAATTCGATAGTAAATCCTAGATTCAACTTTTAATTAAATCCATTCTAAATAATCATTTTAAGTCTTAAAATTTGCTGAGGACTCGCTCGAATCTTATCTTTGTGGAAGAAATAATTAACTACAATTATAATGAGCGGAATTTTAAATTCGTCGATTGGAAGAAAGATAGCCATGGCACTTTCGGCACTCTTCCTAATGGTTTTCATTTTACAGCATTTTTTAATTAACATCCTTTCAGTTATCAACCCAGACACTTTTAACGAAGTATCGCACTTTATGGGAACTAATCCTTTGGTGCAATTTGCACTTCAACCGGTTCTTATTTTCGGTGTCATTTTTCATTTTGTTATGGGCTTTGTTCTAGAAATCAAAAACAATAGAGCACGTGCTGTTGGCTATGCTCAAAATAGTCCATCCAATAATTCAACGTGGATCAGTAGAAATATGATCTGGAGTGGAGGCTTTATTCTGGTATTCTTAATTATCCACTTCATCGATTTTTGGATTCCAGAAATTAATACAAAGTATATCGTTGGTGATATGTCTGGATTACTTGTAGATGGCGAAGGCTATAGGTATTATGAAGAACTCGTGCATAAATTCGAACCTATTTGGAGAGTGGCATTATATTGCTTAGGCTTTGTATTCTTGGCACTACATCTATTGCATGGTTTTAATTCTTCGTTCCAATCTGTTGGAGCAAATAATAAATACACAAAGGGATTAAAAGGATTTGGGAACGTCTATTCAATTGGTGTCCCATTGGGATTTATTTTCATTGCGCTATTCCATTATTTTAATCACTAAAAACACATCTAAATATGGCTTTAGATTCTAAAATACCTAAAGGACCACTAGCTGAAAAGTGGACGAAATATAAAAACGATATTAATCTGGTTAATCCAGCTAACAAACGTTTAATTGACATTATAATTGTTGGTACGGGTTTAGCAGGCGGATCTGCTGCGGCCACATTAGCCGAATTAGGCTATAACGTAAAAGCATTTTGTTTTCAAGATTCTCCAAGACGTGCACATTCAATTGCAGCTCAGGGAGGAATTAATGCGGCAAAGAACTATCAAGGTGATGGTGACTCAACCTACCGTTTATTTTATGATACTGTAAAAGGTGGTGATTACAGATCTAGAGAAGCAAATGTATATCGCTTAGCAGAAGTATCAACGAACATTATTGACCAATGTGTTGCTCAGGGTGTTCCTTTCGCGAGAGAATATGGAGGTCTTTTAGATAACCGTTCTTTTGGCGGTGTATTAGTATCTAGAACATTTTATGCTAAAGGTCAAACTGGTCAACAATTATTGCTTGGTGCTTATTCTGCCATGAATCGTCAAATTGGTCGTGGAAAAATAAAAATGTACACACGTCATGAAATGCTTGATGTGGTTGTTGTAGATGGAAAAGCAAGAGGAATCATTGCACGCGATTTGGTAACTGGGGAAATAGAACGACATTCAGCTCATGCTGTTGTATTAGGAACTGGTGGTTATGGTAATGCATTCTACTTATCTACCTATGCCATGGGAAGTAACGTGACTGCTGCATGGAAAGCACATAAGCGTGGCGCTTTCTTTGCAAATCCTTGTTATACACAAATTCACCCAACTTGTATTCCTGTTTCTGGCGATCATCAGTCTAAACTCACGTTAATGTCTGAGTCATTAAGAAATGATGGACGTATTTGGGTACCAAAACATATGAAAGACGTCGAAGCGATTAGAAATGGAAGTTTAAAGCCAACACAACTCGCTGAAGACGATAGAGATTATTACTTAGAGCGTCGCTATCCGGCGTTTGGTAATTTAGTACCACGAGATGTGGCTTCAAGAGCTGCCAAAGAACGTTGTGATGCTGGATATGGTGTAAACCAAACAGGTGAGGCTGTTTATTTAGATTTTTCTGCTGCCATTGAACGCTACGGAAAAGAACAAGCACACGTGAAAGGTTTAAATGAAGATGATACTGCGTTGGTTCAGAAACTTGGAAAAGAAGTCATTGCCAACAAATATGGAAACTTATTCCAGATGTATGAGAAAATCGTAGATCAAAATCCTTACGAAACACCGATGATGATTTATCCTGCAGTTCACTATACAATGGGAGGGCTTTGGGTAGATTATAACTTAATGACTAATGTACCTGGATTATATGCTATCGGTGAAGCAAACTTTTCTGATCATGGGGCAAACCGCTTAGGAGCTTCAGCATTAATGCAAGGTTTAGCCGATGGGTATTTCGTATTGCCTTATACTATTGGTGATTATTTAGCCGATGATATTAGAACTGGAACAATTCCAACTGACTCAAAAGAGTTTGATGAGGCAGAGAAAAATGTTCGAATTAGTATTGATAAATTAATCAATAATAAAGGGACAAAATCTGTAGATTATTTCCATAAACGTCTTGGTAAGATTATGTGGAACAAATGCGGAATGGCTCGTAATGCTAAAGATTTAAAATCAGCCATTACTGAAATCGCAGAACTCAGAGAAGAATTCTATAAAGATGTTTTTGTTCCTGGAAAAGAGAACGAATATAATGAAGAGTTAGCTAAAGCAGCACGTGTTGCAGATTTCTTAGAATTAGGCGAATTATTTGCTAAAGACGCTTTAGAACGCGAAGAATCTGCTGGGGGACATTTTAGAGATGAATATCAAACAGAAACTGGTGAAGCCTTAAGAAGACCTGAGTACCAATATGTGTCTGCTTGGGAATACAAAGGACAACCAAGTGAGGCAGTCCATCATAAAGAAGCATTAGCCTATGAGAATATTGAAGTAAAAGAGAGAAGTTACAAATAAAAAAGAGCTATGATGAATTTAACATTGAAAATATGGCGTCAAAAAAACGCTGGTGATAAAGGAAAAATGGTTGATTATAATCTAAGTGATGTGTCACCGGATATGTCATTTTTAGAAATGCTAGATATACTAAATCAAGAATTAATAGAAAAAGGAGAAGAACCAGTAGCATTTGATCATGATTGTAGAGAAGGGATCTGTGGAACTTGCTCCCTATATATAAACGGAAGAGCGCACGGACCACAAACAAAAATTACAGCGTGCCAATTACACATGCGTAGTTTTAACGATGGTGACACCATTTATATAGAACCTTGGAGAGCAAAAGCATTCCCTGTTGTTAAAGATCTGATTGTAGATAGAAGTGCATTTGATAGAATCCAGCAAGCTGGAGGATTTATTTCAGTAAATACCTCGGGTAACACTCAAGACGCTAATGCAATTCCGATTGAAAAAGAGCATGCCGACAATGCTTTTGACGCAGCAACCTGTATTGGTTGTGGTGCCTGTGTAGCTTCTTGTAAGAATTCTAGTGCTATGTTATTTGTTGGGGCTAAAGTCTCTCAGTTTGCACTGCTACCGCAAGGACAAGTTGAAGCTACAGATCGTGTATTAAACATGGTCAAACAAATGGATGAAGAAGGTTTTGGAAACTGCACCAATACAGGAGCCTGTGAGGTGGAATGTCCTAAAGGAATTTCTTTAGAAAACATTGCTCGTATGAATCGAGAATATTTAAAAGCCAGTTTGAAAGGATAAACTGAAAACTTTAGTAACTAATATATTAGAAAATCTCAAGAGCAATCTTGGGATTTTTTGTTTCTTTATAGTTTAAATCAAAACATGATAAATCCAACTGCATTTTATAATCAAGCATTAGAAAAACATAGCACAGAAGTTGCTTCCCTTCAAAAACGAATATTACTTCTAAGTACCTTGCGAATACTAGTTTTTATATCTACTAGCTTTGCAATCTATTTCTCGCTTCCAAATTGGCAAATGGCATCAATTTGCGGACTTATTGGACTAACTGTTTTTGTTTACTTTCTCTCGAAATATACTGATGTAAAATCCAAACGAGAACTTCATAAGGCTTTAGTTATAATCAACGAGGAAGAGTTAAAAATTGCTTCGGGAAATTTTCATCATAGAACTTCAGGTTCACAATTTCAAGACCCTAAACACTTTTATAGTTTAGATATTGATCTCTTTGGAAAAGGGTCCTTCTTTCAATATATAAATCGAACGAATTCTTCCGAAGGCCAACAAAAATTAGCTGATGCACTTAAAGCCAATAACATCTCAAATATTAAGAAACGGCAAGAAGCAATTCAAGAATTATCAGAAGAAGTTAAATGGATTCAAAACTATGCAGCTACTGCCAGCTTGATTGCAACAGAAACACCAGCACCTCAGATTATCAATTGGCTTAAAACTCATCAATCGTTTATTCCTAAACAAATGAAATGGGTACCATGGTTATTTACATTTATTTCTGTGAGTTTATTAAGCTTAGCTATATTCAATATCTTAGACATTAGAATATTTGGTTACTGGCTTTTCGTAGGTCTGGCAATAACTGCCACATACTTGAAAAAAATTAATATATTGGCTTCCAATTCCGATAAAACTAAAGACACTTTCAAGCAATACGCGGCTTTACTGTTACAAATTGAAACTAAACGTTTTAAATCAAAATTACTTCAAAAAAAACAACAACAAATTCAATCAGAACATAAAGAAGCATCTGCTATTTTCTCCGAATTTTCAAAGCATTTAGATGCATTAGACAATAGAAATAATCTCATTTCAGCAATTTTTGGTAATGGTTATTTACTGTCAGATATCAAAAATGCATATAAAATAGAACAGTGGATTTTAAAATACGCACATAAAGTTGACGACTGGTTTGAAGTGGTTTCCTTTTTTGATGCCTATAATAGTTTAGGCACATATGCTTTCAACCATCAAACATACGTGTTTCCAAAGATTTCTGAAGTAACCGGAGTTATTACTGCTAAACAATTAGGACATCCTTTATTAAAAGCAGAAAAACGGATTACTAGTGATCTCATTATTAACAATCAAGAGTTCTTTATTGTAACAGGAGCTAATATGGCTGGTAAAAGTACTTTTCTCAGAACTGTGTCTTTACATATTGTGATGGCTAATGTTGGTCTACCGGTATGTGCTAAGTCAAGTTCATATTCCCCTGTAAAACTCATAACAAGTATGCGTACAAGTGATTCACTAACTGACGATAGTAGTTATTTCTTTTCAGAACTCACAAGACTAAAATTTATTGTCGATGCCATTGACAAGGAACCTTATTTTATCATTCTAGATGAAATTTTAAAAGGAACTAATAGCACAGATAAAGCCATCGGCTCCCGAAAATTTGTTAAGAAATTAGTTGCTGGTCATGCGACCGGAATTATTGCCACTCATGATTTAAGTCTTTGTGAAATATCTGAGGAACTGGATGTTGTTAAGAACTATTATTTTGATGCCGAAATCGTTAATGATGAATTGTATTTTGATTACAAATTCAAAAAAGGCATTTGCCAAAATATGAACGCCAGCTTTTTGTTGAAGAAAATGAAAATTGTGTAAATAAAAAACCCATTCTAACTAGAATGGGTTTTAATATTTTGAGATAAAATTCTAAGAATTTATTCAATTAAGCTTCAAAAGGCTCAATAGAAACAAAAGACTTCCCGTCTTTTTTCTTTGTAAATTTTACTAAACCATCAACTTTCGCATGTAAAGTGTGGTCTTTTCCGCCATACACATTTTCACCTGGGTGATGCGTATTACCTCTTTGTCTTACGAGAATATTTCCAGCTATAGCAGCTTGTCCACCAAAAATCTTTACACCTAAGCGTTTCGATTCTGATTCTCTACCATTTTTAGAACTACCTACTCCTTTTTTATGAGCCATTGTCTTAAGGTTTTATATTGTTAATAATTAACTTAAAGCAGCAATTAAATCAGCTTTCTTCATAGAAGAAATACCTTCAATTCCTTTTGCCTTAGCCATCTCTTTTAACTGAGCAACAGTCATTTTACTTAAGTCTTGAGTTCCCTCTTTAACTTTTGCAGCTGGCTTAGCTTCTGCTTTAGGTTCTACTTTTTTAGTTTCTTTTTTCGGAGCAGCTTTCTCAGCTTTAGCTGGAGTTGCTTTCTTAGCTCCTGAAGCGACAATACTTTCAATTACGATTTCAGATAAAGATTGTCTGTGTCCATTTTTTACACGATAACCTTTTCTTCTTTTCTTTTTGAAAACTATCACTTTATCACCTTTAAGGTGCTTTAAGACTTTAGCACTTACCTGTGCTCCGTCTATAGCTGGGGCGCCTAAAGTTACATTGTTACCATCGCCAATTAAAAGAACGTTATCGAAAGAAACTTTCTTACCTTCTTCTGTTGCTAAACGGTTAACAAAAACTTTTTGGTCTTTTTCAACTTTAAATTGATGCCCTGCTATCTCTACAATTGCGTACATTAGCGTAACGTTTTTATTAATTATTTGATTAAAAATCTCTGCTATCTCTTCAGAAAGCGGGTGCAAATATACATTCTAATTCATTAATCTACAAACGATTTAAAAATTTTGATTAAGAATCTCAGGGTTTTTACAATCCGTCTTATAAATTTGACAAATTAAATTACAAAACTGCCTTTAACAAATAATTCATTCTTTTGGAATTATTTTTGCTAAAAAAATATTAAAAAAAGCCTAGTTATTCCTTATTTTTGTAGCTAGGGTGTAACATTTTCATACAAGGCTACACTTATAAAAAATAAAACTGAAATACAGAACACACAATTAATTTAAAACAAAATCACTATGAAAAAATGCTTGTTAATTTTAGCTTCTTTGATGCTGGTTGGTTTTTCTGCCAATGCTCAAAAAGTTGAATTTGAAGAATTTGACTTAGATAACGGAATGCATGTTATCTTACATCAGGACAACACAGCTCCAGTAGTCACAGTATCAGTCATGTACCATGTAGGCGCGAAGGATGAAAATCCACAGCGCACAGGATTTGCTCACTTTTTCGAGCATTTATTATTTGAAGGTACTGAAAACATTGCTAGAGGCGAGTGGTTTACTATTGTATCGTCGAATGGTGGAAGCAACAATGCCAATACTACAGATGATAGAACGTACTATTATGAAGTATTTCCTTCCAACAATGTAGAATTGGGATTATGGATGGAATCTGAACGTTTAATGCACCCTATCATAAATCAAATAGGTGTTGATACTCAAAACGAAGTCGTTAAAGAAGAAAAAAGATTGCGTGTAGACAATAGCCCATATGGTAGATTTTTAGAAAACATAAAACTAAATATGTTTAAAAAACATCCCTATAAAGGAACTACTATTGGTAAAATGGAACATTTAGATGCTGCAACTCTCGAAGAGTTTCAAGCTTTTAACAAAAAATATTATGTGCCAAATAATGCTGTTCTAGTTGTCGCTGGAGACATCAACAAAACTGATGTTAAAAGAATGGTTCAAGATTATTTTGGTCCAATTCCAAGAGGTAAAGATATCGTAAGAAGTTTCCCTAAAGAAGATCCTATTACCGAGCCAATGTTTGCAAAAGCATATGACCCTAATATCCAAATTCCAGCAATTATGGCGGCTTATAGAACACCTTCTTTTAAAGATAGAGATGCTTATGTGTTAGGAATGATTTCAAGTTATCTAAGTGGTGGTAAATCTTCTAAACTATACAAGAAAATTGTAGATGAGAAAAAAATGGCATTACAAGTTGGTGCGTTAGATTTTAGTCAAGAAGATTATGGAACGTATATTTTATTCGGATTACCATTAGGTGATGTAAAATTAGAAGATTTAGTTAAAGAAATTGATGAAGAAATTGTGAAACTTCAGAATGAATTAATTTCAGAAAGAGATTATGAAAAACTTCAGAATGTTTTTGAAAACCGATTTGTAAACTCTAATTCAAGTGTTTCTGGAATTGCAAATTCGTTAGCTAGATATTACATGTTATATGGTGATGTGAACTTGATAAACAACGAAATCGATATCTATAGATCTATTAGTAGAGAAGAGATTCAAGCTGTTGCTAAAAAATACTTAAATCCGAATCAAAGGTTATTATTAGAGTATTTACCAGAAGAAAAAAAGGAAAACTAAAAAGAAAAAAACATGAAATTAAAAATATCAATAGTAATAGTAGCGTTTTTAATGTCGCTTGGCGGGTTTGCTCAAGTTGATAGATCTAAAATGCCAGAGCCAGGACCTGCTCCAAAAATTTCTTTGGAAAAACCTAATGAGTTTACCTTAAAAAACGGACTAACTGTTTTAGTCGTTGAGAACCATAAACTTCCTAGAGTATCATATTCTTTAACTATCGATAACAAACCAATGACTGTAGGAGATAAAGCAGGTGTTGAAAGTTTAATTGGTAGCATGATGGGCAACGGTACTATGAATATCTCGAAAGATGAATTTAATGAGGAAGTAGACTTCCTAGGTGCTAGTATCAACTTTGGATCTAGTGGTGCTTTCGCGAGTTCATTGTCAAAGTATTCAGATCGTATTTTAGAGTTAATGGCTGATGCAGCTATCAATCCTTTGCTAACTCAAGAAGAATTTGAGAAAGAAAAAGAAAAACTTATTGAAGGTTTAAAATCGAACGAAAAGAGTGTTGATGCTGTTGCAGGACGCGTTGGTTCTGCCTTGTCCTACGGTAAAAATCATCCGTACGGTGAATTTACTACAGAAGAAACTGTAAACAATGTAGTTTTTGGAGATGTCGTTTCATTTTATGAAAAGTATTTTAATCCTAATAATGCCTATTTAGTTGTTGTTGGAGACGTTGATTTCAAAGATCTACAAAAGCAAATCAAGAAATACTTTGGTAAATGGGAACAATCGATGAATATCGAGTATAATGTCCCTGAAGAAGCTCCTAATGCTCAGTATACACAAATTAACTTTATAGACATGCCAAATGCTGTCCAATCTAATATTTCATTGACGAATAACGTGGACTTAGAAATGAAAGATGACGATTACCATTCGGTATTAATTGCTAACAAGATTTTGGGAGGTGGATTTAACAGTTACTTAAACATGAATCTGCGTGAAGAACATGGTTATACTTATGGAGCGCGCTCTAATGTTGGTGTTGATGAATATGCCTCTCGCTTTAGCGCAGGTGCAGCCGTAAGAAACATGGTAACGGATAGTGCCGTAGTTCAAACTTTAAAAGAAATTAATCGCATCAAAACAGAGCCTGTAGCTCAAGATATGCTTAAAAATGCGAAAGCCAAATATGTAGGTGATTTTGTTTTGGCGTTAGAAAGTCCGCAAACTATTGCACGTTATGCTTTGAATATTAAACTAAATGATCTTCCTGAAGATTTCTACACGACATACTTACAAAAAATAAATGCTGTAACTGCAGATGATGTAAATCGTGTAGCCAATAAATATTTCAAAACAGAAAATGCGCGATTTATAGTAGTTGGAAAAGGAAGTGAGGTACTTGAAAATCTTGAAAAAACAGGTATTCCTATCAAGTATTATGACGCCTATGCTAATGAAACAACCAAGCCAGAATATGAGATAGAAATGCCCGCTGATATGAATGCATCAAAAGTGATGCAAGCTTACATTGATGCCATTGGAGGAAAAGCAGCCTTAGATAAAGTTAACTCCGTTTATATGACTGCTGAAGCCGAATTACAGCCTGGTATGATGATGAACTTAGAGATGAAGAAAACGGTAAAAAACCAAATGCTTCAAGAAATCAATGTGATGGGACAATCTCAAAAACAGGTTTTAGATGGTAATACAGGTTACTCTTTTGCTCAAGGACAAAAGAAAGACATGACCGATGAAGAAGTCAAAGTAGCTCAAATAGAATCTTCACCCTTTCCAGAAGTTAACTACCTAAGCGGTGGCGTGACTTTAGAAAAAATTGAAATGGTAGATGGTGTAAAAGCTTATAAAATCAAAGTTGATGATCAAACAGCAATCTACTACAACGTCGATAATGGTTTAAAAATCAAAGAGGTTAAAACGAGTGAAGCTGGTTCTCAATCAACATTCTATGGAGATTATAAAGATGTTGCTGGAGTTAAGTTTCCGTTTACTATTGGTCAAACCATGGGACCTAGACGTTTTGATTTCAAGATTAAAGAAATCAAAGTAAACGAAGGTGTAAGTGATGCCGATTTCGACTAATACATATAGACTTAATATTAAAAACCCGAAGTAATGTTTACTTCGGGTTTTTTTATGCTTTTCTTTTATTGGCCAGATAAACTCCTAAAAGGATAATGACACTCGCTAACACTTGAAGTACACCAAAGGACTCTCCATCTAATACGCCCCAAAATAAGGCTACTATTGGCATTAAATAAGTCACAGAAGAGGCAAAAACAGGGGTCGATATTTGAATCAATGTATTAAATAATACCTTAGCAAGAGCTGTTCCAAAGAGTGATAAAATCGCAACATAAACTAATGACATATTAAAATCTGGATGTGTATATGTGCTTTCAGTAAAGAAATCTGTAATTACTAGTATCACTATGGCTGGAATCATGATAGCTACATAGTTTCCTGTAGCAATACTTAACGGCTTTACGTTTTGAAGATATGTCTTAATAATATTTACATTAAGCGCATACATAATTGTTGAAATAATAACAAAGCCTGCATATAGGTAATTTTGGTCAGGATTTAAATCAGCCCCTCTCAATATCAGAATGCTTGTTCCAATAAAACCAATGACTACTCCTAAGAACTGACGCTTTGAAAATCCGATTTTAAATATGGCAAAACCTAAGAGAATTGCATTCAAAGGGACCAATGAATTAAGAATTGAGGCTATGGCACTATCAATCTCTGTCTCGGCAATAGCAAATAAAAACGCAGGAACAAACGACCCTAAAAACCCAGAAATAACGACCCATTTCCACTCTCTTCTAGCAATGTGTTTTATACTACTAAAACCAACAGCAAACAGAATCATACCCGTAATTATGGTTCGTAGAGCGCCGAGTTGATAAGGTGTTAATCCTAAAAGTGACTTCTTAATTAAAATAAAAGAACTTCCCCAAATTAGAGATAAAATGAGCAAGAATAACCATTTCTTGGTGTTGTTTTGCATAGCTTTTCTTAACTAATTCACAAAAATCGTTAATTTTAATGCAAGGAACATCAATATTTATTAAGTTTGTTAGTAATATTAGAACATTTAATTATGAAGACATTGAAAAATATATTGGCAATTGCGTTTATTTCAATTTCAATGATCGCTTGTAAAAGCGAAAAAGATCCTGAAGTAAAAACGGTAGAGACTGAAACAAAAACTATTGCCACTACGGCAAAGACATTAGATCCTAATGCTACCTATGCAAAAGCAGAATTTGGTATTGAAGGTATGACTTGTGCAATGGGGTGTGCAAAAACTATCGAGAAAAAAATCGCGAAAATGGATGGTGTGAAATCCGCCAAAGTAGATTTTGAAAAAGAATTAGCAATGGTTGAGTATGACGAAGCAATGGTAACGCCAAAAACATTAGAAGAGGCAGTTGCTAAAGCGGGTGATACGTATAAAGTAAAAGATATGAAAACGGTAGACTCTTTTACTACTGACAAACATGTATGCACGGCAGAATGTGATAAAGAAGCTTGTGCTAACAAAACTGAAGCAGAAAAAGCAGCTTGTAAAGAAGATTGTAAAATGGCATGTTGTGCTAAAAAAGAATAATAAGATAGATATTTAAACTAAACCACTCATTTTGAGTGGTTTTTTTATGCCCAAGATTTAAAAGGATATTTACTTAATTGCGAATTGTAATACCGTAAATCTCCAGTCACTTCTTTTCCCAGCCAATCTGGCTTTTCAAAAGCTTCATCTTCATGACCAAGTTCTACCTCAGCGATAATTAATCCACTATTTGATCCTGAAAATTCGTCAACTTCAAACACATGTTGTCCTACATCCACCTCATACCTCACTTTATGTATCACGCCTTTTTCACATAATTGCAAAAGTGCTTCAGCATCTGTTTTTGAAATTTCTCTTTCCCACTCAAAACGTGACAACCCATTGTTTGAAGAGATGCCTTTTACAGTTAATGTCCCCTTATCACCCTTTAGTCGCACTCTAACAGTTCGCTCTGGATCCGTATTTAAAAACCCTTGAATAATTCTAATCTGTCTATGAGATTGGGTTTTAAAAACTTCTGAAATCACTAAAAATTTACGTTCTATTTCTATCATGTTTACGACTGCGGAAAATGGAATCTTTATAATTAATGTCTAAATTTACATTATGCCAAACGATTTACCAATTAGAAAAATCATTCATGTGGATATGGATGCGTTTTACGCGTCGGTAGCTCAATTGGATTGCCCAGAACTTAGAGGTAAACCTATAGCTGTTGGAGGTGGTGGAACACGAGGTGTCATAAGTGCCGCAAGTTATGAAGCTCGAAAGTTTGGTGTTAAAAGTGCCATGTCTGGAAGATTAGCCATAAAACTTTGTCCAGAACTCATAGTTGTCAAAACCAATTTTGCACGTTACACTGAAATATCCAAAAAGATTCGAAAAATATTCTACGATTATACAGATCTCGTTGAACCATTATCACTAGACGAAGCTTATTTAGATGTTACTGAAAATAAAAAAGGCAATCCAAGCGCCTCATTAATTGCTCAAGAGATTAGGTTACGAATTTTTAACGAATTAAATTTGACCGCTTCAGCAGGCATATCTATCAATAAGTTTATTGCTAAAGTTGCTAGTGACTACAATAAACCTAACGGTCAAAAAACGGTTAATCCTGAAGAGGTTCTCGACTTTTTGGAGCAACTAGACATTAGAAAATTTTATGGAATTGGGAAGGTCACTGCCGAAAAAATGTACCAAAAAGGGATTTTCACAGGCAAAGATTTAAAGCGCAAATCTGCTGAATTCTTAGAAGAAAACTTCGGAAAGTCTGGCAGATCGTATTACGATATTGTTCGTGGCTTTCACCATAGCCAAGTCAAACCTAATCGCATAAGAAAATCACTCGCTGCCGAACGTACTTTTAGTAAAAACTTATCTTCGGAAATCTTTATGCTAGAAAAACTCGATTACATCGCAGAAGAAGTGTCTAAACGTTTACAAAAAAATGAAGTGGCCGGAAAAACGATTACACTTAAAATAAAGTACAGTGATTTTACGCTTCAAACCCGAAGTAAAACCTTGCCCTATTTTATAAGTGATAAGAGTTTGATTTTAGAAACTTCAAAGAATTTACTCTATCAAGAAAAACTTAATGATTCTGTACGTTTATTAGGAATTTCCTTATCCAATTTAAATACAGAAAAGTCTACCAACATTAATACCATAGTAGATGATAAAAATGTTGTTAGTGCACAGTTGAAATTTGAATTTTAAAAACTACAGCTAGTAATTTCAGTAACTCTTAAGGTATTTACCATTCCTTTTTCTTGAATAGGCATCGCTGCCAAACTGATAAGCATATCTCCAACGTCTAAATAGCCTTTTTTACAAGCGATAGCATTAACGTCTTCTATGGTCTCATCTGTACTCACGTACTTATCATAATAAAAGGTCTCTACACCCCAAAGTAAACTCAACTGTGTCAAAATACGTTTGTTTGATGTAAATACTAAAATATGAGCACTTGGTCTCCAAGCTGAAATTTGAAATGCTGTATACCCACTATTTGTTAGTGTAGAAATTGCTTTCGCATTGATTTCATTGGCCATATTTGCCGCATGGTAACATATAGATTTAGTAATGTAACGCTTGGTGCGAATATGTGGTGGGGATTGTGGTACTTTTATTAATTCAGAATCTTCAACGCTTTTAATAATACTAGCCATTTGTCGGATGACTTGAACTGGATAATTTCCAACAGATGTCTCACCCGATAGCATTACAGCATCGGCTCCATCCATTACAGAGTTAGCCACATCGTTTACCTCTGCACGTGTAGGCGTTAAGCTTGTAATCATTGTTTCCATCATTTGGGTGGCAATAATCACAGGAATTCTAGCACGCTTAGCTCGTAGCACCAATTTCTTTTGAATTAATGGCACTTCCTCAGCAGGAATCTCCACACCTAAATCTCCACGTGCTACCATTAAACCATCACAATACGCAACAATCTTATCGATGTTCTCTACGGCTTCAGGTTTTTCAATTTTAGCAATGATTGGTATTTTATGATCACTATGTTCTTTGATTAATTCTTCCAACTCCATTAAATCCTCGGCATGTCTAACAAAAGATAAAGCCATCCAGTCGACTTGTAAGCTACAAGCGAAAATAGCATCTTCAATATCTTTCTCTGTTAATGCAGGTTGGGAAATGTTAGTGTTTGGTAAATTGACCCCTTTTTTAGATTTTAAAGGCCCTCCCTGTATGACTCGTGCTTTAACTTCCGATTTTTTATCAGTTGAGACCACTTCAAAAATAAGTTTTCCGTCGTCCAATAAAATACGTTCACCTGCTTTAGCATCATGAGGAAACTTTTCATAGGTCATGTATACACGTTTGCCCGTGCCTTCAAATCGTTCTCCCGTCGCGAAGATAATTTCATCTCCTTCATTAACGACAACTTCTCCCTTCATAACGCCAACTCTTAATTTCGGGCCTTGAAGATCGGCTAGTATCGCTGCATTAAACCCAAACTCTTCATTGAGGTCTCTAATCATTTGCACGCGTTCCCTCACATCATTGTAGTCGGCATGGGAAAAATTAATTCTAAACACATTGACACCCTCTTCTAACATGGCTTTAAGCACGTCTCTATTGCTGGTTGCAGGGCCTAATGTGGCTACTATTTTTGTTTTCTTAGTTCTTAACATTAATCAAAAATTAAATGTTCTTTAGATTTTATTTGGTCAATCTCTACACTATAAGTGGTAATGACTTGCGGTATAGATTGTATTTTATTTAAAATTAGTTTCTCATTAAAATTTCTGTATTCATTAGATACTTTTATGAGGTAATCTACCGTTTTTAATTCTGGCAATAGGTTAAAGGTTCTAGTAAGCGTTGTTTGGTGTTCAAATAATGACCCCGAACTTTGAAGTGCAGCCTCTTCTTTTTTACAAATATTAGAAACCAAATGCCACACGGTATCTAGTTTTTTATTTTCCCATTCATAAATGGAAAATGATGCTGCAAAATAGTTGTAGTCTAAATCATTAGGCTTCCGTTTTAAATTAAGTTCTAAATGTTTATTCAGAAGATATGCTAATCGAAAATCTTCTAGTCTACAATGGATAGCTAGAAGAGAAAAGGAAGCATCATAAAAATCGTCAACAAGTAACTTGTGTAATGCCATAATTAATCAACTACAAGTGGTAAATATAATATTTAAAAGCTACAAAAATGTGAAGTTTTGGTTAATGTTAGTCAACCATATCAACGAAAACGTTATAGTTAGTAAGTTTTGATTCCAAGTTATTCATTGTATCAAAACGCTTTACTTATTTCCCTTTGAAAAGCAAAAAACGCACGTTTTGAAGCTTTTTCTTCAGCTTTCTTTTTGGATGTTGCTCTGGCTTTTGCAATAACCTTTTCGTTAATAGATAGTTTTACCGAAAAGTGTTTTAAGTCATCGTTACCCGTATCTTCATAGACATTATAGTCAAAGGTTTTCTTTTCTTTTTGGCACCATTCAATGAGTAAGCTCTTATAGCTAATAACTCTACCTTCAAGTGTTTCAATATCTACATGTGGTTTTATAACGCGCTTATAGATAAATTTCTCGCAGTATCGATAGCCTTTATCCAGATATATAGCTCCAACTAATGCCTCGAATAGATTTCCATGAATATTATTTCCAAAATTAGACTTTGGAATTTTACTTTCAACAAGATCAATAAGATTGAGTTCTTTTCCTAATTCATTAAGATGTTCACGACTTACAATTTTAGACCTCATCTTAGTTAAATACCCCTCGTCGCCATGAGGCACTTCTTCAAAAAGATAAGACGCAATAACTGCTCCGAGCATCGCATCTCCTACGAATTCTAAACGTTCATAATTAATTGCATTACCCTCGTTATCTTTAATATTCATAGAACGGTGAGTAAATGCCTTGATATACAAAGATTTCTTTTTAACCTTATAACCTAAGATATCGTTGAGTAATAAAAAAAAATTCCCGTCTTTATCAGTACGGGAATTTTTTAATATGTTACGAATGAAGTTCATTCGGAATTTAATCTAGTTTTTTGAATAACACACAAGCATTGTGACCGCCAAATCCAAAGGTGTTACTCATTGCAACCTTAACGTCTCTTTTTTGTGCCTTGTTCAATGTTAAATTTAATCTAGGATCAATATTGTCATCTACAACTTCATGATTTATTGTTGGAGGTACTATTCCGTGTTCTATTGACAAAATAGATGCAATAGACTCAATGGCCCCAGCAGCTCCTAATAAATGTCCAGTCATGGACTTTGTTGAATTGATATTGATGTTTGATGCGTGTTCCCCAAACACTTCAGAAATCGCTTTAAGCTCAGCAACATCTCCTAGAGGTGTTGAGGTTCCGTGTGTGTTGATGTGATCAACTTCTTCAGGTTTCATACCCGCATTTTCTAAACAATTTTTCATTACAGCAATAACACCTATACCTTCAGGATGTGGAGCAGTCATATGATGGGCATCAGAAGATAAACCTCCTCCAACAACTTCAGCATATATCTTAGCTCCTCTTGCCATTGCATGGTCATAATCTTCAAGAATAATTGCTCCAGCACCTTCTCCTAAGACGAAACCATCTCTGGTGGCGTCGAATGGTCTTGATGCGGTTTTCGGACTTTCATTTCTTGTAGATAACGCATGCATGGCATTAAAACCACCCATTCCAGCAATAGCTACTGCTGCTTCACTTCCACCTGTTACAATAACATCACAATGTCCTAAACGTATATAGTTAAGGGCATCAATCATTGCATTAGCTGAAGAGGCACATGCAGATACCGTTGTGTAATTAGGTCCCATAAATCCATGTTTAATGGAAATGTTCCCTGGTGCAATATCTGCAATCATTTTTGGAATAAAAAAAGGATTAAATCTTGGTGTTCCATCGCCTTCAGCGAAATTTAACATCTCATTTTGAAATGTTTCCAAGCCTCCTATTCCTGCTCCCCAAATAACACCTACTCGTAATTTATTAACTTTATCAAGATCCAGCTTAGAATCTACGATGGCTTCATCTGAAGCCACCATAGCATACTGTGTAAATCTATCCATTTTACGAGCCTCTTTTCTATCAAGAAAATCGGTGGCGTTAAAGTTTTTTAATTCGCAAGCGAATTTCGTTTTGAACTTTTCAGTATCAAAATATGTTATAGGCGCAGCGCCACTTTTTCCACTTATAAGGGCATCCCAATATTCATCTTTGGTATTGCCTATAGGTGTGAGAGCTCCTAAACCAGTAACTACAACTCGCTTTAATTCCATAAAAGTTTATTGAATTATTTTGCTTCTTCTATATAAGAGATCGCTTGACCAACTGTTGCGATATTTTCAGCTTGATCGTCTGGGATTTGAATATCGAATTCTTTTTCAAATTCCATGATTAGTTCGACTGTGTCCAATGAATCTGCTCCTAAATCGTTAGTGAAGCTAGCTTCTGTTACAACTTCGTTTTCATCAACACCTAATTTGTCTACGATAATCGCTTTTACTCTTGATGCAATGTCTGACATAATTTTTTAATTTTAAGTTTTAATTAGGTCGCAAAAATAAAAAAACTTTATTTTAATACACACCTTATCAATAAAAATGTGTCTGTAATTTACTAAATTACTTTGAAGAATTTGTCTTTTACGTTCTAATTGTTATTTATTATTCTTTTTTTTGTTTTCGAATAACATTAACTCTTTGTCTGTAAATGAAACGTATTGTAATCTTTGCGTCCGGAAATGGCACTAATGCTGAAAATTTAATTAAGTTTTTTCACAACAGAGAAATGGCTTCTGTCATTCAAGTACTTACTAACAATCCCCATGCCAAAGTTTTAGATCGCGCTAAGGCATATAAGGTTAGCGGTTTGTCTTTTAATAGAGTAGCTTTTACTGTCACAGACGATGTATTACATCTTTTGAAAGCATCAAAACCCGATTTAATTGTTCTTGCTGGTTTTCTTTGGAAATTTCCGCAGAAAATCTTGAATGCATATCCTAATAAAGTTATTAATATTCATCCAGCACTCCTCCCCAAATATGGAGGTAAGGGTATGTATGGCATGCGTGTTCACGAGGCTGTTGTTAAAAATAAAGAAACAGAAACAGGCATTACCATTCATTATGTAAATGAACATTATGATGAAGGGGCTATTATTTTTCAGGCGAAATGTCATGTTCACGAAACTGATTCTGCTCAAGATGTAGCTGATAAAATCCATGAACTGGAGATGGAGCATTTCCCAAAGGTTGTTGAAGATCTATTGCATGAGTAAAAAAAAGAAAAAATATTATACCGTATGGAAGGGTCATCACACAGGTGTATTTGAATCTTGGGACGATTGTAAAGCTCAAATCAAAGACTTTCAAGGCGCACAATACAAATCTTTTGCTACGTTTGATGCTGCAAAAAAAGCATTGAAAGGCAACTATTTTGATTACATAGGAAAAAACAAAACATTTACCAGTGAACTATCCGATAACCAGCTTAAAAGAATTGGTACGCCTAATTTCAATTCTATTTCAGTAGATGCGGCGTCTTCAGGAAATCCGGGAAAAATGGAATACCGTGGTGTGGATACCAAAACCAAAAAACAGCTTTTTATTCAAGGTCCTTTTGAAGAAGGCACGAATAATATTGGCGAATTTCTAGCTATTGTTCACGGCTTGGCGTTGCTCAAAAAGACAAATAGTAATCGTGTTATTTATACCGATTCCAAAACCGCTATGAGTTGGGTGAAAAAGAAAACTTGTAATACCAAACTTGAACGTAACGAAAAGAATAAAAGTGTATTCGAGCTTGTAGATCGTGCTGTTCATTGGTTAAAAAACAACACCTACGATACAATCATTGTAAAATGGGAAACTAAAGCTTGGGGTGAAATACCCGCCGACTTTGGGCGAAAATAAGTGTCTTTTTTACAGTTTAAAAAAATGTATATTTGCATCCTCAAATACCGTGATATTTTTAATGTTGAACGGAACAAATTTTAAAACGATTTATGAGCAAATTAGTTATCGTTGGAACTGTAGCATTTGACGCTATTGAAACACCCTTTGGGAAAACTGACAAAATCCTTGGTGGTGCTGCAACCTTTATAGGATTAGCTGCATCACACTTCAACGTTGACGTTGCTGCTGTTTCTGTAGTAGGCGGAGATTTTCCTCAAGAATATTTAGATCTTCTATCTCAAAAACAGGTGAATATTGAAGGTGTTGAAATTATTAAAGAAGGAAAAACATTCTTTTGGAGTGGACGGTATCATAATGATATGAATTCACGTGATACTTTGGCAACCGAACTTAATGTTTTAGCCGATTTTAATCCTATTGTACCAATAGCATATAAAAATGCTGATGTGGTGATGCTAGGGAATTTGCATCCAAACATTCAAGCTAGTGTTTTAGAACAAATGACAAATCAACCAAAATTAGTCATTTTAGATACCATGAATTTCTGGATGGATTGTGCGCTTGAAGAGCTGCATAAGGTTATTAAAAAAATAGATGTTATTACCATTAATGATGAAGAAGCGAGGCAATTAACTGGAGAATACTCTTTAGTAGTCGCTGCGCGCAAAATTGAAGAAATGGGACCCAAATATGTCGTAATTAAAAAAGGAGAACACGGTGCTTTACTATTTCATAATGATCATATGTTTTATGCGCCTGCTTTGCCTTTAGAAGAGGTTTTTGATCCGACAGGAGCTGGAGATACCTTTGCTGGTGGATTTGCTGGATATCTGGCCAAAACTGAAGATTATAGTTTTGAAAACATGAAAAATGCGGTTATCTATGGTTCAACCTTAGCGTCATTTTGTGTAGAGAAGTTTGGAACAGAACGCATGATTCATTTAAAAAATGACGACGTGCAAAAACGTATGCAACAGTTTAAACAACTCACGCAATTCAATATTGAATTAGCATAAAATAACGCGCTCAAAATTGAGTGCGTTTTTTATTCTGAACTAGTTTCAGAAATTATAAGAATATTTATTTTTGTTATTAACGAACAACTCACAACAAAACAATGAGCGATGCATTAAAACATGAATGCGGAATTGCACTCATAAGACTTAAAAAACCATTAGAGTTTTACAAAAACAAATACGGAAGCGCGTTTTATGGTGTCAATAAAATGTACTTAATGATGGAAAAACAGCACAATCGAGGACAAGATGGTGCAGGCTTTGCCAGTATTAAAATAGACACCAACCCCGGTGAACGCTATATTAGTCGCGTACGTTCAATTGCACAACAGCCCATTCAAGATATTTTTGCTCAAATTAATGAGCGTATTAATTATGAACTGGATGCTCATCCTGAATATCAAAATAATGTTGAGCTTCAAAAAAAACATATCCCTTACATAGGCGAATTGCTTTTAGGTCATGTACGTTATGGTACATTTGGGAAAAATAGTGTTGAGAGTGTACACCCATTTTTAAGACAAAACAATTGGATGCATCGAAATCTTATTGTCGCTGGTAATTTCAATATGACTAATGTGACCCAGTTATTTGATGGCTTGGTTGAATTAGGTCAACATCCTAAAGAAAAAGCGGATACCATTACCATAATGGAAAAGATTGGTCATTTTCTAGATGATGCCGTAAGTAAAATATATAAAAGACTCAAAAAAGAAGGTTATAGTAAAAGTGATTGTTCTCCTTTAATCGCTGAAAGATTAAACGTCGCAAAGATTTTAAAGAAAGCTGCAAAAAATTGGGATGGTGGCTATGCTATGGCAGGGTTATTAGGACATGGTGATTCGTTTGTGCTACGCGATCCAGCTGGTATTCGACCTGTCTATTTTTATGAAGATGATGAAGTTGTTGTTGTGGCATCAGAGCGTCCTGTGATTCAAACCGTATTCAATGTAGACTTTGATGACGTCAAAGAATTAGATCCAGGGCACGCAATTATTACTAAAAAATCTGGTGAAGTCTTTATTGAGGAAATTTTAGAACCCTTAGAACGAAAGGCTTGTTCTTTTGAGCGTATCTATTTTTCACGTGGTAGTGATGCTGAAATCTACCAAGAACGAAAAACCCTAGGTAAATTATTAATGCCGAAAGTATTAGAAGCGATAGATTATGATACTAAAAACACGGTATTCTCTTTCATTCCAAATACTGCGGAAACGTCTTTCTTCGGAATGATAGAAACGGTTGAAGATCATCTCAATCAACGCAAAACCAAGGCTATTTTAGATGGTAATGGCCAGTTGTCAGCTGAACAAGTTACGGATATATTGTCTGAACGACCTCGCATCGAGAAAATCGCTATTAAAGATGTAAAACTTAGAACTTTTATTACAGAAGATAGTAGTCGAGATGATTTAGTTGCCCACGTTTATGATGTTACATATGGTGTGATTAAACCGGAAGATAACCTCGTCATCATTGACGATAGTATTGTTAGAGGCACGACGCTCAAAAAGAGCATCATAAAAATGATGGATCGTCTAAACCCAAAACAAATTGTTGTTGTCTCCTCTGCACCGCAAATACGTTATCCAGATTGTTACGGAATTGATATGGCTAACCTTGAGAGTCTCATCGCCTTTAGAGCAATGTTAGATTTACTGAAAGAACAAGATAAATATCATATGGTCGAAGAAGTCTACCATAAATGTAAAGCCCAACTAGAATTTAAGGATGCTGAAGTTAAAAATTATGTCAAAGATTTATATAGTGAATTTACTGCCAATGAGATATCTGATAAAATAGCAGAATTAATTTCTGATGAGACCGTAAGTGCAAAGGTTAAAACCATTTTTCAACCTATCGAAAATTTACACAAAGCCTGTCCAAAAAACTTAGGGGATTGGTATTTTACCGGAAACTATCCTACAGATGGTGGTAACCGCGTAGTAAATAAAGCATTCGTTAATTTTTATGAAGGGAACAAGGAAAGAGCCTATTAGTTAAACTGTTAGCTTTTTGGCACTTTATCCTAAAAAAAGTGCTTTTTGTCTGATAAAAATGCATTTCGTCTAATATTTAACAACTCTTACTTAATAATCACATACATTGGTATCACCATAACATAAGTAGGTTAAGTTCATGGTAGATTTGGGGCAAAAAAAGGTGAACTTCTGTTCACCTTTTTTTATTTTACCACCTGAAAAATATTAACAATAAGAAATTCAATTCTTCTCAAATTTCTTCAGACAATTCTAAAGTACTAATTACGAATATAATGAACTATTCATATGAAGTAGACATTTATTCGATGCTACGCAACTCCCAGAAATACTGATTTTTCCGTTTAAGCCAATTTATTCGTCGTTGGTCTAAAAAATTAAAATATTAGAGAAAAGCTCTGTTATATTTGTTTCACCATAACATAAGTAGGTTAAGTTTATGGTAGATTTGGGGCAAAAAAGGTGAACTCTCGTTCACCTTTTTTCATTTTCAGTCCATACCTCCACGAAACACGTTCACCAGCTTCGGTTGGTTTCCATCCAAAAAAAAGCAAACCCAAATGAGCTTGCTTTAGTAATATCTATGTTTAAAGATTTATTTCGCTTCAGCGTAACGTCTCTCTACTTCATTCCAGTTAATCACTTTAAAGAAGGCATCAATATAATCTGGTCTTCTATTTTGATAGTTTAAATAATATGCGTGTTCCCATACATCTAATCCTAAAATTGGAGTTCCTTCACATGTCACGCCAGGCATTAATGGATTATCTTGATTTGGTGTAGAGCAAACTTCAACTTTTCCGCCTTTATGAACACATAACCATGCCCATCCAGATCCAAATTGCGTTGCAGCAGCTTTACTAAACGCTTCGACGAATGCATCCTTAGATCCAAATGCTGCTTCGATCGCATCTTTTAAATCTCCTGACAAATAACCTCTATCTTCTGGATTCATAACATCCCAGAATAATGAGTGATTATAAAATCCACCACCATTATTTCTAACTGCCATGTTATTCATGTCAAGATTTGTTAAGATATCTTCGATAGACTTATTTTCAAGAGTTGAACCCTCAACAGCAGCATTCAATTTCGTGGTATAACCATTGTGGTGCTTTGAGTGGTGTATTTCCATAGTACGCGCATCAATATGTGGTTCTAATGCATCATACGAATATTTTAATTTAGGTAATTCGAAAGCCATAATATATTGGTTTTTAAATATTAATAAATAAAACACAAATTTAAGGATAAAACAGCGCATTATAAAATTATCAAGTCCAGTGCTCTAAATACTTATGAAAAATTTAACGTTATACTAGTCTTAAGCGATGAGCATTATAACACATGAGAAAAACTGAGTTAAAAATTACTTGATGACATATCTTATTTTTATCTTGTATCAAATTTAACCCGTGAACCCATCCTCTCCCTTTACAATTTATAATGCCTCTGCCGGAAGCGGAAAAACCTTCACCATAGTTAAAGAATATCTGAAAATCTTATTCCAGTCAACCAACCACTTAGCATTCAAAAATAGCCTTGCACTAACGTTCACTAATAAAGCCGTTGGAGAAATGAAAGAGCGCATCATTGACATGCTCAAAGCATTTTCCGAAGAACATATTCTGGAAAACCCAAATAGTATGTTTGAAGTGTTGGTTGATGAATTGAATATAGAATCTAAACTACTTCATGAGAAATCTAAAGTCTTGTTAGAACGCATCGTTCATAATTATGCGGCATTTGATATTTCTACAATTGATAAATTTAATCATAGACTCATTAGAACCTTTGCTTATGACTTACAACTTCCAGTAAATTTTGAGGTTGAATTAGACACCGTTAATATACTTGGCAAAGCTGTTGATAGACTTATAGATAAAGCAGGAAGCGAACAAGAACTAACGCGCGCCTTGGTTGATTTTGCCATCGACAAAACTGACGACGATAAAAGCTGGAACATTGCTCACGACTTTAATAACGTTGCCAAACTATTAATCTATGAAAACGATATTCCCTTTTTAAGAGAACTCGAAGATAAAACACTTCAAGATTTCAAAACACTCAGGGTAAATCTGCAAAAACAATTAGAAGAAGTAAAATCTCAAGTGATTGATATTTCTAACCAAGTTTTAGAATTAATTAATCGTAATCATATAGAACACAATGATTTTTCAAGTAGTTTTTTACCCAAGTATTTCATAAAGCTACGCGATGGGAATTTCAATGTATCCTTCTCAACAAAGTGGCAAAACGATTTGATAGCTGGCGAAAACACCTATCCAAAGCGCGTAAATCCTGAGATTGCAGAAGCTATTGAACGTATTCAGCCAGAACTCAGTCAAACGTTTTTAGCAACGAAAGATGCTGTTTTCCGTATAAAATTTTTAAAAAATGCTTTAAAAAATATCACTCCTCTATCTGTATTGACTGCTATTGGTAAAACGCTACAAGAAATTAAAGATGAAGATGATATATTACTTATTTCAGAGTTTAACGCCATCATTCATTCAGAAATTCAAAAGCAACCTGCTCCCTTTATTTATGAACGTATTGGGGAAAAATTCAAACATTTTTTTATTGATGAATTTCAGGATACCTCAATCTTGCAATGGACCAATCTGCTTCCATTAATTGATAATGCTACTTCGTCCACAAATCTGAAAGGCGAAAATGGCTCCTTAATGTTAGTTGGTGATGCTAAACAGGCTATTTATCGATGGCGCGGTGGTCGAGCAGAGCAATTTATTGATTTATATACCAAACAGGCTAAGCCATTATCTGTAGAGCAGGCGATAAGAAATTTACCCAATAATTATAGGAGTCATAAAACTATTGTGGATTTCAATAACGACTTCTTTATGCACTCCGCGGATACTATTTTTTCTAATCCAAAACACCAATTCATATATAATAATGCCGAGCAAGAAGGGTTCGTCCAAAAGGAAGGCTATGTGGAGTTGTCTTTTTTAAATATTGAAGAAACAGATAAAAATGAATTGCATTGTCAAACCGTATTGGAAAAAATACAACTCGCAATATCCCATGGATATGCATTTAAAGACATTTGTATTATTATCAGAAAAACCAAAGAAGGTATTGCTATTGCTGAATTTCTGAGTGAAGAGAACATCTCTATTGTATCTTCTGAAACTTTACTGCTTCAAAATTCTCCAGAAGTTCAATTTATTAATCACCTTATCACATATAGTTTACAGCCTGAAAACCAAGAAATAAAGATAAAGCTGTTGGCATTTATTGCTGATTTCAAACTTGAAACTTCTGACAAACACAGTTTCTTAGAACCAATGATTGCCCTTAATGCGATTCAGTTATTTTCTCAATTAAATACTTATGGTTTTGGTTTTAATTATGCTGAATTTTTACAATTACCAATCTATGAAGCCGTTGAAAGTGTAATTAGAGGGTTTAACCTAAATACCTCCTCAAATGCCTATCTTCAGTTTTATTTGGATGAAGTGTTTGATTATTCTCAAAAGCATAACGCAAGCTTCTCTGGATTCTTGGAATTTTGGAATCGCAAAAAAGATAAACTGAGTATTGCAACACCATCTGGCAAAAATGCCATACAGATCATGACTATTCATAAGTCAAAAGGTTTAGAGTTCCCCGTTGTGATCTTCCCCTTTGCTAACCAAGATATCTATGCAGATATTAGTCCGAAGGTATGGTTCCCGGTAGATAAGAAAAAACATGAGGGGTTCCCGTATTTATATATCAATATGAATAAAGATCTTGAAGCCTTAAGCGAAAAAGGCGCGGAGCTATACCAAACTTATCGGTCTCAGTTAGAATTAGACAGTTTAAATCTTTTATACGTAGTTTTAACTAGGGCTGTTGAACAATTATATGTAATATCTGAATATGATATTGATAAAAAGACACAAGCTGAAAAACTCACACATTATTCTGGATTATTCATTAACTATTTAAAATCTATTAATCGGTGGAATGATCAGCAATTAAATTACAGTTTTGGTGACCTTATGCAAAGACATCAAACTAAAAAAATTACAACTCAAACACTGGAGCAAACACAATTTATTTCAACTAAGAAAGAAGATCACAATCTCAATATATTAACAAACTCTGGATCTTTATGGGATACTGCTCAAGAATACGCCATTGAACGCGGTAATTTGATTCATCAAATCATGTCTATGATAAAAACTCATGACGATATCGAATTTGCTTTAACCCATTTTTTAGACTTAGGGCAAATTGATAGGCAACAGCACCAGCAATTAAAACCTTTAGTTGAACATATCACAAACCACAAAAAGTTGAGCCATTTATTCGAAAGTGGCTTGCATATTATCAATGAACGCGACATCATTTCTAAAAACGGCAAAATATGGCGACCAGATCGTGTAGTTATTAATTATCAGAAAGAGGCTACAATTATTGATTATAAGACAGGAGCTGAGAGCTCTAAACACCAAGAACAACTTTTCGATTATCAATTGGTTTTAGAAGAAATGAATTTTAAGGTTATAAAAAAGGTTCTGATCTATATTAATGATGCTATTGTGATAAAAGAATTTTAAATTTGTAAAAAAATAGCACACATGTACGGAAACATACAAAAACACTTACAAAACGAAATACAATCTATAAAAGATGACGGACTTTTTAAGGAAGAACGCATTATTACCTCACCTCAAGGTCCAGAGATAACTCTAAGCACAGGACAAACGGTTCTAAATTTTTGTGCGAATAACTACTTAGGCCTCTCTTCCCATCCAGAAGTAGTTCAAGCGGCAAAAGACGCATTAGACACACATGGCTTTGGCATGTCTTCTGTGCGTTTCATTTGTGGAACACAAGACATACATAAAGAATTAGAACAAAAGATAGCAGATTTCTATGGCACCGAAGACACCATACTGTACGCTGCTGCTTTTGATGCTAATGGTGGCGTTTTTGAACCCTTATTAGGTAAAGAGGATGCTATTATATCAGATTCATTAAATCATGCTTCAATTATTGATGGTGTGCGTCTTTGCAAAGCAGCGCGTTATCGCTATGCCAATAATAACATGGTGGATTTAGAAAAACAGTTGATTGCGGCTAATGAGAATGGCGCTCGATTTAAGATTATTGTCACTGATGGTGTATTCTCCATGGATGGGCTTTTAGCTCCATTAGATAAAATATGTGATTTAGCAGATAAATATGACGCTCTTGTCATGATTGATGAATGTCATGCAACTGGTTTTATCGGTGAAACTGGTCGCGGAACATTAGAAGAGAAAGGTGTTTTAGATCGTATTGACATCATAACAGGAACTTTAGGTAAAGCCATGGGCGGAGCTATGGGCGGTTACACTACTGCTAAAAAAGAAGTTATCGAAATATTACGTCAGCGATCGAGACCTTATTTGTTTTCAAATTCACTTGCACCCGCAATAGTTGGTGCTTCTATAAAAGTGTTTGATATGCTTGCCAATGACACTACATTAAGAGATACATTAGAAAAAAATACTATTTATTTTAAAAAAGAAATAAAAGCTGCTGGATTCGATATTGTTGATGGTGATTCGGCCATTGTCCCAGTCATGCTCTACGACGCAAAATTATCTCAAACTATGGCGAAAATGCTACTTGACGAGGGCATATATGTAATTGGCTTCTTTTTCCCAGTAGTACCAAGAGAAAAAGCTCGAATAAGAGTACAACTTTCTGCTGCACATACAAAAACACATTTAGACAAGGCTATTGCTGCGTTTATTAAGGTAGGTAAAACATTGGAAATTATTTAAAATCAGTCCAAACTCCCTATTTTTAGTACAAATAATCAATATTTTTATATATTTGTCTTTGTTAATAAAATTTAACAACTTACTTTTGCTTACAATTAACACTTAAAATTAAAATTATTTAGAATATGAAAAATCTTAGCAGATTATTTTTCGCTTTGTTGCTAGTATTAAGCTTCAATGCTAATGCACAAGATGACAACAATCCTTGGAAGATTACTCTTGGTGCAAATGCAGTTGATCTTTATCCTGTTGGAGAAGATGCTCCTTTAGGTTCTTATTTCGATGAGTTCTTCAATGCAGAAGATCATTGGAACATCTTACCTTCTCTTTCTTCGTTATCTGTTTCTAGATACCTAAGCGATGGATTTACGTTCACTGCTGCTGGATCTATAAATGAAATTAGTAAAATTGGAGACTCTACTGCTGATGACTTAACATACTATGCTTTAGATGGTGCAGTATCTTACAGTTTTGCAGACCTAATTAAATCTACAAAAATTGACCCTTATTTAGGTGTTGGTGGTGGTTACACTTGGGTAGATGAAATTGGTGCAGGTACTTTAAACGGTACTTTAGGATTGAACTACTGGTTATCTGAAAATATCGGATTAACGGCTCAATCATCTTACAAGCATGCTTTTGAAGATTACTTGCCTAAGCATTGGCAACACACAGTTGGTGTTTCTATCCGTTTTGGAGGAAAAGATACTGACGGTGATGGTGTATATGACAAAGATGACGCTTGTCCAGATGTACCTGGTTTAGAAGAATTTAATGGCTGTCCAGATTCTGACAGTGATGGTATCGAAGATGCTAAAGATGATTGTCCAAACGAAGCTGGTTTAGCTGAATTTAACGGTTGTCCAGATTCTGATAGTGATGGTGTTGCTGACAAGTCTGATGACTGTCCAACTGTTGCTGGTTTGAAAGAATTAAATGGATGTCCTGATGCTGACGGTGACGGTGTTGCTGACAAAGATGACCAATGTCCAAATGAAAAAGGCCCTTCTGCTAACAAAGGATGCCCATGGCCAGATACTGATGGTGATGGTGTACTAGATAAAGATGATAAGTGTCCTAACGAAGCAGGAACTGTTGCTAACAACGGTTGTCCAGAAGTTAAGCCAACTCCTGAAGTTGTGAAAGCATTAAATACATATGCAAGATCAATTTTGTTTGATACTGGTAAAGCATCATTCAAAGCTGAAACAGATAAAGTATTACAAGCTATGGTAGTAATCTTTAAAGAATACCCAAGAGCAGATTTCGCAATCGAAGGTCATACTGATAGCGTAGGTTCTAAATCTACGAACCAAGCTTTATCTACTAGAAGAGCTAACGCAGTAAGAGATTATTTAATCGCTAATGGTATTAATGCAGATAGATTAACTGCAAACGGATTTGGTGAAGATAATCCTATCGCTACTAACAAAACTAGAGCTGGTAGATCAGAAAACAGACGTGTTGAAGTAAAGTTGAAAAACTAATAAAGTACTTCTAAAAATATATTTTAAAAACGCTCCGATATTCGGAGCGTTTTTTATTTTTATAGGATGAGAACATTCATAGACGAGGTCATTCTTGATTTAATTAAAAAAGAGCATGATATTTCTCAATTATCATTTGTCTTACCCAGTAAACGTGCAGGTACATATCTAAGACATACCATCTCGCGGCACGTTAACCAAACTATTTTTTCTCCAGATATTCTTTCTATTGAAGAGTTTATAGAAATACTCTCAGACCTTCAATATGCTACCAATGCAGAATTGCTTTTTGAGTTTTATAGCGTGTATCTTAAGCTTACCCCAAAACAACATGTCGAACCCTTTGAAAAGTTTTCCAAATGGGCTCAAATACTCCTTCAGGATTTTAATGAAATAGACCGTTATCTCATTTCTCCAAATAAAGTCTTTGACTATTTAAGTTCTATAAAAGAACTTGAGCATTGGTCGTTAAATGAGAACCCAACAACTTATATCAAGAACTATCTTGAATTCTGGAATCGATTAAAATTTTATTACGCTGAACTACAAAATAAATTAAGACAACATAAAAAGGGTTATCAAGGTTTCGTGTATAGAGAAGCCGTTCAAAACATAGAACAATTTATTAGTTTAAATACAGAAAAGACCTTCGTTTTTATTGGTTTTAATGCACTTAACAAAGCCGAAGAACTAATTATACAAGAACTACTACAACAAGATTTAGCTCTGGTATATTGGGATATAGATGAGACATTTATTAATAACCCGATACACGACGCTGGCCTTTTTACCCGAACCCATAAAAAGCAATGGACCTATTATCAAAAACACGAATTTAACTGGATAGGAAATCACTACTCTGAAGAGAAAAACATCAACGTCATTGGTGCTCCAAAAAATATCAGTCAAATAAAATATGTTGGGGAACTGCTGCACCAAATGCATGCTAAAAAAGGAAATCTAGAGAATACAGCTGTTATTTTAGGAGATGAAACTTTGTTATTGCCTTTACTTAATTCGTTGCCTCAATCAATTAGAGATGTTAATATTACCATGGGACTGCCGTTGAAAGTAATCCCTCTGGCAAGTTTGTTTGAGATGCTGTTCAGTATTCATAAAACTAAAACATTTTCCTTTTATTATAAAGATGTGATTGATATATTATCCAATCCCTTTGTTCGTGTTTTGTTTGAAAATGACTCTCATAATGTGGCTCAAGATATTATTGATCATATTCAATACCATAATAAGGTTTATTTAAATTTAGAAGATTTAAAAGCACTTGCTAAACTATTTAAAGAGAGTATTAGTTTAATCTTTGGAATTTGGGACAACGACACTAGTCAAGCCATTAAAAACTGTGTTCTCCTTATCTTACAGATTAAAGCAAAATTAGATCTTGATAAATCTAAAAATCTTCTCTCACTAGAATACTTATACCGTTTTAATCAAGTATTTAATACCCTAGACAACTTAAATGCCTCATTTTCACATATCAATTCTGTAGTGACTCTTTTTAGCTTGTATCGGGAACTTATCAAAAGTGAAACATTAGACTTTAAAGGCGAGCCCTTACAAGGTTTACAAATTATGGGAATGTTAGAATCACGTGTGCTTGATTTTGAAACTATCATCTTAACTTCTGTAAATGAAGGTGTTTTACCCGCAGGAAAAAGCAATAATTCATTTATTCCATTCGACGTGAAGGTAGAAAACAACCTGCCGACTTATAAAGAAAAAGACGCTGTATATACCTATCATTTTTATCGTTTATTGCAACGCGCCAAAACTGCTTATATTCTATACAATACCGAACCAGACGTTCTTAATGGTGGTGAAAAGAGTAGATTTATTACGCAATTGGAAGTCGATGGATGTCATGATATCAAACAGCAAGTAGTCGCACCAAAAGTACCTTCAATACAAACTAAAACACTTAGTATACAAAAAACACCTGACGTAATAAGTAGGTTGAATACTATTGCCTCCAAGGGGTTTTCACCTTCGTCCTTAACTAATTATATTCGAAATCCCATTGATTTCTATTACGAAAAGATTTTAGGTATTAAACAGTACGAAGAAGTGGAAGAAAATGTGGCTTTCAATACCTTAGGAACCGTCATTCATAATACACTAGAAGATTTTTATCACCCGCTGGTTGGCGAATTTCTAACCACAAGCCATATCAATAATATGTTCGCGAAAATTCATGCTCGAGTGACTTCAAACTTTAAAACCGAATTTAAAGATGGCGATATGACCAGGGGTAAAAATCTTATCATTTTTGAAATTGCTCAAAGATATATTTCAAATTTTTTAAATCTTGAATTGGATGATGTTAAACGAGGCAATAAAATAAAAATATTGGCTATTGAAGCCAATAATAAGGTTTCAGTTTATATTGATAGATTATCAAAAACAGTGAACCTCACTGGAAAAGTTGACCGTATTGATAAATACAATGGTACAATCCGAATTATTGATTACAAAACAGGAAGAGTCGATGCTAGTAAAGTAGAAATAGTAAATTGGGAAGACCTCACAACAGACTACACTAAATACAGTAAAAGTTTCCAGATTCTCATGTATGCATATATGATGCACAAAGCCAATAGTATTGTGTTACCAGTAGAAGCAGGTATTATTTCATTCAAGAACTTGAATTCGGGCGTGCTCAAATTTGCAATTAAACCATCAACGCATAGTAGGACCAAGAACCAAATAATTTCGATGGAAACACTTGATGCCTTCGAAATTGAGCTTAAAAAATTAATTTGTGAAATTTATGACCCAAACATAGATTTCATTGAAAAGGAAGTATAGTCATGACCCATAAAAATCAAGTTATACACAGAACAAACAATAAGCCCATTTTGTATGATTTATATTTCAATCCTAGTAATAAGCCAAAACCATTAGTTATATTTTGTCATGGTTACAAGGGCTTCAAAGATTGGGGGTGTTGGGATCTTGTTGCCGAACGTTTTAGTAAAGAGGCTATTTTCTTTGCCAAATTCAACTTCTCTCATAATGGCGGAACTATAGAAAACCCCATTGATTTCCCTGATTTAAATGCGTTTGCAGAAAACAATTATAGTAAAGAATTAGATGATTTGAATGCGGTTATTGACTTATTACTTTCTAAAGATTTTAACTATTACCATGACATAGACCCAAATAATGTCACCTTAATAGGACACTCTAGAGGAGGCGGGATTTCTATCATTAAAACATCCGAAAACAAACGCATTACAAAGTTAATCACTTGGGCGAGTGTAAGTGATTTTAGCTCTCGGTTTGGTTCAACTGATGCTATCTTAAATTGGCGTATAGCTGGGGTAAAATATGTTCTTAATGGCAGAACGAAACAGCAAATGCCTCATCATTTTCAGTTTTATAAGGATTTTAAAGACCATGAGGAACGTCTGCATATAGAATCTGCGGCCAAGCAAATAAAAGTTCCTTCATTGATCATTCATGCCAAAGGTGATGTGGCCGTAAAATTTTCTGAAGCTGAAGCTCTAAAGTCATGGAGTGCAAAAGCAATGCTCATAGCAATCGAAGGTTCAAATCATGTCTTCGGAGCGAGTCATCCCTGGAAATCAAATGTCTTGCCTAACCAACTGAAATATGTAGTAGAACAAAGTATTGATTTTATAAAATCTTAGATGCCTTAATAAGGCAAAAAACCTGTTCTTTCGAACAAGTTTTCTGCTTGATGTGGAGAAGATGGGATTCGAACCCACGACCTCTTGACTGCCAGTCAAGCGCTCTAGCCAACTGAGCTACATCCCCAAATTATTTTATACCGCTCAATACTAAAACGGGCAAGTTGCTCGTAAAGTCTTTTTTTAGAATGGTATATTTTTCCCATTTCTTCACAAAAAAACCTCGTTTACGTCTAACTACACATAATAAGTCTGGATTGTTATTTTTATAGTGCTCCAATACACCTTGATAAGTTGTTGGATTTTCACTATAAGTTGTATTAGTAATTAAGCTCGCCAATTCATCATTAACATCAAAATCACCCTCATTATGATATTGTGTTTTAACCAATAATAAATTTACAACCGATTTAAACTGATTTTTAATAGCTTTTAATGGCAGTAAAGCTTCTTCTTTTTTAATAATCGCCGATTTTAAGGCTAATAAAATTTTTACAATTGGCTTGTATACATAGCCTTCTGGGACTATTAATGCTGGAATATTTGTTTGTTTTACAATTTTACCAGAGGTCTTACCCAAATAGACTTCGTCTTTAATTGAGTTTGTTCTGGGTTCTAACATAATTAAATCTACATCTAAAGCTTTACACGCCGATTCTAAAGTATCTACAAGTTTGCCCTTAAAGGTCTTGACAATAATTTCAACATTCCTTTTATTAACTTTAGCAACATGACTTTTTAAAAATCCTAAACTCTCGCGTTCTATCATTTCATCTACTTTCATCATCGTTCCGGCTTTGGTGTAAACATTATACACTTGAACTACATATAATTTTGCGCCAAAAGCTTTTGCAAAATCAACTGCATATTGTAAATGACTTACAGCATTTTTAGATGAACCAACTGGAACCAAAATAGACTTCATAATCAAAATATTTAAAAGTAAATTTGTATAAATTTTGGTAAAGGTAACTATTAAAATGATACGTAAAGCAACTGAAAACGATATAGGTCGAATTATAGAAATTACGCGAGCCTGTGCTAAACATATGATTAGCAATGGTGTTTTTCAGTGGAATGAACACTACCCAAATAGCGCTGCCTTTAAAAATGATGTTGATCGTCAGGAATTATATGTTCTAGAAACCGTAAATGAAGTAATTGGTTGCATAGTAATTTCTACTTTCATGGATGATGAATACGTTCCTGTGCAATGGTTGACTCCAAATAAGAATAATATCTACATTCACCGTTTAGCAGTACACCCACAATGTCAAGGACAAGGCTTTGCGCAAGAGTTGATGTGTTTTGCTGAAAACTTTGCTAGAAAGCACGAGTATAATTCGATTAGATTAGATACCTTTTCAAAAAATAATAGAAACCAAAAGTTTTACGAACTTCGTGGATATCAAAAATTAAATGATATCTATTTCCCTATGCAAAGTAATTATCCTTTTCATTGTTATGAACTTATCTTTTGAAAACTGAAATCACATTAAAACAAATCAATAAGCTCGCTATTCCAGCATTAATTGCAGGTGTAGCAGAGCCAATTCTTTCTTTGACAGATACCGCAATCATAGGTAATGTAGACACTAATGCTGCAGAGTCTCTAGCAGCAGTGGGTGTTGTTGGCACTTTTATATCTATGTTAATTTGGGTGTTAGGCCAAACACGAAGCGCCATTTCTTCTATTGTATCACAACATTTAGGAGCAGATCAATTAGATAAAGTCAAAAATTTACCTGCACAAGCCATTTTTATCATTACTTCTATAAGCATCTTCATAATCATAATTACACTCCCTTTTGCTTCTCAAATATTTAAGCTTTATAACGCCTCAGATGTAATTCTAGATTATAGTGTAGACTATTATTCCATTCGAGTTTTTGGATTCCCATTTACCTTATTCACCATTGCTATATTTGGTACATTTAGGGGGCTTCAAAACACCTTTTACCCAATGATTATTGCTATTATAGGCACTATTGTTAATGTCGTTTTGGATATTGCCTTGGTCTATGGAATTGATGGGCTTATTAATCCTATGCATATTAAAGGAGCCGCTTGGGCAAGTGTAATTGCACAAATTACAATGGCTTTGTCTTCTGCTTATTTCTTACTCTCAAAAACTGATATTTCCTTGCGAATCACATTTCCGTTTAATAAAGAGATAAAGAATTTTATTCAAATGATTTTGAATTTGTTTGTCCGCACATTGGCACTAAACGCGACATTATACTTCGCAACAAGATTTGCTACATCTTATGGAACAGAATATATCGCAGCTTATACCATAGCCATAAATTTATGGTTTCTAGGTGCCTTTATTATTGATGGTTATGCAAGTGCTGGAAATATTTTATCCGGCAAATTTTTAGGTGCTAAAAATTATAAAAAACTAGTGGAATTAAGTCAGTTTCTAATTAAATGTGGGATTGGAGTTGGGATTATATTATTATTATTGGGATTAATTAGCTACAACTTTATTGGCCATATCTTTACCAAAGATCAACTTGTACTCGATGAATTCTATAATGTGTTTTGGATTGTTCTAGCAATGCAGCCCTTTTGTGCACTCGCTTTTATTTATGACGGCATGTTTAAAGGAATGGGTAAAATGAAATTTCTTCGTAATCTTTTATTATTGTCAACAGGTTTAGTATTTATTCCTCTTCTGTTTTTACTCGATAGTTTTGATCTTAAATTGTACGCCGTTTTTATTGCTTTAACTTTTTGGATTATAGCAAGGGGAATTCCATTGATTATAAAATTCCGGCAACTATTTTTGTCACTTTCTCAAAAGACGTAACTTTGAGCAATAATCAACTGTAAACAAAACGATGCTTTTAATGAGTGCCTTGCAGGATTCTGCTGCTTATGACTCTGGATATGATATTGGCTATGCGATAGGTCAAAATTTGCCTTATATCATTATTTTAGTTTTAGCATTTTTTGTTTTCAGATATTTTAAAAATAAATCTAAAAAGTAAGTCTATGGATTTCATGTCGTTTTTAAGTGGAAGTGGTTTATTTCTCATTTTAGGAATAGTTCTCGTTGTTGTATATTTCATCAATAGAAATAAGCGTAGATAATGAGCAATATTCGTATTACTAAACAGTTTTCATTTGAAACAGGACACGCCTTATACGGTTATGACGGCAAGTGTAAAAATGTTCATGGCCATAGTTACCGATTAGACGTTACAGTTATCGGGCAACCAATTTCTGATAACACTAATGTTAAATTTGGGATGGTCATTGATTTTAGCGATTTGAAAACAATCGTAAAAGAAGAAATCGTAGATGTTTTTGATCATGCTACAGTATTCAATAAAAACACACCCCATGTTGAATTAGCCAAAGAGCTACAGAGTAGAGATCATAATGTACTTTTAGTAAACTATCAGCCAACAAGTGAAATGATGGTTATTGATTTTGCTGAAAAGATTAAAAATAGACTCCCTAACAATATCAAACTACACTCTTTAAAATTACAGGAAACGGCAACCTCTTATGCACAGTGGTTTGCTTCAGATAATGACTAATCCAACTCACATAATAGTACCTGAAGGGAAAAAAATTTACTTTGCGTCCGATAATCACTTGGGTGCGCCTACAATTGAAGCCTCTTTACCTCGTGAAAAGAAATTTGTTGCATGGTTAGATGACATAAAACACGATGCTGCAGCCATATTTTTATTGGGGGATTTATTCGACTTTTGGTTCGAATATAAAACCGTTGTCCCTAAAGGATTTGTTCGAACCTTAGGTAAACTTGCTGAAATTAGTGATTCTGGAATTCCCATTTATTTTTTTGTAGGTAATCATGACTTATGGATGAATGGTTATTTTGAAACAGAACTGAACATTCCCGTTTATCACCAACCTAAAGAGTTTGTTTTTAATGACACTAAATTCTTTATTGCTCATGGTGATGGATTAGGTCCGTTTGATAAAGGCTATAAACGCATGAAAAAAGTGTTTACTAATCCTGTCTTTAAATTTCTGTTTAAATGGTTGCATCCCGATATTGGTATGCGAATTGCACAATACCTATCTGTAAAGAATAAGCTAATTTCTGGTGTTCATGATGCTCATTATTTGGGTGAAGATAAAGAGTGGCTCATTCAATACAGTAAATCAAAATTACAAGAAACACATCAGGACTACTTTATTTATGGTCACCGACATTTACCTATGGCAGTGCCATTAAACGAGACCTCTAAATATGTGAATTTGGGCGATTGGATTCAATATTTTACCTATGGTGTTTTTGATGGAAAGGATTTTGAATTAAACACCTATCCCAAGTAACTACATCTACTCATTTTCGTGATCTTCCATATCTTTTGTTAAGTCTAGTGCTCTAAATGAAGGAGATACAATAGCTGTAGTAAGTACCGTAATTAAAGTCATAGTCCCTCCAAAAACCACAGCAGTAACGGTTCCCATTAATTTAGCTGTTAATCCACTTTCAAATGCACCTAACTCATTTGAAGACCCAACAAACATAGAATTTACGGATGATACACGACCTCGCATATGGTCTGGTGTTTTCAGCTGAAGAATAGTTTGGCGTATAACCATAGAAACACCATCAAAAACGCCGCTAAAGAATAAAGCCATTACAGAAATCCAAAACACAGAAGACAATCCAAAGGCAATAATACTTAAACCAAACCCGAAAACGGCTACTAGCAATTTTACTCCCGCCTTTTTAACAATAGGAATATAAGCGGTTACTAACATGGTTATAAAAGAACCAACATTTGGAGCTGCTACTAAAATACCAAAGCCTTCTGGACCAACATTTAAAATATCTGTTGCAAAAACAGCAGCTAAAGCAATGGCTCCTCCAAACAATACAGAAATCATATCTAAGGTCAACGCTCCTAAAATGGCCTTGGATCTAAACACAAAATTGACACCTTCCTTTAAACTTTGAGCTATTGGTTCGCCAATATTCGGATTTAAAATTGGTTTCTTTTTTATTTGAAATAACATTAATAATGAAAACATTACCAATCCAAAAACAATACAGAGCGACCAATGCACACCCATCTGTTCATTTTCTCCAAGCCAACTAATAGAAAATCCAGCAAAAGCTACTCCTAAAACTCGAGCCATTTGCCAAGTCGAACTATTCCAGGTTGCTGCATTGGGATAAATCTTTTTTGGAACAATTAAAGCAACCAATGAAAATATTGAAGGTCCAAAAAAAGATCGTAACAGTCCGCCAAAAAACACAAGTGTATATATCGCATACAAAATATGTTGAACAGACCAGGATACCGCTATTTCTGGAGATGTAATCCAAAACATTCCAAAACTAATTATCGAAAACAAAGCGATACAAATGGCGAGCAGATTTCTCTTCTCTTTTTGATCTACAATATGTCCTGCAAAAAGAGCCATTCCTAAGGCTGGGATAATTTCCATTAGTCCAATTAAACCAATATATAATGGGTCTTTTGTGAGCGCATAAACCTGCCATTCTATGATAACAAATTGCATGGACCAACCAAATACTAAAGCAAAACGCACTAATATAAAAATATTGAATTCTCGGTATCGTAATGCTGCGTATGGGTCTTTTTTTGACATGCTTATGCTTTAATATCGCGTAATTTTAATTGTAAACTCACATTGCCTTGCCAATGATTTTCATCTATCGAATAGACTGCGCTAAACAGTTTCTTATTTTGAATAAGGTCTAATTTATGACCCAAATTAAAACCTATACTAATAATTTTCTCATGGTTTTGAGCTACGGTGATACGTAAATGCTTGTCATCTTCTCCCACGCATTTCCCATAACCAGTATCGCGTAAGTTTTCAGTCATAAAAACAGGAGCCATATTTCCTGGTCCAAAAGGGGCAAACTGACGCAGAATTCTATAGAATTTGGGCGTAATTTCACTCAAAGAAATCTGGGTATCAATCTTAATTTCGGGTGTTAATAAACTCCTATCAATAGTTTGAGAAACTTGATTTTCAAATGCTTGCTTAAAAGCCTCATAATTCTCCGCTTTCAAAGTTAAGCCTGCGGCATATTTATGGCCGCCAAATTGTTCGATATGCTCACTACAGGCTTCCAGTGCGTTATACACATCAAATCCGGAAACCGAACGAGCTGATGCCGCTAACTTATCTCCACTTTTAGTAAATACTAACGTGGGTCTGTAGTAGGTTTCGATTAATCTTGATGCAACAATACCAATCACGCCTTTATGCCAAGTGTCACGATACACAACTGTAGTTAATCGATCTTCTTCTTTATTTTCTGTAATTTGGATTAACGCTTCTTCGGTTATTCGTTTGTCTGCCTCTCGCCTGTCAAGATTAAATTCATTAATTTCTTCTGCATAAGTTCTGGCAAGGTTTTGGTCTGTTTCAGTTAATAAGGTTACTGCATAATTTCCATGCTTCATTCGTCCTGCGGCATTAATTCTTGGCGCTACAATAAACACTACATCTGTTATGGTCAACTCCTCCTTATTGACTTGCTCTATAATGGCTTTAATTCCAGGTCTGGGATGGGTATTAATTACTTGTAATCCGAAGTAGGCCAGCGCACGATTCTCTCCTGTAATAGGAACTATATCTGCGCCAATTGCTGTAGCAACTAAGTCGAGATACTCCCCTAAATCTGCAACTGATTGTGCATTTTTAGATGCTAAAGCTTGAATGAGCTTAAATCCGACACCACAACCACATAACTCTTTATAAGGATACTCACAATCATCTCTTTTAGGGTCTAAAATGGCTATGGCTTTAGGGAGTTTCTCACCTGGCCTATGGTGATCACAAATAATGAAATCGATACCTTTTTCCAAAGCATAGTTGACTTTATCAATTGCTTTTATTCCGCAGTCTAAAGCGATAATTAATGAAAACTCATTGTCGTGAGCGAAATCTATACCTTTATAAGATACGCCATACCCTTCATCATAGCGATCGGGAATATAAGTTGCAATGTTTTCAGATTTGGTTTTGAGATAGGATGATAATAGAGCAACAGATGTCGTTCCATCAACGTCATAATCGCCATACACCAAAATATTTTCATTTTTAAAAAGTGCCGTTTCAATACGTTTAACAGCTTTATCCATGTCTTTCATAAGAAATGGATCATGTAAATCCGAGATACTCGGGCGAAAAAACGTTTTGGCTTCTTCATAGGTTTCAATACCTCTTTGGGCTAAAAGCATGGCCACAGAGGTATCCACCTGAAGTGCTTTTTCTAAAGCAACAACAATTTGAGGGTTTGGTTTTGGTTTTAAAGTCCAACGCATGTACTAATATAGAAAATTTTCGCTATATATTATGATAATGAATTGAGGTTTTTACCTCCGAAAATTTCCTAAACATTTCCATCACGCCGCAGTATTTTTCTATGGAAAGATCGACCGCTTTTTTGATTCTATCTTCATCCAAATGATCTCCATAAAAGTGGTATTCAACCGAAACCGTGTGGTAATATTTTGGATGCTCATCTGTTAGTTCGCCATAAGTATCAATTCTAAAATCTGAAAAAGGCACTTTCATTTTCTTTAGAATCGATACAACATCCAAGCCGGAACAACCAGCTAAAGAAGACAACATCAAAGCTTTAGGTGCTAATCCAGAATTATAACCTCCATTTTCTGGTGATGTGTCCATGAGTAAGGTTTTTCCACTTGGATTGTCAGAATCAAACTGTAAGTTTCCTTTCCAATGTGTGACTACTTTATGAGACATATTTAAACAATTTTTCGTTTCTTGTGTTCTAATTATTTTATTCAATCTATCACAAGTTATATCAATAAAAAAGAATGCATTTAATGTCGCTTTTGTACCATTGATATTTCTTATTAACTCAAAAATACCACTAAAAAAATAAACATATGGCATTAGTTACACCATTATCCGCAGAGCACGATTTGGAAACCAAACAACTGGCCGAATTCTTTAATGAAACACTTGGGTTTTGCCCAAATTCAGTTTTAACCATGCAGCGTCGTCCAGCAATTTCAAAGGCTTTTATTAATTTAAACAAAGCTGTAATGGCTAATGAAGGCCGAGTAACTTCAGCCTTAAAACGAATGATTGCTTGGGTCTCTAGTAATGCCACCGGATGTCGATATTGCCAAGCTCATGCCATTCGAGCTGCGGAACGCTATGGTGCAGAACAAGAACAATTAGATAATATTTGGGAATACAGAACACACGCTGCTTTTTCTGAAGCGGAACGAGCAGCTTTAGATTTTAGTTTGGCTGCTTCTCAAGTTCCTAATGCCGTCAATGCAGACATAAAAAGTCGTTTATACCAACATTGGGACGAAGGTGAAATTGTAGAAATGCTGGGCGTAATCTCATTGTTTGGATACCTTAACCGTTGGAATGATTCTATGGGCACCAATATGGAAGAAGGCGCGATTGAAAGCGGAAATCAATATCTAGGTAAACACGGTTTTGAAGTAGGTAAACATGATGGGTCAAAATACTAAATGCAATTCCTAAGAAGCTGAAATGAATATCAATTAAAAAACTTGAGGTTCAATTTTAAAATATAAAATAAAAATTGACAACTCCGTAATAGTGGTTTGAATACTAATTTTATAAATTGTGTGGATGGTATTTTATTCGGAGCTAAAAAGAAAAAAGATACAAGAAAATGAGAATTGAGTAATTGAAAATACGTTTAGGAGTTATCCTAGCGCTTTTTTTATCATCGTTTTCCTCCAACAACAATTACAATTTCTCCTTTTGGTGGTTTATTGGTGTAATACGCCAATACTTCTTTTGCGGTACCTCTTATGGTTTCCTCATAAAGTTTTGTCAATTCTCTTGAAACAGAAACTTGTCGATCTTCGCCAAAAAACTCGCAAAAATGAGTCAAGGTTTTGATTAATTTATGCGGACTCTCATAAAAGATGATGGTTCGTGTTTCTTCAGAAAGTAACTTTAATCGTGTTTGACGCCCCTTTTTTACAGGTAAAAACCCTTCAAAAACAAATTTATCATTCGGTAAACCTGAGTTTACAAGTGCAGGAACAAAAGCTGTTGCGCCTGGCAAACATTCAACCTCAATTCCATTCTCCAGACAAGCCCTTGTCAATAAAAACCCTGGATCCGAAATGGCTGGTGTACCTGCATCGCTAATCAAAGCAATAATTACTCCGCTTTTTAGCTTTTGTATTAAACCCTCCACCATTTTATGCTCATTATGCATATGATGACTTTGCATGTGCGTACTAATATCGAAATGCTTAAGTAATTTTCCTGAGGTTCGTGTATCTTCGGCTAAGATAAGATCTACATCGTTCAATACCTCAACCGCTCTAAAGGTCATATCCTTTAAATTTCCGATAGGTGTTGGTACCATATATAGTTTGCTCATCTATACGAGTTTTCGTTTCAAATTTACAATGTTTTGGAGTAAATTGACGCAACCTTTTACGATATTTATCATCTAACAAGAAACCTTCCATGATTAAAAAAATTTACCGCTTAATTTTTTTCTTCTTTATATCTCTTCAGCTCAATAGTCAAACAACCGATTTATCTATTGTTGCTCAAGCGCAAAGCGTATCAGGGAATGACATTTCTCAGATAGAAATTTTCCAAGATTTCCAATATATAGTTACCATCATCAATACTGGAAATCCAGTTTCAAATGTGGTGTTTGAAATCACAATGGATAGTGACATTCTAAATCTAGATCTTAGCACCATCAGTTCTCAAAATAATAGTGGAGGTGCTAGTGATGCATCTGACTTGCAACTTAACGGAAGTATTTTAACAGGAACTATTGTAAATTTACCTAATGACTCAAGTGTCGAAATCAAGATTGAGTTAACCGCTCCACTTATCATAGGTGGAATTGCGATTGATGCCATTATAACTCCACCAAACGGAACAACTGATACCAATACTTCCAACAATCAATCACTCATTTCTATTGATGTTATTGATGTTCCTATCGATTTTACAGTTACACACACTCAAGTTTCTCCAACAGAAGGCATACCAATTACGTCATGGAATAGCTTAGTCAGCTATCAATTTACAGTTACCAATAATAGCGCGATTGACTATCCTCTAACCCAAATAAGAGGAGATTTATCACTAGCAACCGGACTAAACTTTGGTAGACCCAATGTGCAATTTGAATCTATAACTTGCATTGGATCTACTGGCGGTACAGAATGTCCAGATGTCTCTGGAGTGCCACCAGGCACTCCAATTCTAGTAAGTGCCACTTCAACAGTTTTCACTTTAGGAGGTCAAGTGTATACCGCTGGAGGCTCAACTACCTTTGAAGTAGTCTACCGCTATTTAGAGCCTTCTTGTGCGTTAGAGTTAGAACCGATTATCGTTGGAAGCACTATAGGTATTGAATTGTTTGGAGATCATGACAACTTATCTGCGAACGTCTCTAACATCGTTATTACCAATTTATTAGAAGCAATGTTATGTCAGGTCACTGATATTTGTATTGATACCGTTCAAGTTAACCCAGATGCTACAACCATGGTAAACTGGAATGAAGAAGTAACCTTTCAAACAACCGTTTGTAACAATGGACCGCTTGATGCTAATGTGGCGTTCTTTCTTCAAAACCTCTCTCCACTATTACAGTGGGAAATCCAATCTGCAACCTGTATAGGAACTACTGGAGCTATTTCCTGTGATGACATTAACATTAATATTGAAGAATTATTTTGGGTTAGTGATACCTTTATAATGCCTGTAGGGGCTACAATAACGATAAGTACTGTCGCAATTTTTATTGAACCAGAATGTACTCTCAATAATACTAATAACCTAGCGCATATTAGAAGTGGTACAAACGTGCTGGAATCTGATATTTTTGATTCTAATATTGAAAATAGTACACAGAGCGACTTTGTGATATTACCCGATACTGATGCTTGTCCGTTCATTGATTTAAGTATTTCGAAAATCCAAATTGACCCTGAATTACCAGAAGGAGAAGGCCCGAATAATACAACGCAAGTTGGTAATATAACTTATGAAATTACAGCCTCAAATTTGGGTGATGAAGATACATTCATAGAATTAAGGGATTATACAATTAACACTAATGATAACATTGGTTACACAGGGACGCTCCTCTCCGTGGAGTGTGTTTCAGCAACTGGTGATGCCGAATGTTTTACTATCAATAATTCAGAAATAGGAATTCCTTTAGATGGCATTTCACAAGGCGGTATACCAGATGCTTTCTGGGAAATCACACCCGATGATAACTGGTTGTTGCCCGCTAATAGTTCAGTAACTTTTATTGCAACTGTAGCATGGGGAACAGACTGTTCGATAAGTGCTTTTCCAGTGACTAATTCTGTATCTATAGAGCACGCGAATGATTCGTTCGATTCAAACAATGCAAACAATACAGATAGTGCTACCACTTACTTCGCCCCATGTGTAGACCTTGTTGTGCAAACGTTCCCTGAATTCACCCAAGTCAATGTCAACCAGGCCTTTGATTGGATTATTGACATTACAAATAGTGAAAATAGTTCTAACGCTATTCATATTGTTTTTGAAGATATTATAAACGACGTATTTACTATTAATGGCACACCAACATGTGAAGTTACTGATGGCAACGCTACCTGTTTATCGAATGTAATAGAAAATATGAATTCTGTTACTGGAGATATTGATAATATGGATGCAGGCTCTACTATTAGAATAAGAGTCCCAGTCCTCGCGCCTAGTTTTGGTGGTGCCTACAATAATATTGCCATTGCAACTCCAAACGAAACTGATAATAGAGAAGTATCACCAGAAACTAATACCTCAATAAGTAATGTTCAAATCATTGCCCCAATTCTCGACAAGAGCTTTGATCCAGAGAACATAACGATAGGTGAAGAAAGCACGCTTACCTTTACAATAAACAACTTACCTTCTAACCCCGCACAAAGTGATATTGCATTTACAGATATGTTTCCTTCGGAAATCACCGTTGTTTCTGCACCGAATTGGGTGAATAATAATGGTTGTACAGCAACTTTTGTTGGTACTGTAGGAGATAGTTTTGTCGGAATTTCCAATCTCATTTTTCCAGAAGGCGTGGCTAGCTGCAGTTTTAGTGTTGTAGTCACCTCGAGCATCCCTGGAGTTTATATCAATAACACTACTAATTTTATAAATCAAAATAACATAGACACCTCACAAACCAATGCCACATTAACTGTTCTAGATGATAATTCTGATGTTGATATTTCGATAATTAAAGACGTCTTTCCTAGTGAAGCTTCCATTGGTGATCAAGTGACCTTTGAAATTACAGCAACCAATCTCGGAACCTCTACAGGAACTAATATTGAGATCCAAGATGTCTTTCCTAATGGTCTTACACTCTTTTCTGCAAGCGTTTCTGAAGGAATTTTTAATACTTCAACTCTCCAATGGTCTCTTCTAAGTTTAGATAGTAATCAATCGGAAACCTTAACAATTGTCGCTCAGGTCTCTTCAAGTACAAACTTATTAAATATTGCTGCACTTAATGATTTAGATCAACCAGATAGAGACACCACTAATAATAGTGATGATGCAGAAGTCACAGTTGATTTCTGTTTGTACATTCCCGGAGGCCTCTCACCAAATAATGATGGTTCAAATGATTTGTTTGCGATCGAATGTATAGATGAATTTCCAGGTAATCGCCTTAAAATATTCAACAGGCTTGGTGTCCAAGTGTATGAAAGTAACAACTATCAAAATGAATGGGATGGTCGGCCAAATATGGGGGTGCCTTTATCTTCAGGATTACTTCCTGTTGGAACGTATTTTTATATTCTAGATTTAAATAACGGTGAAGAACCAATATTTGGTTGGGTTTACCTGAACTACTAAAAGCTTAGTATTAACTACTGAAACTTTTGCTCAACAATAGACATAAACCGCTCTTCAAACTCTTCTTTTCCTTCCCAATTGTTGTAGTCTGGTTTTATAATATTATTAATTAAATGAGATGCTTCATGCAAAGAACCTGATGTTTTTAATTGAGAAACAACGCGCTCGTAATCTTCATTTTTCCCATCAAATAAGTGTTTAATAAAAGCAAGCTTATCATTAAGCCCTATGTTTAATGCGCTATTTTTGAGTTTATCATTGAGCGATTTTCTCTGATGTTCAAGTGCATCTGTAACTGGTTCAAATTCAGGAATGTCCTCAAATCCTGCAGTTATGTCTTCTAAATGCTCTTTTGCCTTAGATGTTGCTATCACAGTGTCGACCATATCGTCAACTTGTTGCGCTTCTTGAGGCATTTGGGCGACCATATCTTTAATCTTTTCCATAACAGGTTCATAAATATGATCATCCTCTTTATCTTCTAAATTTACATAAATCTTGTCTTCGATTTCAATATTATCGCTTACTTTATTGTTAAAAGCCGTATCTAGCATCCCAAAGAATGAAGAATCACTACCTATTGTTGGTAAATCACCCTCAAAATTCTCATTAGCAAATTTGAGAACACTTAGTTTTTCATAAAGCGCGCCAGCTTCCGCATGCAATTTCACAACATCTTCTTTACCTTTAAGTTTTAAAATTCTGTGAGCAATGCTTATCAAATCTGCTTCAAGCTTCTTCTTCATAACTTTTATTTTTTATTCCCTTTTAGGTTTTTGATTTTTAATAAATTTACGCCACCTTTATACAAAACGAACAATGCGTTGGTTTTAGTGTTAAAATTACGAAATGTTTCTCGAAAATACAGTAAAACATAAAGAACAATTTGGATGGATTGAAGTCATTTGTGGCTCGATGTTCTCTGGAAAAACTGAAGAATTGATTCGCAGACTCAAGCGCGCACAATTTGCACGACAAAAGGTTGAAATTTTCAAACCTGCAGTTGACGTGCGATATGACGAAGATATGGTTGTATCTCATGACTCAAATGAAATTAGATCGACTCCAGTTCCGGCAGCTGCAAACATTCCCATCTTAGCCGATGATTGTGATGTGGTTGGAATTGATGAAGCACAATTTTTTGATGATGAAATTATAAGAGTTTGCAATGACTTAGCAAATAAAGGAATTCGTGTGATTGTTGCAGGATTAGATATGGATTTTAAAGGCAACCCTTTTGGCCCTATGCCACATCTTATGGCTACAGCCGAATATGTTACCAAAGTACATGCCATTTGCACTCGTACAGGCAACTTGGCTCAATACAGCTATAGAAAAGCCGCAAGTGATGCATTGGTTTTATTAGGCGAAGTTGATGAGTATGAGCCTCTCAGTCGCGCTGCTTACTACAAAGCAATGCTCAGAGATAAAGTGAGACAAATGAAAGTGAACGATGCTGAAGAAGTTTCTCATAAAGACAAAAAATCAAATGCCTAAAGCAAAAGAAACTGTTCTGGAAATTGATTTAAAAGCACTCAAACATAACTTCGAGTACATTAAATCAAAGCTCAAAGCAGACACTAAGATATTAGCTGTCGTAAAAGCATTTGCCTATGGTAGTGATGCTAATACAATCGCTAATTATCTTCAAGATATGAAGATTGATTATTTTGCGGTAGCATATGTCAATGAAGGAATCGCCTTGAGAGAGGCTGGTATAAAAACACCTATACTGGTGTTGCACCCTCAGCCAATAAATTTTCATGCTTTAATTAATCATTGCCTTGAACCAAGTTTATACAGTACTAAAGTGTTAGATGAGTTTATAGCCGTAGCTTCTGAAGAAAAACAATCTAACTATCCAGTTCATATAAAATTCAATACCGGATTAAATCGTTTAGGGTTTTCGTATAATGATGTTTATTCTATCACTACAAAACTCCATGAAACAAATGTTGTAAAAGTAAAATCGTTGTTTTCGCATTTGGCTGCTAGTGAAGACTTAAATGAAAAGGAATTCACACTACAACAAATAAATTCATTTAAAGAAATTGCACATCGGTTCTCTAAAAAATTAGGCTACCAACCAATGCTTCATTTAACCAATACTTCTGGGATTATAAATTACCCTGAAGCTCATCTTGATATGGTCAGAGCAGGAATTGGATTATATGGGTTTGGCAATGCTTCGGAAATTGATAAACACTTAATACCTATAGCTTCGCTTAAATCTGTAATCTCACAAATCCATAATATTAAGAAAGGTGAAACCGTTGGTTACAACAGAGCCTATGAAAGTGGTGGTTATGAAAAAACAGCTACCATTCCTATTGGTCATGCTGATGGTATTGGAAGACAATATGGCAATCAAAAAGGATTTGTGACCATTAACAACCAGCGTGCTCCCATTATAGGAAATGTTTGTATGGATATGATCATGGTTAACATTACAGGTATAGATTGTCACGAAGGAGATGAAGTCATTATCTTCGGGCAAGATCCCAACGCCTCTCAATTCGCCGAAACAGGAAATACCATTTCTTACGAAATTATCACAGCCATTTCACAACGGGTAAAGCGCTCTTTTTTAAATAGATAGGGCGGCCTAATTGTTATTTGTGACTTTTTAACTAATTTAGGGTCATAATACTATATTATCTAACTAATAAATAATTAAAAATTATGTTCAAAGAATTTAAGAATTTTATCATGACTGGGAATGTCATTGATTTTGCGGTTGCTGTAATTATGGCTGGTGCCTTAGGAGCCGTTATCAACGGTTTTGTTTCTAATATTGCCATGCCTTTTATTGGGTATTTTGCTGGTGGAATGAATTTTGAAGACTTGCATTATGCAATGGACGGGGCAGAGTATGCATCTCTTGCAGCCGCTAAAGAAGCCGGTGCTGCCGTAATTGCTTACGGATCTTGGATCAATACCATTATCAATTTACTTATTGTAGGACTGGTGATGTTTATGATTGTAAAAGCTTACAACAAAACCAAAACACCTCCCGCTCCCGCTGCCCCAGCAGGACCATCTGAAATTGATTTACTCACAGAAATCAGAGATGCTCTTAAAAAATAGTTAGTTACTAATCGCTACACTATATATTTTAACTTTAACCGCTTCTTAATTGAAGCGGTTTTTTTATGTGTTTTTTTAACCACAAAATGAATTAATACCTACATTTGTTCTTCATTTCTATTTCTATTATTATGAAAGTAGCTGTTGTTGGTGCCACTGGACTAGTTGGCGAAGTCATGTTGAGGGTGCTCAAGGAACGAAATTTCCCTGTATCAGAGTTAATTCCTGTTGCTTCAGAGCGCTCAATAGGAAAATTAATCTCTTACAATGGTAAAGATTATAAGGTAGTTGGCATGCAAGATGCCATAGACATGAAACCAAATATTGCATTGTTTTCAGCTGGTGGAAACACCTCTTTAGAGTGGGCTCCAAAATTTGCTCAAGCAGGAATTACTGTAATAGATAATTCATCGGCATGGCGAATGGATCAGACCAAACAATTAGTAGTTCCTGAAATCAATGCGCATCGCCTAACTCCAACAGATAAAATCATTGCAAACCCTAACTGTTCAACCATACAAATGGTTATGGCATTAGCACCCCTTCATGATACATATAAAATAAAACGAATTGTTGTTTCAACATACCAATCTATTACCGGTACGGGTGTTAAAGCGGTTAAACAGCTAGAAAATGAAATGGCAGGAATTAAAGGTGAAATGGCCTATCCATATCCCATACATCAAAATGCTATTCCACATTGTGACGTTTTTGAAGAAAACGGATATACTAAAGAAGAAATGAAATTGGTGAGAGAAACACAAAAAATTTTAGACGACCGCAGTATTGCTATTACCGCTACAGCCGTCAGAATTCCAACTACTGGTGGGCATAGTGAATCTGTTAATGTAGAATTTGAACATGAATTTGATGTATCCGACGTTAGACGAATATTAAATGATTCTCCAGGAATTATTGTACAAGACAATATAAATGTCAACACGTACCCAATGCCCATATATGCCAATGGTAAAGATGATGTATTTGTAGGAAGACTTCGCCGGGACGGTTCACAACCTAACACTTTAAATATGTGGATAGTTAGTGATAATTTAAGAAAAGGAGCAGCCACAAACACCATTCAAATAGCCGAATACCTAGTATCAAAAAATTTATTGTAAAAAAACCAGGATTTCTCGTTAGGGTTTTAGTTCATATGATTGTTTTAATCATATGACCCTTTACTATGTAACTGAACTTAAATATGAGAATCTTTATAGATTCAAATTCTTGTTGTCTGATAAAAAGTGTATTACAACTAATTAATTGTCGTGATTGATGACATTGTAATTATATTTACTATCCAAATTTTACTGTAAATGTTAAAAAGCTACCTTAAACGTCTTTGCATATTTGCTCTTGTTCTGATTAGCTCTTCTTGTAGTGAAGATGACAATTATGTGCCTGTGGTTATTGAAGTGAACAATGATACCGTGGAAGTGTCCCAGAACAGTTCAATTACTATAGATGTTCTTGCTAATGATACGAATGTTCCAGAAAATGGCAGCCTTTTGGCTTCTAACTCAGAAAATGGTACAACCGAAGTTTTAGATCCAAACAACACCCCAAATAATCCGACAGATGATGTTGTAATTTATATACCAAATTCAGGTTATGTAGGTAACGATTCATTTCAATATAACATATGTGATACTAATAACAATTGTGGCACAGGAACGGTATCTGTTTTGGTAACCCCTGTTTCTCCGGTAAGTTTAGATCTTGAAAACATGCCTTATACAACACTATCGGAATATAATTTTTTCGAAGGTGAATTGAAACAATTAGACCCTGTATTCGGTGTGCTTCCTTATGATTTAAACTCTCCTCTTTTTAGTGATTACGCTCACAAAAAACGTTTTGTATGGATGCCTGAAGGAACTAAAGCGAACTATAATAGTGATTTTACACCTCTTGATTTTCCCCTTGGATCTGTATTAATTAAGAACTTTTATTATGATAATGTCCAACCTACAAATACCACAAGAATTATTGAGACACGTTTAATGTATATGACTGAAGATGGCTGGGAGTTTGCAAAGTACGTATGGAATAACGAACAAACTGAGGCTACATTTTCAAACGAAGGAAGTTTTACTAATGTCGAATGGATAGAGGACGGTCAAACCAATACTGTAAATTATAGAATCCCGTCAAGAAACGAGTGTTTTACATGTCATAATAAATTTGGGACACCAGTCCCAATCGGACCAAAACCACAAAATTTAAATAGAGATTTAACTTACCCTGAAGGCAATACAAATCAATTACAAAAATGGATTAATGTTGGGTACTTGCAAGACAACTTGCCTTCATCAATTGAAAGTACTGTAAAATGGGATGATGAAACTCAAGATTTAGAATTGAGAGTGCGATCATATCTAGATATCAATTGTGCGCATTGTCATTCTGAAGAAAGTTATTGTGAATACAGACCAATGCGATTTGGATTTAACGAAAATGGAGATGACACCAATAAAGGCGTTTGTGTTGAGCCAGATACTCAAATTGCTGGAACATCATTTATCGTGACTCCGGGAAACATAGACACCTCAGTACTTCGTTTTAGAATTAACTCTATTGAAGAACAGAATAGAATGCCAATTATTGGAAGAACTTTAAAACACGAAGAAGGTGTTAGATTAATTGAAGAATGGATTAATTCTCTTAGTGGAGAATGTGAATAAAATAAATAACAAAACATCATGAAGTCAAAATTACTATTATTAACAATTCTATCTCTAGCATTTTGCATACAGTCTTTTGGACAACCTGCTAATGATAATGTCAGTGGCGCAATTCCAATCACTCCTTCTCCTGAAGGCACAGGTTGTACTTCGGCTACGTTTAACTTGCCTTTTTCTACCGATGGCACTACCGATAGTGGTGTGCAGGGCGGGTGCAGGTTATCTGGACTTGATCAATTTTTTACATGGACAGCCACCGAAACTGGTTTGTATTTCTCATCACAAAGCCCTGGTAATCCTGGTTTAGTAGTTTGGGATGCAACTGGAACAATAGAAATTGCATGTACCGATACATTTGCAACCACAACTATTAGCGGCTGGAATGTTGGTGATAATCTTATCTTACAAATCTATGATTTCGAGGGCACAGCACTTTCAGACGTAGCTTTTTGTTTAGAAGCCATAGACTATATAGTACCTCCGCCAGTTCCTGTTACATTTACATCTTCAACTTCTGGAACATCTGGTCAATATAAAATAGGTGCTTTCGATATGAATGGTGACTTTTTAGACGACTTGGTTTCTATTTCATCAGACAATGTCAATATTAGAGAACAGCTTCCTGCAGGTGGCTTTACAACAAAAAATATTCCTACATCAAATGCTGACTATGTTCCAACCTGGAGCTTAGCTGCAGCAGATTACGACCGAAATGGGTATACAGACTTATTATATGGAAATGGGTCTGGTGTCACTTTTATGAGAGCCAATAACACGGGTACAGGATTTACTGAAATTTCTGGTCCAGAATATGTGTTTTCTCAAAGGTCGAATTTTATAGACATCAATAATGATGGAAACCTCGATGCCTTTGTATGTCATGATGTAGCACCAAATGTTTACTACCTTAATGATGGTAGTGGAAATTTAACCTTTAATCAAGGTGGATTAGGCGATTATCCTTCAGGCGGAAATTACGGTTCTATTTGGATTGACTATGATAACGATAGAGATATGGACATGTTTATTGCGAAGTGTGGAGGAGAAACTGCACGAAGAATAAATCAAATGTTTACTAACGATGGAAATGAAAATTATACTGAAAACGCTGCTGCAATTGGTTTAGCCGATGATATGCAAACCTGGTCGGCCGCTTGGGGTGATTTCGATGGTGATGGTGATATGGATGTATTTGTTGGTGCAAGTTCGGGACCTCATAAATTGATGATTAACAATAACGGGGTTTTTGCTGATGTCACTGGGGCTTCCGGAATAAGTGCTCTTACTAGTAATTCTACGGAAACAGTTACTTTCGATTTTGATAATGATGGGAATCTAGATTTAGTGTCGGGAGGTAATATTTTATTTGGAAAAGGAGATATGACTTTTGATGTGTATCCTGGTGTTTTTCCGGGCTCTGGTGCTTATGGTGATTTAAATAATGACGGCTATATTGATGCTTTTAATTCTGGAAGCATTTTTATCAATAATGCTGAAAGTAATAATAATTGGATTAAAGTTCACACGATTGGAACCATTAGCAATATCAATGGAATTGGAGCTCGAGTAGAGGTTCATACTAATGCTGGCATCAAAATTAGAGATGTAAAAAGTGGTGATGGTTTTAGATACATGAATTCTTTAAATACTCATATTGGTATAGGTACCGAAACCACAATTAACTCTGTTGTTATTTACTGGCCATCTGGTACTATAGATACGATATCAAATCCTGATATTAATGATACACTCGAAGTTGTTGAAGGGGCAACTCTTAGCTTAGAAAATTCTTTAACAGATAAGCTAATCATTTATCCAAATCCCGTGAAAGACATTTTAAATGTTGAGTTTCTAGAATTAAATGCTTCAACAATATATACAATCTTCGATATTACAGGTAAACGGGTGTTGAATTCTAAACTACAATCCACGACTATTGATGTCTCAAATCTTAGTCCAGGAAATTATATATTACGCATCGTTTCGGGCACTTCGATACAAAGTCAGAAGTTTATCAAAAACTAAATAAAAAAGCCTCTAAAGTAATAAATTAGAGGCTTTTTTATTACTTTTATGCACTTTCTTGAATTTTTAAGCTAAATCTATGAAAAAAATTACTTTATTGCTTTTTGTATTAAGCGCTTTCTGTGGTTTTTCACAAACACTAAATCAACCTGCTAACTGGCCTAATAATAATTGGTCTATTACAGGTAACTATATAGCAACATCAGATGCCTTTGAAGCGAATCCAACTGTGGATAACAGCTTTGCTTTTGACGACGATGATGCCGGAAACAATCATGCAGATACCATCGCGGCAGAATCTCCAACTATAAACCTAACAGCAGCTTCTGCCTCTGGAGAAAACTGGATTAGTGTGGGATCTAGCTATGTTTTTCATTCACTTGGAGGATTATTGCAATTGCAATATTGGGATGCTGATGCAAATAATTGGATTGTTTGGGGGTCAACCCTTTCGGGGACAACAACTAATGTTAACGATAATTTTTGCTCGGGAAATCCTGTAGGATTTACATCTGACATTTTAGATATTTCATCCTTTAGTGCAAACCAATTAACAAATTTTAGATATAGAATTTCATATGATGATTCACCCGTAGGTGGATTTTGGGATTGGGGATTTTGTTTTCAGTCTCCAACAATAAGCTCACAAACAGCTCCAGCCTGTCCTAATATTACAAGCCTCTCTGCTTCTAATGTAAATATGGATTCCGTTGAGCTATATTGGCAAGCTGGAAGTAGCGAAACAAGTTGGGAAGTTGTTTTACAAAGTCCTGGCCTAGGTATCCCTAGTGGTTCTGGAACAGCAACCTCATCTAATAACCCATATTCAATCTCTAGTTTAACTCCGGGAACATCTTACGAAGTATATGTTAGAGGTTATTGTGGTGGAACAGACTACAGTAATTGGGTTGGTCCACTTACGTTTACAACCTTATCACCAGCAAGAGTAAACTTCATCACTGAACCTATGCCGATTAGCGGTTATGATTTAACGGTTGTTGATATGAATGGTGATCACTTAGATGATATTGTTTCTGTAACCAATACCAACGTTAATATTCATTATCAATTAATGGGAGGTGGATTCAACGAAGTCAATATTACAACACCCAATGCCAATTATATGCCTACATGGAGTATGGCTGCGGCAGATTATGACAGAAATGGTTATACGGATTTGCTTTATGGAAATGGCTCAGGTGTCACTTTTATGAGAGCAAATAATACAGGTACCGGATTTACTGAAAGCTCTGGTTCACAATACGTATTTTCTCAGAGATCCAATTTTGCAGACATTAATAATGATGGGCACTTAGACGCCTTTGTATGTCATGATGTTGCCCCTAACGTCTATTATATCAATGATGGTTCGGGTAACTTAACCTTCTATCAGTCAAATGTGACTGCAGGAGCTCCTGTAAACCTAGGTGATTATCCTTCTGGAGGGAATTATGGGTCTATTTGGATTGATTATGACAATGATAGAGACTTAGACATGTTTATCGCGAAATGTGGTGGTGAAACTGATAGAAGAAGAAATAATATGTTAACTAATAATGGAGATGGAACATATACTGAAAATGCTGCCGCTTTAGGATTAGATGATCCTATGCAAACATGGTCATCATCATGGGGAGATTATGATAATGATGGTGATATGGATTTATTCGTTGGTGCAAGTTCAGGAGGTCATAAATTACTAAGAAATGATGGAAGCGGAACATTCGTCGATGTCACTGCTGGAGCTAATGTGAGTTCAGCACCTACTGGTCATGAAAACGTCAGCCATGACTTTGATAATGATGGCTTTTTAGACATCGCCTGTAATGGGACAATTATGTATGGTAAAGGTGATATGACTTTTGAGGATTTAGATTCCAGTCAAATAGACTACAAAAATGGATCTTTTGGTGATCTAAATAACGATGGTTTCATTGACACCTATTACAATGGAATCTTATATAGAAATGCGACAACGCCAAACAACTGGATCAAAATAAATACCGTTGGTGTAGTAAGCAATATTGATGGTATTGGAGCAAGAGTAGAATTGTATACAAACGCTGGTGTCCAGGTTAGAGATGTTAGAAGCGGTGAAGGTTTTGAGTATATGAGTACTATGAATACACACTTTGGAATTGGGACAGAAACCACAATTAATAGTATCGTAATCTACTGGCCTTCCGGAATTATTGATACAGTCAACAATCCAACAATAAACACGCCTATTGAAGTTGTTGAAGGCGCTACACTTAGCTTGGAAAACTCATTTGTGAATGATTTGGTCATCTATCCAAACCCAACGAAAGTTTTATTAAACATCTCATCAACTGATAATTTAACTGATGCAATTTACACGATATTTGATATCAATGGAAAACGCATTATGAATGCTAAATTAACTCAGAACACAATTGATGTTAGTGAATTAACAACTGGAAATTACATTTTACGTATTGTTTCTGGAAACAGTATTAAAAGTCAAAAATTTATCAAGCAATAAACAATCTTAATGATATATTAAAAAAGCTTCTACTTCTAAATGTAGAGGCTTTTTTTGTTTATTTTTGAATCACAACTTATTAAGAGATGCGCATTATGAAAAAAACTTCATTATTACTAATTGCTATAATTGTATTTAGTGCTTGCAAAGAAGAGGTTAAAGAAAAAAACATTGACATTGTGGTTAATTATCCCGAAACTAAAAAAGTTGATACTGTAACCAATTATTTTGGTACAGATGTTAAAGACCCCTACAGATGGTTAGAAGACGATAGAAGTGATGATACAGAAGCCTGGGTGAAATCTCAAAATGAAGCTACGTATGGGTATTTAGATAACATCCCATATCGTGAAGAATTAAAAGAGCGTTTGTCTAAATTATGGAATTATGAAAAAGTAGGAGCACCATTCAAAGAAGGAGATTACACGTATTTCTATAAAAATAATGGACTGCAAAATCAATATGTAATCTATCGTTATAAAACTGGTGAAAACCCAAGTACAGCTCAAGTGTTTCTTGATCCTAACACGTTTAAAGAAGATGGAACAATCTCACTAGGAGGCGCTAGTTTCTCTAAAAACGGTAAAATTTTAGCCTATGCCATTTCTGAAGGCGGAAGTGATTGGAGGAAAATTTTAGTTATGGATACCGAAAACTTAAAAATTGTAGAAGATACCATAGTTGACATTAAATTTAGTGGAATGTCTTGGTATAAAAATGAAGGTTTTTATTACTCAAGCTATGACAAACCTGAAGGAAGTGAACTATCGGCAAAAACCGATCAACACAAGGTTTATTATCACAAACTTGGAACATCTCAAAAAGATGATCAATTAATTTTCGGAGGAATACCTTCAGAAAAACATAGGTATATTGGAGCGAGTGTAACAGAAGATGATAACTATTTATTAATCTCTGCAAGCGTATCGACCTCTGGAAACAAATTGTTCATGAAAGACTTAACGAAACCAAATAGCCCATTAGTAACCATTTTAGATGACACCGAGAGCGATACATACGTTATTGAAAACGATGGTAGTAAACTGTTTTTAGTGACCAATCTTAATGCCCCTAACAAGAAAATTGTGACCGTTGATGCCTCAAATCCAACACCTGATAAATGGGTTGATTTTATTCCTGAAACTAAGAATGTATTAAGTCCGTCAGCGGGTGGAGGTTATTTCTTTACTGAATATATGGTCGATGCTGTTTCTAAAGTAATGCAATATGACTATAACGGAAATCTTGTAAGAGAAGTAGAACTTCCAGGTATTGGTAGTGTAGGAGGTTTTGGTGCTAAAAAAGAAGACACAGACCTATATTACTCATTTACAAACTACGTCACTCCAGGAAGTATTTACAAATATGATATCAAAAATGGGACTTCAGAATTATTTAATAAACCAACCATTGATTTCAATCCAGAGGATTACGAAAGTAAACAAGTGTTTTATAATTCTAAAGACGGGACAAAGATCCCAATGATCATCACACATAAAAAAGGCTTAAAACTTAACGGAAAGAATCCAACTATTCTTTATGGTTATGGTGGGTTCAATATTAGTTTAACGCCTTCATTTAGTATCGCCAATGCGGTATGGATGGAGCAGGGCGGTATTTACGCAGTACCTAACCTTCGCGGTGGCGGTGAATATGGTAAGGCATGGCATGATGCTGGCACACAAATGAAAAAACAAAATGTGTTTGATGACTTTATTGCTGCTGGTGAATACCTTATCGAAAATAATTACACATCCAGTGATTTCTTAGCTATTAGAGGCGGTTCTAATGGAGGATTATTGGTTGGTGCAGCAATGACTCAGCGTCCAGATTTAATGAAAGTGGCACTGCCTGCTGTTGGCGTATTAGACATGCTGCGTTATCACACATTTACAGCTGGTGCTGGTTGGGCTTACGACTACGGTACATCAGAAGATAATAAAGAAATGTTTGAATATCTTAAAGGGTATTCTCCAGTTCACAATGTCAAAGAAGGTATTGAATACCCTGCGACTTTGGTAACCACTGGTGATCATGACGATCGCGTAGTACCTGCTCATAGTTTTAAATTTGCAGCCGAATTACAGGACAAACAAACGGGTAATAATCCAACATTAATTCGCATAGAGACTGATGCTGGTCATGGCGCCGGAACACCCGTTAGTAAAACCATAGAGCAATATGCAGATATTTTTGGGTTTACACTTTACAACATGGGTTTTGACGTATTACCAAGCAAAACCAAAGAAAAAATAAAAGGATAATTACTGTCTATGTATATTAAAAAGTCGCTCAAACTAGAGCGACTTTTTTTAGAGTATTTTTGCAACGCTATGCTCAATGTAAAAAACCTTAATTTCTCATATAATAAAACAGCTGTTTTAAATGACGTTTCCTTTCGCGTTCAACGAGGAGAAAACATAGCGATAATTGGCGAAAGCGGATCTGGAAAGAGTACCTTGCTCAAGGTGTTATATGGGGAATATGATCTAAATTCAGGGAGCATTCTATGGAACAACACAGAAATTCTAGGTCCGAAATATAATCTAGTTGTTGGTTATGACTTTATGAAGTATGTCGCTCAAGAATTTGATCTAATGCCCTACATTTCAGTAGAAGAAAACGTAGGTAAATTTTTGTCTAATTTCTTTCCTGAAGAAAAACAACAACGCACAGCCGAGTTACTGGAAGTCGTCGAGCTTAAAGCATTTGCAAAAACCAAGGTGAAGAACTTGTCTGGCGGACAAAAACAACGTGTCGCACTTGCCAGAGCCTTAGCGAAACAACCCGAAATCATCTTACTCGACGAGCCCTTCAGCCATATAGATAATTTTAAAAAACAGTCGCTCCGAAGAAGTGTCTTTAAATATCTAAAAACTAAAAATATCACCTGTATTGTGGCTACTCATGATAAGGATGATGTGCTAGGATTTGCTGATCATATGATAGTATTGAATAATCAGAAAATTGAAGCATATGATACTCCACAACACTTATTTAGTCATCCAAAAACACCGTTAATCGCTTCTTTTTTTGGCCAATTCAATGTGATTGATGGTATTATCGTTTATGCACATCAACTCAAATTGGTAGAACACTCTCAATTAAAAGTAAAGGTGGTCAAAAGCTATTTTAATGGCGCCACGTATTTAATTGAAGCAACTTTAAACGATGAAACTATCTTCTTTGAAAGTGATGCTGAACTTGCCAATAGTACCGCTGTTTTTTTAAAGCTTAACACATAACGTACCCAGAATATCGTCCGCAATGTGTCAGTGAAAATTGAAGAGGTAATTTTTGAAAATTGTTAAACACTTGTGGCACTCCAAATTTGGTTTTTCGGATATTTAATGCCTGATAATCCAGTTGTTCGCTCTGAGAGATTGTTCTTAACAATTTCTGTTTCAACTGGGAACTTTGTGAGGTATAGGAAGAGATTTCAGATTTAAAAATCGAACTGTATAAGGTTTTACATGATTCTGGCTGTGCAATCGTATAAACATAATCTTCAGTAATCGTTGAACGCGCATCATAGTGATTACTGTCAATTCTTACATCGCCTTTTTCTTCGGAAATGAGATTACACACCAAGCGTTTCGGATTAAAAAAAACCTCACCAAACTGCTGAACATGAACTTTATAAGCTGCTTCTTTCATACTCCATAGCAACCATACCATTTGGTGCTGATTTTCCGAAGTAAGAATTAATGCTTGTTCTTTTTGTGTAAACACTTTATCAAAAAAACGAGGTCGACGCCAATCGCATGTGTTCGACATGTGCTGTAAATCGACAATATCATTACCTATCATTTTTCAGCTAATTTCTCATTCACGATTTCCATTGCCGCCTTAACCGAAGTCATTTTTTCCATATCATCATTTTCAATTCTAACATCAAACTCATCTTCTACATCTAAAATCACATCAACAAGATTTGCTGAATTAATTTTTAAATCATTGATGAAGTCGGTGTCTTCAGATAGGTTTTGAAACGCCTCCTCATCTTGAATATAAGGTTGAACAATCGTTTTAAGTTTGGCAATAAGTTCGTCTTTGGTCATAGTTTATTTATATCTCTTAAAGATAATACATGCATTGACATCGCCAAAACCAAAACTGGCTTTTGCGGCAATGTTTATTTCAGAATTTAAAAACTGTCTCACGATTTTATCTTCGGAAATTAAGGTTGATATCTCCGAATGAATATCTTCACAATTGATATTTGGAACTATAAATTGATCCTTTAACTGAAGTACAGTTGCCACACTTTCAATACTTCCAGCTGCCGCTAAGCAATGACCAACCATAGATTTTAACGAATTAATATATGGGAAGTCTGCACCTTTTCTATTAAGTGCTGTGGTCCAATTTTCAATTTCTAAACTGTCTTTTGAAGTGGCTGTTAGATGTCCGTTAATAGTATCAATGTCTGATGCCAAAATATTAGCATTTACAATCGCATCTTTAATACAACGTTGAACAGCTTCGGGGTTTGGAGCCGTCATGGTTCCACCATCTCGTTGGCCACCTGAGTTGATGTTTCCGCCCAAAACCTCAGCATAAATTGTCGCATTTCGTTCTAATGCACTTTCCAAAGATTCCAAAACTAAAGCACCTGCACCAGCGCCTGGAACAAAACCAGAGGCACTTGCGCTCATTGGTCTCGATCCCTGTTTTGGTGAATCATTATGTTTATAAGTCATCACTCGCATGGCATCAAATCCGCCCCAGATATAAGGTCCATCGTCACTACAACTTCCAACGAGCATGCGTTTTGCCTGACCATTTTTGATGCGTTCGTAACCCATTAAAATGGCTTCGGTACCTGTGGTGCATGCTGAGGAATTAGTTGTCACTTGATTACCCAGTCCTAAAATTCCGCCTAGAAATGCGCTAATGCCGCTCGCCATAGTTTGAACGACTACAGTACTTCCTAAGCGTTTGACTTGTTTATCATCCAGCTTATAAATAGCTTCTCTAAATTTCTCTACACCAGATGTTCCTGTTCCAAATACGGTTCCGCTATCAAAATCTAATGACGTCTCTGGACCAATTGAAAATCCCGCATCTTTCCATGCATCTATTCCCGCCATACAACCATACAGAATTCCCGAACTATCGAAGCCTCTTAATTGCAAAGGGGTCAGATACTCCAGTTTTTTTTCTTCAGAAATTTGAGGGATTCCTCCTATGCAACACGAAAAATTTAAATCGGCTAATTTTTGGTGAAATGTGATTCCCGAATTTCCAGCTTTAATCGCTTTTGAAAAAGCTTCAACTCCAACACCATTTGGAGCAACAACACCTAAACCTGTTATAACAACTCTATTTTTCATGCTTTTATCATTCCTGAAATATGTCCACGACAGACCAATTCTTCTTTATCGTTAAATAATTTGACCTTACATTTTAACTTATTAAATCTGAAGACCTCTTTTTCTGAAACAACCGTGACTTTCTCACCTGGATAAACTGGTAAAAAGAAATCTACATGGCTAGAAGTTAAAGCAATTTGTAGTGCATTGTCATTTGTAATTTGATCTTTCAGCATATAAATCCCTAAACACACCAATCCAATTTGTGCCATACATTCTGTGAGTATTACACCAGGAGTAACTGCATTGTCTTTGAAATGGCCATGATAAAAATACTCATCTGGTTTAAATGTATAGTTCCCTGTTACGTTTTCAGCAGAAATCTTAGTTAAATCATCAACAAACAGAAATGGCGGCTGATATGGCAATAGGGTTTTTATTTGGTTTGATGTCATTTGTTAACTTATATGTTCGCCTCCGTCTACAGGAATTACACAACCATTGATCCAACCCGCTTCATCTTTACTTAACAAGTAAACCACGTTGGCCACATCTTCAGGTAGTGTTAATCGTTTATTCGGATTTCGTTTTAACGTATGTTCTATCATTTTATCGCTACCTGGAATCATACGCAAAGAAGCTGTATCTGTTACTCCGGCTTGGATACAATTGGCTTTTATTCCATAAGGAGCAAACTCTAGAGCAATATTTCTAGTGATGGCTTCTAAGGTTGCTTTAGCGGCTGATACAGCTGCATAATTCTTCCATGCTTTAGTGTTTCCTTCGCTTGTAAAGCTTATAATCCTGGCATCTTCAGTAAATAATTTAGCTTGAAAAATTGCTTTAGCCCAATCATATAAGCTAATCGCCATCGCATGTATTGTCAAACTAAAATCATCGGTTTTCAATGTTGGGTTTTCATCATCTAACATGGGCTTTAGATTGCCTTTAGCGACACTATGCACTAAGGTTCTAATTCCAGCTCCTTCATTCAAGGTGATTTTCAATTCTGAAATAATCTGTTCACGTTTTTCAGCTTTAAACGCATCTACATTATAGGCTTTAAACTGCACACCTGTCGTCTTAATAATTTTAAATTCTTCGTTAATTTGCGCTTCTTGCGATCTAGAATTTCGGTGTATAATACAGATATTCATGCCGTGTAGTGCCAATTTTTTAGCAGTGGCTAAACCTAATCCACTAGAACCTCCCAATACGAGTGCCCAATAGCCCTTATTTTGAAATTCATTTACCATTCTAATAATATACGTTGTGCTGAAAATCCAGGTCCAAAACTTAGCATTAGTCCTTTTTCTCCTTTTTTTAATTGCTTATCCATAAACCGCTCTAACACATATAACACTGTTGCGCTACTCATATTGCCATATAATTTAAGAACTTCTTTTGTGTCATCAATATTCTTGCCAAGAGATCCAAATAAGTCTTCAACGGTTTGAACGATTTTCTTACCTCCAGGATGAAAAATTAAATGATCAATAGCTTCAATTGTCATCCCATTTCGTTCTAAAAATGGGTGGACTATTTTAGGGAAATGTGCCGATATGGTTTCTGGAACGGCCTTATCTAAAATCATTTGTAAACCTGTATTCACCAATTTAAAGCCCATCATGGTTTCAGCATCATAGAAATGATACATGGCCTCATCTAAAATTTTAGGGCCTACTTCGTCTTCATAAGAGGATAAAATCACACTTGCTGCACCATCTCCAAAAATAGCAGCACTTACAATATTCACCATAGAATAATCATCAAGTTGAAAGGTTGCTGTTGGTGATTCAACCGCAATTACTGCCGCACGTTTATTAGGATTCGCTTTTAAAAAGTTCTTCGCATAAATAATTCCTGAAACTCCAGCCGCACAACCCATTTCTGTGACAGGTAAACGCACAATATCTTGTTTCATTTTTAAACTATTGATGAGATACGCATCCATTGACGGAATCATAATTCCGGTACAACTGACAGTTATGATATAATCAATGTCGCTGGCCGCAAGGTTGACTTTATTTAAAGCTTTCACCAAGGATTGTTCTGCTAATTTCACGACTTCTCGAGAATAGATATCGTTTTTCTCCTGGAATGATGTTTTGGTAAAAACCTCTTCAGCATCCATAATAGAATAACGTCTATCAACGCCTGCATTTTCAAAAAGTTTAATCACTTTTCGTTGAAATCTTTGGTCCTGATCAGCTAACCACAGATTTAGATAAGGCATAATATCTTTTGTTTCTCTAGTATGTTTCGGGAGTTGCTTTGCTACACTTGTTATTTTTACACTCATATATTTTTTTGATTCAATATCCATTGGAAACGGAATGCCCATTTCCATCTAATCTGATAATTGGTCTTTAATTCTTTTGAAATCGCCATTAATTCTTGTCTTTTAAATCCTCTCAATACTGATGTCAAACCATCCTCAACAATCGTTCTGTTTCTAATAGTTAGTGACAACAACTTAAATAAATAGTAGGCGAGTTTGTGGCGATGTAAATCATTTACAACGATGCCATATCGTGCTTTTTTTAATACTGGCTTCAAAAAAGACACCAATTCAACTTCTTTAAAATGATGTAAAAACAAAGTCGTTAAGACGACATCATAATCTAGTTTTTTAAACTCTTGAGAAAAAATATCAATAGTTCTAAATGTAATGTCTTCATAATCAGCTGATGATGCGATGGCGTAATCTATAGTATGTTGATTTGCATCAATACCTACTAATTGAAATTGGAATCCATTTCGTTTCCCGTAGAGTGACACCTCTCTTAGAATGTCACCTCCACCGCAGCCCAAATCTACTATGGTTATAGGTTGAGATTTATCGTGATGTAATAAGACTTTTTGAAGCCCTTTAATGGTCACTTTATTTCCACCTAACCACTGGTTAATTTTAGCTAGTTTATCTAAAGCATCATGTAGAATTGGACCACTATAATTCAAATCGTCCATAATCTCCTCTTTTTCGCTCCTATATTTTGTGCTAACTAATAAACTCATTCTACCTGCATTACTTTACCATGTGTGCGCTTTATAATATAGGGTAACACCCATGGGGTCCATTTTAATACTTGCATTAAAGCTTCTGAAAGCTTAGGTTGATTAAATATATTCGCTACTAAGCGACCTGTAGATAATCGGGATTTAAACGTCGTATTCCATTCTCTAAGATACTCTTTTTCTAGTGCTTCACGACTCATAATTTCACCATTAAACCACTTTAAAATTAATAAGGACGCCATTTGCGCGCTTTTTAGCGCCATACCCATTCCGTTACCACATAAGGGATGAATCAATGCGGCAGTATCTCCACACATGAGTATATGGTTTTCAACAGGTTTTTTATCTTCAAATGAAATTTGACTTATAGTAAGCGGCTCCTCGAAAAGCGGTGTTGTCGTGTCAAAAATGGATTTGAGGTATTGATTTTTAAATATAACATTCTGTTGAAAGTCATCAATATCTTTATACTTTTTAAATGATTTGAATGCTGTGATATAACATAAATTAATTCTATCGTCTTCTACTTTTGATACGCCGCAATAGCCTCCTTCAAAATTATGAAGAGCCACCAAATCATCTGGAAATTCTCCTTTAACATGAGTTTTCACAGCTAAATATGGCGATTTATTCTTTATAAACTGTCTATTCAGTTTAACATCCAAATTTGAACGTTTACCAAAAGCGCCAATAACAATTTTAGATGTATAGCGCCTGCGATCTTTTGTAATTACGGTAAATAAATCGTTATCAAATTGAATGTCTTCTACCAAATCCTGAATTAAAACCGCACCGCAATCTGTCGCTTTCTTAACTAATGCATGATCAATACAAAACCGACTAATCCCAAAGCCACCAAGGGGTAAGGTTGCAGACACTAACTTATTATTCGTTGTAGATAGTTGAAATTTATCAATTTTTTTAGCGCCGAGATCAAACACATCGATTTCAAGAAAATTTAAATATGGTAAGACTTCATTAGAGATGTATTCTCCACAAACCTTGTGCCTTGGATAGCTGTGTTTTTCGATGACTAAAACACTCAAGTTTTCCATTGATAAATGAATAGCACTAGATAAACCAGCTAATCCACCACCAACAATAATCACATCAGGTTGTAATGTTTGCTGACTCAAGGCTCTAATTTTTAAATAGATAATTAACCCTAATCTTTACTGTATTTGACAAGATGAGACTCCCGCCTCCAACATCAAAATCTCGTCTATTTATTTCGAAATTGCTGCGTAATTTAAAACTATTAATATCGCCAATAATCTCAATAGGAATCTTCATTGCTTTAGTAATCCCTTTGATGGTAAGGTTAACTAAAGCGTCATAGGTGGTTTCAGAAACTTTTTGAAATGACGTTACTTTTAAAGTTATTTCAGGGTAGTTTTCCACATCAAAAAAATCATCTTTTAATAAATGCGCGTCGCGTTTCTTATTATCTGTATCAATCGAGCCTGTATCAACGGTCCCGTATAGTAACCAATTCGAACTATCGTCGCTGGTGAAATTAGTTGTAATTGAAGCTTTTTTGAAATAGCCATCCACATTAATACCGAGGTTTCTTATTTTGAAATCTACAGTAATTTCGGTGGTTTTAGTCTGTGCCAAGGAGGTCAACGAGACTGCTAAACTCACAATTAGCATTATAATCGAGTGTGTCTTTTTCATGTATTAAAGATACGCTGAAATTGATTAAGATTAAAACTAGATGACCTTGAGTATTTGAAAAGATTGATCTCTAAATTGAATCTTATCACCTACCGTCTTACCTAAAAGTAATTGGGCAATTGGTGTTTGGGCTGAAATGGCAAAATAACTGGCACTATCTATTTCTAATTCTCCAGCGCTTATTGCTATAAAATAATTGACTTTAGTTGTGATCACTACACTTCCCATTACAATATTTGTTGAAGTTGTATGGATATCAATTTTACGCAACGACTGATTTGTTTTCTGGATTTCTGCTAATTGTTGGCCTGCTTTTTCCCGTTCTAGCTGAATCATGGCGCGACCTGTTTCATGTTTATCCCCAGCTGAACTCTTCGTTTCCGATTGTAAGGCAGCCTGTAGTTCAGTAATCATCTTTTGAACAGCGATTAGCCGATCATCTAAAAAAAATTGGCACGCCTCAAATAATAATGGTTTTAGATTATTGCTCATTATCATCACGTTTAGGATATGTTAACGTTCCAAAATAATTCATTTGTTTTACAATCCATCCTTTTCGACCCTCAATATAAGTTGTAGTAGGGTTTGCTTTATATCTCAAAGGATTTGGCAAAATAGCCGCAATTGCAACGGCTTCATATCTTGACAAGTGACTTGCCGGTTTTTTAAACCAGTATCGTGCAGCCGCTTCTACACCATAGATTCCTGGACCCATTTCAATACTATTGAGATAGACTTCCATGATTCGTTCTTTGCTCCAAATAAGTTCTATAAGAAATGTAAAATAAGTCTCTAGACCTTTACGCAGCCAACTGCGGCCTGGCCATAAAAAAACATTTTTAGCAGTTTGTTGGCTAATTGTACTAGCGCCTTTTATAGACTTTCCTTTTTTATTATTTTCGTAAGCTTTTTCTATAGCTTTAATATCAAAACCGTGATGTTTTAAGAAAGTCTGATCTTCGCTACAAATCACTGCTAACTGCATATCTGTTGGGATTTGATCAATAGAAACCCAATTGTGTTCCCATTCTTTTTTATTGTCATCTGATTGTTCTATATTTCGAATCACCATTAAAGGCGTTATAGGCACCGGAGCCCATTTAAAAACTACTACGAGGAGTATTGACGCTATAAAAACCCAAAATAGTGTTTTGAACAGCAATTTAAGTATGCCTCGAATAATTTTCATTGTATGACTAAATTGGCTAAATCTTTACCCACTAAACTACCAATAGCAACTCCCATGCCACCCAAACGAACCCCACAATAGACGTGATTACTTAAGTGTTTTACAATAGGGTTTTTCTGTTGACCTACTCCCATTATACCACTCCATCGCTGATCAATTTCAAAAGATGTATTTGGTAGAATGGTGGTTTTTAGTAGGTCTTCTAACTTATCTTGGATTAATTGAGTTTGAATCAATTCTGTTGTTTCTTCTCCTTTAAAATCGAGATTTCTTCCACCGCCAAGGAGGATGCGATTATCAATATTTCGAAAGTAATAATAGCCTTGATCTAGGTGAAACGTCCCTTTGATTTCTAGGTTTTGAATTGGCTTTGTGATAAGTACTTGTGCTCTTGCTGGTTTTACTTCGGAAATATCTAAGGCCGAAGCAAATCCATTAGTTGCTATTAATAATTTAGAGGTTGAAAATTCAAATTGATTGGTTTTTATCTTAACGGAATTTGAATCTTCTGAAAAATGCTCAACGTTAATACTATTTAATATTTTTATTCCTGCATTCAATACCAAATGTGTCAACGACACCATCATTTTTCCGGTGTCTATTTGGCCTTCAAATTGATTAAAACTCAAAGTATCTTTACAGTTTTTAAACCCAAACCTATTTTCCTTAAAACTGAATACCTCTTGATTAAAAAGTGGTTTTAACAGGCGATTGACGCGTTGTTTTTCGGCTTGACAATGTTCATATAAATCATTGGCTTCTGAAAACAATTCGTAGCCACCTAGCTGTAAATAATCTATATTTTGATCTCCTAAAGTTTCGCGGAGCAACCGTAAGCCATCAATACGTTTTTTTACCAGCTGAAAGACTACTGATTCTGAGTGTGAATTGAGGTCGTCAATAATTTCACTGAGGCTGCCAAAACATGCAAATCCAGCGTTTTTAGTACTGGCTCCTTGTGGTAGCATCCCACGTTCTAGAACAAGAATGTTTGCTTTAGGAAAGCGCTTTTTTAACTGTAATGCACAATTTAAACCTACAATTCCACTTCCTACAATGGTATAGTCAACATTAGTAAGCCAAGATTTTATTTCCCAATAACTAAAATTCATGGTACTAATTTACTAGTTTTTCTGTTAAGGATGGAGCGATTTGTTTGAGCTCTCCCGATAGTTATCGGGAAGCGAGTAGCGAGAGCCTGACCCTTTGCCGCTTGAGCAAAAAAGGGGAACAGCATAAAAAAACTCCGAATGATGTGTTTTCGGAGTTTTTATAATTAATCTTCTTCTGGTTGTATTTCGAAATCCTCCATGAACTTAGTGGTGTAGTTCCCAGCTAAATAATCTGGATGCTCCATTAGTTGTCTATGGAATGGAATAGTTGTTTTGATCCCTTCAATAACGAATTCATCTAATGCACGTTTCATTTTGTTAATCGCTTCTTCACGTGTTTGTGCAGTGGTAATCAACTTTGCAATCATAGAATCATAATTTGGCGGAATCACGTAACCTGCATACACGTGTGTATCTAGTCTCACACCATGGCCTCCTGGTGCATGCAATGTTGTAATCCGTCCTGGTGATGGTCTAAATTCGTTAAATGGATCTTCGGCATTGATACGACACTCTATAGAATGTAGTTGTGGTAAATAATTTTTTCCTGAAATTGGCACGCCTGCAGCCACTAAAATCTGTTCGCGAATTAAATCAAAATCAATAACTTGTTCTGTTATTGGGTGCTCTACTTGGATACGTGTATTCATTTCCATAAAGTAGAAATTACGATGTTTATCTACTAAAAACTCTACGGTTCCAGCACCTTCGTATTTAATAAACTCGGCAGCTTTGACAGCAGCTTTACCCATTTTATCACGTAACGCTTTCGTCATAAATGGCGAAGGAACTTCTTCGGTTAATTTTTGATGACGACGCTGTATAGAGCAATCGCGTTCAGATAAATGACAGGCTCTACCTGTAGAATCACCTACAATTTGAATTTCAATATGACGCGGTTCTTCAATGAGTTTTTCCATGTACATACCATCATTTCCAAAGGCTGCTTTAGATTCTTGTCTGGCAGAATCCCAAGCATCTTTTAAATCTTCAGGTTTCCAAACCGCACGCATTCCTTTTCCTCCACCTCCTGCAGTTGCTTTAAGCATAACTGGATATCCTGTTTCTTTTGCTAGTTTTTCACACTCTTTAAAATCTGCTATAATACCATCACTACCTGGAACACATGGAACGCCAGCCGCTTTCATAGTTGCTTTAGCAGTCGCTTTATCTCCCATTTTAGAAATCATCTCTTCTGAAGCTCCAATAAATTTAATATTATGCTCTTCACAGATTTTAGAAAACTTAGCGTTTTCTGATAAAAACCCATAACCGGGATGAATTGCATCAGCATTTGTAATTTCTGCTGCAGCTATTACAGATGATATTTTAAGATATGATTCACTACTTGATGGTGGGCCAATACAAACGGCTTCATCTGCAAACTTAACGTGCAAGCTTTCGGCATCTGCTGTTGAATATATAGCAACCGTTTTGATACCCATCTCTTTACAAGTTCTTATAACACGAAGTGCTATTTCACCTCTATTGGCAATCAATATTTTTTTAAACATAACTTCTTTTTTAAAAATTCATTTTCCAAGCATCAAATTCCAATGATATAAATTTGAAATTTGTGGATTGGAATTTTCAATTGTTATGACGGATCTACCAAGAACAATGGTTGATCAAATTCTACTGGAGATGAATCATCAACCAAAATCTTAACGATTTTTCCTGACACTTCAGATTCTATTTCATTGAATAACTTCATAGCTTCAATAACACATAATACATCACCTTCTCCTATTGAAGAACCAACCTCAACAAAAACGGGTTTATCTGGAGATGGTTTACGGTAAAATGTTCCAATTATTGGTGATTTGATTGTAATATATTTTGAGTCTTCAGATGCTTCTGATGTCTCTGCTGCGGGAGCTGCTGCCGCTGAAGAAGGGGCTGTAGGCATTGCCTGTGCTACTGGAGCATTCATTGGTATTTGTTGAACATAAGTGGTTGATTCCCCTTTGTCTTCTGAACCAGTTTTAATGGTGATTTTAATATCATCCATTTCTAATTTAACCTCACTTGCTCCTGATTTGGCCACAAATTTGATTAAGTTTTGAATTTCCTTAATATCCATAATTATTAGTCGTTTTAATTTGTTAGTTAAAAGTCGGTTAGGAATTATAAGCCCAAGTTAAATAAATTGAGCCCCAAGTAAATCCGCCTCCAAAGGCTGCGAATATTATTTTATCACCTTTTTTTAGTTGCGATTCGTAATCGTGTAATAATAGAGGTAAAGTCGCTGAAGTTGTATTTCCATATTTATGGATATTCATCATTACCTTTTCTGATGGCAAAGACACTCTATTAGCAGTGGCTTCTATAATTCGCTTATTGGCTTGATGTGCTGCCAACCACGAGATATCATCATTGGTTAAGTTATTGCGTTTTAATATACGTTCGGTTACATCTGCCATATTAAAAACGGCATTTTTAAATACTGTTTTTCCTTCTTGAAAAACGTAGTGTTTCCCTTCGTTAAATGTTTCTGAAGTTATTGGATATGAAGATCCACCATATGTTGCTTGAAGAAACTCTCTTCCTTCACCATTACTTCTTAGTAACTCATCTTGTAACCCCAGTCCTTCGGTATTAGGCTCGAACAAAACAGCTCCGGCTCCATCACCAAAAATAATGCATGTCGCTCGGTCTTTATAGTTGATAAAAGAAGAGTTTTTATCGGCTCCAATAAGTAATACGTTTTTGTATTTTCCCGATTCTATATAGCTTGACGCAACAGACATCCCAAAGAGAAAGCTAGAACATGCCGCTTCTAAATCAAATGAAAACGCGTTAGTAGCCCCTATACTAGTTGCAGTAAAAGCCGCGGTTGAGGCAGCTTTCATATCTGGTGTTGCAGTTGCAACAATTACTAGTTCTATATCTTTGGGGTCAATTCCTTTTTTATTAATAAGGTCTTGTGCCGCTTTTATAGCTAAAAAAGACGTCCCTTTACCTACTTCTTTGAGGATTCGACGTTCTTTAATACCAGTTCTAGTGGTAATCCATTCGTCATTAGTATCGACCATGGTCTCCAAAATTTGGTTGGTCAATTTATATTCAGGTAAATAAGCTCCCACTCCCGTGATTGCAGCTGTGATTTTACTCATACAATATTTTTAAAAAATCGTCAAAAAAAGACAAAAATCGTCAAAAAAAGGTAAAATTTTACTGAAACTACTAATTTTTGAACGAATATATCGCAAATTAAGTTGTTTTTAAGACTTAGAGAAATTAAACATAAAAAAAACGCCCAGTGATGAGCGTTTTATTATATGCGTGCATAATACTTATGCTACATTTTCTTCAGTTACAGAATTGTCGATTAATACTTGACCTCTGTAATACAATTTACCTTCGTGCCAGTGCGCTCTGTGGTATAAGTGTGGTTCTCCTGTAGTAGGACACGTAGCGATAGTTGGAACTGCTGCCTTATAATGCGTTCTTCTCTTATCTCTTCTGGTTCTAGATATTTTTCTTTTAGGATGTGCCATTTTATATGTTATTTATCCGTTAATAGTTTTTTTAATGTATTCCAACGAGGATCAATGTCCTCTGATGTTTGTTCTTTTTCTTCTAAGTCTTTTGGACTTAATTCTTCTAGCTTTCTGAGTATGTCTGAATCTAATGTGCCGTCTTCAACCCCTGGATGAATGCGTTTTGCAGGCATTGACAATATAATTAATTCATAAATATATTGTGCCACGTTGATTTCGTATTCACCATGAGGAATGATTAAAATATCTTCAAACTCATCATTATAAGCATCACCAAATTTTACCACTAAGTTAAATTCGCCTTTAACTTTTTGGTTATAAGGTTCGTTCGTGATGTCACAATTGACGTTTACCTGTCCATTGATTTTAAAATGTAGCTCTAACAAGGTTGTTTTCTTTTCAAGAAGCAAGCTTGCTTTAACATTTACATCATTAAAATCTTCATACTCAAAATATTCAAAGAACTTTTTATCAATTTGATAATCAAAATGATGCTTTTCTGCCTTGAGACCAACAAACGGTATCGTATATTCCTTTAAGGGCTTCATCATCGCATTCATTTTGAGCCTGCAAATATATAAATTTTAATTAATTAAACTACGGTTATAAACAAAAAATGTTTATATCTTTTTGGGGGCCTTTTTTAATGGGTTTTTCGAATATTCATTGTACTCCATTCTATTTTTAAAAACCTCAATTGCTGTAAAGACAGCCGCTTTAAATGATCCATTATCTGCCTCGCCTTTTCCTGCAATTTCAAAAGCGGTCCCATGATCTGGAGACGTTCTTACTTTGTTAAGCCCAGCGGTATAATTAACGCCATGGCCAAAGGCAATTGTTTTAAAAGGGATTAATCCTTGATCGTGATACGAGGCAATAATAGCATCAAAATTTTTATAATTCCCCGACCCAAAAAAGCTATCTGCAGAGTAAGGTCCGTAAACCATTTTCCCACCGTCTTTAATTCTTTGAATTGTTGGGCGTAAGACATCATCATCTTCTTCTCCAATTACACCATTATCCCCAGCATGCGGATTTATACCTAAAACAGCAATTCTCGGTTTACCAATTCTAAAATCTTGTTTCAACGAATTATAAACCGTTTCTATTTTTTCCGTTATTAATGCTGGTGTAATATAGCTAGAAACGTCTTTTACCGGAACATGGTCTGTTAGTAATCCAACTTTCAAAGTGTCTGTTACCATAAACATGAGGCTATTTCCTCCTAACTTTTCAGCTAAATAGTTGGTATGGCCAGGAAACTTAAAAGTGTCAGACTGAATATTGTGTTTATGAATCGGTGCTGTTACCAAAACATCTATGGCGCCATTTATCAGGGCATCTGTTGCTGCTTCCAACGATTTAATTGAATATTTTCCAATCTTAATATCTTCTTCTCCAAAATTAATCGTCACATTTTCTTTCCAAACGTTAAGCACATTTATTTTACCGTGAATAATTTGATCCAAATGGTTAATACCATGAAAATTAATACTACTATCAAAATGTTTTTTGAAAAATGACATAGTTTTAATAGAAGCAAAAATCACCGGAGTACAAAAGTCGAGCATGCGATTATCCTCGAAAGTTTTGATAATGATTTCAGATCCAATGCCATTCAAGTCTCCAATTGAAATGCCTAATTTTATTTTTTTGTCTTTTTCCATTAAGATGTTTTCTATTGTGCGTAATTTTGTATTTGCAAATTTAACCAATTATTCGACACTATGTTTACAGGAATTATTGAAGATTTAGGGGTTGTCACTAACCTTAAAAAAGACAAAGACAATCTACACTTAACGATTCAGAGTCATATAACCTCTGAACTCAAAATTGACCAGAGTGTTGCTCATAATGGCATTTGTTTGACCGTAGTTGATATCTCTAAAGACCAATATATGGTTACTGCAATTAAAGAAACCATAGACAAAACCAATATAGGCGAATTACAAATTGGTGATGCTGTAAATTTAGAGCGCGCTATGAAACTTGGCGATCGCCTTGACGGACATATTGTCCAAGGACATGTGGATCAGGTTGGTACCTGTGAGCTAATTAAAGAAGAAAATGGTAGTTGGTTTTATACCTTCAGTTACGATGATAGCCTAGGAAATGTGACTATTGAAAAAGGATCTGCCACTGTTAATGGCGTTAGTTTAACTGTTGTCAATTCAGAAAAAAGTAGATTTAGTGTGGCTATTATTCCATATACCTATGAGCACACGAACTTTAAATATCTTAAAAAAGGCTCTAAAATTAATCTCGAATTTGATGTTCTAGGGAAATATATTCAAAAACTGTACGAAGTAAGACAATAACTTATTCTCGTAAATTCTTTATTGTTTTGCGTACTCCAAAGAAAACGCCCAAAATTACAGCCACTGTAACGAACCCATCAATAGGCAAGCCCGGAGGTGGTGGTGGCATAGGAGGAGGTGGTGTGGCACCTTGTGCTATGCATACAAAACTTATTAATACAAATAAGATTGAGGCTAAAAATTTCTTGTTTTGTATTCTCATTATAGCGTAAAAGTAAAAAAATATAGGTCTCAACAAAATTTAATAGCAAAAAATATCCATAAAACGCATAAAATATCGATGAATGACGTGTTTTCAAACGATAACGTTAAATTTATATTAAAACCAAATATATAGCTTTTTATGACAATCAAAACAAAATCTATATTTTTTTTGGCTATAAATTATTGTTATTATGCGTCTTACGTTATCGCCGCTTCAAAGTTAGACGATATCGTTTTTAAACTTTCTAATCATCTGAATCTCAACGATGCATTCGATCTAAAATCTCAATAACCTCAGTTTTTTTTCTAACCGAAACAGGAACATTTTCACCATTTTTAAGCATCAAATAGCCGCCATCCGTTTTAATAAATGCGCTTATACATTGTATGTTCACTAAGTGGCTTTGATGGATTCGAAGAAACCCATAAGGTTTGAGCATGTCAGAAAAATATTTCAATGTTTTAGTTACAAAAATCTTTCTACCATCTTGAAGATAAAACATAGTGTTATTGCTATCTGATTCACATCTTATAATATCATCTAAATTCACGATGATAATTTTATCAAGCGTATGTAATGAAATTTTATCTGGTTTTTTTTCTGGAGCCCTAAGAGTTTCTTTTAAGATATTAATTCGATCCTTATTAGGCTGCATCTGCTGTTTTGCCCTTTCAATAGCTTGTTCTAAATCGTCTTGACTGTAGGGTTTTAATACATAATCAATAGCAGCAAACTTAAAGGCTTTGATTGCAAATTCGTCACTTGCGGTAACAAAAATGATTTTTGATCTTAAATCTGGGAAAATTTCTAGTACATCAAATCCAGTACCATCTCCTAACATAATATCTAAAAACAATATATCTGGTTCCGTTTTCCGAAGGGCCTTTGCTGCCTCTACAACGCTTTGAGCAGTGTCTATTACTTTAATTTCTTGATGATTAGCCTCAATATCACGCTTTAATAGCGTTAGAGCGTCTAAATAATCTTCTACAATAATGGCTGTTAACATAATTAATAATCAGTTTCTAACGGAATTTCAAATACAATGGTCGTGCCTGCGATAGTTCCGTCCTGTTGTTTTATTTCTTTAATCATCAGAGCGTCCTTTCCTGAAATAGACTCCAGACGTTCTCTAGTTACTTTAAGTGCCATGGATTGATGATCCGTTTTCGTCTTTTGTTGTTGAGAATGGTATATTCCAATACCATTGTCTTGAATGGTCACTTTTAAAGTATCCTCGGTTGAGTCAAATTTAACTGTCAATTCTCCTGGTCGTGGTCCTTTTAAAATCCCATGACGAATGGCATTTTCTACAAATGGTTGAATAAGCATTGGGGGCACTAATAGTTCTTCAGTATCTATTTCAGACTTTGCTACAATCTCATAGGTAAAGGGTTTTTCTGCCATTAATTGCTCCACTTGAATATAATGCTCTAAGGTTTTTATTTCCTGATCCAAACTAATAGAATCCTTTCTGGAATTGACTAAAGTTTCTCTCAGCAAGCTAGCAAAACTATTTACAGTTTCATTCATCTTATCTGGTTTGGTCGGCGCCATCGCTTTTATCCCATTAAGTACATTAAATATAAAGTGAGGATTCATTTGTAAACGCAGTGCTTTTTGCTCTAAAGAAAGTAAATGGTTTTCAAGTTGTAAACGTTGTTTATCGTTTTGATTTTTACGTTTAAGACGTTTTACATATTGTAACACTAAAACAACTATAATTAACGTAATAAGCCCAATGATGAAAGCTTGAAATACCGGCTTTTGGAATAAGGGACTATCGATATAAAACGAAAAACGCTGCGGATCACTTTCCTTCCACCTATGATTTCTAGATTGTACGTCAAAGTCATGAGCTCCAAAATTCAGTTCTGAAAAATCTTGAGTACTATTTGATGTCCACGGACTCCACTCATTATCATTTAATCGGTATCGATACCCTATGCCATCCGGATGATCGAGATCAACTGTTTTAAATGAAAAACTCACCTGTCTTTGATCTGGTGTTAATTGTAAGACACGATTTGAATTAGACCACAGCCCTAAATCAATAGTATCTACGCTATTATAAGCGACTTTAACATCTTCCAAAAACAACTTAGGTTGTTTGGATTCCTGAGTACCTTCAAAAGGTTGAAACTCGGTTAAGCCATATAGTGCCCCAAACCAAAGATGCCCTCTATTATCCTTATCAACAGCATTTAAACAGGTTTCAATTCCTAAAAACCCTTCATTTCTTCCGAAGAAAAAAGCATCAGTAATTACATTGTCCTTATCTAATTGAAGCTTATCTACGCCTCGTTCTGTCCCTGCCCAAAGATATCCTTGATCATCAAAAATGAGTTGATATATATTATTTGAAGCGCCTTCCTTGAGGCCTTGTAATTTTTTAAACGTGCTAAAATTGTCTTTATTTGACCACCAAATTCCGTTACCAGCCGTTCCTAAAAAGAGCGTATTCTTCTCAAACAAAATAGAATTAAGGGAAATACTTTGATTCAACACTTGTCCTAAATGGCTAATCGTGTTGTTTTTTAAATACCCTAAATGACCATTTTGTGTTGTATACCATAATTTGTTACTGTTATCAAAGACCATATCTTTAATATTAAGATCTTTAATCCCTTCAGTTTTACCAAAAGTTTTTAAAATGGTCAACTTATCTTGCTGTGCGTTATACTTAAATTGTACGATTCCGCTTGAGTAAGTCGCTGCATATATTGTGTCATGATGCACTTTAATTTTTCTAATCCAATCGAATGGAAATCCGGTATCGGTATTTAAAATCTTTGATATTTTAAGGGTTTTGGGAATCCCATTTTTTAGTGCACTAAACCCATCTTTACGTGATGAGTCAATATCAATATGTCCATGAAATAACAGCCCTCTTCCATCAGAACCTGCCCAAATATTCCCTTTTGAATCACTAGCAATCGTTTTTATTTTAATGTCGGAAAACGTTTCTGGAATATCTACATTATGAATCCCTAAATTATCGATACGAATTAATCCGTTTTCCGAATTAGAAATCCAAATCGTATTATTATAATGATGAACTGCATAAATACGATTACCATTAAGTCCTGTTTCAGTATTATAATGCTTAAAATTATTCTGAAAGTATTTGAATAAACCGCCTCCTGAAGTTGCCAACCATATATTTGACTGTCTGTCTTGAAGGACTTGTTTAACGTTAGGCACTGAAAGTCCGTTTGATGTATTAAGACTAAATAGCTCCGAATTGTTATCCATATTTAAAACTGAAACCCCTTGACTATCTGAAGCAATCCAAAGCTGATTATCATCTAGGAGAGCGCTATTATTGATTTGTAAAGGCTCACGAATTAATACTTGATTGTCAGGATTTTGAGCATCTAACACGATAGTGCCATCGTTAAATGTAGAGGCATAAACTTTGTTTTTAGACCCTACAAGAGTGGTAAAATCACCTCGTTCTAACTTTTCAATAGAATTTACAACTCCATTAAAGTCATTAAACCGCCATAATCCATCTTGAGTAGCGATCCAAAAATAATTGTCATAATAGAGAAGGTCCTTTACTTGAGACATATCAATCTCTGGATGTAGCATCACTTTTTCTAAAGAGGCCTCCGTATTGAGTTTATACACTCCTTTTATAGTCAAAAGATACACTTGCTTTTCAATTTTAACAATCTTGTTTACTTTCGGACATTCGATATTTTGAAAGTTGTGCTTGAGTTTAATTGACAAACCTTCTTTTGTTCCTATGTATAGCGTGTCGTTTGCGGCACTCAATGCATAAATATAGTTTGAAGCCAAGCCATTTTTCTCATTAAATACATTAAATACTTCTCCATCAAAACGAGCGAGTCCACCGCCTTGGGTTCCTAACCACAGATACCCTTTATAATCTTGGGTCATCGCATAAATTTGAGATTGTGGTAATCCGTCTTCTAGAGTAAACGCACGAAGCTGCTTGTTCTGTGCTGAGAACGTCAGTGTTATTCCAAAGAATAACAAAAAGAATTGATATGACGGGTTTAATTTCAATTGAGCTGTTATTATATGATGCAACTTACAATTTTGAACGCAGTTTTTTAAGTTGAAGTATGTCCTTTTTTTATGAATGGCAAAAAGCGCTGTACTCCAAAGGTCATACAGCGCTCAAAACATAAATAACAACATCAACTAATTATCATTGTTTTGATTATTCGTTTTCAAATTCACAAGAAAACGCATAGAATTCTTTATCAGTTTTTACTTTTTCGAGGGCTATCAGGGTTGTCGTTTGCATTAATTTATTGTCTTTAAAGACGATAAATGATTTACTGTCTCCAACATCACATCCATCACCATTATCTTGGCATAAGTTAATGACATCTGTGCCATATTTATTGTCTTTTTTATCCATAAGACTCACCAATTCGTGTCTTAATGTTTCAGACTTTACAAAGATCTTGTCAATCTCTACGCCATTTCTCACCGCTCTAATTTGAAAACGCTTGTAACCTTTAAAATCAACTCCTGCTTCACCAAATACAAATTTAATTTCTGGATTTATTTGGCTCGTCATGGTTTTTTGTGAGATGAGTCCACCCCAAATCCATCCAACTTGAGGTCCCATTTTTATTTTGTAAAATCTACTTGTAATCCCATTAATGGTTTGTGGTGTTTCGCTCTTTGCCAATAACCTTACATTGGTCCCAATTTTAAGCGTGGTTAATTTTTCGCAGTGTACCGAAGCGCAATCACGAAGCGCTACATCGTCTCCTAAAAGGTATTGCGATGCTTTTGCGGCAGACTTGGTATACACCTCAAACTCAACTTCGCTGTTTTGGCCGTATATATCTGAAGCGATAAATAGCATGGCTACCACTAATAAGGTTTGTGCAATTCTAGACATTGTGTTTTGGTTTTTTGTGTGCTTTAAAGTTTTCATAGTATTCTGTTTTATGGGTTTATACTTGTTTGATACTTCAAAGATATATTGAGGTGTAATTGAAATTTGTGTGCTTCTAGAATTCGTAGCAGATGGTTTAGAATTCGTTGGTATTTGAGTTAAGGGTAATAAAAAAGCCTCACATTTCTGCAAGGCTTTACACTTATTAAAAGTGGTCCCACTTGGGCTCGAACCAAGGACCACCTGATTATGAGTCAGGTGCTCTAACCAACTGAGCTATGGGACCAATAAGGCTGCAATATTACTACATATTTTAATACTCTACAAAGAAAATAGCATCAATTTACTGCTCAATGTCTTGACACAACTCAATGAGAACGCCATTTGTGGCTTTAGGGTGTAAAAAAGCTATCAACTTATTATCGGCTCCTTTTTTCGGTACCTCATGAATCATTCGAAAGCCTTCAGCTGTTAATCGCGCTATTTCCTTTTCAATATTGTCTACAGCAAAAGCAATATGGTGAATCCCTTCACCTTTCTTTTCGATGAATTTGGCAATCGGACTATCTTCATTGGTGGCTTGTAACAACTCAATTTTATTAGGTCCCACTTCAAAAAATGAGGTCATTACCCCCTCACTTTCAACGGTTTCTGTTTTATAATGTGGATTTCCAAAGAGTGCTTTAAATAAGTCATTTGAAGCTTTTATGTCTTTAACAGCAATACCAATATGTTCAATTTTCTTCATGAGTTTCAGTTTTCATTTCCGTAGATACGAATTTGTTTTAATAAGGTATGAATTTTGCTGTCAAAAATAAAATATTCATCGAATAAGTCTACTTTTGCAGATGATATTATTTTATTCATACAAAGTCATTATATTAGAATAGAAATGATAACATGACGATGACTTAAACTTATGACTATGGAAGAAACACAAAGACAGAAAAAAATAGGCGGTATTTTGCAGCAAGACCTTGCTGAAGTATTACAAAAAGCAGCGACAGATGGTGGGTTACGAGGTGTCATCATATCCGTTAGTAAAGTAACTGTGACGACTGATTTATCGATCGCGAAGGTATACCTCAGTATTTTTCCAAACAAAGACGCTGATGAGCTTCTAAAGGGTATTCGTTCTAATACCCCTTTAATTCGTCACGAATTAGCACAGCGTACCAGAAATCAATTGAGACGAATGCCAAATCTTGAGTTTTTTGTTGACGATTCTTTAGAATACATTGAAGGCATTGAACGCTCACTTAAAGGTGAAGACAACCCAATAAAAGATAAAGACCTTCTCGATAAACGTAAAAGGAAATAGGTGAATTTTGCGCTCTACATAGCGAAGCGTTATCTGTTTTCTAAAAGCAGTAATAACTCTATTAACATCATGACACTTATTGCGGCGTCTGGCACTGTCATCGCATCGGCTGCGCTTTTTATCGTATTATCTGGTTTTGCCGGATTAAAACACTACAGTTTAGAATTTTCTTCTTTTGTAGACCCTGACCTTAAAATAGTTGCCACTAAAGGCAAATCTTTTATCATTTCCGAAAAAGACTCTATCGCGCTTCAGTCTATTTCGGGTATTCAAGGTTATTCCAAGACCATTGAAGAACGGGTTATTATTGAGTTTGATGACAAACATCAGATTGCAACATTAAAAGGTGTTGACGAAAAGTATAAGACAATCACTTCAATTGATTCAATGATATACTACGGAAATTGGCTAGAACCAGGTACCGATCAAATTGTGTCAGGTGGTGGGATTTCAAATAAATTATCATTTGGTGTTTTAGACCTCACAAGACATCAAAAAATTTATGTGCCCAAACCAGGAAAAGGTCAAATCACTTCTGTGAAAGGTGCTTTTAATCAAGTGAAAACTTATAATGTTGGCATTTTTGATATCAATGAAGAACTGAACAACGAATACATTTTTTCTAATTTCGATACAGCGCGCTATTTATTGAATTATGAAGAGAATCAAGTCAGTTCATTAGAACTTAAATTAAAACCCGATGCCGATGAGTCTCAAGTCGTCACTGATATAAAAAACGTGTTTGGGGGCCGTGTCGTGATTAAAGATAGAACGCAACTCAATGATGCACTTTACAAAATGCTAAACACTGAAAATGTAGCAGTTTATCTCATTTTTACGTTAGTTATTATTATTGCGTTATTTAACGTGATTGGCGCGTTAATCATGATGATTTTAGATAAAAAAGCCTCTATTAATACCCTCTTTAATCTTGGAACCACAACAACTGATATTAGACATATATTCTTTTTACAAGGCAGCTTAATGACAGTTTTTGCTGGTATTCTTGGTTTATTGTTGGGCTTTCTAATCGTCTTTTTACAACAACAATTTGATTTAGTAATGCTCACGCGCTCATTGCCTTATCCCGTAGAACTGAAAGCGATTAACTTCATTGTTGTAATTCTAACTATTGTGATTTTAGGGATTTTAGCATCGAAGTTAGCGTCCCAACGTATTACGAAAAACCTAGTAAAAGGTTAGCCTATTTACACAAATTGAAAATCACCGAACTTTTGCAGAACCTCATCAAAGGCCGCAAACACATCTTTGGACTCATCGCTCGTCACCATTTTCATTCGGTGCTCTTTGAAGTTTGGAATGCCTTTAAAGTAATTGGTATAATGACGTCTTGTTTCAAAAACACCTAATTTTTCACCCTTCCAATCAATAGACATTTGTAGGTGGCGTCGCGCAGCATCTACACGTTCTGCCATAGATATTGGCGGTAAATGTTCACCGGTTTGAAAATAGTGTTTGACCTGCTTAAAAAACCATGGATTCCCTATGGTGGCTCGTCCAATCATAGCGCCATCTAATCCGTAGCTATCTCTCATTTCAACAGCACGTTCAGGGGTGTTGACATCACCATTTCCAAAGACAGGAATATGCATACGAGGGTTATTTTTTACGGCAGCAATGGGTTTCCAATCGGCATCACCTTTATACATTTGGGCTCTCGTTCTTCCATGAATAGAAATTGCTTTACATCCAACATCCTGCAAACGTTCAGCCACTTCAACGATTTTTATAGAATCGTGATCCCAACCCAAACGTGTTTTTACAGTCACAGGGAGATTAGTACGCTTTACCATTTCCGCCGTAAGGCTTTCCATCAAACAAATATCTTTCAAGATCCCTGCTCCTGCACCTTTACTGACCACTTTTTTTACTGGACAACCAAAATTAATATCAATAATATCGGGATTAGAGCGCTCTACAATATCAATGGTTTGTAGCATGCTATCCATATTGGCACCAAAAATCTGAATCCCAACAGGGCGTTCTTTTTCATAGATATCGAGCTTCATGACACTTTTAGCGGCATTGCGAATTAGGCCTTCACTTGAAACAAACTCAGTGTATACCACGTCGGCGCCTTGCTCCTTGCACAACGCACGAAACGGAGGGTCGCTGACGTCTTCCATTGGTGCTAATAACAATGGAAAATCTGAAAGTTCTATGTCGCCTATTTTTACCAAACTTGATGTATTTTGTGCAAAATTAGTGTTTTTTAAGCTTTATTCATGATGGTGTTTTGTTTTAACACCCACAATCCATAAGCCCCTAAAAATAATTCTGCAAAGGTACCATAAACATAACCATAGGTTGGCATGCCATCAATACATATGCTTAAGACTCTTCCTAAACCTAATCCAAGCATAAAAATGACATTAGATAGTAAGGCTGGTTGAAGATACTTGGCGTTATAAATTCCCATTAACCATAAAACTGAAAAGCCTAAATTCAATCCCATTATGGCTTTGTAAAAATTGTGCTCATCTGTTGTTTTCGGAATTAATTCAAACAGTGTATCTGGGGAAAAAGCATACATAATAGCCACAGGAATCACTACCGCCACAGAAATGATCAAATGGATCTTTGTGATGACCTCCTGTTTGGATCTTAGCATGTCATTTACTTTTTGAATTCAATATCGGCTTCTACCTCTTTACCATCACGTTCAACGATGACCTTTGTTTTGTCTCCAGAATCAAAACTGGATAAAGCGCGCATATAGCTCATCATATCTGTGACTAAGCTATCACCAAGTTTTAGGACAATATCCCCTTTTTGAAGACCGGCTTTTTGTGCTGGCTTATCTTCACTTATGCCGTCAATTCGCATGCCTTTTCCATCGTATAGATAATCTGGTATAACACCCAAACCTACTTTAAACCTCGGCGTTTCTTCACTTTCATTTTTAGTTTTTCTGAATGGCAATTTCCCATTGTTATCCAATTCTGATATAATCTCAAAAATATATTCTGAAATGGATGCCATGCCCTCATAATTCAGCTTTTCTGTATCATCTCCTGGCTTGTGATAATCTTCATGCTGACCCGTAAAAAAGTGTAATACTGGAATATCGCTATTGTAGAACGAGGTATGATCACTTGGTCCAACTCCAGATTCATTTTCTATAATTTTAAACCTTGAGTTAGAAGATTTAACCACCTGTTTTAGAATTGGAGAGGTTCCGACGCCATATACAGCCAAGGTACTGTCTTGTTTCAGTCGGCCTACCATATCCATATTTAGCATGTAATTGGCTTTGGCTAAATCTATTGTGGCGTTTTTAGTCCAATAATTAGATCCTAACAATCCCATTTCTTCTCCAGAAAAGGCCATGAATAAATAGTTATTACCTTTATTCTGCGTCTTTAATTTTTTGGCTAAATTTAGTAGTACCGCTACTCCACTGGCATTATCATCAGCACCATTATGAATTTCCTTAGATTCACCTCTATAAAGTGAACCTTCCGCACCATAACCTAAATGGTCATAGTGCGCACCTATAATAATAGTATTGTCTGCATTGTTGTCTAAGAACGCAACAACATTTGTTCCAGTAATAGTGCTATCGCCATCTTTAACAATATAATTTACTTCTTGGTGTGGGTCTGTTTTAGGCTTAAAAGTGAAGGTTTGAAAATATCCGTTTGTTCCTTTTGCTTGTAACCCTAAATTTTCAAAACGATTAGCAATATAATCTGCTGCCGCTTTCTCGCCATCGGTCCCTGTTTGGCGTCCTTCAAGCTTATCGTCTGCTAAAAAGGTCACATCGTCTTTAATAGTTATAGGCTTTAAAATCTCCTTAGAATCTGTTTTACATCCAAATAATACGGTCAAAAAAAGTAGAAATATTAGGTTTTTCATGGTACTATATCTTAATTTTGCACAAATTTAGTTAATAATACTATGAAATACATATTCCTTATCCTAATAACTGTCTTATTTTTAAGTTGCAAAACTGACACCAAGACTACGACAAAAGTTGAACAAGACCTAAATAGTGAAACCGTTGAAGCTGTAACCGATTCACTCATCTATCCAGAAGAAAAGCACTTTAAGTCAATTCGTCAAGTTACTTTTGGTGGCGATAATGCTGAAGCATATTGGAGTTTTGATGATCAGCAATTGGTGTTTCAATCGAACAACGCAGCTTGGAACGTTGGTTGTGATCAAATGTTTTTGATGAATGCTAACGAAACATTTACTGATAGTATTGCTCCTCCAATGATTAGTACCGGAAAAGGTCGCACTACATGTGCTTATTTCTTACCAGATAATAAACATATCATTTATGCATCAACACATTTAAAGCAAGATGTGTGTCCAGATACACCTTTGCGAAAAAACGGAAAATATATCTGGCCAATCTATGACAGCTACGATATTTTTATGGCTGATTTAGAAGGCAATATTATTAAGCAATTAACCAACGAAATTGGATATGATGCTGAACCAACCGTATCGCCTAAAGGTGATAAAATTGTATTTACGTCTACAAGAAGTGGTGATTTAGAATTATATACCATGAATATTGATGGAAGTAATGTAAAACAAATCACCAATGAATTGGGCTATGATGGAGGCGCATTCTTTTCTCCTGACGGTACAAAATTAATCTTCCGTTCATCACGTCCTAAAACAGAACAAGAAATCAAAGAATATAAAGATTTGCTTGCAGAAGGCTTGGTAGAACCAACAGAAATGGAACTCTACATCTGTAATGCTGATGGTAGTGATTTGCGTCAATTAACCGATTTAGGAAATGCTAATTGGAGTCCGTTTTTTCATCCTTCAGGAGAAAAAATATTATTCTCCTCTAACTTTGAAGCAGAACGAGGCTTTCCTTTTAATTTATACTTAATTGACCTTGACGGAAAGAATCTTGAGCGCGTTACACATGGTGAAACCTTTGATGCATTTCCTGTCTTTTCTAATAATGGGAAGTATTTAGCGTTTTCATCTAATCGTAATAATGGCGGCGGCAGAGATACCAATTTGTTTATCGCAGAATGGCAAGACTAGTTTTGTGTCTTGTTTAATCGATCGCGTTCTTCTAACTCATTAGTTCGCTCGTTAAATTCTAGCTTGGTGTTTCCAAATTTATAACGGAAACCTAATCTTATATAACGATCATCAATGTCAATAAACTGTTTGTTGAATTGGTTTTGATATTGTGTGGCTACATCAAAATTATGTGTGTTAAATAGATCACTTATTGATAAGCTAATTGTTCCTTGTTTATTAAATACGGTTTTAGAAATCGCTAATTGACTAAACAATCGATCTTCTACAGTTTGAAATCCTTGTAGATTTTTTCCAAGCCAAATTAAATCAAAGTAAACACTTAAACTGTTATCCTTAAGCAATGAAAGGCTATTGGTCAGGTTTGTATAATTAGACCATTGGTCTTGAGTCACAATTCCATTCCCAAAATTAGTTTCTTCTTCTCTGTTATAAAATGAAGTTACAAAAAAGGTGTCCCATCGTTCTGTAACCGAATAGTCTATTACCATGTCAAATCCAAACTCTACGGTTTTATCAAAATTAACCGACTGATATTCAATAATATTGGTGTTATTATTTTGTCTTGGGATTTCTGAAATAGCGCCATCAAAGTTTTGATAATAGGCCTCAAAAGTTAATAAGCCATCAAACAACGTTGTCCCAACCCAGTAATGATCAAGGAACGTAGGCACTAATTGTGGGTTTCCGATAATCACATAATTGTCATTTAGGAAAAATCGAAACGGATTTAAATCGGAATAACCAGGTCTTGAAATACTGCGCTTGTAATTAGCATACACATTGTATTGGTCTGAAATGTTATATTGAAAACTCACTGTTGGAAAGAGCTCTAAATAGTCTTGTGTGTTAGATATAAAAGTAACGGGGGAGGCCCCTTCTAAATTTGTTTGTTCTGCTCTAAGCCCAATAGTAAGATCAAACTTCTCGTTGCTGATCTCATAATTCATATAACCTGCAAAAATACGTTCATCATAATCAAAGGTATCCGAATTCAAAACATCAAGGGTTTCATTCCCTGTATTAAGGTTTACATCAAACTGAGAAAGATTACTTTCTGTAGTAATATTAGAGAATTTCACTCCTGTTTGAAAACTTGAATTGTCAGTTACTGGCAAGCTGTAATCAAGTTTAGCTGCTATAATTTGAGTTTCCTGATTCGCATTGGTATTAAACGCTGAGCGACTCTGAAAATTATCATTGACATCAAAAAACTCGCTAAGCGCTCCCTGATTTCTCTCATAATTATAAGTGGTATAATGGGTGTTAAACACAAGCTGTCCTTTGGTAAAGTCGTGGCTATAATCCAGGTCAAAACCTAAATTGTATTTATTGTCTCTAGAGAGGTTATCAGCAGTAAATCTCGAAAGAAAATTTCCTTGATTATCTCTAATTATCGTTAGGTTATCAATACGGTATTTGAAATATGGCAAATACGTGGCAATTGAGGATACGCTTAACGTATTATTTTCATTAATGTAATAATCAAAAGTCGTATTTAAGTTATGGGTTTCTGACCAGGTATTCCGGTTGGTAAAAGACCTCCAGCTTTCGTCTATTACATTGACGTTGTCTAAATAATTTACGGTATCATCGCCGTCTCTATTGACCTTGTCTTTAGAATAATTATAGTTGAGGTTGAGGCTAATATTTTTATTTTTAAAGAAATGACTTGTGCCTACATTATATCTGGGAAATACCGCCTGTGTGAAATCGCTATAAACACTACCATTATAACCTGTAATCAGATTTTTACTCATCACAATATTTAGAACCACACCACTTTCGGCATCGTAGCGAGCAGAAGGGTTTGTAATTACCTCAACAGATTTTATGGCATTTGCTGAAGAGCCTTCAAGCAACTGATTTAAATCTTCCGAAGACAAATGAACTTTTCTGTTATTAATATAAACGGTAGGGTTTGTGTTTTTTACAGTAATCTCATCGCCCATAACCAATACGCCAGGCGTACTTTTTAATACTTGAAGCATATTGCCTTCAACCAATGCTGTATTTTCTACATTAAAAATAAGTCGATCCGCTTCGCGTTTTATGGTGGGTTTTCTAACGGTAATATTGATTTCATCTAAACTTTCACTATCTTCATTAAGTTGAATTGTTTTAAGGTCTAGATTACCTAAAAGCACAATCTTTTGCTTGTAAGGTTGGTATCCAATAAAACTTACTTTAATGATATAGGTTTGAGCTTCGAGATTATTGAAGCTAAATGATCCGATACCATCAGATGATACTCCTTTTAAAATCTCACTTTCATCTTCGTTTAGCAAGATTATATTGGCTAGTTCTATAGGATTATTATTCGTATCAACTACAATTCCACTTAGCGATAGATTTTGAGCATAACTCTGCATTGCGCATACCAAAAAAAGAAAACTATGTAGTAGGGATTTCAAATTAATTAGGGTTTTATATCGCAATATAGCATTTGTTTTTAAATACTATTTACGGGTTTTCCTTACTTACGAAGCTTTTTGTAAACATTTATTCCATTTTATGCATAATAAATGAATTATATTTGCAAATCTTTATCGGGATGAATTAGGATTATATGAAGAACATTAGAAATTTTTGCATAATTGCACATATTGACCACGGAAAAAGCACACTTGCCGATCGTTTGCTTGATTTCACAGGTACTGTAACCGCTAGAGAAAAGCAAGACCAACTGTTAGACAGTATGGATTTGGAGCGTGAACGTGGAATTACCATTAAATCGCATGCCATTCAAATGGAATATACATTTGAAGGTCAAGACTATATACTTAATCTTATTGATACACCTGGTCACGTCGATTTCTCTTATGAGGTGTCTCGGTCTATTGCTGCTTGTGAGGGGGCTTTATTAATTGTTGATGCTGCTCAAAGTATCCAAGCCCAAACCATATCAAACCTGTATCTCGCTTTAGAAAATGATTTAGAAATTATTCCTGTTCTCAATAAAGTAGACTTACCAAGCGCTAACCCAGAGGAAGTTACAGACGACATTGTTGATCTTTTAGGATGTGATCCAGAAGAAGTGATTCATGCCAGCGGTAAAACAGGTTTTGGAATTGATAATATATTGAAAGCAATTATTGAACGTGTTCCTGCCCCAAAAGGGGATGTCAATGCGCCTTTACAAGCCTTAATTTTTGATTCAGTCTACAATACATTTAGAGGTATTGAAACCTATTTTAGGGTGTTTAACGGTGAAATTAAAAAAGGACAAAAAATTAAATTCGTCGCTACAGATAAAGAATATTTTGCAGATGAAGTTGGCACATTAAAACTTAGTCAAGTTCCTAAAAAAAGTGTTAAAGCTGGTGATGTTGGCTATTTAATTACCGGAATTAAAACCGCTAAAGAAGTCAAAGTTGGAGATACTATTACTGATTTTGCTAATCCAACAACGAATATTGTTGAAGGTTTTGAGGATGTAAAGCCTATGGTTTTTGCTGGTATTTATCCCGTAGATACCGAAGATTACGAAGAGCTTCGTAACTCTATGGAAAAACTACAATTAAATGATGCTTCTTTAGTATTTCAACCTGAAAGTTCAGCAGCTTTAGGTTTTGGCTTCCGTTGTGGATTCTTAGGCATGCTTCACATGGAAATCATTCAAGAACGACTAGAGCGTGAGTTTGATATGACTGTAATTACGACGGTACCTAACGTGTCTTACCATGCCTACACAAATAAAAATCCAGACGAGCCTTTTATTGTGAATAATCCATCAGATTTGCCAGAACCCACAACAGTAAATCGTGTTGAAGAACCTTATATTAAAGCCACTATTATTACCAAATCTGATTTTGTTGGTAATGTGATGTCGCTTTGTATTGAAAAACGTGGTATTGTTTTAAACCAAACTTATTTAACAACAGAGCGCGTTGAATTAACCTTTGAAATGCCTCTTGCTGAAATTGTCTTTGATTTTTACGATCGTCTAAAAACAGTTTCGAAAGGTTATGCGTCATTTGATTATTCGCCCATTGGGATGAAGGTATCAAAATTGGTGCGTTTAGATATTTTATTAAACGCCCAACCCGTTGATGCGCTTTCAGCACTAATTCATGCTGATAATGCCCAACACATTGGAAAAAAAATGTGCGAGAAACTGAAGGAATTAATTCCAAGACAGCAGTTTGATATTCCTATTCAAGCCGCTATTGGTGCCAAAATTATTTCTCGAGAAACAATTAAAGCCTTGCGTAAAGATGTAACTGCCAAATGTTATGGTGGAGATATTTCGCGTAAACGCAAGCTTTTAGAAAAACAGAAAAAAGGTAAAAAACGCATGCGTCAAGTTGGTAATGTAGAAATACCGCAACAAGCGTTTATGGCTGTTTTAAAATTGAATGATTAATCTTATAAATAGATTCTATTATATCAACCGAAGCTAATTGCTTCGGTTAATTTGTGTTTTTAAGTATGAGAAATTAGGGAAACTTCCCTGTCTTCGCTTTATTATTAGTCTCTTTATTAATCTTCATTAGCAACTTCTTCAACATCAAAAGGCTTGCCTAGGTAGACTAATTTAAAGTCGTTTCCTATCTCATCTACATCTGTATTGTAGGATGATATGATATGAAGCTCACCCTCACCATCTTTTATAAATAAAGGAATAATATCCTTATCGTTATCTGTAATTTCAATAAGGCTTTCATAATGCGCTTTATCGTTTAAATCAATTTCCTGAATAGAAGGGTATTCTCTTGTCACCTCATTGAGCCTTAAATAATCATCTGTATGCGAGAACAAGCCTTCCTTTGGGTTTATCTCGGGGTTATTCATTTCTAAAGAACTTACCAACCTAAACGATCCATTCTCTCCAAATTGCTTGCTAAATTTATTTATAGCATACTTATTAATATCGCTGTTTCCGGTCATGGCCATAAGATAACCAACATCGTTCAATTCAATATTATCTGCAAGTGTTTCAGAATAGATATTAGTATTAAGTGCTTCTAAACCCAATTCTTTTGCCTTATCTATATTGCCTTGGTTGCTATCAATTAGCACCACGTGTCTACCGTGTGATTCTAAATAATGCCCCAATAATCGGGACACTTTTGAAGCTCCTACAATTAATATCCCATTAGACTTTGTTAAAAAGACCCCAACCATTTTTGCAAATAATCGCGCTGTAGTTGCATTAAGTAAAACCGTCCCTAAAACAATCATAAACACCAAGGGTGTGATATATTCGGCACCTTCAACCCCTTGTTTTATGAGTTTACTTCCAAAAAGAGAAGCAATACCGGCAGCGACAATACCGCGCGGACCAACCCAACTTATAAATAGTTTTTCATTGAGAGTGAGTTTGGAGCCTCCTGTACTGAGAAAGACGGCTAATGGCCTAATTATAAAAACCACTATAGCAAAAATCGCTGCTGTTTTCCATGTGTACAGTAACATGAGATCTTCTATATTGATGTTCGCCGCTAAAAGAATGAATAAAATGGAAATTAATAGCACACTCAAAGACTCTTTAAAATAGAGTAGTTCCTTAATATTCTCTAACTTTCCGTTTCCTAATACCATCCCCATTACCACAACGGCTAATAAACCAGATTCGTGAGCAAAAATTTCAGATTCTACAAATACTAATAGCACAGTAGAGAGCGATACAACATTTAATAAGTAGTGTGGAATTAGTTTTTTATTAATGGCAAAGGCTAGTGCATGGGCAAATGTAAAACCGAAGGTCGTTCCAAAAAGAATAATTTTGCCAAACTCTATAAATGCAGTTTTTGTAAATCCACTATCCCCCTCCACACTAATAAACTCAAAGACTAGTACGGCCACTAAAGCGCCTATTGGATCAATAAGAATTCCTTCCCATTTTAGGATTGTTGAAATATCTTTTTTAAGTGGAATATTGCGCAAAATAGGGGTAATCACTGTAGGTCCTGTCACAATAATTAAACCTGAAAACAAAAACGATAATTCCCAGCTCAAATTAAAAATAAGGTGAGCAATTAGGCCAGCGCCAAAAAAAGTTACAGCAGAACCAAGGGTAATCAGTTTGGTAATAACTGGACCAACATTCTTGATTTCTGACCGCTTAAGGGTTAAACCGCCTTCAAATAATATGATACTAATGGCAAGGGACACAAAATAATACAGTCCATCTCCAGGAAATAATCCTTTTTCTCCATTCCAAATAGGTTCAATCCATTTGGTGCCATCTTCCGATAAAAATTCTGCCGCAATTGGCCCTACTAAAAGCCCAATAAGAATTAAAGGTAAAATCGCTGGAATTTTAAATTTCCAGGCAAACCATTGCGCTAATATTCCTAAGATGATGATTCCTGCTAATTCTAACATGTATCTTAATTTTTGAAAGCTAAATATAAAATAAACAAACTTAACAATTTATAAACACCTCAAAAACATGGAGGATTGTATTTGTTTCAATAAGGATAAAAAAAGTACTAACTTACCGTCGAAATTGAATATTAATAGCACTTGACCAATAAAATTTTTAAAACCATAGGTATTGGGGTTGCATTCTCTCCAAACCTGAAGGCTAATATTTATGAAGCAGCACGATTATCACTCTTTTTTGAGAGTAAATTAGTGCTAATTCATGTTGGAGAAAAATCTTCGGAAAAAGAACAACAAATTCTTAATATTCTTCAGCCTTTCATTGCACAAGGTCTCAAAATTGAGATGGTCTTTCAAACAGGAGGCCCTGTTGATGTGATCTCATCGATTTCAGAAGCAAAAAAAGTAGATCTTTTAGTTTTGGGCGCATTACAGAAAGAAAACTTTGTACAATACTATTTGGGAACAATTGCTAGGAAAATAACTAGGAAGGCTAATTGCTCAATTTTACTACTCATAAAACCCTCTGTAGAACGAATAATCTGTAAACACATTGTTGTCAATGGTCTAAATGACCCTAAAACCAAGCAAACGATTTCTACAGCTTTTTATGTGTCTCATAAGCTACAGTCAAAAAAAATAACCATAGTTGAAGAGATTACAAAACAAGAGGTAGCAGTAAGTGTTAATGATGACAAATCACTACGTAAATCAGCAATCATTAAAGAACGTATTAAAATGCGTGAAGATTCTCGTGTGAAGCGTATTGTTAGTGAAATTCCTGTATCGCAAAAAAGCAGTGTACAAACAAAAACCCAATCTATTTTTGGAAAAAGAGGTTATAGTATTGGGCATTATGCACAATTTGTTCGGGCTGATTTATTGGTGATGAATGCGCCTTTAAAAACGAGTTTTTGGGATCGTCTTTTCCCTCATGATATTGAATACATTCTATCTGAATTACCAACTGATGTATTGATTATACGATGACACCCCCAAAAAAAAACATATCGTTCTTTTTTAAACAACTCCCTAAAAATATATTTTCAGGATTTGTGGTTAGTCTCATCGCACTGCCTTTGGGTTTAGGACTAGCCATGGCTAGTGATGCGCCAGCAATAGCAGGTGTAATCACAGCAATTGTTGGTGGTGTTATTGTCTCCATCTTAGGCGGAAGTCATGTAACCATTACTGGACCAGGAAACGGTTTAGTTGGTGTGACATTAGTAGCTATAACCACATTAGGTATAGAAAGCGCTTATGCTGCTATTATTTGCTCAGGAATTTTGCTCATGGTTTTAGGGTTTTTGCGAATGGGAAATCTAGCCGATTTTTTTCCGTCCTCTGCTATACAGGGTATGCTAGCAGCGATTGGTTTAATCATATTAGGAAAGCAGTTTCATATTATGTTTGGTCATAGAATTTCACGCGAAAACACCATTGACTATCTTATTGAAATCCCCTATACGGTCAATGATGCATTGCATTATGAAAATACCGGATTAATTTATGCTGCTGCGGCAGGTGTTTTAAGCTTGCTCATTATGGTGTTCTATTCAAAAATAAGACATAAATACCTACAACTCATTCCTGCTCCAATGTGGATCGTACTGCTATCAATTGGGTTTAGTTATTACTTTGAATTGATATTACACCAAGATAATCCTATCGCAAAAGACTATATGATTCCTGCAATACCTTCATTTTCTGAAATTACCACAAAACTGCCTGAAGTGTCATTTTCAAATGTTGGTAGTTTACCATTTTGGGGAAGTGTGATATCTCTAACCTTAATTTCAAGTATAGAGTCACTATTGAGTATAAAAGCTGTTGATAAGTTAGATCCTGAAAAACGTCGCTCAAACGTGAATAGAGATTTAAAAGCTCTAGGTCTAGGAACTGTTGGAAGCGGGTTTCTTGGTGGGTTAAATGTAGTGACAGTAATTGCAAGAAGCTCTGTAAATGTTAATAATGGCGGAACTAATAGATCTTCAAACTTTTTTCACGCCTTCTTTTTAGTGGTGTTTATTGTATTGTTTAGCACACAGTTAACACGAATTCCGTTACCTGCACTAATGGCAATCTTGGTCTACACAGGCTACAAATTGGCATCACCAGATTTAATTAAAAAGATTTTTTCCGTCGGAAAAGAGCAACTTATTATCTTTTTTATCACGCTTTTAACGACATTAAAATTTGGATTAATTATTGGGATTTCAGCAGGTGTGCTTGTAACGATAATCATCCACTTTATCATCAATAAAAACATCGCATTGTTTTTGAGGCATTGGATAAAGCCTAATGTGTTGATGTTTAGAGAAGATGACAATAAATCTAATTACTATGTCAGTGTGAAACACTTTTGCACCTTTGCTAACTTTTATAGATTGAAACAAAAATTAGACGCTATTCCAGAGGAAAATGATGTGATTGTCGATTTTTCTTTATGCGAATTTGTTGACCATACCGTTATGGAAAACCTTAACAATTATCAAAATACATTTACAAAAAAAGGAGGTCATTTTGATATTATAGGATTAGACATGCATGACGCCGATTCAAAACATCCTTTTGCATTAAGAAAAATAGTACCAGTTCCTAAACTTTTTGGATACAATCTTACAAAAAGACAAGAAAATCTAGAGACAATCGCTAACGATTACGAACTTGTTTACAATGCTGAAAAAAACAAAGAAACATTATTCTTGAATGAATTTCTGTACTTTAAAACTAAACAGATTAATCATATTTATAATGAACTCACCGATGATACTAATCACTTCAATCTGTTCGATATAGAATTTTCTGAAGGTGAATTTATTGCCAAAGAGGTCATCAGAGCCTCAATGCTTCACATCAAATTAAATGCCTTTATTCCTGTGTTTTCATTAGATAGAGAGAGTTTAATAGATAAGGTATATGCAATAGCTGGCTTCTCAGATATTAATTTCGACAAACACCAAGATTTTTCAAAACGTTTTCATTTGGTAGGAGAAAACATTGATGATATAAAAACCTTTTTTAATGATGAACTCATTCATTTTTTTGAAAGCAATCCATACTATCACATTGAGTCTAACGGAAACAGCTTATTGATTTTTAGTAGACAACGCCTGGCAAGCACAAAAGAGATAAAGGCGCTATTAGATTTTGGCAAACGATTAAAGTCTGTTATTTCAAATACTTAGATTATTGTTAAGAAACACGATAGCTCATTTCTTAATAAACTGCTAAAAGCTATCGAGTTGACAATCCTATTTATTATTTTGCAAACATGAATTTATATCCTATAAATGCTGGAAATTTTAAACTCGATGGTGGTGCTATGTTTGGAGTAGTTCCGAAGTCTTTATGGACAAGAACCAATCCGGCTGATGCTAATAATATGATTGATATTGCGGCACGTTGTTTGTTAATTGAAGATGGTAATCGACTCCTATTAATCGACACTGGCATGGGTAATAAACAAAGTGATAAATTCTACAGTTACTATGATCTATGGGGAAATGACTCCATTGACAGCTCGCTCAAAGCCCATGGCTTTCATCGTGATGACATCACGGACGTATTTATGACCCATTTACATTTTGATCATTGTGGTGGCAGTATTCAATGGAATAAAGATAAAACAGGTTACGAACCAGCATTTAAGAATGCGAATTTTTGGAGTAATAAAGACCATTGGGAATGGGCAACACAGCCTAATCGACGTGAAAAAGCGTCATTTTTAAAGGAGAATATTTTTCCCATGGAAGAAAGTGGTCATTTAAAATTTACATCGCTTCCTGAATCTGATATTCTAAAAAACTCGGTATTAGGTTTTGATATCTTTTTTGCCAATGGTCATACAGATAAACAAATGATCCCAATGATTCCATATAAAAATAAAACGATTTGTTTTATGGCCGATTTGCTCCCAACAGCAGGTCATTTGCCCTTACCTTTCGTTATGGGTTATGATACGCGACCATTGCTTACTTTAGATGAAAAAGAACGCTTTCTTAATCTTGCTGCAGATCATAACTATTATTTGTTTTTAGAACACGATGCACACAATGAAATTATAACCGTACAACACACCGAAAAGGGTGTGCGACTCAAAGAAACTTTTACAACAAACGATATATTTAATTAATGCTATGAAATACCTTTTTAAACCTGTTATATATGCTCTTTTACTCTCGACAATTCTTTTAAGTTGCGGCAGCGCTTCGGGTGTACTTTCAACACCAATAGAAAACATAGACACCGCTCCTATAAAAGAGTCTAAACTAACCGAAACTGAAATCAACGGATGGTCACACCTAGACTTGTTAAAAGACACTATTCCTGGAATGAGTGTTGACAAGGCCTACAACAAAATTATTAAAGGAAAAAAAGGAAAAACAGTTATTGTTGCTGTCATAGATAGTGGAATAGATATTGATCATGAAGATCTTGATGGTGTTATATGGACTAATGAAGATGAAATACCAAATAATGGTAAAGACGATGATAATAACGGTTATGTTGATGACATCCATGGGTGGAATTTTGTTGGTGACGGCTATAATGAACAATTAGAATTTGTAAGATTACTGGCCTCTGGCGATAAGAGTAATCCTCGTTATGCAGAAGCTGAAGCTGAATATAATACAGAATACCAAAAATTCACAGGATACAAAACACAGTATGATCAAATTTTACAGCAAGTAACCACAGCGGATAACATGGTGTCTAAGCATCTTAACAACAAAGCCTATACCTTAAAGGATGTTAAGACCATTCAAACACAGGATGAAGCTTTGGCCCAGTCTGTAGCTATTATAAAATATGTATACAGTCTAGAGGTGGAAAGCGTCCCTTCATTTTTAGAAGAAATACGGAATGGGCTTGTTGAAATTAACGAACGCCTTAATTTCAACCTCAATAAAAACCTAAAAGGACGAAAAACAGGTGATAATCCAGACGACCTAAATGACAAACCGGGATATGGGAATAACAACCCGAGACCGTCAAAACAAACTGAAGATCACGGCACACATGTGACCGGCATTATTGCTGCAGAACGGAATAATGACATTGGTATGAATGGTGTTGCAAATAACGTAAAAGTTATGGCCATTCGGTCAACACCTAATGGAGATGAATACGACAAAGATGTCGCTCTAGCTATAAGATATGCTGCCGATAATGGCGCTAAAGTCATCAACGCTAGCTTTGGTAAATCTTACTCGCCAAATAGCGAATGGGTATATGATGCTATTAAGTACGCTGCCGATAAAGATGTGCTTTTTGTACATGCCGCTGGCAATGATAGTAAAAATATAGATATCACTAAAAATTTCCCAAATGACGCCATAGGAACTGGACCTGAAATTGCCGATAATTTCATTACAGTAGGTTCTTTAACCTATGATTACGGTTCTAATATGGTTTCTAGTTTTTCTAATTATGGCCAAGTAAATGTGGATGTTTTTGCTCCTGGCAGCGATGTGTATTCTACCATGCCAGAAAATAAATACGATTTAAATAGCGGAACCTCGATGGCTGCTCCAAATGTTGCTGGAGTTGCTGCCTTAATCCGCTCGCAATACCCAAATTTAACGGCTGCTCAGACAAAGAAAATCTTGATGGATTCAGGGCTTCCTATTAAAGCTAAAGTAACTATAGGAAAAAATAAGGAGGTAAAAACGCTTTCTGAAATATCTAAATCTGGAAGAATAGTAAATGCATATAATGCCCTAATTTTGGCGTCTCAAATCACCAATTCAAAATAATTGCAACGAAAAAAAATACTTATGAAAATTAAAATTAGCCCAATAATTCTATTATTGTGTGTGGTGTTTTTATCATTACCTACCTACGCACAAAACCAAGACATCACCTACAAAACGGATTACTATTGGCAACAACAAGCCAATTACACAATGGAGATAGATATGGATGTAAACACCTATCAATACGAAGGAACACAACATATCAAATACACTAATAATTCTCCAGACGTTTTAGATAAGGTCTTTTATCACTTATTCTTTAATGCTTTCGAGCCCGGAAGCGAAATGGATGCAAGACTGCAAAATGTTGCCGATCCTGACCGAAGAATGGTTACAAATCTTGGCACCAAAGAAAAGCCCATTTATGAAAGTCGCATTGCTAAACTAAAAACTAATGAAATCGGGTATATAAAAGTTAAATCATTAAAACAAAACGGACGAATACTAGATTTTAGCTATGCTGGTACCGTTTTAGAAGTTAAGCTTGATACGCCTATTCAGCCTGGCGCTACCGTTGATTTTGATATGGAGTTTGACGGACAGGTACCTTTGCAAATACGTCGATCAGGACGAAACAATAAAGAAGGCGTTGCATTATCAATGGCACAGTGGTATCCCAAACTAGCTGAATACGACGACGAGGGTTGGCACGCCAATGCATACATCGCAAGAGAATTTCATGGCGTTTGGGGAAATTATGATGTCAAAATTACTATTGACAAAAACTATACGATTGGAGGAACTGGTTATTTGCAGAATGCAGATGACATTGGTCATGGTTATACCGCTGAATCTGTAAACCCAAAAGGGTCAAAATTAACTTGGCATTTTATTGCACCTAATGTTCATGATTTCACTTGGGCTGCAGATCCAGAGTATATTCACGATACTTTTCAAGTTCCTGATGGACCAATGCTACATTTCTTTTATAAAAACACCATGCCTCAAGAAAAACTTGAGAATTGGAAAAACCTGCAACCTATTGCTGCTCGTTTAATGACCTATTACAGTGAAAATGTAGGACAGTATCCTTACCAACAATACTCAATAATCCAAGGTGGTGATGGTGGTATGGAGTACGGCATGTGTACCCTCATTTTGGGTGAAGGAAGTTTTAACGGGTTAGTAGGAGTAACAGCACATGAAATGGCTCACAGTTGGTTTCAATTTTTATTAGCGAGCAATGAATTTAAACATGAGTGGATGGATGAAGGATTTACAAGTTATATTGAAGACAAAGCATTACATTATCTTACAAGATCTACAAGAGTGAATCCATATAGCGGAGCCTATCTTGCTTATATCAATTTAGCCAATTCAGGAAACGAACAAGCACTAACAACCCATGCTGATCGATATAAAATTAATCGTGCCTATTCAAGAGCGGCTTATAGTAAAGGAGAGGTCTTTTTGGCGCAATTAGGATATATTATTGGCGAAGAACACCTAGAAAATACTATTAAAAAATACTTTAATGACTTTTCATTTAAACATCCTAAACCAATGGATGTCATTCGCACTGCGGAAAAAGTATCCGGATTAGAATTAGATTGGTATTTAATGGATTTTGCACAAACCACTAACACTATTGATTATTCTGTTAAAAGTTTAGATGGAAAAATGGTGACGCTAGAACGCATTGGTATCATGCCGATGCCTATTGACTTAACAGTAACTTACAACGATGGTTCTACGGAAGATTTTTACATCCCATTACGTCAAATGCGTGGCGAAAAATCAACTTCTGCAACACTAAAAGACGATTGGGCGTGGGCATACCCTACATATACCTTTGGGACATCAAAAACAGTAAAATCTGTAGAAATCGACCCAAACGGATTTATGGCCGATATAAAACGTGATAATAACGTATTATTTGCTGGCGGTGGAACAAATTAATAGATTCAATGGTAATATCATAAAAGCCTCTTTTTAATTGATGAGGCTTTTTTTAATACCAACCCTCTTTTTTATAAGATTTCACCTTAGAGGCTCGCTCCCTGTTATACAATAATAAATGTGTTGTATCCACTTTTTTGTTTCTATACCCTAATAAATGAAAAATAGATTTTGCAAAGAATTTAGTCACTCTTAAATTAACTTTTAGAGCCTCTTTATTCTTGTTTTCCCATGATATACCAGGAAATAATACCAACAAACCATCAAACCTTAAATGTCTAAGGGCTGCCGATAATTTTAAAAAGAACGGTTTAATTGGTCTTATAATAAAAAAGCCTTCTTCGCCTTTGGTTTGATACAGTGGCATGAACAATCTCGCATTATAAGTAGATTTTATAACTTCATTATTACTAAATGCGATAGATGTGCCTTTCTGAACACGTTCAAAACTTTGAAAACCATTCATCATCTTAAAAACCTCATTTCTTCTTATGCGATGCAAATACACCACTTCAAAAATATCAGATAGGTGCTTTGCATTAGTCTGAAGTTCAGAATAATATTGATCAAACGCTGGAAGTTTTTCTTTCTCAATAAGTTTAGCATATACTAAGACTAAATATATAAACGATATGCAGTTTTCAACCGCTTCCTGTTCGTCGTGTTGTCCAGACTCAAACCCCAAAGACACATACCCTAATTCGTTGATGTAGCTCAACAATGGGCCATTCAAAAATTCTTCAATACCTAACACAATTGGAACAGGGAATAATTTTGAAAACTTCCTATTAATCAAGGCGTCGTTTATGGTAATAAAAGGTAATGTTTTACTTGATGTTGTATGAAAATCAATAAAATAAAATGGCCCAGAATTTGTTTTGATAATCGTTTCAAGTAACCCATATAGTTCCTTTTGCTCTTGTTCTTCTGAGTTAAATTCGTTTTTATATTGCAGATCTTGTAATTGTTCTTTTGTCCAGATACGATTAAGGTCTTTATCTAAAAATCTTTGGTTTATTTTTAAGGCTTCAAGGTTTCCTGAAATAGCATAAATATTTCCATTGGTGTTCTCAGAATTAAAGTTTTTAAGAACAGCCTCTAGAGCAAAAACTCCAGCTGTTTCATTACCGTGGATCCCAGCAAAAAAAACGATGGTTGGACCATTCTTTTTTCCCTCTATCTGGGCTATTATTCTATCAACTGAAATCGTCTTATTCATTGCTGGACTATAGACTTTCGTCATCTGTTCTAAAAATCATTAGATGTTAATATGCCAACTAATTTACTTCCTTTTACAACAGGGAGGCAATTAATCCTGTTTTTTATCATAATCATTTGAGCCTCACGAATACTTTTATCTTTGGTAATAGTAATAAGGTCTTCTTTCATGAAGTTTTGAACACATTGCGTGCTGTCTTCAATGTCTTTTATATTGTTTTCTATGTCTTTCCAACTTAATAATCCTACCAAATCTTTCTTTCCATTAATCACAGGCATATGGTGAATGTTTTTCCATTTCATAATATGTATCACAAGTTCTAAGCTGTCTTTTTTATCAACAGAAAACAGATCTGTACTCATGACATGAAGTACTTTTTTGTCAATATTAAAAGTAGTATGATCATTTTGATCCAAAACTCTCCAAGAGGATACAGGATAATCATGTTCTTGTTTTAAATACATATTGGCCGTTAATACCTGTAATGCTTCATTTGGTTTTTTAGATTTCAATAGGTTTCTGTAACTTTTTACAAGCCATTGTGACCCGTTGTGAATTTTTGCTCTATTCTCAATTACTGTTAAATAATTCTCTGCGTCTTTCGGTGAAATTCCCATTTTATAGAGTCCTCTATAGGCCATAGGTATTAGTTCATCCAATATCAAATTCTGACTAGAGACGGTTTTCCCTTTCCAGTTAAACTGTGCAGCCATACCGTACCTAGCTGCTGCAAAAAAGTTAGACTTTACATCTTTAAAGTCCATATTTTCATGGATATTATCTTCGCCTTTAGGTCTTCCAACCATAAGACCAACCCAAAACATCATATTAGCAATTTCATCTTTCATCGTTGGTCCAGATGGGATGTATCTGTTTTCAATTCTTAGATGAGGTTTTCCACCACCAACACCATAACAAATACGGTTCCATCTATAAACGGTTCCATTGTGAAGGCTCAAAGCATTAAGTTTTGGAATCTCTCCGTTATGAAGCATATCTAGGCTGTCTTGATCAAATTCGGCAGTCACTAAACTTCTGAATCTCGAAATATTATCTTTAAAAATATCGGTTATACTTCCTGTTTCCCAACTATTTCCAAAACTCACTCTTGATTGTTTTTCATTCAATAAGAATGAATTGGCTCTGGTATCTACGCTTTGTGTAAATAAAGCGATTCGTGTTTCACTCCAGAGTTCTTTTCCGAAAAGAAAAGGTGAGTTTGTACAAGCACTTAAAACAGGACCAGAAATAGCCTGAGCCCAATTATAACTCTTTATAAAATCGTCTGGATTAATTTGTAAATGCGACTGAAAGCTAGTATTACAGCCTTCTAACATTACCGTATCATGCAATAGATTTAGCTCATCAACACCTTTAATATGTATATCGAAATCTTGTTTTCTAGATTCTTTAATAGCTTCGTTAAGCACATAATAACGCTTGATTGGCGTCATATTATCTATGGTAATGTGCTTAAGAGATAGTGTTGGCAAAATCCCAGTAAGCGCAATTTTTGTATTATGCTTTTCAGCAACAATTTTTGCCTTATTCAATAAGGTTTTAAGTTGTTTGTGAAGTTGAGAAAAGCAATCGTCTTTAAGTTCAAAAGGATCTAGATTAATCTCAAGATTATAATTTCCAATTTCAGTGGTAAAGTGGTGATCATCGATATCTTTTAAAATATCTAGTGCATTACCACTGGGCAAAAACTCATGATTTACGAGACAAAACTCTTGTTCGGCACCAATACGTATAGGTGCTTTTTCGATCATATCATTATCAATCATATAATCTAAAGCCTCAATATCTTTAGTTAAATGATGAATATAATTAGCTTTATCTTTCTTTTTTGAAAGCTTAGTAACATGTAGATTTCCCATGACAGTACAGTTTTAAAAGTTATTAAAGTTACTTCAAACTTTGCGGTTAAAATATGACTTAAGTCATGCTTATTCAGTCCTGTAAAGAATACATGAGATCTTTAATGGCATATTTATAAATTTAATTATCAAAAGACGTGCTAAGAAAGGTGTTTCTTATAAAGTGAATTTTTATCAGAGGCTGCTAAATATTTATAGGGACAATCGTTGTTTTTTACCTAATTTTATAACCAGCAGCAAGAAAAGCTTCTGTGAATACAAAAACCTAGAATTTGATGTCATTTTCTTATCCTAAAAAAGAAAAACTTAAGAGTCAAAAGCTCATAGAAAAGCTATTTTCCGAAGGAAAATCTATTGGCGCATACCCTTTAAGAATCGTTTATCTGAAAAGCAATTTTGAGGACGATACCCGGTTCAAAACGGGGGTTTCTGTAAGCAAGCGAAACTTTAAAAATGCAGTAGATCGAAATCATATCAAACGCTTACTCAGAGAAGCCTATCGCCTTAATAAGGCCGTTTATTTTAACAACATTTTATCTAGTTATGCGTTAATGATTTTGTACATTGGAAAAGATGGAACAGATTTTGAATCCATTAATACCAAAATGAAAGACCTATTAGATGCTTTTTCAAAAAAAGTGTCAGAGACTAAATGATGAATACCATGCGTAAACTTTTGCAAAAACGACTTATAATTCCGCTACTAGCACTATTGCTTTTTTTTAGTGGAACCGCTTTTAAAAGTGATTTTTTTGAAATTGCTAAACAAATCGAAATCTTTACCACTCTTTTTAAAGAGCTCAACATGAACTATGTTGATGAGACCAATCCTGGAGATCTGATGGATACAGCTATTAAAAGTATGCTCAACGACTTAGATCCTTATACCAATTATTATAATGAACAAGATGTAGAGGCATCAAGAATTAATAATGCTGGTGACTATACAGGTATAGGCGCAAATGTACTTACGCTTAAAGATAAGTTGGTTATCATTGAGCCTTACAAAGATTATGCAGCCGATAAGGCCGGATTGAAAGCTGGTGACGAAATAATTAAAGTTGATAATGTTGTTGTGGCCGATTTTAAAGATGACGCTGGAAATCTATTACAAGGTGCGGCTGGAACAGGTGTTACTGTAACCTATATCAGGCAAGGAAAAACCCAAACCGCTACCATTCAGCGCGAAGCTGTTGATATTCATGCGGTACCTCATTATTCTATGGTCAACGATAATATTGGATATGTAGTTCTTAGAAAGTTTAATGAAAAAGCATCTTCAGAAACTATTAGCGCAATCAGAGCATTAAAAAATCAGGGCGCTGAAAAATTGATTTTAGATCTTAGGGGAAACCCTGGAGGATTGCTAAGAGAGGCTGTGAATGTTACTAATATTTTTGTTCCTAAAAATCAATTGGTAGTGACCACTAAATCGAAAGTCAAAAAATATAACAAAACCTATTACACGCAAAAGAACCCAATTGATACAGAAATTCCTGTAGTCGTTTTAATAGATGGTAGTAGTGCTTCTGCTAGTGAAATTGTTTCCGGTGCATTACAAGATCTCGATCGTGCCGTGGTTATTGGTGCGCGTAGCTTTGGTAAAGGATTAGTGCAGCGCCCGAAAAAATTAACCTATGGAACTCAAATGAAAATTACGATTTCAAGATACTATACACCTTCTGGTCGCTGCATTCAATCATTAGATTATTGGAATCGCGATGAAAACGGTAAAGCAACACGCGTAAAACAAGAAAATTATAATGCTTTTAAAACCAAAAAAGGTAGAACTGTATACGATGGTGGGGGCGTACAACCCGATTTAGAGTTGGATGCAACAAAACTTAGTCCGATCACAAAAGCTATTATTAATGAAAACCTCATCTTTAAATACGCAACGCAATATTATTATTCCAATCAGTTAACTGATTTGAAAACTTTTAGCTTAAATGACTCTGACTATAATGACTTTAAAAACTTCTTAAATGTTAATAATTTTAGTTTTGAAACTGAAACTGAAAAAGCATTTGCTAATGCCTTGAGCGTTGCGAAAGAAGAAAAATTAAATGGAGTAATCAATACAGATTATGCCGGTTTAATCTCATCTTTAAACCAATACAAAAGCAAGGCGATTGATGATAATAAGACGCAGTTACTATCTTTATTGTCTGACGAAATTGTGAAGCGTTATTTCTATCGTGAGGGATTATATACATATTATATTGCTAATAATTTTGAGATCCAAAAAGGTGTTGAAATATTGAAAAACCCCTCTAATTATTTAGGCTATTTGAACTAATAGACAATCAAAATTTGAAGAAAACAATAAAAAAATCTATATTTAATACGTGCTTTCGGTCTAAAAATGAAAAAGGTATTATTGATCTTACTACTATTTTCACAACTTTTGTTTGCTCAAAAGGAGATGAAACATGTCGTCTATTTTGAGACCGATAAATTTGAAATTCCGCCCACAGAACATTATCGATTGCTCCTTTTTTTATCTGAGATAGAAACTTTGGATATTGAAAAAGTATCTATTTACGGATTTACTGATGATAGAGGAAGTAACTCATACAACTTAGTGCTGTCTCAAAACAGGGCGAATTCTATAAAAACAATTTTTTCTAATAATGAGTTTGATGAATCTATCATCACTAATGTTGATGGAAAAGGTGAAATTCTTTTAAAGCTAATTAAAGAAGAGGATATTCATAAAATTAGAGGTCTCAACAGAAAAGTTGAAATTATAGTGCAGCCATATAATCCTCCTAGAGTTCAAGAGGTGGTTGAAAAGAAACCTAAGGTTGAAGATATTATAAAGGGTGAACTAAAAGAAGGTGATAAATTCACACTAGATAACATTCTTTTTAAAACAGGATATAGTAAATTATTACCCGAATCAAAACCAGTGCTTGAAAATATCGCTCAAGCACTATTAGAACGAAAAGATATTTATTTTACCATACAAGGACATGTTTGTTGTACACAAAATAGCAGAGATGCCATTGACCGTAAAACGAAAAAAAGAAACCTCTCCGTCGCTAGAGCCAAGTTTATTTATGATTATTTAGCTAAAAAAGGCGTGAGTACCAGACGTATGAAATATGTGGGTATGCGTAGAAAGTTTCCATTAGGCAGCGAACCAAAATTTGATCGACGTGTAGAAATTTTGGTTACTTATGTGGGTGATACTAACTAAGCCTTAATCATAGCAATATGCGGAATACCATCTTCAAGGTACTCCTCTCCTACTTCATAAAACTCAAGATTATTATAAAAACGTTTTAAATAGGTTTGTGCCGAAATTTTAACCTCGGTTTCATTGTACTTTTCTTTTATAGCATCTATAGAGGCATTCATGATGTCGTAGCCGTATTTATGCTCGCGTTCTTTAGCGGCAACCACTACTCTACCAATACTTGCTAATTCAAAGTAATCGCCAGGCTTAAACACTCTCGTATAAGCAACTACTTTATTGTTTTTAAAACCTATAACATGCAGTGCTTTTTGATCTTTGTCATCGATATCTTGATACACACAATCTTGCTCAACAACAAAGACCTCGCTTCTTAATTGAAGTATATCATATAAGTCTTGTGTACTGAGCTCTTGAAACGTTTTTACTTTAATTTCTAACATGCCTTTTTAATCCTGAACAATTACCTGTTTATCATCACATTTTCCGAATTCTGGTTGGATATTCACATGATTGATTCCGAAATTTTTAAATACCAAATCTTCTACCTGATGTAAAATAACATCAAATTGTGATAAGGTAATATCAGTATTGAAATCAATATGTGCTTCTAAATGAATTTCTTCTTCATTTAACTGCCAAATATGAACGTGATGTACGTTCTTAATAGCCTCTAATTGTTGAATATCTTTTACAATGTCTTTTACTTGGATGGTCTCAGGGGTAAATAGCATCAACACTTTGACAGCATCTTTTAATAAGTCGTAACCCATATAAATTAAATACAAAGCAATAATTAATGTTAACAAGCTGTCCACCCAAAACACCTCGTAATACTTCATTAATAGACCACCAATTAATACCGCCACACTAGCCATCATATCAGTTAAAAGATGAAGGTAAGCACTTTTCATGTTCATGTTAGCTTCAGCATCTTTTTTTAATATGAGTACGCTTAAGCCATTTCCTAAAATTGCAACTGCCGATAATAAAATAACTAAATTAGATGCAATTTCTTGCGGATTCTGAAACCGCTCAATCGCCTCAATAATCAATAATATTGCGACAATAATAAGGGTAGACGCATTAATAAAAGCGGCTAAAATTTCAGCTCGCTTATAACCAAATGTTTTTTGAAGAGAAGCTTGTCGTTTAGATAATTTATTAGCCCCATAGCTAATAACAAGCGAAACTACATCACTAAAATTATGTAAGGCGTCACTTAATAGTGCTAAACTTCCAGAGCGTAATCCTCCAATAACTTGTGCTACTGTAATTATAATGTTTAGAAAGATAGAAATAATAAGATTTCGTCCTCTTAGATCATTGTGTTGAGATGAATGATTATGTGAATGCGTGTGACCCATTTAACATGAGATCGGAATTTTATCCACGCGATTTTGATGACGTCCGCCTTCAAACTCGGTAGCTAAAAATGTATCTACAATTTGAATTGCTTGTTGTAAGGCTGTATATCGAGCAGGAATACAACAAATGTTTGCATTATTATGTTGACGAGTTAATTCGGTAATCTCTTTAGTCCAACAAATACCAGCGCGTACGTTTTGATGTTTATTTGCGGTCATAGCAACACCATTAGCGCTTCCACAGATTAAAATACCAAAATCAACTTTGTTATTCGCAACATCTTCTGCTACTGGATGTACAAAATCAGGATAGTCTACACTATCATTTGAATCTGTACCATAGTTATTAACAGTAAAACCTTTAGCCTCTAAATGAGCTAAAATAGCTTGTTTATACTCGGTTCCTGCGTGATCGTTACCTATCGAAATCGTCATAATTTTATAGTATGGTTTAAAACCTTAAAGTTAATAATTGCTTATAAATAAACCGAAAGATAAAACACTTAGTTATTCATAATAATTAAGTTTGATAATAACCTGTAATTATCGATCAATAAGGATTGTTAACTACCTCTATAATTTGTATTCATTACTTGTTCATATCTTCTTCTAAGTACTTAAAAGTTTTCTTAGGATTATCCAGTAAATTTTACAATCAAAAACTTAGAGTAGATAACCTAAAAAGTTAATCGTTTTTTGTAGTCAAGTTATCAGCATCCAAATACTAAGATACCAACACTAAATTTTAAAATACTTATTAAGTTTTAGTTGTCAACATCGATTATAAACAACTGTTAATAGCTTTAGAAATGTTCTTTAAAATGAGATATTTAGATGTAAATCTAATGTTAACTAGTTATTCATCGAATTGTATAAGTCACTTATCAAAACAAAAGCTAAAAAAGTTATAGCTACTATTAACAGACTATAATAATCACCATTTATTTTTTTAAATTTTAAAAGAAAACTGATGATATGTATATATGTGTTGATAACATCGTTTTTTAATAATTTAATAGTCTCTAAACATCATTAAATAATTAAACCGTAGATTTGCAGAAACTTAATAAGCTCTTCTTCACTTAAATTAAGTTTTAAATTAAAGTTGTCATTTCGCACAACGATGCGGAATCCATAATTCTTTTTAGATTCGAAATCACGTTCTGAATGACAAATACATATAATGATTACAATTAATAATGACAAAACGAAAAAAAAGGAAACCTTCAAATAATAAGATTTCCAACCTTACAAATACAATTCTAAGTATTTTAAAAAAAGATAGAAACCAAACTTTTAACTATAAACAAATTGCTGCTAAACTTGGTGTTAATGATGCTAGTAGTAGAAATCAAATTATAAAAAAACTTCAGCAACTCAAAGCAAAACAAGAGATTGAAGAAGTAGATCGTGGTAAATTTAAAGCCATCGTTACTACGCAATATTATACAGGTCGTGTTGATATGGCCTCAAGAGGTTCAGGATACATCATTAGTGACGATTTTGAAGATGATGTTTACATATCATCTAATAATATGAATAAAGCACTTCACGGTGATGAGGTAGAGTTTTACGCTTATAAACGCAGAAATCGTGGTAAATTAGAAGGTGAAGTGACCAATATTATCAAACGTGCAAAAAGCGAATATGTTGGTGTAATTCAAATTCACGATAAAAAGAATTTTGCTTTTGTAGTGGTTGATGGTACTAAAATGTACAAAGATATTTTTGTACCTATCAATAAGATAAACAAAGCAGAAGACGGTGATAAAGTATTAGTATCTCTTGAAGATTGGCCAGAAAATGCCGATTCACCTCATGGTCGTGTTCTCAAAGTACTTGGGAAACCAGGAGAACACAATACCGAAATTCACTCTATACTAGCTGAATATGGCCTACCGCTAGAATTTCCTCATGAGGTAGAAGAATTTGCAAATAAAATAGATACCTCAATTACTAAAAAGGAAATTGATAAACGTCGGGACATGCGTAACGATTTAACCTTTACTATAGATCCAAAAGATGCTAAAGATTTTGATGATGCTTTATCATTTAAAGTTTTAGATGATGGTTTATACGAAATTGGAATTCATATTGCAGATGTCTCACATTATTTACAAGAAGGCACTATTTTAGATGATGAAGCATATGAGCGTGCAACATCGGTGTATTTAGTCGATCGTGTGGTACCAATGCTTCCTGAAATTTTATCAAATGGCGCCTGTTCATTACGACCACATGAAGAGAAATATACCTTTTCTGCAGTGTTTAAAATGAATGATAAAGCCGAAATTAAAGACCAATGGTTTGGCAGAACAGTGACGTATTCTGATGCGCGATTTGCTTACGAAGAGGCACAAGCTATTATTGAATCCAAGTCCAATAGTATTCCTCAAGAGGTTTCATTAACAGGAAAACCATATCAAACAGATAAAGCAATAGCCGATGCAGTGTTAAAAATGGACGAGCTTGCAAAAATTATGCGTCGTAAACGTATGAGCACTGGGGCTATTTCATTTGATAAAGTGGAAGTAAAATTCGATTTAGATGAAGCGGCAAATCCAGTAGGTGTGTTCTTTAAAACTAGTAAAGATGCTAATAAACTCATAGAAGAGTTTATGTTATTAGCTAATAGAAAGGTGTCAGAATTTATTGGGAAACAAAAGAAAACATTCATCTATCGTGTTCACGATGAACCAAACGATAGTAAATTAGCAGCATTACAAAATGTAGTGGGACGCTTTGGTTATAAACTTGATTTTAAAGATCGTAAAAGTGTGGCATCTTCATTAAATAATTTATTAAAAGATGTGCATGGTAAAAAGGAACAAAACCTTGTAGATACCTTAACCATTCGCACCATGAGTAAAGCTGAATATACCACTCATAATATTGGGCATTATGGCTTAGCTTTCGATTACTACAGCCACTTCACCTCACCTATTCGAAGGTATCCTGATGTGATAGCACACCGTTTATTACAACATTATTTGGATGGTGGAGCATCGGTAAGTGAAGATATTTACGAAGACAAATGTAACCACTCTAGTAATATGGAGTATTTAGCAACAAAAGCCGAAAGAGATTCTATTAAATATATGCAAATTCGTTTTATGGAAGATCATAAAAACGAAAACTTTGTAGGTGTGATTTCTGGCGTGACCGACTGGGGAATTTATATTGAAATTATCTCCAATAAATGTGAAGGCATGGTCAGCGTTCGTGATATGAAAGATGATCATTATGCTTTTGATGAAGATCATTACGCTTTGATAGGAAAGAATTCTAAAATAATGTATCAGCTCGGTGATGAAGTTGTTGTCAAAGTAAAAAATACCGATTTAGTTAAAAAACACCTAGATTTTACCTTGATTGGTAAACATGAATAATAAAAGTTAGGGCGTTTCTCTGCATCGTTTTAACGATGTAGAGTCAGGCTGTACGTTATATCCTTTGGCAAACCAAAAGGATGTCACTTCCATCCTTAACGCAGACAGCACCATAATTTAGGACCTGTAACATTTCAGAAAAAAACATACTAACCAAAAAACTCATCACTATGGTTCTCACTACAACAAACTCCATTGAAGGATTTAAAATTATAGAATATAAAGGCATCGTTACAGGTGTAGCTATTAATGAACAAAAATTATCAATGGGATTTAGTATGGCAAAGTATTACAAAGCACTTCAGGGTAGTATCGATGCCACAAAAGAAACAGCATTTCAAATACTTACAGAAAACGCAAAAAAAATTGGCGCTAATGCCGTTGTTGGTATTAAAGTGGAAATTGAATTATTAGCGAGTAATTATGCTATGATTTCTATTACAGGAACAGCAGTTTCTGTCGCTTAAATTCAGAAATCATATTCAAAACTGTAACAATTATATTGCTATAACATCTTTATAACACAAATACACGTAACTCTAATATAAAGATATTTAATATGAAACCATTTTTTACACTTGCATTCGTCATTATCGCATCAATAGCAACAGCACAAAACCCTCTAGGAAAAGCCGTAGGTGATTTCAATGAGGTAAAGGTCTATGATCTTATTGAAGTGAATTTAATAAAAGCTAATGAAGCAAAAGTAGAAATTACAGGAGATGACATTGAAGATGTTGAGGTAATTAATAAAGACGGAAAACTTAAAATCCGTATGAAATTCAATAAGACATTTAATGGTGACCGCACATTTGTGGCGGTATATTATAATACCTTAGACATTATTGATGGTAATGAAGGTGCTTTTATTAGTGCTAATGAACTTATTGAGCAAAATTCAATTGAATTAAAAGCTCAAGAAGGAGCTCGATTAAAAATTGGATTAGATGTAAATCAAGTGACCATAAAGGCAGTATCTGGAGGTGTTGTAGAAACTAAAGGAAAAGCAATTTCACAAGATATTACACTTAATACCGGCGGTGTTTATGAAGGTAAATCATTCGAAACACAAAACACTACTGTTAATATCAAAGCCGCTGGAGAAGCCGATATTAATGCGTCTAAAACAGTTAATGCTAAGGTCATAGCCGGTGGGGATATTTTTATTTACGGAAATCCAGAAAAAGTAAATGAAAAAAGAACGCTTGGTGGACGAATTAAGCGAATGGATTAATCCATTAATTAAACTACTTGAGTACCAGTCTTTTTTTATTAGATTTGTAGGAAAGCAATTTCCTCTATGTTTGATGATATTTTAGCAGCTATTCCGTTCGGCATCATATTGGCATTCACTATTGGTCCGGTGTTTTTTGTATTACTGGAAACTAGTGCAACCAAAGGATTTAGAAGCGCCTTGATATTTGATCTTGGTGTGATTATTGCTGATGTCGTCTTTATTTTTGTGGCATTTTATAGTGCTAATAATTTGATAAACAAAATCAAAGACGATCCTAATTTCTTAATTTTTGGAGGCGTGTTATTAGCAGCTTATGGGTTTATTTCCTTCGTTAAAACCTCACGATCATTCCGGTCTATTGTTAAGGAATATCATCGTGTAGAAATTCCTAAAAATGACTATGGTAAACTTTTTATAAAAGGGTTTTTGCTCAATTTTATTAATATAGGCGTATTATTAGGATGGCTAGGATTTATTATGATTGGAAGTTCAATCACTGAATCTAAAAATGGTGTTTTAGTCTTTATTATTACCATGTTAACAGTCTACTTTTTAACCGATCTTTTAAAAATTGCTTTAGCTAAACGCCTAAAAAACAAGTTGACACCGCGTCTTATTTTTAAAACTAAAAAAGTAATAGCAATAGTTATTTTAGGTTTTGGGATACTATTACTTACTCAAGGGTTATTTCCAGAACTTTATGAAAAAAGTAAAGAGCAAATAGAAAAAGTGAATCCAATTGGTCATTAATTAATGACGATAGCGCCTATAGAAACCCTCAACACAAGTTGAATGTTTTCTGAGGCATCTAGCGGATTCGAACCACTGTACAAGGTTTTGCTTAGCTTTAATACTAATTTTTTATAAAAATTAAGCAATTAAAAAACCCTCAACACAAGTTGAAGGTTTTCTGAGGCATCTAGCGGATTCGAACCGCTGTACAAGGTTTTGCAGACCTCTGCCTAGCCACTCGGCCAAGATGCCTTATTCATTTGTTCGTTACAAACAAGGATGGCAAATGTATAAAAAATTACCATTTTACACCATAAACCCCTAGTTTTTTCGTCTTTCGGTCATTTTTATCGTTACGCTTTCTACATCACCTCCCATTGGCGGATTCAATTTACTCACACTCACAGTTGCTTTTTTAACCAAATGGTCCTCTTTAAATATGCGCTTAAGTATGCGTTGAGCAACTGTTTCTAGTAGTTTTGAAGCCTGTTGCATTTCTTCTTTGACAATGTTATTTAAAAGCACGTAGTCTACTGTATCACTTAATTCATCCGTTTTAGCAGAAGCTAGTAAATTAGCCTTTACCTTTAAGTCTACACGATAGTCGCTGCCTATTTTTGTTTCTTCTTTTAAACAACCATGATATGCAAAAACTCTGATATTTTCAACTTTTATAATCCCCATCTCTTAATTAGTGAAAAAATCAAAAACATTACTAATCGCACTTGTTTTAGTTTTAAAGAACTCAGTGTAAGTACAGCGTTCACAAGTTACAGAAGTGAATTTTTGGTTTTGTACATCGAATATTTTAGACAAAGTACCACCTGTGGCTCTCATTTGTCCTGTTTTATAAGTTCTGTTACTACATTTTGGGCATTTGTAATTTGCGTGTTCCATGGGTTATAATTTTCCATAAAATTACACAAACTAGAACAGATTTATAACCTACAATACGTATAATTACTTAATTTTGTGCAATAATTTTGTGGACATGTCAGAAGAATCAAAATCACTCAATTTTATTGAGCACATTATAGAAGAAGATTTAAACAACGGTTTATCCAAAGATAAACTACGTTTTCGGTTTCCACCAGAGCCAAATGGGTACTTACACATTGGGCATACCAAAGCGATAGGTATTAGTTTTGGTTTAGGCGAAAAATATAATGCGCCAGTAAACCTGCGTTTTGACGACACCAACCCAGCAAAAGAAGAACAGGAATATGTGGACGCAATAAAGCGTGATATTGCTTGGTTAGGATACAAATGGGCTAATGAGTTATATTCTTCAGATTATTTTCACACATTATATGATTGGGCTGTTCAATTAATAAAAGACGGAAAAGCATATGTTGATTCACAGTCTAGTGAAGCCATGGCGTCGCAAAAAGGAACACCAACACAACCCGGTGTTGATGGTCCATATCGCAATAGAAGTGTAGAAGAAAATCTCGATCTGTTTGAACGCATGAAAAATGGCGAGTTTGAAGAAGGAGAACATGTTCTTCGTGCTAAAATAGACATGCGACATCCAAATATGTTGATGCGTGATCCCATCATGTATCGTGTTTTAAAAAAACACCATCATAGAACAGGAGATGAGTGGTGTATTTATCCAATGTATGATTGGACACATGGTGAAAGTGATTATATTGAACAAATTTCACACTCCTTGTGCTCACTTGAATTTAAGCCTCATAGAGAGCTTTACGACTGGTTTAAGGAACACGTGCATGGTTATGCTTCACAAACGCTACCAATGCTTCCAAAACAGCGAGAATTTGCCCGCTTAAACTTAAGTTATACCATAATGAGTAAGCGAAAATTACTCAGGCTAGTAGAAGATGGCATAGTTTCAGGTTGGGATGATCCTCGAATGCCAACCATTTCCGGATTACGTAGGCGTGGTTATACACCTAATTCCATTCGTAAGTTTATTGAAAAAGTAGGTGTAGCGAAACGAGAGAATGTAATTGATGTGTCACTTTTAGAGTTTTGTATTAGAGAAGATCTCAATCAGACAGCGCCAAGGGTGATGGCTGTTTTAGACCCTGTAAAACTCGTAATTACAAATTATCCAGAAGGCAAAGAAGAGTGGTTAGAGGCCGAAAATAATCCTGAAGATGAAACTGCAGGATCACGAAAAGTGCCTTTTTCTAGAGAACTATATATTGAACGTGCTGATTTTAAAGAAGAAGCAAGTCATAAATTTTTTAGATTAAAATTAGGAAGCGAAGTGCGACTTAAAAACGCATATATTATCAAAGGCGAAAGCGTGGTTAAAGATGCTCATGGTCACATCACTGAAATTCTTTGTACCTATTCTACAGATACAGAGAAGAGAGTCAAAGGAACTTTACATTGGGTATCTATCAAACATGCTATAAAAGCTGAGGTTAGAGAGTATGATAGGTTATTTATGGATGAAGCACCAGATAGCCATCAGGATAAAGACTTTATGTCTTTTATTAACCCAAATTCATTAAAGGTTATTGAAGCTTTTGTTGAACCTAGCTTGTTAGACGCTAAAATAGGTGATCGTTTTCAATTTCAACGTATTGGATACTTTAATGTTGATAACGACACGACACCTGAACACTTGGTGTTTAATAAAACGGTTGGTTTGAGAGATTCTTGGGAAAAACAAAAACCTAAACCTCAGCAAAAACAAAACAATAAGCCTCAACAACAACAACAGCAACGCCCGGCAATAGAAGTGATTAAGCAGCTTGGTAAAAAGTATACGAATTTATCAGAAGCAAAGCAAGAAAAGTCTAAGGCTGAGATTTTAAAACTTGCTGAAGCTGTGAGTTATGATGAGCTACAACCCTTGTTTAACACAGCTGCAAAAAAAGTTGGAACGCGTATCGCAACCATGATTACTCTGAGCGTATTGCTGAAAAACGGACAAAAACGTAACGAAGAAATAGAGGCTTTTATTACTAAAGCGTTAGAAGATAATAATCCCATATTAGTAGCCGAAGCAAAAGCGATTTAAAGTTTATTGAAATCTCTCAAAAAACCTCAAAGACAACCAAATTGAGGTTTTTTTGTACATTTAACTAACTAACAATTAATCAAAATACATTATGGACTTTAATTTTTTAGCCATTCTAGTGGCCGCAATTGTACCTATTATTTTAGGTTTTGTATGGTACAACCCAAAAGTGTTTGGAATAGCCTGGATGCGTGAGGCAGAAATGACAGAGGAAAAAATAAAAAAAGGCAATATGCCAGTCATTTTTATTGTTTCATTAATTCTGTCGTTTTTATTAGCCTTTTTTATTCAAGCGTTAACCAATCACCAAATGGGTGCTTATAGTTTAATGGGAGGTGATCCTGAACTGGCAAAACCGTCTTATGATGCTTTTATGGCAGACTACGGTGATGCTTTTCGAACCTTCAAACACGGCGCGCTTCATGGCGCTATTGCTGGTGTATTTATGTTTATTCCGGTCATTGCGATTAATGGAATGTTTGAGCGTAAAAGCTGGAAATATATCATCATAAATGGCTTGTATTGGACGGTGGCCCTAACCATTATGGGCGCTATCGTATGCGGGTGGCAATAAGTTTTATAAAGTTTTAACATAGTTAAAGGCTGAGAATTGTAATTTTCAGCCTTTCTTAATATAGAAGTGATACACTTTAAACTATACAATTCGGTTACAGATTTACCTCAAACGTGGGACGAACTCTCTGTAGATGATGTGTTTTTAAAAACACCATTTCTAAAAGCTCTTGAATTGTCAAGTCCAAGCAATATTTCAACGTATTATCTAGCTGTATTTTCTTCGGAATCTTTAGTTGGGATTGCTATAGTTCAGCGCGTAGAAATGTATTTAGAGGATGTATTTAGACGGACTTCTAATAAGTTTTTTAAACGAATAGGAAAGCGATTAATTTCCAAGATTGTAAAAGGGAATGCTTTAATCGTAGGAAACCTGATGCATACGGGACAACACGGATTGTATTATAATTCTGAAGACATATCACAAGAGGTGTTTTTAAATACACTTTCCGATGGTGTGAACCAGTTAGCAAGACAGATTAAACTAAACTATGGAAAAACAATCCGAATTATTGGGTTTAAAGATTATTTTTTAGATGACCCTATTCATACTTGTGACAATTTTTTCCAAAAGGAGAACCTGTATAAAGCGCAGGTACAACCTAATATGATTTTCAGAGTTTCCGAAGCATGGACGACTTCTGAGGATTATATCAAAGCCTTCAATAAAAAGTACCGAAGGCGCTATAAAACAGCACGGAAAAAAAGCGTAGACATTGAGTGTAAAGAATTGCAGCTAGAGACAATAGAATTGCTGTCGGATGAATTATTTCAACTGTATCTATATGTTTCTAATAAGGCAGGTGTTAATTCGTTTAAATTAAATAAACAACACTTTTATAACTTAAAATTTCAGCTCAAGGAAGACTTTAAAGTCTATGGCTATTTTTTAAATAATGAGCTGATAGGGTTTTATACATTTATTAACAATTACAACCAGCTAGAAACGTATTTTTTGGGGTATAACCCAGAGCTTCAGCACCAACATCAGATGTATCTAAATATGCTATTTGATATGGCATCTTATGGCATTGATCACAATTACAAACAGGTGGTTTTTGCTAGAACCGCTATGGAAATTAAGAGTTCTATTGGAGCGAAACCTCATCAAATGTATATCTATTTAAAACATACGAATAGCGTTATAATTAATACAATCCTTCGGCTCGTTGTAAAGTATGCCAACCCAGTAAGGGAATGGGAAGAACGCCACCCGTTTCAATAAAAAAGCCCTAAAGACAAACCTTAGAGCTAGATGTTTTTATGTGGAATAACAGTAGTTATTTCTCACCTTTAGATTTTGCGTTTTTCATGGCTTCTCCTATTTGATTACTAGCCGTAAAACTAGCGACCATATCATTAAGCATATTACTACCCGCTTGCGGTGAGTTTGGTAATAGAATAAGATTGCTATTTGTTTCCTGTCCTATAGACTGTAGCGTATCATAATGTTGGGTGACTACGATAAGCGCAGAGGCTTCCTGAGAATTGATACCAACTTTATTCAAAACTTCCACAGATTCTTCTAAACCACGAGCAATTTCCCGACGTTGATCTGCAATACCCTGTCCTTGTAAGCGTTTGCTTTCAGCTTCTGCTTTTGCCTTTTCTACGATTAAAATACGAGCAGCGTCTCCTTCAAATTGTGCTGCAGTTTTTTCTCTATCGGCAGCATTAATTCTATTCATTGCAGCTTTTACTTGAGCATCTGGATCGATGTCTGTGACTAAGGTTTTGATAATATCAAAACCATATTCTAGCATAGCGTCGTTTAACTCGGCTTTTACAGCTAAAGCAATATCATCTTTTTTAACAAAGACATCATCTAGTTTCATTTTTGGAACTTCAGCACGAACCACATCAAATACGTAAGATGTAATTTGATCATGAGGGTAGTCTAATTGATAAAACGCGTCATATACTTTTTCTCTAATAACACGATATTGTACAGAGACTTTCAAACGCACAAAAACATCATCTAAGGTTTTGGTTTCTATAATAACATCCAATTGTTGAATTTTCAAACTTAATCTTCCTGCTATTTTATCAACCAACGGGATTTTTATTTTTAATCCAGATTGTCTAATGCTGTGAAATCTGCCAAAACGCTCAACAATAGCAGCTGTTTTTTGTTTAACAGTGAAGAATGACGAAATCAATATGATTAAGCCGAAAAAAATAATTGGAATATAAATAAATTGACCCATGACAAGTTTTTTAAAGTGTTAGATAAAATAATCAGTTACTAAATTAAGTTATATTTGTTCAAATCACACATAATACACATGCAAAAGAAGCAGTTTTTATTATTAGTTGTTTGTTGTATCGGTTTTGTTACAATTTCTGTTGCTCAACATAAAAGATATGCGATAAAAAACGGTATAGGAATCATGGGAGGTATCACTCAATTTGATATTGCAACTGATAATTTTACCACAAAAAGCGGTAGTGGATTTGCTGGTGGAATGATAGCTACGGTTGATTTACCTCAAAAATGGTATACCGTAAGTTATGGTTTACAGTTTTCACAAAATGCTTTTGAAGTCACTGGACGTCAATCATTAACCTCATTCAATACGGAACAAATTGAATATCAACTTATGGTTGCCCAATTGGCTTTTATGCTTCATGCAAAGGTGTTAAGCGATAACTTAACCATAGATATTGGTCCTCAATTGCAATACAACAGTGAATTAGAGCTTGATGATGATTCTCAAAAGAACTATATCATTGATGGCTACAACGCTTTATTAGCTGAAGATTTGAGCAAAATTTCTCAATTTAATGTGAACGGTGTTTTAGGCGCGTCTTTAGGAATCGGTAGTTTTAAACTAAGGGCGATTTACAGCTATGGTTTCACGAATATATTGAATAAACTTAATGATCAAAATCTAACTACTACACCTGCTTCTAAAAAATTCAAGGGCAATCAGAATATGCTAACTTTTGCAGTGATGATTACGTTTTAGATTGTTGAAACTAGAGCGTTAATACGCTTAATAGTTTCAGTTTTACCTATCATGTAAATAATATCAAACACATCAGGACCTTGTAAGGCACCTACAAGAGCTAATCGCAATGGCATCATTACCTTTCCGAAGCCAATCTCATTGGATGTAATCCAGCCTTTTATTGTTTGTTGTAAGGTGTCAACTGAAAATTCTTCAATAGCAGTTATAAGCCTTTTAACTTCAGATAAAACACTTATGGTATCATCTTTAATTGCTTTTTTAAACGCTTTTTCGTCATAGGATTCTGGTGCATTAAAAAAGAAATGACTCAGGCTCCAAAAATCACCTATAAAGGCAGCACGCTCTTTTACTAAACCAACAACCATCTCGATGTATTGTGTATCAATTTCGACTAATTCTGTTTTTATCTGTTGAAATGCAACCGCTAGATTATAATTGTCTTGCTCCTGCATATAATGGTGGTTAAACCATTTAATTTTATCAGGATCAAAGCGCGCACCGGCTTTATTTACGCGTTCCAATTCAAACGCATTTACTAAGCCATCTAAACTAAAAATTTCTTGTTCTGTGCCTGGATTCCATCCCAAAAAAGCTAAAAAATTTACCATAGCATCTGCGAAATAACCATCTTCCTTATAGCCACGAGATAGATCTCCAGTTTTTGGATCTGTCCATTCAAGTGGAAACACAGGAAATCCTAATTTATCACCGTCTCGTTTGCTTAATTTGCCTTTTCCCGTTGGTTTTAAAATTAGAGGTAGGTGTGCAAATTCTGGTGCGCTCCAACCAAAAGCAGCATATAATTGATAATGTAACGCTAATGACGGCAGCCATTCTTCTCCACGAATAACGTGGGTAATTTCCATTAAATGGTCATCTACAATATTAGCGAGGTGATAGGTAGGCATTCCATCGCTTTTAAATAAGACCTTATCGTCTAAAATATTAGTGTCAATTTTAATATCTCCACGAATAATATCTTTTAAATGAAGTGTTTCATCTTGAGGGGATTTAAAACGAACCACATAATCTTCACCAGCATTTAGTTTTGCTTTGACTTCTTCTTCTGAAAGCGACAAGGAGTTGCTCAATTTTAACCGATTGTGCCAATTGTAAATAAACGTTTTCCCTTTTGATTCGTGGTCTTTTCTATGGAAATCTAAGATTTCAGAACTGTCAAATGCATAGTAAGCATGACCCTTTACAATAAGTTCTTCAGCATATTGCTTGTACAAATGCTTACGCTCACTTTGTCTATAAGGCCCAAACCCACCATCTTTTCCTGGCCCTTCATCAAAAGGAATGTTACACCAATTCAAGGCTTTTATAATATAATCTTCAGCACCTTCAACATAACGATTTTGATCAGTATCTTCAATTCTAAGCACAAAGGTGCCGTTATGTTTTTTGGCAAAAAGATAATTGAAAAGGGCTGTTCTAACGCCTCCAATATGTAAAGGTCCTGTTGGACTTGGTGCAAAACGCACACGAACGGGTGTTGTCATGGTGTTCAATTTGAAGTTGCAAAGATAAAACGATAATTATGAAAAGAAATAGTTACTCTGAAATCATTTCGCGAGGAACCCTTTTATTCATGATTACAAACCACAAAGGAGGGATCATAGCTAAAACCATAGAGGTTGGATAGCCAAAAGGCATTTGAGGGCTCTTATCATGGCAATCTAAGATTTGATACTTTTTTGATGATTTGTAATGGTGATCGCTATGTCTTGTAAGCTCATAGAGTACGATTCTCCCAATAACATGATTTGAGTTCCAGGAGTGCATTTCTTTGACGCGCTCATAGCGACCTGTTTTTGTCTTTAATCTTAGTAACCCGTAGTGTTCGATATAGTTTACGGTTTCAAGCAATAAAAACCCAATTACCGCAGACACAATAGCGAATAATACTCCTAGTTTTCCGAAGAATAAAAAGATAACCAATAGATACCCTAATTGAAGCATAGTATACCAAAACATATCATTTTTAAAGGAGAAAAAGGAGCGGTTTAAATTTCTTAACAGCTTCAGTTGAATGAGCCAAGCGCTTTCATACTGTCTAAATATAGAGGTAAACCAAAAAGAATAAACGGTTTGATTATAGCGCGCTGTAGCTGGGTCTTCGGGAGTAGCGGCGTTTAAATGGTGACCATAATTATGTTCGATATAAAAATGCATGTATTGCGATGGAAGGAGTAGTGCTTTTCCCAGAAAACGCTCATTGCTGGTTTGTCTGTGACCCAACTCGTGAGCCACATTGATACCATTAACCCCTAAAACGATACCTACAGAAATCATTATTCCAATGAATTCATAAGTTGCCATTGGAGATGCCGTTACTTCAAACAGCCCAAAAATTACCAACCCATAAACTACGGGAAGATTGAGATATAATAACCAATCATATACCTTGCGTTTGAGTTTACTGTCTGCCTCTTCAGGGGTTATATTCTCAGTGTCTACTGGAAAAACAAGCTCTAATAATGGAATTATTATAAAAGCATAAACCGGTGTTAAGTAAGCTAAAGAACCTTTGTAAAATAGTCCTATAAATGCAACAACAGGTAGTGTAAAAGCAGCAAGATATTTTAGATCTTTCATGTTATAATGTTTAGAGATGGTCTTGTTTTTAATACAACTCCTCGAAATTAACAGAATCTTACCAAATTTAGGCATTTACGCTTTAAAATAAAATTGTAGATTAGTAAGTTAAATAGGCAAATGGCGAATACATTTAATCAAATACAAGGTAAGTTAGAGCAATTCATTAAACGATATTATACCAATGAATTACTCAAAGGTGTAATTTTGTTTTTTGCAATTGGCCTACTTTATCTCATTGCTACATTGCTGATTGAATATGTTTTTTGGTTAAACCCAACCGCTAGAACTATTTTATTTTGGGCTTTTGTAGCCGTTGAAACTGCATTATTCGTGAAGTTTATCGCATTTCCATTAGCAAAACTTTTCAAATTGCAAAAAGGAATTGACTATGAAGAAGCGTCGAAAATTATAGGCAGTCATTTCCCAGAGGTCAACGATAAACTACTCAATGTTCTTCAACTGAATCAAGACACACATCAATCAGAACTTTTAGAGGCTAGCATCGAACAGAAATCTGCAGAGTTAAGCCCAATTCCCTTTAAGCTGGCTGTTAATTTCAAGAAAAACATCAAATATTTAAAATATGCAGCCATTCCTATTATCATTTTGATGTTGTCATTTATAACAGGGAAGATCAATTGGTTTAGTGATAGTTATGAGCGTGTTGTGAATTATAATACAGCGTATGAACCACCAGCACCATTTGAGTTTTTTGTGGTGAACGATGAATTGAAAGCGATTGAAAACAAAGATTTTAGAATAGTTGTAAATACCGCTGGCGAATTGGTTCCCGAAAACGCTCAGATTCATTTTAATAACCAATCTTTCTTTATGCAACAGCTAGTTCCTGGCCAATTTGAATTTGTGTTTGCACAACCCAAAGAGGCTGTTTTGTTTAGTTTGTCGGCAAATGATGTGGTTTCAAAGGACTACACTTTAGAGATTATTAAGGTGCCAACATTGGTGAATTTTGAAATGACTCTTGATTATCCGTCTTATACCAAGAAGCAAGATGAAGTGCTAAAGAGCACAGGAAGCGGTACCATTCCGGAGGGCACAAAGGTAACATGGAGCGTGAACACTAAATCTACAGACAAGGTAACGCTATATGCAAAAGACACCTTAGACTTTCAATCTAAGACCGAAGGGCAATTTGAAGTTTCTAAACGCATTTTTAATAATACCGATTATAGCATAAGCACAAGCAACGCACAATTAAAAGATTATGAGAATTTAGCCTTTTCGATAAATGTTATCAAGGACAGTTATCCTGAAATGAATGTAAAAATGGAAATGGATTCTTTAGATAATCAATCCCTTTATTTTTATGGACAAGTAAGCGATGACTATGGCTTGAGTAAGTTACAAATGGTATATTACCCAAGTAATGAACCAAAACAAAAATCTTATGAGATCATGACGGTCTCGAAATCAAATTTTGATGAATTTGTTAATGCTTTTCCAAATCAATTGAATTTAAAAGAAGGTATTAATTATGAACTTTATTTTCAGGTGTTTGATAATGATGTCTTACATAGTTATAAAAGTGTAAAGAGTGCGGTTTTCAGTTACAGGAAATTAACCGAAGATGAAGCCCAACAAAAGCAACTTGAAGAGCAAAATGAAACCATAAAGGATATTAGCAAAACCTTTGATAAACTTAAAGAGCAGGATAAAGAACTCAAGGAATTATCTAAAACCCAAAAAGAAAAAAAGGAACTTAATTTTAATGATAAAAAGAAATTTGAAAATTTTTTAAAGCGTCAAAAAGAGCAGGAGCAGCTCATGAAAAACTTTAATAAAAAGCTAAAGGAAAATATTGAAGAATTTCAGAATGAAGATAAGGAGAAAGATCAATTCAAAGAGGATCTTCAAAAACGCCTAGAAGAGAATGAAGAACAACTCAAAAAGGATGAAAAACTTTTGGAGGAGTTAGAGAAAATGAAAGATAAAATCAACAAAGAAGAATTTACTCAAAAATTAGAAGAGTTAGCAAAACAAAACAAGAATAAAGAGAAAAGTTTACAACAACTATTGGAGCTAACAAAACGCTTTTATGTCGCTAAGAAAATAGAGAAATTAATGAAGGAATTAGACCAGTTGGCTGATGAACAAGAAAAGCTGTCTGAAGAGTCTAAAGAGAACAATTCAAAGGAAGCCCAAGAAGCACTCAATAAAAAATTTGAGGAATTCCAAAAACAAATGGAGGATCTTGAAAAAGAAAATAAATCATTGAAAAAACCAATGGAGTTACCTCAGGATAAACCAACTGAAGCGTCTATAAAAGAGGACCAAAAAGAAGCGACTGAGGCATTAGAAGAGCAAGAAAAACAGGATCAAAAGGAAGGTCAAGAGCCCGGTAATGAAGAGGAAAAGGAAGAGCCTCAGGACGCACAAACAGCCCCAAGCCCACAATCTGGTCAGCAAAAAGCACAGAAAAAACAGAAACAAGCGGCCAAAAAGATGAAAGAGATGAGTCAGCAAATGGCACAATCTATGTCAATGGGCGGAGGAGAACAGATGCAAGAAGATATTGATGTATTGCGCCAGATATTAGACAATCTAGTCTTATTTTCTTTTGATCAAGAGAATTTGATGAAGCAATTTAAAAGCATAGAAATAAATCACAATGAATACGGAAAGTTCTTGCGTAAACAGAGTAATTTGCGAGAACACTTTGAGCATATTGATGACAGTTTATTTGCTTTATCATTGAGGCAACCGGCGCTTTCAGAGCGTGTAAATTCACAGATTATAGAAGTGTTTTTTAATATGGACAAAGCACTAGGGCAATTATCGGAGAATCAAATATATCAGGGCGCAGCATCTCAACAATATACGATAACCTCCACAAACGAACTAGCGAGTTTTTTAAGTGATGTCTTAGACAATATGAACATGCAAATGAACCCATCTATGGGTCAAGGACAAGGTCAAGGTGAGCAGTTACCAGATATCATTATGAGTCAGGAAGAGCTCAATAAGAAAATGGAGGAGGGTATGAAAAAAGGTGAAAAAGGAAAGAAACCTAAAGATGGTGAGAATGGTGAATCTGGAGAAGGTCAAAAGCAACAGGATGGAGAGAATGGTGAACCAAAAGACGGAAAAGACGGTAAGGAAGGAAGGAGTGGTAAAGAGGGAAATAAAAAAGGCAACCTAGAAGGCGAGGGAGAAGGAGAAGGAAATAATGAAGAAATAAATGGAGAGCTTTATGAGATATACCAACGTCAGCAACAGTTAAGACAAGCTTTAGAAAACAGATTAGGAAAAGAAGGAAAGAAAGGTCTTGGTGGAGAACTATTGAGAAAAATGGAAGAGATAGAATTGGATTTGATTAATAAAGGTTTTACAAATCAAACCCTTCAAAAAATGATGGAATTGCAACATCAGTTATTGAAGTTAGAGAATGCCACATTCATGCAAGGTCAGGATAATAAAAGACAATCAGAAACCAATAATAAATCATACGAAAATACCTTACCAAATCAAATTCCTAAGGCGAAAGAATATTTCAATACTACGGAAATTTTAAATCGTCAAGCATTACCTTTGCAGCAGATATATAAAAAGAAAGTACAGGAGTATTTTAAAAAAGGCAATGATTAGTTTTAATTACGAAGGAGATTTTAAATTAGAAAATGAGCAAGCCGTTTCACAATGGGTTTCTGCGACAATTTTAAATGAAGGCTACAACGAAGGTGAAATCAATTATATATTTTGTGATGATGATTATTTACATAAGATAAATGTAAAATATTTAGATCATGACACCTTAACTGACATCATTAGTTTCGATTATAGTGTCGGAAAAGAGCTACACGGGGATATTTATATTTCGACAGAACGTGTTACAGAAAACGCTAAGGATTTTAGAGTAGAATTTTCAGAAGAATTGCATCGGGTGATCATACATGGCATACTGCATTATTGTGGTTATAAAGATAAAACAGACCAAGAGTCTAAGGAAATGAGATCTTTGGAAAATCACTACCTGACGAAGCGCTAAGTTTATATCTAGAATTCGCCGTATATTTGCAAACTGAAAATTTGAAGTCACTTATGTTCCACGTGGAACAATACAAGAAATTATGTTCAACGAAGTTTATGATGTTATAGTGGTAGGAGCTGGCCATGCTGGTAGTGAGGCTGCTGCCGCTGCTGCCAATATTGGTAGTAAGACGCTATTGATTACAATGAATTTGCAAAATATTGCACAGATGTCATGTAATCCAGCAATGGGTGGAATTGCGAAAGGACAAATTGTTCGTGAGATTGATGCACTTGGTGGTTATAGTGGTATAGTAAGCGATACCTCAGCCATTCAATTTAAAATGTTGAACAAATCAAAAGGTCCTGCAATGTGGAGTCCTCGAGTACAGAGTGACCGTATGCGATTTGCAGAAGATTGGAGATTATTATTAGAACAGACCAAGAATTTAGATTTTTATCAGGAAATGGTATCTAGTTTATTGGTAGAAAACCACAAAGTAGTAGGAGTTAAAACGTCTCTAGGTTTAGAGATAAAAGCTAAAACGGTGGTATTGACAAATGGGACGTTTTTAAATGGATTAATACATATAGGTGATAAAAATTTCGGAGGAGGTAGAGCAGGTGAAAGAGCAGCAACGGGAATTACAGAGCAACTTATAGACTTAGGTTTTGATTCCGGGAGAATGAAAACAGGAACGCCACCCAGAGTAGATGGTCGTTCTTTAGATTATTCAAAAATGATAGAACAACCTGGTGACGAACAGCCTGAAAAATTCTCTTATTTAGAACACATAAAGCCACTGACTGAACAACGGTCTTGTCATATGACCTATACGAGCCCGGAAGTTCATGATTTATTGCGTGAAGGCTTTGATCGATCGCCAATGTTCAACGGCAGAATTCAAAGTACTGGACCAAGATATTGTCCATCAATAGAAGATAAGATTAATCGTTTTTCAGATAAAGATAGGCACCAACTGTTTGTAGAACCAGAAGGATGGAACACCGTTGAAGTTTATGTTAACGGATTTTCGACATCGTTACCAGAAGACGTGCAATTCAATGCCTTAAAATCGGTAGCAGGATTTGAAAAGGTAAAATTCTTCAGACCTGGTTATGCTATAGAATATGACTATTTTCCACCTACACAATTAAAGCACACGCTCGAGACGAAATTAGTAGATGGTTTGTTTTTTGCAGGACAAATAAACGGGACAACAGGTTATGAGGAAGCAGCATCTCAAGGTTTAATGGCAGGTATTAATGCCGCATTAAAGGTGCAAGAAAAAGATAAATTTATACTAAAGCGGAATGAAGCTTATATTGGAGTTTTAGTAGATGACCTCATTACAAAGGGCACTGAAGAGCCATATAGAATGTTTACATCACGTGCTGAATATAGAACCTTATTACGTCAAGATAATGCTGATTTTAGATTAACTCCCAAAGGATATGATCTAGGTTTGGCGAGTGAACAGCGCTTAAGGCGGATGGAAGAAAAGCAAAAACTATCGGATAATTTTGTAAAGTTCTTTAAACAAACAAGTGTAAAACCAGAGCAGGCAAACCCAGTACTGGTTGAAAAAAACTCATCACCAGTAAAACAATCTGATAAAATGTTTAAGTTGTTTTCAAGACCAAATATCACAACTGAGGATATGCGTCAATTTGAAGAAGTTGAGACTTACATACAAGAACACAATTTGGATCGAGAAGTTATAGAGCAAACCGAAATACAAGTAAAGTATGCCGGGTATATTGAAAAGGAAAAGAACAACGCAGATAAACTGAATAGATTGGAAGATGTAAAGATTCCTTCTAATTTTGATTATACGAAATTGAAGTCAATGAGTACAGAAGCTATTCAAAAATTGACAAAAATTCAGCCAGTAACAATTTCTCAAGCGTCTAGAATTTCAGGTGTATCTCCTGCAGATGTTTCGGTGTTATTGGTGTACTTAGGGAGATAGATACACAAATATTTGAATTATGTTTCACGTGGAACATTTTAAGTAGGATAAATACTTTTGTATACGTTTTGGAAGATAACTTAAAGAAAAAGACATATTTAGAACTGAAAGACCATTCGGTCTCTGGAGAAGATTTTACATTATTATATAATGAGGAATTGGATATGTTAGAGACTTTTCCGCAGCCATCCGAAACGTCTTTGCCTCGTTACTATAACAGCGAAGATTATATTTCTCATACCGACTCAAAACGAAATTGGTTTGAGAAGTTGTATCATTTTGTAAAATCCATTGCGTTAAAACGAAAGCTTAAGCTTATTAATTCATTTCAAGTGTCAGATAAAAAATTACTTGATGTCGGATGTGGGACGGGAGATTTTTTAAAAGTTGCCAAAGATTATGGATGGAGTGTTTCAGGTATTGAACCGAATGACAGCGCCCGCATAATTGCAAATAGCAAAACAAATGAAGCTGTTTTTAATAGTGATCATTTACTACAATTTAAACCCAATAGTTTTGATGTTATTACACTTTGGCATGTTCTAGAGCATTTGCCACAATTAGAAAATCATCTTTCAATATTTGAATCACTTTTAAAATTAGATGGTCGACTCGTAATTGCGGTTCCTAATTTTAAAAGTCATGATGCAAAGTATTACAAAAATTTTTGGGCAGCTTACGATGTTCCTAGACATTTATGGCACTTTTCTAAAACGGCTATTTCGAAATTAGCACAACGACAAAATATGGTTCTCGTAAAAACCGTTCCAATGTCATTTGACGCGTATTATGTGTCTTTGCTTTCAGAAAAATATAAAAGCGGTTTGATGAATCCTATAAAAGCATTTTGGACTGGATGTCGCTCAAATATGAAAGCAAACCGATCTGGAGAGTTCTCTTCATTAATTTATGTCATCAAAAAGAGTTAAATCGCATTTTAAGGCATTTTAAGCGCAGATTTAAAATCATACCACACCGAACGTTTCTGAATCAAATTCAGTTAAAGAAATTGAGTTTATGTGGGTCTTTTCGGATAGATTTAAGAAATGCATATTAATATTTCTATAAAAATTATTAATGGCTACCTATTGTATATAAAATCATTCACTTTTATACATTTGCAAAAAATAAAGAACATATAAAAATGAAAAAAGTAGTAATGGCATTTTTAGTAATGCTAATAATTGCATCTTGTCAGGAGCAGAAAAAAATAGCTTTCGTGAATAGAACAGAAGTAATCAATAAATATCAAGAGAAAATTGATATTGAAGATAAGTTTAAAGCACGTGAGGAGCGTTTCAATAAAAAATCCGATAGTATAGGAAAAGCCTTTCAACTAGAGTACCAACAATTTCAAGTTAGTGCAACGAAAATGTCTGCTCAAAAACAGCAGGAAGAAGGACAAGCATTTAACCAAAGAGGACAAATATTACAACAGCAGCTACAATTTGAACAACAACAATTGCAACAGGCGTATACTATTGAAATGGATTCTGTTATTATGCACATGAAACATTTTGTAGAAGATTATGGAAAGAAAAATGGCTATGATTATATTTTTGGCACTAGCGAAGCGACTAATAATGTAATGTACGGTGGGGAGGCAAATGATATTTCAAATGATATTTTACAAGGCTTGAATGAAGCCTACAAATCGAAAGAGTAGTAATTAGATCTACGAGATTTATAAATTAAAAACCGATTGTTTATCAATCGGTTTTTTTGTGCAATAACCTTGTAAGTTTTATTGATAAATCAGTAAGGATAATTTTTGAGTTCCCATTACGCTCTATATGATATATGGCATCTTGAAGCTCATTAGATATGTCTAAAATGTTATTCCCGTGAACAAATGGAGCAAATTTCTCCAATTTGAAGCCTGTTTTAGGTTCCATAAACACCAATTCTTCGGCATTGTAATTCATTAATAAGGCTTGTCTGAAAAAATCCAGACAAAAGTTCAGGAATTGTTTCTGCGTTTCACGCCCCGTTTTAGCAATGGTTTCACTCCACGAAATCAGATCATGAATAGCGCTTTTATTTCCTTTTGCCTTAAAAGCTGAGCGTATCCAAAAGACAAACCACTCCTCAAACTGAGTATCTTCACTATCGCTATATACTAAATCACATGCTTTATTATAGTTACCATTAGCTTGATGTGCAATTTTTACAGCATCAGCAATAGGAATTTGATAATTTTTAATCAAAGCGTCTTTTATAGTTTCCTCGGCCAATGGAGGAAAATGGAGGATTTGGCATCGCGATTTAATGGTATTGATAATTTGTTCTTCATCTTCTGCAATTAAAATGAAGACAGTTTGATTAGGTGGTTCTTCAATAAGCTTTAAAAGCTTGTTGGCCGCTGAGGTATTCATTTTTTCAGCCATCCAAATCAGCATCACTTTGTAGCCACCTTCATAAGATTTCAAAGATAAGGCCTTAACGATATCTTGAGCCTCATCAACACCAATTTGGCCTTGTTTGTTATCGATACCTAAAATGCGGTACCAGTCAAATAAGTTTCCATAGGGCTGTTTTTCAATGAGTTGTCGCCACTCTTCCATAAAATGATTAGAGACTGGATGATTTTTAATCTTGTCATTTGTAGCCACAGGGAATACAAAATGTAAATCGGGATGGGAGAGATTCTTGAATTTCAAATTACAGGCTTCATTGCCTTCAAGATTCTCTGCATTTTGGTTTTTACAAAGCAAATATTGGGCATAAGCAATAGCCATGGGTAGTGTTCCAGCACCTTCAGGGCCTACGAACAATTGTGCATGAGGAACACGTCCAAAATCAGCACTTTTAGTAAGATGATTTTTAATGTGTTCTTGTCCTAATATTTCCGAGAATAGCATGAAGCAAACCTACATATTTTTTTTAAAAGTTTATCTATATATTCTATGCAATCGTTTTCGTAAAAAAACAACTTTTATCCATTAGTTTTATTGGTTACATTTGTGATTCAATTTCCTAAACTATACAAAAATGAAAACGATAAATGACTTCAATTTTAATAATAAGAAAGCACTTATTCGAGTGGATTTTAACGTGCCATTAAATGATAATTTTGAAGTTACAGATGCCACGCGTATCGTATCTGCGAAACCAACCATAATTAAGATCTTAGAGGATGGTGGCAGTTGCATTTTGATGTCACATCTAGGACGACCAAAGGGTGTTCAAGAAGAGTTTTCATTGCAACATATCGTAAATAAAGTTGAAGATATTTTAGGTGTTGAAGTTAAATTTGTCACCAATTGTGTTGGCCCAGAAGCTGAAGAGGCATCGGCAAACTTAAAACCTGGAGAGATTTTATTATTGGAAAATTTACGTTTTCATGAGGAAGAAAAACAAGGAGATAAAGGCTTTGCAGAAGCACTTTCAAAATTAGGTGATATTTATGTGAATGATGCTTTTGGTACTGCACATAGGGCGCACGCATCTACAACTATTATAGCGCAATTTTTTCCTGAAGCAAAGTGCTTTGGAAATTTACTAGCACAAGAGATTGAGAGTATTAAGAAAGTAATGGAAACAGGTGAGAAACCTGTTTTAGCAGTATTGGGAGGCGCCAAGGTCTCTTCTAAAATTACCATTATTGAGAACATACTAGATAAAGTAGACCACTTGATTATAGGTGGCGGAATGACATTTACTTTTATAAAAGCTCAAGGAGGACGTATAGGTGATTCTATCTGTGAGGATGATAAAATTGAGCTAGCGCTAAAAATTTTGAAGCAAGCTGCAGAAAAAAATGTGCACATTCACTTACCTGTTGATGTGATTGCTGCCGATGCGTTTAGTAATGATGCAGATACACAAATTATGGACGTGACTAAAATCCCTAATGGTTGGCAAGGTTTAGATGCAGGACCAAAATCTATAGCGAATTTTCATGAGGTGGTGATGCAGAGTAAAACTATTTTATGGAATGGACCACTAGGTGTTTTTGAGATGGAAAGCTTCGCCCATGGGACTATTGCTCTAGGGGATTCTATTGCTGAAGCCACAAAGAATGGTGCGTTTTCATTAGTTGGCGGTGGAGATTCGGTAGCCGCTGTGAAACAATTTGGTTTTGAACATAAAGTAAGTTATGTAAGTACTGGAGGAGGAGCTATGTTGGAAAGCTTAGAAGGTAAGGTTTTGCCAGGTATAGCAGCCATTTTAGAATAGTTTCGGAAATATCACCTTTTTGTCAACCCCGGAAGAATCTTACAAGGTATTTTAAATTGTCTTGTTATGTTTTCATTTTAGCTAAAAAAACACGATTTTAGCTCACCTTATCGTTATGATAATTAAAATAGTCGACCAATGAAGCTCAAGCTTATATATTTTACTATTGGCATCCTATTATGTAGTTTATTCAGTTTTGGTCAGGATTCTATTCCAAAAACATCCCAAACTAAACGACTCACAGAATCCGACTTTGTCGACGGTGAAACTTATGTTGTTGATACCATTATAGACGGAAAGACTTATTTCCGAAAACCAATTAACATAAAACCAGCTGTCGACTCGACGGCAATCAACAAGTTAGAAGATTATAAACTTGCTTCAGAGATTGATGAAAAGTGGCTTGAAGAACTTTATAGTAATAATTTATATGATACCATATACAAATCGGTTTCAGAATTAAAATACGACCCAGTTGATTTTCCTGAATTAACTACAGATACACTCAAAGCAAGACTTGCGAGACTGAATGCTAGAACCCCTTTTAATATTGAGTACAATCCGTCTCTTGAGAGTGTTATCAAGTCGTATTTAAAAAATCGACGAACCTCTATGTCGCGCTTAATGGCATTAAGTGATTATTATTTTCCATTATTTGAAGAATCATTAGACAACTACAATATTCCTTTAGAAGTAAAATATTTAGCCATTGTAGAATCGGCTTTAAAACCACGAGCAAAATCAAGAGTAGGCGCAACAGGTTTATGGCAGTTTATGTTTGGTACCGGAAAAGAATATGGTCTTAATGTGAGTAGCTATGTTGATGAACGTAGCGACCCAATTAAGTCTACAGAAGCAGCAAGCAAATATTTAGCCAGACTCTATAAGATTTTTGGGGATTGGGATTTAGCTTTAGCAGCATATAATTCTGGCCCAGGTAATGTAACCAAGGCGATTCGTCGATCAGGAGGTTATGAGAATTACTGGAATATTAGACCACATCTTCCACGTGAAACGGCTGGCTATTTACCAGCGTTTTTAGCAACCATGTATATTTTTGAATATGCTGAAGAGCATGGTTTTAAGAAAGATAGGCCAAAATATCATTATGTGGAAACAGATACCATACATGTAAAAAAAATGATCACATTAGATCAAGTTTCTGAGCTGGTTGATGTGCCTATTGAAGAATTACAGTTTTTGAATCCATCTTATAAATTGGATATCATTCCATTTGTCAAAGGAGAAAATTATACGCTGAGATTACCACGGGAAGCTATAGGAAAGTTTGTGACTAACGAGGAACAGATTTATGCCTTTGTTGAAGCCGAATTGAAGAAACGAGAGAAACCCCTTCCACAGTTTTTTGATTCAGACAGTAAAATTAGATATCGTGTTAAATCTGGAGATTATTTAGGGAAGATAGCGAGACGCTATGGGGTTAGAGTAAGCCAAATAAAGCGTTGGAATGGATTGAGAAGTAATAACCTGAGAATAGGACAACGCTTAACGATTTATCCCAGAAAACCGGTAACATCTGGATCAAAAAAAGGGACTGTTAATCAGCCTAAAAAAGTCATTAATGCAGATGGCAAATCAACATATAAAGTACAAAAAGGGGATTCACTTTGGAGTATCTCTCAAAAATTTCCAGGTGTTTCTGTTCAAAACATCAAAGAATGGAACGATATTAGTAGTAACAATCTAAAAATAGGAATGACGCTTATTGTATCTAAATAAGTATAAATAATTTACATAAAAAATGAAAAACGTATTAAGCATATTACTCTTTATTTCACTATTTTATTCTTGTGACAATAAAGACCAACAGCGCTATGTGTCAAAATCTTCAGGAAATATTAATAACCTAGTTGTTGTTGCTGAAAATCAGTTATGGGAAGATAGTGTTGGCGAGGCTATTCGGGATGTTCTAGCGGCTCCTGTTGAGGGCTTATCCAAAGAAGAACCTCAATTTTCTATGAATCAAATGCCTCCATCAGTATTTTCAGGATTTGCTAAAAAGAACAGAATAGTCCTAAAAATTGAAAAAGGTAAAGATGCAAGCACAAAAATTGCTACCGATGCTTTTGCAAGACCGCAAACTATGGTTGTGGTTTCAGGGCAAACAAATGAGGACATAATTGAACAGATTACTAGCAATGCGCCAAAAATCATAGACGCCTTTAATAAAGAAGAAGTAAAAGAAAAGCAACGACGTATTTCAAAATCATTATTTAATGATGAACCAATTCGAAAACAACTGGGATTGTCCATGCGTTTTCCAACAGCTTATCGAATTGCAAAACAAGAAGGTGATTTTTTCTGGTTGAGAAGAGACATTGAAACAGGAACTGTTGACATTATGCTTTATGAGGTGCCAATGTCATTTATAAAGGATAATAACAGTGCGGTTGTAGATGTGGTTCGCGTAAGAGATTCTGTGGGTAAAATTCATATTGAAGGCCCTATTGAAGGCTCGTATATGGGAACCGAAGACGCGTTCTCACCATTCATTTCAAAAACAATAATTGACAATAAACCAGCATTTGTAACTAAGGGACTATGGGATGTCAAAAATGCCTTTATGTCTGGGCCGTTTATTAATTATGCTATTGAAGACAAAGTAAATAATCGGTATATCATAGCTGAAGGTTATGTCTTTGCACCATCTGTAACGAAACGAAATTATGTTTTTGAATTAGAATCCATAATAAAATCACTAGCAATTAAATAACAAAAAAGCCAACGTTTATCGTTGGCTTTTTTGTTAAAAATATAACTAGAATTATTCTTTTTTCTCTGTAGTAGTATCATCTTCTTTACTGGCATCTTTAAATTCTTTGATACCACTCCCTAAGCCTCTCATAAGTTCAGGAATTTTCTTTCCTCCAAACAATAATAAAACCACAACGACAATTAAAATAATTTGCCAGGCTCCAAAAGCTAAAAATATGCTTGTTGCTATCATAACGTATAATTTTGAACTGCAAATTTAATAATTAAACTTCAAATTAAACGTTTAATCACAAACTTTAAGAGTCACTCATTAAACTTGGGCTTATTTTATTTAATTTTGTGAGACAATGACAAAAAAGGAAAAGGAAAAAAAATTTAGAAAAAAACTACTTCACAAGTACCGTTTAGTTGTGCTTAACGAAGATACTTTTGAAGAACGTTTTGCGATTAAGTTGACCCGGTTAAACGTGTTTGTCATGGTGTCACTAGGTACAATTTTACTCGTGGTGGGCACTATATTGTTAATAGCTTTTACTTCGTTAAAGGAGTATATTCCCGGCTATTCTTCAATGGCATTAAAAAAACAAGCAACGGTTTTAAACTACAAAACAGATTCGCTTCAAAATGTCATGGAACTTAATGAAAAATACTATGCATCCATCAAAAAGGTTCTTACTGGAGATGTCAGTTCAGTTGAGTTCAATAGAGACTCTATTATTGATGCAGCGGCAATTGATGCAAGTAAATTAGATTTAAAACCAACAAAAGAGGACTCTTTGTTGAGAGATCTTGTAGACAAAGAAGATAAATACAACGTATTTGAATCAGCGCTATCGTCTTCAAATTTCGTTTTATTTCCACCAGTGAATGGAACTATTTCTGACGCTTATAATATCAAAGAGAAACATTTTGCGGTAGATGTCGTAGTTGCAAAAAACACCCCAATAAAAGCGACAGCAGACGGTACTGTTATTTTTGCCGAATGGACAACAGAAACAGGCTATGTAGTTATTATTGAACACAGTTATGATCTAATTTCCGTTTATAAGCATAATGCCTCATTAACTAAACAGCAAGGAGATTTGGTAAAATCTGGAGAAGTTATCGCTATGGCGGGAAACACAGGTGAATTAACCACGGGACCTCATTTGCATTTTGAACTTTGGAGCAGAGGCTACCCTGTCAATCCAACAAACTTTATAGATTTCAATTAATGCTATCCATAAAATCTACACTCGCCAAATTATTTGCTAAAAACGTTAGAAAGTCTATATTAAAATGGTCTAAGGCTCCTATAGAAACACAGGACAAGGTTTTTCAAAAACTAATTAATGATGCTGGGGAAACTGTTTTTGGAAAAGACCATGATTTTAAATCCATTAAAACACACTCAGATTTTATTAAACGAGTACCCATACGAGACTACGAAGCATTAAAACCGTATGTGGATAGGGTAGTAAATGGTGAAGAAGACATTCTCTGGAAAGGCAAGCCTATTTATTTTGCAAAAACCTCTGGAACGACCTCTGGCGCAAAATATATTCCATTAACAAAGGAAAGTATGCCAACGCATGTGGAAGCTGCACGAAATGCTATCTTGATGTATATTGCCGAAACCGGTAACAGTAAGTTTGTAGATGGAAAAATGATATTTTTGCAAGGAAGTCCAATTCTAGAGGAAAAAAACGGGATACAATTAGGGCGTCTCTCTGGAATTGTAGCACATTATGTGCCTAAATATCTTCAAAAGAACAGAATGCCATCGTGGCAAACCAACTGTATCGATGACTGGGAAACTAAAGTAGAAGCGATTGTCGAGGAAACCTTATCAGAAAATATGACAGTTATATCTGGGATTCCTTCTTGGGTACAAATGTATTTTGAGAAAATTCAGAATAAAACAGGAAAGAAGGTGGGTGATGTTTTCCAAAATTTTAATCTCTTCATTTTTGGAGGCGTAAATTATGAACCCTATCGCGCCAAATTTGAAAATCTCATAGGTCGAAAAGTAGATAGCATTGAGCTGTATCCGGCGAGTGAGGGATTTTTCGCGTTTCAGGATAAACAGAATGAAAAAGGCATGTTGTTGCAACTCAACTCCGGGATTTTTTATGAATTTATTAAAGCAGACACATTTTTTGACGATAATAGAGAACGGCTTATCCTAGAACATGTTGAGTTAGGGGTTAATTATGTGATGATTATTTCAACTAACGCAGGGTTATGGGCTTATAATATTGGAGATACTGTTGAATTTACATCTTTAAGCCCTTTCAGGGTTATTGTTTCTGGACGAATTAAACATTTTATTTCAGCTTTTGGTGAACATGTTATAGGTAAAGAAGTTGAACAAGCACTTCAAGAAGCTGTTGCTGATTCATCGCTTGGAATTTCAGAGTTTACAGTGGCTCCACAGATTGACCCAGATGATGGATTGCCTTATCACGAATGGTTTATAGAGTTTGAAGATGAACCTCAAAATTTGGCATTATTCGCCCAAAAGATTGAGGCATCATTACAAAATCAAAACAGCTATTATTATGATTTGGTATATGGAAAGGTTTTGCAACCTTTAAAAATCACTTTAGTAAAGAAGAATGGATTTCAGGATTATATGAAATCAATTGGCAAATTAGGAGGTCAAAACAAGATACCAAGACTGTCAAATGACCGAAAAATTGCCGACGCATTATACGCACAAGAATTAACTAAATAATGCTATATTTGTCCGCAACCTAATGCCAATGAGGAAAACAAAACATCATGAAAGAACGAGAGCTCAAGAGAGCTCAAATGCTATTGAAAAAATGTATATCACGATGCGACATTTGTTCAATCGTGGGTTTTATAAACCAATGGGAGTTTCTGGAGAAACATTACGGGAATCTCTCTTACTTTTAAGACCAGAAATTTATGGGTCAATTGCAGAGCAAAAGGCTGAATTAGAAGGATTGCTTTATGTGATTGATAGACTTCCCGAAGGTATTGAAGAATGCACCTTCATTAATCTTACAAGTGATGAAGGATATGGAAGCTCTCACTTTGAACCAATAATACCCCCTAAGAGACGACGTAATTGTTATCGTATTGATAATGAACAAATGAACATTGAAATTACACGAGGGCGTTCTGAGATTTATGATATATTAACTCATTTAACATTCTTGTTTGTTGAATCTCACAAAATAAGTAAGCGCGTATTAATTGATGATAAAGGCGCTACAATTAGAGATTGGATTAAGCTTGAAAAGGCGGTACTGTCTAAAAAGAAATTGACACAGCAAGAACGAGAAATTGCCATTACACATACGGCAAATATACTGGGAAGAACTTTCGAGGAATTAACAAATGCACATGCTGAATTTTCCACTAAAATAAAACCAGAACGATTATTGCATATTATTTATTGGTTAGGGAAGTTAGCTATAGAAGAGGTTATTAATAATAATAAACGCACGGTTACCTTTAGTCCCGTCCTTAGAGAACGATTAGGACATCATATCCACGGCGAAATATGGGCAGACAATATTAAAGCCGTTTTGTTTGAAAAAAAATTGTTACATCGACCAATTCATGTCATTAGCGCCAATATGCATAGTGTCATGAATTCAATTTTTGCGCCAATAGCATTAAAAACAATGACTTCTAAAAAAGATATTTTTGAAGTTTATGAAGCGATTAGTCAAAATGAAAATGAGGCTTTACGCAATAAAATCACTAAAGCAGCGTTGCAGAGTGGAATGACTTATATTAAGGATGCCTCTGGGACCAATATAGATGTTCAAATTTTTGACACAGGAAAGATTGATTTTTCAAAAACAGATATTGAGGTTAATCAAAAGTTTATGGAGTCTGAAAAGCCTGTAATATTTGTGATGGACTATGCTTTTGGAGAGCAAGCTTATGAAACAATTGACGAATTGTTAAAACCAATTAAAGTGAATGGCGAAAAAATTCATCTCAATATTGAATCTGTATCCATCATGGGTAAAGCAGGAATTCTTGAAGGCGGTAAAGGAGATATAATGATTCCTTCTGCACATATTTTTGAAGGAACCGCAGATAACTATCCTTTTAAGAACGAACTTTGTAAAAAAGATTTTGATGGTCATGATGTTTCTATTTATGAAGGCTCTATGATAACGGTATTAGGAACTTCGCTACAAAATAAAGAAATATTAAAATTTTTCTTTAACTCCACATGGAATGTCATAGGTCTTGAAATGGAGGGTGCTCACTATCAAAAAGCGATTCAAGCTGCGTCTAAAGTGAGGGGAAGCATTAATCCTGATGTTAAAGTAAGGTATGCTTATTATGCGAGTGACAACCCCTTAGAAACAGGAAGTACTTTGGCTTCGGGAGGTTTGGGCACTTCAGGAGTTAAACCAACATACTTGATAACTAGAAAAATATTACAACAGATATTTAACACATAATTTAAAGACATGAGTGAAAATTTACCTAAAGATAAAAATGAAGAGGTTGATTTAGGAGCTTTATTTAGCGCCATCGGTAAATTCTTCGATAAAGTTTATGGGTTTATAGCCAATATTCTCAAAGGAGTTTTTTCTTCAATTATTTTCTTAATAAGAGCCGTAATTGATAATTATAAAGTGATAACTATAGTTGTTTTAACAGCTATGTTATTTGGTTATGGTTTGCAAAAAATGAAAGAACCCGTTTATTATTCGGAAATGCTAGTCAAACCTTATTTTGAATCAAAATATCAACTAGTAACAAATATTGACTACTACAATTCATTATTAGATAGTGAAAACTACGAAACACTTTCAAGTGTATTTACTATTAATGATAAAGAAGCAAAAACGATAAAAAGCTTTGAAATTGAAATTGGACCGGAGACAGAAAATGATCTTGTTGTACAATATGACAAGTATGTGAAGTCCATTGACAGTATTAGGGCTCAGGATATTAGTTTTGAAGATTTTGTTGATAACCGAGATCTTTACTCCAGTGACTTGTTCACTATTAGAGTTGAATCTACAAAGCGTGACATTTTCAAAAAACTATCCAATGGTTTTGAATTAACCATAAGTAACAATGAATACTCTAAAAAGAAAATGCGTATTAGAGATTCTACTTTAGCGATCAAAAGGCAGGCCTATATGAGAGATTTAAGAAAAATAGATACCTTACAAATGGTATACTTAAAAATCTTAAGTAACGAGTCTGAAAAAGGCGCAGTTAGTGTAGGAATGGAAGGTATGTTTCCTTTAACTCAAGAGAGAACTCAAACACGAGAATTTGAATTATTTCAAAATGAACTTCGACTAAGGGATTCCATTAGTGTTCTGGATCAGTTGAAAGTTGAAGAAAACGTGTATTATGATGTCCTTTCTGATTTTTCTGAAATAGGAGTCAAGTCAAATGATTGGACGAAAAAATATATATTAATTCTTCCGGCCTTGGCTATTCTTGTTATGTTGCTTACATTTTTTGCATCTAACGCGATACGATTTGTTAAAAATTATGAAGCATAAAACATTACTAATAACAGGAGGAGCTGGCTTTATAGGGTCTAATTTTATTCCTTATGTTTTAGAAGAATATAAAAACACGAAACTTGTTAATTTAGATAAGCTCACATATGCAGGTGAGCTTTCTAATTTAGAATCAGTGGCTTCAAACAAGAACTATACCTTTATCAAGGGAGACATTTGTAATAGGGCTCTAATTGAAAACCTATTTAACGAGTACAATTTTGATGCCGTCATACATTTTGCGGCAGAATCTCACGTAGATAACTCGATTGAATACCCAGACGAGTTTATGAAAACTAATATTCTAGGCACCTTCAATCTAATAGATGTGGCCAAGCAACATTGGATGAATGCACCATTTTTATTTAAAAATGGTTTTAAATTTAACCGTTTTCACCACATATCTACAGATGAGGTTTATGGGACCCTAGGACAAAAAGGTTTATTTAGAGAAGACACGCCTTATGCGCCTAATAGTCCGTACAGCGCTTCTAAAGCGTCTTCAGATTTTATTGTTAGGAGTTATTTTCATACTTATGGTATGAATGTCGTTACAACTAATTGTTCAAATAACTATGGCCCAAAGCAACATGATGAAAAATTAATTCCAACAATCATTAGAAAAGCTATAGCGGGAGAACAAATACCAATCTATGGTGATGGAAAAAACATTAGAGATTGGTTATATGTATTAGACCACTGTAAAGGAGTAGACATAGTATTTCAGCATGGTAAAGCTGGTGAGACATATAATATTGGAGGACGTAATGAACGAGATAATTTATACATTGCTAACACCATCTGTGAAGAATTGGATAAATTGATTCCAAAATCAGAATCATATAAAAAGCAAATAACATTTGTTAAGGACAGACCAGGTCACGATTTTAGATATGCGATTGACGCAACAAAACTTGAGACAGAACTTGGATGGAAAGCAGATGAAAATTTTGAGACTGGAATTCAAAAAACAATAAGCTGGTATTTAGATAAATATAATAAGTCATGAAAGGTATAATTTTAGCAGGCGGATCAGGCACTAGACTACACCCCTTAACCAAGGTTATAAGTAAGCAATTAATGCCTATTTATGATAAACCCATGATTTATTATCCGTTAACAACGCTAATGTCTGCTGGGATTAGAGAGATTTTGATTATTTCAACATCAAAAGACACACCTCGATTTAAAGACCTGCTAGGCAACGGAGATGATTATGGGTGTCATTTTGAGTATGCTGTTCAAGAACAGCCGAACGGATTGGCCGAAGCTTTTATTATTGGAGCCTCATTTATTGGAAATGATTCTGTGGCTTTAATTTTAGGTGATAATATTTTTTACGGATCTGGATTGGAACAAAAACTGAAGGCTCACGCTAATGTTAGTGGAGGTGTTATTTTTGCCTATCATGTCCAAGATCCACAGCGCTATGGTGTTGTAGAATTTGATGAGGATAACAAAGTATTATCTATAGAGGAAAAACCAACTCAACCTAAGTCAAATTATGCCGTTCCAGGAATCTATTTTTATGATAATTCGGTAATAGATATCGCTACGCATATACAACCGAGCCACAGAGGTGAATTAGAAATTACTGATATAAATAAAACCTATCTTAGTCAAGGGAAATTGAATGTGCAAATTTTAGACAAAGGCACCGCATGGTTAGATACAGGAACGTTTAATTCTCTAATGCAGGCGTCTCAATTTGTTCAGGTTATTGAAGAGCGGCAAGGTTTAAAAATAGGATGTATTGAAGAAACAGCTTTTAAAATGGGTTTTATCAACAGAACTCAACTTCATAAATTAGCAGAACCACTCCTTAAAAGCGGATATGGAAATTATTTAAAACACCTATAGGTTTATGATAGCTCAAGAAACAAAGTTAAAGGACTGTTATATTCTTACTCCAAAAATAATTGAAGATGAACGCGGTTATTTTTTTGAAAGTTTTAATAAAAAAAATTTTCAACAACTTACAGATTTAGATATTGATTGGGTTCAAGACAATCAATCAAAATCTCAAAAAGGCGTGCTAAGAGGGTTACATTTTCAAATTGGAGCGTTTGAACAAGCTAAGCTTATTCGGGCTGTGAAAGGATCGGTTTTGGATATATGTGTAGATTTAAGAGTGAAGTCCGAAACCTTTGGAGAATATGTGGCCATAGAATTAAGTGAAACAAATAACAAACAAGTGTTTCTGCCTAGAGGCTTTGCTCATGGCTTTCTAGTTTTAGAGGATGACACAATTATAAATTATAAATGTGATAACTATTATAATAAAAACTCTGAAAGAGGGATTCAATTCAACGATAAACAAATAGATATTGATTGGAATTTTCCGCAGAAAGATGTCGTTCTCTCGGAAAAAGATAAAGCATTACCAACACTTTCTGAATATTTAAATGGCGTATAAAGTTTTAGTTACTGGAGCAAACGGTCAATTAGGAAGCACAATTAAAGCACTCTCTTCTCAATTTGAAGATGCTATCCAATTTGTGTTTACCGATAAAACCAATTTGGATATAACCAATACAGATGCTATTGATGCGGTTTTTCGTAATGGACATTTTAATTATTGTGTTAATTGTGCTGCATTTACTAATGTAGATCTCGCAGAAACAGAAACTGAAAAAGCGACCGCAATTAATGCCATAGCCGTAAAAGACCTAGCTAAAACTTGCAAGAAATACAACGTTAAACTTATTCATATTTCTACCGACTATGTTTTTGATGGTGCTAAAACTTCCGCTTACACGGAAACAGATCTCGCATCACCAATAAATACTTATGGACAAACGAAGTTATTGGGGGAAAATCATATCAAGCAAATATTAAACGATTATTTTATTATAAGAACCTCTTGGCTTTATTCAAAATTCAATCAGAATTTTGTAAAAACCGTCTATCAAAAGCTTCTGAATGGGGAGCAATTGAAAATTATAGACTCGCAACAAGGAACACCAACCAGTTGTTGGGATTTAGCAGAGTTTATTATATTTTTAGTTTTAAATGAAGTTGAAGCATTTGGAACCTATCACTTTTCAGCTGAAGGACAGACTACTTGGTATGATTTGGGATTACACATATCAAAACACATTCCTAAAGCGTCGAATATAATTCCGATTAAGACGTTTGAATCAAAAGCAAAGCGACCCAGAAATAGTGTTTTAAATACAGAAAAAGTACGTATGCTTATGAAGAAAAATTTACCTACTTGGCAAAACAGTGTAGACAAGGTAATTCTTGATTTGTCAAGGGAGTTGTAGCTTAAAAATTAAGATTTAATTATATTAACAAAAACCATACATTTGCAGACTATGAGATCTATTTCTAATTGAGTACGATCGTTATGTTTTAAATGTTTCAAAATTGATTAAAATGCAAAAAAAGGTAGCCTTAATTACGGGAGTAACAGGACAAGATGGAGCCTATTTGAGTGAATTCCTATTAAAAAAAGGATATATAGTTCATGGCGTTAAGAGACGATCGTCACTTTTTAATACCGACAGAATAGATCATCTCTATCAAGACCCACATGAAGAGGATCAGAGCTTCTTTTTACACTATGGCGACTTAACAGACAGTACAAACCTTATTAGAATAATTCGGGATGTTAAACCCGATGAGATTTATAATTTAGCTGCAATGAGTCATGTTCATGTGTCTTTTGAAACTCCTGAATACACAGCGAATGCTGATGGCGTAGGAACCTTAAGACTTTTAGAAGCCATTAGAATTTTAGGCTTAGAAAAAAGCACTAAAATATATCAAGCCTCCACGTCTGAACTTTATGGTAAAGTGCAAGAAGTTCCACAAACCGAAACCACTCCATTTTACCCAAGAAGCCCGTATGCAGTAGCAAAAATATATGCATATTGGATTACAGTAAATTATAGAGAGGCTTATGGCATGTATGCTTGTAACGGGATATTGTTTAACCATGAATCACCAATTCGAGGAGAAACTTTTGTAACCAGAAAAATAACGCGTGCCACTTCTAAAATAGCCTTAGGCCTTCAAGATAAGGTGTATTTAGGCAACCTTGATGCACAAAGAGATTGGGGACATGCTAAAGATTATATAAGGATGATGTGGATGATTCTACAAGCTGAGGAGCCAGAAGATTGGGTCATTGCTACAGGTAAAACAACGACAGTTCGTGATTTTGTTAGAATGTGTTTTAAACATGTTGGCGTGGAGTTAGAATTTCGTGGGGAAGGCTCAAATGAAAAAGGCTATATAAAATCGTGTCATAATCCAGAATACCAATTGGAAATAGGAAAAGAAGTTGTTTCTGTAGATGAAAAGTATTTCAGACCAACCGAAGTTGAACTACTTATTGGTGATGCCACTAAAGCTAAAGAAAAATTAGGATGGATACCAGAATATGATCTGCCAGCACTCGTTGAAGATATGATGTCTAGTGATTTAAAACTGATGCAAAAACAACAATACCTTCAAGATGGAGGATATAGAATTAAAAACTACTTCGAGTAAATCGGTATATGAATAAGGCGTCCAAAATATATGTAGCGGGTCACAGAGGACTTGTTGGTAGTGCATTATTAGAAAATCTTAAGCAAAAAGGGTATCAAAACATAGTGACTCGAACCCATAAAGAGTTAGACCTTACTCATCAAAACGACGTAGCCTCTTTTTTTAAAACTGAACAACCAGAATATGTGTTTTTAGCTGCTGCAAAAGTTGGAGGAATTGTTGCAAATAATGTGTATCGTGCCGATTTTATTTATGCTAATATGATGATTCAAAATAATGTGATTCATCAAAGTTATTTAAATGGAGTAAAGAAGTTATTGTTTTTAGGAAGCACCTGTATTTATCCTAAGAATTCTCCACAACCGATGAAGGAAGAATATTTGCTTACAGATACGTTAGAATACACCAATGAGCCTTATGCAATTGCTAAAATAGCTGGAATTAAGATGTGTGAAAGCTATAACCTTCAGTATGGCACCAATTACATATCTGTAATGCCAACTAATCTATACGGACCAAACGATAACTTTGACCTAGAAAAATCACATGTGCTTCCAGCTCTAATTCGTAAGATTCATTTGGCGAAATTATTGAATGAAAATCAAATAGAGAAGGTATTAGCAGATACAGGGTTTTCGAATATTGAGGAGGCAAAAACATATTTAGCGTCCTTTGGGGTGACTGAAAAAACAGTTGAAATTTGGGGTTCAGGAAAGCCGAAACGTGAGTTTTTGTGGTCAATAGACATGGCAGATGCCTGTGTGTTTATTATGGAAAACAGAGACTTTAAGGATACGTTTTCCGAAGCTATAAAGGAAATTAGAAATACACATATCAATATTGGTACAGGAGAAGATATATCCATTAAAGAATTGGCAGAAACGATAAAAGAAGTTGTTGGTTTCAAAGGAGGATTAGTTTATAATACTAATAAACCAGATGGAACTATGAGGAAATTAACCGACGTGTCGAAGCTGAATGCATTAGGATGGAAGTATCAAATGAAGTTAGAAAACGGAATAAAAGAGATGTATGACTGGTATAGAACTAAATAAAAACTTAGTAATTGCAATTGAAGCCTCCTTAAAAGCAGGAGAAGTCATTATGCAAGTGTATGATACTGCTTTTGATGTGGAACATAAAGATGATAAATCACCTTTAACAGAAGCCGACAAAAGAGCGAATGATGTTATTAATTCATTTCTGCGAGAAACGCCTACACCTATTATTAGTGAAGAGAATAAGCAAATTGATTATTCAATTCGCAAAGATTGGGACACCTGTTGGATAGTAGACCCTGTTGATGGAACAAAAGAATTTATCAAGCGAAATGGTGAGTTCACGGTTAATATTGCTTTAGTACAAAACGGTGTGCCACAATTAGGGGTTATCTATGTTCCAGCGACGACCACACTATATTTTTCGGATACACTAAAAAAACAAGCGTTTAAATCGGTATTATCAGCTCATAACACCTCAATAGAAGACGTGTTAAAATTGGCGAGTCCGCTTCAAACAAAAACAACCTCTAATGTTGTAGAAGTTGTTGGCAGTCGGTCTCATATGAGTCAGGAAACATTGAACTTTGTAGACCATTTAAAATCGTCTGGAAAAGAGGTAACGATAGTGTCTAAAGGGAGCTCCCTTAAATTTTGTTTAGTTGCTGAAGGAAATGCAGATATATATCCACGATTTGCACCGACCATGGAATGGGATACAGCAGCTGGTCAAGCTATTTGCAGTGCTGTTGGTGTTGAGGTCATTTCTGAAGACACAAAACAACCGCTGTTATATAATAAAGAAAACCTGCTAAACCCTTGGTTTGTGGTTGCAAAGCACTAAAAGACCATGACTACTTATAAAACTGAGTCACATCTTAGAAGCCTTATTAAAGGTATATCATGGCGTGTTGTCGCAACTTCAGACACGATACTTGTGGTACTACTCGTTACTTGTTTGAGTGGTCATTGTAGTTTAGAGAATGCGATTAAAATTGGATCTATTGAGTTTGTTTTTAAATTTTTTGTTTACTATGTTCATGAAAGAGTGTGGCAGCTTATTTTAGTTAATAAGGCTGTTACGCAAAAACAAACGCTTCAAAAGACAACATCCTGGCGACTCATTGCAACGACTATGACATTCCTAATTTCGGGTTCAGTATTAAATGCTTTTGACGAAATAGCATTATATATTGCACTTACAGAATTATTTACGAAATTCGCATTATATTACTTACACGAGAGACTTTGGTTAAAACTTCCACTAGGTAGAATTAGGCAATTTTTTTTCGGTAAAAAAAGATAACATGTCCAAACATATTATACCCCATAACTATCACGTTTCTAAGTCAGATAGAATAACTGCTAATAATCATAATTCATTTTTAATTTGGTTTACAGGACTTTCTGGATCAGGGAAATCTACAATTGCTAATCTTGTAGAACGCGCATTATTTGAAAAAGGCATAAAAACCTATTCTTTAGATGGGGATAACATAAGAAAGGGAATTAATAAAGACCTTTCATTTGCTCCTGAGGATAGAACTGAAAACATAAGGCGCATCGCTGAGGTTTCAAATTTGATGATTGATGCTGGTATAGTTGTATTGGCCGCATTTGTATCACCTTATAAAAAAGATAGAGAGAACATTAGAACTATCGTTAAAGATGTTAACTTTGTTGAAATTTATATTAATACGAGCATTGAAGAATGCGAACGTCGAGATGTAAAAGGCTTATATAAGAAGGCAAGAGCTGGTGAAATCAAAAATATGACTGGTATTTCTGCTCCTTATGAAGCCCCTGAACGTTCAGATATTGAGATAAAAACAGAAAACGAAACAATTGACGATTCCGTAAAAAGAATTGTAGATTATATAACACCAAAATTAAAACTCAACAATGAGTAAGTATTATTTAAATTATTTAGACGAATTAGAGAGTGAAGCCATTTTTATCTTGCGTGAAGTCTGGGCACAATTTGATAATCCTGTCATTTTGTTTTCAGGAGGTAAAGACTCAATACTCGTTACACATTTAGCTAAAAAAGCATTTTACCCAGCAACAATACCGTTTCCGTTAATGCATGTGGACACAGGTCATAACTTTCCAGAGACCATCAAGTTTAGAGATGATATCATCAAAGAATTGGGCGTAGAACTCATTGTAGGCTCTGTTCAAGAGTCTATTGATGACGGGCGTGTCTCCGAAGAGAAAGGAAAAAATGCAACAAGAAACGCACTACAAATTACGACCTTGTTAGATGCCATTGAATCAAATAAAATTGATTGTGCCATTGGAGGAGGAAGACGAGACGAGGAAAAAGCAAGAGCTAAGGAACGCTTCTTTTCGCATCGCGATGATTTTGGACAATGGGATCCAAAAAACCAACGGCCTGAACTTTGGAATATTTTCAATGGTAAACATTTTGAAGGCGAACACTTTAGAGCTTTTCCTATAAGTAACTGGACCGAAATGGATGTTTGGAATTATATTAAAAGAGAGAATATCGCTATTCCATCATTATACTTTGCTCATGAACGAGACGTCGTGTGGAGACAGGATAGCTGGATACCAAATTCTGAGTTTTTGGTGCTTGAAGAGCATGAAGAAATAGTAACTAAAATGATTCGCTTCCGAACACTAGGCGATATCACTATAACAGGAGGTATTGAATCTGATGCAGATACTTTAGAAAAAATTGCTGACGAGGTATCTGGAATGAGGCAAACCGAAAGAGGAAACAGAAGTGATGACAAACGTTCTGAGTCAGCAATGGAAGACAGAAAACGTCAAGGATATTTTTAAAAGACACATAGTTAATGTTAGATAATAATCAATTATTACGATTTACAACTGCTGGTAGTGTAGACGACGGAAAAAGCACCTTAATTGGTCGCTTATTGTATGATTCTAAATCTATTTTTGAGGATCAACTATTGGCAATAGAAAACACGAGTAAAAAGAAAGGCCATGATGGTGTGGATTTAGCTCTTTTTACTGATGGTTTAAGAGACGAAAGAGAACAAGGCATCACAATTGATGTTGCTTACAGGTATTTTACAACACCTAAGCGTAAATTCATTATTGCAGATACTCCAGGGCATATTCAATATACAAGAAATATGGTCACAGGAGCTTCAACAGCAAATGCTGCTATCATATTAGTAGATGCTAGACATGGTGTTATTGAACAAACAAAAAGACATTCTTTTATAGCGTCATTATTACAAATTCCTCATGTTATTGTCTGTATCAATAAAATGGATTTAGTAGAATATTCAGAAGTAGCCTATAATAAAGTTATTGATCAATTTGAGGAGTTTGCCTCAAAATTATTAGTTCATGACATACGTTTTATTCCTATTAGTGCCCTTAATGGAGACAACGTAGTGAACCGTTCAGAAAACATGAATTGGTACCAAGGTGCTCCGCTATTGCACACTTTAGAAACCATGCATATAAGTAGTGATATCAACAAGGTTGATGCTAGATTCCCAGTGCAAACGGTTTTGAGACCACAAAATGACAGTCATAGAGACTATAGAGGTTATGCAGGAAGAGTTGCAAGTGGTATTTTTAGAGTTGGTGATGATGTTACTGTAATGCCATCTGGATTCACGTCAAAAATAAAAACCATAGACACTTTAGATGCATCTTTAGAAGAAGCATATGCTCCAATGTCGGTTTCCTTAACCCTGGAAGATGACATTGATGTTAGTAGAGGAGATATGATTGTAAGGTCTAATAATAAGCCAGAACCAGTACAAGATATAGAAGTGATGTTATGCTGGCTTCATAATAACTCAGCAAAACCTAGAGCAAAGTATAGTATACGTCACACGAGTAATGAACAAAAGGCCATGATAAAAGAAGTGGTTTATAAAATAAATATTGAGACTTTAGATCGTAATACTATCGATAAAGATTTGTGTATGAATGATATTTCTAAAGTCAAAATAAGAACTACAAAACCACTAATGGTTGACTCTTACAGAGAGAACAGAACAACAGGAAGTATTATTCTTGTAGATGATGCAACCAATGAAACCGTTGCCGCTGGGATGATTGTATAATAATTATAATAAAAATGAAAAAAGCACTATGTATTATTTTAGTTGTTATTGCTTTTGCATGCAAGGACGACGCTAAGGTAGATGAACAAAAAAACCAGACATCAGTATCAGTTGCAGAAAAAGCCATTAAGGAATTAGAGGTTATTGTAAGTTTTAAAACTAATAAATCTGATGAGTTCAAATTAATGCTCAATAATGTTCCTGTAGATGAATTTCAAAGAAAGAACATACATGTTATAGAAAAGACAGAACCTACGACATCATTTGAACAAATTACTGCAAAATTTGGTAATAACAACTTATCAAATAATTTTAATATTAACTTCGGAACTAAGGAATTAAAAGAAGTAGAAATTGTTTCAATCCAGATGACTTACGGCAAAAATTCGGTAAGTATTAAAGGCACAGATTTGGAATCATATTTCAATATTAATAATTATATAAATTATGACGCTACCACAGGGGTATTAAAGACTCAAAAAGTTGGCGGTAAGCATTATCCAGCTATTAGTGCTAAAAGAATCGCAATAAACATTCTAAAAAAGGAATAGTTCATTTAAGTGCATATGAGAACTAAAAGGTTTTTATTATTTTTAAATCTGTTGTTTATTTTATCATGTAACTCAAATGTAGATTACTATCATTTACCAACATTTTCATCAAATAAACAGATAAATGCAATAGTAGAAATCCCTGCGGGAACAAATAAGAAATTTGAATATAATAAAACAACTCATACATTTGAAATAGACCAAAAAAACGGATTAGATCGAATAGTTCAGTTTTTGCCGTATATAGGGAACTATGGTTATATACCCTCAACATATTCAGATCCTAAAAAAGGCGGTGATGGAGATGCATTAGATGTTTTAGTTTTATCAGAGAGTCTGCCAACAGGTTCTGTTGTTGAAATCATACCCATTGCGATGTTAAAATTAATTGATGACGGAGAATTGGATTATAAAATTATTGCAGTCCCTTTTAATAAAGCAGATCAAGTAATTAAGGCAACTAATTACAAGCAGTTTGATGAAAAGCACCCTCAAATTAAAAAGATTATAGAGTTGTGGTTTTTAAATTATAACAAGGATGATGAAGCAAGAATTGATGGTTGGGCAAATGAGAAAGAGGCTATAAAGGAGATTAATTCTAATTTATTATGAAGTTAAGAATACTAGTAATAGCATTTGTTTGCTTGTTTGGTTGCTCTAAAACGGAAGGCGTTAAACATTCTTTTTTTGTTGCAGGACATACTTATGGAGATCCAAATAATAAAGGTAAGGACAAAGGGTTGTATCAGCCGTTCAAAGATAAATTTGGATTTATAAATGAGCAAAAGAAAATTAAGTTTGGCGTACTGCTTGGAGATGTCGTTTGGAAACCTAATGCTTGGCCGGAAGCTCAAGAAGACATATCGAAATTAAAAATGCCTATTTATATTGCTAGAGGGAATCATGATGGACCTTTAAAAGCGTTTGAATCAAAATTTGGAAAATCATACCAGAGTTTTATACAAAATGACGCACTTTTTATTATTCTAGATCCGAATATTGATCAATGGAACATATCCAATGAACAATTAATTTTCTTAAAAAATAAGCTTCGAATAGAAGGTAAGAAAGTTAAAAATATATTTATTTTTACCCATCAAGTTCTGTGGTGGTCTAAAGAAAAATTTGCTAAGCCAAAACCAAACTCTATTCAAAATAGAGCGTCTAAAACAAATTTTTGGACGAAAATTGAACCACTATTAAGCAGCACAAATAAGCCTGTGTTTCTCTTTGCAGGAGATGTTGGTGCGTTTTCAAAAGAACATAGAAAAAAAGATCATATCACTGAGTATTCGTATTTTACAGAAGGAAACATAACATATATAACTTCTGGAATGGGAGGTGGAATAAGAGATAATTTTGTTATTGTTGATATACACAATAACGGTGAAGTTACTTTTAGACTAATACATTTAAACGGAGAAGATAAGTTTGGTTTAGGAAATCTTGAAGATTATAATAACCCAAATAAATAATACAACACTAACCATGATGCTTAAGAGTTTAATAAAAAACCATTTATTAAAAGTTGTAATTTTAGTTCCATTATTACTATTAGTTGTGGCTTTTTTATTGAAATCGGATTTCCAATCTGAAGCAAAAGAGGCGAATAAATATTATAAAACACTGCCTTCAAAATACGTGGATGTAATCACAGACACTTCGAAAAATGATCCTATTTTCTTTTGTTCGATTAGAAAGGATAAAGGTTTGAGAGAATTAGTTATAATGAAGACATTTCCAACTAAATTCCAAGAAAAGGTTGATTTCTCAATACAATTATTTCCTAAAGACAAAAAATTAGCACCAAAAGATAAAGGGTTTATCACTCAACTGCTCGTTAATGATGCCACATTGTACAATTATAATGGAAAAACTTATGGTGTTTTTAGAACAGCATTACCGTTAATCAATGTTGATAAAATAGTCATAAAAGAAAAAGGAGTAAACAAGAAACAGAAAACTTGGGAAAAGACCATAAAACAACCGTTTGAGATACCTACTGACATAGATTTAAAGACATGGATAGTAAATGGAAATCAAAGCAAGCAACCTACTAACCCTTACAGTGACGTCTTTACTAAAGTTCTTGAATCTAATGATATTTCCACATTACCAAATACCTTTTCAATAGTAAATGATTCCCTCTATAAAGATAAGGTTGATTTAAATGAGTATGCCAAAAGCAAAAATCTAACAATTGGGATTATAAAGGATCCGAATGGTTTTTGGAATCATATAAATTCAAAAGACAAAGAATTAATTAGTGATATTCAACTTATTGGAGACGATCAAAATGAAGCAAAACTATTATTATCGCGCTTTATTGATGGAGAAGAAAATCTAGATGGCCTATTTGCACTGGATAAATTATCTAAATTTTTAGCACTAGAACAACTTTTTTCTCAAAGATGCAGTCAAGATTTCCACGTAAAATATAACAAAGACACTAATTTATTAGAGCCTTTTTATGTGGAGTTTAAATGTTTGGGTTCAATGTCAAAATATGTAAGTAAGCCTAAAATAAAAGATTTTGGTTTTCTAGCGACCTATATTGAAGCCCTCAGAGAGATAAGTGAGTTAGATCTTTCAGAATACATTAAAACGATACGTCCAGAAATGGATGATTATTTAATAGTACATAATAGCTTTTACCCTCAAAGTATTTTTGATATTGATATATTAGAGATTAATCAAAGAATAATTAGAAAAAGCTTAAATCAAAATTCTTTAATTAAATCTGAACTCCTCAGTTTTAAAAAAGATGAATTGGTTGTTACCATCGAGAATTTAAGCAACTATCCTATCTTTATTAAAGAATTGAGTCATAATACAAAGAAAAACATAACAGCTATAGATGGTCCCAAGCAACTACTTGGTGGCTCTAAAGACACACTTAAAATACGACTGCCAAGAAGTTTTGAAAATTTATTTGTGAGTAAGAAAAAAAAGATAGCCGAATTTATACTTTATAAACATATTAATGAACTTTTTCTAGGGTATTCTATTATTGGAATGAATGACATAGCATATACTAATATAATTCCTTATCAAGAGAAAGAAGTGGTTGCGGAAGATTTGTTTAGAAAAGAAGTAATGTTAGAGAATGATAAAAATATTAAGGTCGATAAACAAAAAAATATTATTTCATTTTCAAAAAAGAAAGTAACTATTGATTACCCCTTAATCATACCTTCTGGGTATATATTTAAGCCTCAACCAGGCACTCAAATAGATGTTGTTAGAGGAGGTAAAATGATATCGTATTCACCGCTAATGTTTTTAGGAAACAAAAAAGAAGATATCAAAGTTTTTTCATCTGATAAAAAAGGACAGGGACTGATCGTGTTTAGCGATGGGACAGAGTCTCAATTAACATATGTTAAGTTTTTAGATTTAACCAACCCGAAACACGGAAATTGGAACGTCACAGGAGCCGTGACTTTTTACGAATCTCCAGTGGAAATGAATAATGTTATCATTGAAAATAATAGGTGTGAAGATGCGCTTAATATTGTAAGAACAACCTTTAGAATGCGATATTGTAGAATTTCAAACACCCAATCAGATGCATTTGATGGCGATTTTGTAAAAGGAAATATAGTTGATTGTAATTTTGATAATTTAGGAAACGATGCTATTGATGTATCTGGCTCAGATTTAAAAATTATTCGTGTTAATATAGAAAAGGCAGGGGACAAGGGTTTGAGTGCGGGTGAGGATAGTAAAATGATGGTGGAAAATGTACAGATATCAAACAGTGAAATCGCAATAGCTGGTAAAGACCTTTCTACTGTTACGATTAAGAATTTAAAAGTTACTGATACTAAACTAGGATTTACAGCTTTTCAAAAGAAGCCAGAATTTGGTCCCTCCAATATTACGGCTAATGAAATTGTGATGAATGGCGTAGAAACAAAATATCTTATCGAAAGCTCATCATCTCTTATAGTTGATGGTAAGAAAATAGAAACAGCGCAAAACGTTAAAGACAGAATGTACGGTGTTGAGTTTGGTAGAAGCAGCGCAGAAACGAGAAACAGTCAATAAAAACCATGAAACAATCTTCCATTACTGACAGAGAAAGTCTTGCAGAGCAAGAAGGGTTATATTTGATTGATAAAAAGCATAATTATCGATTTGAAAGAAAGTTTACTGTTCCCAAAGACTTCAAATTAGATCATATTGAACGGTTCGTCAAAAATAATTCATTTTTGTTTCGAGAGGTTTTTCATGAACGACAGGTAAATAATATTTATTTTGATACTGCTGCATATAACGATTATTTTGATAATGTATTAGGTGTTTCAGATAGAAAGAAAATAAGAATTCGATGGTATGGAAATACCTTTGGAGAAATTAAAAAACCAGTTCTTGAAGTTAAAATTAAGAAAGGTTTAGTTGGCGACAAATGGTCTTATAAATTAAATCCATTTGTTTTAGACAATCAATTTACCAATAGAACAATTCAAGCTGTATTTAAGCAATCTAATTTGCCATTACCAATATTAGAATCAACAAAAATGGTGTCTCCAACACTATTAAACTCTTACTCTAGAAAGTATTATCTATCTGCTGATAATAGATTTAGAATTACAATTGATTTTAATTTACTATATCATAAAATAGATAAACAGTTTAATAATTTTAATTTTGTACCTAAAGACGACGACAATAAAATAATAGAATTAAAGTATGCTTTAAAAGACGACAACGACGCAAATAAAGTGTCTGCACAGTTTCCTTTTAGACTAAATAAGAACTCAAAATATGTAAATGGTGTGAATACCATAAAACAGTTTCCTCAGTAATAATTTAATAGAATAAAACACAATGCAAGAACAATCATTTTTAAACGATATTGCCAATCAATTTGGTTCTGGAGAATCATCTATCATTGATTTTTTAATAAACATTTTCATTACCATAGTACTTTCATATATAATTGGTTTGATCTATTCAAAATATGGAAACTCTTTATCTAATCGAAAAAAGTTAATTCAAACATTTGTACTTATAGCTGTAACCGTAATGCTTGTGATTTCGATTGTGAAATCATCCTTAGCGCTATCATTAGGTTTAGTGGGTGCGTTGTCAATTGTAAGGTTTAGAACAGCGATTAAAGAACCAGAAGAGTTAGTATACTTTTTTGTTGCTATTGCATTAGGACTTGGTATGGGGGCAAACCAACGTGTAGTCACTTTGGTTGGTGCGTTAGTTATTATTCTTTATATAATAATTCAAAATTATAACTCTGTGAAGAGCGCTGTACAGCAAAATTTAATTGTAACACTTTCTAATACATCTGAGCAAGCACTAGATGAAAACAAGATTCTTGAATTGTTACAAAAACACTGTTCAAGAATTGACCTAAGGCGTTTAGATGATGTAAACAACACGACAGAACTTTCTCTTAACGTTGAATTTAAAGACTTCAACAGTATTATAAATGCCAAAAATGATCTTAAAGCAATAGGAGATATCCAGTTTAGTTTTATAGAAAACTACTAAAATACATGAGGCTCAAATCTTCAAATAAAAGAGGTTTTATTTTTCTAACTAGTTTATTAGTAATGGTGGTCATTTTATTATCACTCAAACAACGCTATACTAAAAAACCAAGTAAATATGCATTAACCCCAGATTTTGAGCAAACAACTACTTTAGATTTTATTCAAATAACGTTAAATGAAAAGTCGTTTAAAAAATTAAAGAAAAAAAGAGATAAAGCTTTAAGTGTTGGGGTATTAGAAACTAGCGATTCAGATTATGTCCCAGCAACAATAGCGTTCAACGGAAATGATTATAGAGCCGAAATAAGACTTAAAGGTGATTGGACAGATCATTTAGAAGGTGATAAATGGTCATTTAGAATAAAACTCAAAGATGATAAAACAATTCTTGGGATGCGAAAATTTTCAATACACCATCCAAGAACTCGAGGAAACATCAATGAGTGGTTATATCATAATGCCATTAAATCTGAGAATCTTATCGGATTAAGATATAACTTTATAGAAGGCTCCATTCATATAAAACTTGATAATGCTTCAGGCTACGATAGTAAACTATTAGGGGTATATGCTATTGAAGAAACATTTGACAAAAGAACCATTGAAAGTAATCAGAGAAAAGAAAGTGTTATTTTAAAATTTTCTGAAAACTTTTGGTGGGATGAAGTTAAGAAATCTATTCAAGTAGCTGAACCTTCAGGCGCTAGGTGGAATAGGTTTATGAATCCTCAAAAAAACCTTTTAGACAAACTTCAAATCGCTCCATTTTCTGAAGAAAAGGTTTTAATGGATTCAACAATGAATGGCTATTTTAAATTGAGTAAAAATCTGCTTGAAGATCTAAGAAAAGGAAGAACTACTATTGATAAGGTTTTCGATGTTAAAAAACTAGCACTGCAAAATGCAATCTTAAACTTGTTTGGTGCAACTCATGGTATTTATAGTATCAATTTGCGTTTCTATTACAATCCAATTACCTCCAAATTAGAACCTATAGCGTTTGATGGAAATTCAGGAATCAAACTCCAGAAATACGCACATTTCCTCTTTCTTGATCAAGAAAAAGATTCTGTTTATTTAAAAGAATTAATAAAGGCCCTGCATAAAGTTTCCCAACCTAGTTATCTGGATGATTTAATTCAGGTCAATAAGGAAGACTTGAACTATTTTGATAAGGAATTAAAAAGAGAATTAAAAGGAAGATTGTATAGTATTGACAATTATAAATACAATCAAAACGTTATGCGTAATGAACTTATGAGGCTAGTAAAAAAATATAACCTGGATGCTAATCTCGTCATAGAACAAGACGATTCTAAAAAAACTGAATTAAGTATTCCTGAATTTAGCCGCTGGCAAAACAAATCGCTAGTATTGAATAGAAATAAAGCTATTTATGAGATCACAAGAAAGGATAATATAAATGCATCATATTTAAAAATTAACAATCTTAATATTGATTTTGGAAAAGAATATACCGTTTCAATTGTGGCTAAAAAGGGAAACTCAGGAAGCCTACTTGGGTTAAGATTACAAGGTGTTTATCCTAATAGAGTGGATGCCGTATTTGATTTAAATAAAGGAGAAGTAGTAGGCTCAAAGAAACAAGGAACTTTCGAAAATGAAAAGGTGTCAATTACACCTATTGGAAGCGGATGGTTTAAATGCACCCTTACAGCTAAAGTTAATGTAGATCAGCTTAACATCATTTTAGGGCCAACAGACAACTCTAAAGGAGCTTCAAATTGGGAAGGACAAACCGCGACAATTCCAAGTATATATTTAGATTCTGATAAGATTTTAATCGAAGAGAGAAAATAGTATTTATTATGAAGAGGATAATTCGAATTTGTGTCGTAATAATTTCAATAGCGTATTCATGTAAAGAGGGAAAGCCTCTAAATGACGCGAAAGAAAACAATACGATAGTAACTGAAACGAATATAGAAAGCCAAAAGGATAAGTTGCAGGTGTTTTTTGACGCAATCATTAAAAATGACGCTCAAATTACTTTATATTATCAAGATGGAGAGGTACTTAAAACCATTGCTGGTAATGCTGTAAAAGGAAAACCGTCAAAGACACAAAGAGTGAGTTTTGTTTTCCCCCAAAAAATAATTCCTAATGGATTTTATTTGCGATTTGACGCCGCAAATACAATCAACTTAGAAAAAATAGTATTAAATATGAATGATGACAGAATTATTATAAAAGATTCTGCATTTTTTGAATATTTTAAATACAATAAAACAACACTCAAAGTTTCTGAAAATCTTCTAACTCTAACTCAACCGGATACATTAAAAACTTCTGAAAGTTTAGTTAGTAGAATTACTAATAGATACTCAAAATATATGTAGCTTCTTAAGCTATTAGTTGATCTACTATGTTAGAAAAAATAAGTAAAATTTTCCACGATAAAGATTATAGAGAAATACTATTTAAAAGCAGTCATTTTCTTGTTTTTCGATTGCTTGGGTTTTTAATTGCTTACGGTTTTTCATTTTTTGTTATCAAGAAGTACGGTGAAGAAGTGTATGGATATGTTGCTCTCGGCCTTACTCTTTTTTCTATTCTCGTTGTATTTGGTAAAATGGGTTTTGATATTCATTTAACTAAAAAGTTCTCAGCTCATAAAAATAAAGACATTGGCTTTTCTTTTTATTACTTAAGTATTGCTTTGGCCTTTATTTTTTCGATTGCAATATCAGGGTTGATTTACTTTTTTGCTGAAGACATTTCTGTCAAATTTTTTAATAAGCCTGAATTTACTAAGTATTTACAGTGGACAGTGTTATCGGTACCTTTTTGGACGATTATTCTTATTAATTCAGGTGTTTTGAGAGGAGTGAGAAAAAACGGCCTCTTTTCTTTTATTAATTTCTTTTCGCGGTTTTTCGTGACACTCATTGTCATATTTTTCCTCGCTAGCCTTAGTCAAAAAGGTGGGTCATTAATAATGGAGAGCCATTTTTATGCGATTCTAATCATTTTTATGTTTTCTTGTCTAGTGATATTCAAACTTAAAAATCACAACTCGATTATAAAGACGGCTAAGAATGCCAAACAGTATGTTTTAGAGACTATTCCATTAATGTCATCCACATATTTTTATGTACTTCTTCTTTGGTCTGATAAAATTATTTTAGGTGTGTTTGAAACCGAAGTAAATATTGGGGTATATGATATTGTTACTAAAATTGCGGTTGTAATTACATTTACTTACGAGGCTATAAATTCGATTCTTGCACCTAAAATTTCTAATGCATTTTCTGCGAATGACATGGCTTTGCTGCAAAAAAATGTACGATTCTCTGTAAGAATGACGTTTTTTACTGGATTAATCATTTTTATAGGCATCCTAATATTTCATGGTTTCGTTTTAGAATTTTTAGGTGAAGTTTATCTCTCAGGAGTTTACGCATTAATGGTTTTATGTGTAGGAAAAGTTTTAATTAGCTTATTTGGACCTGTAAGCGATATTTTACAAATGACAGGTCATCAAAAAGTATATAGTAGGATTATGTTTTTAACACTAATTATAAATTTAGTTTTAAATTACATCCTTATTAGGACTATGGGTATTAATGGAGCAGCTATTGCAACTAGTTTAGCTTTTTTACTTATGTTTTTGTTGTCTTATATATATATTAGAAGAGAATTAAAAATTAATTCATTTATTACATAAAAGTTTTAGTATGATTAAAATGATAAAAGGAAAGCTCGAACAAGCCACAAGGCTCTTATTTGTTAATAGCTTGACTTTTTTAAATAAATCGATAGTTATAGTTGAATATCCAAAATCGGGAGGGTCTTGGTTAGGGCAATTGGTATCTAGTTATCTAGATCTGCCGTTTCCAAGAAATAAGTTTCCTGTTTTGTCTAAATCTGTATTTCATAGCCATTATCAACCAAAGTATTTGATTCATAAGAATAAAAAGATTTTGTGGTTGGTAAGAGACGGTAGAGATGTGAGTGTCTCATTTTATTATCATCAATTAATTTGGAGCAACAAAAATAAATTAGACCCTAAAACAGTTACATATACAAGAAAGCAGCTTCCTTTTGAAGATTATGATGACATTTCTAGTAATTTACCTGAATATTTAGAGTATTCATTTACGCATATCCCTTCTAAAGCACATTACTTTAATTTCCCTGGAAACTGGTCGAGTTATAATCAAAAGTGGTTAAAAGAATTTAATACGGATAATTCTAACATTTATATGCTTAGGTATGAAGATTTACTCAGTAATACCGAAGAGACATTACGACGTTTACTTCAAGATTTTTTTGGTTTAGATGTCGATGAAGAAAAATTAAAAAAAGTAGTTCATAAATACTCGTTTGAAAATCAAACAAATAGGAGTAAAGGTGTCGAAGACACAAATAGTTTTTTACGTAAGGGCGTATCTGGAGATTGGAAAAATAAATTCAATGATAAGGCGAAACAAGTGTTTAAAACGCATGGAGGAGACATGCTAGTAAAACTTGGTTATGAAAAAGATTTAGACTGGTAACAAGGGAATTAAAGAATGGATATGTATACACTTATTGCGTTAGCTGTATTGATGCTTTTATTGACGGTATTGACAGCAAAATTATATAAGTACTTTTTATTAAGTCCAATACATATCTATTTAATTTTTAATTACTTAATAATCGTTTTAACAGTCTTATATTATTATTTTTATGAGGATAAGATTTCATTTTATAACGTCGATAAAGCCACCAATAGTGATTTTCTTAACATACTAAGATATTACATTGTAGCTAACATTTCTTTTCTTGCAGCAACGGTCATTTATTATGACTATTCAATAAAAAGCAACAAGCTAATTTTTAATACTAAACTTGATTATACACTATTTAACAAATATGTATTACCCAAAAGGCTTTTAAACATTTCGATGCTTTTGGTACTAATTATATTTCTTTGTTATGCCTTTACTTATGGTAAAGGAATAATGTTTAGAGTAGATTATATTCCTGAATTTGAAAACAAATTCTTAATCTCCATAGCTAAAATACTTTCATTTCTAACAGTTATTTTATTGGGCCTCTTTTATTCGGATAATAAAACTAAAAGCTCTTTTGGTTTTGTAGTGGTTTTATTATTGAATATGAGCACCGGGTCTAGAGCTACGTTTTTACTACTTTTAATTTATTTGTTAATTGTATTCCAAACATCTGGAAACACGAAAAAAAACAAAATTAGATTCTTTTTTCAGTTAGTTTTTGCTTTTATATTCATGGCATATGTGTTGTCATTAAGAAAGTTAGCAGACCATGGTCTCATCCCATACATTGCCTCAATTTTTAGTGAGGATGAATCAGGAATAAGAGATTCGATTGCTTTCAATACGTACTATACTTTTATTTTTGGTTTTTTTGCTACGATTAGGACTGTTAATGAAGCAGCCCGTGATTGGTATATTATTTTTGTTAGTTTAAACCCTTTACCTGGAAGTATGGTTGGTTGGTATAATTATGCGCCACTTTTAAGATTAAATGTATTTGCTCCATATACATTACATGGACAAGTATTTAACATGGGTATGACGTTTACCTGTGCGTTTTTCTTTATCCTTGGTTTGATTTTTAGTTACTTCGAAAAAATTGTCAGAGCCCTTTTAATTAATAATAAAAGAGGGATGGCTTTAGTACTAGTATTGTTATTATCTTTGTTCCTGTTTTACAGCTATGAATATTATTTGAGATCTGCTTTTAGATATATATACTACGCATATTTTGTTTTATTAATCTACCAAGCTAGTAGTTACTTTTTTAAACGTAAAAAAAATCAAGTTAAGAGCTAACATATGCAAAAAAGACTTTTAATAATAGGCCCATTTCCTGACCCAATTACAGGAAACAGCTTATCAAATAAAGTAGTTTATGAAGGGTTTAGCCAAAGAGCACATTTTGCAGTAGATAAAATAAATACCTCTTTGACTTTTTTTGACGAACAGGTAGGTTCATTTTCAATTCGGAAGCTTTTACAGGGAATAAAATATAACCTGAAGTTTTATAAAGTGCTTTTTTCAGATTTGATTTACATTACTCCTGGACAAACTTTTTTTGGCATTTTAAAATATGGGATTTTTATTTTTACGGCCAAGTTATTCAAAAAAAAAGTTGTGCTACACATTCACGGTAATCACCTGAAAGATACGTACCGAGATTCTAGTCCTTTAAAAAAAAGGATGATGAAAACCATAATTAGTAAGTGTGATAATGGTATAGTTCTTTCAGAAAGCTTGGTAGCAAATCTAACGCCTTTTCTACCTGAAAAAAAAATACATGTCGTCTATAATTTCGTTGAAGATTTTTTAGTTGAAAATATTGAAGCTAAAGTAAAAACTAAAAATTTGAAGTCAATTAAATTAGTTTATTTGAGCAATTTAATGGAAGAAAAGGGAATATTAGATCTATTAGAAGCTCTGAAAATAATGGAATCTAAGGGGATTCCTTATCACGCTAAAATTGCAGGTAACATTGACCATAAATCAAAATCGAAGATTGAAGATTATTTATCATTATTAAAACATACTGAATATTTAGGAGTTGTTAAAGGTGAAGACAAGAAAAACTTTTTACTTTGGGGTAATATATTTGTATTTCCGTCTTATTATGCTATGGAAGGACAGCCCATTTCAATTATTGAAGCAATGTCAACAGGGAATATTATTTTAACAACCAATCATGCAGGGATCTCCGATATCTTTGATGATCAAATTAACGGATTGTACCTACAAAAAAAAGATCCTAATGATATTATTACAAAACTCAACCAAGTAAGTAATGACTCTCAACACTATGAGAGTTTCTTATACAAAAACCACTGTTTTGGGAGAGAAAACTTTTCGACCAAAGCATTCATTAGAAATTTAGAAACCATCTTTAGTTAATTGTATTGAAAAAAAAGATAACACTAATAGGAATTAATTACAATCCAGAAGATAGCGCAATTGGGTTATATTCAACGCAAAAAGCCGAATACTTAACAAGTAAAGGCTTTGAGGTGTCGGTAATAGCAGGGTTTCCTTATTATCCACAATGGAGTATACGTCCAGATTATAAGGAAAAATCGAGGTGGACCAAAGAAACGATTAATAATGTTAAGGTGTTCAGGTATAAGCAATATGTGCCATCAAACCCATCTTTTTCTAAACGAATACGACACTTATTAAGCTATACTTTTGGCAGTACTGTTAACCTTTTCAAGGTATCAAAACCAGATTATGTAATCTGTATAGTCCCGTTTACATCGACAATAGTTTTAGGATGGCTGCTAAAATTGCGATATGGAAGCAAGCTTTGGGTTCATATCCAGGATTTTGAGTTTGATGCAGCTATAGATTCAGGACTATTAAGTAACGATAAATCAGTTTTTATCAAATTGCTACTCTATATTGAAAAATCATTACTTAATAAAGCAGATATCGTAAGCACTATAAGTAATGGTATGCTCAGTAAACTAAATAACAAAGTTAAAGATAAACAATCCTATTACTTAACAAACTGGTTAGATACAGACGCATTCAATATAACAGTCAAAACAAAACATAGGTATTTAACGTCTAACAAGTTTAAAATACTTTATTCTGGAAATATTGGAGCTAAACAAGATTGGGAATTTTTCTTCAAATTTTTAGAAGCAATAAAGCCCTTAGAGAATCTAGAAGTAGTTGTAGTTGGAGAAGGCGCAGAAGAGACAAAAGTAAAAAAAGAATTAGATAATTATGAATTCACAAAACATTATAATTTAGTAGATTTTGAAGAGTTACCAAACCTCCTGAATAGCGCAGATTTGCATGTACTGTTTCAAAAGAACGAAGTTATTGATACAGTAATGCCATCAAAAATATTAGGTATGATGGGAAGTGGAAAACCCTCTCTAATTACAGGAAACGACAAGTCGGAGGTGAAAATGATAATTGAATCTTCCAAGGGCGGTTTTTATTTTGGAAATGATAATACTGATGAGATTGTTGAAACGATTATTGAACTTCAGAAAAATCTAGAATATGCTCATGAAATCGGGGTAAATGCAAAAAATTATATCGTTAAAAATTATTCTAAAACTAATGTTTTGGATCAGTTTATTAAAAAAATTAATACAATATAGATGAGATCTTGGCTGCAAAAATTATCTGTATTCTCCATTGTCTTTTTTGGCGTTTTTTGCCTTTTTCCAATAGAGAGAAGAAGTCTCTTATTCATTTTATTAGGAGCGGCCTCACTCTTATCACTAATAGAATTTAAAAATCTCAAATTCCATAAATTAGTTTTTATTAACTCAATTCTCTTTTTGAGCTATCTGGTTGCGTTAACTTACACATCTGATATTCCCGCTGCTCTTAAGCGTTTTGAAACAGGAGCTTCACTGTTAATCGCTCCTCTTGTATTTTCACTGTTTTATTTCAATCAAAAAGGAGTGTTTTCAGAAAAAGTAAAATTACTTTTTTTTAAGGTACTACATTGGTCAAATGTGGTCTTTATGTTCATCATTGGGGTTTTCTATATCAAAATAAAATATGTTGATTTACAAGAAGATTATGGCTATTTTTTATCTCATTTAGAACGTCGACTCCCATTTTTAAATGATCATCCCATATACATATCCATTATATTTAGTGTGTCTATTCTTTTCTCACTCCATTATATTTTATCTAAAAAAACCACTGTAAAATTTAATTGGACATATGGAGTGTCCTCGATTCTTTTACTATTAATGATTCTGTTTTTATCAAGAAGAGGTGTGATAATGGGATTAATTATTAGCGTATTATCGATAATAGTATTCTCTTATAAGAACAATGCAAAGCAAATAGTTACTACAACTATTGGTGTTTTAGCAGTGATTTGTGTGCTCTTGTTTTTGTTGCCTCAAACAAATAAGAGAATAGGTGAAATGCTTAATAAGACAACTTACACCGCTAAAAATGAAACGAACTCAACAAACAATAGACTACAAATTTATAAATGTGCAATTGATCTTATTAAAGAAAAGCCCCTTTTTGGATATGGGATTGAAGATGACCGAACTGAATTGTACCAGTGTTATAAAGAAAATTTGTATTATTTATTTGAGCTTAAATTTAACACCCATAATCAATATCTGAGCATTTTGATGAAAGTTGGAATTATAGGATTATTACTGTTTTTGTGGTTTTTGTATTATAATTTGAATTTGGCCATTCAAACTGAAGATTGGCTATTTGTAGGCGTTATCATATTTTTCTCAATAGTAATGTTATTTGAGAACATATTAGAGCGTCAAAATGGAGTGATGCTATTCACATTTTTAATAAATTATTTCGCATTCAAAAATTATTTAGTAGTGCACGAATCGAATGATTTTGAGCATATTAATGTCCATTCTAAATAATTATCTTCTTAAGATATTTTGAACCTTCCTAAATTTATATATTTGCTTTAAAATCTAGGGTAATGAAAATATCGGTAATAGGAACAGGCTATGTTGGTTTAGTAACAGGGACTTGTCTTGCTGAAACTGGAAATGAAGTACTTTGTATAGATATTGATCAACGCAAAATCGAAGAAATGCAAAAAGGTGTCGTTCCAATATATGAACCACATTTAGACCTTTTATTTGAGCGAAATATAAAAGCCGACAGATTACAGTTTTCGAACTCTCTGGAAGAAGCCTTAAACCATGGTGACATTATTTTTTTAGCACTTCCTACACCCGAAGATGAAGATGGATCTGCAGACTTATCTTATGTACTTGGTGTTGCAAAAGAAATTGGAAAGCTTATTAAAGATTACAAGGTCATTGTAGATAAAAGTACAGTTCCTGTGGGAACTTCAGATAAAGTAAAAGAAGCAATTTCTAAGGAAACTAAAGTCGAATTTGATGTGGTTTCTAATCCAGAATTTTTAAGAGAAGGGTTTGCTGTAGATGACTTTTTAAAACCAGAACGAATAGTAATTGGCTCAAGTTCTCAACGAGCAACCAAACTTATGGAGAAACTATACAAGCCTTTTGTGCGTTCAGGGAATCCAATAATAATAATGGATGAACGGTCTGCTGAACTAACAAAATATGCAGCTAATGCTTTTTTAGCGACAAAAATCACATTCATGAATGAGATTGCCAATTTCTGTGAAAAGGTTGGGGCAGATGTCGATAAAGTACGCGTAGGTATGGGAACCGATTCGCGCATTGGGAAACGCTTTTTATTTCCAGGAATTGGTTATGGAGGGTCTTGCTTTCCAAAAGACGTAAAAGCACTTTATAAATCTGGTATGGATAATGGATATGAATTTAAGGTATTAAATTCTGTGCTAAAGGTTAATGATGTTCAGAAGACGATTCTTATTCCTAAAATCCAATCCTATTATAATACCAGTTTGGAAGGAAAAACTTTTGGTATTTGGGGTTTAGCTTTTAAGCCAGAAACAGATGATATCAGAGAAGCTCCTGCACTATACATGATTGACGAATTACTCAATCAAGGGGCATCAATAAAAGTATTCGATCCTGAAGCCATGGCTAATGTGAAAAAAAAGTATCAAGATAAGCTCTATTATGCCTCTAATATGTATGACGCATTATCAAATGTAGATGCCTTGATTATCTGTACAGAATGGAGTATATTTAGAACACCAGATTTTAATAAATTAAAATCTAAAATGAAAGCACCGGTGATTTTTGATGGTCGTAATTTATATGATGTAAATGACCTTAAAAGTGAAGGAGTTTTATACACATCAATTGGTAGACATAATTCGATTTAATGAAAAACATTCTTATCACAGGCGCAGCAGGTTTTTTAGGATCTCATTTATGTGATCGTTTCATAAAAGAAGGTTTTTATGTAATAGGGATGGATAATTTTATTACTGGTGATAAACGTAATTTACAACACCTTGAATCAAATTCAAAATTTGAATTTATTGAACATGACGTCACAGAATTCATAGAAATAGACAAACCCCTAGATTATATACTTCATTTTGCATCTCCTGCCAGTCCAATTGATTATTTAAAAATCCCAATTCAAACACTTAAAGTTGGGGCGTTGGGAACCCATAATTTATTGGGTTTAGCAAAAGCCAAAAAAGCTAGAATATTGATTGCTTCAACTTCTGAAGTATACGGTGACCCATTAGTTCACCCTCAAACTGAAGACTATTATGGCAATGTAAATACTATTGGTCCAAGAGGTGTATATGACGAGGCTAAACGCTTTCAAGAATCGATTACCATGGCCTACCATAGGTTTCATGGAATAGAAACTAGAATTGTACGTATTTTTAATACCTACGGCCCAAGAATGCGATTGAACGATGGAAGGGTGATTCCTGCATTTATGGGACAAGCACTTCGAGGAGAAGACTTAACTGTTTTTGGAGATGGTTCTCAAACCAGATCATTTTGCTATATTGACGACCAAGTAGAAGGGATTTATAGGTTATTGTTTAGCGATTATGTGTATCCAGTGAATATTGGTAACCCAAATGAGATTTCTATTCGCGATTTTGCCGAAGAAATTATTAGGCTTACCAATACAACTCAAAAAGTAATTTATAAAGATTTGCCTGTTGATGATCCAATGCAAAGACAGCCAGATATCACCTTAGCTAAAACACTTTTAAATTGGGAACCTAAAGTGAATAGAACAGAAGGAATGAAAAAAACTTTTGAATATTTTAAAACATTGTCTCAGGAAGAATTGTTTAAAAGAGAACACAGAGACTTTTCTAAACATATAAAAACATAAATTGAGTTTATTTAAACACGGAAGATATTCAGGGTATTTAAGACCTATTTCATATTTGATTGATTTAAGTATTATCAATGGCTTTGCTATATTTTATTTTTTCAAAAATATTGATCCTATTATTTTTATTACGTTCACTACCATTTCATGGATAACATTATCTGTATATTCTAAGTTTTACGAAGTTTACCGCTATACTAGAGAGGTTAAGATTTTTTCTTTGACATTTAGACAAATGGTGATCTTTACCTTAATTATTTTTTCGTTTTCAGGATATTATTACAACTTAAACATATACCCAAATACCATCTTTAAGTACATTATTGCCGTATTTTTATCCATTACCTTTGTAAAGTTTGCCATTTATTACTTATTGCAAAAATATCGAGTTTCATTTGGGGGTAATTTTAGAAAAACGGTCATTTTCGGAGCTAATAAAAAAACACATGCACTAGAAAATTTTTTTAATAAGAATCCCGAATACGGTTACGTGCATTCAAAAACCTTTAGCCTTGAACAGAAGAAAGATATAGACCTAGAACCTTATTTTCAATATATTATAGACGAATATGTTGATGAGATTTATTGTTCAATATCAGAACTCTCCAACAAACAAATTGATGAGATCTCCGATTTTGCCGATAACAATCTAAAAATTCTGAAATTCTTACCTGATAACAAGGAAATCTATTCTAAGAAACTGAAATACGAGTATTACGATTACATACCCATTATATCTTTAAGAAACATTCCTTTAGAAGATTCTTTTAATATGGTGGTAAAACGTATGTTCGATATCTTATTTTCTAGTTTGGTCATCATATTTATTTTGTCTTGGTTAACTCCTATTATTGCCATATTGATAAAGTTAGAATCTAAAGGTCCTGTATTTTTCAAGCAATCTCGAAATGGATTTAACTACAAAGAGTTTGACTGTTATAAGTTTAGATCAATGACGCCTAATAAAGATGCACATTTGTATCAAGCAACTCGTGGTGATCAGCGTATTACTAAGATTGGAAAGTTGATTAGAAAAACCAGTATAGACGAATTACCTCAGTTTTTCAATGTGCTTTTTGGGGATATGTCTGTTGTTGGTCCAAGACCGCATATGGTAAGTCATACTAATATGTATGCAAAGAGAGTTGATAAATTTATGGTGCGTCACTTTGTTAAACCTGGGATCACAGGTTTAGCTCAGGTAAGCGGTTTTCGCGGAGAAATTGAAACGGATAAAGACATTATTGGCCGTGTGAAATACGATATATTTTATATCGAAAACTGGTCATTATTATTAGATCTTAAAATCATCACCCAAACCTTTGTTAATGCCGTTAAAGGGGAAGATAAAGCCTACTAAAGTAGTGCGATTAAATCGATCAATTGTTTGTTGAAATCAAATTGAACTAACGCAGTATTTTGTATCTTTTTTCGTCTTACTTCGGAAAGTTCAACACCATCAATAGTTGATAAAACATGATTTAAATCTTTGTAATCTCCAGCTTTTGCAACCCATCCCAAGTTTAATCTGTTTATAATTCCTTCTCCTTCGCCGCCTCCAAAATATACCATTGGCAACCCTAAACTCGCGTATTCGAAAATTTTAGAAGGGACACTTCCATATATGCGATTTAGCAAAGGGATGATAGCAATATTATAATGCAACAACTGTGAATGCAATTCTTGTCTGCTAACATGACCATGATAAAATATAGGTAATTCAGGATGCTCTTTGATAAACTGTTCAATTTTAATTTGTTCTGCACCAGAACCATATATGTGTAATTCTGTATCTGGACAATCTAACTCTTGACATAGTTTATAAATACCTTGCGCAATTCCTAAAAGACCTGCATAAACAATTTTTAGTCTGCCCTCTGTAGCGTGTTTTGTGATAGTGGGAGCTATAAAATCAGGGAAATTTCGATATAAAAAGGTGGATTTATCAGAAAAAATGGACTTTACATGAGTTAATATTTCATCACTTTGTCCTAATACTAGATTAGCCCTTTTATAATTAAATCGTTCAATTTTTTCAAGAAGTTTATAACTAAAGTTTTTCTTAAAGGCACCCAATTCTAAACCGGCTATAGGCCAAAGATCACTGACGTTTAGAATAAGGTTCCTGCCTTTGCTTTTTATACATAGCATACATGTAAACGCTACAAGTAATGGAGGTGATTGTATGATTACGGTTTTAGGTAATTTATGCCATATAAAAAACCATAATAGACTAAGGCTGTAGGATATCATGGCAAATAAGCGGAATAATTTATGTTTTGAATTGCTAGCATAAATCCAAAGACGGTGTACGTTGATATTATTTTCTGTTGAACGTTGTTTAAATTTACCCCTATAGGCTTCAAAAATTTTACCCGTGGGATAATTGGGTAATGGTGTCAAAACACTCACTTCAAAACCATGCTTTTGCAAACCATTGGCTAAATGAAATATTCTATTTGAGGCTGCACCTATTTCAGGAGGATAATAGCTCGTTATGATTAAAATATCTCTGTTCATTATTCTTTTGTAACTAAAGAGGTAAATTGTTTTAGTTTCCCACTTTTAGACCGTTTTAATTCTTGTAGTCTTTCAAATGTAATGGTTAACCCGTCTTCAAGATAGTTGATCATTTCTTGTATAATAGTATTTATTTTTCCTTCGGAAAGGGCTTTGGTACTCACATATTTTATTTTGAAATGCTCCTTTTTAAGCTGTTCAATAACAAATTCTTTTACATTGCCATCATCCTCGATGATGCTTTTAGTAATATAATAAAAAGTCAATCCAGCAGCTTTTTTTCCACTTGGTAATATGGCAATGTCATTGGTTCGACCAATTAATGTTTTTAAGATGGGTAGTCGCAAAGTGGAATGTTCTGAAATAACTCCGAGGTCACCAATATCATATCTTACAAAAGGATGCGCTTTATTATATAATGAAGTAATAACTATCCGACCTTCTTCGCCATGAGGTAATATGCGGTCATTAGAGTCTAAAATCTCAATATATAAGGTCTCGCTATTGAGTTGCCATTCGTTTTTTTGGTTTTGAAAGGCGATGAGGTCTAATTCTGAAGCACCATATTCATTTATAACTGGAATTCCAAAGTAGGTTTCCATGAGCGTTTTGTCCTTATCGAATAACATTTCTGAGGTGACAATACATGCGCTTAATGAAGGACAAATCGTTTTCAATATGAGTTGTTTTCGCTCTAAGAACTTTGCGAATTGCACAATAGAACTCGTATAGCCGTTGATATAAACAAAAGCTGTTGATTCGAATTTTTTTAAATGTTTTTCAAAAGCTGTATCACTTAAATCGAACACTGAAAAACGAAATCGGTTACTCAATACATCTTTAATACGTTCTTTGTAATAGCCTTTTTTATCCAAAGGGATACCGTAAAAACGCGCCTGCTTAGAGGTGTTAAAATCTAATCCATACCATCCAAATCTGTTTTGTATAATTGCCCAAGTCATGGCATGACAAAACTTATCTTTTGCAAACACAAATGGATCTCCAGAAGAACCCGAGGTTTTGTTGACGTAAACTGTCTTTGTTGAGAAACTTTCCGATAATCGTTCTTCAAGTGGCAGCTGTAAATGTCTCTTCGTCATGACAGGTATAGAATTCCAGTCTTTTGTATCAATGGTGCCAATGAAGGATGCATAGAATGAGTTATGAGCCAAATGATAAGATACAATATCACGCCGTTTTTGTATGATGTGGCGCTCAAAATCCTGACTGTTCTTACTTTGGATGCGCAATAGCTCGTCTTTAGCCTTATTTAAAGGAAAGCCATTTAACCGTAAAGAAAAATCAAAGACGTTCAAAAACAAAAAGTGTTAGTATTTCTGGTAAAGTAAAGAAAAAAAGTCTTGTCAGGAAACTTCGTAAAAGCTAAAAACGATTATTTTTACACAAACAAATTGAAACGATGACAATTTTAATTCTTGGTTCGGGAGGGAGAGAACATACTTTCGCTTGGAAAATAGCACAAAGCCCATTATGCGACAAACTTTTTGTTGCTCCCGGAAACTCTGGCACAGCTCAAATAGCGACTAACGTTAATTTAAAAGTAACAGACTTTGAAGCAATCAAAGTTTTGGTTATTCAGCATAACATTGAGATGGTTGTCGTTGGACCAGAAGACCCCTTAGTTCAAGGGATACATGATTTCTTTTTGGATGATAACCTATTGAAAGGGGTTGCAGTTATTGGTCCTCAAAAAGCCGCAGCAGAATTAGAAGGTAGTAAGGAATTTGCTAAAGAGTTTTTATTTAGACACCATATTCCTACCGCTGCATATAAAAGTTTTGACGCAACAAATGTAGAAGAAGGGTATCGTTTTTTAGAAACATTAAAACCACCATATGTATTAAAAGCTGATGGTTTAGCTGCGGGAAAGGGCGTATTGATATTGAATAATCTCGACGAAGCTAAAGCCGAACTTAAAAATATGCTTGTTGAAGCTAAATTTGGAGTGGCAAGTTCTAAAGTGGTCATTGAGGAATTCTTAGATGGGATAGAATTGAGTTGCTTCGTTCTTACTGATGGGAAGAGTTATAAAATGCTACCAACAGCAAAAGACTATAAGCGCATAGGAGAAGGCGATACAGGCTTGAATACTGGAGGAATGGGAGCTATATCACCTGTGCCTTTTGCCTCAGAAGAGTTTCTTCATAAAATTGAAGATCGTATCGTAAAACCAACCATTGAGGGTCTAAAAAAGGACAACTTACCGTATAAAGGGTTTGTCTTTATTGGGATTATTAAAGTAGGGAATGATCCTAAAGTGATTGAATACAATGTGCGAATGGGTGATCCTGAAACTGAAGTGGTATTGCCAAGATTGAAGACAGATATTGTTGAAATCTTTAAGGCAATTTCAGAAGAACGATTAAATGAGATTGAAATAGAAATAGATCAAAGAGCCGCAACAACAGTAATGTTAGTCTCTGGAGGTTATCCTGAGGCCTATGAAAAAGGAAAAGAAATAACAGGATTAGAACACATCGTAGATTCAATCCCATTTCACGCTGGAGCTATTGTAAAAGGAGATAAAATCGTAACATCTGGAGGACGCGTGATGGCAATCACTTCATATGGTAATACATACCAAGAAGCCATAAAAAAATCTTATCAAAACATAGAAAAACTATATTTTGATAAGATGGATTATCGAAAAGATATTGGTTTTGATTTATAAATTATAGGTAAGAATGAGAAGTGATACTCTTGTCTTCTTCATTATTATCATTGAATTTTTTAAGTTGTAACATCCAATACACCATGGCTAATATTCCAATGATGATAAAAAGCCATGAAAATATATTGGCTGTCCACCAATTTTCTAATTCTAGGGCTCTTAACCAATCATAGGGTGCAAATAAAACATTAACAAATAAGTCTTCTATAGCGTAAAAAAAGTCTTTCATTTTCAAGATGTTTTTTAGAAACTCTTCATGAGCTTCAAGGTATAATCATATATTTACAATGCAAAATTACATATTTTTTTCAATTTAAGACACATCAATGATTTCAAATTTTTTTAGCAAATCAAAACCTATTCACTATATCGTGATAAGTATGATGTTACTGGTCATTTACATTTGGAGTAAATTTATAAACAGTAATAACAGTTTTGATTTATTTTATTTTACCGAGCAGTTAGGTCTTTTTTTGATGGCCCTGCTATCCGTTTTCGTCTTTGATTTTTTCGTAACTAGAAATAGTTTAACAAAGAAAAACAGTTATAGCATCTTACTTTTTGTCTTATTTTTTGCCTTGATGCCACAAACGTTGAGTAATACATCTGCATTGCTATCAAATTTATTCGTTTTATTGGCATTACGTCGGTTAATTAGTTTGAGATCACAAAAAGAGGTGAAGAAAAAATTGTTTGATTCTGCATTTTGGATAAGTATTGCGATATTGTTCTATACTTGGTCCGCTGTATTTCTTGTCCTTGTTTTTGCAGCATTATTAGTATACCGAATAAGCGATTTAAAAAACTACATTATCCCTTGCATTGGTGTGGCCACCGTTGCGGTTTTAGTTATTTCATATTTGGTGGTTATAGATGTGGACATTCTCAATTACACAGTTGGTTTTTTTGACATCAGTTTTGATTTTAGTCCTTTAAATTCAAAACAAATTATCATTGGCGCGACATTGTTATTTTCGGTTGGGTTGTGGTCTTTGTTTTATTATATTCAGAATATAAAATCCCAAATGAAAAGTTATAGGCCGTCATTTTCTTTAATACTAATTGCAGTACTTTTAGGATTGCTAATAGTTGGATTTGCGCCCACTAAAAATGGAAGTGAATTTATTTTTCTCTTTGCCCCTTTAGCAATTATTATCACGAATTATCTTGAAGGAATTTCAGAAAAATGGTTTAAAGAGACCTTGCTTTGGGTTATGTTATTAACGCCTGTAGCTATTTTATTGTTGTAATTTTTTCCCGAACGATAGATCTCCAGCATCTCCTAACCCTGGGACTATATAGCCCTTATCACTCAGTGTACTATCAATTGCAGCAATCCACAAATGTGAGTTTTCTGAAAAGTGACTAGCAACTAAATCGACACCGTCTTGAGCACCAATAACACTAATAAGGTGAATGTCTTTTGGAGTTCCAAATGGCTTCAAAGCCTCAAAAGTTGCCACCATTGATTGACCTGTTGCTAGCATAGGGTCTGCTAAAATAAGTGTTTTACCCTCTAAATTTGGGCAAGCCAAATATTCAACAACAATCTCAAACGATTCTGTATTGGATTTATGATACCGATACGCCGAAATAAAAGCGTTGTCTGCGCCGTCAAAGTAATTCAAAAGACCATTGTGTAAGGGTAAACCAGCTCTTAAGATCGAACATAATACAATTTCATTACTGCATAATTTAGTGTGACTTTGACCCAGAGGAGTCGTTATCGTTTTTGATGCATACGCTAAGGTTTTACTCATTTCATAACATAGAACCTCCCCTATACGTTCAACGTTTCTTCTAAATCGCATACGGTCATTTTGTAGGTCTATATCACGTATTTCAGAAATAAAAGAATTTAAAATAGAATTATCTTCAGAAAGATTATGAATATGCATGTATTAGGCGCGTTATTTAGTCGGTTAAAGTTAATAATAACTTATATATTTGCACTTTAAATTCACACATTATGTTTTCAGAAAACGCAAATAAATTATTTCAAGAGGTTATTGAAAAGTACCATATTATAAATTCGGTCGATCAACCGTTTTCTAATGTTTACAACAAAGATTCAAACCTAATTGAACATTTATTATACCGAAAGTGTTGGATTGACACTGTCCAATGGCACTACGAAGATATTATTCGCGACCCACAAATAGATCCTGTAGCCGCTTTAAAACTAAAACGTCAAATTGATGCTTCCAATCAAGATAGAACAGATATGGTCGAGTATATTGACAGTTATTTTCTAGAAAAGTATAAAACTGTAATCGCAAAACCTGACGCTACGATTAATACCGAGAGTCCGGCATGGGGAATAGACAGATTATCAATTTTAGCACTTAAAATCTACCATATGAATGAAGAGGCTACACGAGAAAATGCTTCGACAAGCCATCGTGAGTCATGCCAAAAAAAGCTACAGATACTGCTAGAACAACGAGTAGATTTATCTACAGCAATTGATACTTTGTTAGAAGATATTAGTAAAGGTGACAAGTACATGAAAGTATATAAGCAAATGAAAATGTATAATGATGACGAACTTAACCCTGTGTTAAGAAGTCAAAAATAATACGGTCTTAAATTATGTCTTCCCTTTCTTAGGGAAAATTTCTTTTGGGGTTTGAACCAAAAACTGGAAGGGTTAAAAGATGCCAAAACCAAAACACATCCTAGTTATTCGTCTCTCTGCTATGGGCGACGTTGCAATGACCGTTCCTGTAATAAGTGCATTTAGAGAACAATACCCAGAGGTTAAACTTACGATATTAACAAAGCCTTTTTTTAAACCATTATTTAGAAACATACCCAATATTCAAGTTGTAGAGATAGAGATAAAAGGACGTCACAAAGGTGTATACGGGCTCTGGAAACTATCAAGAGAACTCAGTCTTTTGCAATTTGATGCAATAGCAGATTTACATAATGTATTGCGCAGTACCATTTTGAAATTTTTTCTCTTTGGAAAAGAGGCGGTACAAATAAATAAGGGAAGACAGGAGAAAAAAGCTTTAGTTAGTGGGAAAAAATTTGAGCAATTAAAAAGCACCCATCAACGTTATGCCGATGTTTTTTTGCGTTTAGGCTATCCGATAGACATCACTTCAGTCCAGTTTCCTCAAAAAGAAAATCTATCATCGAAGTATCTAGAAGTTATTGGCGAAGAACCAAAAAAGTGGATTGGTGTTGCGCCTTTTGCGGCATACAAGGGGAAACAGTATCCTTTAGATTTAATGACTTCAGTAATCGAAACCTTATCAGAAGACTTTAAGGTATTGTTGTTTGGTGCAGGAGATGAGGAATCTAAAAGACTTCAAGAAATCGCTACTCAATATGAAAACGTTATTAATTTAGCAGGTGTGTTTTCATTATCTGAAGAATTAGATATTATATCTAACCTTGATGTGATGCTCTCTATGGATTCTGGAAATGCGCATTTAGCAGCAATGCTTGGTATAAAGGTAATTTCAGTTTGGGGAATAACACATCCATATGCTGGCTTTTTACCGTTTAATCACACCATCGATTCTGCAATAATAGCCGATAAAAGCAGGTATCCTAAAATTCCGACTTCAGTTTATGGGAATAAGCATCCGGAGGGTTATGAAAAGGTCATGAACAGCATACCTCCGCAACAAATTGTATCTAAGGTTATTTCAGAACTCATTTGAAAAAAGCCCCATTCCATAAGAATGAGGCATGATTTAGTGTTTTTAGATAATTTCTGTGATTAAGCCCTAATCAGTAACCGATTTATTTTGATTGGGTTTGCACATTAAGAATATGCTTGATTATCTTTTGTTTTCTCGATAAAAACACAAGTAACAGGTTTTTGTTTTCAGAGGCTTATTAATTTAAACATCATCATAATCTACAAATAAGGTAGGTGTTGTAGGATGAGCTTGGCATGTTAAGATTAATCCCTCTTTAAGTTCGCCATCAGTAAGAATATTGTTTTGTCGCATTGTAGCTTCACCTTCAGTAATTCTTGCAATACAACTGCTACAAATTCCACCTTGACACGAATAAGGTGCATCTAAGTCTTCCGCCAAAGCTGCCTCTAAAACTGTTTTGTTTTGATCCATCAGAAATGATGCTTCTTCATCGTCAATTAGAACGGTCACTTTGGTTTGACCATCTAAAACATCAGTATTGCTGGATGCTACTTCAGAAACTGGAATCGTAAATAGTTCAAATAAAATAGTGTTTTTATCGATACCATTATCGAGCAATACATCTTGTACAGTATGTATCATTTGCTCTGGGCCACAAATATAGAAAGCGTCTATGTTATGATCTTTGTATTTGTTTTTAAGTATGAAATTAACCGTGCTTTTCTCAATTCGTCCAAATAAAGCATCGTCTTCTTGAGACTGACTATAAACAAATTTCACATCAAATCTATCTGGGTATTCAGTATTAAGTTTTACAATATCGTCCAGAAAGAGGGTTTCCTTCGGAGTTCTATTTCCGTAGATTAAAATAAAACTACTTTTGGGCTCCTCTTCTAGCAAGTCTTTTGCGATACTCATAATAGGAGTGATTCCACTACCGGCAGCAAATGCGGCGATGGTACGTTTTTTAGATGGGTCTGGTTCAAAAATAAAGCGACCATTAGGAGAAGCAACATCTATAACATCTCCTACTTTAATACTGCGATTGGCATATTTAGAAAAGGTACCATCTGTTACTTCTTTAATAGCCACGGTGAGCTCACCGCTTTTTGGAGCACTACAAATCGAGTAGTCTCTGCGTATTTCTTCACCATTAATATGAGTTCTTAGAGTAATATATTGACCAGCGATGAATCTGTATTCAGATTGTAAATTCTTTGGAATATCGAAACTTAACGTGACTGCATTTTCGGTTTCTTTTGTAACTGAATTTATAACGAGTTTATGAAACTGTGACATACGATTATTTTTTGCAAAAATAAAGAAGCTAAAACATATGGCTAGTTAATTAGTTAAAATTTAATACATAATTTTTATATGCATAAGAGTTTTATGTATATTTGTGTTATGGCTAATTCCAAATTATACAAGGGAAGTTTGATTACCATTATTTTAAAGCTTCTAGATGAAAGCGATAAAATGTATGGTTATGAGATTACTCAAAAAGTGAAAGCACTTACCAAGGGCGAGCTTAATATCACCGAAGGCGCCTTGTATCCAGCACTTCACAAATTAGAAGCCGATGGATTGCTTGATGTTGAGGTCATGAAAGTGGATAACAGGTTGCGTAAATATTATAAGTTAACCGATAAAGGCACAAGAGAAACCAAGAGTAAGCTCAACGAATTACATGAATATATAAAGACTATGCAAGTTTTAGTCAATCCAAAATGGAGTATTGAATAATGGCCAAACTATCTAAAGATAATATCCAGTTCATTGAGAATTACTTAGAAAATTCGGAGGTGTTTTATGCTGATATCAGAATGGAAATGACAGATCATGTTGCGTCGGCTATAGAAAAACGCATGGCAGACAATCCAACTTTTCATTTCTATGATGTATTTAAAGACTACATGATTGAGCAAAAAACTAACCTGTTAGAAAACAACAAACAGTTTTTAAGGAATTCAGATAAGACGATTTTGAAGGAATTGGTTTATTATAGTTTTAAACCCTCGACGTTTTTAGTATTCTGTATTATTTTTTTAGGGTTTTATCAGCTTGTTCAAATTATTGATGTTGATAGTATCAGCAAAATAGTGGCTTTTTTCCCAATACTCTCTGTTGTACCGTTTGTTATTATTTATATCATTGCACTACAGGTCTTTAAACTGTCGCGATTTTCAGGAATAGAGCGAATGGGATTTGTATACATTATGTCTTTCCAAGTGTTTAATCTAATATCAATTTTATTAAAAGGATATGTCAACGAACAAATAAATTTTTTGGTATTGACCTTATATTTTAGTTTAACAATTACGCTTAGTCTTATTTTAATTCGACTTAGCATTTCAGTTATAAATTATTACCGTAAGCATTATAAATTTCTGGTATAATTATGAAAGTATCTCAAGATCAAATAGAAAATTTATATGCGTTTACTATCAAACACTTTGTAGAATATTATGATTTACAAACCGAATTAGTAGATCACCTTGCCAATGATATTGAGGCCATATGGAGGGTTGAACCTGAGCTAACTTTTGATCAGGCGAGAAATAAGTCTTTTAAAAAATTTGGCATTTATGGATTCGCAGAAATAGTTGAAAAACGTCAAAAAGCAATGAATAAACGCTATTTAAAATGCCTTTGGCATGAGCTTAAAACGTGGTTTACTTTACCGAAAGTGATGACTACTTTAAGTTTATTTGCACTGTGTTATATGATATTTTCCTCATCCATTTCAGAATATGCATTTATTGCAGCCTATATCGTAACTATAATTTGGACAGTATATAAGATTATTCAGTTAAACCGTCAATTTAGAAGGCGAAAACAAAAAACAGATAAGAAGTGGCTTCTAGAACAGATTATTTTTCGGCAAGCATCAGGGATTAACTTAATATTTATTTCACAGCTCGCTAATGTGATAAATTATTCCGACGTCTTATATGGTAATCAGACCGCAATTGCTATCGCCTCTTTGAGCTTCACCAGTTGCTGTCTACTACTTTACGTCAGTTTACAGTTGCTACCCAATAAGGCTGATGAGCTGTTAAAAGAGGCATATCCTGAATTTTGTTTGTAACAAATTCATATCATTGCATACTAACTTGTCACATTAATAAAAATTACATCTATGAAAAATTTACTCTTTGTTTTAGCATTCGTTTTTACATTTTCAATAAATGCTCAAGATACTTCAAAATTTAAATTACAAACTGTTGAATTTATTAAACTTACCGGAACAGCTGATGCATTTGACAACGCCATTTCTCAAATTGGATCTATGGTGCCTGCCGATAAAAAAGAAGCTTATACAAAAGAGGCCAAAGGGACACTTGATGATTTATATAGTCAATTGGCTGATGTGTATATGAATGAATTCAGTGAGGAAGATATTGCTCAATTAGTGGCATTTTATAAGTCTGATATTGGGAAGAAATTAGCCTCAAAACAAACAGCAATGACTCAAGCAGGAATGATGATTGGTCAAACTTGGGGAATGAATTTATCTCAAATTGCTCAAAAGTATTCTAACTAGTCATTCCTAATCAACCTTATAATATGAAACTTAAGCATTTTTTAAATCTAGAATGGAAGAAATTCTTTCGTTCGGCAAGTTTCGGTAAAAGCATTGCAATCAATATCTTGATGATATTTTTAGCTTTGTATTTTATCGGGATATTTCTACTCTTAGGGATTGCTTTATATCCAGGGCTTAAAAAAGCATTCCCAGAGCAAGACCCATTCGTAATTGTTAATGGTTTATTATTTTTCTACATTCTGGCAGATATTGTCATGCGTTTCTTTTTTCAGAAGCTACCTGTAATGTCGGTTAAACCATTATTACCCTTACCAATAAAACGAAGTAAAGTGGTTAATTATGTGTTGCGGAAATCGGCATTTTCATTTTTTAATTTTTTACCGCTTTTTGCCTTTGTACCTTTTAGCATCGCATTGCTGCTCAACGGATATCCGACAGCATCGGTCTTAATTTGGTTGTTAGCTATTATTGTAGGAACGCTCATTGTAAATTTCTTAAACTTTATTATTGAGAGTTTTGCTTCGGAAACAGAACTATCTTTCCTACCAGTGATTGTATTTGCTGGAGGGTTGTTTGCTCTTAACTATTTTGATGCCATATCGTTTACAGATTTAGTATCTAATGGTTTTATGGGTATTTATAATAATCCTATTTTTATTCTTATCCCAATTTTGGTTTTAGTTGGATTGTATATCGTCAATTTCAAACAGCTAAAAAACAAGCTTTATCTAGATAGCTCTTTAAAAACAAAGGTTACAGAGGTCAATGCCTCTAATATGGAATGGACCAAACGTTTTGGAGATATTGCTCCCTTTATGCAGTTAGACTTAAAACTCCTTTGGAGAAACAAGCGTTCTAAATCTTCAATTTGGTTATTACTCATTGGGTTGTTGTATGGCTTGTTCTTTTATCCAAACCCTGTATATGCTGATATGCCATGGTTTTTTGCTTTTGTAGGAATCTTTGTAACAGGGATATTCTTAATGAATTTTGGTCAATTTATTCCTGCATGGGATAGTGGGTATTATAAGTTGTTAATGAGCCAAAACATAAAATACGAACAGTATTTAAAATCGAAATTTACACTCATGGCATTAAGCGTAATTATTCTATTTGTATTAAGTATTCCATATGTGTATTTCGGATGGAAAATCTTATTAGCACATTTTGCAGCAGCAATTTATAATATTGGAGTCAATACGCATGTCATCATGTACGGTGGGTCTTTTAATAGAAAAAAAATAGATCTTAACCAACGTGCCGCATTTAACTACCAAGGGACAGGAGCAGTGCAATGGCTTATTGGAATTCCATTAATGTTGTTGCCTTTGGCGATCTTCGGAATAACATACGCTATCGCAAGCTTTGAAATTGGGTGTGTCGTACTAACATTATTAGGAATAATAGGGATCGTTTTACACCAAAAGCTGATGAAATTCATTACACAAAAGTATGTAGATTCAAAATATAAAATGATTGACGCTTTTAGTCAAGATTAATACCAAAAAACTCATGATAGAAACAACTAATCTTTCGAAATCATACGGTAGTAAGACCGTTTTAAAAATAGATAATTTAAGCATTCCTAAAGGTCAGAGTTTTGGACTAGTTGGAAATAATGGAGCTGGAAAAACAACCTACTTTAGTTTGCTTTTAGACTTGATTAAGCCTTCAAGCGGACAAATTCAAAGTAATAACATATTAGTTCACGAAAGTGAAGATTGGAAACCATTTACATCAGCATTTATTGATGAAAGTTTCTTGATTGGTTATCTTACGCCTGAGGAATATTTTTATTTCATTGGTGAACTTCGCGGTCAGAATAAAGCCGATGTAGATAATCTCGTCTCTCAATTTGAAGACTTTTTTCACGGAGAGATTTTAGGACAAAAAAAATACCTTCGTGATCTTAGTAAAGGAAACCAGAAAAAAGCTGGAATTGTAGCCGCACTCATTGGAAACCCAGAAGTAATTATCCTTGATGAACCTTTCGCAAACCTAGATCCAACAACACAAATACGGCTGAAAGGAATCATTAAAAACTTAGCAGAAAAACAAGGCGTAACGGTGTTAGTCTCTAGTCATGATCTATTGCATGTCACAGACGTTTGTGAGCGTATTGTGGTATTAGAAAAAGGAGAGGTTGTGAAGGACCTTGAAACTAATGACGCTACTTTAAAAGAACTGGAAGTTCATTTTTCAGGAACAGAGACGGTCTAACCTAAGGCTGTTGGGCTAAAATCCGCCTATTTTTAGAGGATAATTCAAAAAGATGCTTATTTTTACAGCACTGCATAATATATGCTGGCTATTTTAGTTATAGTATTTACAAAAAACTAAACCTTTTGAATACCTCTTATAAAGTTTTTATATCACTGTTTTGCGTAGCAATTGTAATCACAAGTTGTTCACGTAAAAAAAATACATTCATAAACCGAAATTTTCACGCTTTAGGCACCAAATATAATGTGCTTTATAACGGGTATATTGCTTTGGAAAAGGGTAGAGAATCGGTTGACGATGCTTCTACCGATAACTTTTGGGAATTGCTACCAATAGAGCGTATGCAGGTCAAAGATGAGGTTGTTCTTCCAGGTAAATCTAAGAATCAAGATTTCGAACGCGCAGAAGAAAAGGCGATTAAAGCGGTTCAAAAACACGGGATGAATATCAAAGGGAAAGAGCATAATCCTCAAATTGATGAAGCTTATTTACTACTTGGTGAAGCACGCTATTTTGATCAGCGATTTGTGCCAGCACTAGAAGCTTTCAATTATATTTTGTACAAGTATCCTGCTAGTGACAAGATAAATACAGCGAAAGTTTGGAGAGAGAAAACTAATATACGTCTAGAAAACAATGAACTGGCACTCAAAAATTTAAAACGCCTTCTAGATCAAGAAGAATTAGAAGATCAAGATATGGCTGATGCCACTTCAATGATGGCTCAGGCCTATATCAATATTAAAGCTAAAGATAGCGCTCTTACACAACTAGTCTTAGCAGCCCAATTCACTCAAAAGAAAAAAGAGCTTGCTCGTTATAATTATATTATCGGTCAATTGTATAACGAATTCGGAAAGAAGGATAGTGCTAATATAGCTTTTGATAATGTCATTGAATTGCATAGAAAAGTACCTAGAGCGTATTATATTAATGCACATTTGGCCAAATCTTATAATTTCGACAAAAATAATGATGATCCTGTTATCTTTTTAGAATACCTCACAGGTCTTGAAGAAGATCGTGAGAACCGCCCGTTTTTAGACAAAATATATTATCGTATTGCCGAATTTCACAGGTCAAATGAAAGAGATTCTTTGGCTATGGCATATTACAATAAGTCCTTGCGCACCAATTTAGGAGATAAAGAATTAATTTCTAGAGATTATCTAACGCTTGGCGATATGAGTTTCGATAAGGCAGAGTATAGATTAGCTGGCGCCTATTACGATAGTACGATGCAACATATGAAGCTTAATTCTAAGCCATACCGAGTCGTTAAACGTAAACGTGAAAATCTGGATGATGTCATTTATTACGAAGATATCGCTCAAGTCAATGATAGTATTTTAAGACTAGTGAATTTATCAGATGAAGATAGATTGACATACTTTAAATCCTACACTGATGAATTAAAAGTTCTTGCTGAAAAAGAAAAAGCAGAAGCTGAAGCAGAAGCACGTCGTAATGAAAACACAGGAATGCAGCAATCTTTAAATAAGGTAAAAAGCCAAACCTTAAAGGCTGCTTCAGGAGATAAAAGAGGCAAGGAAGAAGACCAATTCTATTTTTATAATCAAACTACAGTAGCCTACGGGAAAAATGAATTTGTAAAAATATGGGGAAACCGAGAATTAAAGGATAATTGGAGACTTTCTGATACTAAAATTAGAGCTAATAGTTCTAATGAAACCAAAGTTATAGCTGCTAATGCTTCTGACGAAGAACGATTTGATCCAGATTTTTATATCTCTAAAATCCCTTCAGATCAAAAAGTAGTTGATAGTTTAGCAAAAGAACGCAACTTTGCCTACTATCAATTAGGGATGATTTATAAGGAAAAGTTCAAAGAGTATGAATTAGCAATGAATAAGCTCGAAGCCTTGTTGCAAAATAATCCAGAAGACCGCTTAATTCTGCCGTCAAAATACAATTTGTATAAAATATATATGGAATTAGAGCTCAGCGTGAAAGCTGAAGCAATCAAGGAAGATGTCATTAGGACGTATCCAGAATCTCGTTATGCAAAGATTTTATTAAATCCTAAATCGGAGTTTTTAAAAGATGAAAGTAGTCCAGAAAGCCTATATGAAAAGCTCTATGAACAATTTACAAAACAAGAATATGTACAAGTTGTTGCTAAAGCAGATGAATATATTACTCAATTTGAAGGGGATCCAACCGTGCCAAAGTTTGAAATATTAAAGGCCTCTGCCAACGGTAGGTTAAATGGTTTTGAAGCCTATAAAAAAGGCGTCAACTACATTGCCTTAACCTATCCAAATTCCGAAGAAGGGAAAAAAGCACAGGAGATTATGACCACAGCTATTCCTATTTTCGCTAAAAAAGAATTTGTTAGTGATGATACGGCAAAACACTTTAATGTATTATACCCTTTTGCAAATGCTGAAAAAGATCAAATTGAAGACTTTGTAAAAAAATTAGACGAGGCGATTTCAAAAGTCAGTTATTTCGATTTGTCTTCTTCTGTCGATTTTTATGATGCCAACACCACATTTGTGGTCGTACATGGCTTAAAAAGTATACAAGGAGCAGCTGGATTCGCTCAAATATTAAAAGAGAATAAACTAAAAATTGACCGAAATTTTCATTCAATTTCTTCGCCTAACTACGAAATTGTACAACGACACAAAAACTTAAACGAATACTTAGAATCTCAATAATTTTGACCTATGTTTTCAGATAAAAAAACAGTACGTATGGCTACAGAAACAATTTCACAACAAAACACAATCGCTAAAGGCACTATAATTACAGGAGATATTATTAGCGAAGGTGACTTTCGAATTGAAGGTTCAATTCAAGGCAATATTAAAACTCCAGGAAAGGTAGTAATTGGTAAAACAGGAATTATCAATGGGACATTAAAAAGTGCTAACGCAGATATAGAAGGTAAGTTTTCAGGCAAATTAATGCTATCTGACACCCTATCTTTAAAGTCGTCTGCACATGTTGAAGGCGAAGTTGAAGTTGGTAAACTAGCAGTAGAACCTGGTGCAACTTTTAACGCGACTTGTATGATGAAAGGCGCTCTTAAAGAATTGAATAATGGACCAACAAAACAAACAACCATCCAACGACCACGACAAGCCAACCCAGAAAAAGGGCAAACAGCTTAAAAACATTGCAATACTCTCAGGTATTGGTTTTGAAATGGGAGCGATTATCTATGGTTTCGTTATGCTTGGGAAGTGGCTCGATCGCACTTACAATGATGGAGAAAAACTATACATAATCTTTTGTACACTATTTGGAGTAGCAGCTTCTCTATTTATCGTAATTAAACAACTTAATAGAATTCATAAATAAATGAATCAATCATTAATAACATTTTCATTAAAACTCCTCTTAACACTCTCTATCGCATTCGGCATGCACCTTTTGGTGTTAAATTATCTTGAGTATGCACTTTTTGAAAACAAAATTGTACTAGCTTATCTTGTGAACGCTGTTTTAGCAATTTTAATTTTTTGGTTTTTACTTAGAATGAAAGAAAAGTATAAAGAGCAACTTGGGTTTTTATTCCTCGCTGGAAGTATTTTAAAGTTTGCTGTTTTTTTTATACTTTTTTACGGCTCATATAAAGTCGATGGGATAATCTCTAAACCTGAGTTTGCAGCATTTTTTGTTCCTTATCTTTTATGTCTCGTGATAGAAACGTCTAGCTTGGCAAAATGGTTAAACAAATTGGAATAAAACAACCATTTTTATCCCCCAATGCACCATCATTAAATAAAGTTTAAAATAGTTTTTGTTTTTGATATAAAACTATACCTTTGCAGCGATTTTTAAGCCACTATTATTTAAGTGATATGCGAACAAGAATAACTGTTAAGACAATTACCTTATTACTGTTTTTAATATCCTTTACTGCTTTTGCTAGTGAAGGTGAAGGAAAAGGAGATAAAAAATCTGAAATTAAAGAGTATATTCAACATCACTTGAAAGATTCTTATGACTTCAGTTTGTTCTCTTACACAACTGATTCGGGAGAACATAAATACATAGGAGCTCCGCTTCCTGTGATTCTGTGGGATAACGGTTTGAAAGTGTTTTCTTCTTCAAAATTTCATCATGGTGAAACAGTAGCTGAAGCCGGTGGAGATTATTATAAGTTATACCATAGTAAAATATATAAAACCGACGCTCAAGGAACTATCAATTATGATGATGAGCATCACCCAACAAATATAAAACCTCTAGATTTTTCAATCACAAAAAGTGTAGTAATGATAATCATTACAGGACTGCTAATGTTCTTCTTGTTTAGGGGCTTGGCAAAATCGTATGCTAATAATGGTGGAATTGCAAAAGGGTTTGGACGTTTCTTTGAGCCAATTGTACTTTACATTCGAGATGATATCGCGATTCCAAATATTGGAGAGAAAAAGTACATGAAGTATATGCCATTTTTATTAACGGTATTCTTCTTTATTTGGTTTTTAAACATATTTGGCTTAACACCATTAGGGGTTAATGTTACGGGTAATTTAGCCGTAACAGCATCTTTGGCTATATTAACTTTTTTATTGACAAATTTAACTGGAACTAGAGATTATTGGAAGCATATTTTTGATCCCCTAGGAGATTCTATGCCATGGTATGCAAAAGCGGTTCTTTACGTCATATTAATCCCGATAGAAGTATTAGGGATTTTTATCAAGCCTTTTTCATTATTAATACGTCTATATGCTAACATGCAGGCAGGACATATTGTATTAATGAGTTTAATAGGTTTAATGTTTATTTTCAAAAGTTGGTTAGGAAGTCCACTATCATTTGGATTGGCTTTCGCAATTTCACTTATTGAGATATTAGTAGCATTGCTACAAGCATATATTTTTACAATGTTATCTGCGCTTTACTTTGGTTTTGCCGCAGAAACTCACGACCATGCTGAAGAGCATGAAGGTGATGTTCAGCATTTGTAATCATATGAATTTGAATGTTTAATTTTTAAATATATTTATTATGGAAATCCCAGTAATGGTAGGTGCAGGTTTAGTTGTAATTGGAGTTGGTATTGGTATTGGTAAAATTGGTGGTTCTGCTATGGAAGCGATCGCTCGTCAACCAGAATCTTACGGTAAGATCCAAACAGCTATGCTTATTGCAGCAGCTTTAATTGAAGGTATTGGATTTGCGGCTTTATTTGCTGTATAATCAAAACCAAACAAAGTAACCTTGTAACGGTTGGTTGCAAGGTTGCTTTAATTAAAAATTAAATTGATATAACAATTATATATTATGAAGTTATTAGAAGATTTTTCTATAGGATTGTTTTTCTGGCAAACATTATTGTTTATCGGACTTTTATTATTGCTAAGAAAATTTGCATGGAAGCCAATTTTAAATGCGGTTAACGATAGAGAAGAAGGTATTAAAAATGCTTTAGCTTCTGCAGAAAGCGCCAAGAAGGAAATGGAAAACCTTCAAGCTGATAACCAAAAGTTATTACAAGAAGCACGTTTAGAACGTGAGGCAATGCTCAAAGAAGCACGTGAGTTAAAAAACACAATGATTGAAGATGCCAAAGGAGAAGCGTCTGCTCAAGCAAACAAAATTATTGAGCAAGCCCAAGCTGCGATTACAAGTGAAAAGCAAGCTGCGATAGCAGACCTAAAGGCACAAGTAGCTAATTTGTCTGTAGAAATTGCAGAGAAAGTTGTGAAAGCAGAATTATCAGACAAAGACAAACAACTTAAATTAGTTGAGTCAATGTTAAGTGAAGCTAAATTGAACTAAGACAATGGCAGGAACAAGAGCAGCAATTCGTTACGCGAAAGCGATTTTAGATCTAGCGCAAACTCAGAAAACGGCAGAAGCGATAAATGAGGACATGATGTTAGTGTCTAAATCTGTTAGCGAAAATCAAGACTTGAGCGATATGCTTCAAAGTCCTATGATTACATCTAGCGATAAAAAAGAAGCTTTGTTGGCAGTGTTTCCAAAAACAAACCCAATGTTTTCGAGCTTAGTGGATCTATTAGTGACAAATAAGCGCGTCAACATTTTAGGAGATATCGCTTCCAAATATGTTGAATTATTTGAAAAGGCTCAAAACATTGAAGTAGCAAACGTTACTACAGCCGTGCCTTTATCAGAGAATTTAAAAAAGAAGGTGCTTGCGAAAGTTAAAGAATTAACAAGTGCAGATAAAATTGAGATTAAGAATACAGTTGATGAAAGTATTTTAGGCGGTTTCATTTTGCGTGTCGGAGATATCCAATACAACGCAAGTATTGCTAATCAATTGAATAAATTAAAAAGAGAATTTACATTAAATTAAAAAGTTCTAGCGACGGCTAGAAATAATACTAAATAAAGATGGCAGAAGTAAAACCAGCTGAAATATCAGCAATCTTAAAACAACAACTATCAGGTTTTGAAGCAGGAGCTTCATTAGACGAAGTTGGAACAGTATTAACTGTAGGTGATGGTATTGTACGTGCTTACGGATTGGCTAACGCTCAATATGGTGAGTTAGTAGAATTCGATGGTGGATTAGAAGGTATCGTACTTAATCTTGAAGAAGATAACGTAGGTATTGTATTGTTAGGAGTTTCAGTAGGCGTAAGAGAAGGGTCTACAGTTAAACGTACTGGTCGTATCGCATCTGTTAATGTAGGTGAAGGTATTGTTGGACGTGTTGTTGATACTCTTGGAAATCCTATTGATGGGAAAGGACCAATTTCAGGTAAAACATATGAAATGCCTTTAGAGCGTAAAGCACCTGGGGTTATCTATAGAGAGCCAGTGACTGAGCCATTACAAACAGGGATTAAGGCAATTGATGCTATGATTCCAGTAGGTAGAGGTCAGCGTGAATTGGTAATTGGTGACCGTCAAACTGGAAAAACTGCAGTTTGTATTGATGCGATTTTAAATCAAAAAGAATTTTACGATGCAGGTGAACCTGTATATTGTATATATGTTGCTGTAGGTCAAAAGGCCTCTACAGTAGCCTTAATTGCTAAAACCTTAGAAGAAAAAGGAGCTTTAGCATATACCACGATAGTCGCTGCGAATGCATCAGACCCTGCTGCAATGCAAGTTTATGCACCTTTTACAGGAGCATCTATTGGGGAGTACTTTAGAGATACTGGTAGACCAGCTTTAATTGTATTTGATGATTTATCAAAACAAGCAGTTGCTTACCGTGAGATCTCTTTATTATTACGTCGTCCTCCAGGACGTGAAGCTTATCCAGGTGACGTTTTCTATTTACATTCAAGATTATTAGAACGTTCTGCAAAAGTTATTAATGATGATGAAATTGCTAAGCAAATGAACGACCTACCTGAGTCATTAAAACCTCTAGTGAAAGGTGGTGGATCATTAACAGCATTGCCAATTATTGAAACTCAAGCGGGTGACGTTTCTGCATATATTCCAACAAACGTAATTTCGATTACTGATGGTCAAATCTTTTTAGATGGAGATTTATTTAACTCGGGTGTACGTCCAGCAATTAACGTAGGTATTTCTGTATCTCGTGTTGGTGGTAACGCTCAAATTAAATCAATGAAAAAAGTAGCAGGAACCTTAAAACTAGATCAAGCACAGTACCGTGAATTAGAAGCGTTTGCTAAGTTTGGTTCAGATTTAGATGCTGTGACATTAAATGTAATTGAAAAAGGTAAACGTAATGTTGAAATCTTAAAGCAAGCTCAAAATGATCCGTTTACTGTAGAAGATCAGGTTGCAATTATTTATGCTGGATCTAAAAACTTATTGAGAGACGTTCCGGTAAATAAAATTAAAGAATTCGAAAGAGATTATCTTGAGTTCTTAAAAGCAAAGCATTCAGATGTTTTGAGTACGTTAAAAGCAGGAAAATTGACTGATGAAGTTATAGACACCTTAACGGCAGTTTGTAAAGATTTATCAGGAAAGTATAGAGCATAATTAACATTCCTGCGCTAGATTTAGCGCAGGAATATTTTCATATTTCACATATGGCTAATTTAAAAGAAATACGTAATAGAATATCTTCGGTATCATCAACGATGCAGATTACTAGTGCCATGAAAATGGTATCTGCTGCAAAATTGAAAAAAGCTCAAGATGCTATTACCGCAATGCGACCTTATTCTGATAAGTTGACTGAGCTTTTACAAAGCTTAAGTGCAACTTTAGATGCAGATTCTGGAAGTAAATTTGCAGATCAACGTGAGGTGAAAAAAGTTTTACTTGTGGTAATCACCTCTAATAGAGGTCTTGCAGGTGCTTTTAACTCTAATATCATTAAGGAGGTTATAAGTCTTACCAATAATAAATATGCAAATCAAGACGTATCTTTTTTAGCAATTGGTAAAAAGGCAAATGATGCTTTCAAAAAAACAAATAATGTCATTGCTAATAAAAGTGGAGTTTATGATGATTTGACTTTTGATAACGTTGCTGAAATAGCAGAATTATTAATGGAGAAATTTGTTGAAGGGGATTTTGATAAAATCGAGATTATCTATAACAAGTTTAAAAATGCGGCAACACAAATTGTAATGACAGAACAATTCTTGCCAATTGTTCCAATGCAAGGCGTGTCAATTAATACAGATTACCTTTTCGAACCTTCAAAAGCAGAGATTGTAGAGCAATTAATTCCGAAGTCATTAAAAACACAATTGTATAAATCAGTTAGAGATAGTTTTGCTTCTGAACATGGTGCACGTATGACCGCGATGCATAAAGCAACAGATAACGCTACTGATTTAAGAGACCAATTAAAATTAACCTATAATAAAGCACGTCAGGCTGCAATTACAAACGAAATCCTTGAGATCGTTGGTGGAGCAGAGGCCTTGAATAACTAACATAATACTTATCAGACGTTGTCTGATACAAATAAACTAGACAAAACCTAACTTTAACGAGTTAGGTTTTTTTATGCGATCAATTTTGAAATCGTATATTTAACTCACTTAAACGACAAGAATGAAATTAGCGAAACGCATGACGTCCTTAATCTTTATACTGGTACTTATGGTAAGTTTCTCTCAATGCTCAACCACACAAAAGCTCCAAAATGAAGCACCAACAAGTTTTGGAGATGTCTATTGTCAAAACTGGACAGCAGGAGTACAAGGAGGAGGTTCTGGGATAAATCTATTTATTCCAATAGGTAACACCTCAATTCGTTTAGATAGTGTTTATTTTAGAGGGAAAGCCACTAAATTAGAAGTGAAGCCTGTAAATCCACGGTTGTTTATTGGTCGTTTTAAAACTGAAATAAATCAGCCCAAAGACATCATTTTAAGTAGTGATTCTAAAGAAGAATATAACAATAAGTTACCGGAACAACAGGTTGAGATTCCTTTTGAACTAACGAACAATGAATGTGTGGTTAGTTATAAGGACGGTAACAAAACATTGTATTATAAAATATCGAATGTTCGAGAAGAACAACCCATATTTTACCCAAGTGCTCCACCAAATTAAAACAAAATGACCCAAATCAAAACCCTTAACCCATATGAAAATTTCAAAGTCAAAATTATTTAGCTTAGCCTTGTTCACGATAGTATTAGTAAGTTGCTCTAACGCTTATAAGTTCCAGAAATCAGCTCCTTTTAAATATACAAGAGCTTATTTTCAGAATTGGACAGCAGCCATTAAAATAGGAAGTTCAGGAGTTAATTTTCACATTGCTAATTTAACACCTAATGCAGGTGTCGTAATTGATAGTGTATACTTCAGAAAAATGAGCGGTAAGCTCATTTCTTCCAAAGGGAAATATGTGTCACAATTAGTAAAGCGCAAACCAATTTCTGAAGGACATACATTAACTACCACTGGAGATTTTCCTTTTAAAATAGGGAATAGAGAATGTGTTGTGAGTTATACAGAAAATGGAGAAACTAAGTATTTTAAAATTACAGATATTATCGAAAATGAAGGGGTTTATTATGAAGATGGACCGCCTAGTAAGCTGTAATTTATCTTTGGCTATCGTAATCTAAAAACGTATTTTTAGCATTATAAAAATCAACTTTTGAGCGTATTTAAATCCCTTTTTAAACAAACATTCATTTATGGTTTAGCCACTGTTTTGCCTAGAATGTTGAGTTTTTTATTAGTGCCATTATATACCACTAAAGGGGTGCTGTCATCTGTAGCAGAGTACGGTCAGGTTTCTGTAATATTTTCTTATTTCGTATTGTTTAATGTCATATTGGCTTACGGAATGGAAACGGCCTTTTTTAGATTTTTTAATAAGGAGGATAAGAAAGAGAACGTCATTGGAACTTCAGCCATTTCAATCGTTGCGTCATCCATAGGCTTTTTTGTTCTTGCCTTAATATTCCAATATCATATCGCTTCTTTTATTCAAATTGATGTCAAGTATATCAATCTAGTCATTTGGATTTTGCTATTTGATGCCTTGGTGATTATTCCATTTGCATGGTTGAGAGCAACCGAACGACCGATGCGATATGCCATTATCAAAATATTGAATGTAGCTATTAATTTAGGGCTGAATCTATTCTTCTTACTGGCTTTAAAAGAGTTGGCTCAAGATGAAAACCTATTTGAAACGATATACAAACCAAATTTTGAAATAAGCTACATCTTTATCGCCAACCTTATTGCGAGTGCTTGTACATTGCTGTTGGTTTTGTCATTTTATACGAAAATTAAATATAAGTTTGATAAACAACTTTGGAAACGAATGTTCCGCTATGCCTTTCCAGTACTTGTAGCTGGCGTGGCATTTTCAATTAATGAGACTTTTGACCGAATTTTATTAGACCGCTTGCTGCCACCCGATATTGCTGAAACCGAAATAGGCATGTATTCCGCATGCTATAAGATTGCGTTGTTCATGACCCTGTTCGCCACAGCATATCGATTAGGGATTGAACCTTTCTTTTTTAGTCATTCTAAAACTGAAAACCCGCGACAGAATTATGCTAAAATTTTGGAATTCTTTGTAGCATTTGGTGCTATTATTTTATTAGGAGTTGTGGTCTTTGCAGATATTTTAAAACCTTTTATTGTAAGAAGTGAAGCGTATTGGGAGGCGATGTGGATTGTGCCTATTATTCTCTTAGCTAATTTTTGTTTAGGAATATATCATAATTTATCGGTTTGGTATAAAATTACCGATAGAACCAGGTTTGGGGCCTATATCTCTATAGTGGGCGCCATAGTGACTTTGGTGATTAATATCCTTTTTATTGAAGCCTATAGTTACAAAGCTTCTGCAATAGCAACTTTGATCGCTTATAGTATCATGGTATTGCTATCGTACTACTTCGGAAGAAAATATTATCCCATTCCTTATAATTTAAAAAAGATTGGATTGTATCTCGTTCTTTCAATAGCCTTGTCAGGACTTTCTTTCTACCGATTTAGAGGGGATTATATTACCGGAATATCAATGTTAATTGTATTTTTGATTGTCGTGTATCTTTCAGAAAAAAAACAGATAAATCAACTATTAAAAAAATAAAATGCAAATTAAAATTATAAATAAATCAGCACACCCATTACCACATTATGAGACAATTGCCTCTGCTGGAATGGATTTACGCGCTAATTTATCTGAATCTAGAACTCTTAAGCCTCTAGAGAGAAGTATTGTAGGAACAGGATTATTCATAGAACTTCCCATAGGCATTGAAGCCCAGGTCCGACCAAGAAGTGGTTTGGCCGCTAAAAAAGGAATCACTGTCTTAAATGCTCCAGGAACAGTAGATGCCGATTACAGAGGAGAAATAGGTGTTATTCTTGTGAATCTGTCTAATGAGGATTTTGAAATTAATAATGGTGAACGAATTGCACAATTAGTAATTGCTAAACACGAGCGAGCCGAATGGCTAGAAACTACAGAACTAACAGATACCGAAAGAGGAGCTGGTGGTTTTGGAAGTACAGGCGTTAAATAATTGAATGACTGAAATTTAAAAGATGAAAATAATAGTACCAATGGCTGGTCGAGGCTCCAGACTTCGCCCGCACAGTTTAACTGTACCAAAACCATTAATACCAATTGCAGGTCAACCCATTGTGCATCGATTGGTAAAAGATATCGCCAAAGTTTTAAAACAACCTATTGATGAAATTGCGTTTGTTTTAGGTGACCCTGCATGGTTTGGTGATGATGTGGTTAATAGCTTAAAAGACCTCGCCAATAGCTTGGGAGCTAAACCATCTATTTATAGACAAGATCAACCATTAGGAACTGGTCATGCCATTATGTGCGCTAAACCGTCACTTACAGGCCCAGCGGTTATTGCCTATGCCGATACTTTAATTCGTGCAGAATTTGATTTAGATCCTACAGCTGATAGTGTAATCTGGACTAAAAAAGTTAGTAATCCGGAGGCTTATGGTGTTGTCAAATTAAATGAGAATGATGAAATCATTGAATTGGTAGAAAAACCTGAAACATTCGTCAGTAACCAAGCTGTTATTGGGATTTATTATTTTAAAGATGTGGCTATCTTAAAAGATAAATTACAAGACGTATTAGACCAGAACGTTATGAATGGTGGTGAATATCAAATCAACGATGGCATTAAACGTATGATGGCTGAGGGTAGAATCTTTAAAACAGGAACGGTTGATGAGTGGATGGATTGCGGAAATAAAAACGTCACTTTAGAGACCAATGCTAAAATGCTCGGGTTTATAAAAGCTGATGGTGATGAGCAGATGATTGCAAACTCTATTGTGAACGATAATTCTACCATCATTGAGCCTTGTTACATTGGAGAGCATGTGAGCTTGCGTAATTGTACTGTTGGGCCTAATGTATCGATTGGAAATCAATGTGTTATTGAAAATTCAACAGTTAAAAATAGCTTAATTCAAAACCATACTAGTATTAAAAACGCTAATTTAGACCACGCTATGATTGGGAATCACGTGACTTTTGACGGAAACTTTGAAGCCATCAGTATTGGTGATTATTCAATTTTGGAATAATTGTTGAGTTACCCTAATACAAAAAGCTGATACGCATACATGAAAATTAAACTCTATATTCTACTGTTTTGCTTTGGAATACTCCTATTTCCGCAGAATATGTCTGCGCAAGTTGATTTCAACAAACGCCCTGATGACGATTTAGGAAATGTCGAAGATAAATTTCAGGAGTATTTTTTCGAAGGCTTAAAACAAAAGGGAATCGAAAACTACCAGAAATCGGCAAATGCCTTTTTGAAGTGTATCGAATTAAACGATAGTGATCCTGTTCTATACTTTGAATTAGGGAAGAACTACAAAGCACTTAAGAATTTTGGCGCAGCCGAGGATGCTTTAAAAAAAGCTGTAGCTAAGTCACCTGAAAATGAGTGGTTTTTAGATGAGCTTTATGATGTTTATATCCAGCAAAATGAAATGGATAAAGCACTTAAAACTGTAAAACAGTTGGTTAAGTTTCACCCTGACTATAAACAAGATTTGGCAACATTATATTACGAATTAAAAAAATATAAAGATGCGCTCAAATTGTTAGATGAAATGGATGAGCAGTTTGGCTATAATCAGGATAGAGATTTTTTACGGAATAGAATATATGATGTAACGGGTAACGACGATGACCGTATTGAAAATCTTGAGGAACGTGTGAAAAGTAATCCAGAGGACGAGTCCAACTACTTGCGTCTTATTTTTAGATATAGTGAAACGGGAGAGACTAAAAAAGCCTTTGATGCGGCAAAACGCTTATTGCAATTAAATCCTGAATCTCAACTCGTACATCTGGCATTGTATAAATTTTATTTAGATGATGGTCATACTGCAAATGCTATTAATTCGATGAAGGTGGTACTAACAAGTCCAGTGATTAAACCCGAGGCAAAAACAAAAGTATTAAATGACTTTGTGAAATTTGTATCTATAAACCCCGAACATGAAGCAGATCTTATTGAAATCACGTCCTTAGTAAGTGAAGATAAAAGTGTGAAGACTTTATTAGAGTTGGGGGCCTATTATTTAAAGGCTAACGATAAAGAAAAAGCACTAAGTTACTATAAAGAGGCCTTGCAGCAAGACCCTAATGAGTTCAAAATTATTAGAGATGTGTTATTGCTTCAAATTGACTTAAACAAAGATGCAGAAGCCGCTCAAAAAAGCATGGAAGCATTGGATATATTCCCAGCACAGCCCATTTTATATCTCATTAACGGTGTTGCTAATAACAAACTGAAACAACCAACAAAAGCCATAGAAAGCTTAGAAATGGGATTAGACTTTGTGATTGAAAACCCAAAAATGGAAGCCGATTTTTACACACAACTAAGCTATTCCTACAAGCAAGTTAATAATATTAGTCAATCTGAGACGTTTGCTAAAAAGGCAGCTGCCTTATTGAAAGAACAATAGCCCATGAGAATCTTTAAAATCATATTGCTTTGCTTGTTTGTTGCATTAGGCATTTCTTGTAAATCAGGACGAAGTATTGTGGCTTCAGGCGAGGTAGATGTTAAGCTATCTGCCAAACAACTTATTAAAGAAAGCGGAAAGCGTAATGCTAGATTTAAAACTCTTCAAGCTAAAGTCAAAATTGATATTATTCAAGATTTAAAAGAATCATCCTATACCGTGAATTTGCGAATGGAAAAAGACAAAACCATTTGGATAAGTGCAACTCTTGGTTTAGCCCGAGCCATGATTACACCAAATCGGGTGCAATTTTACGATAAAATCAACAACCAGTATTTTGATGGTAACTACAAATTACTTAGTGACCTTCTTGGCGTTGAGTTGAATTTTGAAAAAGTCCAAAGTTTACTCATAGGAGAGCCGCTTTATAATCTGAAAGATGATATCTATATCATTTCAATGAGTGACAACTCATATATTTTACAGCCAAAAGATCAAAATGCTTTATTAGAATTGTTCTTGTTGTTCAATCCGTCACATTTTAAGATGGATTCACAACAATTATTACAACCGTTAAAAAAACGCTTTTTGCAAATAGATTATTTAGGGTATCAAGATGTTGAAAAAGAAATTTTACCACAAAATATTAAAATTATTGCTGTTGAAGATACCGAAGAACTTAATGTGGTTCTTGAATATAAATCGGTTTCTGTGAATGAAGAGGTGCGTTTTCCTTTCCGAATTCCATCAGGTTTTGATGAAATAATTCTATTCGATGCGAAATAAATCAACTTATATCCTTTTTCTTTTTTTGCTTCTGAATGTAATGTCAGCGCAAGCACAAAGTGCCAAACAAAAAGCGTTAGAAGCTAAACGCTTAAAGTTTCAGCAGGAATTAAAACAGCTCAATTCGTTGCTGTTTTCAGACAAGAAAAAAGAGAAAAATGTGATTTCCTTAGTAGAAGATCTTAGCTATAAAGTTAGTGTTAGGCGCAATTTAATTAAAGTTACAAATGATCAAGCCAATTTATTGACCCGTGAAATTAATGCCAACCAAAATGAGATTTCAAGTTTGAGAGATCAGTTAACAATACTCAAAAAGGAATATTCTGAAATGGTGGTGAAGTCTTATAAAAGTAAGTCTGAGCAAAGTCGAGTGATGTTTTTATTATCCTCTGATAATTTCAAACAAGCCTATAAGCGACTCCAGTATATCAAACAATATACCGATTATCAAAAGGAACAAGGGGATTTAATAAAGGCTAAAACCATTAAGCTTCAAGAATTAAACACAGACCTACTCCGACAGAAAAAAGATAAGGATCAACTTGTTGCAGAAAATAGAATTGCTAAAAAGGAGCTCGAAAAAGAATTAAAAGAACAGGACAAACTCATGTCATCGATTAGAAAAAGCATGAGCTCTTATGCGTCTAAGATCAAGCAGAAACAACAGGAAATTGAAGCTATTGATAAAGAAATTAACCGACTCATTCGTGAAGCTATTGCGGCTTCAAACAAAAAAGCAGGGAAGTCCAGCTCATCTAAGGGTTTTGCATTAACACCTGAAGCCAAATTAATCGCAAAAAACTTTGTGTCTAACAAAGGTCAATTGCCTTGGCCTGTTGAGAAAGGCGTGGTAAAAGTACGCTATGGGAAACAACGCTCTCCTATTGACCCTACATTAACAATTAATAGTAATGGTGTTAGAATCGCTACAGAGCGCAGTACTAGAGTGCGTGCAGTTTTTAACGGCGAAGTACTAGCTGTTACTGGACAGAAATATTCTAATCCAACAGTTTTAATTCAACATGGTAATTATATCACTGCATACAGAAACCTATCTAAAGTCTATGTTAAAAAGGGAGATCAAATTTCAGCCAAGCAAGAAATAGGTGAAGTCTTCACCAATAATGAAGGACAAACAATGTTAGGCTTTAGTATTTTTAAAGACTCCAAACCTCAGAATCCTGCCAGTTGGATTTACAAAATGTGATGGTCTAATAAACCCTTATAATCATATATCCTTTTCTCGTCTTCCTGTAGTGCGTATTATTCCAGAAATAGTAGCGTTTTCCTTTTACCCGTACAATTTCGTAGTGTTTAGGAGGTGTTTTGATAACCGTATCTGCTCCTGGTCTTGCTGCAATTCGCGTTGCACACGAACTTAGATTTAAGACACAAAAGGCTGAAAGGATAATAACAAAAGTTCTCATCGTAGTTTAGATTTGTTTCTACTTTAAGACGATTGAGTAATAGAAAAGTTTAATCCTGAAATAATGCTTTTAATTCGGTTGCATCACTTGGCTTCATTTTCCCAGCCAATACTAAACTCAATTGCTTGCGTCGAAGTGCAGCCTCATAGCGCTCTTTTTCTAGTTTGGTTTCAGGTATCAGTTGAGGAACTTTTACCGGACGACCAGTTTCATCAACGGCAACAAAAGTGTAAATAGCTTCATTAGCTTTAATACATTCACCAGACTCACGATCTTCAATCCATACGTCTAAGAAGACCTCCATAGAACTTGTAAATGCCCGAGATACTTTAGCTTCAACTGTAACCACACTTCCTAATGGGATAGAATGATTAAATGCTACATGATTTACCGAAGCCGTAACCACAATTCTCCGACTATGACGACGCGCAGCAATACTAGCACAACGATCCATACGTGCTAATAATTCGCCACCAAACAAATTATTAATAGGATTGGTTTCACTAGGTAGGACCAAATCGGTCATGATGGATTTAGATTGAAATGCAGTTCTCGGTTCCATTGATGTTGTCTTTAATATCGTGCAAAGGTAAGCCGATTTTAAATTCTACTGAACCAATTTAAGAAATTTTAAAGAAGTAAAAGCAAGTATAATTAATCTAATGCTTTGACTAATAACCAAGCTTCACGATTGTGTGTACGCTTAATAGTGCGCAAGGCTTTTAGGGCCTCAAGTCTATCTGTATGACTAGAATAAACTACCTCATGAAGTCCATAGCGGTTTTTACCAATCTTTAGCGCTGTATAACCTTGATCTCTAAGTTGTTGCACTTTTTTATCGGAATTGGCTTCAATTCTAAAAGCACCGGCAACAATGTGGTAATTACCTGATGGTTTTTCTACGGATAATGTGACCGCTGGTAATGGATTATCGATCACAAATGTGGCTTCTTGAACCTTAATATCCAATTGTTGATTGGCTGCTTCTTGAGCTAATTGGTTTTGTGTTTCAATCTGGTTTACGTAGAACTTGGACGCTGTAAAGCCGCCCAATGTTAATGCAATAATTGCAATGGCAGCGTATTTGAGATATGGTCTATTTTTTCGCTTTTCTGAAGTAATTGTTAGAGGGATAACATCTTCAATAGCTTCAACCTGTTCTTTGTGTAGCTCACGAGAAATATCAGAAGAAGTGAATTGAGATAGTCCAAATGCATCTGTTAAGTAATTAATATGATGCGATGGCTCAAAGTTGATGTTACCTTCAGTATTTAAAATGAGATCACCAATATTATGAAATGCTATGGTTTCACCCGCTACCAGATATGATTTTATTGACTTCACATGTTTTGCTATCTTCTCAACAGCAACGAGATAAGGGACTTTTTCTACTTCAGCAATATAATTAGCCAATAGACCATCATTAGTTTGTAACTGCTCGTTAAAGGATAATGCTTTCTTAGGCGGATAAAAAGAATGGGTAGTCTCATGCACTCTTGCCGATACACGATGTGTTAAAAAAGCTCCAAATTGCGGAATGATTACACAATCATATCTGTATAGTAAGTCGCTGATGTAAGTCTCTAGTTGCATAAAAACAAAGTTAAAAATTTTCTAACGCGAATTAAATATCCTGATAAGTATTTATTAACAAGCAAAATTTTGTTTCTTGCATATAGAAAATAATCGACAATATGACTGAGCAGGATTTAATTTATGCACTGGCGTTGCAGCACGTGCCTAAAATAGGGGATATTACCGCTAAAAAATTAATTAGTCATTGTGGTTCTGCAAAAGCCGTAATGAATGAAAAAAGAAATAATCTGCTAAAGATTGATGGCATAGGTGGCTCTACTATTAAAGGGCTTCATTCTAAAGAACATCTGAAGGCAGCTGAAGAGGAATTAAAATTCATCAAAGACAACGACATTACATGCTTATATTTCACTCAGGATGATTATCCTGAGCGTTTAAAGCATTGTATTGATAGTCCTATCATGCTATTTCAAGTTGGAAATATTAAGCTGAAACAGCAACACATTATAAGCGTAGTAGGGACACGCAAAATCACTACATATGGTGTGACTTTTTGTGAAAAATTAATAGAACAACTCAAACCATTTAACCCTGTTATCGTCTCTGGTTTTGCATATGGAACCGATATAACGGCACATAAATCGGCAATCAAACATAAGTTGCAAACCATTGGGTGTTTAGCACATGGTTTAAATCAAATTTATCCTAAATCACATAAAAAATATATTGTAGATGTTGAGAAACATGGCGGATTTCTAACTGACTTTTGGAGTACAGATGTCTTTGATCGAAATAATTTTTTAAAGCGTAACCGCATCATTGCAGGTATGAGTGAAGCGACCATAGTCATTGAGTCTGCGGAAAAAGGCGGTAGTCTTGTAACTGCAGATATCGCTAATTCTTATAATCGAGATGTGTTTGCAGTACCAAGTCGCGTTGCTGATCAGCAAAGTATAGGATGTAACAATTTAATTAAAACTCAACAGGCACATTTACTTTCTCATCCATTAGACATTCCTTATCTATTGAATTGGAAATTAGAACAACCAAAACCATTAGTGATTCAAAAGGAATTGTTTGTAGAGTTAACATTAGAGGAAAAAGAGATTTATACCTTTTTAAAAGACAATGATAGGCAATTGCTCGATGTGATTGCTCTGCATTGTGATATTCCTATTTATAAAGTTGCTAGTATTTTACTTACTATGGAGTTAAAAGGTATTACAAGACCACTGCCAGGTAAATTGTTTGAGTTGGTTTAGTATCCTACTTTTTCACGTACACGTTTTAGTACCTCATTAGCTACAGTTTTCGCCTTAGCAGCGCCAATAGCTAGAGCATCATCAACTTCGTTTAGGTTGAACATGTAATGATTATATCGTTCACGTTGTTTAGAGTACTTTGCTAAGATCAACTCGTACAAAGCTTGTTTGGCATGACCATAACCATAACCGCCTTTTTCATAATTGGCTTTCATAGTGCTAATCTCAATTTCGGATGCTAACAAACTATAAATCGCAAAACAGTTGCAAATAGACCAGTCTTTTGAGGCTTCAAGAGGTGTACTATCGGTTTCGATTGACATGATTTGTTTGCGTAATTTTTTTTCAGGAAGGAAAATATCAATGATATTACTTTTACTCTTACTCATTTTAGCGCCATCAGTGCCCGGAATAAGCTTGGTGTTTTCTTGTACTTTTCCTTCAGGTAACACGAAGGTATCACCCATTTTTGCATGAAAACGAGAGGCAACATCACGTGTCATTTCGATATGCTGTAATTGATCTTTTCCTACAGGAATGATGTTAGCATCATACAATAAAATATCGGCTGCCATCAACATTGGATAGGCAAATAACCCAGCATTTACATCCTCTAAACGATCGGCTTTGTCTTTAAAGCTATGCGCTAAGGTTAATCGTTGATATGGAAAGAAACAACTTAAATACCATGATAGTTCTGTTACTTGAGGCACATCACTTTGTCTGTAAAACACAGTTTTAGTAATATCTAATCCAAAAGCTAACCAAGTGGCCGCTGTGGAATAAGTGTTTTGACGCAGGGTTTGAGCATCCTTAATTTGTGTCAATGAATGCATATCTGCGATGAACAAATACGAATCATTTTTTGAATCGTTTGCCATTTCAATGGCAGGAATGATTGCACCTAATATGTTTCCCAAGTGCGGAGTTCCTGTACTTTGTATTCCTGTTAGTATTCTTGCCATAGTATTTTCAGTGAAAAATGAAAATCGCTTTCCGTCAATCGTTTGATTTATATCGTCAGCAAAGGTACTTTTTTTAGTAGAATTGTTGAATTAATTTAAGTAGTTTTGAACCGAATGATAGTTTTTAAATACATCTTTTGGTTTTTATATCGCATTTGGTTCTATATTTTAGTGGCCATTCCTATTATTGTCTTATTTCCCATTTTGGTAGTTTCCATTTTAAAAGAATCATGGTATCCCTTCTTTTTTGGGATTGCACGATTATGGGCTCGTTTCATATTAATTGGGATGGGCTTTAATGTAAAAATAGAGCGTGAGCAAACTCCAGAGCCAGATAAGAGCTACATGTTTGTGGCAAATCATACCTCAATGGCTGATATCATGCTGATGTTGGTGACCGTTAAAAATCCATTTGTATTTGTAGGAAAGAAAGAGCTCGCAAAAATTCCATTATTTGGCTTCTTTTATAAACGCACCAGTATTTTGGTGGATAGAAGTAGCTCTAAGAGCAGACAAGCTGTATTTTTAAGAGCGCAACGTCGTCTTCGCCAAGGGATGAGTATTTGTATTTTTCCAGAAGGGGGTGTTCCAGAAGAAAGCATTGTGTTAGACCAGTTTAAAGATGGCGCTTTTAGAATGGCAATTAATCATCTTATTCCTATTGTTCCAATTACATTTGCAGATAATAAAAAACGATTTTCTTACACTTTTTTTAGTGGTAGTCCAGGTAAAATGCGCGTAAAAGTTCACCACTTTATTGATACTGAAAATTTAAAAATAGAGGACACAAAACGTGTAAATGCCGAAACACATACCTTACTGCTTAAACAGCTCAATACGTTCCAAAGCTAAACAAAAAAGCCGCTCTTGGCACAGAGCAGCTTTTCGTCATCATTGCATATAAGTGTGCAATAACTATCTAACCAACTAAAAAACCTAAAACTTAAAACTTAAGCCTGTATACACGCCAATGAAAAATGGTTGAAAATTACCAGAGGTATCATTAAACGTATTAATTTGATACTTGAACATTGGTTCAAGATTAAATCGTAGCTGTTTTGAAATATTGTAGTTTACACCAATTCCGAAATTAGCACTATAACTCATATCTTTAATGTTAGTTGCTTCTCCCATAAGTGTTCTGTCTCCATTGTTTTGTACCGAATAGACTTCGTTATTGTTTAAAAACAACGTGCTGAAGCCACCTATTAGATTAAGCCCTATCTTTTTGTCTATCAAACTGTATTCTAACTCAATAGGAACTTCAATAAAACCAAGTTGTTGATCAATAGAACCTTGTTCTTTTGTAAATAAAATTTCTGGAGCTGAACTTAAACTGATACTATTTGCACTAATAAAGATGCTTGTTGAATCATTAAGTTTTAAATTCTTTAATTGTCCATTTGAAGCAGAAGCATCTGGTCTACTAAATGCAATCACGTTCTTGGTAGAATATCCTAAATCTACACGGTTTACACCTGCTCTAATTTTGAATTTTTTATTTAAAGCATAACTACCTCGAACACCATAACTCACATTAACCTCGCCTTGTTTGGTGTTATCCACAAACTGATTGTCAATAGAAGATCCTTTTCCTAAGGAATTGAAATATACAGGTCCAACATTTGGAGCAACGCTCCAGCGTTTCATGAGCGGTTCTAATTCCTCCTCTGTCTGTTCTTCATTGTGCTTAGCTTCAGCGATGGCTTTTTCAATAGCATTTTCTTCCTTTAAGGCCTTATCAATGGCAGAAGAATCTATTATCGTATTAGAGTCTTCCTTTTCAGACAATTGAGTAGAAGTTACTTGTGTTGTCTTAGAATTTTTTACAGCTGTTATGAGTTTATTAATTTCAGATTGATCCTTCTTGAGAAGTTGTTTCTTTTTGTCGTTTATAGAATTATCCATAGTAGAACTGTTGGCAACTGTATTATTTTGAATTGGATTGGTATTTAAATTAGTGTTCTTATCCTTCTTAAGGATAGCTTGAGTAGCTACAACAGCATCTTTTTGACGTGACTGATTGTTGATGATAGATGATTTTTCATCCGTTGTATTTTTTTGATCTACTTCAGAATTAGCAATATTGGACTTTTTCTTTGACATATCTGAATTGGTCAATTGCTTTGAAGAATCGGTCTTTGGTTCTTCATAAGTACCTTCAGAATTCTCCTTAGTTGTCACAGGAATAGCTTCGAAGTCATTAGCCGGTATCACAGTGGAGTCATTATGCTGATTCGGACTTGTATTAGATTTTTCGGTATCTACTACTTCAAGTTCTATACCATTACCTTCGTCGGAATTAATAACGAGTTTACCAACAGTAAACAGTAATGCTAGCATTGCAGCTACCCCAACCAATTTCCACCAGATAGGAATTACTTTGCGTTTGCGTTTGTCTTTCTGAAGTTCGCGTTCTATGTGTTCCCAGACAATATCATCTGGCGCAACCTCAAAATTTTTGAGTTGCTCCTTAAAGAGCTTGTCGATATGCTTTTTTTCACTCATTATAGACTTTGCGAGTTAGGTCTCGACTTGTATTGTTCTATTTTATTTTTTAAAATCATTCTAGCTCTGGCTAAATTTGATTTTGATGTACCTGTTGATATGTTTAACAGGTTAGCAATTTCCTTATGCGAATAATCGTCTAAGGCATATAAATTAAATACCAACCGATAACGATCTGGTAATTCTTGAATAATGTTGAGTAGGTAATCGATACTCAAGTTATCATCATCTATTTCTAAAGTTACATCTTCAATATGGTCTTCATTAATAATGTCATAAACACCTTTACTTCTATAGCGTTGTAATGCGGTGTTAATAGTAATTCGTTTCATCCAACCTTCAACTGAGCCTTGATTTTTAAACTGATGCATTTTCTTAAAAATCGTGATATAAGCATCCTGCAAATTATCTTCAGCTTCGGCATAGTTGCGCGAATACTTCAAGCAAATCGAAAACAGTTTACTCGCGTATAGCTTATATAGTTGACTTTGTGCTTGAGCATCATTTTTTTTACAGCGCTCTATGAGTTGTTTTAAACTCACATAATCTGGGTTTAATTAGTGTTTTATTCAGTTACTGGAACTTCTACAATATAGTAGGTGTCATTCCCATTGTCATCTTCACCTTGCCAAAACCTGAAGGTATACGTATCTGTACTTGTTACTTGAAAATTAAATGAGACAACGACCTCCTCACTTTCAGGTTCAAAGGTATCGCAGCTTTGTTCTTGGAACACAGCCGTTACTACAGCGACAGTCCGTTCATTTTCATTAATCTCATAATAGAAATTATTAAATACGTGACAGCCAGTTGGTCTAAAATAACTTACAGAAATTTCATTAACCGATCCAAATACGAACGAATCAGGAATATCTACCGTTTCAATTGGTAAAATTTCATAATAGAAATTTGGGGTTTCGTCATCAACGCTACATGAAAGCAATGAAAACGTTAAAAAACATACTAAAAAAATCTTCTTCATATTCATTAATTAATGCTGAAATACAACTGTTTTCAATTAATAGATGCATAACTAAGTAAAAGGTTGCGTCTGAAACTAAAAAAATCCCACTTTAAGGGATTTTTTTAGTTCATTATTATTTAATGGCCCGCATTAATAATTTCTCGAACTTTAGATTCGAGTTCTTCCATTAATTCCGGATTGTCCTTTATAAGTGCTTTTACCGCGTCTCTACCTTGACCTAGTTTAGTGTCTCCATAGCTAAACCAAGAACCACTTTTTTTGACAATTTCATGTTCAACACAGAGATCTAAAATTTCTCCTACTTTAGAAATACCTTCCCCATACATGATGTCAAATTCACACATTTTAAATGGTGGAGCTACTTTGTTTTTAACCACTTTGACTCTGGTTTTATTGCCAGTTACATTGCCATCAGTTTCTTTTATTTGTGTGGATCTTCTGATATCTAATCGCACAGATGCATAAAATTTTAAGGCATTACCACCAGTTGTAGTTTCAGGATTTCCAAACATGACACCAATCTTCTCACGAAGTTGGTTGATGAAAATAACCGTACAATTGGTCTTGCTAATTGAACCTGTTAATTTTCTCAACGCTTGAGACATTAAACGGGCATGTAAGCCCATTTTAGAATCGCCCATTTCCCCTTCTATTTCACTTTTGGGAGTTAATGCAGCTACTGAATCGATAACCACGATATCAATTGCTCCAGAGCGGATAAGGTTATCTGTAATTTCTAATGCCTGTTCTCCATTGTCTGGTTGAGAAATAATCAAGTTATCAATATCAACTCCTAAATTTGCTGCATAAAACCGATCAAATGCATGCTCAGCATCAATAAAAGCAGCAATTCCTCCCGCTTTTTGTGCTTCCGCTATTGCGTGCAAGGTTAAAGTGGTCTTACCAGATGATTCTGGCCCATATATTTCTATTACTCTTCCTCTAGGATAACCACCAACTCCTAAAGCAATATCTAATCCTAAAGATCCCGAAGAAATAGCATCTACATCTACAACAGCCTGATCACTCATCTTCATGACTGTCCCTTTTCCGTAAGCTTTATCTAGTTTGTCTAAAGTTAATTTTAATGCTTTTAATTTTGCGTCTTTTTCACTGCTCATTTATCTATGTATTTAATTTTGAAACGTTAGCTAAAATACAACATCTTTTAATTTTTTTAATGCAAATGACGCAACCTTTTTGAACTTTTTGCATCTACTAATTGAGATTGGGAAATCTTGCTATGAAAAAAAGCTTAATTAAGCATATCCAACAAATTTCAAATCTTATTACATATGAGGTTTTTTAGAAGAATTATTTTTAATAACACATTAGGCGTTTCAGTTCCTGTAGGTATAAACAGTAATTGTAAAGCCGATGGAGGATAGCGTGAATGGTATTTTTAAGACACATTTTAAAAATATTAATAACGAGTTAGTCCTCAAAAAAGCCCTTTAGATAGTCTAAAGGGCTTTTTTTTACTCAAAATTTGATATTGTTTTAAAAAGAATACCTTTGCACTCGAGAACATCAGAGCATGAGCGAAGATGTTGAAGCATAATTCTTTAACCTTAAAATTAGTATAGCATGCAACTGTACAATAACTTAAGTGCTAAAGAAAGAGCAGATCTTATTGAAAAAGCGGGAAAAGAACGCTTAACAATCTCTTTCTACAAGTACGCCAAAATCAGAAACACTCAAATTTTTAGAAACCACCTATTCATATCTTGGGATGAACTTGATGTGTTAGGCAGAATCTATGTCGCTGTTGAAGGGATAAACGCCCAACTTTCAGTCCCAGCAGAAAATTTTGACGCCTTTAAAACACACCTTGATTCTATTTCATTTTTAGAAAATGTAAGACTGAATATCGCTATTGAGCACAATAATTTTGCGTTTTTGAAACTCAAAGTAAAAGTGCGTCATAAGATTGTTGCCGATGGACTAAACGATCATACGTTTGATGTCACTAATAAAGGAGTTCATGTAAATGCTTCAAAATTTAATGAGCTCATTGAAGATCCTAATACGGTCTTGGTCGATATGAGAAACCATTATGAAAGTGAAATAGGGCATTTCAAAAATGCTATTACACCCGATGTCGATACGTTTAGAGAATCCTTAGATCTCATCGAAGAAGATTTAAAAGAGCATAAAGAGGATAAAAACCTAGTAATGTATTGTACAGGTGGTATTAGGTGTGAGAAAGCTAGCGCCTATTATAAACACAAAGGATTTAAGAATGTATTTCAGCTTGAAGGCGGCATTATTAATTATGTTAGACAGGTTGAGTCTCATAATTTAGAGAACAAGTTTCTGGGGAAAAATTTTGTTTTTGATGAACGACGATCCGAACGTATTAGCGATGATGTCATTGCTAATTGTCACCAATGTGGGAAACCGGCAGATATGCATACCAATTGTGCTAACGAAGCCTGTCATCTTTTATTCATTCAGTGTAAAGACTGTAAAGACCAAATGGAAAACTGCTGTTCTACACCATGTATGGAAATCAATAGATTGCCTTTTGAAGAACAAAAAGCATTGCGCAAAGGTCAAGGCAATAGTAATGATATATTTAAAAAAGGAAGAGCAGATCATTTGCCGTATAAAAAAGACTTGAGAAATATTTTTGAAACCCTACACAAGACAACTATATAAATGAATATTTATAAACTTTTGCAGCTCAATAGAAAGATTAAAAGCCATAGAATTAAATTTCTTGGACTCTATCTCTTGCATAAGTTAAATAAGCGCTATTTAGCCGTTAATCTTGATCCTGTAATGGCTTGTAATTTACGTTGTAAAATGTGTTATTTTACCGATGCGGATTATGTTAAAACGCTCAAAGGACAATTTAATGACGAAGATCTAAAGTTAGTTGCAGATTCTATTTTTAAGAGGGCTTTGAAGCTTCAAATAGGCTGTGGTACAGAGCCAACTCTTTACAAAAACTTGGTCAAGGTCGTCGCGCTTGGAAAGCACTATAAGGTGCCTTATATCTCTATTACTACCAATGCAAATTTACTTACCGAAGAAAAAATAGAAGCACTTTTAAAGGCAGGGCTAAATGAGTTTACAATTTCGCTTCATGGTGTGACAAAAGAGAGTTATGAAAATTTCATGAAAAAAGCGAGCTATGAAAAATTTCATAGTGCGTTCAAGGCATTCGCAAAGTTAAAAAAGCAGTATGATTTTAAAGTCAGAATCAACTATACCTTCAATAAAGATAACTTTTATGAGCTCAAAGACTTTTTTAACCATTTTGACCCCGAAAGTTTCGATATTTTACAAATTAGACCTATTCAAAAAATAGGAAATACAGAATACAACGATTTTGATATTACTGCCTTAACCAAGGACTATCCTGATCTTATTCAGTCAATTAGAAATACGTGTAAAAACAATAAAATTGTGTTATTGGCACCAAGTAGCTTATCAGAATTAATCAATGAAAATAAATCGAGCTTTATATTTGACTATACCTTCTGCTACATCTCTCCTAATAAATTTTGGAAAGAAGGGTTTAATTGGCGCGATGAATCTTTTAATGCATTTTCAAGTAAGATTGGTTGGAGTCAACAGCTCTTGTCTAATGCTTTCAAATCTAAAAAAGAATTGAAAACGCTTTCTAATAGATTAAATTACGAAATAGAATTTAACTAAGCGCTATTTTTTAATGAGCTTAATCATTTTCAGGCTTTATGAATGTGTTCCAAGGCAAAACTCATAAGTGGATTTGTGGAAACGACATCATTATACACATAGCTAGAGACTCCATAAATTTGGTTATCATTTAGACCGTCTACTTTCACAAAGTCCATAAAGAAGAGGATGATTTCCTCTTCTGTTTTTCTAAAGGGGTTAATTTGTTTTGACGTCTTAGTCATTCAATATTAGTCTGAAGTGTTTGTAATAGATAAAATAGAGTGCATGTGCCGTTTTATTTCATTTAATTTACTTAATAAATAATCTTATCTTTACGTTTGAAAATAAATACTAATCGTCATTCGGCAACTATCTACGTTGCCGAATTATATATATATAAGATTTCATGAGTTGTAACAGTTGCTCAACTGGAAAGGATGGACAACCAAAAGGATGCAAAAACAATGGAACTTGCGGCACAGATAGCTGCAATAAACTTACTGTTTTTGATTGGTTGGCCAATATGTCTTTACCACAAGGACAAGACCCATTTATAGGTGTTGAGGTTCGTTTTAAAAATGGCCGCAAACTATACTACAAAAATACTGAGAACCTTACTTTAAGCATAGGAGATATCGTTGCAACGCAAGCCAATTCTGGTCATGATATTGGGATGGTTACACTTACAGGTGAATTAGTGAGAGTTCAAATGAAGCGTAAAAAAATTAATATTGATGATGAAGAAAATGTTTTAAAGATTTACCGTAAGGCAAGTCAGAAAGATATTGATATATGGTCAGCCGCTAGAGATAAAGAAGAGCCAATGAAGGTTAAAGCAAGACAGTTTGCTATAGACCTAAAGCTTAAAATGAAAATTTCTGATATAGAATATCAAGGCGATGCGAGTAAAGCGACATTTTATTATACAGCCGAAGAACGTGTAGATTTTAGAGAATTAATTAAAGTATTCGCAAGAGAATTTAGGACACGTATCGAAATGAAACAGGTAGGATTTCGTCAGGAAGCAGCGCGACTTGGAGGAATTGGTTCCTGTGGTAGAGAATTATGCTGTTCTACTTGGCTAACTGATTTTAGATCGGTGAGTACATCTGCCGCGCGATATCAGCAATTATCATTGAACCCATTAAAATTGGCAGGTCAATGTGGTAAATTGAAATGCTGTCTCAACTATGAGTTAGACGCCTATTTAGACGCCTTGAAAGCATTTCCAAAAACTGAAACCAGATTATATACCGAAAAAGGTAAAGCCGTTTGTCAAAAGACAGACATTTTTAAAGGACATATGTGGTACGCTTACGAAGGTGAGTGGATGAATTGGCACAAATTAACTACCGATCAAGCCAATGAAATTATTGAAAAAAATAAGCGCAAAGAAACCGTTGCAAGTTTAGAAGAATATGCCTCTGAACTTATTGAAGACACTAAAGTAGAGTTTGAAAACGTTGTTGGTCAAGATAGCTTAACTCGTTTTGATAATCCAAAGCGCAATAACAAACGTAGAAATAATAAAGGGAAGCAAAGACGTCGTAATAAACCAAATAACAGCAATGCAAAAAAATAAGTGTTGGATCATTTGTTTGCTCATCTTGATTGTCACAGTTTCATGCGATACTAATCGTGTATTTGACGAGTACCAATCGGTGCCAGACGAATGGGATAAAGATAATGTTGTTGCTTTTAAAGTCACGCCTCCTGATTCAATAAATGCTTATAATTTGTTCGTAAACTTAAGAAATACCGAAGCTTACAAATACAGTAATTTATTCTTAATTGTAGAGCTTAATTATCCAAACGGAAAAGCGCTAAAGGATACTTTAGAGTATAAGATGGCAAATGCAGATGGGGCGTTTTTAGGTACTGGTTTTTCAGATATCAAAGAGAATAAACTCTGGTACAAGGGTTATGATAAACCTTTTGTGTTTAATGAAGCTGGTGAATACACCATCAATATACAACATGCGATGCGTAAAAATGGAAGTGTTGACGGCATTGATAAATTAGAAGGTATTATCGATGTTGGTTTTAGAATAGAACATTCAGAAACAAATTGATTATGGCAAAGAAAACAATAGCAAAAAAGAAACCTGCCCAAAAAAAGACTCAAGATTTTTCAAAGTACGTAAGACGCTTTTGGATATTTTTTACCAGTGGCGTAGTCGTGTTTTTCTTTATGTTTTTATTAGCATCTTGGGGTCTTTTAGGCGAAATGCCAGATCATACTATTCTTGAAAATCCCAAAACGTTCTTAGCTACTGAAATTATTTCCTCAGATGATAAAACATTAGGAAAATTTTATTTGGATGATAATAGAACTCCAGTAGATTTCGAAGAATTACCTAAGCATTTGGTAGATGCTCTAGTCGCTACAGAAGATATTAGATACTACGAGCATGCAGGAATTGATTTTAGAGGAACCCTCAGAGCGATTTCTAAAATGGGAAAAGGAGGTGGTGCCAGCACCATTTCACAACAATTAGCAAAACAGTTATTTACTAAGCAAGTTTCTTCTAATAAAGTCCAGCGATTGTTTCAAAAGGTAAGAGAATGGGTGATTGCGATTCGTCTAGAACGACAGTACACTAAAAAAGAGATTATCGCCATGTATTTTAATATCTATGACTTCGGAAATAATGCCGATGGGATTAGAAGCGCGACGCGTATTTACTTCGGAAAAGAACCTAAAGACCTCAATCTTAAGGAGTCTGCAATGCTAGTTGGAATGTTTAAAAATTCATCACTTTACAATCCAATACCATCTCGTAATCCTGAAGGAGTAAAAAATAGACGAGATGTGGTGTTAGCTCAAATGTATAAATACGAGTATATTTCAGAAACAATAAAAGATAGCTTACAGGATACAGAATTAGATTTAAATTTTTCTCCAGAATCACATCGAGAAGGCACTGCAACGTATTTCAGAGCGTATTTAGATAAATTCATGAAGAACTGGATAAAGAACAATCCAAAACCTGATGGTACAAAATATAACCTATATAATGATGGGCTCAAGATTTACACAACCATAGATTCTCGAATGCAAAACTACGCTGAGAAAGCTGTAGCACGTCATATGCCTAGACTTCAGGCAGAATTTGACAATCAAAACACACCTAAAAAGAATCCAACTGCTCCGTTCTTAGAATTGGATAAGAGTGAAATTAAAGACCTTTTAAACCGAAACATGTCGCGCTCTGAACGATGGAGAGTGATGAAAGCTGCAGGGAAAACTGAAAAAGAAATAAGAGACTCCTTCCAAAAACCAACCCAAATGAGGGTATTTGCTTGGGTTAACGGACAACCAAGTGAGATTGACACCATAATGAAACCTATAGATTCGATGCGCTACTATAAATCGTTTCTGCAACCTGGAATGATGTCTATGGATCCCCAAACAGGCCATGTAAAAGCTTGGGTGGGTGGAATGAATTACAGACATTTTCAATATGATCATGTGAAGTCATCTAAACGTCAAGTAGGATCGACCTTTAAACCATTTGTGTATGCAACGGCTATAGATCAATTACACTTATCACCTTGCGACACCCTACCTAGACAACAAATTACCATTGAAGCCGATAAGTACGGAAATCCAGAACCTTGGACAACTAAAAACTCTGATGGGAAATATGATGGGTTCTTAACCTTAAAGGATGCTCTGGCGAATTCAGTGAACACTATTACGGCGCGTTTAATGGATAAAGTTGGTCCGCAGCCAGTTATTGATATGGCGAAAAATTTAGGAGTAGAGTCCGATATACTGCCAGTACCAGCAATCGCCTTAGGAACTGCAGATATCAGTGTATATGAAATGGTAGCTGCTTATGCCACTTTTGCTAATAAAGGCGTGTATAATAAACCTGTTATGGTGACGCGTATTGAAGATAAAAATGGAACTGTTTTATTTCAATTTACACCAGAAACCAAAGATGTATTAAGTGCAGAGGTCGCATATACAACAGTTAATTTGCTGGAAGGTGTTACCCAGTCAGGCTCTGGTCAACGGTTAAGGCATAGTTGGGCAACTAATGCGCCTGTTTATAAAAAAATTATCACAGGCTACCCTTATGAGTTCGATAAATCTATACCTATAGCAGGTAAAACAGGAACCACACAAAATCAAAGTGATGGGTGGTTTATGGGCATGGTGCCTAATTTGGTGACGGGTGTTTGGGTAGGTGCTGAAGACAGAGCAGCCCATTTTTCTGACATCGCCTATGGGCAAGGTGCTTCTATGGCATTACCAATTTGGGGATTATATATGAAAGCTTGTTATGCTGACGAAGCGCTTAATATTTCAAAATCAGAATTTGAAAAGCCAGAAGAGTTATCTATAGAAGTAGACTGTAGTAAATGGAAAGGTAATGACGAAGAAGGAACTGATGCTATTGACGAGCTAGAGGGTGTGATTGACTTTTAATTTGTTCCTTATATTCTAAAAAAAAACACAAGCCATTCACTTTTGAATGGCTTTTTTATTTCGTAAATTTCCAATGCTAAATTAAAGACAGATGATTAGTAAAAAAGTAGCAAATGTTCAAGATGCACTTCTAGGTGTTGCAAATAATATGACCTTTATGTTTGGAGGCTTTGGACTTTCAGGAATACCGGAAAATGCGATAGCGGAACTCGTTAAGTTAGGTGTTAAAGGCCTTAAATGTATTTCTAATAATGCAGGTGTAGACGATTTCGGTTTAGGCTTATTATTACAAGGAAAACAAATTAATAAAATGACCTCGTCGTATGTTGGAGAAAATGATGAGTTTGAACGGCAGATGTTATCTGGCGAGTTGGAGGTGGAGTTGATTCCACAGGGAACCCTAGCAGAACGTTGTAGAGCAGCGCAAGCAGGTTTTCCGGCAATTTACACACCTGCTGGTTATGGGACTGAAGTTGCAGAAGGTAAAGAAACCAGAGCGTTTGACGGTAAAATGTATGTTTTAGAACATGCGTTTAAAGCAGACTTCGCTTTTGTAAAAGCATGGAAAGGGGATGAAGCAGGAAATTTAATTTTTAAAGGTACTGCTCGTAATTTTAATCCTAATATGTGTGGTGCAGCAAAAATAACTGTAGCTGAAGTTGAAGAACTTGTTCCTGTTGGAACTCTAGATCCAAATCAAATTCATATTCCTGGAATTTTTGTGAATAGAATCTTTAAAGGTGAACATTACGAAAAACGTATCGAACAAAGAACTGTTAGACAAAGAGATTAATTATGTTAGATAAAAACGGAATTGCAAAGCGCATCGCTAAAGAAGTTCAAGATGGTTTCTACGTGAACCTCGGTATTGGAATACCGACTTTAGTCGCAAACTATGTACGTGAGGACATAGAAGTAGAGTTTCAAAGTGAGAATGGCGTTCTTGGCATGGGGCCTTTCCCCTTTGAAGGAGAAGAGGACGCAGATATTATCAATGCGGGAAAACAAACAATTACCACATTGCCTGGTGCGAGCTTCTTTGACTCAGCAACTAGTTTTGCTATGATTAGAGGTCAACATGTTGACTTAACCATTCTTGGTGCTATGGAAGTTGCTGAAAATGGAGATATCGCTAACTGGAAAATCCCAGGAAAGATGGTGAAAGGAATGGGTGGCGCTATGGATTTAGTCGCGAGTGCCGAAAATATCATCGTTGCAATGATGCATACCAATAGAGCAGGAGAGTCCAAATTATTAAAACGTTGTTCTTTACCGTTAACAGGGGTTGGATGCGTTAAAAAGGTAGTGACAAATCTAGCGGTTATGGAAATTACCGAAAAAGGATTTAAATTATTAGAACGCGCTCCAGGCGTATCAATCCAAGAAATTAAAAATGCTACAGAAGGGACTTTAATTATTGAAGGAGATATCCCAGAAATGAATTTATAATACGACTACATAGTAAAAAAAGCCACTTTTTAAAGTGGCTTTTTTTTGTTTTCAAAAAGAAATATAATCCAAAATAAAGTAAGAAAATACTTCAAATATAGCGATAAATGTTAAAATATAATGTATTTCATCGATTATTATTGTATTATAACTGGTAAATTGAAAATATGTTACATATTAGCTAAACCAAATCGAAACAAATAAATCTATTATTAATTAACATTTATGATTTGCCCCAAATCTTTCATAAATTTTTAAACGAATGCCTTTTTTTGCCCCAAATCTACCAAAACCTAAACCTACAGAAAACCAGCGCATCGCTGGTTTTCAAAACACATTAAGATTGCTCAAAAATATCTTAACCTTAACTAAAAAAATATTCATGCTATAATCCTTTTGGAATGGCATGAATAAGTTTTTTAGTGTATTCTTTTTGCGGATGAGCATAGATGTTATCGGCATCATTCATCTCTTCTATTTCACCTTGATTCATTACGATAAGCTGGTCAGACATGTATTTGACGACAGCAAGGTCGTGTGATATAAAGATATAGGTAAAACCAAAATTTGCTTTCAATTCATTTAAAAGGTTTAGAACTTGTGCTTGTACTGAAATATCTAATGCTGATACAGATTCATCGCATATAATTAGTTTTGGGTGTAACGCAATAGCTCTAGCAATACCAATTCGTTGACGTTGACCTCCAGAAAACTCGTGCGGATAACGATTAAAATAAGAGTCATCTAAACCAACCTTTAGAAGTAAGTCGATTACTCTTGAGCTCCTATCCTTATCAGAGTTTCCAATTCCATGGACTTTCATAGGTTCCATAATCGCTTTTCCAACAGTAAGTCTCGGATTTAAAGATGCATATGGATCTTGAAATATGATTTGTATGTCTTTTCGTAATTGCCTCATGGCTGTTTTAGAAAGACTCGTGATATCAATACCGTTATACATAATTGTTCCAGCGGTTGCCTTATCTAATTGTAAAATAGCATTAGAAAGTGTCGATTTTCCACATCCCGATTCACCAACTAATCCTAAGGTTTCTCCTTTGTATAATTTGAAGGATACTTGGTTTACAGCCTTAAAGGTTTCAGGTTTTGAGAACCATCCTGATTTTGAGATAAATTCCTTTTCAAGATTAATGACCTCTAAAAGGGGAGGTGCAGCATATATTCGTTGGTGCTTTTTGTTACGTTCTTCTTTAGTGACGATATCTAGTTTGGCCGTGTCATTAATAAAATCGTCTATGGTAGGTAATTGTTTGAGCCGTTCATCCATAGATGGTCTGGAATTTATTAGGGCTTTCGTATACAATTCCTTCGGCGAATTAAAAATCATTTTCACGTCACCTTGCTCGACAATTTTCCCCTTGTACATCACGATGATTCGATCTGCGATTTCAGATACTAATGAGAGGTCGTGCGAAATAAAAATAATGCTCATTTCCTCTTCTTTTTGGAGCTGCTTCAGTAATTGAATAATCTCTTTTTGGACAGTCACGTCAAGAGCCGTTGTAGGTTCGTCTGCAATTAAAACCTTAGGTTTACATGCAAGTGCCATTGCAATCATCACACGTTGTTTTTGCCCACCAGATATTTCATGAGGATAAGCTTTATAAACGCGTTCAGGGATTGGTAATTTTACTTTTTCAAAAAGAGAAATGGTTTCTGCTTTGGCTTCTTTTAGTTTTAGTTTGGTGTGTTGAAGTAGTATTTCAAGCACCTGTTGTCCGCAGGTCATAGAGGGGTTTAAAGAACTCATAGGTTCTTGAAATATCATCGCAATGTCATTACCTCTTATCTTTTGAAATGCCTTATTATCCAAAGAAGCTAAATCTCTTTGATTGAATAAAATTGTTCCATTTTTAATTTTAGATATGTGTTTTGGGAGTAATCCTAAAATAGCTAAAGAAGATACCGACTTACCAGAACCTGATTCACCTACAATACCTAATATTTCATTGGGAAGTAAATGATATGACATATTATGAATGATTTCCTTTTCAGTTCCCTCTGAAAAAAATGAAATCGACAGGTTGTTTATTTCAAGTAGTTTTGACTTATCCATAGGTAAATGTAGTCATTTTCCGAATTCAATTTACGGAAAAACCGTAAGTAAAAATTTTCTGACTGCACTTCAACGAAAACGCCTTTGGATTATTTTGACATTAACAAAATTTTAATACTTTCATGATTGAAAATTTAACATTAACACTAACTTTTTAAACATTTAACATGAAAAGAACATTTACACTAGCACTATTATGTTTTCTATCCGTTTTTTCTGTTTTCGCTCAAGATCAACTTGACCGAAATTGCGGAATCATTCAGAATTTAGAATATAGGAAACAGCAAGATCCAGATCTTGAAAAACGAATGCAGCAAATTGAAGCCTTCACTCGAAATAAGATTCAAGAGATGTCAGCGAATCGAGTCGATGGTAACATTATTACAATTCCAGTGGTGGTGCATGTCATCTATAGAACCAGTGCAGAAAACATTAGCGTTGCACAAATTCAATCACAATTAGATGTTTTAAATGAAGATTTTAGACGGTTAAATTCCGATGCAGATAATACGTGGTCACAAGCGGCAGATATGGAAATTCAGTTCTGTCTAGCATCTGTTGATGAAAATGGTAATGCTACATCAGGAATTACTAGAAAATCATCAACGAGAACAAGTTGGGGTACCAATGATGCAATGAAAAGCAGCGCTCAAGGCGGTGTAGACCCATGGAATACTAGCCAGTATTTAAATATGTGGGTTTGTAATATTGGAGGAGGTATTTTGGGTTATGCTCAATTCCCTGGAGGTAGCGCTGCTACTGATGGTGTCGTGATGGGGCCACAATATTTTGGTAGTTCAGCGAAAGGATCAGGTTTCTATTTATCAGCGCCTTTTGATCTTGGTAGAACAACAACTCATGAAGTAGGTCACTTTTTTAACTTACGTCATATTTGGGGAGATTCGAACTGTGGAAATGATTTTGTAGCAGATACACCAACACATCAAACGTCCAATGGCGGATGTCCGACTGGGCGTGTGTCTTGTGGATCAACAGATATGGTTCAAAACTATATGGATTATACAAATGATTCTTGTATGAACCTATTTACACAAGGACAAAAAGATAGGATGCGCGCTGTATTAGCAACAGGTGGATTTAGAAGAAGTTTAGCTCTTTCTGATAAGTGTGGCGGTGGAGCACCATTACCAACATGTACGGATGGTATTCAAAATGGAGATGAAACAGGAGTCGATTGTGGCGGTTCTTCATGTGAACCTTGCCAGACAGCATGTAATGATAATGAAGTAAACTTATCAATCACTTTTGATAATTACCCAGAAGAAACAGCGTGGACATTATCTAATAGTAATGGACAAACAGTAGCTTCAGGAGGAACCTATGGAAGTCAGCCAGACGGTTCGACATATACTGAAGATTTATGCTTACCAGATGGATGCTATACATTTACGATTACAGATGCTTATGGTGATGGTATCTGTTGTTCATATGGAAACGGTTCTTACAGTCTTACAGGAGCATCAGGAGTATTAGCTTCTGGAGGGTCTTTTACAAGTTCTCAAGCTACAGATTTCTGTTTAGGCGGTTCACCTGCACCAACATGTACAGATGGTGTTCAAAATGGAGATGAAACAGGAGTTGATTGCGGAGGATCTGCATGTGCACCTTGCTCAACACCAGGAACAACTGTCTTAAGTGAAGGATACTTCGAGTCTGGATGGGATGGATGGTCTGATGGCGGAAGTGACTGCTTTAGATATAGTGGTGCTAATTCTTATGAAGGTAATTATTCGATTAGAATAAGAGATAACTCTGGTACAGCGTCTGCAATGACATCACCAGTACTAGACTTGACACCATTTGATCAGGTTGAAGTTGAATTCTACTTCTATGCAAATAGTATGGAGAATGGTGAAGATTTCTGGTTGCGTTATTACAATGGATCGTCGTATAGTACTGTTGCGACCTATGCAAGAGGAACTAACTTTAATAATAATACGTTCTATACTGCAACTGTAACTTTATCTTCATCTCAAGTTAATTTTGCAACGAACTCTAGATTTAGATTTCAGAATGATGCTTCTGGTAACAATGACCAAGTTTTTATTGATCAAGTGACTATTAGAGGTGTTAATGGATCTGGAAGAGGAGATAACATTAGAGCTTTGAGCACTTTTAGACCAGAGAATTCATTCGAATCAGAAGAGGACTTTGTGATCTATCCTAATCCAGTTAAGGGTAATACGTTATTTGTGAAATTACCTAACAATGCTAATGGTTCATATAGAATTATAAATATGTTAGGCCAAACAATAATGAAAGGAGATTCTATTAAAGAGATTAATGTTTCATACCTGAAATCAGGAATGTATTTCATTGAAGTCAATGATGGAGAAGAACTCATGACAAAACAGTTTATAAAACAATAAGCTGTTTTTATTATAATACTAAAAGTCCAGATGTTTCATCTGGACTTTTTTTGTTTTTGTCAGATTCCTCTGATTCTTTATTACGGAAAAACCACATATTTATACAAATTCAAAAACTTTAAGATGTATTCATAGTGATGTCATGAAAATAATAACTAATTTCCGTTGAACGTATTAAAATTCCTTAATTGTTAATTAACCATTTAATCCCTCTTACATGAAACTTAGATTAGGACTACTCATTTTTTTAATGAGTGTAAATTTTGCAATGTCACAAAGTCAATCGCTTTGGCAAAAAGAAAATATTGACAATTCAAAACTCGTTAAAGCAAGTAAACGAGATCTCCCAAAAACACAAACTTTCACACTTAATATAGATGAGTTGAAACAGTTGTTGAGTAATGCTCCTGAACGAAATGATATGTATAATGTATCTTCTGGTTTGGTATTAGAATTTCCAAATGACCAAGGAAAGTTCGAGCAATTTAAAATTGCTGAAGCATCTGTTTTGAGTCCAGGATTACAACAACGCTATCCTGACATCAGGTCTTATGTAGGGCAGGGGATCGATGATCCTACATCCATAATTCGATTTAGTGTCACCCCTTTAGGGTTTCAAAGTATGCGACTTTCTGCAACTATGCCAACCACGTTTATTGAAGCTTACACCCAAGACCTAACACAATATACGGTTTATAAAAGAGCAGATAAACTCGGGTATGTAAATGATTTTGAGTGTTCAGTGACTGAAACTTTAAATCAAACCATGGACAACGGCAGTGTATCATACAGAAATGCAGATGATGCTATATTAAGAACGTATCGACTAGTAGTTTCAGCTACAGGTGAGTACACACAATATCATGGTGGGACAAAGGCTTTAGCTTTGGCTGCGATTAATCAAACTATGACACGTGTTAATGGTTTGTTTGAAAACGACTTTAATGTCACAATGGTATTAATTAATAATACGGATGATGTGATCTATACGAGTACAAATTCTGATCCATATGGAAACACGACTTCAGGATATAATACTCAACTTCAAAATACCTTAACCAATGTAATTGGAGAATCTAATTATGACATTGGACATTTATTTGCGAGTCTTCAAAATAATGGAAATGCAGGCTGTATCGGCTGTGTTTGTGTGAACGGACAAAAAGGAAGTGGATGGACCTCACTTACTACTCCTGAGGGAGATCCATTTGATGTAGATTATGTTGCTCATGAAATGGGACATCAGTTTGGTGGAAATCATACCTTTACTTTTAATAATGAAGGAACAGGAGTACAAATGGAGCCTGGTAGTGGTTCAACTATCATGGGTTATGCTGGAATTACAGGGCCAACAGATGTTCAACAAAACAGTGACCCGTATTTCCATTCTGTAACTATACAACAAATAACGGATTATATTAAATCGACGTCTTGTCAAACAAACACAAATACAGGTAATGCCGTACCGACCGTAAATGCAGGGTCTAATCATACAATCCCAAGAGGTACACCGTTTGTATTAGATGGAACGGCTTCAGATGCAGATTCAGGAGATGTATTAACCTATTGTTGGGAACAATTTAATAATGGATCACCAGCAACAACAAACCCAAGTGTAAATAATACATCAGGTACTGCTTTTAGATCCTTTAGCCCTTCTATAGATACAAAACGATATTTTCCAAGATTAGCTACTGTAAAAACTGGGGCAACCTCATGGCAATGGGAAGCTATTCCAAATGTTGCTCGTAGTTTAAATTTTAGATTGACGGTTAGAGATAATCGCGCAGGTGGAGCAAATAATAATAGTGATGACATGATTGTATCTGTTAGTGCTTCTGCTGGACCTTTTGTTGTGAATTCACCAAATACGAATGTCACATGGGATGCAGGAACCGCACAAACCGTTACTTGGAATGTCGCAGGAACTACTGGGAATGGTGTTAATACAGCTAATGTTGATATTTTCTTATCTACAGATGGTGGAGATACTTATCCAATTGTTTTAGCAACAGGTGTTGCAAATGATGGCGCTCATGATATTATTGTACCAAATAATCAAGGGAATCAAAACCGAGTAATGGTAAAAGGCGCAAACAACATATTCTTTGATATTTCTAACACGAACTTTACCATTGGAGCACCTGTGGTTTGTAATGCAGATGTTCCTACTGGATTATCCGCATCTAACGTAACTACAACCTCTGCAACTTTAAGTTGGAATGCCGTACCAGGAGCAACTTATGACTTAAGATATCGTGAAATAGGGTCGCCAATATGGACAACTACAGCCGTTACAGGAATTTCATCTAATATAACTGGTCTAACAGCGCTTACCGATTACGAAGCTCAGGTGAGAAGTAAATGTTCTGGAGCAAGTAATTCAGCATATAGCACCTCGGTTAATTTTTCAACGACAGATGTTCAACTAATTTATTGTAATTCGGCAAGCACAAATACTAATGATGAATACATTAGTAGAGTGCAATTAAATACGATAGACAATAGTTCTGGGCCACAGTTTTATTCAGATTTTACAGGGATATCAACAACTTTAACCAAAGACACACAGTACACAATAACCGTAACACCTACGTGGACCGGTACGGTTTATAATGAAGCATATGGTGTATGGATTGATTATAATAGAGATGGAGACTTCACCGATGCTGGTGAACAAGTCTTTACACAAGGGAATACACAAGCTACATCAGTGAGTGGAAGTTTCACGGTGCCAACTGGAGCTGTTGAAAATTCTACGCGAATGAGAGTTACCATGCGATATAATCAAATTCCTGGACCATGTGATACTTTCACTTATGGTGAAGTTGAAGATTATACCATTATAATTGAAGGGAATGGCCCGGATTTAGAAGCTCCAGTCATTGCCTTAAATGGATCTTCTGTAGTAAACTTAAATGTTGGAGACACGTACAATGAATTGGGAGCCACGGCAACAGATAATATTGATGGTGATTTAACGTCAAGTATTGTTATTGGAGGAGATACGGTTAATACAACTTTAGGCGGAACTTATCTTGTGACATATAATGTTAGTGATACTGCAGGAAATGCTGCTTCCGAAGTTATAAGAACTGTAAATGTTATTCCAGATACAACAGCACCAGTTATCACTTTAAATGGATCTTCTACATTAAATTTAAATGTTGGGGATACATACAATGAATTGGGTGCCACAGCAACAGATAATATTGACGGTGATTTAACGTCAAGTGTTGTTATTGGAGGAGACACGGTTAATACAACTTTAGGTGGAACCTATGTTGTATCATATAATGTTAGTGATGCTACTGGAAACGCTGCTTCCGAAGTTATAAGAACTATAAATGTTATTCCAGATACAACAGCACCAGTTATTACGTTGATAGGCGCTTCAACCATTAATTTACAGCAAGGAAGTTCTTACTCCGATCAAGGAGCAACAGCTAGTGACAATATTGATGGAAACCTATCTTCTAGTATTGTTGTTGGAGGAGACGCTGTTAATACCAATATTGTCGGTTCTTACGTGATAACCTATAATGTATCTGATAATGCAGGAAATGCAGCGCTAGAAGTAACGCGGACCGTAAATGTAAATCAAGATGCTACGAAACCAGTTATTACTTTGATTGGATTAGCTTCAATAAATCTTAATATCAATGATCCTTATGTCGAACAAGGTGCAACCGCAATCGATAATTTTGATGGTGATATTACCGCTAATATTGTTATTAGTGGAGCGGTAAATACAGCCGTAGCAGGAACTTATTTCGTGAACTATAATGTTAGCGATGCTGCAGGCAATATAGCAAATACAGTGACGAGAACTGTAAATGTGGCACCAGATACGACTGCACCAGTTATTACATTGATTGGCGCATCTACTGTAAATTTATTAGTTGGCGACACCTATAATGAGCAAGGAGCCACAGCAACAGACAATATAGATGGAAATTTAACATCAAGTATTGTTATAGCAGGAACAGTTAACACTGCTATAGCTGCTGTTTATAATGTGACCTATAATGTATCTGATAACGCAGGGAATGCGGCTACGGAAGTGGTAAGAACAATTAACGTTACAGATCCTACAACAGGATGTTCTGGTGGAATTTCAAATTTCCCATACTCTGAAGGATTTGAAAACACTTTAGGTGGATGGACACAATCTACAGCTGATGACATCAATTGGACCGTAGATGCAAATGGCACACCTTCTAGCGGAACAGGACCAGCAAGCGCATCACAAGGCTCTTTTTATATCTATGTTGAAGCCTCTGGGAATGGAACAGGTTTTCCAAATAAACAAGCGATTTTAAATTCACCTTGTTTTAATTTGTCAGCTCTATCTGAAGCTACTTTTAGTTTTAAATACCACCAATTTGGAGCTGCCGATATGGGATCAATAGATTTAGAAGTGAGTGACGATGACGGTTCAAGCTGGACATCAATTTGGGATAGTTCAGGAAACTTAGGTAACTCATGGCAAACAGCAAATATTAATCTTAACGCTTATGTTGGTGGAAGTATTCAGTTGCGTTTTAACAGAATTACTGGAAGCACATGGCAAGCAGATATTGCTGTTGATGATGTTAGTTTAACTGAAGGCGAAGTAGTCGTTGCTGGTTGTTCAGGTGGAATTACTGCCTATCCATACTCTGAAGGATTTGAAAACACCTTAGGTGGTTGGACACAATCTGGAGCTGATGATATCAACTGGACGGTTGATGCTAATGGAACACCATCAAGTGGAACAGGACCATCAAGTGCTATTCAAGGTAGTTTCTATATTTATGTGGAAGCATCTGGAAATAATGTAGGATATCCAAATAAACGAGCAATTATCAATTCACCTTGTTTTGATTTAAGTTCACAATCATCGGCCACGTTCAGTTTTAATTACCATCAATTTGGAGCTGCTAACATGGGAACAATAAGTTTAGAAGCAAGTAACGATAATGGTGCGAGTTGGACTTCAATATGGAATAGTTCAGGAAACTTAGGAAACTCATGGCAATCTGCTAGTGTGAATCTTTCGGCTTATGTTGGTGGAAGTGTTCAATTGCGATTTAATAGAGTAACTGGCAACACATGGCAAGCAGATATCGCTATTGATAATATTAATCTTTCTACAGCTTCAGCAGCTAAAGGAGAAGAGGATATAAGTTCAGCAGTAGATATTGTGAAGGAGATTACACTATATCCAAACCCAGTCAGAGGGAACCGTATCACTGTATTTACAAATTATACAGATGTGAGTTATGAAATCTACAATACGATTGGTCAAATAGTGGCTAAAGGAACCCTTAAGGACAATGCAATTGATATAAGTCAATTAGATAGTGCAATCTATCAAATAATATTTGCAACTGAGGGAGAGACCTTAATGAAACGATTTATTAAACAATAAAAAAGTCTTAATAACTAACTAATATTTTGAAAGTCCAGACGTTACGTCTGGACTTTTTTATACATGAATAATCTCATTGTCTTGCAAGAGTTGATCCCCTCGTAATCTTAAAAAGATTTGAGCCACGGCAATAGTGTCTTTCTCACAATAGGTAATAATGCGATCTATAGACTTGTCTTTATAAAAGACTCTATAAACCTCGCTGCCATCGATATCGTCTTTTGGTGATGGAATACCTAATACATTAGTTAGGAGTTTTAATGAGGTATACGTTTTATAGTCGCCAAATTTCCATAGCTCTAAAGTATCAAGATGCGGTACTTCCCAGGGTTTTTTTCCAAAAAGATTGAGTTTGTATGGTAATTGAATATTATGAATGATCATGCGTCGAGCGATGTAAGGAAAGTCAAATTCTTTTCCATTATGCGCACAAAGTAAATGTTTATTACCGCTAAAATGGGTAATAACTAGATTTTTAAAATCTTTTAAAAGGGTCACTTCATCACCAAAAAAGGAGGTCACTCTAAAAGTTCTTATGTCGCCTTCCGTCTTAAAATACCCAACTGAAATGCAAATAATTTTACCAAATTCTGCCCAAATACCTGCACGTTCATAAAATTCTTCTGCAGTGAATTCGTCACGTCTTTGATACTGCGATTTATGTTCCCAAAGTTCTTGTTTGGTGTTATCTAATTCAGAATAATGCTCTGTCTCTGGAACCGTTTCAATATCTAAAAATAGAATATTTTCTATATTTAATTTTGTAATCATGACTGTTTCTAATTATTTAATATTCAAAATTAATTTAAAGGAATGTACTACTGCGAATTTTGCCCTAACATTTTATAGGCTTCTTCAATATACAAAGAAATATCATCAGTAAAGGTCTTAGTGCCAATATCTGGTGACTTTTGATGACCTAAACGTACAATTATGACATTGTCATTGGGCTCAACGAATACATACTGTCCAAGATGTCCTCGCATCATGAAGAAATTTTTACCCATATGCTCTTTGAGCCAAAACCCATAGCCATATTCGGGGCTTTCAGGGAAACGAGGTTTGACAGATCTCGCTACAAATGCAGAATCTAAAAGCTGCTGACCATTCCATTTTCCATGGTCTTTATAAAGTTTACCAAAGCGTGCAAAATCTTTTGCATTACTTGCAATACAACAATAGGCTTTTACTAAATCATGATCTTCACTATCTACTTGCCAAAGGGTAGAATTTTCGCTCCCTAAAGGTTTCCAAAAACTTTCTTCAAAATAATCATAGAGTTTTTTACCTGTTGCCTTTTCAATGACCATAGCTAACATTTGAGTATCTCCACTTGCATATTTAAAAGCTTGACCAGGTTCAGTAACCACTTTTAAACCGTTCATGACTTTCGCAAGATCATCATCAAAATATGCACGTGTTGTTATGGATAAAGGAGAATAATAGGCTTCATCCCAATTGGTTCCAGATGCCATTGATGATAAATCTCCAACGGTCATTTGAGCCGCTTTTCCTTCACAGAATGCAGGAAGAAAATCGCAAACTGGTTGGTCTAAACTTTTTATATAGCCTTCCATAATCGCTTTTCCCATTAATCCTGAAACATAACTCTTAGCCATCGAAAATGAATTGGACTTAGAATCTTCGTTAAAGCCGTCGTAGTATTGTTCAAACCAAATACTATCATTTTTTATAATAAGATAAGCAATAGTACCCCAATCTTGATTCGCTTTTTCAAGCTTAGGTGTTGTGGTCACTGAATTATAATTTCTGTGATTTGACCATGGTTGAAACACATTAGAAGCTTCAATAGATTGGTTATCAAACTCTTTGTAATCTTCTAAATAAGCTGTGGAATGACCTTTAAGATAAATAGTTCTTACGGCTTTGATGAGGTAATCAGTGTCGGTAAGGTATAGTACAATAATGAGTAATCCGAAAAATACGATTAAAAATTTAAGAAGTTTTTTTATGAATTTCATTATGTAAAAAATTAGTGTTTGTTCTATTTTATCTTGACTTTATAGCAATATATAATTGCCCTTTAAAGTATTTTATTAAAAGTAGCAATTATATTTTATTTGTCATCTACTAAGTTAATGGTTTCTGTTTTCTAATTGAACTTCATGACCAAACCAACTTATAAAACTCATCACTAGAGTTTTTACGTTTTTAAAAGAGAGTTTTAGAACTATACTTTTTTATATATTAAAAAAGAGATTGTTGTCGGTAAGGGCTTTCATGCTCAAGTAACCATTGTTTTCGAAGTAGTCCGCCGGCATAGCCTGTTAAACTGCCGTCACTGCCAATAACTCGATGACAGGGTATGATAATCCATAAAGGATTTTTCCCATTTGCGTTAGCGACAGCTCTTATTGCTTTTATAGCTCCTAATTGTTTTGATAATTCTAAATAGGAGATAGTTTTTCCATATGGAATTAACTGCAACTGCTTCCAAACAGATTGCTGAAAATTGGTGCCTACAGGATTTAATATGAGATCGAAATGTGTACGAGTTCCTTCGAAATATTCTTCAAGTTGAATCACACAGTCTTCTAGAAGTGTCGGAATAATATCAGTGATTTTTTCTTCGGAATTTAACACTGTCACTTGTGCAATACCATTTGCATCACCTACAATTTTGGTATATCCTAAAGGTGAATTGATGATGCACGTTTCCATTAGTCATTGGTATCTTTGGAAGGATTATCGTCAAATATTCCTAATTTTTTAGCTCTGGTTTCCCAACTTTTCCTAGCCATAGACTGAAGATCTGAAACGTTATCACTTTCATCCATAATTTCCATACCTAATAGGGTCTCAATCACATCCTCCATGGTGACTAATCCACTTACAGAGCCATACTCATCAACCACTAAGGCCATATGATTGCGGCTCTCTACTAATTTTTCAAACAGTTTAGGTATTGGTATGTTGCGATCCACTACAATAATGTGTCGTTTTAATTCTGAAAGTTTCCTAGAGCCATTGTCTAATGCCATTTCTTTAAAAACTTCATCTTTTAAAACTAGGCCTTTTATATTATCTGGATTATCAGAATAAATAGGGATACGAGAAAAACGTAAATTTAAGTTTCTTTGAAAAAAGTTGTCTACAGTTGTGTTTTCATCTTCGGCTTTCATAACGGTTCGAGGCGTCATTATATCCTTGGCAAAGACCTCTTTAAAAGTTAAAAGATTTTTAATGATTTTACTTTCATTCTCTTGAAACACACCTTCTTCATGTGCCATATCTGCCATAACCAAGAATCCTTCACGACTTAAAACACTTCCGTGACCTTTGCCGCCAATTAATTTTGTGGTGAGTTGCAGTAACCACAATATTCCAGTCCATTTCAAAGGAAAAATCAAAACATTAAGAGCTTTGGTTGTAAAGTTAGCAAGTTGTTTCCAATAGGTAGCACCAATCGTTTTTGGAATGATTTCCGAAGCAACTAATATAAGAATGGTCATTATCGTCGATACGATACCAACCATAAGATCTTCAGTGAATTTTATGCCAAAAACACTTCTAGTAGTAGAGCCGTAATGTTCAACATAGGCAACTTTGGCTTGCACACCAACTAAAATGGCACCAACCGTATGCGCAATGGTATTGAGGGTTAGAATAGCAATTAAAGGGCGGTCAACATCCTTTTTAAGTAGTTCTAAATCTGTTGCATATGCCTTACCTTCACTCTTTTTAACATTAAGAAATGTTGGCGTGATACTTAAAAGTACAGCTTCTAATATTGAGCATATAAAGGAAAAGAATATTGATATGATTGCGTAAAAAACAAGTAAAGCCATTAATGCGAATTTAGTTAGTGCTAATTTACGATAATAATTTCACGACATCTTTTGCAAAGTAACTTGCAATCACGTCAGCTCCAGCACGTTTTATAGCAGTGATTTGTTCAATCATCACGGCATCGTGATCTAGCCAGCCTTTTTCAGCGGCTGCTTTAAGCATCGCATATTCCCCAGAAACTTGATATACAGCCACTGGGACATCAACTTCATTTTTAATTTCGCGTACAATATCAAGATAACACAATCCTGGTTTTATCATCACAATATCAGCACCTTCATCAATATCCATTTCAGTTTCTTTAAGGGCTTCAAAACGGTTAGCAAAATCCATTTGATATGTCTTTTTGTTCTTTGGAATATCTTGCATATCCGCAGGTGCCGAATCTAAAGCATCACGAAATGGGCCATAAAACGCAGACGCATATTTTGCAGAGTAGCTCATGATACCTGTATCCGTATACCCACCATCTTCTAAAGCTTCTCTAATGGCTAAAATACGACCATCCATCATATCACTTGGTGCCACAAAATTAGCTCCAGCTTGGGCATGAGATAAGCTCATGTCGGCTAAAATATCGACCGTATCATCATTTATTATTTTTCCATTTTGAATAATTCCATCGTGACCATAAATAGAGTAAGGGTCGAGAGCCACATCAGTCATGACCAACATACTTGGACACACATTTTTTACCGTTTTTATTGCCCGTTGCATCAAGCCATTAGGGTTTAAGGCTTCGGTTCCTTTATTATCTTTTAGGTTGTCGGGAACCTTTACGAATAACAACACTGATTTTAATCCCAATTTCCAAAGCTCTTTGACCTCGTTTTCTAATAAATCTAGGCTGAATCGATAATAATTAGGCATAGACGTAATTTCTTCTTTAACTCCTTTTCCTTCCACCACAAAAAGAGGGACTAGAAAGTCGTTAGGAGAAATTATGGTTTCACGAACTAAGCTTCTAATGGCTTCGTTAGTTCTTAATCTTCGGTTTCTTCTTAATGGATACATTTCTAAATTAATTTTTTAAACCCAATCAATCGGGTTTTTTAATACGTTAATTAGTTGCTCTTCGTTACTTCCAGCTTCAGGATGATGATTATAAACCCATTGCACATGAGGTGGAAGGCTCATTAAAATACTTTCAATTCTCCCGTTAGTTTTTAGACCGAATAGCGTGCCTTTATCATGCACTAAATTGAACTCTACATAACGGCCACGTCTAATTTCCTGCCAATTGCGCTGTGCGTCGGTATACTCAAGATCTTTACGTTTTTCTACAACAGGAACATAGGCTTCCAGAAAGCTGTTACCAACTTCTGTTACAAAATCATACCAGTTTTGCATGCTCATGTCTTCTGTTTTCTTGCAATAATCAAAGAATAACCCACCAACACCACGTGATTCATTGCGGTGTGAATTATAAAAGTATTCATCACAACGGGCTTTGTATTTTGGATAGAATTCAGGATGATGTTTATCACAGGCTGTTTTACAAGTCTGATGAAAATGTTTGGCATCGTCTTCAAACAAATAATAAGGTGTAAGATCTTGTCCGCCACCGAACCATTGATCAACGATATTTCCAGACTGATCATACATTTCAAAGTAGCGCCAATTAGCATGAACGGTTGGCACCATTGGGTTTTTAGGATGAAGTACTAGACTTAAGCCACAAGCAAAAAAATTAGCGTCTTTAACTCCAAAGTAGGTTTGCATAGACTCAGGTAATTTTCCATGTACGCCTGAAATATTAACACCACCTTTTTCAAATACATTTCCATTTTCAATGACTCTCGTTCTTCCTCCTCCACCCTCAGGACGTTCCCAAAGGTCTTCTTGAAATTTTGCTTTACCATCAATAGCTTCTAATTTAGCCGTAATGCTATCTTGTAATTCATGTATGTAATTGAAAAATTGATCTTTCAAAACTTAATTTTTATATAATTCGTATAACTCCATGTCTAATGGCTTTTCACCAGTTGGAGTAAATTCATTCTTTAGTGTTTTTTGCCATTTGAAGCTATTATTAATAGCTACGTTTATGCTTGGCAGATTGTCTTTATGTGCGATGATTTGTAGTCGTTCTAAACCTAAATAGTCAAAAGCATATGCTGACAATGTACAAATGGCTTTTGATGTTAATCCGCGACCTTCGAAGGGATACCCAATACAATAAGCAAACTCGCCTTGCTTTATATTCCAATCGAGTTCTTTTATAATAACAAGACCAGCAAGTTGTCGTGTTTCAGAATGTTTTAAAGTGAATATAAATAATTCCTTGTCCTTGAACGCTTTTTCACTTTTTTCTACATAAAGTTTTGATAATGTCGGATTTAAACTTTGCTCTAAAGTCTTCGGAAAATATCGCTTTAAGCGATCTGCATTGGCGACCATAAAATCACAAATTTTCCAGGCATCACCATTATGTATTGAATTGATTTCAAAATCATCAAACTTTATAATCATAACACAACGGTTTTATGACCTCCCAGTAAATTATCCTCCTTAAGAAGGTCTACAGTTTTTAAAGAAGCAGCAGTCACACTCATAGGTAAAACCAATATGATACCAAGAACTGGGATTAACAAAAACAGGATAAAAACTATTCCATTTCCTATAGCAACACCTCTATGCTTCCTCACAAACTGAACACTTTCTCTGAATTTAAAGTGACGTTCAAGGGTGTAATCCATATTACCAAAACCTGCGTAATAGGCCTGCACTAAAAATAAAAGAACAGTGGAGAATATATTTACTACAGGAATAAATTTCAAGAGTAAAATAGGAATGGTTATCAATAATTCTTTCCCAAGATTTCTAAAGTTGATTTTAATACCTCGCCATAACTGCTCTTGAAAGGATGTTTTTCTATGATGATGCTTTTCAATACCTGTTAAATGGACTTCAATCTTTTCAGAAACAGGACTCATAAATGGCGCAGATAATGCCATAATAATATGCTTATAGAGAATCAATCCAATCGCTAAAATGACAATACCTCCAATAAAGGTTGAAATAGAAGTAAAGGTCGCTTTTCCCCAATCCCAAACCCAAACTTGAGCAATAAACCTTCCAACATTGTCAGATAATCCATAAGCCAATATCGTAATGATGGTGGCTGTGACAACGCTGATTATGATAGGAATAAAAAAGAACTTCCAAAGTTTAAGTTTAGAGATTAAAGCAAGTGCTCCTGAATAAGCCTGTATGCCATCAAATATGTTCTTAATCATTGTTCAAGTTCTTAAATAATTTAGACCTTATATTCCTTTACAGCATCAATAAATGCTTTCGCATGATCAAGCGGAATATTAGGTAAAATACCATGACCTAAATTTACAATATATTTATCCTTACCAAATTCATCAATCATTTGGTGTACCATTTTTTTAATTTCTGAAGGTGGAGAAAACAATCGAGTGGGATCAAAATTACCTTGTAAAGTGATATTTCCACCTGTTAAATACCTCGCGTTTTTTGGTGAACAGGTCCAATCAACGCCTAGAGCAGATGCTCCAGATTTTGCCATCTCACCTAAAGCAAACCAACAACCTTTGCCAAATGCAATAACTGGTGCATCATCTTTTATCGCATCAATAATTTGCTGAATATATTGCCATGAGAATTCTTGATAATCTATTGGTGAGAGCATGCCTCCCCATGAATCAAAAATTTGTACGGCATTACAACCTGCTTTTATTTTCTCTTTTAAGTAGGCTATCGTGGTATCTGTAATTTTCTGAAGCAATTGATGAGCAGCTATAGGATTCGTAAAACAAAATTCTTTAGCTTTATCAAAGTTTTTACTACCTTGACCTTGAACGCAATAGCATAATATTGTCCAGGGAGATCCTGCAAAACCAATTAATGGAATCTCATCATTTAGTTTTTCTTTAGTCGCCGTAATGGCTTCATAGACATAATTCAAGGCTTCCTTAACATCGGGAACCATGACATTATCCACATCTTTTTGAGAGCGAATAGGTTTAGGAAGATAAGGACCAAAATTAGGTTTCATTTGCACCTCAATATTCATGGCCTGAGGAATTACTAATATATCACTAAACAAAATAGCAGCATCCATACCATAACGACGAATTGGTTGTACGGTAATTTCACTAGCTAATTCTGGTGTTTGGCAACGAGTAAAGAAATCATATTTGGCCTTGATTTCCATAAATTCTGGAAGATAACGTCCTGCTTGACGCATCATCCAAACTGGCGGTCGCTCAACGGTTTCTCCTTTTAATGCTCTTAAAAATAAATCGTTCTTTATCATTTTAAACGTAATGTTCGTTTACTAATTCTATGACACTTTCTACTGTTGGAATTTTTGCAACCCTTACATCTTCAAAATGCTTACTAGCTTCTCTAGCCGTAGTTTCACCTATGCAAAACGCAATCATGTCATTTTGCACATCATTTTCTTGTTTGAAACTTTGTACAGTTGACGGACTGTAAAACATAACCCCTTTAATGGTGTTTTCAATTTTAACTGAATCATATTTGGTATTGTAAGCAGTAACTTCATTGACCTCTATTTGATTCTCTTTAAGTATAGTTGGTAATTCGTCTAAACGAATGTCGCTACAAAAATAGGTTACCTCAGTACCTTCAATGTATTCAACTAAATATTCAGCTAGTTTTTTAGCGTTGTTTTCAGTATGTTTTACCTTGCCAATTTTGCGTTCTACCAAACGTTTAGTGCGTCGACCAACACAGTAGATGTTTTCAAATTGCAACTCTTGAGGAGCAAAATTCATTAGCAATGCCTCAACTGCATTTTTACTAGTGATAATTACATTCTTTGGAAGTGGTCTCAAGATTTGAGATGTCATTCTATTAAGGTTGATTTTAATAAAGTCAGAAGCTTCTGATACTACATCCTCATGAAACAATTGCTTTTGATCATCAGTTAATGTTTTGGTAGAAAAGACATTAACGTTTTGAGATGATTTTTTAAGATTGTCCATCAAGCGTTTTCCGCCACGCTCAATAATATAATCTGCACAAAATTGAGCCAAGTCATGATGTGAACCAAGAGCTACGGTACGTTGCACTTCTATTTTTTTACTTCCGTCAAGGCTTAATAAAACCCCTTGAAAATGCACTTCTTCCTCTTTAACAAAGGCTAAGGCACCAATAGGAGCAGAACAACCACCTTCTAAAAGATTTAAAAATTTGCGTTCTATAGAAGTAGCAATGTCGCTTTCCTCATGATTAATTTCTGCACATATCGCTTTAATCTCTTCATCACTTTCAAGTGCAGTAATCATAATAGCACCTTGAGCAGGTGCAGGAATCATCCATTCTAGATTAAAACTTTCTTCAGGTTTCATGTCTAACCGACCTAAACCGGCTGCGGCAAAAATGGCACCATTCCAATCACTATCTTCCAGCTTTTCTAAACGGGAATTCACATTTCCGCGCAAGCCAACCATAGTGTGAGTTGGATAACGGTTTAACCATTGTGCTCTTCGACGTAAGCTTCCTGTTGCAATCACGGCTTCACGCTGTGATAAGAATTCTTCATTATTTTTAAAGACCAAGCAATCTCTAACGTTGCCACGTTTTAAAACAGCGGCTTGTACGATGCCTTTTGGCAATAGCGTTGGCACGTCTTTAAGCGAATGTACAGCGATATCAATCTCTTCATTGAGCATGGCGATATCTAATGTTTTTGTAAATACACCTGTAATTCCTAATTCGTAAATAGGCTTATCTAGAACAATATCTCCTGTGGCTTTCACAGGAACAAGTTCTGTTTTATGGCCTAAATGCTCTAATTGTTGTTGTACGGTTTTGGCTTGCCATAGCGCGAGTTCGCTATCACGAGTGCCAATTCTAATTCGTTTAGACATTGTCTGTAGTGGCTTCTAGTTGAAACACTTTTTTTATAAGTTCAAGGCTATCGTCTGTAGACACATCATCTTCTTTTAAGTGATGCGCAAAATGGTTGGTAATTTTTTGAATGATATTTTTACTTATCACCTCGGCTTGAGCTTCGTTAAAGTCACTCATTTTTTTACGTTGAGTATCTAATTCAGCACTGGCAAAATCAGCTAGCTTATGTTTTAATGCCTTTATTGTTGGTGCAAATTTTCGAGTGGATAGCCAAGCGTTAAAGTCCAACTTAATCTCTTCAATAATGGTTTCGGCGAGTGGAATATGTTCTTTTCTCCGCTCTAATGTTTCATCAGTAATTTGAGCAAGGTCATCCAAATGCACTAAAGTGACATTGTCTAAATCTGTGACGTTATCGTTGACATTCTTGGGAATGGAAAGATCTAAAATCAATAAAGGTTTTGTGCTTTGAATACAGTGCTTATCAACCGTTGGATTTTGGGCACCTGTAGCTACGATTAAAATGTCGGATGCGTTAATTTCTTCTTGGAGATTTGCATAATCCTTGACAATCAAATTGAATTTTCCTGCTATAGCTTCAGCTTTGTCTTTAGTTCTATTGATTAAAGTAATATGCTCGTTCTTGGTGTGTTTTACAAGATTTTCACAGGTATTTCTACCAATTTTACCAGTTCCAAAGAGTAAGATATTTTTTTCTGAAATCGACTTGATTGTATTCATAATGTATTGCACAGAGGCAAATGAAACAGAGGTTGCTCCGGAAGAAATTTCAGTTTCAGTTTTAATGCGTTTTGAGGCTTGAATCACAGCGTTGACAAGGCGTTCTAAGAATGGATTTAACAAGGCGTAATTTTTAGACAAACGCGCACTCGTTTTTATCTGACTAATAATTTCAAAATCCCCAAGGATCTGACTGTCTAAACCTGAACCCACTTTAAACATATGTGAGATGGCCTCCTTATTCTTGTATACATATGCGACTTTTTGGAATTCTTCAACGGTACCTTTGGTGTTCTCACATAGCAACTGAATGAGTTGAAATGGATGCTCTGCAAATCCGTAAATTTCAGTTCTGTTACAAGTAGAAGTCACAACAAGGCTTTCAATGCCTTTTTGTTTGGCTTGCTCCAATACAGCAATTTTAGACATCTCGTCTAAACTAAAATGACCGCGTACTTCTGCATCTGCCTTCTTATAGCTTAACCCAATCGCATAAAATGTAGTGCCTCTCGACATTGTGTAGTGCTCCATACCTGATTTGGAAATTACCTTGACAAAAGTAAAAAGGATCGCTGACAAAAAACAACGCTAGAAGAACTTTAAGTATCGTTTTTAGTTTTTTAGGTCAATTTCTTAAGTTACTCTAATAATTGTCATATTTTTGCCCTTAAAACAACGCCTTAACAGACTTTAGTTTAGAATGAATCTAAATAGCAATAAAAATAATTCTGGCTTTTCAATCTCAAAAAATATCGCTAGAGGTTCCTTTGAGGAAACAAAATTAGATGCGGGATTTTTTGTGTTAACGCACCAAAATAATGAAAATAAGATTCAAGTTCTTGAGCGTGAGATTGATAGTAGTTTTATTCAGTTTCACTTTTGTATCAAAGGGTCAAGTGAATTTATCTTCAATAATGGAAACTACCGTTTAAAAATTGAAGAGGAGAACTCTTTACTATTGTACAACCCACAACGTGATTTACCTATTCACTTAGAAGTCCATCCAAATTCTTGGCTGGTTTCGGTATTGGTATCAATCAAAAAATTTCATGGATTATTCTCTCAAGAAGCGGATTACATCACTTTTTTAAGCGACGATAATAAGGATAAAAAGTACTATAAAGACGGGAAAATTTCACCATCGATGGCCATTGCGTTGAATCAATTAATCAATTATAATCTTAATACGTCGATTAAAACGTTGTATTTTAAGGGGAAGGCGCTAGAACTTTTAAGTTTATATTTCAACAGAAGTGAAGATGCCGATATCGAACAATGCCCATTTTTAGTCGATGAAACTAATGTGATTAAAATCCGGAAGGCAAAAGATATTATTATTGCCCGTATGGCTGAACCTCCAACATTACAAGAACTTTCAGAAGATATTGGGTTGAGCTTAAAGAAATTAAAAGAAGGGTTTAAACAAATTTATGGTGACACCGTATTTAGTTTCTTATTTGATTATAAGATGGAAGTGGCGAGAAAACTTCTAGAGGCTGGAAACCACAATGTCAATGAAGTAGGACTTAAAGTAGGTTACAGTACCTCAAGTCATTTCATTTCAGCCTTTAAAAAGAAATATGGGACCACGCCAAAGAAGTACTTAATGGCACTGGGATAAAAAACTATTCATAAGACAATAATATCTATTTAATCTTAATAAATACTATCGTATTTTTGCAAAAACAAAACGTTATTCCATGAAACATCTTTCAACACTTTGCCTTACTCTTTTTATAACCTTGTCTGTAGCTGCACAATCACACAAGGAAGTCATCATTAAAGAAGCACAGACTTATTATGATTATATGACCAATCAGAACTTTGATGGTGTATTAGACTACATGTATCCTAAGGTGTTCGAGATGGCTTCAAGAGATCAAATGAAAGCCGGGATGGAACAAATGTTTAGTTCTCCCGATATGAAAATCGAATTTCTTAATAATGACATTACAAGCGTTAGCGATAAGAAAGAGGTTGAAGGTGTAACCTACGCAGCTGTTTACTATAACAGTAAAATGAAAATGACTTTTTTGTCTGAATTAGATAAACCAGAGGCAGATAAAAAAACGTTTATTGATTTTATGAAAGCTACTATGGATACACAATTTGGAGTCGAAAATGTTACCGCTGATGAGAAGACAATGTCTCTAGTGATTAATATGGACGCTACCATGTTTGCTATCAAAGATCCAAAGTATAATGGTTGGAAATTTATCGGAAATGATGATGCTATGCAAATGCTAGTAAATTCTATTATTCCTGAAAGCGTTCGAGCAGAATTATTAAAAAAGGAATAAAATAAGTCGAAAGACCTATTTTAAAATTGCAAAAAAATATGAAAGGAGTCTTACTTGTAAATTTAGGGTCGCCAGATTCGCCAGAACCTAAAGACGTTAAACGATATTTGGGAGAATTTTTAATGGATGAACGTGTCATTGATGTACCACAATGGGCACGAACCTTATTGGTTAAAGGTATTATCTTGAACACACGTCCAAAACAATCGGCCAAAGCTTATAAAAAAATATGGTGGGCCGAAGGGTCACCTTTAATTGTACTTTCTGAACGTTTACAAGACGGAATTCAAAAAGAAACTGAGGTTCCTGTTGCATTAGCTATGCGTTATGGTAGTATGACTATTAAAAACGGAATTCAAGAATTAGTAGATAAAGGTGTGGATGATATCTTTCTCATTCCCTTATATCCGCAGTTTGCTATGGCAACGACTGAGACTATTCTAGTACTAGCAGAAGAAATTAGAGCAGTGCATTTTCCACAGGTAAAAATAACCGACTTAAAGCCGTTCTATAACCATCCAAAGTATATCGAAGTGCTTTCAAATTCTATCGCTAAACATTTAGAAGGTAAGGATTACGAGCATTTATTATTCTCATATCATGGTATTCCAGAACGTCATATTAGAAAAAGTGATGTCACAAAATCTCACTGCACACCTAGTGATAAAGTGGATTGCATTTGCTGTAAAACGCCATCACCAGCACACGAATTTTGCTATAAACACCAGTGTAAAGAAGTCACACGATTGGTTGGTGAAAAATTGAACATGACAGAAGGCACATTCTCAACGTCCTTCCAATCACGATTAGGTTTTGATCCATGGTTACAACCGTATACAGATCGTACAATTGAACGTATGGGAAAAGAAGGCACCAAAAAAATGGCCATTGTCACACCAGCTTTTGTTAGTGACTGTCTAGAAACTTTAGAAGAAATTGCCATGGAGGGCGAAGAGATTTTTCACGAGATGGGAGGAAAAGAGTTTACAACTATACCATGTTTAAATGATGATCAGGAATTTGTCGATTTATTATCTCAATGGATTAATGACTGGGCAATAGCTGAAACCGTTTCGGCATAATGGCAAAACCCAGTACAAAAGATCTTGGTACGCAGCCAATTGGTAAATTACTAATTAAGCAAGCAGTTCCAGCATCTATTGGTATTTTGGTAATGTCACTCAACATACTTGTTGATACCATTTTTGTTGGACAATGGATTGGTGCCACAGCCATAGCAGCGATTAACGTAGTGCTTCCAGTGTCCTTTTTTATTGCGGCGCTCGGAATGAGTATAGGTATTGGTGGCTCCTCAATTATCTCCAGAGCATTGGGAGCCAATAATGAGACGAAGGCCTTTCAAACTTTCGGTAATCAAATAACACTAACACTGCTCTTCACCATATCTTTTGTTGTTCCCGGATTACTCTTTGTGGATGATATTATTCCCGCTTTCGGTGGAAAAGGTGCAATCTTCGATCCTGCAAAAATTTACTATACCATCGTGCTTTATGGAGTACCATTCTTAGCACTTTGTATGATGGGGAATACCGTTATTAGAGCCGAAGGAAAGCCAAAATTCGCTATGTACGCAATGATGATTCCATCTGTTGGAAATTTGGTGTTAGATTATGTATTTATTAATCTTCTAGACTTCGGAATGGAAGGTGCTGCATGGGCTACAACAGGTTCATATATGTTGTGTTTGGCTTATATTGTTTGGTTCTTTTTATCAGACAAGTCGGAATTAAAACTGACCAAATGTCAATTCAAACTTAGGCTTCCAATAGTCAAAGAAATTGGAGGGCTTGGCTCTGTGACATTGGCAAGACAAGCTGTTGTAAGTATCACTTATCTTTTTATGAATAATATTTTATTTAATCTCGGTGGAGAAACCTCTGTCACGGCTTATGCTATAGTAGGTCGAATGCTTATGTTTGCTTTATTTCCAGTTTATGGTATTACTCAAGGATTTCTTCCTATTGCTGGATTTAATTATGGTGCCGAACAATATGATCGGGTAAGACTTACTATTTCTACGGCATTAAAATATGCTATTGGTTTAGCAACTATGGTGTTTATTATGTTAATGATTTTCCCAGAGTCTATTACACGTTTATTTACTACAGATGCCCAAGTCATAAAAGAAACACCACCTGCCATGCGCTGGGTGTTCGCCGCAACACCAATTATTGCGGTTCAACTCATAGGAGCCGCTTATTTTCAAGCGGTTGGAAAAGCGATTCCGGCATTGCTACTCACCTTAACTAGGCAAGGAATATTTTTTATTCCATTGATTTTTATTTTACCCCATTTCTACGGAGAATTAGGTGTATGGATGTCTTTCCCCATCGCTGATGTGCTGTCTACAATAGTTACCGCATTCTTTTTACACCGTGAAGTCAAGTTAAAATTGCTTAAGACTACTGCATAATATTTTTATAATGCTTATTTTTAAAGCTAGTAATAAAACCATCCAAAACATGAGACAAATCACTACACTCTTATGCCTTTTTCTAATCGGAAATATGGCACAAATTGACGCACAATCTTTTGATGAATCCCAGTATGATGCACTCGAGTATCGCTTGTTAGGCCCTTTTAGAGGCGGTCGAAGTGCCGCTGTAACTGGAGTTCCAAACCAGCCTAACCTCTATTACTTTGGTTCTACAGGCGGTGGTATTTGGAAAACTTTAGATGGCGGACGCACTTGGGATAACATTTCAGACGGATTTTTCGGCGGAAGTATTGGTGCAATTACAGTAGCTAAAAGTGATCCTAATGTCATTTATGTAGGAGGTGGGGAAAAAACTGTTCGTGGAAATGTATCGTCTGGTTATGGTTTATGGAAAAGCGTTGATGCTGGAAAAACATGGACCTCAGCGGGATTAAAAAACTCAAGACATGTACCGAGAATTGCAGTCGATCCCACGAATCATAATATCGTATACGCAGGTGTTTTAGGAAATATCTATAAACCTACCCAAGAGCGCGGTGTTTATAAAAGTACTGATGGAGGTAAAACGTGGAAGAAAACCTTATTTTCTAATGAACATGCGGGAGTTGTTGATTTATTAATCGACCCAACAAATCCAAGAATAGTATACGCTTCAACATGGCGTGTGCAACGTACACCATATAGTTTAAGTTCAGGGGGTGAAGGTTCAGCTTTATGGAAAAGTACCGATAGAGGTGAAACTTGGACAGAAATTTCGACCAATAAGGGATTTCCTGAGGGGACAATAGGCATTATTGGAGTTACAGTTTCACCCGTAAACAGTCAACGTGTATGGGCAATTGTAGAAAATAAAGACAAAGGTGGTTTGTATCGCAGTGATGATGGCGGAGACACATGGAATCAAGTCAATAGTGAGCGTAAATTACGTCAGCGTGCATGGTATTATACGAGATTGTATGCAGATACAAAAGATGCCGATGTGGTGTATGTATTAAATGTTCGATATCATAAAAGTACCGATGGTGGTAAATCTTTCAGTACTTATAATGCGCCTCATGGTGATCATCACGATTTATGGATTGCACCTGAAAACCCTAACCGAATGATTATTGGAGATGATGGGGGTGCTCAAGTCACATATGATGGTGGTGAAACATGGAGCACCTATCATAATCAACCTACTTCACAGTTTTATCGTGTAACGACAGATAATCATTTCCCATACCGTATTTATGCAGCTCAGCAAGATAATTCAACCGTAAGAATTCCACATAGAACCGATGGGTTTTCGATTTCTGAAGATGATTGGGAAAGTACAGCAGGAGGAGAATCTGCTCATATCGCAATAGATCCCGAAGACAATGATATTGTTTACGGCGGAAGTTACGACGGCTATTTGACGCGAGTCAATCATAAACGTGGAACGGTTAGAGCTATTAACGTTTGGCCAGATAACCCTATGGGTCATGGTGCTGAAGGGATGAAATACCGATTCCAATGGAATTTCCCTATTATCTTTTCAAAGCACAATCCGGATCGTTTATATACGTTTTCGCAACACGTTCATGTGACTGAAAATGAAGGTCAATCTTGGAAAATTATTAGTCCGGATTTAACAAGAAATGATCCTGAAAAACAAAAATCTTCTGGAGGACCAATCACACAAGATAATACATCTGTTGAATATTACTGTACGATTTTTGCGGCACAAGAATCCCCAATTACTGAAGGTTTACTTTGGGTTGGTAGTGATGACGGATTGATACATGTTACAAAAGATGGTGGGCAAAATTGGGAGAACGTGACCCCTAAGGGGATGCCTGAATGGATGATGATAAATAGCATTGAACCAAGTGCTTTTGATGCAGGAACTTGCTATGTGGCTGGGACAAAATACAAAACAGGAGACTTTAATCCTTATCTATATAAAACAACTGATTATGGTAAAACTTGGACGAAAATCACTAACGGCATTAATGCGGAACACTTTACTAGAGTCTTACGCGAAGATCCAAAACAAAAAGGATTGCTTTATGCAGGAACAGAAACAGGGATGTATATATCTTTTAATGACGGAAAGAACTGGAGCCCATTTCAACTGAACCTTCCAATTGTTCCAATAACCGATTTAGCGATTAAGGATAACAATCTTATCGTAGCTACACAAGGGAGAAGCCTTTGGATTATTGATGATTTAACGGTATTACATCAGTTATATGCATCCAATTCTGAAGGGGATAAACTTTTCAAACCAAAAGACACCTACCGGATGGATGGAGGATCTAGAAAAGGGAGTAAAACCAACGGTGTAAATCACCCGAGTGGTGTGATTACTTATTTCAATTTAAATAATTATGATGCTGAAAAAGATGAAGTGTCACTGACTTATTTTGATACTAAAGGTGACACTATAAAAACCTATTCCACTAAAAATAAAAAGAAAGACAAATTAGAGGTGAAAAAAGGGATGAACCAGTTTGTTTGGAATATGACTTATGATGGGGCTGAACGATTAGATGGAATGATCTTATGGTGGGCAAGTTTAAGTGGCCCTAAAGCAATTCCAGGAACCTATAAAGTACATTTAAATGTGAATGGAAATGCCAAACCACAATCGTTTAATATACTAGCAGACCCAAGGGCAGAAAGCAGCTTAGCTGACATGCAAAAACAATTTGACTTCATTAAAGATGTTAATAAGACAATGGATGATGCACACAAATCCATTAAGAAAATACGAAATATTAAAAAGCAACTGACCGCTTTTGAAACACAATACAAAGACAATGACAATGTAAAGGAGCTTCTTGAGAAATCAAAAACACTTAAAGAGGAGTTTACAAAAATTGAAGAGGCCTTATATCAAACTAAAAACCGAAGTGGCCAAGACCCGCTGAATTTCCCAATTCGATTGACGAATAAGTTAGGGCATTTAAATGCCTTGGTTGGGATGGGAGATTTTGGGCCAACCGATCAAGATATACTTGTAAAAGAGGAATTAACAACTCAAATTAAAGTACAGTTAGATGCTTTTAATCAATTGATAAGTGATGAGATTAGTGCGTTTAATGCAGCCTTCAATACAATGCAATTAAATTATTTATTTGTAGAGGATTAATGGAGTATTATAATTTTATAAAAGCCTTACATCTGATTTTTATTGTGACCTGGTTTGCTGGATTATTCTATATTCCTAGGTTATTTGTGTATCAAATAGAAGCCTATCATAAACCTTCTCCTGACAAAGAAATTTTGGGAGCTCAGCTTAAGCTGATGGCGAAACGCCTCTGGAATATTATTACATGGCCTTCTGCAATATTAGCAACAATTTTTGGTGTATGGTTACTAATACTAAATCCATATTTGTTCAATCAACCTTGGATGCATGTGAAGTTAACCTTTGTTGTTGTATTACTAATATACCATCTTAAAACACATGTGTATTACAAGCAACTACAGCATGATGAAGTAAAGAAAACATCAAATTTCATGAGACTTTGGAATGAAGGCGCCACTTTTATTTTATTTGCAGTTATCTTCTTGGTTATTCTAAAAAACGCGTTTAATTGGATCTTTGGAGTGATTGGGATTATAGTACTTGGCATATTAATTATGCTAGGTTTTAAAGTTTATAAAAATATGAGGAGTAAAAACCCGAATGTATAGATTGGCTTAATTATTGTTACATTCATTGAACTATAAAAGAATTGATGAGGTTAAAAAAACTGTCTTTACGAGTTCGTATATTTTTCGCTATGATTTTACTGGTGCTTATTGCATCTGTATTGATTGCTGGTGTAACAATTTATCAGTATAACGAAGAGGCCAGAGACTATCATAAAGAACGCTTAGAGCGCAAGGAAAAAGCGATTATAAGTGATATCAACTATGTGATTAAGGAAACCACTTATCCAGTAGAAACAGAGAAAGTACCCTTAATTTTTAAAGATGAAATCTATCGCATTGCAGAGATTCACAGCTTAAGGATTAATTTGTATGATATGGAGGGCTCATTACTTATAACCTCTAAAGCTAGTTTTACTAGTGATTCTTTATATCAGTGCATTGATACAGACGTATTAAATGCTATTTCGAATACAGCCGAACACAGATATGTTATTAAGAACAGAAAAAACGGAGAGACATTTCAGTCGTCTTATACCTTTATTTTGGATGCAAAATCTAAACCGTTAGCGATTTTGAACTTACCTTATTTAGAGAATGATGATTTTTTAAATAAAGAACTCAATGAGTTTCTTGAGCGTTTGGGTTATGCTTATGTGTTTATGATGCTAATTGCAATTGTATTAGCACTATTACTCTCAAAATATATTACAAGCACACTTAAAACGATAGCTGATAAAATTAATGAGACGCGTCTTGAAAAGCGCAACAAAAAAATAGATATTGCTTCCTCAAGTGAAGAGATTTCAACATTAGTGAATTCATACAATAGTATGATTGATGAATTAGAAGAGAGTGCTGTACAGCTTGCGACTAGCGAACGTGAACAAGCCTGGCGGGAAATGGCGAAACAAGTAGCGCATGAAATTAAAAACCCGTTAACGCCAATGCGCCTCAGTGTTCAGAGTTTTCAACGCAAATTTAATCCAGAGGATGAGAACATCTATCAAAAAGTAGATGAGTATAGTAATACACTCATTCAGCAGATTGACACCATGAGTTCTATTGCATCGGCTTTTTCAAATTTTGCTAAAATGCCTGCGCAACAAAATGAATCTTTGAATGTGACTAACATTGTCAAATTGGCTTTGGATATTTTTAGTGAAGATTATATTGTGTTTATATCAGAAGACGACCAAGTGATGGCAAATTTTGATCGTACACAACTTATTCGCGTAGTCACTAATTTGGTTAAAAATGGCATACAAGCTATTCCAAGTGATAAGGAAACTCCTAAAATAGAGGTCAAGGTGATGTCTGAAGGCGATATGGTAAAAATCACCGTTGAAGATAATGGTATAGGTATTACTAAAGAAAATGAAAGTAAGATTTTTGAACCAAAGTTTACAACCAAAACCAGTGGAATGGGATTGGGTCTTGCCATGGTAAAAAATATTGTGGAAACTTATAAAGGAAATATTACCTTTACATCTCAACAAGACGTTGGAACCACTTTTATAGTGACATTTCCGAAGATTTAATAAAATTACAGACAATGAGCTATCAAAATATTTTAACATCTACAACTAATGGTATTACCACCATTACTATAAACAGACCAAGTAAATTAAATGCCTTAAATAAAGCAACTATTCAAGAACTACATGAGGCCCTCAAGAATGCAAACAAGAGTAAAGCCACTAAAGTTATTATTTTAACAGGTAGTGGTGAAAAGGCTTTTGTTGCGGGAGCTGACATTAGTGAATTTGCCGATTTTGACGTTGAAAACGGTGGTAAGTTAGCGGCTAAAGGTCAGAAGTTATTATTTGATTATATTGAAAACTTATCGACTCCAGTTATTGCTGCAGTGAACGGTTTTGCTTTAGGTGGTGGCTTGGAATTAGCAATGGCCTGTCATTTTAGAATTGCTAGTACAAATGCAAAAATGGGATTACCAGAAGTTTCTCTTGGTGTGATTCCAGGTTATGGTGGTACACAGCGCTTACCACAACTCGTTGGCAAGGGTCGCGCTATGGAAATGGTCATGACAGCAGGAATGATTGATGCGAATCAAGCTTTGTCTTACGGATTAGTAAATCACGTTTCTACAGAAGAGGAGCTGATACCTCTAGTAGAAAAAATAGCTACTAAAATCATGCGTAATTCATCTGTAGCCATAAAAGGAGCTATCAAAGCCGTTAATGCAAACTTTAAAGATGGTGTGAATGGTTATAAAACTGAAATCAAACAGTTTGGGAAATGCTTTGGAACCGAAGATTTTAAAGAAGGAACAACCGCTTTCCTTGAAAAGCGTAAGGCTGATTTCCCAGGGGAATAAACCAATTAGATTTTCTGAATAAGGCACGGCACGGTCAAAACCGAAAGGTCATATTTTTGATTTGAGTTTTGTAGCTATGTTTGTGTTGATTATATCTTCTCAATAGTTTTAAATAAAAAGTAAAACGGACTGGTTAAAAGAAGGGCGGCTGCTATTATAGGACTCATCAAAATAAGTAATACTAAATATAATTTGGTCATAACTTTAAATTTATGGATTTACCCAATACATTTATCTGGTAAACCTACAATCAATAGCTTTTATATAAAACAAGAATTTTACCTAATATGTATTCAAAATTACCATACTTAAGTTGTGGTATATGTCTTTTGAAATTGCAGCCGGCAGCAATCAAAATGCTTGATCCTATTAATTTGGAGTAAAGAGACTGTATCTGTTATAAATGATCTTATTGCACAAAAAAACCCAACACTTTGGTGTTGGGTTGTATTTTGCTCCTCTTCTTGGGCTCGAACCAAGGACCCTCTGATTAACAGTCAGATGCTCTAACCAACTGAGCTAAAGAGGAGTGTTTATCGCATTAGCGAGCGCAAATATATGCTATTTTTTATATTAAAAAAAACAATTTTTTTAAAAATGTTTTTAATTTTTTTTAAATCCAATCGTTGATATTTGCAAACAACACTAAGGTAATTAATATGACGAATCCAACTAATTGTGCACGTTCTAAAAATTTCTCGCTTGGTTTTCTTCCTGAGATCATTTCAAACAATAAGAACATGACATGACCACCGTCTAATGCCGGAATAGGCAATAAGTTCAATACACCTAACATAATAGATAAGAATGCTGTGAGCATCCAAAAGGCTTGCCAACTCCATACACTAGGAAAAATGCTATATATAGCTTTAAATCCACCAACACCTTTATAAGCTCCTGTACTTGGATTAAATATTGCTTTTAGTTGTGCGCCATACTTTTGCATGGTATCTACAAAATCACGTCCACCAGCTCCCCAACTTTCACCAAAAGTGTAAGTTTGAGTGGCAATATCAAAATAACCTAATTCTGCAAAGCGATCGTCATCATAGGCTGCTTGAATACCGAACTTTCCATTCTCATCTACTTGTAATTGACGCGTAATTTTGTCATTGCCTCTTATTAAATTAACAGTCAAGGTTTCATTTTTGTAATCTGTCATTAGTGAATCTAACTGATCAAAATACATTAAATCTTTTCCATCAATCGAGGTGATTATATCTTTAGTTTTTACGTCAACGGTCTTGTTTAGTGATGAATCTGTAACAGAACCTATCATAAACGGAATTCTACGTTCGAATAAATCTCTACTTTTTGCGGAAGTAAATTGACCTAGAAAATCTTCAGGAAGTGAAATGACTTTTTCTTCACCATTACGTCTTATAGTAAAGGTTTCAGCACCAATAATATTAGAGCGCACATCATAATCATTAACCACCTTAAAATCGTTGACCTTTATTATTTTATCTCCAGTTTTAAAACCAATATCTTGAAGTAATTCGTTTTCTATCCAATACCCACCTTTCATGCTTTCCACTGTGGTGGTTTTATCACCATAAATAAAAGCCACAAATACGTAGATTAAATAAGCGAGTATAAAGTTGACGGTAACACCGCCTAGCATAATAATTAAACGCTGCCAAGCTGGTTTTGAACGAAACTCCCAAGGTTGAGGTGGTAAGGCCATTTGCTCTTTATCCATACTCTCATCAATCATTCCAGCAATTTTTACATAACCACCAAGCGGAAGCCACCCAATGCCGTAGACCGTTTCTCCTATTTTCTTTTTAAATAATGAATATTTAATGTCAAAAAAGAGGTAAAACTTTTCAACTCTGGTTTTAAATAATTTTGCTGGTATAAAATGACCTAATTCGTGTAATACGATTAGTAATGAAAGACTCAGTAAAAATTGAGATATTCTTATTACAAACTCCATGTATCGTTAATCATATAAAATTATAGTCGACAAAAGTAGTGTTTTAGCAGCATTTAGAAAACTTTAATCCATTTAATGCTTATTTTTTTAACACCGATTTAGTAATGACTCCGTTCATAGTTTCGAATTGAATAAAGACCAATCCACTAGACCAAGAAGCTGTGTCTATTTTGGAATTCCATGGCAATTGAGTAATTAATTGCCCTAAAGGACTATAAACGCGTATTTCTGAAATGGATAAGGATATAGGTTTTTCAATATGTAACACGTCAGAAGTTGGATTAGGATACAATAATAATGGGTTGTCGATTTCAAAATTTTCGGCGCCCAATAGTATACTATTGTCTCTTGAAATGATATCAGATTCTGGATCAAAAAGTATATCTTGAACAGTAAAATTTACTGTTTCAATAAAGTTTTGTTGATTAGTAGTATTGTCTAATACAATATCTAATGTTTCTCCCATTGTTCCAAGAATACGCAATGGCACAGGTGCTTCAAAGAAAGACACCGAAGCATCACTTTGTAACTGGTTTAGGGTTATAGACACTTGATTTGTATTGGGTTGATTCCAAATGACGTTATAAGTGGGATATCCTTGATTGTAGAGCCAATCGTTAAAAAATTCGGTCAAATCTTCACCAGATGAGGTTTCAACAATAGTAATAAAATCTTCTGTTTTGGCATAATCAAAAGCGTGGGTAGCTGTTCCAAGATAATCTTGTAAAGCTTGAAAAAACATAGGGTCTCCTAGTTTTTTCCGAAGCATATGCAAGACCATTGCGCCTTTATTATAGCTTAATCTACCATTAAAAATCCGACTAACATTGAGCGTATCAGTATCACTTAAATATACCGCACCGTTTGATGCAGAAGTAATAGAGTTATTGCGTTGTTGTTTCCACGTGGTAAATGCAGCATTATCATCTAAGTTTTCAATCACTAAACCAGAGAGATATGTTGCGAAGCCTTCATTAAGCCAGATGTCTTTCCAACTCCCACATGTAATTTTATTTCCAAACCATTGATGTGCCAATTCATGAGCAATGAGGTTACGATTAAAACTGCCCATAAAAGATACGGTAGTATGCTCCATACCACCTCCCCAACCAAACTGTGCATGTCCATATTTTTCACTTGCAAAAGGATATTCTTCAAATAGAGCACTAAATAGATTTATAATATCTACCGTAACAGGTGTGCTACTTTGAGCTGTTTCAAGACTTTCTGGATAGACGTAATTTACAATGTTAAAAGGATTACCATTATTTGGAACGTTATGTGAATACACTTCATAATTAGTTGCGGCAATAGCAATCAAGTAAGCTGGAATAGGATAACGATGTTTAAAATGCGTTGTTTTTTGAACTCCATTAATACTCTGACTTTGCTCAACCCCATTTGAAACTGAAACATAAGCTTCATTTGAAGCATTAAACACAGGGGTTGTCATGTATACATCAATAGAGTCGATTTTATCAATAAGATCTTGTTTGCAAGGCCACCAAGCTTTTGCACCATATGGCTCAGATAAGGTCCAAATAACTGGATCACCATTATGGGTTGTTTGTTCAAAAGAACCAAACCCTGAACTCACTGGATTGCCCGAATAACTCACTGAAAGTGAATCTAAAATACCTGCTGCTTGAGTGCTCGGAAGCGTAATGATTAATTCATCTTCGGTATTATGAGTAAAGGTGAGTGGGTTGCCGTCCTGTAAGACTTGTGATACAGTCATATTTGAAGCTAGGTCAAACGTAATAGTCGTCATGTTGCTTTTTGCCTCAAAATATGAGGTAATCGTACCCGAAATAAAGGCAACACTAGGATCGATATCTAATTCCAATCTGTGATATTTTAAATCATAATTTCCTGTATTCAAATTAGCACGATGCATAATACGTTGTAGTGCCGATTTTGCTTCAGCCTCTCGAATATTGTTGAGCGTTGTATTATAATCTTGTGAAAATGACACTGTAGAAAACAGTCCCAATACTAGGAGTAGTCGTAATTTGATAATGGTCATTTTTTCTTTTTTTTAACAATATAGCTAGATAAAAGTAGTCATTTTGTTGCTATTGTGTCGTATTTTTGCACTCGAAACTTACAATTCTAAAATAGTCAAAGACTTAATTATCAGTTTATGTTGAGATATTTAAAACAACTCAAGATATTTTTCACGGTCTTAGCAATAGTGTCTGGGATTATCATTTTTCTGATTTATTCAGTCTTAGATGTTGAGAAACCATTGCCAATATATCAGCCTAATCGCCTTGATGCGTCTCTAGTGGATAGTACTATTCAGCATAAAAAGAAATATCATACTATTGCCGATTTCAAATTGCTTAATCAAAATGGAGATACCATTACTCAAGAGGATTACAAAGATAAAATCTATGTAGCCGATTTCTTTTTTACCACATGCCAAACCATTTGTCCCATAATGACCGATCAGATGCATCGCATACAAGATGAAATTTTAGAGGATGACGAGGTGTTGTTATTATCGCATTCGGTCACACCTGAAATTGATTCTGTGGCCCAATTAAAACGATATGCTATTGAAAAAGGGGTTAATGATAAGAAGTGGAACCTGGTTACGGGAGATAGAAAACAAATCTATGACCTTGCAAGAAAATCATATTTGGTCGTTAAAGATGACAACACGGAAGACTACGGAATGGTGCATACCGAAAACTTTGCTCTCATAGATAAAAATAAGCAGATTAGAGGGTTATACAATGGGATTAGTCCAACATCAGTCGACTCATTATTACAAGATATAAAACGCTTGAAAAAGGAATATCAATAGTTTTGGTGCAACAATTTTTTTAGGCTGAATATTTCCTTTATTTTTGCTTCTTTAAAATCAATCTAAATAAGCTTGCAAGTCACTTTAGCAGATATAAAACGAGGGCAACAGGGGATCATCATAGATGTATCCTCCATTCATATTCCACTTAAACTCCTAGAAATGGGTTGTTTGCCTGGGAACAAAGTAGAACTTGTACAAATGGCTCCTTTTGCCGACCCTATGTATCTTAACATTAATGGCACCCATCTCGCCATCCGAAAAGAAACAGCCATTCACATTTTAATAGATATTTCTAATGAGTAAACAAATTAACGTTGCGCTTATTGGAAATCCGAATACGGGCAAAACGTCTGTCTTCAATGCATTAACGGGCTTGAATCAAAAAGTAGGTAATTACCCTGGTATTACTGTAGAGAAAAAGGAAGGCATATGTAAACTTCCTAGAGGTGTAAAAGCGCATATCATTGATTTGCCTGGCACCTACAGTTTAAATGCCTCCTCTTTAGACGAGAATGTCGTTATCGAACTTTTATTAAATAAAAAAGATAAAGATTTTCCTGATGTAGCTGTTGTGGTTAGTGATGTAGAAAACTTAAAACGAAATCTATTACTATTTACACAAATAAAAGACTTAGAGATTCCAGCGATATTGGTAATCAATATGTCTGATCGAATGAAATATAAGGGCATTCAGTTAGATATGCCATATTTAGAGCAACAGTTACAAACTAAAATTGCCTTAATCAGCACCAGAAAAAATAATGGTATTGACCAGCTTAAAGAGTTAATAATGAGCTATAAGGAACTATCAGTAACACCTTGTTTAAAAGCCTCTGAAATTGATGCAGATTATTTTGATAAACTGCGTAAGGCATTTCCAAACCAGTTACTTTATAAGCTGTGGTTGGTCATTACTCAAGATGTCAACTTCGGAAAAATTGATCGAAATCAAGTAGATGCAATAGATAGTTTTAAAACCAAAAGCAAAGCAGATCTCAAGCGTTTGCAGCAAAAAGAAACCATTAAACGGTATCAATTTATTAATAATACGCTTAAAAAAGGCCAAACCATTGATTTAAAAAGTGCCAAAGATTTGCGTATACGGTTAGATAGAATTCTAACACATAAGGTTTGGGGTTATTTAATTTTTGGAATTATTTTGTTAACCATTTTTCAAGCCATTTACGTTTGGTCAAGTGTTCCAATGGACTTCATAGACACTACATTTGCTTCCTTAAGTGAATGGGCTAAAAACATCATGCCTGAAGGTGCTTTTACCAATTTAATTGCAGAAGGTATTATTCCAGGGCTTGGTGGCATTGTTATATTCATTCCGCAAATTGCATTTTTGTTTCTATTCATTTCTATTTTGGAAGAAAGTGGTTATATGAGTCGTGTGGTCTTTTTAATGGACCGCATTATGCGTCGTTTTGGGTTGAGTGGCAAAAGTGTAGTGCCCTTAATTTCTGGAACCGCTTGCGCTATTCCCGCAATTATGGCTACTAGAAATATTGAAAGTTGGAAAGAACGCTTAATCACTATTTTAGTAACGCCTTTTACAACCTGTTCTGCGCGATTGCCAGTATATTTAATTATCATTTCGTTAGTCATTCCAGAAGGCTATTTTATCGGGTTGAGTTATCAAGCACTAACCTTAATGTTACTCTATCTCATTGGGTTTGGAACCGCTATTATTTCGGCTTGGATCTTAAACAAAATAATGAAGATAAAAAGCAAGACCTTTTTTGTTGTTGAAATGCCAAACTATAAAGTTCCATTGTTTAAGAATGTGGTCTTAGCCGTTTTAGAGAAAACTAAATCCTTCGTATTTGGAGCAGGTAAAATCATACTAGCTATATCTATTGTGCTTTGGTTCTTGGCATCTTACGGACCTGGAGAAGAGTTTAATAATGCAGAAGAAATTGTAAGAACAGCCTCAGCTTCCGAGAATTTATCTTCGGAAGAATTAAACCAAAAAATCGCATCTCATAAATTGGAACATTCATTTATAGGTATTGCCGGACATGCTATTGAACCGGCAATAAGACCGCTAGGATACGATTGGAAAATAGGAATTGCGATTGTCAGTTCATTTGCCGCTCGTGAAGTTTTTGTTGGAACTTTAGCCACTATTTATAGCGTTGGTAGTGATGAACAAGAGACCATAAAAAATCGAATGGCTGGAGAGGTGAATCCTATTCTTGGCGGACCATTATTTAACTTTGCAAGTGGAATATCCCTATTATTGTTTTATGCGTTTGCCATGCAATGTATGAGCACGTTGGCCATAGTTAAACGTGAAACAAATACATGGAAGTGGCCAATGCTACAGTTGACTATTATGAGCGCTTTTGCGTATATTGTAGCATTAATCGCCTACCAATTTTTAAAATAAATGAACACAGTTATCCAAAACATATTAGTAATTCTAGCGCTAGGAATAGCCGTTTGGTTCCTCTTACAAAAGTTCGGACTGCTTCCAAAAAAGAAGGCAGCACCTTCAAAGACCTGTGGACAAGATGACTGCGGGTGTCACTAAGATTATTTGGGATGAAATACGATTTCTAAATTATAGTCTTTTTCAGGGATTGGATTTCCGTTTTGAGGATATGGCGTTAAGTTTATTCCAAATATTTTAAAATCCTGAGCAACAAATATTAAGTTGTTCTCTTCAGTTACATACCCACTGGCATGAATAACCACTTCTTTGTCGGTCAGAAAAATATCGTTTTTATACACTGAAATGAGAACTTTTGCCTCACCTGCTCTGATGCACATCACATCTTTTGGACATCGAGAATCTGAAATAAGCTTTTCGAAGCTTACCTTATGCGACAGATATTCAACTTTCCCTTGAAATTTAATTATTTTGATGATGCTCAATGAATCTTTAATAAAACTTGATTGAGATGACACTTGATGTATCATTACTAAAAAGAGTAAGAACATAGTATATTTCATGAATGTGCTTTCTTATAAATATGACCGATTTTTTCAAGTGTTATATTTTCCGAATATAAGTATAAACGAATAGATTACTTAGGTATAATTACCATAGCATCAAATTTTTTTTAACTTTGTTAAGATGAGTAAATTATTTGCCATACTATTAACGTCTTTAATTCTTGTGCAAAGTCTGCATATAGATTACGATGATATTGTGCAGTTTGATGAGTTAATTGAGCATGCACAATTTCATAAAGCAGAGTATGGGGATAATTTTTTTGTGTTCATCTCTAAACACTACGGAGAGTTGAAAGCTGATCATAATCAAAAACACCAAGAAGAGGAGCAGGAGCACAAGCAGCTGCCATTTCAGTGTTCTGATCATATGCTACTTATTACGGCATTCGTTATGCAAGATTTATTTTCAGAATTAGAGGTTATAGAAATTATGGAAATAAATACGGCAAATTTTCATTACCATTCGTCGTTTTCATCACTGCATAAGAAAGGATTACTACAACCTCCCAAGCACGCATAATTTATTGAATTATTTAATGTTTTTTGTCAACTTATTTTGAAATGAGTTGTCACACAATTTATCAATGAATTATGTTATCTCATATTATAAAATTTAGCCTAAGGAATAAATTTATTATTCTGTTATTTACTCTATTTGTCATCGGTTTCGGATTGTATTCGCTATCAAAAATTCCTATTGGTGCTGTTCCAGATGTTACCAATAATCAAGTTCAGGTAATTACCACATCACGTAACCTTTCAACACAGGATATGGAACAGTTTATTACCTATCCTGTAGAATTAGAGATGGCGAATCTTCCTGGAGTGGAAGAAATTCGTTCGGTGTCTAAATTTGGATTATCGGTAGTGACTATAGTATTCAATGATGATATTGGGACTTACTTACCACGACAACTTATTGCAGAAAAAATTAAATCGGCTTCAGAGAACATACCAGATGGTTTTGGAACTCCAGAAATGGGGCCAATCACTACGGGTCTTGGAGAAATTTACCAATACATTCTAGATGTAGAACCAGAATATAAAAATGAATATACAGCACAAGATCTGCGTACGATTCAAGATTGGATTGTAAAACGTCAATTATCAGGAATTCCTGGAGTGGTAGAAGTCAATACTTGGGGTGGTTTCTTAAAACAATATGAAGTCGCAATAAATACCCAAAAGCTTAATGCGATGCACATTTCTGCCCATGACGTTTTTAACGCACTTGAGACTAATAATAGTATCACAGGTGGTGGTTACATAGAAAAGGTGAACCAAGCCTATTTTATAAGAGGAGATGGCTTAGTCACTAGCTTGGAAGATATTGAAAATATTGTTGTAAAAAACACTTCGGGTATTCCTATTTATATCAAAGATGTAGCTAAGGTAGGTTTCGGTAATGCACTGCGATTTGGAGCAATCACAGGAAATGGGGAAGGTGAAAAAGTGTTGGGTCAGGTGATGATGCTGAAAGGCGCAAATTCAAAAGAAGTTATTGATGCCGTAAAAGATCGGGTTGCCACAATTTCAAAATCATTGCCTAAAGGGGTTTACATTAATGCCTTTCTAGATCGTAGTGAGTTAATAGGAAGAACAACGTTTACAGTAACTGAAAATCTTGTTTTAGGATGTCTTATAGTGGTCTTTGTTGTGGTATTACTGTTAGGTAATTGGCGTTCGGGTTTAGTGGTGGCATCTGTGATTCCTTTGTGTTTGTTGTTTGCATTGTCCTTGATGTACATCTTTGGAGTGGATGCGAACCTTATGAGTTTAGGCGCAATTGATTTCGGAATAATTATCGATGGTGCTGTTATTATTGTTGAATTTATAGCATTTAGAATCACAGAGAAACAAGGAGAGTTTTCTAAATTGAAGGCCAATGAAATCCAATCTGTTAAAGATGAAATTACTTTCCTTGGTGCTTCAAAAATGATGAATTCAGCTATTTTTGGTCAGCTTATTATTCTTATTGTCTTTATCCCTATTCTTTCATTAAGTGGTGTTGAGGGTAAAATGTTTAAACCGATGGCCCTAACCTTCAGTTTTGCGTTGATTGGAGCCATGATTTTTTGTTTTACTTATGTTCCAGTGGCAGCTTCTTTATTTCTTAAACCATCAAAGGCCTCAAAAAATAATATTTCTATACGTTTAATGCGTTGGCTTAATAGATTGTACGAACCAACAATTCATTGGGCACTACAAAGTAAAAAGTTGGTATTGAGTGTCGCTATCGCACTACTAGCTGTGTCAGCCTATTTGTTTGCAAATATGGGAGGAGAGTTTGTCCCCACTTTAGATGAAGGCGATTTTGTAATCCAACCCGTCCTCAGAACAGGAACTTCCTTGAGTGAAACTGTAGAGATTACCACAAAAATAGAAAGGATCTTATTGGATAACTTCCCAGAAGTAAAACAGGTAGTTACCAGAATAGGTGCAGCAGAAGTACCTACAGACCCGATGTCTATGGAAGAGAGTGATGTTATTATCGTATTGAAGCCGAAAAAAGAGTGGGTTTCGGCTTCTACTAAAGATGAATTAGCAGATAAATTTAAGGAGGCATTGACAATAATACCAGGGATGGAAGTAGAGTTTACTCAACCTATTGAGATGCGTTTTAATGAACTAATTACAGGAGTTAGAGCAGATATTGCAATCAAAATATTTGGAGAAAATCTAGACATACTTTCTAAAAAGGGATCTGAAATAAAAGCGTTGATTCAAAATGTTGAAGGAGCCGCAGATATTTCTGTAGAAAAAATTGATGGTTTACCCCAAATGAGCGTAAAGTATAATCGAGCGAAGGTAGCTCGTTATGGATTAAATATTGAAGACCTCAACAATATGTTGTCTATGGGGTTTGCTGGACGAACCGTGGGTAGCGTTTTTGAAGGGGAAAAGCGTTTCGATTTGGTTGTAAGATTAGATGCGTCCAAACGACGGGATATTAATAATATTAAAAACCTCTATGTGGATCTACCAAATGGAGGTAAGGTTCCTTTGAGCGAATTAGCAGAAATTACTTACCAAAAAGGCGCTGCTAAAATTTCACGAGATGATACAAGAAGACGTATTGTCGTTGGAATTAACGTAAGAAATCGAGATTTAGAATCTGTTGTTGCTGATGTTCAAAACCTTATCGATACTAATGTTAAATTACCTGTTGGGTATACCATTACGTATGGAGGACAATTTGAGAACCTACAAAATGCGAAATCACGCTTATTAATTGCTGTGCCAATTGCTCTCATTCTCATATTTTTAATGCTCTACTTTGCATTTAATTCCATTAAAGACGCCCTTTTAATTTACTCTGCAATTCCGTTAGCTGCAGTAGGAGGGATATTATTTCTTTGGATACGCGACATGCCTTTTAGTATTTCAGCAGGAGTTGGTTTTATTGCACTTTTTGGGATTGCCGTACTCAATGGTATTGTGCTTATTGAACATTTTAAAGAATTAAAACAAGAAGGAATTGAAGACATGGAAACGCTTATTAAACAAGGGACTAAAGATAGATTACGTGCCGTCTTATTAACTGCAGCGGCAGCAGCTCTTGGTTTTCTGCCAATGGCTATCTCGACGAATGCAGGAGCAGAGGTTCAAAGGCCATTGGCTACAGTGGTTATAGGTGGTTTGGTTACGGCTACTTTACTGACTTTGATTGTACTCCCTGTATTGTATTCCTACTTCAATAGTACTAAAAAGAAATCCTTCAAATTTAGGAAAAATACACGTTTTGGCATTATCGTATTGATGAGTTTATATTCGTCAATCTCTTTTAGTCAGGAGAAATCAGTAATACTTGGCGAATTAATAACAATAGCCGTCGACAACAACGCTGGGCTTAAGGCGAATAAATTGAAGGTTAATCAATCTGATGTGTTAATTAATACGGCTTTTGATTTTGATAAAACCGAAGTTTATTATTCTTATGATGAGAATAATTTAGCCTTCAATAATCAACCTATTCGTGTTTTTGGAATACAACAAGATTTTAAATTTCCAACGGTTTATTTTGCTGGTAAAAGGTTGAATTCCGCAAACTATGATCTAGAATTATCAAACTATGCAATAAAAGAAAAAGTATTAAAAAGAAAGGTGACCTCCAATTATTATGAATACTTGCATGCCCTAGAAAAAGAATACATTTATAAACGTTTAGATAGTTTATATCAAAATTTTGCAACAATTGCTAAAAGACGTTTTGAATTAGGAGAAACTAATTATTTGGAGAAAATCACTGCGCAGTCGAAACAAAAACAAATAAATCTCAATTTATCAAAAGCGCAACAAGAGCTTGATGTGGCTTTTACACAATTGATGGCTGTCGTTCAAAGTGAAGATACACTAATCATTGAAAAAGAGCCGCTGACAAAGATTCCTTTAGAATCAATTAGTATAAATAGTAGCCCTGAAATACAATATTTTAAGAATAAAATGTCCCTATTCCAAGCTAAACGTAAGTTTGAGAAACAACAATTATTACCAGACATTAGTCTTAATTATTTCCAAGGGACTAATTCAGGACTCAACACAAATTTGACTGGTTATCAATTTGGATTGAAGATTCCATTACTTTTTAATGCACAGTCCTCTCGCATCAAAGCTTCAAGAATTGCGCAAGATATTGCTGAAGAGGAATCACATAATTTTGAAATTATTTTAAATACTAAATATCAAGAACTACAATCTGAATTAATACAATATGAAGAAGCTTTAGCATATTTTGAAAACGAAGGTGCTTCGCTCGCTGATGAAATTCTAAAAACAGCTAATAGCAGTTTTAAAAATGGAGAAATTGATTTCTACCAATATATTATAAGTGTTGAAAATGCTTATGAAATACAACTCGACCATCTTCAACATCTCAATAGTTACAATCAAACTATTATTAAACTTAATTATTTAACCTTTTAAACTAAACTAATGATACGTACCAAGCATACAGTCTATACAGTCTTTTTATTCATCTTATTTTCAGGCTGCGCAAATACTGATAAAGAAACTCAAAAGATCGGTTCACAAAACAAAGATGATCGTATAAGTATATCTAAAGCCCAATTTGATCAAAATGAAATGGCTTTAGGAATGACAGAAGAAATGGCGTTTCCAATAAGTGTGTCTGTGAATGGGATGATTGATGTTCCTCCTGAAAATAAGGCAGTCGTAAATTCTACAATGGGAGGTTATATAAAAACAACATTACTTTTAGAGGGTGATACCGTTACAAAAGGGCAACCGTTGGTAACACTTGAAAATCCTGAATATATAGCCTTGCAGCAGAAGTATATGGAAGTGAAAGAGCAATTGAATTACTTAAAAGCTGAATATGACCGCCAAAAAACTATGTGGGAAGAAAATATAACCTCCCAAAAGAGTTTTTTAAAAGCAGAAAGCACTTATAAAACGGCAATGGCTCAATACAATGGCCTAAGAAAACAACTAGCAATGCTTAATATATCACCAGCAAATGTTGAAAAGGGCAATATCACTTCTATTATTACATTGTATGCTCCTATAAGTGGGAGTATTACTAAAGTGAATGTCTCTAAAGGGACCTATGTGTCTCCAGCCACATCTGTTATGGAGATTATCGATAATGCACATATTCACTTAGAATTATCTGCTTTTGAAAAGGATATTATGAAGATCAAAAAGGGGCAGAAAATCCTCTTTACTATTCCTGAGGCATCCAAAGAGACCTATGATGCAGAAGTATATTTGGTTGGAACGTCGTTAGATGCCAATAGAACAATAAAAATTCATGGGCATCCAATAGATGAATCTAATAAATTCTTAACAGGAATGTTTGTGAATGCTCATATTATCACCGCTGAAAAAATTACAAGCGTGGTAAACGAATCTGCCCTTGTAGAGGTTGATGGCGAATACTATGTTTTGGTTTTAGATGAACGCAATGAATTCGATTATTACTTTAAAAAAGTGAAAGTCAATATTGGAAATACGATCAACGGATATACAGAGTTAATAGATGACAACGCTCTTTCAATTAAGGACCATCTATTGGTAAAAGGTAGTTTTGGCCTGTTAGGTGAGGAATAAATAATAGTGAATAAGCGTGTCTATTGTTGTACCAAATGAAAATTTTAGCTATTTTTGAAATATATTTAAGTATACTTAAAAAATAATTAAAGTCTCTATAAATGTCAGTAGCTATTGAAAACTTTGTAAAAGCAATTTATAACAACGATAAACATGATATTAAAGACACCAAACCTGGCAATATTGCGAAACAACTTGGTATTTCTAATGCAGCGGCCACTGATATGGCTAAAAAGTTGGCTCTAAAAGAACTGTTGCATTATGAAAAATATCAAAAATTGCAGCTTACCGAAAAAGGGACTAAGATGGCACTCAATGTTGTAAGAAAGCATCGACTTTGGGAAGCTTTTTTATTCAAAATGTTTGATATGTCGTTGCATGATATTCATCGTGAAGCGGAACTTTTAGAACATCAAACCTCAGACTTATTAGCAGAAAAGATAAGTAATTATTTAGGTCATCCAAAGTTTGATCCTCATGGAGACCCTATTCCCAATGCTTACGGTGAAATTACGACTATAGATACCTCAATATCACTTTCCGAAGCAAAAGAAGGAAAAACCTATATCATTGCTCGATTAATGAGTAATGATAAAGAGTTCTTTGATTTCTGTGCACAAAATGGAATTAAATACAGAAATGCATTAAAGGTTTCAAAGCAATTTACCGCAAATAAAATGACTCAAATAACTATTGGAACGAATACAATTGTATTGAATGAAGATTTCACTAAAATCATTTATGTTGATGAAAACTAAAAACCTCAATCTACTGAGTTTCTTTTTTCTCTTCTGCTCAACAGCATTATTTGCCCAGAATGATAATAACCAAGAAACTCCGTCTGAACCATTGGTTACAGATAGGCCTGATGCCACCGAGTCGCCAACAACAATAGTACCCGGTTTTATTCAGGTGGAAACAGGAGGGGCTTATGAGAGCTTTAAGGATAATATTATTAAGTTTGAAACTTATACTTATAACACTACTTTGGTGCGATTAGGACTACTTGATAATCTCGAATTACGTTTGGGATGGAATTTTACTGAAGGCAGAAATTCGATAAATAGCAATCTATGGAGTGATGTCACAAGTGGCTTCAGTCCATTATTGCTCGGGACTAAAATTGCAGTTACTGAAGAAAAAGGATGGCGACCACAAATAGGAGTATTAGGACATGTCTATCTACCGTTTACTGCAGGTGAAGACTATAAGCCAGAAACGACAGGCGTTGATTTTATTTTTGCATTTGCACATACCTTAAGTGAACGATCAAGTCTAGGATATAACCTTGGAGCCAGATGGCAAGATGATTCTCCTGAAGCATCATATATATACTCAATGTCTTACGGATATAGTCTTACAGATACATTGGGAACATATATAGAGATTTACGGAAATGTGCCTGAAAATAGTAAAGCCAATCACCTGTGGGATGCTGGCCTTACCTACTTAATATCTAATAATGTGCAATTAGATGCCACAGTTGGTTCTGGTATTACAGCAGATCAAGATTTATTACTTAGTGCAGGTGTGAGCTTTAGATTACCAACTAAATAAAAACAGAATGAAAACTATAAAACAAATAATATTAGTACTAATCATAACCACTCTTTTTGGCTGTAAAACAGACCAACAAACCAATGGCAAATTAAACGTTGTTACGACCACCACTATGATTAGTGATTTGGTTGAAAATATTGGTGGAGATTATATTAATATCAATGGCTTGATGGGTAGTGGTGTCGATCCACATTTATACAAAGCTAGTGAAGGTGATGTGTCCAAATTAGTAAATGCAGATATCATTTTCTATAATGGTTTGCACCTTGAAGGAAAACTTGTTGAGGTTTTTGAAAAGATGGGAAGTAAAACTAAAACCCAAATAGCCTTAGGTGAAGAACTAGATAAATCTACTTTAATAGGTTCTGATTATTTTGCATCTAACTATGATCCGCACGTATGGTTTGATATCAATTATTACAGACAATTTGCAACTAAGGTAACCAAAGTACTTGCTGAAAAAGATCCTAAAAATAAAGAAGCCTACTATGCTAACGAGAGGGAATACATTGCAAAATTATTTCTATTAGAAAGTGACATTAAGGCGGTTATTGAAACGCTCCCAAAAGAAAAACGCATCTTGGTTACAGCTCACGATGCATTTAATTACTTCGGAAAAGCATATGATTTTGAGGTCTTAGGATTACAAGGATTATCCACAGCCACTGAGGCAGGAGTTCAGGATGTGCAAAAACTCTCAGCCTTTATTATTGAAAGAGACATTAAAGCTATTTTTGTTGAAAGTTCTGTGCCTAAACGAACCATAGAAGCTTTGCAGGCGGCAGTAAAATCAAAAGGCCACAACGTCAGTATTGGTGGTACCTTATATTCAGATGCGCTTGGAACATTAGGAACCGAAGAAGGCACCTATATTGGTATGTTTGAATATAATGTCAATACTATTGTAAACGCGTTAAAATGATGAAAAACAAAATAGCAGTTCAAGTTGACGATTTAACAGTAGCTTATAATTATAAGCCAGTATTATGGGATATTGATCTTGAAATTCCAGAAGGTGTTCTGATGGCCATTGTTGGCCCTAATGGCGCCGGTAAATCCACACTTATTAAATCTATTTTGGGAATTTTAAAACCTATAGCAGGTAGTGTTTCTATCTACGGAAAGTCCTACGAAAAACAACGTTCTTTAGTGGCTTATGTTCCGCAAAAAGGAAGTGTTGATTGGGATTTCCCTACCACAGCTCTTGATGTTGTAACAATGGGTACCTATGGAAGTTTAGGATGGATTAAACGCCCTAGACAAAAACAAAAGAAAGCGGCTTTAGAGGCCTTAGAAAAAGTAGGAATGCTTCCATTTAAACATCGACAAATTAGTCAATTGTCAGGAGGTCAACAACAACGCATCTTTTTGGCTAGAGCACTGGTGCAAGAGGCTGCGATATATTTTATGGATGAGCCATTTCAAGGGGTTGATGCGACTACTGAAATTGCCATTATCAATATTTTAAAAGAACTGCGAAAGGCAGGAAAAACTGTTGTAGTAGTGCATCATGATTTACAAACGGTGCCAGAATACTTTGATTGGGTCACCTTTTTGAATGTCAAAAAAATTGCAACAGGTCCAGTTAAGGATATCTTTAATGATGATAACCTGACGAAAACCTATGGTATTAATTATAAAGTAAGTATTCAGGAATAATGGGTATTCAAGAGTATTTTTCTTTGGTGTTTTCAGATTATACCTTACGCACCATCACACTAGGTACTGCTATTCTAGGAGCTGTAACAGGCATGCTGGGTAGTTTCGCTGTATTGCGAAAACAAAGCCTCCTTGGTGATGCCATCTCTCATGCCGCACTACCAGGCATAGCTATTGCTTTCTTAATTACAGGAGCAAAAGACAGTAATACCTTGCTTGTTGGTGCGCTAGTAAGTGGATTGATTGGTACGTTCTGGATTAGAGGCATTGTTTCTAAAACACACTTAAAATCGGATACCGCATTAGGGTTAATTTTGTCCTTGTTTTTTGGCTTCGGAATGCTCTTGCTTACTTTTATTCAAAAACAACCTAATGCTAATCAGGCTGGATTGGATAAATATTTGTTCGGACAAGCAGCTACGTTAGTAGAACGTGATGTATGGATGATGGCCATTGTAACTGGGATGTGCTTGTTTGTATTACTCTTATTTTGGAAAGAATTTAAAATTCTATTGTTCGATAAAGACTATGCCAAAACCCTTGGGTTTAACACCAAAGCTATTGACGTTTTAATCACTAGTTTTATAGTTTTGGCTATCGTATTAGGACTGCAAACTGTTGGTGTTGTACTTATGAGCGCTATGCTATTAGCGCCTGCAGCTGCGGCAAGACAATGGACCAATAGTTTGGCTAAAATGGTTTTTTTAGCTGCTGTTTTTGGTGCCTTTTCGGGGGTTTTTGGAACAGCAATTAGTGCGAGCCAGAATAATTTATCTACAGGACCAGTAATTGTGATTGTCGCTGCTGTTTTTGTAGTGTTTTCATTTGTCTTTTCACCAAGCCGAGGTTTATTATTTAAACAGATTCGATTTATTAAAAATAGACGCGACCTAGAGTTACATAAAACCTTAGCTTTTATGTATCATATTGCAAAGACTCACGAAAATATTTCACATCCACATGAGATCAAAATTTTGAATAATTTTCAAGGATTCACTAGAGGGACACTTAAAAAACTGGTAGAGAATAACTTCGTCACACTAAAAGGAACGACTTGGAGTTTAACTCAAGAAGGATTTAATTCGGCTTCAAATTTATATAATCAACTAACAAAGAACGATGAGTAACACACAACTTGAAATACAACTTATTGCAAGTATGGTTGCTATAGCTTGTGCCATTCCTGGAACATTTTTAGTACTTCGAAAAATGGCTATGATTAGTGATGCTATTAGCCATTCCATTTTGCCTGGTATTGTTGTTGGATTTTTTATTACTCAAGATTTAAATTCACCACTATTGATTGTATTGGCTGCAATTACTGGAGTCATTACGGTAGTTTTAGTGGAGTATATTCAGAAAACGGGATTAGTAAAAGAAGATACTGCAATAGGCTTGGTGTTTCCTGTGCTCTTTAGTATAGGTGTTATTATGATTGCAAAAAATGCCAATGATGTTCATTTAGATATTGATGCTGTGCTGCTTGGTGAATTAGCATTTGCACCTTTTGATCGTTTGCTTATTTGGGGAGTCGACATTGGTCCGAAATCACTTTGGATTATTGGCAGTATTCTGATGATTACAATCATTTTACTGATTGCCTTTTTTAAGGAATTAAAACTGAGTACTTTCGATAAAGGGCTTGCAGCCTCTTTAGGGTTTTCACCAACATTGATTCATTATGGGCTCATGAGCGTTTCATCTATAACAACAGTTGGAGCATTTGATGCCGTTGGCGCTATTCTTGTTGTTGCCCTTATGATTGCACCTGCCGCTGCCGCTTATTTGTTAACTACAGATTTAAAGAAAATGCTATTGCTTTCCATTCTTTTTGGGGTGTTTAGCGCTATTTCTGGATATTGGCTCGCGCATTGGTTAGATGCCTCCATTGCTGGTTCTATAACTACCATGCTGGGTTTATTGTTTTTAGTGGTGTATTTATTTGCGCCTAGTAAAGGAATTATAGCTGTGATGTATAGAGAGAGACAACAACGTACCGAAGTATCACTGCTTACATTTTTATTACATCTTAAAAACCATGATGACGAAAGTGAACGTCATGTCAATCATTTAAATGAGCATATCAATTGGCAAAAAGTACGTTCAAAAACAGTTCTAGATTTAGCTCTAAAAAACAACATGATTCATATTGATCACGACGTTGTTTCATTAACTCAAAAAGGAGATGAATTTACCTCAAAAGCTATTGATTATATTATAACTAATGAAGATACTCAAATAGAAGACATGAAAGATGATTTCTTCTTATTTAGAGGTTAATCAATTCCTCAGTTTTTATCTCGCACAGTTGACACAAAACAAGCTTTCTGGCCTAATAAGTATTCTGCCTAACGGAATCACTTGTTTGCATTTTAAACAGATACCGAAGTCGTCATCATTAATTTTAGAGAGCACAATTTTTAACGTGTTGAGTTTGCTTTCTGCTTGCCGTAAAGAGGCTTCATTTATAGTTTTATTATTGATGGCATCCATTCTGCTCACGCGACCAATAGCATCATTAGGAGCAATGGGTTTGCTAAGCTCTTTGTAATGTTCTATAGATGTTTCGGTTTTTAATATTTCATCTAGAATCGTAATTTTTATTTGTGCTTTGTCCATAACGTTTAATCGAATTCATGATGTAATTCATCTAAAATAAGCGATTTAAACGAAAGTTTTACTTTTATTAGCGACAACAGCACTCTTAATCTACGACTATGGAAATCATCGAATATATGATTGGTAAAGGCGGAATAATGATTCTAGGCCTTATTGTCGTTGTTATATTTGTCTACAGAAAATATAAAGAAAAACGCTATTTTAAAGACATTGAGAGACGAATAAACAAAAGAGATAAGTAAGGCGATTGCTGATTAAAACCCACGTTCTTTTTGTAATTGTTCATAGGCTTTTTGGACGTGTCTAAACTTCTCTTCAGCACCTTTTTGGTGTTCCTTTCCTAGATGAATGACCTTATCAGGATGGTATTTTTTAGCCATTTTCCGATATGCTTTTTTAACTTCATTATCAGTAGCTTCTTTAGTGATTTCTAAAATTTTATAGGCATTGTCACTGCTATTATAAAACATGGCTTTTATACTTCCGTAGTCTCGAGAGCTGATACCTAAATACCCAGAAATCATATAGATTTGCGAGACTTCGTTATCGGTTACCATGCCATCAGCTTTTGCTATTCCGAAGAGAAAATGTAGCAGTTGAAGTCTAGCGGCATGATCCATCATTTCTTTAATCTGTAAACAAACTTTTCGCGTTGGAATTTGTTGTTTATTGATATTCTTAAACAAACGAAATGCATGGTTTGCGCGCTCTTTTCCGTACATATTTACAAACTGCTGACGCACATAATCCAGTTCACGCTGGTCTTGAATACCATCAGCCTTAATCACTACAGAGGCTAACACTAATAGGCTTACTTCAAAATCACCAGATTGGGTTGTAGGTCGTGTTCGATTGCGAGTTCGTGATCGGGAACTATTTTGTCGCGATGATCTTCGCTGTTGCTTAGAATTACCTTCACCCAGCAGAAATCCTCCTTGTTCTGTAGCGCCATCGATTAAACTCCCAATGGCAAGACCAATGATAGCTCCAATAGGTCCTCCAAACGACCATCCGAGCGCACCACCTATCCATTTTGCAAAACTCATATACTATAGTTTTTATTTATATTCAAATATACTATTTGTTAGTAGAAACACTCTAGACTTTGTTACACAATTGGTATCTTTGCAGTCTAAATAATAATTTTAAAAATAAAAATATATGTATCCAGCAGAATTAGTAAAACCAATGCGTGAAGATTTGACCAACGTAGGTTTTGAGGAATTACAAACAGCAGACGCTGTTGAAGCTGCATTAGCAAAAGAGGGCACAACTTTAGTTGTAGTCAATTCGGTTTGTGGATGTGCTGCTGCCAACGCTCGTCCTGGAGCGAGACAAAGTTTACAAAACGCAAAACGTCCAGATCATATTGCAACTGTATTTGCAGGTGTTGATAAAGAGGCTGTTGATGCTGCCAGAGCACACATGGTACCATTTCCCCCAAGCTCACCTTGCATGGCCTTGTTTAAAAATGGTGAATTGGTTCACATGTTAGAACGTCATCATATTGAAGGTCGTCCCGCTGAATTAATTGCCGAAAACCTTATGGATGCTTATAATGAGCATTGTTAGACACTATAACTCTTAAATAGATGATAGAAGCCACGAATTAGTCGTGGCTTTTTTTGTGTATACAGGACATTGAATTATTTTTGCCACATGAGAAAACTTTTAGCATATCCTTTAACAGTCATTTATTTTATGGTATTTGGTATGACATTGCTGTTTTTTCATCCAATCCAGTGGCTTTGTTTTAATGTATTTGGCTATAAAGTTCATAAACTAAGTGTTGATGCGCTTCAGTTTAGTTTAATGCGGTGTTTAAATGTCTTAGGGACTCGTTTTACGTGGGATAATCAATTCGAAATTCCTAAAAACCAGCCGTTATTGATTGTGTCAAATCATCAAAGCATGTATGATATTTCACCAATTATGTGGTATATGCGCAAGCATCATGTGAAGTTTGTGGCTAAACAAGAATTAGGAAAAGGCATACCGAGTGTGTCTTATAATTTGCGCCATGGTGGTTCAGTTTTGATTGATCGTAAAAACCCAAGACAAGCCTTACCTGCTATGATTACGTTTGGTGAGTATCTCGAAGACACTAAGCGCGCTGGAGTCATTTTTCCTGAAGGAACTAGAAGTAAAGATGGTCATCCTAGGCCATTTAAAACTAGAGGACTAGATATTTTAATCAAAAAAACGCCTTCTGCTTGGATTGTTCCAGTAACGGTAAATAATTCATGGAAAATGTTACGCTATGGCAAATTCCCGTTGGGAATAGGAAATCATATTAAGTTTACCGTTCACAAGCCTATAGAAATTGCTACCTTTACGGATAAGAAGGCGTTAGTTACTACTGTCGAAAATAGTATTATTAACGCTATTCGTGTAAACCATTAAATTACAATAACATGTCGTTGAAAAATATACGATTAGAAGTGATGCAACATCTTGAAAAGGACGTTAATCAACTTATCGAAAAATACCTTATTCCTATTGAAAAGATATGGCAACCAACAGATTTTTTACCGAATTCTGAAAGCGAAAATTTTTACGAAGAGGTAAGAGAAATTCGTGAACTTTCAAAAGAATTACCTTATGATTTTTGGGTTGTTTTAGTTGGAGATATGATTACAGAAGAAGCTTTACCATCTTACGAATCTTGGTTGATGGATGTTGAAGGTGTTGATCAAGTAGAACGTAATGGTTGGTCAAAATGGGTGAGTCATTGGACAGCTGAAGAAAATCGTCATGGCGATGTGCTGAATAAATATCTATATTTATCTGGTCGTGTTAATATGCGAGAAATTGAGAGAACCACACAATATTTAATAGCTGATGGTTTTGATATCGGTACAGATCGAGATCCATATAAAAATTTTGTATATACAAGTTTTCAGGAGTTAGCAACTTACATTTCTCATAATAGAGTTGCAAAAATAGCTAAGGAGAAAGGGAACAAACAACTGGCAAAAATGTGTAAAATTATTTCTGGAGATGAAATGAGACACCATCATGCGTACTCAGAGTTTGTAGAACGTATTTTCGCCGTTGACCCAAACCAAATGATGGTGGCATTTCATTATATGATGAAACGAAAAATTGCGATGCCAGCACATTTCTTGAGAGAATCTGGAGATAAAATGGGGACTGCATTTGAAGAGTTTTCAAATACAGCACAACGCATTGGTGTTTACACATCGGCCGATTACGTAGATATTCTTCAAAAACTAATTGATCGATGGGATATTGGTGGTATGACCAATCTATCCGATGAGGCTGAAAAAGCACGTGACTATTTAATGAAATTGCCTTCAAGAATGATTCGTTTAGCTGATCGTATCACAATCCCAGAAAATTCATTTCAGTTTAAATGGGTAGAGCCGGCAAGGTTGAAATAATTCAAATAAAAAGAGATAAAAAACCTATCAGTTACTGATAGGTTTTTTAATTTTAGCTCATGCATACTTCCGAAGACATCATAGAAAAAACAAAGCAATTTGTTAGAAGTGAACTTGAAAACGCCGAAGGTGGACATGACTGGTTTCACATCGAGAGGGTTTACAATAACGCCTTGCATATGGCCAAAGATGAAAATGTAAATACGTTTATTGTCGCGCTTGGAGCCTTACTGCATGATATTGCTGATAGTAAGTTTCATAAAGGAGATGAAACCATAGGGCCACAAAAAGCTAGGGAGTTTTTATTTGCACTTAATGTGGATTCTGTAGCCATAGAACATGTAGTGAATATTATAGAAAATATATCATTTAAAGGAGGTAATCAAGATCAACAATTTAAATCTCCTGAACTGGATGTCATTCAAGATGCAGATCGCTTGGATGCACTAGGAGCCATTGGGATTGCAAGAACGTTTAATTATGGCGGTTATAAAAACCGGAAAATATTTGATCCATCCATTCCTCCTAATTTGCAGATGACTAAGGAGGAATATGAAGCATCTCAAGCCCCTACTATAAATCACTTTTATGAAAAGCTATTGCTTCTTAAAGATCGCATGAATACCGAATCAGGGAAGCGAATTGCATTAAAGCGTCATCAGTTTATGGAAACCTTTCTTGAGGAGTTTTATAAAGAATGGGATGGAGAGAAATAATAAAAAAGGCTCACCATATGGCAAGCCTTCTTCATATGATAAAAATAACATTTAGTTTGATGCTTGGTAAGTAAATGTCAATGAGTAGATACTTGTAGTTTCTCCATCAAATTCGTCAAAATCAGTCGCTGTAATTGTCCCAGAAGTCGGATAATTATCTGAGTTATAGACGAAGTCGGCAGTGACTTCAGATAATACATTTCCTTCTAAATCTCTATAGATGATTTTCTTGATGTTTTTAGATGGAAATAACATTCTTGCTTGTACAATTTGTGGTGCATCTGGATTTGCACTAAAGTTGAGATCTACATTATCCATAACTTCAATTCCGCCTGCGGCTTGAATTGTATAAAAGTAAGGGTTTGGCTGGTTATCATATTGGATTTCAGCTCTGTATTCTTCAGTGATGTCACTATTGGTATTCCAATCGTATTCACTTTCAAAAAACCTTAGATTTACTGGGTTACCATCATTATTATAATTAATGACTTCGCCTGTGTCAAAAGCATCATATGGCGATTCATATAATTCTTCGATTGCGAAAGTATCGCCACTGCTGGCAACATTTGCTAAATCACCATTATTATAAGCTAATATTCCTGAATCGATACCGTCAGAAATACTGGTTACTCGATTAGCATCATCATAATTTACTGTGATTGTTGTATTATCACTCGCATCTTGAGCAGATACAACCGTAATGCTTGTAATATATCTTGCAACGGCATCTGGATTTCCGTCCAAAAACCCATCAGAAGTGGAGTCATCGCTACAAGATGTGCATAACGTTAAAGCTAAAGTAATTATTGATAAAAATTTAAGTTTCATAAAATTTGAATTTAGGTGTATAATTTAATTTTGCCGAAAACAGTAAAACGGATGATTAATAGACAGAAAATTCTTAATATTTTTTATATCAGTTATTAGCCCCACGATATTTTCTACTTATCAATTTTCTTTTGCAACTTCTAAAGCTGTAATTTTAAATTCAATGGCGGCCATGTCTTGACCATATTCAATAATTTGATCTGCCGTTAAATTCTTGCTAGAATTGACAGCATTGAGGATTAGTTGGCCTTTCTTATGGTAATATTCTAAAGCAATATCTATTTTATTTTTCATTGTTTTATATTAGAATTACCGTACAACTAGTTTTAATTCCCCTCTATATTTAGAGGCGCTTTTGCCAGTAATTTCTTTGAATAATTTATTAAAATGTGAAAAATTATTAAATCCACATTCAAAGGCCACATCGGTGACACTCATTTGACTTTCAGACAGTAATTTTGTTGCGTGAACCACGCGATATTCATTTACAAGTTTAGTAAAAGTCTTGCCAGTAGATTTTTTAAAATATCTACAAAAGGCAGGAACCGTCATACTTGCAACGTGAGCAATTTCATTTAATGAAATGTGATTTTTAAAATTAGTATTAATATGATTATAGATTAAATCAATTTTAAAACTGTCTTGTAAATTGGTTTCAAAAGCAAACCCATCTGCATTTAATAGCTCATAGTCCTTAGCTTCAGCCAAATCAAATAGTATTTCTAAGAGTAATATTATGCGTCTAAAACCTTTAACATCGTCAAGCTTTTGGATTTTTAATCCAACTTTTTGCTTAGTTTCTACCTTAAAAAGAATGCCATTTTTTGCACGTTCAAATAAACCTTTAATGCTCGACATTTCTGGGATATTAAAAAATTGGTCACCAAGAAATTCTGGTTGAAATTGTACCAATACCTCAGAACCTTCTTCAGTGAGTCGATCTGTAAAACCATGGTGAGGTAAATTAGAACCTAATAAAATTAATTGACTGTTATTAAAATAAGATAAGTGATTTCCAATATGACGTTTACCACGGCCTTTATCAACATAAACCAATTCGATTTCTGGATGAAAATGCCAAAACGCTTTATTGTCAGTATATTGGGCCATATGCTTATATACAAACACTGAACTTCCAAACTCTGGTTTTATCTTTTCTAAAGTAGGTTTGTTCTGATTCATGGCCTGCTATGAAAAAACAAAGATATTATATATAATATGAAAAATATATAGAGAATTAGCCTAAAAGTATGCTATTTTAACTTTAATGCTTTTTAAATTCTTTATTAGAGATAATATAGTAAATAAAATGAGCTGAGTTGTGGTTTCCAAATAGGACCTATTGCTAGTTTCAACGGAACTAATTCAGTTCTAAGAAATTAAGAGATTTTTTCAGAGGTAGCATATTTTTCACGAAGTTTGCTAATCATCTCGCTAGTCATTTTTTCAAGATCATAGTTGTGCTCCCAGCTCCAGTCGGCTCTAGCCGAAGAGTCATCAATAGACTTTGGCCAAGAATCAGCAATATGTTGTCTAAAATCTGGTTCATAAGTGATTTCAAAATCGGGAATGTGCTTTTTTATAGCTTTGGAAATTTCTAAAGGTGTAAAACTCATGGCTGCTAAATTATATGATGACCTAATTTTAATTTGATCAGATGGCGCTTGCATAATGTTTACAGTCGCATTGATGGCATCATCCATATACATCATAGGTAGTTCAGTGTGCTGCGCTAAAAAGCACTCATACTTTTTGTGCTTTATAGCGTCGTGATAAATTTCTACGGCATAATCTGTAGTCCCTCCACCTGGTAAGGTTTTCCAACTAATCAATCCGGGATAACGTATGCTTCTCACATCTACACCATATTTTTTATGATAATATTCGCACCAACGCTCACCAACTTGTTTGGTAATACCATAAACTGTAGTAGGTTCCATGGTTGTATGCTGGGGTGTATCGGTTGCTGGTGTAGATGGCCCAAATACCGCGATGCTTGAAGGCCAAAAGACATGTTTTATAAAACCATCTTTAGCAAGATTGAGAACATGAAATAAAGAGTTCATGTTTAAATCCCAGGCTTTCATAGGATACTTTTCTCCTGTCGCACTTAGTATAGCGGCCATTAAATAAATGGTGTCAATATTGTACTTTTCAACACAAGTTCTTACTGAATTATAATCTTGAGCATCGACAATTTCAAAGATGCCCGAATTTACCACATCTAGATTATTATAGCTAATATCGCTGGCAACAACGTTTTCTGTGCCATGAATATCCTTAAGTTTAAAAGTTAATTCAGAGCCAATTTGGCCGCAGGCACCAATAATCAATACTTTAGGCATAGCTATAAGGTGTTATATTGTTACCTCAAAAATAACAAGAATAAAGCCTACAAAAAATTTAAAATCGTAAAATTAACAACTCTTTAATTTTTGTTAATTGCCTATGAGATATTTGTGCTTTCAGTATATTTACCTCAAATTGAATTGTCCACACTTATGCGTATTTATTTGTTGTATTATATCGGTTTAAGTTTGTTCCTATCCAACTGTAAAGACACTGGTGTTTCCGAAGTTGTTGAGGAAACACAAGAACAAATTCAGGCACGTACTATTAGTGAAAGAGATATTGACGATCTGCGCTATTCTGATTTTGGGTTGAGTGCAGATTCAAAAAAAGCAGTCAAGGATTGGCAGAAATTTCAAGAGCTTATTAATCAAACGGAATTCTTAAAAAACGGGGATTTAAGTTTTTTTAATGGTGAGCGTTTATTACTCAATACATTTTTACAAGAAATGAGTGTTGAAATGCCAAAACCGTTGCAAACCAACGAAATAATGGCAAGAATAGTGGCACTAGATACAAAAATGCAAAAACTGAATAGTTTGTTAACATTGGGTAATATTGATAAAGAAGAACAACTGCAAGCAATCAAGGAATACCTCATTACATTATCAAATCTTATTCTTCAAATCAATAAGAAATTTGAATTTGAAAAGAATAATGTTTTAAAGCCGCAATAATTTCCTGTTTCATCAGTTATTTTCTTAATATTTTGTTAATATGTAACAAATTTATCTTTAAAGGGTCTAATAAATAACTAATTTTAGTCAAATTAAATTTCCACAAACATTATGAAAACCAATATTAAAAGTATTTTGGTGGTTTCTGTATTGGGTCTTGTTGCATTTTTAGGATGTAAGGAAGAGTCTAAAGACGAAACTGCTATGATTGAGAAGATTCCTGGAATTAATCTCGAAAACATGGACACAACGGTGAGCCCAAAAGATGATTTTTATAGTTACGTTAATGGTAATTGGGTAAAAGCCACAACCATTCCAGAAGATGAAACGCGCTGGGGCGGCTTTGGTGTTTTACGTAAAGCTACCAGAGCTGATGTATTAGATATTATGAATACATCAAAAGAGCTTGGTAAATATGAAGAAGGCACAGACCAAAAAAAGGCACTTCATATTTTTGAAACAGCTTTAGATACAGTAGCTAGAGATAAAGCTGGTATCAAACCTATCCAACCATTATTAGATGCAATAGATAGTATCAACACTCTTGAAGACATGCAAACTATTTATGCCACAACAATTGGAGTTTCTGCTCCATTTGCAGGAATAGGAGCTAACGCAGATCTTAATAACAGTAGTATGAATGTGGCTTGGGTTTTTCCAGGAGGTACAGGATTACAGCGTGATTATTATTTAGATCAAGATACGAAGTCACAAGAAATTAGAGAACAATACGTTGCTCATGTTTCTAGAATGTTACAATATATTGATTATAGTAAAGAAGATGCTGATGCAGCGGCTGAGAAAATCTTAGCAATGGAAACCCAATTGGTTGAGCCAAGATTAGATAAAGTGGCTATGCGAGACGCTCGTAACTATAACAATCCAACATCTTTAGAAGATTTACAAAACATGTGTCCAGCAATAGACTGGAATAAGTTGATTACAGATATGGGTATCACAAAGGAGATGGAAAAACTTAATGTGATGCAACCGACATATATGTCTGCCATGAGTGACTTTTTAAAGTCAACTTCAATTGAAGATATTAAAATCTTAATGGACTGGAGTACTCTTGATAATGCTGCAGGATATTTAAGTACTGAAATTGAAAAAGCAAATTGGGAGTTTTATGGAAAGACTCTGAATGGAGCAAAAAAGATGCGTCCAGCTGATGAACGTGCACTTGGTACCGTTGATGGGACCGTAGGTGAGGCTATTGGTAAATTATATGTAGATGCAAAATTTCCACCTGAAGCTAAGGAAAAAGCAGAAAAGATGATTGCTAACGTAATTAAAGCTTTCCAAAATAGAATCCAAGATTTAGATTGGATGACAGATTCTACAAAAATAAAAGCTGTTGAAAAGTTAGACAAATTTACAGTGAAAATTGCGTATCCAGATGAATGGGAAGATTATTCAAAAATGATGGTGAAAGAAGGTAATTCTTATGCTGAAAATATGTTAGCTGTAGGACAATGGCAAATGGAGAAAAACTTATCTGAAATAGGTGAGCCAGTTGATAAATCAGAATGGGGAATGCCACCACAAATGGTTAACGCATATTTTAACCCTTTAAACAACGAGATTGTTTTTCCAGCAGCAATTTTACAACCACCTTTTTATAATTATACGGCTGATGAAGCTGTAAATTATGGAGGTATTGGAGCAGTTATTGGTCATGAAATTTCACATGCATTTGATGATTCAGGAGCGCGTTTTGATGGCGACGGAAATTTAAAAAACTGGTGGACAGATACAGATCTTGAAGAGTTTACAAAACGTGGAGATGCTTTAGCAGAACAGTATAGTGCTATTGAGGTTATGGATAGCGTCTATATCAACGGTAAATTTACCTTAGGTGAAAATATTGGAGATCTTGGCGGTGTGCTTGGAGCTTATGACGGATTACAATTATATTTTGCGGAAAATGGAAGACCAGAAAACATTGATGGGTTTACTCCAGAACAGCGCTTCTTCATGTCTTGGGCAACCGTTTGGCGAACCTTAACTAGAGATGATGCATTAAGAACTCAGGTTAAAACAGATCCACATTCGCCAGGAATTCAAAGAGCAATACAACCGTTAAAAAACATTGATGCTTTTTATGAAGCATTTGATATTAAAGATGGGGATAAAATGTGGCTAGCACCTAAAGATCGCGTTAGAATTTGGTAAACAAGCCTAGTTATTATTAAAAAAAAGCGACCATTTGGTCGCTTTTTTTGTTTTGTAAAAAAGGCTATTAGTCTTTATTAGCTCCTGTTTTTCGTGCTTCAAGCGCATCTTTACTAAGTTTTGCCAAATTAAAATTAGCATCCATTGTAATAACTTCATTCAGTAAATTGATAGCTTGGTCTAAATTATCAGTTTGATTCATGTTAAATACCACCAGTGCTTTCATGTAGGTTAGAGCACCTTTTAGAGAGACTTCATAAGGTCTTTGCGATTCATAATAACCACGCTTCATGTCAGGTTTCACATTTGCCAAACCATAATCAACACTGGCTTTTGCTCCTGATAAATCTTGAAGCTGTGTTTTTAAATCTGCTATTTCGTAAGCGATATAAGGATTTGCATTTCTTTTAAATAACTCTTCGTAGAATACAACTGCGCGTTTTGGTTGGTTAACCGCTTTTAGTGCTATTGCTTTAACTTCAGTATTAATGTCTGAGTCATTAGGATTTTGTTCAATACCAATGGTATTTAATGCTTCCACGTTACGACCTTCAGAAACATAAACATACGCTAAGGTATCTAGCCTTGCCTGAGATGGTTGAAGTGCTTGTAAATGTGTCATGGCATTTATAACACCTTGAGCATCACCTTGTACTTGCATTTGTTTATAATAGGTTTCAAAGTGTTTTAAAAGTTCAGATTTTGTTTGAGCCGTTGCTCCAATGGTTGTCATTACCGCTAGAAGTAATATGATTTTTTTCATGATATTGATAATTTACTTGCGCCAAAACTAAAAAAATTAATAAGATTAATTCTTAAAAGTCTGCTAATTATTAGAGTTTTACTTTGAACTTGTAATTCAAAAGGCGTACCAACTTTTCAGAATTAATAATTTTCCCTTCACTTTTCTGCTTAAACTCAAAATGAGGAATGGGTATTTGCAAGCTTTCACACACTGTTGTGTAGTAGTTTTTTCTAGTTGGGTGAGGTGTGGTAGACGCATTAAAAACCGTATTCCAAGTCTGATGCTTAAGTATAGAGACTATGATTCCAATACAATCCTTACGATGAATAAGATTTACTGGTGCATCTGGATTTTTTAAATCTGTTTTACAAGATAAGAATTTGGCGGGATGACGGTCTTCAGCAAAGAGACCACCAAAACGTAAAATGGTTGTTTTGAAGTTTTTGTTCTTCTGAAACAGTGCCTCTACAGCAACGAGCTGCTTTGCATTTATAGACCTTGCTGTAGGACTGGTTTCGTTGATAATTGGAATTGATGTAGCGTCTGCGAAAACTGAAGTTGAACCAATAAATAGTACCTGTTTTATTTCAGAGGATTCAATATGAGTAATGAGATGTTCTATCTTCTGAACATAATTACCCTTTGGATCTTTGCGAAGACCGGGAGGAATATTAAGAATGAGTGTTTTACAATGCGCGAGACAGGACGTAATAGACCCTACAACACCTTCCGAAGTTAATTGAACGATAAATGGCGAAACTCCTTCAGTCTCAAGCATCACAATTTTTGATGCACTCGTTGTGGATCCATTTACATGATACCCATTTTCAATGAGATGTTTAGCCAACGGAAGGCCCAACCAACCGCAGCCTATGACGCAAATATTTTGTTTCAAGTTTCAAGTTTTAAGTGATTTGAAATGTACAAATAATTGCACGAATCTAGGTTTTAGTATAATTGACTATTTTTCAGTAACTTTAAGTTCAACACAAAAATTAAATTGGTTATGGGCATTAAAAGTTTTCAAGGAGCAAGGAAGCTGCAAGGGACAGCAGGCACCACAGTGGCAATTACAGTAAGTGATTTTATGACTCGTGATCTCATCACGTTTAAACCAGAACAATCGGTAGAAGAAGTCATTCAAACTTTAATTAAGTACAAGATTTCTGGAGGACCAGTAGTTAATAATAACAATGAATTGGTTGGTATTATTTCTGAAGGCGATTGCTTAAAACAAATTAGTGAAAGTAGGTATTACAATATGCCAATGGAACAACATACGGTTGAGAATAGAATGGCACGAAATGTTGAAACTATTGATGGTAATATGAATGTGTTTGATGCTGCCAACGTATTCTTAGAGTCTAAAATTCGTCGTTTTCCAATTGTTGAAAATGGTAAATTGGTAGGACAAATTAGTCAGAAAGATATTCTCAAAGCGGCTTTAGAGCTAAAAGGTCAAAACTGGAAATAGCCTTATCGTCTTCTAGTATTTGGCAATACTTCAGGGAGGTCAGTGATGATTAGCTTGGTCTTACCTTCACTTTCTAATTCGGCAATTTTAGAATATGGGTATTCAGGTAAGGGCTCATTGAGCGTCTTCCATTTAACAATGCCCGCTGCAGTGATTTGCTCTCCAATTTCAATAACACCTTCGGTAACCCGTAAACTCTTATTAAAACCAAAATAAGTCTCACTTTTGATATTGAATTGTCGAAGTAAAGCTTCAAATTCTGGTGTTGGGTCATTAAAAGTTCCTGATTTCTGTTTGCGGTCTTTTACAAGATGACAAATATAGTTTTTTGGATTGTTTGATGGTTTCACGATGACAAAGTCATTGTTGGTGTTTATAAAGAACTCTTGAAACTTTTCTTCAGATGTGATGGTTTTCCAATGTGAACTTTTTCCAGTACTTACTAGTTGTTCAATTTTTATTTGATAGAAAACACATTGACGTTTTGAGTAAGGGGCAATTAATGGTTCTTTAACATGCAGTGCTTTACCAGTAACTTTGGACAATTCATTGGTTCGTAAACTAGAAGCAGGCTTCACTGGAATTTTTGAGAGCGTTCTAATAATCACATTTTTACCGTTATAATAATAGGCGAGGAGTGCGATAATTCCGATTGCAAGAATAACGATTGAAATAAGTATTGGAACGTTCATAATGTGGTTAACTTGTTTATATAGGTACTGAAATATATTAAAATGTTACAGCCTTAACTTTCTCGTTTTACTAATGCGTAATAATCACCTTCTAAAGGCAAATAGCCTTGATCGTAAACAAAATAATATATCGTTCCAACTTTCGTGGTATAGATACTTGTAAAATAATTAAAATCGAATCCCTTTTCAATGAGTTTGGCTCTAGATACCTTTTTCTTTTGGTCTGGATTGAGGGTTTCTAAAATACGGTAGTTTTTTCTCAAACGATTATTCGTATTTCTAATGAGGTTTTTACTGTCTTTATTAATCGCATTATTATAGGCGTTGCGACAGGCATCACTGCAGAATTTTTTATCAATTCTACCTACTATTTTATTGCCGCATTCAGGACATTGTTTTTGCATAATCTTGGTTTTTTAGTTCATACCAATTAATTAGTTCTCCTTCATAAGTAAATTGTTCATGGTACTGTAATCCTATGTTTTGTAATATTTTGTTTGAGGCGATATTGCCTATTTCGGCAGCACCACAAATGAGATCTAGTTTCAAATTGTCAAAACCAAAATCTAATACTGCTTGAGCCGATTCTTTGGCATAACCTTTTCCCCAATATTTTGGAATTAATCTATACCCTATGTCATAGAAATCGCGTTTACTTCCCAAAGTCTCTTTATCACCAGTGTTAAATTTTAAACCAGACCAACCAATAAAATTTCCAGATGATTTTTCAATAGCAGCGAAACGGCCAATTCCACGTTCATTATATTGTTCAATAATGAAATTAATGATAGTTTCGGCTTGTGTTTTGGTGGTGATAGGATTCTTGCCAAGATATTGATGAACCTTGGGATTGGAGTCTAACTCAAATATGCCGTCCATATCAGTGGGTAATATATCACGCAAAATAAGATGTTCTGTTTCTAAGTAAAAGGTCATAGGTAAAGATACAAAATATCCGTTTGCAAATGACTACAAACATTTACAAACGATTTTAAATAAGTAACTACCGACTAACATTTGCAAGCTGTCCCATATTTGTAGTGTTGAATCAATGAAGGTTCAATAGCATTAACTGTTTAACATTAAAATTTAAAATTATGAACACACTTAGAAACAAAGTACAGTTGATTGGAAGATTAGGACAAGATCCAGAAATTGTAAACTTCGAAGACGGAAACAAAATGGCAAAATTCTCTTTAGCTACAGATGATAGCTACAAAGACAAAGAGGGAAACAAAGTAGAACGTGCTTACTGGCATAATGTGATTGTGCGTGGCGGACTTGTAAAGGTAGTTGAAGAGTACGTCACTAAGGGCAAAGAAATAGCCATTGAAGGAAAGTTAACCAATCGGTCTTGGGACGACAAGGAGGGTAACAAGCGTTATACGACCGAAATTATTTGTAATGAATTATTAATGCTAGGGAAATAACAATCGGTAATCAATGTATTTTAAAAAGGCTTCCATCATGGAAGCCTTTTTTGTTTTTTAAATCACTTGAGGATTACATACCATTCATCATAACTAATTTCTCTTCAGAAATCAATTTACCTTCATTAGTAGTTCCTTCAATAAATATTTTTAATTCTTCTGAACCCGTATCTTTAAATTTAAGATTCATGATATTAGAACTGTTTATTTCTACATTAGGAATCCAATCAATAACGCCATAATCTTTAAAAAACTTTGTATCATAATACACATATTTCGGTGCGTAAAACTTCTTTTCTGATGTAAAAGTTAATGGAAGGTTTATTCTTTGATTAAATAATTTACGTTTATCATTCTTAAACTTCAAGTTTGGATTTGTATATAAATGTATTGTACCAGCCAAACTGATTGGCCCTCCATTAGGGTATTGTCTTTGAGTTCTGTCAAAAACAATATAATCCATATCACTCATGTCCCAACGATTTAAAATACTAAGATCGAATAAACGTTGTCCATTTAAGAAAATACCTGGAGAGCCTAATGCTCGACTTCTGACAATGGAAACTCGACCACCAATATCTTGAAAAGCAGTATATCCTTGAAAATTTAAATATGTGACTAAATCTATTGTATTATATCGTTTTTCATCATCAAACATATCAATTCTACCCGTAGGAAATCGTTTAGAGATCTTATCTGCTCTTTGTTTTTTCACATAAGCCTCTAATTGCACTTCGTCTAACAGTTCATATTCATCCCACGTTCTGTTAAATAATATATCTGAAGTGTTTGCTTCAAAGGTCGTCTCATCTTCAATAGTTAGTGCGTTTATGAAATTATCCATTTTAGGAACACTTGATGGTGAGAATTGCACATATAGATTTGCTTTTTTGATCTTTTTATCATTAATGACTTCTGTAAATTCGAGATACTCTCTATCTTCAATAAAGAATCCGCTTTCGCTGAAGCTTTGTTCACCATCTTTTAGGATGTAAGACTGTGCATCATGATTTGTCGTTGTATGTAAAACAAATTTGCCTTCGTCTTTAGTTGCATTATTGTTAGCTTTAAATGAGATGCCATTTTCGAAATCGAATAATTGTTGCGGTGGATTGTTGAAAATATCATTCCAAGAATAGCTACTCCAACCTTGAGTGATTAATAATTTATCAAGTTCAAATTTTTTCTTATCCGTTATATCTGTAAAATAGTATTTAGCATTTTCTATGTACCCTTTAACAAATGGTTGCAGCATGGTATAAGACAACATATTGTGATGTGTATTGTATGACTTAGTAGTTGCTGGTAGAATAGATACACTTAAATTTGCTATTTCATTAGGATTTAAACCTTTAAGTGGGATTTGTACAGTAAGAAAATTATCCTCTTTCCGAGTCGTTGCATCACTTGTTTTAAATGTTTCAACACCTTCATAATTAAAGTATAATCGCTCTAATATAGGTTGATTGTTTTCATTGAACAATGTGAAAATATTAATACCAGGATAGAGATCATTCTTGTCAATCGCTTTTGTCAATTTAGTGGCATCTGTAAACGTGATGGCACTTGTCTTTGATTTAAAACCATTATGAATAAATAAAGAATATGCCTTATTCTTCAACATTGGTAGTGTTTTTTTATTCGTATTAAAACTTAATAATACTTTTGATCCCAACTCTTTTAAGATGACATTGATACCTTTTTGTTCACTGAAGTTCAAGTCGAATGTTTGAACATCGTTATTAAATTCTAATTCTACAGTGTATGTGTTTTTAATATCATGTAATAATGGAAATTTACCAATACCCATAGCATTTGTTTGAAAATGAGTAACTATCGTCCCATATTGATCTAGGATATTTCCTGTAACACTAGAAACACCAAATCCGTTTACGTCTTTAATTACAACACCAATACTGTTTTCGGTATTAGCCACAATATGACCACCTTCGGGTAAAAACTGTGCATCAAGTTTTGCAGATATTACCTGAGGATCATTTTGAACGTCATTAGGATTGATGATTTTTATACTTTGTGTGTAGTAATTTTGTTCATCAAAATTTTTCATCCAATTGGTAAAAGTTTTGAATGTGTAATTCCCACTTGCAAGAAGGCTATCGACATAAAATACCCCAGACGTTTTGCCGCCTTTGGCCCATATTAATTGTTCTTTAACTGTATTATTTTTATCATCAGAAAGAACGACATAAACATTAGTTGTTTTTGATGATGGTTTTTTAGTGTTCTTGTCAAAAACGTAAACACTAAAACCGATTGTTTCACCATGCACGTACAGAGATTTGTTAAGATGTGCATATGCAACTTCTCTAGGTAAATTTACATAGTTATCATATGAGGATCTGAGGTCTACATTATTTTGTGCTGAAATAGTGTGCATAACAAATAAGCAAAAAATAAAAACGATTAATTTAGTGGGATTAGTTTTTAACGAGTGATACTTTTTTTTCATAGTAGAGGATGAATTAAAGAGTTAAACTAATTTATTGTGATTATCTTTTCATTTACAAGAAACGTGCCGAAATTTCCTACACCTTCAATAAACAGTTTGAATTGATTGTTTTTTGTATTCTTGACTTTAAGGGTTAAGTTGCCATTATCATCTGCTTTAAGATTTGGAAACCAATCAATGACACCATAGTTTTGAAAAAAAGTACTTTTATAATAGGTATAAGCGGGTGTGTAGAATTTTTTTTGTGTCGCGAAGGCTAAGGGTGGTTTAACTTTTAGACCAGCTTCTGGATTGTTATTATAACGTTCAGTTCTTAATTGTGGATCGGTAACAATCCTAATTACGCCTCCAGCCCCTCGAATACCTTCACCTAAACCTGATTTGTCTATTTGTACATAATCTACAATTGACATGTCTAAATTGAGCAGTATACCATTATCGAAAAGAAGTAGACCATCGAGATAGATAATTGGAGAACTTGATCCTAATGTTGTTCTTCTGGTATTCGTGATAGTTAAGGTTGTTGCATTTTGAAAGACATTAAATCCTTTGGTACTAATGTAGTTGCCAAAAGTGGTATAAGAATCGCGTTGCACATCAGTGAGAAAATCGATTTGTCCTATTGTATTACTCTTTATTTTTTCAATACGCTCTTCATCTCTTTTAGATACTATTAAGACCTCACCGAGTTCTTCAATATCTTTCCATGAACTATCTAAAATAGGTTCCTCTGGATTATAACGAAAAACAGTAGTCTCATTATAATCTAAAGTTGAAAATGAACGATTTAAATTCGGAACTTTTGAGGGCGTAAATTGTGCGTATAGACTTGGTTTTAGAACACGATTCTTTTTTTCTACGGCACCAATAGTAATCATTTCATCTTCGAAAGGTCGGAGGCCTTTAACGTTAAAAGACGATTCGCCATCTGGCACATTCATGGTTATGGTGGAGGAGTTATTTAATGGGTAAATAATAAACTGTTTTGCCTTGGTATTATTGAGGTTTGCCGTAAGACTAATCCCGTTTTCAAAGGCATAATTAGCTTTAGTATCGTAATTAAAAATCGTATTCCAATCATAACTACTCCAACCTTGTGTTAATAATAAATTGTCTAATTCTAATGTCTTTTTTCGATCGACTTTGGTAAAATAATATTTGGCATTTTCGACATAACCGTTAAGGTAGGGTTGAAGATATGTATAGGATATAATATTGTGATGGCCTCGATATGATTTGGTATTTGCAGGTAACACGGAAACACTAAAATTGTGCGGTTTGGTTTTGTCGATACCACTTACTGGAATTGTAATGACTAACGAATCGGTTTCTTGTTTTATAGTTTCCTTTCCGGTAAAAAGACGTTCTATACCATCGTGTTTGAAGAATAAACGTTCTAATACCGGCTTGTTAGTCTCATCAAATAAGGTGATAATGTTGATTCCTGGATACAAATCGGAATAATTAATCAATCTCGCAATTTCAGTTTTATCATTAAAAACCAAATCAATGACTTTTAACTGGCTTCCATTACTAAAGGATAGTTTGAATTTTTTGTTTGATATATCTGATAGTGTGCTCGCGTTTGTTCTAAACACTAGAGCAACTCGCTTACCTAAATCAGTTACGCTCATATTAATTCCCCGATTTTCGGCAGGTTGCAAAACAATAGGTGTAGAGTCTTCAGAATTTAATATCACCGAATACGTCTTTCCAGTTTCTGGAATGATATTGAATTTACTAATTCCAAAATCATTAGTTTTAAAATTTGTGATTTCGCTTCCTGTATTGTCCAATACAATTCCTTCTAAATTGCGAATTCCAAAGCCTTGTTCATTTTTGATAACAACACCCATTGTGTTTTGGGTATTCAAAATTAAATGACCACCTTCAGGTAAAAATTGAGCATCAATACCCGAATCTGACATCTTATTTGGAGCATTGTAGTCATTGGGATTTATGATTTTAATATTTTGAACATAGAAGTTTTGTTCGTCAAAGTTTTTCATCCAATTGGTATACCCCTTAAAGATGTAGTTACCAGATGCAAATGTGCTATCTATATTAAAGAGTCCAGAAGCAACGCCTTCCGTAGCTAATATTAATTTACTTTTTAGCACCTTACCAGTCTCAGTTTCAATTGAGCAATAGACGTTCGAGGTTACCTCAGAAGGTTTCTTAGTATACTTGTCAAAAATGTATATTGAGAACCCTAAACTTTCTCCGTTGAGTAAGGTTGTTTTGTTTAAATGTCCATATGCCGTTTCTCGAGGAAGCTTAGAGTAATTCTTATAGGCTTCAAAAAGATAAGTATCATCCTCTGCTTGTGCCATCACAGTATTTGAAAACAGGAAACAACACCCTAATACTATTAACTTAATTGTGTAGTCTTGATAATCAACAGGTTTAATCATAGTGAAAGTGTAAAGCTTTATAAGCAGATTTAGTTAGTTAGAGTTTATTAGTTTTTCTTCTGAAATAAAAGAACCATCGTTAGCGATACCTTCTATAAATAGCTTGAGTTGCTTATTTTTAGTATCCTTTATTTTGAATTTGATATAGCCGTCTTTATCAACCGTGCAATGACTAAACCAATCAATCACTCCGTAGTTCTCAAAGAAATCAGTACTATAGCTGGAATAGGTAGGTGCATAGAATTTCTTTCTTGCTGAAAATGCTAACGGCACTTTAATTTCTTGACCAGCATCTCGTGTGATGTTGTACTCTCTGGTTCTTAATTCAGAATTCGTAAAGATTTTTATCACACCATTAGCGCCGCGCATCCCCTCACCAAGGCCTTGTTTATCAATAATAACATAATCAAGTGTACTCATGTCTAAATCCATTAAAAACCGATGATCTTCTTGATCGATAAGCAGATTATTCAAATAAATTAATGGACGCATTTGAGAACTATTATCTTGAAACGTTGTTCGTCTGGGTAGTTGTATAATTAATGATCTAGGATCACGTGGGTCTTGAAACACACGAAATCCTTTGGTCGCTATGTAAGAGGCAAAATCCGTTGTGTTTTTGCGTTGTGAGTCTGTGAACACATCAACTCTTCCTTTATTAAATCGTTTAATCTTTTCAAAGCGTTCTTCTTCCTTTTTAGCAGTTAATACAACTTCATCTAATTCTTGAATATTTTTCCAAGATTCATCTAAAATAGGTCGGTCAGAGTTGAATGAATAGCCGGAATTATTACTGTATTTTAAGGAAGCGAAAGCTCCTGAAAGTTGGGGAATTTCAGTAGGTGAAAACTGCACATAAAGGTTAGGCCTTTCAACGCGATCATTTTTATCGACTACACCAATTTTTAATGTTTCACCTTCCATTGGGAGTAACCCTTTGGTAATGAAATTGCGCTGACCATCTTTTAATTCTAATGTAATTGTTGGTGTGTTCTGCTGTGGGTAAATAACAAACTTGTTGCCTTTTGTATTGTTTAAACTGGCATTAATGGTCAGTCCGTCCTCAAATTCAAAGCGTTTTACAGGTGGATTATTAAAAATAGTAGTCCAATCATAACTACTCCAGCCTTGTGTTAGTAGGAGATTATCTAACTCTAATATTTTCTTTTTATTAATAGCTGTGAAGTAGTATTTGGCATTTTCAATTCGACCTTTTACATAAGGTTTCAGAAAGGTATAAGAGACGATATTATGGTGATGATTATAGGATTTAGTCCCTTCAGGTAATACCGAAATGCTCAAATTATGAATCTCTTGGTTATTGATATTTTTTGCAGCAATTGATATCTCTAAAGAGTCTTTTGATGCTATCACATTTACCGCTTGTGTTTTAAGATGGCTAATACCATTGTGTTTAAAATATAAGCGCTCTAACATAGGTTGATTAGTGGCGTCAAATAAGGTGATAATGTTTATTCCAGTGAATAAATCATCGTGACTAATCAATGTGGTTATTTCCGAATTATCTCCGAATTTGATGTCAGTAGCATTGAGTTGATTTCCGTTACTGAATGTAAGTTTAAACGTTTGATTTGCAATAGTTGGTAAGGTTGAGGCGTTGGTTCTGAATACTAATGCTAATTTATTGTCAAGATCTTTAAGACTCATAGCTATTCCTCTTGCTTTACCTGAATCTAAAGTAACAACCGTTTCTTCCTCATCATCAAATTCTACCTTGTAAATACGACGACTCTTAGGTGTGAATTCAAATTTAGCGATACCAAAAGCATTAGTAATAAAATTAGTGAGCTCTAAGTCATAACCATCTGTTAATGTGCCTCTTAAATTGGGCACACCAAAACCGTAATCATCTTTTACAACTACACCAACCGTGTTTTTAATATCTAAGACTAAGTGACCACCTTCAGGCAAAAACTGAGCTTCAATATCAAAATAATCCTCTTCCTCTTCATTATTATTGTTGTCTTCCGGATTAATTACTTTTATGTGTTGTACATAAAAGTTCTGCTCTTCAAAGTTTTTCATCCAGTTAGTAAAAGCCTTAAAAATGTAGTTGCCGGAAGCGAATACACTATCAATTTCTATACTTCCTGAAGCGACACCATTAGTCGCTAGTATCAGTTTCTTTTTTAGAATCTTGCCAGCACTATTCTCTATGGTACAATAGACATTTCGCGTCACAATGGAAGATCGTTTGGTATATTTGTCGAATAAATACACCGTAAACCCGAGACTTTCACCATTAATTAGAGTAGATTTATTTAAATGACCATAAGCCGTCTCTCTCGGAAGTTTTCCATAGTCTTGGTACGTGTTAAAAAGATAAGCATCATCATTGATTTGCGCGCTTCCGAAGAACGCACACATCCCGAGCGTTATGCATAAGAATGACTGTAAGGATATGAAAGAGGAGTGGGAAGTTTTCATAGCATAAAGCGTTGATTCAATGAGGTAAAGTTAGCGCAAAACGTCATATTTTCTTACATATAAACTATTAATTTCTAGTTAAAATTTGATTTTATTGACAGATTAGTAACGACCTTATTTTAAAACTGAATATTCTGTAAAAAGAACTAACAAATTATCTAAATTACTAAAGCTTTACTACTTTTATCTAAATGATTTTGAACATGTCTACACCAACAAAACTTACAAGATTCAAGCAAAACGTAATGTCGAAATACCAGATTTATAATAGTATTTTTATGACCTTACCCTTTGACACTATAACTAAAACAGTTGTATTACTTCCTTTATTCCATGAAACTTGTAAAAAAGGATTTGAGTCTGGAGACGATCCTACAACTATTGTGGAGACCTTCTTTAAAAAATATCAAGGGAGAAGAAATAAAGAAAGTCAAATTAATCTGCTGTTTCGTTTTATTCAATACATAGAACGACAAGTCGTATTATTTGATGCCGTTGAAGATGCTGCATTTTCTGTAGTACATAATATGGAGGGTATTGGTACGCTTCGAAGTTTAAAAGAAAATGCAGAAGCTGAGAATAAGAAGCAGCTCTTGCAAGATTATCTCGAAGCGTTTAAAGTTCGGATAGTTTTGACGGCGCACCCAACTCAATTTTATCCTGGAACGGTATTGGGAATAATTACAGACTTAGCTGAAGCTATTAAATCTGATAATCTAATTGAGATTAATAGTCTGTTAGCCCAATTAGGAAAAACACCATTTTTCAAGGATAAAAAACCGACTCCTTATGATGAAGCAGTGAACCTTATTTGGTATTTAAAAAATGTATTTTACCATTCGTTTGGGTCAATTTATGACTATGTTCAAGATAATATTTTTGAGGGAAAAGAAATAGAGAATTCTATCATTAATATAGGGTTTTGGCCAGGTGGAGATCGTGATGGCAACCCATTTGTAACACCTCAAATCACACTAGATGTTGCTAAAAAATTAAAGGAATCAATCATTAAAAACTATATAAAAGATGTTAAGTACTTAAGAAGGCGTTTAACGTTTAAAGGAATCAGAGAACGTGTTATTGATCTTAATCATAAGTTACACAATACCTTATTGCATCGCAATGATAACTTCCAAGTCACGCTTGATGAATTTAGAAATGAGCTTAAAGAGATAAGAGATCAATTAATTACCGAACATCAGTCTTTGTTTGTTGAAAAGTTAACCACATTAATCAACCGGACCACTCTTTTCGGCTATCATTTTGCGAGCTTAGACATTCGTCAAGATAGTCGTGTTCACGATAGTATGTTTACAGCTTTGGTTACTGAACTTATTGACAGTGATAGTGAGCTATTCCCTAAAAATTATTTTGAACTCCCTTTAGACCAACAATTGAAACTGCTTTCTGAAGTTAAGGGATCTGTTAGAGACATAACATTTAAGGATGAGTTAGCTATAAATATTAGTGAAACTATCAAAGCAATGAAAACCATTCAAGAAGAAAATGGAGAGATTGCCTGTAACCGTTATATCATTAGTAATAATCAAACAACTTTAAACGTATTACAATTATTTGCCATGTTAAAAATTGTGGCGTTTCACGAATCTTTGACGGCTGATATCGTGCCATTATTTGAAACCGTAACCGATTTAGAAGCATCGCCAAAAGTGATGGAAGAGCTATATACTAATCCAAACTATAGAGCTCATTTAGAAGAACGGGATAACAAACAAACCATTATGTTAGGTTTTAGTGATGGTACCAAAGATGGTGGATATTTAATGGCTAATTGGGCAATTTTTAAGGCCAAGGAAGCCTTAACCGAATTGTCGCGCCGCTATGGTATTGGTGTTATTTTCTTTGATGGTAGAGGAGGACCACCTGCAAGAGGCGGAGGAAAGACGCATCAGTTTTATGCATCACTTGGGCCAACAATTGAAGACAAAGAAATTCAGTTGACCATTCAGGGACAAACTATAAGTTCTAATTTCGGAACCGTAGATTCGTCACAATATAATATGGAACAACTCATTAGTTCTGGGATTTCTAACCGGCTAAATGACAAAAATATAGCCATGTTACCTGATGATAAGTCTGTAATGGATAATTTGGCTAATATTAGTTACCAAACTTATGTTGATTTTAAAAATCACCCCATGTTCTTGCCTTATTTGGAGCGCATGAGTACTTTAAAATACTATGCAAAAACAAATATTGGGAGTCGGCCATCTAAACGAGGCAAATCAAGTAAACTTGTTTTTGAAGATTTAAGAGCGATTCCTTTTGTGGGAAGCTGGAGTCAGTTAAAACAAAATGTTCCTGGATTTTTTGGTGTTGGAACCGCGCTAAAGCATTATGAGGATAAAGACGAATTTGACAAGGTTAAAACATTATATCACAATTCAAGTTTCTTTAAAACTTTGGTAGAAAACAGTATGATGTCCTTATCTAAATCCTTTTTTGACCTTACGAAATATATGGCCGAAGATGAAGAGTTTGGTGCTTTTTGGACGGTTATTTATAAGGAATACGAAACTTCTAAACGATTATTACTAAAGCTCACTGGATATGGGGAATTGATGGAAAATGAACCTGTTGGTAAAGCATCAATTAATGTTAGAGAGTCTATCGTGTTACCTTTATTAACCATTCAGCAGTATGCATTAAAAAAGATTCAGGAATTAGAAAAGGCTGAGGTCAGAGATTTGAAACAAATTGAAATCTATGAGAAGATTGTGATGCGTTCTCTTTTCGGAAATATTAATGCAAGTCGAAATTCGGCCTAATCATTTGAGGATATTAAAAGAAAATCTCTTGTGCTAATCGGAAGGTGTTAGCATGAGCTTCAACAATAGTTTTAATGTCTGGAGAGTACCCACCTCCCATACTGCACATCACTGGTATTCCATAAGATTTGCAGGTGTCGAGTACAAACTTATCCCGGGATTTACAGCCTTCTAAAGTCATGCCGAGTTTCCCTAGTTTGTCTGTTTCAATTACGTCAACACCGCATAGGTAGTAGATAAAATCGGGTTGTTCTTGTTCAATCAATTTGGGTAGTGCATTTTGTAGAAGATTTAGGTAAGTCTCGTCATTAGTGTTATTCTCTAAGGCGATATCTAGATCACTTATTTCCTTTTTAAATGGATAGTTCCCTTTCCCATGCATTGAAAAGGTGAAGACTGTTGGGTCATTTTGAAATATTTCAGCAGTGCCATTTCCTTGGTGTACGTCCAAATCTACAATAAGAATTTTTTCTGCTAGTTTTTGCTTCTGAAGATAGCGTGCTCCAATAGCTTGATCGTTTAAAAGACAAAAGGCTTCACCGCGATTGGTATACGCATGATGCGTCCCTCCCGCAATATTCATAGCTATACCATTTGACAGCGCAAATTCACTGGCCTTTATCGTTCCATCGGCAATAATGACTTCACGTGTTACTAAAATATCACTTAATGGGAATCCAATTTTTCTTGCCGCTCTTCTATCTAAAGTTAGCTGCTTAAGATCTTGATAGTAAGCTTTGTCATGAACACGCAGAATATGATCTTCTTTAGGAATGTTAGGTTCAAAAAAATGTGCTTCTGTGCACGTGCCTTCATAACGCAATTGCTCTGGAAGCAATTCATATTTTAGCATTGGAAAGCGATGCCTTTCTGGTAATGGATGTTTATAAATAGGATGAAAAGCTATTTTGAGCATATTAACTTATCTGCAACCCACTATTAACCGTTGTATCCGGATTAACAAACACCAATTTGCCTTCAGGAGTTTCAGTCATTAAGATCATGCCCTCGCTTTCAACACCTCGTAATGCTCTAGGTGCTAAATTTACTAAAACAGTCACTTGTTTGCCAATTACTTCTTCGGGAGTAAAACTTTCCGCAATACCAGAAACAATGGTTCTGGTATCAATACCGGTATCTACTTTTAGCATGAGAAGTTTTTTTGTTTTGGGCATTTTTTCAGCTTCCAGAATCGTACCTACTCTCATGTCTAGTTTCGTAAAATCTTCGAACACAATGATGTCTTTTTGTGGTTCAATTTCTTTATTAGCAGCTTCATTCACTTTTTTACTCGCTTCTAGTTTATCGAGTTGTTCTTGAATAGTTTTGTCTTCGATTTTTGAAAACAATAATTCGCCTTTCCCAATTTGATGTTCAGATGGAATAAGAATGTCTTTAGTTGAAATATCACTCCAAGAATTATCATCAGTGTTTAGAATACTTTTTAATTTCGTTGAAGTAAATGGCAAAAATGGCTCACACAAGGTCGCTAAAGCACTTGCTATTTGAAGTGCAACAAACATTATGGTCTTGGTGCGAGTGCCATCTGTTTTAACTAATTTCCACGGTTCTTCATCAGCTAAATATTTATTTCCAAGACGGGCTAAATTCATCAACTCTTGACTCGCTTCTCTAAAACGGTAGCGTTCAAGAGAACTTTCAATAACCGATGGATACGCTTTTATAGTCGCTAAAGTTTTATTATCCACTTCTGAAAATTCTGAAGCTTCTGGCACAATACCATCATAATATTTATTGGTAAGCACAACAACGCGGTTTATAAAATTTCCGAAGATAGCCACTAACTCATTGTTATTTCTTGCTTGAAAATCTTTCCAGGTAAAATCATTATCCTTGCTCTCTGGCGCATTAGCCGTTAAAGCATAGCGCAACACATCTTGCTGATTAGGGAAATCTTCTAAGTAGTCGGGTAGCCAAACAGCCCAATTTTTAGAGGTAGATAGTTTCTTGCCTTCCAAATTTAAAAATTCATTTGCCGGAACATTATCTGGTAAAATATATGAGCCTTCAGCTTTTAACATTGCTGGAAACATGATACAGTGAAATACAATATTGTCTTTGCCTATAAAGTGCACTAATTTAGTGTCTTTATCTTTCCAATAGGGTTCCCAGTCTTTACCTTCGCGTTTTGCCCATTCTTTGGTTGAAGAAATATACCCAATAGGTGCATCAAACCACACGTAAAGCACTTTCCCTTCGCCTCCTGGAACAGGAACTGGAATTCCCCAATCCAAATCACGTGTTACAGCTCTTGGCCTTAACCCATCATCAATCCAAGATTTTACTTGTCCGTAAACATTAGGCTTCCAATCTTTTTTGTGGCCTTTTAAGATCCATTCTTTTAAAAAGTCCTCATGTTTATTTAAGGGTAGAAACCAGTGTTTGGTTTCTTTTAAGGTTGGCACATTTCCAGTAATTGCCGATTTTGGATTTATGAGATCGGTTGCATTCAAGCTGGAGCCACAATTTTCACATTGATCGCCATAAGCTTCTTCGTTTCCACATTTCGGACAAGTACCAGTGACAAAGCGATCGGCTAAAAATTGATTTGCTTCTGCGTCATACAATTGCTCTGTGACTTCCTCAACAAATTCGTGCTTATCATAAAGGGTTTTAAAAAACTCTGAAGCGGTATCATGATGAATTTTTGCTGAAGTACGAGAATAATTATCGAATGTAATTCCGAAGTCTACAAATGATTTTTTAATAATCGCATGATATTTGTCTACGATATCTTGAGGTGAGACACCTTCTTTTTTTGCTTTAATTGTGATTGGCACACCATGTTCATCGCTTCCACAAATAAAAGCCACATCATTTCCGGTTAATCGTTTGTAGCGGGCATATATATCTGCGGGGACATAAACACCAGCGAGATGTCCGATATGTATGGGACCGTTAGTGTATGGTAATGCTGCCGTAATGGTATATCGTTTAGACATCTTGAATTCGTTTTAACAAGCCACAAAAGTACGCAATTTGCAAGGGATTTAGAAACGAGCATTTATAAATTTTAAGCTTCATTTTTATTAGGAAATGTTTAATATTTTTAGTGACAGAACCCAGTGGTTGTTGACGTTCTTAATTTTATAATTAATTTATGCGTTGATAATTATTAAATTTAAACATGTGAAAAAAAATGTACATTTACATTATGTCTAAAATCCGTATTTTTTTTCTCTTAAGCATCCTGTTTTTTTCCTTCGGAAAGTTACAAGCTCAAAATAAATCTGTTCAACAAAACCAAACTGCTTTGATACAACCACAATACTTAAAGGCTGGAGATACAGTTGCAATTGTCGCTCCTTCAGGAATTTTAAAAAACAGAAATGAAGAAATTGGACGAGCTCTTGCTTTATTGGATAGTTTGGGATTAAATGCCGTTGTTGGAAAACATGTGTTTAAGCAAGAAGATCATTTTGCAGGAACCGATGATGAACGTTGTGAAGATTTTCAAAAGGCTTTAGATGATCCAACTATAAGCGCAATTTGGTGCGCTAGAGGGGGTTATGGCACGGTTAGAATTCTAGATAAATTAGATTACACTAAGTTTAAAGAACACCCAAAATGGATTATTGGATATAGTGATATTACGGCATTACACAATCAAGTTCACAATGAAGGGTATCAATCAATTCATGCGCTGATGTGTGTGAGTTTAACAGAAGATTTAAATGATATTAAAGAGACTATAGATACATTTAGGTCTACAATTTTTGGCAATCCCGTGAGCTATACTTTAAAGGGCTCATCATACAACAAAGAAGGCGAAGCCATAGGGCCTTTAGTTGGAGGAAATCTTACGATGCTTCACACCATGCTTGGTTCTAAGACTAGTATTGATACTTCTGGTAAAATTTTATTTATTGAAGAGATAGGAGAATACAAGTATCATATAGATCGCATGTTACAAAGTTTAAAGCGTGCTGGTTATTTTGATAATTGTAAAGGCTTAATTGTAGGCGATATGAGTAAGCTTAGAAAGAATACCACACTTTGGGGCACTTCAGTTGAGCAACTGATTATAGATGCCTTGGCTGATTATGATTTTCCAATTGCCTTTCATATGCCAGCGGGACATGAAAAAGATAATCGTGCTATGATTTTTGGAATGACCATAAAGCTTGAAGTAAAAAAAGATAAAGCGATTTTGAATTATTAGTAGAAGCCAATTCTTATGGCAAGCCACAACGACTTAGGGAAATATGGAGAACAGTTAGCTGTTGATTTTTTGTTAAATAAAGGATATGCACTACTTGCGACTAACTATGTTTACCAAAAAGCAGAAATTGATATCATTGCATTATTTGAGGGGACTCTAGCCGTTGTTGAGGTTAAAACACGTTCATCTTTAGATTTTGGAAATCCTCAGGATTTTTTAAAACCGAAACAAATCCAGCGCATAATTAAAGCTGTAAATGAATTTGTATTATCAAATGATCTTGATGTGGAGGTCAGGTTTGATATTATTGCTATTGTAAAGAAAGGCAGTAAATATGATATCGAGCATTTAGAAAATGCCTTTTATCACTTCTAAAAAAAGATGTTGATGCAAGCTAAAAGTAGAACATAATAACAGGCATTAATAATTTTATCTTTCTGACTAAGGGATAAATATCGTTTCAATTCATTTCTAAATACTTTAGACGATAAACTCACAGATAGAATTATAATTGCAGAAAAGATAAACCAGTACAAAGAATCAGGATAACTTAAAAAATGGCCAGTAGCAATAAATGCAGCTATTAATAAACCTGAAACCACAAATTTTATTTTCTCTAGTTTTTTGAGATTATTGCGTCTAGCGCACTCAAAGAATTTATAGAGTAAAATCGCAATAAGACTAATACCTATTATAAAAGTATAACTCATTTAGAGGATAAAAATTTTAGATAATAAAAATATGATTTTTTTTTAATGATTAAAACTATTTTAAGGATTAGTTTTGAACAATATGATTAAACCCATGCAATGCGAAAAGTATAACATGTTATGAGCTTAATGATAAAAGTTCATTTCATCTAAATATTCCCAAACGTGTTCGGGTAACATTGGTCGCACATTTTTTCCTTCTTTTATCGCATTTCTGATAAACGTAGATGATAATTCCATAATTGGAGCATCAACTTTGTGGATATTGATGTGGTCGTCAAATTTTGATTCTAATTGTCCTTCAGAAATTCTCGGATACACATAGATATTGTGATTCGCTAAAATCAATTTAAAGTTTTTCCATTTGTGAAAACTCTTTAAATTATCTTCTCCCATAATCAGTGAAAACTCATGTTGAGGATATTTTTCTTGCAGATAAACTAGCGTATTAATAGTATAATTGGGTTGGGGCAAACTAAATTCAATATCACTAGGCTCCAGTTTATTATAATCCTTGGTAGCACGATATACCATTTCATAGCGTTGACGATCATCTAGAAGCGAGCTTTTCTTTTTAAAGGGACTATGAGGCGTGACTACAAACCAAAGTTTATCCAAATCACTATATTCTACCATGTGATTGGCAATCGTAAGGTGACCAATGTGAATTGGATTAAATGTTCCAAAATAGAGTCCAATTTTCATGACTTCTCATTAATAAAGTTAGACACTAGGGCATACGCATCATCAAGTGCTCTATCTAAATCTTTATTGAGTACAATTTCATCAAACAAAGGTGCTGTTGCCAATTCGGCAGGAGCTTTGGCTACGCGCATACTAATCTTTTCAGCACTTTCTTCACCACGTTGTTTAAGTCTAATAATTAACTCATTCAAATCTGGAGGTTTTACAAATATAGCGAGCGTTTCATCAGGAAATTTCTTCTTAATACGAAGTCCGCCAGATACATCTATATCAAAAATTACGTTTTTACCTTTGGCCCAAATACGCTCAATTTCAGTTTTAAGTGTGCCATAAAAGTTATCTCTATAGACTTCTTCCCATTCTAAAAACTCGTCATTTTTTATCTTGTTTTTAAATGTTTTTAAATCTAAGAAATAATAATCTTTCCCATCAGTTTCCTGGCCTCTTTTTTCTCGAGAAGTTGCTGAAATAGAGAACTCTAAATTGAGTTCTTTTTGATTTAATAAGTGTCTAACTATGGTTGTTTTTCCAGATCCAGAGGGTGCTGAAAATACAATTAATTTACCTGTTTTTTGAGTGCTATTATTTTTCAAAAATGTGATTTATAACGTTGTTTTTAAAGAACATTCAATAATTGTTCCTTAATTTTTTCAAGTTCATCTTTCATTTGTACGACTAATTTCTGCATAGGTGCATAATTAGATTTGGATCCAATAGTATTAATTTCACGACCCATTTCCTGAGCAATAAACCCAAGCTTTTTTCCATTTGAATCATCAGATTTTAAAGCCTTTTGAAAGTAATCTAAATGGTTTTTTAGGCGAACTTTTTCTTCTGTGATATCAAATTTTTCAATATAATAAACGAGTTCTTGCTCAAATCGGTTTTCATCTACTTTCTCTTTGATTTCTGAGATCCCTTTGTTTAAGCGTTCTCTAACACCTTCAATCCGTTCCGGATCCATGGCAATAACCTCTTCTAAGAGGGTAGAAATATTTTGTACTCGCGTGAGAAATTCTGTTTCAAGACTTTTTCCTTCATCGCGTCGGTATTCGTGTATTTTTTCTAAACTCTTATCTATTTCAGTTGCAATTAGTTTCCATTCATCTTCATCAATGTCATCCCGTTCAGTAGTTATTGCATCGGGAAGTCTAATAGCCATCTTTAACAGCTCTGTATCATCACCATCAACAACATCTTTTAATTGCTTCATGTACTGTTTTACAACCGTCTTATTAATCTGTGAAGAGGTTGCTTCTCCAGTAATTTCCATATATAAAGAAAAATCAACCTTACCTCTCACTAATTTGGAAGCAATAAGCTTTCTTATTGCTAATTCCTTTTCACGATACATTGACGGCATACGTGTATTTAAATCGAGATTTTTACTGTTAAGTGATTTTACTTCGATTGATATTTTCTTGGTTGGGAGTTGTATTACAGATTTCCCATAACCTGTCATTGATTGGATCATGTACAAATTTTAAAAGTTGAACAAAGGTAACGAAAATCATAAAGTTATGAATGATCCTAAAACATTATAAAAAACGATAACTTTGCAGATCTTAAAACTGTCCTGATGTATAAAAAAGATTTTGAAATTAGATGGAGTGATGTTGATGCTAATAGCCATTTAGCCAATTCAGCATATGTTAACTTTATGAGTCATACGCGTGTTGGGTTTTTAAATACACACGGATTTTCTATGAAAGAGCTCATTAATCATGGTATAGGTCCTGTAGTCTTTTCTGAGCAGATCTATTATTTTAAAGAATCTTTTCTTGGCCAAACCTTGACAGTAACACTTGCCGTTTCGGGATTAAGTGAAGATGGGATGTTTTTTAAGTTTGAACATAATTTTTATAATCAAAAAGGACAACATGTTGCGACTTGTGATATACTTGGAGCGTGGATTAATTTAAAAACGAGACAACTTATTAGTCTACCCGAAAACCTTTTGAGTTTAATAGCACAGTTTCCGAGATCAGAAAATTTCAAAACATTAACGAAAGAGGATACCAGAAAATCTGGTAAAAAGCCTATAAATCTAAGTTGATAGTTTTGGCTTTTTGGTAACTAAATACACCCCTGAAAAAATCAGTAGCATAGCAACTATCTTAACTGGACTAACCACATCAACTCCCATAACAATAGCAAAAACCCCAGCAATTACAGGCTGTAAATAAATAAATACGCCTACTGTTGATGCTTTAAGTGATCTTAAGGCCAATGGGTTTAAGATGTAAGTTCCAAATGTTGCACCGATGACTACAAATAGCACCGAGAACCAGATGTAAGGTGTGAAAGTATCCCATTGAATTTCTGTAGTCTCATGATATCCAAAAGGTAAGACAAGAAGTAGCCCAAATAAAAATAGCCATTTAATAAAAGTGAATGGATGGTATTTTGCGGTTAATTTTTTAATGATAATGATGTAGATACTATAAGAAATAGCATTAATGAATATTAAAGTATTTCCAAGTGGCACATTGTCTCCAATACGTGTTGACTTTCCAAGTATTGTCAATAAAATTCCACCACAAAACCCTAAAACAACCCCAAGAATCTTTAATCTAGTGATTTTTTCTGACAAGAAAAATGAAGATAAAATGAGAATAATAATTGGTGTGATTGTTACGATTACAGAGGCGTGGATGGGAGAAGTTAATTCTAAGCCTTTTAGAAATAGTAGCATATTAATTGCTACACCGAATACTGCTCCTAAGAAAAAGGTGAAATAATCTTTAAGTTCAATTTTTTCTTGTTTAAAAAACAATCCAAAAATCCAAAATAATAGTGTTGCTCCTCCAACCCTTAATAGCACCAAGGAAAATGGTTTCACAAAACTTTCATTAATAACGATTTTGGCGAAGGTATAGTTTAAGCCATAGAGTAACTGCACTAAAAAGAGGGCAATAATGGCAAATTTCTGTTTATTCATGTAAATGGATAAAAGCTTTTGCAGCTTCTACAGTTTTAGAACTATTTCCAATAAAAATATGATTGTTATATACTAGAACAGGTCGTTTTAAGAAGGTATAATGCTTGAGAATATAGGCCTTAAAGTCGGCTTCCGAAAGTTGTTTGTCCTTTAAACCTTCACTTTTGTATAGCTGCGCACGTTTGCTGAATAATGCTTCGTATGATCCTGAGAGTGATTTTAATTCATCTAACTGTATTTCATTTATTGGATTAGATTTTATTTCCTGAAGGACCACTGAACTGGGTAAATTGAGCTCATTAATAATCCTTGTGCACGTATTACACGTTTTAAGATAGAAAATTCTATTCATTTGGTGTGGGTTGATTTGCAAAGTAAATAGAAATTAAGGTAAATTTGGCTACTTTTAGATAAATTTTAGGAGCTTATGGACTATTATGGAATAGCATCTATTTTAATCGTGTTTTCAGCACTTTTTGGATATATAAATGTAAAGTATTTAAAATTACCCATAACAATTGGCTTAATGCTCATCACCATTGTATTTACAATTATTGTGGTTGTTATAGGTCAGTTTGATGATACGTTGTTGTTGCGTGAAAAAGAATTGATAACTCAAATAGATTTTAAAACAGTGCTTTTAGACATTATGCTCAGTTTTTTGCTATTTGCAGGAGCTTTACATACTAATTTTAATCAACTCAAAACACAACGTGGGCCAGTGTTAGTTTTTGCCACACTGGGCGTATTAGTGTCTACGTTTTTGATTGGTATTTTTATGTTTTATATGTTCTCTCTTTTTGGTTATCATATTAGTTTTATTTATTGTTTATTATTCGGAGCATTGATCTCTCCTACAGATCCTATCGCTGTGCTCGGAATTTTAAAGAAAGCAAATGCGCCAAAAAAATTAGAAGCTAAAATTGTTGGCGAATCCTTATTCAATGATGGTGTAGGAGTCGTTGTATTTTTAACTATATTTTCAATTGCTGAATCTCCGAATGCAGCCATAGAGGTTTCTCAAATATTGGAGTTATTTGGTATAGAAGTTCTTGGTGGAATTGGCCTAGGTCTGGTTTTAGGATATACAACATACAAACTTTTGAAATCCATAGATAATTACGAAGTTGAGGTTATTATCACTATTGCAACCGTTATGGGTGGAAGCCTATTAGCACATAAATTGCATATGTCAGCGCCTTTAGCTATGGTAACAGCTGGACTTATGGTTGGTCACGATACCGTCAGGAATTCGGCAATGTCTGAAATTACAGAAGCTTATGTAGATAAATTTTGGGAGCTCATTGATGTCTTGCTCAATACGGTCTTGTTTGTGATGATAGGTATGGAAATGCTGGTAATCAATTTTGAACGTAATTTTATAATCGCTGGTCTTATAGCAATTCCACTCGTATTGTTTAGTCGATACGCCTCACTATGGTTTCCTATTAAGTTTTTTGCAAAAAAGTTAGAATTCGTCCCCAATACAAACCTAATTATGACTTGGGGCGGATTGCGCGGTGGAATTTCAATAGCATTAGCCTTAAGTCTCACACAAGAGATGCATCGTGAATTGTTTTTGGTTATTACTTATGTCATTGTTGTATTTTCAATTATTGGTCAAGGATTGACGGTGGAATCAATTATTAAACGGCTAACAAACAAATTAGATTAGTACTTCAATAAATAAGAAGTCACCTCTTCAAATGGAATATTAAACTCAATAATACCTTGAGCATAAGAGGCAATTTCATAAGGATTATATAAAATAATTAAGCCTTCATCACTATAACCAATAGTTTCTGGTAGTTGAAAGTTTTCTCCAAAGAATACATCTTCCATGGAGTCACCATCAGAACTTGTATCTAACGCTTTGTTCAGTTTGCTTTCGACCAGCTTTGAAAAACCCTCTATATTAGAAATAAGATCTAAATTTGTCAATAGCGCTCCTGTTTCGGCATTAAAATTCAGAAATTTGACTAAGGTATTACCATGTGCCCCTCCTGTATCTAAATACGAATTTACTACTATGCATATCAAATCAGGAGAACGATACGTAACTTCGCTATCAATAAAAGCTTCCCATTTTTGAGATGCTTCCGGAAAATCAGTTTTAAAGTCTACAAATGCTTTATCAAATTGCTCAGCTGCTTCCTTAACATTCGTGATTTTAATGGAGTCGTTACTTAAATCAAGCTGATTTGCAATGTAATTCTCTAGGGTCTTATTGATGAGTTTACTCGCTTCGGAGGTGCTTATTGCATTTGGATAGTTGATAGAAATCTCTGCCTCTTCAGACGATTCAATGTTAGCTTCCGAAAACGCAATAGGAATATCTTCTTTGCATGAAAAAAGGAATAAGATACAGATGAAAAGCAGTGCAGTATTTTTCAAAAGTTAAGCGATTTTATTAAACATTGAATAAAGGTATTACATAGATTTGAATACAACGAATTAAACCATAAATTTGTTGTTTACTGCAAATGCTTGAAATGAATGCAGTTGATTTACAACTTAAACATTTCAAAAAACAAAGATATTATTCAGATGAAATTTAATACTAAAACAATTCACGGTGGTCAGGAATTTGATACAGCTTATGGCAGTGTAATGCCTCCAATTTATCAAACTTCAACATATGCTCAATCGACTCCAGGTGGACATAAAGGTTACGAATATTCAAGAACTCATAATCCTACTCGTCATGCCCTAGAAAATGCTTTTGCAAGTATTGAAAATGGGAATCACGGCTTGGCATTTGGCTCAGGATTAGCGGCAATTGATGCAGTTATCAAACTATTGCAGCCAGGTGATGAAGTGATTTCTACTAACGATTTATATGGTGGTACTTACAGATTATTCACCAAAATATTTGAAGGATTTGGAATCAAATTTCACTTTGTAGGAATGGAAAATACTTCAAGTATTGAAAATTACATCAACGAAAACACCAAATTGATATGGGTAGAAACTCCTACAAATCCCATGATGAATATTATTGATATTAAAGCCACTGTTACTATTGCAAAAAAATACAACTTGCTTGTGGCAGTTGATAATACCTTTGCAACACCATACTTGCAAAGACCTCTGGATTTAGGGGCCGATATAGTGATGCACTCTGCAACCAAATATTTAGGCGGTCATAGCGACTTGGTAATGGGGGCTCTAGTTGTAAAAGACAAAGATTTAGCAGAACGACTTTACTTTATTCAAAATGCTAGTGGTGCAATTTGTGGTCCTCAAGACAGTTTTTTGGCGCTAAGAGGGATTAAAACATTGCATATTAGAATGCAACGTCACTGTGAAAATGGAAGAGTGGTAGCCAATTTTTTAGTTAATCATCCAAAAATTGAAAATGTATATTGGCCAGGCTTTGAAAGTCATCCAAATCATGATATTGCAAAATCACAAATGAATGATTTTGGAGGTATGGTGTCGTTTACTACTAAAGGAAATAACTATGAGGAGGCCATTAAAATTTTAGAGCATTTAAATGTATTTACTTTAGCCGAATCTCTTGGAGGTGTAGAGTCTTTAGCAGGTCACCCAGCAAGTATGACTCATGCCAGTATCCCAAAGGAAGAACGAGAAAAAATAGGAGTTGTTGATTCTTTAATTAGATTAAGTGTTGGGATAGAAGATGTAGAAGATCTAATCGCCGACTTAAAACAGGCCATAGGATAGTTTACACTGTTCTTAGTCTAAATAATAAATATAACCAAAATTAAGCCATACTAGCCAATCATTGGCTTTATTCGATTTCAGATTATGATCTAAGCCGTCAATTTCATTATTAAAAAAATATTGCCACCTTAAATCCACCATCAAATCTGATAGTACTGTTAATTTATAACGTGTTCCAACACTTCCAACAACCGACCATGTGGTCCCATTTTCGGTAATAAGAAAAGGATCTACATTCGTGTTAGGATTTGCAGCGTTAACCCATGGTTGATAAAAATTATTCATATTATCAATATTACCATCTCCAAAAGTGGTTTCCACCTGCGGATTGAAGGCTGTGAAATGCACTCCCAAACTCACAAATGGAGCAAACGAGTAACTAAACGCTTGAAATGCACGAATGCTTTTTGGAAAAAATTCAAGTTGCATCCCAACATCCCAGTTTTCAGCTACACCAGAATGACGACGCAAGCGCTCGGCATTAACACTAGTTCTTGAAGCATCTACCCACTTACCAAAATGATTTAATTTTGTTTTATTCCAAGAAATTTCACTTCTAAGTTTAAAATGATCATTAAAAAAGGTATCTGTAGAATAACAGTTACAATCTGCACGATAAGCAAAGTTAATATAATGCACGATTCCAATACCAATTCCGGTATTACCCGCATTAGTTTCAAAATCTTTTCGAACACCAAAATCTGATTGAAACGCTACCGGACCAGCAATAACTCCAATTTCATGAGAAAAACCAAGCTGAGAATACCCCTCGTTTATACCTAGTATAAAAACGAACAGATAAGTTAATTGTTTAAAATTAAGCGTCATAGGTTTTATTTTGCTGAGGGCATGTTTGTTAACAAATATATAAAAACTGGTTCAACTACCAAATAAAACTGATGAGAGGACCACTTTCAAATGATATGGCTTTTTTTGGAACATCAGCTCTAACTGTCGGCTATTGAGAATATCAAAAAAAATATACAATCATTTTAAAGATAATGTATCTTTGTGTTACAAAAATCAACTTAGATTGTTAATACTGTAATAAATGAAAGATAAAATTGAAGCTTTTTTAAATCTTGTAAAAGACAAAAACAGTCATGAAACTGAATTTTTACAAGCCGTACATGAGGTTGCAGAAACCGTAATCCCTTTTATTGAGGACAACCCTAAATATCAAGGGAAGATGCTTTTAGAGCGCATGGTAGAGCCAGAGCGCACTATAATTTTTAGAGTGCCTTGGATTGATGATCAAGGGAATACTCAAGTTAATAGAGGGTTTAGAGTGGAGTTTAACTCGGCTATTGGACCTTACAAAGGTGGTTTGCGTTTTCATCCATCTGTTAATTTAAGTATTCTTAAGTTTTTAGGATTTGAACAGGTATTTAAAAATTCTTTAACAACACTACCTATGGGTGGTGGAAAAGGAGGCTCAGATTTTAATCCTAAAGGAAAAAGTGATAATGAAGTGATGCATTTTTGTCAGTCATTTATGTCAGAACTATATAGACATATAGGGCCAAATACGGATGTTCCTGCAGGAGATATTGGAGTAGGAGGACGAGAAATAGGATATTTATTCGGACAATACAAGCGATTACAAAATGAATTTACCGGTGTACTTACTGGAAAAGGAATTTCTTATGGAGGTTCTCTTATTAGACCCGAAGCTACTGGTTATGGTTGTGTGTATTTTGCTAAAAATATGCTTGCTACAAAAGGGAACTCGTTTAATGGAAAGACAATTGCAATCTCTGGTTCTGGTAATGTTGCTCAGTTTGCATGTGAAAAGGCTACCCAATTAGGAGGTAAGGTGGTAACAATGTCTGATTCTTCAGGTTATATTCATGATGCCGATGGTATTGACGAAGAGAAATTGGCCTTTATTATGGAACTAAAAAATGTAAAACGAGGAAGAATTCACGAGTATACAGAAAAGTATAATTCAGCTACTTTTCATAAAGGAGAAAGACCTTGGTCTGTCAAATGTGACATCGCTTTACCATGTGCTACCCAAAACGAATTAAATGGAGATGAAGCCAAAATATTAATTGATAATGGCGTTATTGCTGTTGCAGAAGGAGCCAATATGCCAACAACACCAGAGGCTATTGAAGCATTACAAAATGCTAAAGTATTGTTCTCACCAGGGAAAGCTTCTAATGCTGGTGGTGTTGCAACTTCTGGATTAGAAATGAGTCAGAATTCATTGCGATTGAACTGGACTAGAGAAGAAGTGGATGAGCGCTTACGAAAAATTATGGATGATATTCATGAGTCTTGTGTAGAATATGGTACTCGAGAAGATGGCTATGTGGATTATGTTAAAGGTGCTAATGTTGCAGGATTTGTGAAAATAGCAGACGCTATGCTCGCGCAAGGTGTTGTGTAACAGGCCATCAATGAATAAAAAAAAGCTTTCAGTATGTCACTGAAAGCTTTTTTTATTGCTATGAACTATATGATTTACCGTAAAATGTCGTTAGATATAAATATATTTGAAAAAAATAATTGGTATGTTTAAAAGAATGGTATTTATCCTTTTAGCTTTTATCTCTTTTGAGGCTGTCTCACAAGATTTTTCTGCGCTTTGGAAAGGTTATTTTTCATATTTTGAGATTAAAGATGTCGCACGAGGAAATGATAAAATTTTTGCAGCTTCTGAAAATGCTATTTTTAGTTACGATATTTTTACCAATGAAATAGAAACCATTTCTACAATTAATGGGTTGTCAGGTGAGACTATTACTACAATAAGGTATAGCGAAGATTTTGATATGCTGATTGTTGGATATGAAACGGGTTTGATCGAACTTGTTTTTGAATCAGATTCTGAAATATTATCTGTAGTTGATATTTTGGAAAAAGAATCTATTTCTCCATTACTAAAGCGAATTAATCATTTTAACGAAAGCGAAGGGCTGCTTTATATTTCTACTGATTACGGTATTTCAGTTTACGACTTAAGCCAATTACAATTTGGTGACACTTACTTTATAGGTAATGGCGGAAGCCAAATTATAGTTAAACAAACTGCAGTTTTCAATGGCTCTATTTATGCTGCATGTGGTTCTCAAAATGGATTGAAAACGGCCTCTTTAGATAACCCTAATTTAATTGATTACCAGCAGTGGTCATCTATAGCTCCTGGGAATTTTGAAGCTGTACAAAAAGTTGGTGAAAATCTATATACCGTTCGTCTTAATAGTGTGTTATACGAAATCGTAAATACGAGTATAATTGCACTCATTACATATCCCTCATTACCAGTAGATGTGAGATCAGTACAAGATAATTTAATAATTACTCTAACTAATGATGTTTTTGTATATGATCAAAACTTAGTTGAGTTACAAAGTGCCTCCACTAATGACACTTTTGATACAGATTTCACTTCAGCAACTATTGCAGAAAATGATTTATATATTGGTACTGAAAGTACAGGTGTACTCAAAACAATAACAAATTCTCCAGGTGAATATGATGTTATTTTACCCGAAGGTCCCTCAAGTAATAATGCCTTCAAAATTTTTGCAGGTAATAATGAACTTTGGTTAACTTATGGTGATTATAGCGTGTCTTATAATCCTAATCCGCAGAGAAGCAGAGGGATTAGTATACTGCGAGAAGAAGAATGGAATAATGTGCCTTATGCGAATTTATTGACAGCAAAAAACCTTAATGATATAGTCATTAACCCTTTTAATCCAACTCAAGTATTTATTAGTTCGTTTCAAAGTGGCCTTTTAGAATTGAATAATGATGAAGCCACTATTCTTTATAATCAAGATAATAGCGGTTTAGAATCTTTAATCAACCCAAACAATCCAAATACGGTGAGTATTCGTCAGTCTGCATCTCAGTTTGACCGAAATGGTTTATTATGGACGGTAACGTCTAAGGTAGATCGCGCCTTAAAATCATATAACCCATCTACAGGGGAATGGCAAGGTTATAGTTTTTCAGATATTATTGCTGATCCTCTTTTTGGTGAAAGAGGTTTTGGAGATTTAGCTTTGGGCAATGGTGGGATGAAATGGATCACAGCCTATAATGCTGGATTAATTGGAATTAATACGGATACAGGTCAGATAAATAATGTGTTTTCCGAGAGCCAAAATATGCCTTCACCTCAAGGACGTGCAGTAGCCGTAGATTCTAGAAATCAACTCTGGATTGGAACTGCCAAAGGCTTGAGAGTGTTATTCAACACCTCTGGGTTTGTCGATGACCCTGACCCAAGCGTTAATGAAATTGTTATTTTAGAAAATGGTATTCCGACAGAATTATTGTCAAACCAATTTATTACAGATATCAAAGTAGATGGTTCTGATAATAAGTGGGTTGGGACGTTAGACTCTGGAATTTTCTATTTCTCACCAGATGGTCAGGAAACCATATTTCAATTTACAACAGACAACTCACCGCTGCCATCAAACTCTGTTAATGATATTTCAATAGATCCGCAGTCTGGAACCGTCTATATTGCTACAACGAGAGGCTTAGTGTCTTTTTCTTCTGGAGGTACAAAACCTAAAGATACACTGGAAGAAGCTTATGTATATCCAAACCCTGTAAGACCAGAGTACAATATTTTAGGGTTTGATGATTTGAACAACATTAACAATGGAATTAAAGTTTCAGGATTAACCGAAAATGTGAACGTAAAGATTACTGACATTGAAGGCAATCTTGTTGCAGAAGCACAGTCAAGAGTTAATCAAAGATCCTCAAGGGCGAATTATAATTTTGCTATTGATGGAGGTACAGGAATTTGGAATGGTAAAAACCTCAGAGGGAATATAGTGGCTTCTGGCGTCTATTTATTATTAATATCGGATCTCGATTCTTTTGAGACTAAAGTATTAAAATTACTTATTGTTAGATAATCTACCTTTTCATGCTAATTAAGACTAAAGCTATTGTACTCTCTAAAATTAAATATAGAGATAATGATCTCATTGTAAAGTGTTTTACTTCCAATAGAGGGGCTGTTAGTTATTTGCTTAGGGGAGTTTTAAAAAACAGAAAAGGGAGTTCAAAAGTAGCCTATTTTCAGTTGTTGTCACAACTTGAAATTGAAGAGAATTATCGAGAAAATCAAACTCTACAAACCATAAAAGATGTAAGGTTAGACTACCGTTATTCTACTTTACACACCAATATTTTAAAGAGTTCAATTGTTATGTTTTTGGCTGAGGTTTTGAGCTCTGTTTTGAGAGAAGAAGAAGCAAACCAACAATTATACAATTATCTCGAAACTACGTTACGATGGTTAGATGTTAAAGATGACTTTTCAAATTTTCATTTACTTTTTTTACTAAACCTGACAAGGCATTTAGGGTTTTATCCAGACACTACAGCTATAGAATCACTGTATTTTAATTTAAATAATGGCGCATTTCAATCAAAAAAGGAAGATATTTATAGTGTCTCTGGCGAAAATTTAATAACCTTAAAAAAGCTATTAGGCATAAATTTTGATGACTTAGAATATGTGAAACTAAGCGCAAAGCAAAGACAATCATTTCTAGCAATGTTATTGTTATATTTTGAATTACATTTGGGCAGTTTTAAGAAACCAAAATCTCTACAAATATTCAATCAGGTTTTTAATTAGTAGTTATGAAATTTACCTTTTCGATTTTATGTTTACTATCATTTTTTATATCTAGTTCTCAGACAGTGAGGGTGTTGGATCAGCAATCAAAAGCACCAATTCCGGGAGTGACTATTTTCAATTTTAAAAAGAACAAGTCTGTTATCACTAATATTGATGGTGAAGCATCTTTAGATCAGTTTACGGCGAATGAAATTCTATATTTTCAAAACATATTATATACAAATACCTCGCAAAAAAAATCAGAAATTGAAAGGAATGGCTTTATCGTGTATCTTATTCCTAGTGTAGAAGATTTAGATCAAGTTGTAATTTCAGCATCTAAGTTTGAACAAAGTAAAAGAGATATTCCACAAACTATAGTTAATATTAGTGCGAGAGATATTAAGTTTGAAAATCCACAAACGAGTGCTGATCTTTTAGAAAGTACAGGTAATGTATTTGTTCAAAAAAGTCAATTGGGTGGTGGTAGTCCAATGATTAGAGGTTTTTCTACCAACAGATTACTTATTACGGTTGACGGAGTTAGAATGAATAATGCCATTTTTAGAGGAGGGAATCTTCAAAATGTTATTTCTATAGATCCTTTCAATATTCAAAATACTGAAATCACACTTGGTGCAGGTTCGGTGGTTTATGGGAGTGATGCCATAGGTGGCGTTATGAGTTTTTATACGCACAAACCCCAATTGTCTTATAAGGATTCTTTGTATTTCAATGCCAATACCGCAGTGCGATATGCAACAGCAAATCAAGAGAAAACAGGACATATAGATTTTAATTTCGGATTAAAAAAATGGGCATTCTTGAGTAGTGTGAGCTACACTGATTTTGACGATTTAAGAATGGGGAAACACGGTCCAGAAGAATATCTAAGACCTGAGTATGTCGAAACAATCAACGGCGTTGATGTTATTGTTCAAAATGAAAATCCTCGTATACAAGTGCCAACAGCATTTGATCAAATCAACGTTTTGCAGAAAGTGAGATACGAACCTAAAGAGGACCTAAGTTTTGACTTAGGATTATACTACAGCACAACATCTTCTTACTCTAGATATGATAGATTAACGAGATATCGTGATGAAAATTTAAGGTCCGCCGAATGGAGTTATGGACCACAAAGTTGGTTCATGGGAAATATGCAGATTACTAAATTAAGCAGTAGCTCTAATTTATATGATAAGATACAGGCTACAGCAGCCTATCAAAATTTTCAAGAGAGTCGAATAGATAGAGATTTTCAGTCTGAAGAACGAAGAGAACGAGAAGAAGCTGTAGATGCGTATTCCTTAAATATTGATTTTGAGAAAGGACTCTCAACTAAAAGCACCATTTTTTATGGTTTGGAGTATGTGTATAACAATGTGATGTCTAATGGGTCAAAAACCAATATCATATCTAATGAAACTTCAAACACAGTGTCACGATATCCAAATGGTTCTAATTGGCAGTCAATTGCAGCATATACGAGTATTAAATATAAACCAAACCCGAAATTTGTATTTCAATCTGGACTGCGTTACAATCATGTTTTAGCCAATGCCGATTTTAATGAAAACAACCAGTTCTTAAATTTACCTATTAATAGCTCAAAAATAAATGCGGGCGCTTTAACAGGTACAGCAGGTATTAGTTGGATGCCTTCTCATATGATTCAATGGAAATTAAATGCTTCAACTGCATTTAGAGCCCCAAATATTGATGATATAGGAAAAGTGTTTGATTCTGAACCCGGATCGGTCGTGGTTCCCAATGAGAACTTGAAACCTGAGTATGCCTATGGAGGTGAATTAGGACTCAGGCTCAACTTTGATGATGTGTTAATTTTAGATATGTCTGCCTATTATACGTTTTTAGATAACGCTTTAATACGAAGTGATTTTAGCTTAAATGGAGAAACTCAAATCGAATATGACGGAGAGTTAAGTAATGTGCAAGCCATCCAAAATGCATCGAAAGAATGGATTTACGGATTTGAAACAGGGGTCCGTATCAATATTTCAAAGCAATTTAACCTGACGACACAGTATAATGTTTTAGGCGGCACCGAAGAAGATAATGGTATAGAAGTTCCGGTACGTCATTTAGCTCCAAATTTTGGAAATACGCACTTTGTATGGCAAAATGATAAATTCAAAATTGATGCTTTTGCAGAGTATAATAGCGAACTTTCATTTAATCAACTAGCACCTTCCGAAATAGCTAAAGATTATATCTATGCTTTAGATGCTAATGGTAACCCTTACTCACCATCATGGTATACGCTTAATTTAAGAACACAATATCAATTAACGGAAGATGCAACTATCATTGCCGCTCTTGAGAATATTACAGATCAGCGCTATCAAACCTATTCATCTGGAATAGCTGCTGCTGGCAGAAATTTAATCGTATCACTAAGATATAGTCTTTAAAAAATAAAAAAGGTTTCAATATTAAACTGAAACCTTTTTAATGACTTAAGCAATCAATTATTTTAATTTCTTTTAACTGCCTTTTTGGTTAGTATTTGTCCATTAGACAAGGTTACTTTAGCAATATATGCAGCCTGACTTAAGCGCGATAAATTATAAATCTCTTGGTTGTTATTTCCTTTAAGTTTGTAGATGGTTCTACCAACAACATCAATGATTTCAACTTGCTTAATTACGGCACTTTGTCCTGCGGAAAATTTAACATCACCATCACCTAGTTCTAAAATAATTAGATCGTTAGGAGTCATTTCATTTTCAGTAAGTGATAATGTTTCTGGTTGGAAAAGAATTTCAAAACGTGTATTGACCTCACCAGGATCTGAAGTAAAGGAGTAATCAGAGCTACTTAAATCGTGCACGATACCTAATATGTTATCTCTTAAATAAACTGTATTTGAAGTCATAAATTCACCCTCAACGCTTGCTAGAGAAATGGTATATAACGTTGGGTCATCAATAGCAGTATAAAACCCTAACGGAATGATTTCGTCAATGGATAGATCAGATGGAGCTTTCCCTTGGATAGCATATTTCTTATTCGTTGAATTATCGAGTAATGAGTAAAGTAATGCATTTGCATCAGCAGATAAATTTTTATAAGCATCATAGTACATGCCATCATCATCATTGGTTGCCCCATCAACGTAACCAATTAAAATTTGATTAAAGATGCCATTATCTGATGTAAGATTTAGACGTACATTATTGAGTTGAGAATCTTGAGATGTTCTAAAAAACTGAGAATTATTTCCGTTAACTCTCATGCTGTTATTGAAAACAATATCTGTAGTTCTTATTGTTCCAGAAACAACCGTAGAGCTTACAGCATTTGTCATGGACACAAAAAATCCTTGTCCTGATGGAATAAAACGATCTGGAACAACACCATCACCTCCAGCGGTTTGACCAGTTCCGTTGATTATTGCATAATCACTCTGGGTATAATTTAGGGCTTCATTTCCATTTGTGTTTCCATCTGCAGGCGTATTATGTGACCAAAAGAAGATTGCTCCACTTGTAGCGCCAACAGTTTGATCAATACTCGCATTTGCCGCAAGAAATGCATCTGCATCAATAGCAGATGGGTATGGATTTCCGATAAAATTCCAATTGTTATCATTGGTCTCGGCATCATTTCGATAAATGGGTACATTGATCACACCATTATTGAATGGTCCTTGGAAGATGTATATGTATCTCGCTGGTGCGAAGAAGATAGCTGGATCATGAGTTGATGCATAACCAACTCCTGCCTCCATTACAGTAGCATCACCTACAGGTGTCCAGTCATCACCGTTGTCATCAATATCATCTTGGCCTGCTACCGCAGTATTATCATTATTAGTTTCTTGGGTTGCATCCAGAAAGTTTTGTGCATTAAAACTGAAACGTCTTGTGTCTAATGCATCTTGAAGACCATCTCCGATAATTTCTCCTACTACAGGAGAACCCCAATATGTATATTCTTTATCTGAGTTTAAAAACCCAGTTTCTTTTTCCACTGATATTCTGGTCTTGTCGGTTAATACAGTGCCTTCAACAATTCCTGAATCATTTATTTGAACAAAAGAACCATAAGGGTTAATTACAATGTTTCCATTAACGGTAACATTATTAATTACAGAAACAAAGTCATTAGCGTGTATGGTTAATATTGCACCTGCATTAACTATCAGCTGACAGGCTTCAAAACTAATTTCACCATTAATAATTTGGTCCGTATCATAGGGCCCATCAATCACTGCCACTCGACTTGAACTAGGTGGTAAAGACCAATTAAATCCATCCCAAACGGCAAATTCTACTACTAATCTAACAGCATTTGAAGCTGTGAAACAGCTTGCCGTATTCTCTCTAACTTCACAATAATATTGATATCCGTTTAAGTTAACGGCATCTAAAAGATTTAAGGAAGTAGAAGTCGCTCCAGAATAGGTTGAACCATTAGTAACTGGAGTCCAACCAGAATCACCAGGAGCATTAAAATACCATTGATAAGCTAAGGGATTTCCACCAGCAAATCCTTCTGAAGCAGCAATACTAATAGAAACCGTTGTATCACAACTTATGGCTGGTAAATTCGGTTGTGTATTTATAATAGGTGGTGTTCCGGTTGAAAAGTCATATGTCCCAATATTAGAATAATCATTATCCGCACAAGCAGTCCAATCAACGTATGACCAATCTGCGATATTAAATGTCGTATTAGGCAAGCTTCCTGCGCTGTTATTGCGGGTAAAAGCAACACCTTCAGAACCTATATTTAAGGGATCAGCCCATGTATTAGACAAATATTCTCCCCATGAATCTATATGATTTGCTCCCTCGTACAAGCGAATATGATCATCGCCATTAACAACAAAATTAATACCACCAAAACCTATTTGGTCAGCTAAAGATCCATCAGCACCTGAAATTCCTGTACAATTTGAACCTGTATTAACCGCAAAAACAAAAGTATTGGACGTGGCTAGATTTACATTACTTAGGTTTACGGAACCACCGTTTTCGGTCACATTACCGTTATTAAAGAATTGAATACTATAACTCGCTAGATTGATAGTAGCTCCTGTCCCATTATAAATTTCGATATATGTCAAACCTCCTGTATTGGAGTCGGTTACTTCTGAAATAAATAAGTCGGTTGGAGTAGTGCCACTAGACCCTTCACACCCAGAGATCTGGGATTCAACTACTGTAAAAGATGTTGTTCCTGGGCAACCAAGATCATCTAATATCTCTAAATTTCCTGTACTTGCTCCTGCTGGTACAATCACTTCCATTACAGTAGCTGAAATGTTAGTTACGGTTGCGACTAAACCATTGAAGGATGCCGTTGCAGTTGAAAGATTTGCGCCAGTTACGGTAACAACTGTTCCTGCTGGACCTGAACTTGGTTCTGCAATAATCGCAGTTGCAACGCAAAGACCATTACCAGTTACTGTAAATGTATATGGATCTTCATCACTATCATTACTTCTGATTTCGATAACAGCGGTACGTGGACCAATTGTAGTAGGACTAAATCCTATATCGAAGAGGCTAAAATCTAAAGCTGCTATGGGTGACGTAGGTAAAGCAGATATTGAGAAATCACCAATATCACCACTTATTACTGATACGCTAGATATTGTTAAATTAGTTGTTCCACCAAAATTTTCGATTCTAAATGTATTGGTGCTATTTCCACCAACGCTTACATCTCCAAAATCTGTTCCATCAAAAATATTAGGAACTGTATCTCCATCTGAAATATCAGGGAAATTGGTAGTAGTACCTTCGACATTAATTTCTGGACCTATTGGTGTACATGGAGAAATCAATGCGTTTACACCTGGGGAACCGCCATTAATTACTTCTTGCCAGTTGGCACTAGTCACTGCATTATCAAGTGAAGTATCTATAATATGTAGTGATTCAATATTTCCACCATCAGCAGAATCATATGTTACATTATCAATAATTGTACTCCCGTCTGAAGCTACAAGTGATATAGTGTCTGATGTATTATTAAGAGTTCCAGTTCCTGCACCATTGGTGTAGTCTGGTGTAAAAGGACAATCGGGATTAAAATTAGGATTGCCGATATCCTCTCCTAAAGCAATAGTAATGCAATCACCATCGGCTAGGACTATACCACTATTCGGAAATGTAAATTCTGTGGTTCCACCAACTTCAATAGTGCAACCGTTTAAAGCTTGTGGACTACCAGAAACATTACAAATCTCAATCCACTCATCATCTGTACCAATTGAATTGTACATGATTTCGGTAATCACCACATCAGCAAGTGGAGGAGCATCAACAATTAGTATTTGAGAATCATTACTCCAGTATGGACCTAAAGTTCCTCCATAGGTAAATGCACAACCATTGAGGCCATGACGACTTGCATAATAATAAGTCCCAGGTGCTAATCCAGAGCCTATATCCGCTATATGTACATCATTGGCGCCAATATCAAAACTATATGTTGCAGGTAACCAAGTCCAACCTGCACTGGTGCTTGGGTCATTGTTTGTAGTACTATAACCAATCCATGCCTGGATGCCAGTGGCTTCGCCCGGAAGATTTGTTACACCAGGTTCTACAGCTTGTGTACTCACAACAAATGGATCACCTTGTGTTATGGTCTCTGGAGAGGTTGTTGGTAAATATATATTTTCAAAATCTACAGCGTCTGTACAAGACAAATTCACTGACCCATTAACAGTAATATCATTACCTGTGCCTTCAAAACCACCTGTACCACCAGTTGCTTCTGCCCAACCATATATTCTATAAGTTACAGCAGAGGTGTTGCCTGTTTGTCCTACTGTAAAGGTGAATGATTGTACAGATGTGTCATCTGCAATAACTTTTTCTGTGTCAATATCAGTAATGTAACCATCTAGAGAGCTTCTAAGTAAAATACCTCTTGGACCTGTTGCAGAGCGTTCGAAGTTAACAACTATATCAGTAACATTAAATTGATATGATACGTTAGGAGTAATTGTAAATTCCATGTAATTATTACCTGCTATGGCAGTGGCAATGTTCGTATCCGCCCAATTAGTTGCATTAAATCTATTTGCGTTAATTGCAGCGTTTAGACCAGCACCTCTTGTTATAGTTGAGTTACTTAGATTTGGATTATTGAAATTTGACGCAGCAGACACTTCATTTCCTGCCAAACCATTAAAATCAAAAGTGATGATTTGCCCAGAACTAGACAAAACGGAGCATAGCAATGCTATTAAGATAAGGGAGTAATTCTTTTTCATAGGGATGAATTAATTTTTTATGCCTCTAAGCTAGCATGCAAATTTAATCAAAAATACTTATTAATGAGCTTGTTAAGCCTCCTGTTTTATTAAGAAAATGTTATATTTTTGTCCAATGCATCCACGAAAAACATTTACAATCGATGAAGCGCAAAAACGTCTTGAACGCTATTGCGCTTATCAGGAACGTTGCCATAAAGAGGTGACTCAAAAATTATATGAGATGCATATGATTCCTGAAGCACAAGATCAAATTATCGTCTACTTATTGCAACACAATTTTTTAAATGAAGAACGTTTTTCAAAAGCATTTGTAAGGGGGAAATTTAGAATTAAAAAATGGGGAAAACAACGCTTGCAATTAGAATTAAAACGAAAAAATATTAATAAAACACTTATATCTATTGCCTTAAAGGAAATTGATGATGAAGCATATTACAATACATTTGAGTTGCTAGCTAAAAAAAAATTAGATGGTATGCGTGAGACAAATCTTCAAAAAAAACGAAAAAAACTCGCTGATTATTTATTGTATCGTGGCTGGGAAAGTCACCTTGTCTATGATAAAATAAGAGAACTAATTCCATAAAAAAAAGCCCTAAAATATATATTTAGGGCTTTTTTACTATGTGTTTTTAGTTTACTATAAATTAAAAGTAGCACCAATGTTTATGGCAAATTGATTGTGTATATAGTACCCAATATCAAATTTGTCATTACTGTATTTTGCTAAAGGAAATGTACCTTCAGTAAAGATACCAAAGCCATCCGAAAAGAAATAACGCGCTCCTAAATGACCTCCAAAGTTTTTTAAGCTCAAGCTTAAACCAGGATAAAAATCAAAGTTTTCATCAATATTCAAGACATTTCCTAAGTTAGCGTTAAACCTTGCTTTAATATCAAATCGATCACCAAAATCAGCATCTAAACGGTCATCTATCCCCAAGGCGTACGAGGATGAAATACCTACTGAAATATTTTCACCTAATCCATAATCATACGTTACGGTGATTCCTGTAGCTTCGTCTTGTAAGTTCGCTCCAACTTGAAATTTTTGGTCACCTTTTCCTTTATAAGCCTGTGCATTTAATAAAGATACAGAGACTAAAGCGATAAGTATTAATAGTTTTTTCATCATTAATTGTTCTAAAATTTGAGATGGCAAATATATTACAACTTTTTAATTCAAAACACTTTTTAGCTAAATCTCTTATGAGTTCTTCTAATAGCTTGTTCGTTTTTCCAATCTATCCATTGTTGACCTTTTATTCTTCTCATGGCGTTATCAAAATGTCTCATGATTAAAACATTATAAATTGCTCTTCCTAAGTTCTTTGGGCGTCTTGCAATGGCACGAAGGCTCATTGAGAATCCAGGAGTAAGGTATTTCATATAATGCCAATATCCTTCGGGCATATAAAGCACTTCACCATGGCTTAGCTCACATTGCCAGCCTCTGGCGTCTTTTAATGCAGGCCATTTATGGAAGTCTGGATTTGAGAAATCTATATCTTCTCTAGTGATAAGAGAGTGTGGAATTTTATAAAGATGATCATTCTGATTTTGGTCAAACAAAATGCACCTTTTTTTTCCTTCGAAATGAAAATGAAAGATATTGGCCAAATCAATATCATAGTGCATAAAGGTATGTGAATCTGTTCCTCCAAAAAACAACATTGGCAGGCTCTTCATAAGTTTTAATCCAAAATCAGGATATGAATAATCGTTTTGTAGTTGCGGAATTTCCTTTAGAATATTCCATAAGAAAATGCGATATTTTGTTGGTTCATTTTTCAGTAAATCGACATATTCACTCATTTTCATTTTTGCATGTGGCTCATTGAATCCATCGTTATAATCTACAGGTCTATCATCATACAGTGGTACAGTTTTCTCTCCTGCCACATCTTTCATATAATCTAAACTCCATTTTTTATACGCCGGCCAGTCCTCAATAAAACCCTCTATAACCACTGGCTTTTGGGGTCTAAAGTAGTTCGCAATAAACTCCTCTTTGGAGATGTTTATTTCACGAGGAATATCATGTAAATTCAAAGAAGACATCTAAAAAAATTAAAGTTAAAGTTATGAAAACGCAAGGAATAGCAAATAATTATTGGTTGTATTTTTAGTTGAAACATATTATTAAGGCATGGTAAAAACGTTGGTTGACACTCATGTTGTTTTATTATTCAGATTTAATCGTCTTTATTGATCTTGTATTTATTTAAATTGGCTAAAATTAATACATACGGAATTCCAATAATTATCGCTGTCCAAAAGGCATATATCTCAATTTTGGGATTGTCAATTGACTTAGCCAATCCATATCCAAGCAACATAATTATTGCCATACCGAACATGCCATTTCTAAACACTGTAGCTATACCTTCAATATCATATTTTTCTTGCTCTTCTTTTGACATGGTATTATAGCCAGCAATGAGGTAGTACATTTTGGCATATTTGATAAGTATACCGAGAATGATAAAGATAATAGAGACTGTAATTAGCATCATATTTAATAGTAATTAACTATTCGATCAATTCATTGGTCTTTCATAAAACGTTCAAAAAGCGCATAAAATTTTTCTGGTTCTTCTAAGTACGGATTATGGGCACTTTGTTCAAACATTTCAAATTGTGCTTGAGGCATAAATCGCTTATATTGCACTGCAAATTCTGGTGTGGAGACACCATCGTAGCGACCAGCGATTACGAGAGTTTTAGCTTTTACATCTTTTAATTGTTGTCTGTAATCTTGATTGATCATACTTCCTGACACATCAAAATCACCGTCTGGCCCAATAATGGCTGTATAAACATCTCCTGCCATACCTCTAAATTGTGTCTTCGGAACTTTAGATTTTAGTTTGGTATTGTGATAATAGATGTATTTTGTTGGGAAGTTACCATATACCGTTTTAAGAGGCTCTTGACTGGATAGATACCCCAAAGAGCGCAACGAATCTACGGCCTTCCATTTTTCAGGAAAATGGGTTTTGGCATAATGATTATAACTGTCACAATTGGCTTGCCACATCGCTCCTGAGTGAAATCCGTTAATCAAGACCATCTTGTCGACGTTGTCTTTATATGTAATCGCATAAGCCTGTGCCGGAACAGTTCCGTAGGAGTGCCCAACAAGAGATATTTTATCAAAATTTAAAATTAATCTTAGTTTTTCAATCAGTTCGACATCATTCTTTACGCTGTACTCTGAATTGTCTTTAGCGTTATCACTTTTGCCGCGACCTAACCAATCGAAAAAGACAACAGTGTTGGTCTTGTGATAGTGGCCAAAAGCACCTTGCATGTAGTCATGTGAATTTCCTGGGCCTCCAGGCAGAAAGAAAATAGGATCACCTTCTCCGAGTATTTCTACATTGATTTGGTACCCATCAATGGTATAAAATTTAGATTCGAATTTTTCAAAAATCTCCGGATCCGTTTGCGCGAAAATAATAGTGCTTGATGTCAGTATGAGGATGAGTAAGACTTTAAAAATCGATGTCATAATTATGGTTTTGTGTAAAGATAATTAGAATGAGACAAACAAAAAAAATCCGCTATTGAGCGGATTTTTAATATGAATCTTATTCTTCTTCAGTTTTCGTGGGAAGTGATTTTGGGTCCTCTGGTTCTTGTCTAGACTTGCCTTTAAGGTACTCTGGTAAATCCATTCCAGCCATATTAAACATATCTTGTAATGGTGGTACTGATTTATACATACCCGATAGGAAATTAGCAGTAGATGATTTGCCATCCTCACCATTTCCACCATTTTCCCAAACGGTTACTTTATCAATTTTAATATTCTTTATTGCTTCTGCTTGAGTTTTGACCAGTTCTGGTAATTTATCTGCAATTAACAATAAAACGGCATCTCTACTGCTGTTACCAGCTGCTTTGACGATTTCCTGTAAACCAGCGGCTTGTTTTGTTAAAACTTCAAATTGACCTTGCGCTTCTGCTTGAGCTTTAAATAGTATCGCATCGGCTTCACCTTTTGCTCGTCTTCTAATGCGTTCGGCTTCGGCTTCGGCATCTATCTCAACTTTGCGTTTATCAATTTCCGCAGGGATAATAATATCAGCCATTTGAGAGGAGCGTTCGCGTTCGGCTCTAGCTATCTCTGCATCTTTCTCAGCTGCATAGGATTCTTCTAAAGCTTTTGCGCCCTGTACTTTTTCCGAAGCAATTGCCACACGTTCAGCTTCTGCTTCACGTTGACGACGCAGTGAATCTGAATTGGCTACTGCAATTTTTGCTGTGTTCTCACCCTCAACAGCTTGTGCATTGGCAGCTGCAACTTGTGTTCTTTCATCCTGAACTGCGTTAGCTTCTCCAATAGAACCATCTCTGGTTTTCTCTGCAACCGATTTACGAGCAGCATTGATAGCGTGAGCCGCAGCCTCTTTACCAAGTGCTTCGATATAGCCAGACTCATCAACGATATCTGTAATGTTTACGTTAATTAATTTAAGACCTACTTTCTTTAATTCAGTTTCTACACTCTGTGAGATATTGGTTAAGAATTTATCACGGTCATTATTAATTTCTTCAATATCCATTGAAGCCACAACTAAACGTAGTTGGCCAAAAATAATTTCTTGTGCTAGTTCTTGAATTTCATTTTGCCCTAGACCTAATAAACGTTCTGCTGCGTTTTGCATGATACCTGGCTCTGTGGAAATACCAATGGTAAAACGTGATGGTACATTAACACGAATGTTTTGTTTAGACAATGCATTCACGAGATTAACTTCAATGGAAATTGGGGTTAAATCTAAGAACTCATAATCTTGTATAACTGGAATAATAAAGGCTGCTCCACCATGAATACACTTCGCCGATTGACCACCGCCTACTTTTCCATAAACGACTAAAATCCGGTCGGAAGGACATCGTTTATAGCGCTTAATCAATATAATTAATGTTAATACAATGAATAAGGCTACAAATATGAGTAGCATAGGGCCGCCGAAGCCCTCTAAATTAAAGCTTTCTTGAATGCTCAGTAATTTCATAAGTTTTTTGTTTTAATGGTTCAATAGGTTTTTTTGTTTGGTCAACGATGAGTAGACCGTTAGAAGTTACATCGACAACCTTTATTATGGTTCCTGATTTTAATTCTGTTAGGGAATCGGTTAGGGCATCTAATTCACGCACTGCACCTTGCACTCTTACACTCACTTTTCCCATTTTGGTGCGATCTGCGCCAATAGGAAGATATACTTCGCCTATAGCACCAATCGCATTGCGATAATTAAGCGTTCCACTATCAGAGAGTTTTGTGATAAAATAAAACAGTGCCGCCATGATTAACATCATTAGTAATCCACACACAATAGAAGTAATGATGGTTAGAGGTGTCGAGAGTCCTGCATCTATGCAAGCAATTCCACTCCAGCCAAAAATGGTAAAGAATCCTACAAGATTTTTAAATGATATAAATTGAAATCCTGTCCCGATATCTGCGTCCATATCTGTATCGAAATCGCCAATATCATCTACGTCTCCACCAATAAACGCTGTGGTCATAACAATCGTAAAAATTAGAGAGCCAATAAGTGCAATTAGCCAGTATACTTTGGATAAAAATTCTAAGTTTGAAAACCATTCTAGCATAACTTTAAGGATTAAAATGAATTAATAAATATACGATGATTATAAAGTTTTAGCAACCTAATTTTGAAAGTAAAAACAGCATCAGTTTACCCGCCAAAAAGCTACTTAATTTTTATAAGTGCAGTGCTTTAATAATTCCGAAAAGGAATGCTTTGAAGATGTGATGGTTTTGAGAAGTGTTGTTTTATGAAAAGTTAATTTGTAACACTTTGCATATAGCTTACTTTCTATTATATGTAGACATTGTTAGACAATTGTTACAAAAAATTCTTTTTATTTTAGTTAAAACTGTATCGCATACCAAATAATACATTACTTGGCGGCATAGGCACAAATCCAGTTTCAATGTATTCTGCATTAAAAATGTTACTAGCGGTAATATTAAACTCCATTTGTTTTAAGCGCATAACTATTGATGCGTCCCAAACATTATAGGTTTGTCCTGTGGTACGTTCGACATATTTATACACCATATTTTGACGAACATTTTTAAATAACTGTGTGCTAAACCGCGCATTAAATTGATGCTTTAAGGTATTTAAAGCGTATCGTGATAGGTCTTCATTTTGATCTAAAATATTGTCGTCTAAAAAAGCATAGCCAAAAGCTAAGGTTTGTGTAAAACCTCTGATTATAAAGTTATAAGAGGCGTCAAATTCAAGACCTTTAGTATTAACTTCAGTGATATTGGTTGCGGTAAATATGCCTTGGGAAACATTAGGTCTGATATAATCAATAAGGTTGGTGGCATCTCTATTAAAAAAAGCAACCGACGCAGAAAATTTAGATGTAAAATATTTTAACCCTACTTCTTGTGCAAAGGCTTCTTCTGGTTCTAAATCAGGGTTTCCAGCGGTTGCAGGATCGCTGTAGAACAAATCGGTATAAGTTGGTATTCTGTAAGTATAACCCATATTTCCATAGGCTCTTAGGTTGTTCGAAATTTGAAATCCAACATCTAGTCCAGGGAAGGCATGAAATTTAAAGTCTGAGAAATAGGTGAGCGCAATACCTGGTGTAATGTCTAGTTTGTTATTGGCCAATTTGAATTGATGTTCGACAAATATATTAGTCATAAATCGGTTTCGCATTCCTAGGTTGTTACTTCTTAAATAGATTTTAGACATATCTACACCAAATCCAGTTACACCTGCTTTGGATGTGTAAGATGCATTCGCCTCCACGCCAATTTTATCTGAAATATGAAAATTTCTGAAAAAACCAGGATCATCGCGTCTCAGTAAAAACATGTCCTGATTGCGCTTCCAATATATGCGAGGTTGTATTTTTAATTTAGCCGATTTAAATGTCGTGGTGAACGCTACTAAGCTGTTTTGAGTTTCCTCGTATTCATTAAATGTAGGATTAGTAGTATAGAAGTTTTCAGCACCAAAATTACGCTCAAAGTAGGTGGCAATTAGTTCTATTGGCTGCTTGTTTTTATTAAAGATACTTTTGAGAAAGTAATTTGAATTGTCATAATCTGAGTTATTGCGATACCCTTCAGAGGTTACTTTTCCAGCATGTACAATATGAGATGAATTCTGTAATTCGCCACCAAGGGTTACTGATGCATTTAACTGTCCGAATGAACCTGTTTCTAAATTTGCTGAAACCGTATCATTTGAGTTGTTTTTGGTGACAATATTTATGGCTCCTGTGAAAGCATTTTGTCCAAATATACGAGCTGCAGGGCCTTTGATGATCTCAATTCGTTCAATAACGTCCAAAGGAAGTGCTGCATTCATAGTATGATGTCCCGTTTGAGCATCATCCATTTTTATACCATCAATAAGGAGTAAGGTCTGATCAAAGCCTCCACCTCTAATGTACAAATCGGCCTGACTTCCTCCAGTACCGCGTCTGCGGATATCTACACCGGCAACTTGTTGTAATAAGTCTGCAATATTTACAGCTGCACTGTTTTTAATGTCAGCAGAAGTGATTACAGTGATGGTTCTAGAATTTTCCTTGAAAGGAATGTCGATTCGTGTTGATGAAATTGTGATTGAATCTAAGTTTTGGGACGGAATATCTTGCGCAAAACAATGAACGGTAAATAGAATAGAAATTAGGGTTAAAATAAATCGTATATGTAGGTGCATTAGTGCTAAAATTTTGAGCAAAGTTAGTATTATTTTATTCCTAAAAAAGGTTTTGTTTTAAAATAATGACGTGTAAAATTATTGTTTTACGATAATTTTTATACATTTGTTATTGTTAAACGATAATCAAATAACTTAATCATGAAAGACAATACGAATATTTTAACAATCATAACTTGGGTTGTTTTGCTGTCTGCCATTTCAGTATTGCTCAATGATTTACGTGAGTTTGATTTTAATCGATTTGAAGAGTTTCAAAATTGGGCAAAAACCGCTGATAAGAATGAATCTTGGTTTGCATCAAAAAATGTAATCCAATGGAATTATTATGCTATTAGTGCCGGTTTGTTCTTTTGGCGAGGGTATCTCATTTATGGCTTTTCTTATTTTTTATCAATCCTAAAGGAAATTGAAAACGGACATTACTTTAGCGATAACAATATCAAATACTTTAAAAAAATTGGAAATATTTTTATTCAGTACACCATAAGTGTATTGATTTTACGGTTTATTTTGGCCTTGATTGGAGAGTCAACCTTTAACTTTTTTAATGAGCTCAAGGCAGAATTCACCTTTTTAATTCCGGCAGGTTTGGCCTTTTATATTCTTGCTGAAATTTTTAAACGCGGAAAACAAGCTGAAGAGGATAATGAATTAACGATATAACTATGAGAAAAATAAAATTTCTAAATGCTTTTGTTAAAGTGTTGATTGTGATATATATATGTCACTTTGTAGCCAATTTCTATCTCACTTTTTTCACTGATTTTATCAAGTCCTATGAAGATCTGTATAAAGGTTTTATTTTTGGATATTATACCCAATTTGTAAGCATAGTATTTTCTATACTAACATTTCTAGGTTTATTACTCATTAAGATTGGTTTGGGTAGTATTATTAAAGATGGACTCTTTAATTTTAAAAGTGCTACTAAATTTAAAACTGCTGGTAAGTTGTTCCTCGTTTCAGGTTTTTTAAGTCTGGTTTTTAGCGTGGTATTGTTTTATTGTTCTCAAGAATTAGCCTTAATAGGCGAAATAGGACAAGATTTTCTTTTAATGGTCATAGGGTTTAGCTTATATATTATAGCGGATGTTTTACAAAATGGGAGCCTCCTAAAACAAGAAAATGAATTAACAATCTAATCATGCCAATAGTAATTAATTTAGATGTCATGTTGACAAAGCGAGGAATGAAGAGCAATGAACTTGCAGAAATTGTTGGCATTACCACAGCAAACCTTTCCATTTTAAAAACAGGAAAAGCCAAAGCAATGCGATTTTCTACTTTGGCAGCTATTTGTAAAGCTTTAGATTGTCAGCCAGCTGATATATTGGAATATATAGAAGAGTAGTTACTGCCGTCTATTAGCTAATAGAGGAGGAGGTTCTCCTGTAAACGGATTCCATCTACTAATCGTTTTAGCTTCCATGCCTGCCGCGTTTATGACAGCTCTATCTCCATAACGCTCACGCATTTTGTCTATGGCTTCGCTGAGGTGTAGTAGTTTCTCATCGTCCTCAAACAAATGAATTTGATGCCCGCCTTCTACCAAATGACTAAATTTTACGCCAACTAATCGCACTAGAAGTCGGCGATTATAGAGCTTTTTAAACAAATCTAAGACTACAGTAATGATACTGTGGTCCATAGAGCTGTAAGGAATCCGTTGTTGTTGTGTATAAGTTTGAAAATCGGAATAGCGAATTTTAAAGGTCACGCAAGCGGTTAGTTTATTACCACGTCGTAATTGATAAGCTAAGTTTTCTGCCATAGCAATCACAATGCCTTTTAGTTTAGAGATGTCGGTTGTATCTTTGTTAAAGGTGCGTTCTGTAGAAATTGATTTTCGTTCGTGGTATTGTACTACGGGACTGTTGTCGATCCCATTTGCTTTTTGCCAAATAGAAAGGCCGTTTTTCCCTAAGACCTTATGCATTAATTCCATAGGCATTTCCTGTACGGTTTTAATTTGTTTGACACCCAGATCACATAAAGCTTTGTAGGTGACATTACCAACCATTGGAATTTTTTTCACTGAAAGTGGTGCAAGAAAAGGTTTTTCGGTTCCTGAAAGAATACGTATTTCATTATTCGGTTTGGCTTCTCCTGTGGCTATTTTTGAAACGGTTTTATTCAGGGATAATCCAAATGAAATGGGCAATCCTGTTTCTTTAATGATACGTTGGCGCAACTCTGAAGCCAGTTTGTGACAGCCAAAAAATTTATCCATTCCTGTAAGATCAATATAAAATTCATCAACAGAAGTCTTTTCGTATAAAGGGACACTGTCTTTAATAACGTCTGTTACATCTTGTGAAAATTTTGTGTAAACACCTGTATTTCCTCTAAGGATAATAGCTTCTGGGCACAGTTGTTTGGCCATACGCATTGGCATCGCAGAATGTATACCAAATTGTCGAGCCTCATAACTGCAGGATGCCACCACGCCACGATCACTCGTGCCACCAATAAGCACAGGTTTACCGTTAAGTTTACTATCAAGTAAGCGTTCACAGGATACGAAAAACGTATCTAAATCCATGTGTACTATAGAACGGTTGTAGCTCATTAATCTTTAAACTTTATTGTTATATGATGTGTGGTAGTACTACCTAATGCGTGGGTTGCTTTGTGATCTTCAAAGCTTTTTTTATTCTGAAATGTGGTGTTTTTAGAGTTTATGGCATAACGAGGGTCTTCAATAATCGTTGCTCGCTCCATACGCGACACTTCAATGGTGATACAATCAAATTCTACCATGACTTTTCCTGTAATGCTATAGATTCCATTACCTCGAAACGGATATTTGGCAGCCACAGGTGGAAAATGAACCGTATCAATAAAATTACCATCGTAATCTAAAAAGGTTCCAAAGAACATGTTTTTTCGGTTTGCTGTTTTGGTGTTTTTTACCGCGACCAAATAGCCTTCAATAACGATGGTTTTATGCTGAAAACCGATTAGCTGTTTTGCACGCATAGGGTTTGAAGATGGGATTTTTAGCAAATGAAATGGATTACATAACGGAAAGCCCAATAATTCAATTTCATCAAAGGCATTTTCTAAATCTGTACTAGATAATTTTGGTGTTTTATAGCTAATGCGTTCTGTTTTAAACAAGGTCATGATATGCTCTTCAAGCACTGTTTTACTTATTTTTAGATGTGCCTGCCAAAGCAATTCACGCTTATTGATGTTGGTAAATCTAAAGGCATTTATTTTAATTAAAATGGCGATTTGTTCTACGGAAATCGGTACGCGTTCAATAAAATCGTCCAGACTTTTAAATCGGCCATTTTTAGCACGCTCTGTAACCACCTGTTTCATGAGTTTCGATTCGAAGGATTGTAAGAACATAAACCCTAAGAAAATGGTTTTTCCTTTAATGATAGCTTGTGTATAGCTGGTGTTAACGCAAGGCGATTCAATGATACCTCCATGCATTCTGGCTTCATGAACATAGAGTTCGGTTCTATAAAATCCACCAAAATTATTGATGCAAGCAGTCATGTACTCTAATGGGAAATAGGCTTTTAAAAACAAACTTTGATAACTTTCTACCGCATAGGATGCCGAATGACCTTTAGCAAAAGCATAACCAGCAAAGCTTTCTATTTGCCTCCAGATTTCTTTGGTGAGTGCTTCCGATTTCCCAGCATGTTTACAATTATCAAAAAAACGTTGTTTAACTTTTAAAAATTCATCTCGAGAGCGAAATTTCCCAGACATACCTCGACGTAACATATCGGCTTCGCCTAAATCGAGTCCACCAAAATGATGAGCCACTTTAATCACATCCTCTTGGTAGACCATCACACCATAAGTTTCGGGCATGATTTTTAACAGGACAGGATGTGCCTCTTTGCGTTTCTCTGGAAAGCGATATCTCAAGATGTATTCACGCATCATACCACTTTGGGAAACTCCTGGGCGAATAACCGAACTTGCTGCAACCAATCCTAAATAATTATCCACTTGTAATTTTTTAAGAAGCATGCGCATGGCAGGAGATTCTACATAAAAGCAACCAATGGCTTTTGCATTTCTAAGCAGGTCTTTAATGCGTTCATCTTTTTTAAAACGCTTGATGTCATGAATATCAACAGGTGGTTTTTTCGGGTGATTATAACGCACAATTTCAACAGCTTCTTTAATCTTTCCCAGTCCACGCTGACTCAAAACATCAAACTTATACAAGCCAATATCTTCTGCAACGACCATATCAAACTGTGTGGTAGCAAATCCTTTTGGCGGCATAAAGGTGGCGCCATAGTGATGAATGGGTTTTTCTGAGATTAAAATACCTCCTGCGTGGATTCCTAAATAGTTTGGAAACCCTTCAATATAAGTACTGTATTTAATGACCAATTGGGAGAGTTTGTCGAGTTGATGGATTTGGTATTTTCTTCTGGTGAGCACATCCATTTCAGATTTTGGCAAGCCGAAAACTTTTCCTAATTCTCTAACCGAAGCTCTAAATTTAAAGGTATTATAAACGGTAATGAGTGCGGTATGCTTAAAGGTCTTAAAGATGAATTCGGTAATATCATCACGATCTCTCCATGAAAAATCAATATCAAAATCTGGTGGATTTTGACGGAATAGATTAATGAAACGCTCAAAATACAGGTCTAATTCTACAGGATCGACATCTGTAATTCGCAACAAATAAGCAACAATGCTATTAGCGCCACTACCACGACCAACATAAAAATAATTTTTGCTACGTGCGTATTTTAGAATTTTCCAATTGATTAAAAAATAGGAAACGAAGTTTTTTTCTTCTATAATCTTTAATTCCTTTTCAATACGTTCAAAAACACGAACACCCGGTTTTTTATAACGGTAATGTAAACCTTGATATGTGAGTTTTTTAAGTAGCCGAAAATCTAAGGGTTCGTTATTGGTATATGATTTTTGATTATTAGGTGTTTGTTGCGAGAAATCAAAGTCGATAGAACAATTGTCTAATAGCTGTTGTGTATTTTGAATGAGTTCTGGGAATTCTTGATAGGTGTTACAGAGTTGGTCATATGGTAGCATCATATCATTGATGTCACCTTCTTCAGATTTGGACAGTTTACTTAATAAGGTATTATTATCAATGGCTCGCAATAGGCGATGGGTATTAAATCCCTTTTTATTTTGAAAGGAAACGGTTTTTAAAATTACTAGTTTGTGTTGTAAGCGATTCCATCGTGAAAACTTGAGTGTATTGAGGTCTTTTGGTTTGATTCCTAAGAACTCGTTTGTTTTTAAATCATATGTTTTATCTTTTTGATATGGATAAATCACGTAACAATCTTGAATTTCTCTATCTGGTTGTTCAGGAATTAGCAAGTCATGATTGTGTAAAAACTCAGATAAATAGCTATTGATATTTTTAAATCCGTGGTTGTTTTTTGCCACTAAAATGAACTGTTGCTTTGCGCCATTTCTAAAATCGACGCCAAGAATAGGTTTGATCTTATAGTTTTTAGACATGCGTACAAAATCTAAACAAGCAGAAGTATTGTTAATGTCGGTTAGAGCCAAAGTGTTCAAACCATTCGCAGAGGCAATGGCTAGTAGTTGTTTTGGCGCAATTGTGCCATAACGTAAGCTATAATATGTGTGACAATTAAGGTGCATAATCAGGATTAACAAAATTAACTACTATATGTAGTTATTGTTGCTTACATTTGTAGTAAGTACTGTTAAAATTAAAATACAACGATGAAAAACATACAAGCTAATATTAGACACTTACGTCTGCTCAAGAAACTTTCACAAGAACGATTTGCAGATGAGTTGGGTTGGTCGCGTTCTATGGTAGGATCCTATGAAGAAGGGCGGTCAGAGCCACCCATTGAACGTTTGATTGATTTGTCGAACTATTTTAATATCCCGATAGATATTTTAGTTAAAAATGATTTGAGACGTGCTAAGGACACCTCCTTTATACAAATAGGAACTAAGCGTGTATTGTTTCCAGTAACGGTAAATGAGGATAATGAAGATTTGATTGAAATCATTCCTGCTAAGGCATCTGCGGGTTATTTAGAAGGCTATGATGATCCAGAATATATTGAGCAGTTACAAAAAATCAAACTCCCTTTTTTACCAACGGGAACTCATCGTGCATTTCCAATAAAAGGGGATTCGATGTTACCTGTAAAAGATGGGTCGTTTATTGTGGCAAAGTTTGTAGAAGCTATTGGCGATGTAAAAAGTGGGCGAACCTATATTGTTTTGACTAAAGATGATGGTTTGGTGTATAAGCGTGTGTATTTACCAGAAGGAGATGAAGAGAATGTATTATTAAGTTCAGATAATAAGGCTTATCAACCTTATTTGGTATCTAAAGAAAACATCTTAGAGCTTTGGGAGTTTACTTGTTGTATCAATACACAGGAATATGATGAAAAAGAGTTGAAACTCAGTAGTATTATGACAATGTTTCAGGAGTTAAAAGTGGAGTTAGAGGCTGTAAGAAAATTCTAAATAATTGAAAATCAAATAAATAATATTTAAAAAGTTAAGAGTATGTTAAAATAATTTAGTACATTAGAGGTGATACTAACCAACTCACTCAACTAATATGGCAACGAAAAACAAAAAATTTCAGTTTTTAAGGGCTTTAGATGTCACTACATTTTTCTTATTAATACTCTTTGTAGCTTTTTTTGTTAAAACAATTATGGCTGTTGTAAATGGGTTCCAATCGGAAGTATATACTAATGTTGTAGCTGGATTAAGTAGTCTGTAACAGAGTGCTTAAATCAGGATTAAAAATAAAAAAACGCCAAACTAAATGTTTGGCGTTTTTTTATATAAGATAAGGTCTTGTTTTAGTCAGCTAATACAATGACTTTATTGTCTTTCATTTCAATTGTTCCAGAAGTAATTGGCAACCAAAACCCTTTATCGGTTTTGTTGAATAAAGCTTCAACCTCTTCTTCTAGAGAAATGTTACCGTTAATTTTAACGTTACCTTCTTTTAGTAAAGAGATGATAGGTGCGTGATTGTTTAACATTTCAAATTCACCCATAACACCTGGAACAGTAACGCTAGTTACTTCTCCGCTAAATAAGGTAGCTTCTGGTGATACAATTTCTAAATGCATGGTTCTATAATTTTAGATTAAGCTTCTGCAAGCATTTTCTCTCCAGCCTCAACAGCTTCTTCAATAGTTCCTTTAAGGTTAAAGGCCGCTTCTGGCAAGTGATCTAATTCACCATCCATAATCATGTTAAATCCTTTGATAGTTTCTTTAATATCAACTAATACACCTTTAAGACCTGTAAATTGCTCAGCTACGTGGAATGGTTGAGATAAGAAACGTTGTACACGTCTTGCTCTACCTACAGCCATTTTATCTTCTTCAGATAATTCTTCCATACCTAAGATGGCAATAATATCTTGTAATTCTTTATAACGTTGTAATAACTCTTTTACTCTCTGTGCGCAATCATAATGTTCTGCACCTAAGATGTCAGCCGTTAAAATTCTTGATGTAGAATCTAATGGATCTACCGCAGGATAGATACCTAGCTCAGCAATCTTACGAGATAATACTGTTGTTGCATCTAAGTGAGCAAAGGTTGTTGCAGGCGCAGGATCGGTTAAATCATCTGCGGGTACGTAAACCGCTTGTACAGATGTAATAGATCCTTTTTTAGTAGAAGTAATACGTTCTTGCATCGCACCCATTTCGGTTGCTAACGTAGGTTGGTAACCTACCGCAGAAGGCATACGACCTAATAATGCAGATACCTCAGATCCAGCTTGTGTAAAACGGAATATGTTATCTACGAAGAAAAGTACGTCTTTTCCTTGTCCGTCACCAGCTCCATCTCTAAAATATTCTGCTATGGTTAATCCTGAAAGTGCCACACGTGCACGTGCTCCAGGAGGCTCATTCATTTGTCCGAAAACGAAAGTTGCTTTAGAATCTTTCATGGCAGCTTTATCCACTTTAGATAAATCCCATCCACCGTCTTCCATAGAATGCATAAAGTCATCACCATATTTGATAATACCTGATTCTAACATTTCACGAAGTAAATCGTTACCCTCACGAGTACGTTCACCTACACCAGCAAATACTGAAAGTCCACCGTGTCCTTTTGCAATGTTGTTAATCAACTCTTGGATCAATACTGTTTTACCAACACCAGCACCACCAAATAATCCAATTTTACCACCTTTTGCATAAGGCTCAATCAAATCGATGACTTTAATACCAGTAAATAAAACTTCTGTAGACGTTGACAAATCTTCAAATTTTGGTGCTTGTCTGTGAATAGGTAAACCGCTATCACCAGCTTTTGGTAAATCTCCAATACCATCAATGGCATCTCCAATAACGTTGAAAAGACGTCCGTAGATATCTTCACCAACAGGCATTTGTATAGGAGCACCCGTTGCAGTTACTTCTGTACCTCTACTCAAACCATCCGATGAATCCATCGCGATTGTACGTACCGTATCTTCACCAATGTGAGATTGTACTTCAAGGACTAGAATAGAACCATCAGCTTTTTTAATTTCTAATGAATCATAGATTTTTGGAAGTTCAGCACCTGTTTCGAATGCAACATCGATAACTGGACCTACTATTTGTGCAACTTTACCTGTAACTTTTGACATTACTTATGTGTTTAATGTTTAGATATTTCTATTGAAAAAACATTCGTTTTTCGCGCTGCAAAGATATATTTTTTAATTTAAAACTAATGCAAATTTTATTGCTTTTTTGCGCATAAAAAAACACCTTCATTCGAGCTTTCGAAAAGAAGGTGTTTTTAAAGTATATTTTAATTTCTTTTATTGCAAAGAAGACGAGAAGTTAGTCGGCAAATTACCAGCATTAGGAGTTGATCCCGAAGCAATAAAATTTGACCCAAAGGCTTCATCAATTGCAACTAAAAACTCTCTAGCCATTAATCCATAACCTCTGGACGTTAAATGAATTCCGTCTAAGCTTACTAATCCTCCAAAAACTAGATCTGTAGTCATTATATAATCATCATAAGCATAACCAGATATAGAAGCTTGTTCTAGCACAGCTCTTAAATCGACCAAAGCTACATTAGGATTGGCATCTGTTATAGCTAAAATTGTCCCGTTATAAGAAGCTGTTGCTGTTGCGATTAGTGTTTGCTCTTGTGGTGTCAATACCCATTTGTCTTCTAAAGGTAATGTTATGCCTTCAACTGCAAATTGACCTGCCACTTCAGGTGGTAATAATGCAGCTAATGCTGTTGCAACATCTTCGTTTACTTTACCAATAATAGAACTACTTGGTAACACTAATAAATCATTTTCGGTAGCTTGTCTTGCTTGTCCGTAAGCACCTCCTAAAAATCCAGCAACCTGCGGAGCCGCTTGAGGTGGTAAGCCAAACTGTCCAATAAACGCTGCAAACGCAGGATCTGGCCCTAAAGCTGCTGCTATCGTGCCAGATAGATCTAGTAAGTCTTCATCTTTAATTACGACGGGATTAGTTTCCGTCGTTGAAAATGTAATTATACGAGAAGGATCTGCAACAGCAAATATTTGGTTTAATGCACCGTATATTTGGTTTAATGTCGGTATTTGAGCTACAAGGTCTGGTCCATTATCTGGATCATTTGGATCTAATGGATTGTGAGGTACCGTTGTAAAGTGAGATAAACTTGTAATATCTGGCACAGTGGTTACTACGCCTTTAGCTCCATTTTGTGTCAAAGCAGCCACCATAGTACTAAATGATTGGGCAAAAACATTTGGATCTGTTATATCATTACTATTATAAGTCGATGGATTTGTATTACCTGTTCGGTCTACACCTGTACCACCTGATACAGCGTAGGCTAAAACATCATTACCACCACCAATTTCGGAAAGTGTAAAAAATGTGGGATTTTGAGCCAATGCATCTTCTAACATAGATGCTGTAGGGGAACTCGCCATACGACCAAAGTAAGGATTAAAAGCTCCGTAACCATTTAGAGGTCCATGAAAACTTTTTGCTCCTGGAACACCAATATTATTAAAGATTCCTCCTAGGTTATTAAGTGCTTCTGTGGTAGGCAACTCTGGTGTGAAATCCAACTCATCAGGCACCACACCTAGTGGATATGGTCCAGAATCAAAATCATCGCTTGGGTCAGGATCGTTATAAAAATATAGTCTAGGTCCAAAACTACCATCTTGCATTGGACTCCCTCCAAACAAGAAACCTCCAATATTATCATTCATTAATGGTTGTGTGAAATCTCCACCTCCTACTTTGGCAAATTGTTTAGCCAATAAATTAGGAAACGAATTCTCTTGCGTAGCAATGAATAATGCGTTGTCTGAAAATCCTGCTGTAAAAGAAGCTCCAACGGCTACATAATTTGAAAAATCGGCAGAGCCAGCAGTTAGTTCTGGAAGAACAACTTCTGGTGCAGTCATATCGAAATCTTCTTCATCGTTGCAAGCTGTGAAACCAATAAGTACAGCTGAAAGTAAAATATATTTTATAGTTTTCATTATTGTTTTTTTATAGGTTATTGATTGTCCAAGACACATAGTACATAGACCCTATGAATCCTGTTCCAAAAGCTGTAAAATATTCTTTACCAGTTAAGTTGGTCGCACCAGCTTTGAATGACGACTTTAAACTTGGAACTCTCAGGTTAATTTGTGCATCAAGAACATGAAATTCTGGAACCACACCGTTTCCAAATGTAGCTTCCCAGAAATAATCATCACTAAATCGATAGGCAACATTAAAACCGAAGTTTTTAAATAAATCAGTATTACCAAATGACGCCTTAAATTTATGTTCTGGAGTGTTGAAGTTGGTCATGAAATCAGGATTTGCCTCTTGATCAAAATCTTGCTTAGTAAATGTATAACTACCTCCTAAATCAAAATCTTTGAATACCTTAGTTGATAGTCCAATAGAAGCACCGTAAGAATTTACATCTGCAGAAGAGTTTGTATAACCGCTATATGCCTGGAAGTCACCATTTGATATGGCTGCAACTGATAAGGATCCGTCACCTACGGTTCCATAATAAGGAGCAATTACCACTTCTTGAGAAATAAAATCTTTGTAATTATTATAATAGGCACTAAAATCTACAATTACCCTACTAAATTTACCACGATATCCAACTTCCACCGATGTTACTTGCTCGGGTTTAATTAATTCAGGATTTGCTATTTCTAAAACTGCAGGGTTTCCTGTTGCACTTAATGCATTAACAGAATTTAGAGTATAAGAGTTGTTATATGCTGCGGCACCTGTTTGGGTAATGACACCCGGTTGCCCCAGTGCTTGTCCACCACCACTAACTTCAAAGGTTCTGGTCCATCTGTCTAAGTTGTCTGGCGCAGAACCAACTAAAATAGCTCTACCTGCATCTAGACCAATAAATAAATCTTGTGTTGTAGGATTTCTAAACCCAGTTTGTACTGAGGCTCTAATATTATGATTATCATTGACTGTAAGTCCGGCAGATAGTCTTGGCGAGAAGAACCCATCAAAAAATTCTGATTTGTCATAACGGAGCGACCCTGTTAATTTTAAATCCATCATTTCATTAAGCTCTAATTCTTTTTGAATTTGAGTATAAATACCAAATTCTGAGTAGTTAATAGGACCATCATTATCCGTATAAATAGTTCCACCTGAATTTAAGCTGTATTGTCTAAAAGAACCACCAACTTGGATATCTGCAAAATCTACAAGATGGCTAAAGTTATAATTAGCATCGGCATGATAATATTTTGAAGCATCTTGAAATTTGGAACCTGATGATAAATCAGGATTTTCAATACTTCTATTGAAGGCTTCTTTAAATTCAGCAGTTCCTGGTTCAAAACGACCAGTTTCTGCTATTGCTCGTCCAGTGGCATGAGCTTCTTCGTTCGTAGCACCATTAAGTGTTGCTGTAACATACCCACCAACATACTCACCAAACCACGTATTGTCGTCTTTCCATGCTCTGTTAATGTTAATACCAGTAAATACCATGTCATAGGAATCTCCTGCTTTATCAGCAACTACATAACCTCTTAAGAAGAAATTATCATTTCTAACTTCTAGCTTATGTTGCTGTTGGAAGAAACCATTAATGTTATATCTGTTTGTGCCTTGATATATTGTTGATCCAGTACCTACCTTACCAACATAAGATAATTCTAAATTATTCCCTTCAATTGGTCGGTAGTATAGGCCCCAATCGGCTTTAATGCTTTCAGCATTATAATTCGTTAAATCACGTTCGTTGTAACCTGTTCTACTTACGTTAACAGAAGGGACTAAGGCATTTGCTCCACCGGGTAAAATCCCTAAACCCTCTAGGGTAACAGCTACGCTATTTATATCTGTAGACACTTCATCACCATAAACATTGATACCGTTATAATTTAGGTTAGTAGTTCTTGAACCACCAATTATATCACTATCAACTTCACTAGTTGCTGCCCAATCAGTTCCTTTTAAATATCCAAAATTCACTTTAGCGGCAAATTTATCACTAAACTTATGTGCTAAACGTATTCCTAAATCGGTATATTCATTATCACCAGCCGCCTCTTGAGAGGTAATTCCTCTTTTAATGTAGCCACTGATTCCCTGATGATCAAAAGGGTTTTTACTTCTCATAAATAAAATACCATTAAAGGCATTTGCTCCATAAAGTGCTGAAGAAGCACCAGGAAGAAGCTCAACACTTAATACATCTGTTTCAGTCATACCAACAAGATTTCCAATTGGAAAGTTTAAGGCAGGAGTAGAGTTATCCATACCATCCACGAGTTGCATAAATCGGGTATTGGCGAATGTGGCAAATCCTCTCGTGTTAATGGATTTAAACGTTAAACTATTGGTGTTAACATCCACACCTTTTAGGTTTTCTAGACCACCATAAAAATCGGCTGAAGCCGTATTCTTTATTTCTTTAAGTCCGAATCGTTCTATCGTTACAGGAGATTCAAAAATACGCTCTGGTGTTCTCGAAGCCGAAATAACAACTTCATCTAAGGAAGTACCTTCCACCATTGTAATATCTATAGTTTGAGGGTTAGTGGTTACTTCTTTTGTGACAGTGTTAAAGCCAACACTACTTACCTGAATGGTAAAAGGGGGTTCTTGATTGACTAGTAACGTGAAGTTTCCGTCGAAATCTGTAATTGTTCCTGAGGTCGTTCCTACAACAATAATATTAGCTCCAGGAAGGGGGATACCATTATTGTCTGTAACTTTTCCTTTCACTGTAGTTTGTGCAAAAGTAAATGCAAAACTAAACAGCATCATAATCTTGAAAATTGTCTTCATTTTAGGGATTTAGTTATATTATGTGAAGCAATATAAATAATTTAATTATACTGAATTAAAAAAAACCTAAAAATTATGCGTGCATAATAGACAATTAACAGAAAAGCAGCCAATTAAATTAAGATTGCGAAAAAAATAAAGCCGAAAACAAGAATTTAATATTTTCGCATTTTCAAATATATGTTGTACAACAATTATTCTACGGTAACAGCTTTTGCTAAATTACGTGGTTGATCTACATTTTTACCTAACATCAGTGCGATGTGATAGGAAAGTAATTGTAAAGGTATAGTTGTTAAAAGTGGCGTGAGCGATTCTATAGTCTCTGGAACTTCGATAACGTGGTCTGCAAGTTCTTTAACTTGTTTATCACCTTCGGTAACAATTCCAATGATTTTTCCTTTACGGGATTTTATTTCCTGAATATTACTTACAACTTTTGCATAGTGTCCTTTTTTGGTAGCAATAACAACAATTGGCATGTTTTCATCTATCAAAGCAATAGGTCCATGTTTCATTTCCGCAGCTGGATAGCCTTCAGCATGGATGTAAGAAATCTCTTTTAATTTTAAAGCTCCTTCAAGGGCTACAGGGAAATTATAACCTCGTCCTAAGTATAAAAAGTTATGCACATCTTTATAAATAGCAGCTATGGTTTTTACATAGGCGTCAGATTCTAAAGCTTTTTTAACTTTATCAGGAATTAATTCTAATTCTATTAAGTGGCGTCTGAAGTCTGAACTAGAAATCGTGCCCCTAGCTCTAGATAAACGCAAGGCTATAAGTGTTAACACCGTAATTTGTGTTGTAAATGCTTTAGTGGAAGCAACACCAATTTCAGGGCCGGCGTGCGTATAGGCTCCAGCATGTGCTTCTCTAGCGATTGAAGACCCAACCACATTACACACACCAAAAACGAAAGCCCCTTTAGATTTAGCTAACTTAATAGCAGCGAGGGTGTCGGCAGTTTCTCCGGATTGAGAAATTGCTATAACGACATCATTTTCGTAAATGATTGGATTTCTATATCTAAACTCGGAAGCATATTCTACTTCAACAGGAATTCGGGCTAAATCTTCAAAAATATATTCTGCGACTAAGCCAGCATGCCAAGAAGTTCCACAAGCTACAATGATAATTCTATTAGCATTGAGGAATTTTTTCATATTGTCTTCAACACCAGCCATTTTAATAATGGCTTCATTGGTAAGCAGTCTGCCTCGAAATGTATCCAGAATTGCACTTGGTTGTTCATAAATTTCTTTGAGCATAAAGTGGTCATACCCGCCTTTTTCAATTTGCTCTAAATTTAATTGTAATTCTTGTACATAAGGATCGACAAGAGAATCATCTTTGATTTTTCTAATTTTCACCCCTTTGTCACGACGAATAATTGCCATTTCTTCATCTTCCAGATAAATAGCGTTTTTGGTGTATTCAATAAAAGGAGAAGCATCACTTGCAATAAAGAATTCGTCATCTCCGATTCCTATGGCTAGCGGACTACCAAGTCTTGCTACTACAATTTCATTTGGTTTATTTCTATCAAATACTGCAATTGCGTATGCTCCAATGACTTGGTTTAATGCAATTTGAACTGCTTTACCAAGTTTTAAATTTTCGTTTTTTTTGACGTCTTCGATTAAATTGACCAAGACTTCAGTATCCGTATCTGACTTAAATGTATAACCTCTTTTTATCAGCTCTTTTTTAAGCGACTCATAATTTTCAATGATTCCATTATGAATAATGACTAAATCTCCAGAATTTGAATAGTGCGGGTGTGAATTGATATCATTTGGCACACCATGAGTTGCCCAACGTGTATGACCTATGCCGAGAGTGCCATTTGTAGTGATTTCTGATTCTAGCTTTGATTCGAGATCAGCAACTTTACCTTTTGTTTTAGAAAGCTTAATGTCTGTGCCGTCGTAAAGGGCGATTCCTGCACTGTCATAGCCTCTATATTCCAGTCGTTTTAAACCTTTAAGAATGATAGGGTAAGCTTCTCGATGTCCTATATAACCAACAATTCCGCACATAATGATTTAGTTATCTGGTTCGGTAAAAAATATTTCCAAATATAACTTTTTTTCTTCGTTGGAAGTGTTGTTACCGTATAAGACAGTTCCTCTAGGGGTGATTATCGAGCTTAGAGGCACGGTTTCTTCCGTATCAGCTCCATTTAACAAATCGAATTGATTAGCATTTCCTTCAATATTAATATTTCCAGAAACGGCTAAACCTAGTTTTACATTCGTAGAATCTCTGAGTAGAATGTTATTGATATGCTCGGTAATTCGTAATTTGTATTTTATGCCATTACCGGTTGGTTCATTGTTTTCTCGTTGTAACCTACCAAGATGTATAAGTCGAGATATTCGAGGATCTGAACTACTTGAGGTATCAAAGAAATAATCGGCTAATGGAATATTATTGTTCATATCATAGAGGAAGATACGATTAGGTTCTTCACCATCAATTTCATCTTGATTGACGTAGAATATAAGGTTGGCTTCATTTACCAACTTCTTACCTTTGATGAAATTTCCATTTTCATCGGTTTCAACGAACTCTTTTTTAAAGGTTTCAAAAGGATTATCTGTGGTATTGTCATCATCAAAATTATCTCCATTAAATAATTTAATCTCGGCAACAGACCCTTGTCCACCTTTAAGATAAAGACTTTCATCTCCTGTAATTTCATTTCCGTCAGAAATGCTAAAGTCATTGGAAATAAAGTTAGCTCTATTCCCTGTGAAGTTAAGTGTTACAGTAGTTTGTAGGCGTTCGGCACCTTCAGTAAATGGATCTCTAGTGTAAAAAATTGTAATACTAGCAGCTGTTGATGCCATGTTTAAAAGCAGCATCCTTCCTTCTGGAGAAGTATTAGATTCGGCCTTAAAGTATAACCCTCTAAAATAATTATTAAAGTTATTGACATTACTTAATTCTGTAGAACCAGACATGTCAATTATCTTTTCTTGCCAGTATTGGATATCGTCGGCCGTGTTGAATGCTACTCTTAAAGCAGGAGGTATTCGAGATACTTCTTCGTCATCTTCAGTCAATACAATTTGTGATGGATCGGGTGCGAAGTTAAGCTGTTCGAACAGCAATGTACCTTCAAGTTGCGATTGGCTAACGATATCTGATCCCGTAGAACCATTTGCATAATAGCGCTGAGGTTCATCAATCTCGGTAGCATTAGGATCAAAGTCTCTTAAAAAATAATTACTTTCATAAATGGATAGATTAAATGATTCATCTCCAAAAATGGAATCTAGTTCATAAAGAGTTTCGCCTTCTTCTGTAACGCCTATAGCTCTACTAAAATAAGGGATATTTAAAACTACAGAATCAATTTCAGCATCACCTCCAAAATCAGGATTTAAGAGCGTAGGTCTAAGTTGCGTTACAAAACCTGCCGTGCTTCTGCCAAAATTAGGTTCAACGTATGAACCGAGGTAATTTATGGGTAGATTATTCGTTTGTACGGGATCTAAAGCTTTAGTATATGCTAAGACATCAAAGTCTCTAGAAGTTGTATTAAAGTGAGTGGCATTATCATTGTTGATAATGTCAGAATCAATATTCGCAAAATCTTTATCACAAGCGATAAAAGAGCTCACGATAAATGTAAGTACTGCCAAATTTCTAAAGGCAATTTGTCTTTTTTTCATATATATATCTACTATTCTAGTACTTTGGTATTGTAAAATTCAGTGTAATGGTCGGCAAAATCTTCTATTGGGAAATAGCCTAAAACTGGCTTATCTAAAGCATTTAAATAGTCGTCAAGTTCTTTAGATAAATCATTTGATCCTTTGATCAGCGCATCCGAATGATCTATAGCAATCTTCATAAGATTGTTATAGGTAGGGTTTTCAAGAGATTTAATCTTGCTTTCATCTACATTATCAAATTTTACTTTGTTCATCATGTTTTTATCTAACGTTCCTTCAAAGTTTTGATTGTATACTGAAGTCACAATTTTACTTTCGGTAAATAACGGTTCGTTTTTATAAAACTCTTTCAAGTATAGTGGAAGTAAGGATGCAAGCCATCCATTCACATGAATAATATCAGGAGACCAATTTAGTTTTTTAACAGTTTCTATAACCCCTTTTGCGAAGAAAATGGCGCGTTCGTCATTGTCAGGAAATAAATTTCCTTCCTCATCTGTTAAGGTTGCTTTTCTTTTGAAGTATTCTTCATTGTCAATAAAATACACTTGTATTCTTTCTTTTGGAATAGAGGCTACTTTTATAATAAGAGGCATATCCAAGTCATTTATCACTAAATTAATCCCAGATAACCTAATGACTTCGTGGAGTTGGTGTCGTCTTTCATTGATGTTCCCATAACGTGGCATAAATATTCGTATTTGTCCACCTTGTTTGTTTACCATTTTTGGAGCTTCAAATGACATTGAAGAAATCTCTGTTTCTGGTAAATATGGTACAACCTCAGAAGACACATACAATATTCTCTTATCTTTCATAAATCTATCGTTTTTGTAATTAAAAAATAAAAACATGCAAAATTACAAAAATTTATGCAGATTGCCAGTAAAATATTAAGTTTGCAGGCTGTTAAACTTTTGTTAGGCATGAAGATTTTTAAAAATAAATCAGACTTAAGTGCATACGTGGATGTATTAAAGTCTAAAAACAAATCCTTGGGTTTTGTGCCTACTATGGGTGCACTGCATGATGGGCATGCATCGTTAATAAAACAAGGGTTAAAAACTAATGATTTTGTTGCCGTTAGTGTTTTTGTAAATCCGACACAGTTTGACAATAAAGAAGATCTTTTAAAATATCCAAGAACCTTAGAAAGCGATGTTGAGTTGCTCAAAGATATTTCCGAAGACCGTATTATAGTTTATGCGCCATCAGTTAAGGACATCTATGGTTCAGATGTGATGTCTACATCATTTAGTTATGATGGCTTAGAACACGAAATGGAAGGTAGATTTAGAGATGGTCATTTTGATGGTGTTGGCACCATTGTCAAACGTCTTTTTGAAATTATTAAACCTAATAAGGCTTATTTTGGGGAAAAGGATTTTCAGCAGTTAATGATTATTAAAAAACTAGTTCAAAAATACCATATTCCAGTGCAGGTGGTTGGTTGTAAAATTCATAGAGGAACTGATGGTTTAGCTATGAGTTCGCGAAATTTACGCTTAAAACCTGCATACAAAAATGCGGCACCTTTTATATACAAAATCTTGAAAGCTGCCAAAGTAATGTTTGGCACAAAAAGTGCTAATAAAGTGACAGAATGGGTTCAGAATCAATTCGAGAAACATGATTTATTAGAATTAGAATATTTCATTATTGCCGATGCTGATACCTTAAAGACTGTTAAACGAAAATCAAATAAAAAATCATATCGAGCATTTATTGCCGTATATGCAGACGATATTAGACTTATAGATAATATCGCACTAAATTAATTATCTTTGCCTCATGCAAATTCAAGTTGTAAAATCTAAGATTCACAGAGTAAAAGTGACAGGAGCAGACCTCAATTATATTGGTAGTATTACTATCGATGAGGACCTAATGGAAGCTGCAAACATTATACAAGGCGAAAAAGTTCAAATTGTTAACAATGACAATGGTGAACGCTTAGAAACCTATTGTATTCCAGGACCCAGAAATAGTGGAGAAATCACATTAAATGGTGCAGCCGCTAGAAAAGTTGCTGTTGGTGACACACTTATTTTGATAACTTATGCGTTTATGAATATCGAAGACGCAAAAGTGTTTAAGCCTTCATTGGTGTTTCCAGATGAGGCTACTAACCTGTTAAAATAAACTTTTGAATACAAAAACAACTAAACTCCTAAAAATAATTCTTCCTTTATTGTTGGGAGTTATTTTAGTCTGGTATTCATTATCGAAAATTTCTATTGAAGAGCTCATAGGTTATTTTAAGAACGCTAATTATACTTACATAGGTCTCGGACTTGTATTCGGGCTACTCAGTCATTTATCACGCGCTTATCGTTGGAAATATATGATAGAACCGTTGGGGTATTCACTCAGGTTACCGAATAGTATAATGGCCGTGTTTGCTACTTATTTAGTTAATTACACAATCCCAAGAGCAGGTGAAATTACAAGAGCTACAATTCTTACAAATTATGAGGGTGTGCCTTTTGAAAAGGGATTTGGTACTATTGTAGCCGAACGCATTGCAGACATGCTCGTGATGCTAGGAATCATTGGCATCACATTATGTTTAGAATTTGAATTCATCTATCAGTTTTTTGTTGAACGTTTTGACCCTTATAAATTGATAATAGGAGGGATCTTACTTTTAGTCGTTTTGAGTTTAGGGTTTCTGTTTATCAAAAAGAGTCATTCCAAAATAGCAGTCAAATTGCGCTCTTTTGTTAATGGCTTGATAGAAGGTCTTCTCATTATTTTTAAAATGAAGCATAAATGGGCCTACATTTTTCATACCCTCTTTATATGGTTTATGTATGTTATGATGTTTTATGTAACATCCTTGGCAGTTCCTGAAACTTCAAACCTCCCAATTGCGGCAATTTTGATCGGATTTATTTCAGCAAGTTTTAGTATTGCAGCTACCAATGGAGGAATAGGCTCATATCCTCTGGCAGTATATGCTGCTTTTTCAATTTTCGCAATAGCAAAAGAACCGAGTATCGCTTTTGGCTGGATCATGTGGTCATCACAAACTCTTATGATTATTGTACTGGGAGGATTATCCTTAATTTATTTACCTATTTACAATAGAATTAAATAATTTTTTACCTTGCTTGCAATAAACCTAGCATGCTATGAATAAAATTATATTAGTTCTCATTTGTTGTCTTTTTTCAAAATTAGCGATATCTCAAGTTATTTATGAAACCATTGAGTCTTCCAAGCTTGGAGATTCTAGAGAAATTAAGATTCAGTTACCAAGAAATTATAATCCAGATGGTGACATCCTATATCCGTTGATTGTGGTATTAGATGGTGATTATTTGTTCGAACCCGTAATAGGAAATACAGATTATCATTCCTATTGGGGAGATATGCCAAAGTCTATAGTAGTAGGGATTAATCAAGCTTCAACGAGAGAGGCAGATTTATACTATAGTGAGACTACCTTTTTTCCTGAGGAAGATAGTGCCCGTTTTTTTGAATTTATTGGAATGGAACTTATTCCGCATATAAATAACAACTATTTAACGTCGGATTTTAGAATTGCGGTTGGTCATGATCAAAGCGCAAACTTTATAAATTATTACTTATTTAAAGACAAACCACTATTTAGAGGGTATGTTGCTTTCAGTCCAGACTTATCACCTGAAATGGCAAGTCGTTTGCAAGAAAAATTATCTTCGACTGATGAAGACACATTTTATTATTTGGCTACTGCAGATAATGATGTTAACTCTCTTAGGCAAGATATTATGGCATTTAATGGGTTGTTAGGTGCTATAGATAACCCTAAGTTGCACTATAGATTTGATGATTTTACAGATGCTGATCATTATTCGCTGGTAGGTTTAGGGATACCCAAAGCAATTAATGAGATATTCGGATTGTTCAAACCCATCAATAAAAAAGAATATAAAGAAAAAATGCTCACTTTCGAAGAAGGACCCTTTGCATATCTCGTAAAGAAATATCAAGATATTGAATTCTTTTATGGGTTCGAAAAAAAGATTGTAGAAAATGATATTAGAGCAGTTGCAGCAGCAGCAAAGAAACTAGATGATATTGAATCCTTAAAGAATCTGTCTAAGCTTGTTAAAAAAGAATACCCTAACTCTATGATTAGTGCTTATTATTCCGGAATGTACTTTGAAATTGAAGGCAATATGAAACGCGCTTTATTGCAATACCAATCTGGGTTGTTACTAGAAGAATCGGAGTTTATAACAAAAGATATGATTCTAGACAAAATATACGATATTCAAGATCAAAATTAACTATTTCATGCATTTCATCGAATAAATTGGTAGTTTAGCTAAATTTGGATATATTTACTGTCCCAATAAGATGAACCTACTTAAGATGAAAAACAGCCTACTATTAATCATCTCCATGTTGCTTTGTGCTCAAATTTCTGCTCAAGTAACTTATGAGAAATTTGAATCACGGAAACTCAATTCTACCAGGCAATTAAAAATAAAGCTTCCTGATAATTACGATCCCGAATCTGAATTAAAACATCCAGTTATCATTGTTTTTGATGGCGAATATTTGTTTGAACCCGTTGGTGGTCAGGTGAGTTTTCAGACTTATTTTGATGAAATGCCAGAGTCAATTATCGTTGGTGTAATACATGGTAAGGAACGCTTTTATGATAGTTATTTTGATGAGGTTTCTGGATTGCCAGTAGAGTCCGGTCAACGCTTTTATAATTTTATAGCACAAGAATTAATACCTTATTTAGATGCTAATTATAACACGAGCAAGTTTAAAGTGGCTGTAGGTCACAATGTAATGGGCAATTTTATTAATGCGTTTCTATTTCATGAGACGCCTGTTTTTCAAGCTTATATCAATTTGAGTCCAGATTTTAAAGGAGCCATGAGTCAGAATGTTGTCACAAGGCTAGAGTGGTTGGACAAGGATATTTTCTATTATATGGCAACCTCAGATAAAGATATTAAACCTATTAGACAGACCATTAGAACTACAAATACATCTATTAACGCCATTGACAATCAACACTTGACATATTATTATGACGAATTAAAAGGAGATTCTCATTATCAGTTGGTTACGGGAGCTTTATCTAAAGCCATGGACAGAATATTTGAATTGTATAAACCACTTGATGAGAAAGAATTGAAAGAGAAGGTGTTACCATACGAAGGAACTCTTGATGATTATATTGTTGATAGATACGAACGTATTGATGAGCTTTTTGGAATTTTCAAACCGATCTCAGAAAAAGAACTCGAACAGTTAATTACTGTCGCTGAAAAGCGTGAAGACTTAGAATCGGTTTATAAAATCGGAAAGTTAGCCGATAAACTCAATCCAAATTCTTCCTTTGGCACCTATTATATGGCGCTTTATGCTGAAAAATTAGGAAAGACTAAAAGAGCCGTAAAACTTTATGAATCTGCGCTTGGCCTAGAAGATATGGCACATATAGATAGAGAATTTATCATGTCTCATTTAGATGGATTAAAAGTCGCTGAAGAGGATACAGAAACAGAAATAAAAGAAGATGAAGATGAAAACGAAGAAAACTAAAATAAGTATCTATTCAACCGACTATTTTTTTGAGTGGTTGTTTCGTAAAATAAAACGTATTTTATTTTCGATTTCCCACTCCAAATTAGCCACAATAAAAATATTGTCTTTGATAGGCTGGTTTAAAGATATCAACTAAAAATATCTTAATTTAGCGATGCTAAAAATGTGTCATGGCTAAATTAAAAACAACTTTCTTTTGTCAAAATTGCGGATCGCAATATGCTAAATGGCAAGGACAATGCACGTCTTGTAAAGAATGGAATACGATTACCGAAGAAGTCATTCAGAAGCCTGAAAAAAGCGACTGGAAAACTCCCTCTAACGCTTCTAAAAGAGTGTCCAAACCTCTTAAAATAAATGAGATTGACACCTCTCAAGAAGCACGCCTTAACACATTAGATGCTGAATTTAACCGCGTGCTTGGTGGTGGTTTGGTTCCTGGTTCTTTAACATTATTAGGCGGTGAACCAGGAATTGGTAAAAGCACGCTTTTACTCCAAATATCTTTAAAATTACCTTATAAAACCTTGTACGTCTCAGGAGAGGAAAGTCAGAAGCAAATAAAAATGCGTGCCGAACGTATCAATTCAAGTTCGAATCATTGTTATATTCTTACTGAAACGAAAACTCAAAATATCTTTAAACAGATTGATAGTTTGGCTCCAGACATTGTGGTTATCGATTCCATTCAGACCTTACACAGTGATTATCTAGAATCGTCTGCAGGTAGCATATCTCAAATTAAAGAATGTACGACAGAACTTATAAAGTTTGCTAAAGAAACTTCAACTCCTGTAGTTTTAATTGGCCATATTACGAAAGATGGAAATATTGCCGGCCCAAAGATCTTAGAACATATGGTAGATACAGTACTTCAATTTGAAGGTGATCGAAACCATGTTTTTAGAATTCTTAGAGCAAATAAAAATAGATTTGGCTCTACTAATGAATTGGGGATTTATGAAATGCAAGGCTCAGGATTGAGAGAAGTAACTAATCCTTCGGAAATATTAATCTCTCAAAAAGATGAAGAACTTTCTGGGAATGCTATCGCGGCAACCTTGGAAGGCATGAGGCCTTTAATGATTGAAGTACAGGCGTTGGTCAGCACAGCAGTTTATGGAACACCACAGCGAAGTGCAACAGGGTTTAACGCGAAGCGATTAAATATGCTTTTAGCAGTTTTAGAAAAACGTGCCGGATTTAGACTTGGTGCTAAAGATGTGTTTTTAAACATTACTGGCGGAATTACTGTTGACGATCCAGCTATTGATTTGGCAGTAGTTGCAGCTATTTTGTCATCAAATGAAGACGCAGCACTACCAAAAGATATGTGTTTTGCTGCTGAAGTAGGCCTATCTGGCGAAATTAGACCTGTTCAGCGTGTAGAACAACGAATCTTAGAAGCTGAAAAACTTGGTTTTTCCACAATTATTGTTTCAAAATATAATAAAATAGGCTTACAGAATACAGCCATAAATATTCAATTGATTTCTAAAATTGAAGATTTGGTGGGTATTATTGTCTGATTTTGTTGCATACTTATGCATATCACCCTTTTTTAAAGAAATTCGCAGAAATTATATGTCATTATTAGAAGAAATCAAGACCACCACTTGTATTAAGTTTTGATATTTGAATCGATGGTATACTATTACGACGACTATTGTACTGGCCTTGATTGATTGAAAACTATAACTAGAATTTGTAGGAATTCTTGTCAATTACTTAGATCAACAGCAAATCATTCGGTAATACACCAATTTTAATACAACCACTGCAACATTTTTGACAAAATTCCTTAATTTCGCGACTCGACTAGAATAATGATATCATGAGCGCTAAATTTCCTGAATATAAAGGACTTGACTTACCAAAAGTTGCAGAAGAGATTCTCGGTTTTTGGCAAGAAAACGACATCTTTGACAAAAGTATCACTACCAGAGAAGGTCATGAGCCTTTTGTCTTTTTTGAAGGACCACCTTCAGCCAACGGACTACCTGGCGTTCACCATGTTTTAGCACGTGCTATTAAAGATATTTTTCCGCGTTATAAAACCATGAAAGGCTATCAGGTCAAGCGCAAAGCTGGATGGGATACACATGGTTTACCTATTGAATTAGGTGTTGAGAAAGAATTAGGGATAACCAAAGAAGATATTGGCAAAACCATATCTGTTGAAGATTACAATGCTGCGTGCCGTAAGGCAGTTATGCGATATACTGATGTTTGGAATGACTTGACACAAAAGATGGGATATTGGGTAAATATGGATGATCCATACATTACCTACGATCCTAAATACATGGAAAGTGTGTGGTGGTTGCTGAAAGAAATTTACAGTAAAAACTTATTATATAAAGGGTATACTATTCAGCCGTATTCACCAAAAGCGGGAACAGGATTAAGTTCACACGAGTTGAATCAACCCGGAACGTATCAAGACGTAACAGATACAACAGTTGTCGCACAGTTTAAAGCAAATGAAGAATCCTTGCCAGGCTTTCTTCAGGATGAAGGTGATATCTTTTTCTTGGCTTGGACAACAACACCTTGGACCTTACCAAGTAATACCGCTTTAACAGTTGGTCCTAAGATTGAATATGTGTTAGTTGAGACTTATAACCAATATACATTCCAACCAATGAATGTGATATTAGCTAAGAAATTAGTGAATTATCAATTCTCTGGAAAATTTGATCGTGTTGAAGACAAATCAGAATTATTAGCCTATAAATCTGGGGATAAAAAAATCCCGTATTACGTTGTCAAGGAATTTGTAGGAGCGGATTTAGTAGGAATTACATATGAGCAACTATTGCCATATGTCTTGCCATATGAGAATTCACAAAATGCCTTTAGAGTGATTTCTGGTGATTTTGTTACCACCGAAGACGGCACAGGAATCGTACATACAGCGCCAACTTTTGGAGCTGATGATGCGTTAGTAGCAAAACAAGCTACACCTGAAATCCCACCTTTATTAGTGAAAGATGAAAATGATAATCTTGTGCCTCTTGTAGATTTACAAGGTCGTTTTAGGCCTGAGGTAGGTGAGTTTGGAGGAAAATATGTAAAGAATGAATATTATACAGAAAGTGAAGCGCCAGAGCGTTCAGTTGATGTAGAAATTGCAATCAAATTAAAAGAAGAGAATAAAGCCTTTAAGGTTGAAAAATATAAGCATAGTTATCCTAATTGCTGGCGAACAGATAAGCCAATTTTATATTATCCCTTGGATTCATGGTTTATAAAGGTGACAGACGTAAAAGACCGCATGGTCGCCTTAAATAACACCATTAACTGGAAACCAAAATCAACAGGAACTGGTCGTTTTGGCAACTGGTTAGCAAATGCGAATGACTGGAATTTATCGCGTTCTCGGTATTGGGGAATTCCATTACCAATCTGGAGAAGTGAGGATGGTAAAGAAGAAATATGTATTGGTTCTGTAGCAGAATTAAAGTCAGAAATGGCGAAAGCGGTTCAAGCAGGTGTGCTATCAAAAGATATATTTGAAGATTTTGAAGTTGGAAACTTTTCCGAAGAGAATTATTCAAAAATAGATTTGCATAAAAATATCGTTGATGAGATTGTTTTGGTTTCTGATAGTGGTCAACCTATGAAACGTGAAAGCGATTTAATTGATGTATGGTTTGATTCTGGTTCTATGCCATATGCACAATGGCATTACCCATTTGAGAATAAAGAGTTAATTGATGAAGGAAAATCCTTTCCAGCAGATTTTATTGCTGAAGGCGTGGATCAAACTCGAGGTTGGTTTTATACCATGCATGCTATTGGTACTATGGTCTTTGATTCTGTAGCCTATAAGAACGTAGTGTCTAATGGATTGGTATTAGATAAGAACGGACAAAAAATGTCTAAGCGTTTAGGAAATGCTGTAGATCCGTTTGAAACCTTATCCAACTATGGCGCTGATGCTACGCGTTGGTATATGATAATGAATGCTAATCCGTGGGATAATTTAAAATTTGATAGCGAAGGTATAGAAGAGGTGAAACGCAAGTTCTTCGGAACATTATACAACACCTACTCGTTCTTTACCTTATATTCAAATTTAGATCAATTCACTTATCATGAAGCCGATATTCCACTAGCGGAACGCCCTGAAATAGATCGCTGGATCTTATCTGAATTACACACTCTGATTCAGAAGGTGGATGAGTATTATGCAGATTACGAGCCAACAAAAGCGGCCAGAGCAATTTCCGATTTTACTCAAGATTATTTGAGTAATTGGTATGTAAGATTGAGCAGAAGACGCTTCTGGAAAGGCGATTACCAATCGGATAAAATTTCAGCTTACCAAACCTTGTACACCTGTATGGTGACTCTAGCTAAGCTAGGTGCACCAATAGCACCTTTCTTTATGGATCGTTTGTATACAGATTTAAATGGGGTGACTCAAAAAGAAGCATTTGAAAGTGTGCATTTAGCAAAGTTCCCAAGTTATGATGCGAGTTTTGTCGATAAAAGCTTAGAACGAAAAATGGAAAGTGCGCAAACAATTTCTTCATTGGTATTGTCGTTAAGAGCTAAAGAGAAGATAAAAGTGCGTCAACCATTGCAAAAGATTATGATTCCTATTGATTCAAAGCAACAAAAGGATGAAATCTTAGCGGTTTCAGAGTTGATAAAAACGGAAGTCAATGTCAAAGCTGTTGAGGTTTTAGAAGATGCCTCAGATATTTTGGTTAAACAAATTAAACCAAATTTTAAAGTCTTAGGGCCACGTTTTGGACCTGATATGAAAGCTGTAGCTCAAGTAGTTAACGGTTTTACTGCTCAAGACATTAAAAAAATCGAGCAAAACGGTGTTTTAGAGGTTGAAGTTAATGGAAAAATCATTATTTTAGAACAATCTGATGTTGAGATTACCTCAAAAGATATTGAGGGTTGGCTCGTTGCGAGCTCTGGGCCATTAACGGTAGCTCTTGATGTAACATTAACGGATGAATTAATAAAAGAAGGCATTGCAAGAGAATTAGTAAATAGAATTCAAAACCTTAGAAAGGATTCAGGATTTGAACTTACAGATAGGATTGCAGTACAGTTCAAAAAAGACGAACAAATTATTAACGCAATAAACACAAATTTAGAGTACATAAAGACTGAAACTTTAACAGATGAGTTAGAGATTTTAGAAGAGTTAAATAGTGGTATAGATATTGCTTTTGATGATGTAAATACCAAATTGTTTATTAAAAAAATATAAAATTATGGCAGGAGATAATACTGTAAGATATTCAGACAAAGACTTAAATGAATTCAAAGCACTTATTCATCAGAAAATAGAGAAAGCACAACATGATTTGGAATTGATTAAAAGTGCTTATATGAACGATCATAATAATGGTACTGATGATACTTCACCAACATTCAAAGCGTTTGATGAGGGTAGTGCTGTTATGAGTAAAGAGTCTAATTCTCAATTAGCGATTAGACAAGAAAAATTCATTCGAGACCTTAAAAACGCCTTAATAAGAATTGAGAATAAGACTTATGGCGTTTGTCGTGTCACAGGAAAACTTATCAATAAAAAACGCTTAGAGTTAGTTCCTCATGCAACATTGAGTATTGAAGCTAAGAATATGCAAAAATAAACATGGATACTACATTAAAAAAACGTCTCAAGTAGACGTTTTTTTATAGCGAATAATTCCATTTCTGAATAAGCGTATGCCACACTAACTCTATGTTTATCTCGTCTAAATATTGTTCATGTCTTTAAAGAAAGCTACAATCATTATTATTCTAATTTTACTTGTTGATCAAATAAGTAAATTTTACATCAAAACTCATTTTGCGCTCAACGATAAAGTTGAAATTTTTTCTTGGTTCCAAATCGTTTTTGTAGAAAATGAAGGGATGGCTTGGGGCACAAAATTAAGTGATTTTATTTCATTCATTTCTGATAGGACAGCAAAAGTATGCTTGACTATTTTTCGAATATTAGCCGTAATTGGTATTACTTTCTGGTTAAAGAACGCTATCTCGAGTAAAAGCTCTAGAACGCTCATATTCGCAATTGCTCTTATTTTTGCGGGTGCTTTAGGGAATATTATTGACTCTGTGTGCTATGGGATTATATTTGACTCAAGTGCTGGTCAAGTGGCAATTTTCTTGCCAGAACAAGGCTACGACACCTTTTTTCATGGTAAGGTTGTTGATATGTTACATTTTCCCTTGTGGAGTGGTGTATTGCCCAACTGGATTCCTGTTTATGGAGGCACTTATTTTACCTTTTTTGAGCCTGTTTTTAATATTGCAGATATGGCCATTAGCACTGGAATAGGAATTTTAATTTTCTTCAATAAGCGTGCTTTTCAGACGTCCTGAGAACAACTAAATCATTAAATGAAAACGACATATGAAATCTAAATTTATTCTTCTTTTTATATTGGGTTTTGCTCTAAATAGCAATGCACAAGATCAATTTGGAATCAATTTTGAAAACTATAATAATGAGGTTTGTCAAAAGTTTAGTCAGACTTTTTTTAACCGAACAAAAGAGACCAAATTCGCCATAAAACGAAACAATGCAAGTTTGTTTTTTGAAACCAATGACGTGGCTTGGCTTAATAAGCTTTTTTCGAAATCTAAAGATGGTATTGCTGTTGATATTGTTGCTAAAGACCGTTATGATTGCAGTGCAGAAGAACTTGAACCTAGGCAAATTAAAGGTAGATTACTTGCACCTGTATATACTAAACGACTTAAAAGCGGACTTAAGCAAACAAAAGAAAACACCTATCGTGCACTAGTAGGACGCATTCCTGACGATCTTTTAAATAAAGACCTTGAATTCAATATACTGTTTTTAAGCGATAATAATTTATGTCAGTATTATGTGATTTATGATTTAGAGTCTTATCCTTGGGACTTGCTTGATATGGGAATGTATTTAGATTCCATAACCTATAACTCAAAAGAAATCAAAACAGCATCAAATGATGCTTATGTATTAAAAAATAAGACACTTAAATTTACAATTCCATTTGAAAAAAATAAATCAGAGTACTCGCAAGAAGATATTAAACCGCTGTATGATTCATTGCGTTTAACTGATTTCAATATCAAATCAATAAATATAAAAGCCTATTCGTCAGTAGAAGGGAGTTTAGAGCGCAATGTAAAGCTTCAGCAACAAAGAGCACAGAGTATTGTTGAGGTTCTTCAATCATTTCAAAAACCATCCATTACAAATGAGATCTCCTCATCAGAAAATTGGGTAGAGTTTTTAAATGACATTGAGAATACGGCATATGCAAATTTCAAGACATTAACCAAATCCCAAATTAAAGCAAAGTTAGTAGGAGCACTTTCGTCTGAAATGGAGCCTATCTTAAGGCAGCATAGAAAAGCATTAGTGACTTTAGAACTTGAAAAGAAAGATAAATATAAGGACTTAAATGGAACCGAACTTTTAAATAAATTTAAGGCGGCAATAGATTTAGATGAATTGGACGAAGCGCTGATTATTCAAAATTCATTATTTGATAAACTTAAAAACAAAGAGGTTTCTCCAGAATTGTTAAATAAAATGGAAGTTCCTAATCAATTAAAGTATGTGGCGTTTTTAAATAAAAACTCTGCCTATAAATATTTATTAAGGGCACCGCAAATTATGATAGTCTACAATGAATTGTTAGCTCTTGAAAAATTAGCACCAAAAGATAAACGGGTGAAATATAATCTAGCGGTAACCAAACTCAAATTATGGCGCTATAAAGCATTAGAGGTTGATGAAAAGAAGTTTAAAAATGAAATTAGGGCGCTGAAAAATTATCAAATCCCTACTGACTTAGTAACCAGAATATTAGTAAACTATAACATCACAATTGCCGAAAAATTAATGCGTAAACGCGATTATGCTAATAAAGATAAAGCTGTGAAATTTATTGAATCGAACTACAAGAACTTTCAACTATCAGATTATGATTATTTAAGTCTGGCTCAGTTTTTTAGTTATTACGCAAATACAGAATTATCAGTTAAGTTGTTATCAAATAAAGCCAAGAGTATTGATACAGATGAAAATCTTTTGTTTTACTATTTAAACTTAACAATTATTAATCCAGAGTTGACAAAAACTTCAGATTACCGAACCATTATGCTTAATGCATTAAACATGAATAAGGCCCGCTATTGCAAACTTTTTAACCCATTTGGAGAAGGGGGTGTCACTTTTCAGTTGTTAGAAGATGCCTACTTGAAAGAAACCTACTGTGAAAATTGTAACAATTAATTTAAAAGAAATATATGTTGTGGGGCGTTACACAGTAATCTAACTTCACATCGTTTTCGAATATATCATCTATGATGTCGGTACTTTCAAAAAAGGAGAGTCCAATTTTTAACGTTTGTGGCTTACAGTCATTTAGAAAGGTATCATAAAACCCTTTTCCATAGCCCACGCGATTGCCAGAATCATCAAAAGCTAACAAAGGAACAAAAACAACTTCAATTTGCTCAGTTTGTATGGGTATGCCGTCAAGGGGTTCTGGAATGTTCCACTTGTTTTTTTTAAGTGTTGTACCGTCTGTCAACAAGTAATGAGACATTGTTCTAAGAGTAAAGTCACTCTTTGAAATGACAATGTGTTTATCTTTTCCTGAGAGAATATTTAAAATATAATCGGTATTTATTTCTTTATGTTCAGTAATTGACAAAAAAAGATGGTAAAAATTATAGCTCCAAATAGGCATTTGTATTAACTGGTTAGCAATTTGCAAACTCAGTTCTTCTAGTTGTACTTCAGACAATTGATTTCGAAGTGTTTTATATGTTTTTCGAAGTTCTGCTTTAGTCATCAATTAATGCTGTTGAAATATGGAAAATGGCATCACCTTGATAAATAATTGGAGATTCGTTAATGTTAAAAATATAGCCATCATTTGGTGCTTTTACAAAGTGGTTAAAGCTTCCATATGGGTCCGTTATATTTCCAACGACATCACCTTTATTTACATATGCATTAATCTTTACTGTGGGTTTAAACATCCCGGAATAATTGGCACGAATCCATTTGCTGTCTGAAACGAAGATGCAAGATTTTTTTGGCTGAGACACTTTAAACTTACTATTAAGCATGCCTAAATGGTGAAGCACACGTTTTGCTCCATTCACACCTGTATTAGTAATTGTTGTATCAATATTGAATGATTTTCCCCCTTCAAATAGTAATACTGGAATGCCGAGTTTGTTGCAGGTGCTTCTAAACGATTTACTAAGATTTTTTGAATAGAGTACAAAAGGCGCTCCAAAAACTGTAGCTAGTTCTTTCAGGCTTTTTTCACCTTTTACTATTCTCACTTGGGCGGCATTAAATCGATCAGCACCTCCAGTATGAAAGTCCATTACAAAATCGGCATGAGGTAAAATTTCATTAACTAGTTTAAATGCTACACGACTGGCTAACGACCCACCTTTTGTTCCTGGGAATACGCGATTTAAATCACGACCATCTGGAAATTCTCGATCCATATGAATAAATCCAAATACATTAATAATTGGGACACAAATGATGGTTCCTTTTTTAGGTTTATTGATGCCTTTAGAGATAATTTGTCTTACAATTTCAACACCATTTACTTCATCACCATGAATTCCTGCAGTAATTAAAACTGTTGGGCCTGGTTTTTTTGAACGCTCTATAATCACTGGAACATCAATCCGGTTTTGAGTATGTAGTTTGGCAACATTGAAACTGACAGTTGCACTTTTCCCTGAGGCTACTTTTTCACCTAAAATGTCTAAAACGTCTTTCTCACTCATTTAATTTCTATTGCGTTCTATAAATGTAATTATGACTCGAGCAATATTTTTTCCAGTGGCACCTTCAATACCCTCTAAACCTGGAGTGGAGTTTACTTCTAATAATAAAGGCCCTCTTGCAGACTGTAGCATGTCAACACCACAGACAGGTAATTTTAGCACTCTTGATGCATTCATGGCTAGTTTGAGTTCGTCAGTGTTTAGTTTGATAATATTTGCGCTCCCTCCACGATGTAAATTAGATCTAAATTCACCTTCTTTTCCTTGGCGTTTCATAGCACCAACAACTTGTCCATCAACAACAAGTGCTCTAATATCTGCGCCTTTTGCTTCTTTAATGTATTCTTGAACAATCACTCTGGCTTGCAAACCATTAAATGCTTCCAATACGGATTCCGCAGCATTTTTACTCTCGGCTAAAACAACGCCCAAGCCTTGTGTGCCTTCAAGAAGTTTTATAATTACAGGAGTTCCTCCAACATGTGCTATGACCTCTTCGACATCACGAGAGTAGTTTGTAAATACAGTTTTTGGCATCCCAATTCCTGCTTTGCTCAAGCGTTGTAAACTGCGTAGTTTATCTCTTGAACGTTGAATAGCATCTGAAGTTACTATGGTAAATACACCCATTTCTTCAAACTGTCGAACCACAGCGCACCCGTAAAATGTGACAGACGCACCAATACGAGGAATTATAGCATCAACATAATCGAGATATCGATCTTTATAATAGATTGTGGGCTTTTCTTTTTCAATAATTATGTCGCATTTAAGCGGATCAATTACTTCCATTTTATGACCTCTACTTTCTCCCTCTTTAATTAATCGTTGAGTAGAATACAGATGTGGATTTCTAGATAAAATAACTATGTTCATTAATTGTGTTATTATATGATACGTTTTCCAAATTTACATCTACTAAAAATTTCTTGCTTAAAAATTGTCGTCCAATTAATACTGGAAATTTCATATCATCTCTCGTGCTTAAAGTTAAGTTAATCTTGTATGTTTTACCAAAGAATATGACTTCAGTTTTAATTTTATAACGATTTTCTTTAAATCCGTTGCTGCTTTTTACATCTGTAAGCGTATAGTTTTCAAAGACAATATTCTCACTTTTAAAATTTGGGTGCCCTTTGCTCTCAAAGGTGCAAATAAGTAGATGGTCTTGTTCAATAATTTTTGAGCAATGAATAGCAGAGGTATAAGCACCTGTATCTATTTTGACATCAACATCGTTTAAATTTAATTTTGGAAAGTCGATTTTATCAACACGCCCAATAATTTTTTTAGTCATTTATTATATTTAAAAAGTGGCGCAAGGTAATCAATAGAACCATTTAAAAAATTAAAATTCTATATAATTTTTAACACTAATAAAACGGGTATTAAATCCTAAATATTAACTTTGAATTAATGGAAAACCCTTCTTTAGATATTCAACTAAAAACCTTGCCTCATCAGCCTGGAGTCTACCAATATTTTGATTCCGAAGGGAAATTGATTTACGTTGGAAAAGCTAAGGATATCAAAAAGAGGGTCAGTTCGTATTTTACTAAAACTCACCATAACGGAAAAACTAGAGTATTAGTAAAAAAAATTGCCAGCATTAAGCATATTGTCGTTGAGACTGAAAATGATGCGCTCTTACTAGAAAACAATCTCATAAAGAAATATCAGCCGCGCTATAACGTGATGCTTAAAGATGACAAATCCTATCCATGGATTTGTATTAAGAACGAACGTTTCCCAAGGGTGTTTCCTACACGCCGTTTTTATAAAGATGGTTCTGAGTATTTTGGCCCTTATACTAGTATGAAAACCGTTCATACCTTATTAGACCTTATCAAAGGTTTATATAATTTAAGAACTTGTAATTATAATCTTTCTGAAGAAAAAATAACTGCCGGAAAATATAAGGTCTGTCTGGAGTATCATTTAGGAAATTGTAAAGGTCCTTGTGAAGATCTTCAGTCTGAAGATGCCTATAATCAGAGTATTGTTGCGATTCGTGAAATCATTAAAGGGAATTTTAAAGACTCACTCACCAAGTTTAAAAAACAAATGAAGGAGTTGGCTGATGAGATGCAATTTGAAGAGGCACACCGCATTAAAGAGAAAATTGAGGTATTGGAGAATTATCAAGTGAAGTCTACAATTGTTAATCCTAAGATTAGTAATGTTGATGTGTTTAGTATTGTTAGTGATGAAAGTTATGCATATGTGAACTTCTTACAATTGTCTTATGGAAGTATTATTAGATCTCATACTCTAGAGATTAAAAAGAAGTTGGATGAAACAGACAAACAATTATTAGAATTATCAATCACTGAAATTAGACAACGATTCAATTCTAATTCAAAAGAATTATATGTACCATTTAAAGTTGAGGTAGGGGATGGTATTAAACTTAGTGTTCCAAAACTTGGTGACAAAAAGAAGATATTAGATTTATCGATTCGCAATGCGAAATACTATCGCATGGAACGTTTTAAGCAAGTTAAAATTGTAGATCCTGATCGTCATGCTAATCGCATTATGGCACAGATGAAAAGTGACTTGCGTTTAACAGAAGAACCACGCCATATAGAGTGTTTTGATAACTCCAATATCCAAGGTACACATCCTGTAGCTGCCTGTGTCGTGTTTAAGAATGGAAAGCCAAGTAAAAAAGAATACAGGCATTTCAATATTAAAACAGTAGTAGGACCAGACGATTTTGCATCAATGGAAGAGGTGGTTTATCGCCGTTACAAGCGGTTATTGGATGAAGATCAGCCCTTGCCACAATTGATTATTATTGATGGAGGTAAAGGACAATTATCCTCTGCATTAAAAAGTTTAGACGTATTAGATTTGCGCAATAAAATCGCCATTATCGGAATTGCGAAGCGTTTGGAAGAATTATTTTACCCAGACGATCCAATTCCGCTATATTTAGACAAGAAAAGTGAAACCCTCAAAATCATTCAGCAACTTAGAAATGAAGCCCATCGTTTTGGGATTGAACATCATAGAAATAGAAGAAGTAAAACTGCCCTTACAACGGAGCTAGATACAATTCCTGGTATTGGAGAACAAACCGTAATTGCATTAATGAAGCAATTTAAATCGGTTAAACGAATTTCAGAAGCTAAAAAACAGGATTTAGAAAAAGTTGTAGGCGTGTCTCGAGCTCAAAAAATAATTGAATATTACAGTAAAAAGTGAAAAGATTAGTCCTTATCATATTAGTTTTTGTATCCGTTTTGTCCATAAAAGCACAAACGATTGATCACACTCTTGAACCAAAAGTAGGTTTAGTATTGAGTGGTGGAGGGGCTAAGGGATTTGCACATATTGGCGTACTTAAAGTGATTGATAGTTTAGGTATTAGAATAGATCACATTGCGGGAACAAGTATGGGAGCTATAGTGGGTTCTTTATATGCCTCAGGATACTCCGGAAAACAATTAGATTCTATTTTTAAAAGTCTAGATTTTGAAAAAGTTATCAATGATAATTTACCGCGTTCTTCAAAAACATTCTATGAGCGCGACAATACAGAAAAATACGCTATAGCTCTACCGTTTAATAAGTTTAAACTTAAATTACCTTCAGCCTTGTCAAGAGGTCAAAACGTATTTCATCTATTATCTAAATTAACGCTTCATGTGAGTGATGTGATTGATTTTAAAGATTTGCCTATTCCGTTTTTTTGTGTTGCAACGAATATTGAAACAGGTCAGGCTGTCGTTTTAGATTCTGGAAATTTGCCTTTAAGTATTACGGCGAGCGGCGCATTTCCGTCATTATTTCAACCGGTGAATATTAATAATCAATTGTTGATTGATGGAGGGGTCGTTAATAATTACCCCATTGATGAATTGAGAGCAAAAGGTATGGATATTATTATAGGTGTTGATGTGCAAGATGATTTAGCCACCCGTGAAGACATGACTTCCGCTCCAGATGTTTTGCTTCAAATCAATAATTTTAGAACCATAAATGATATGAAGGTAAAGTCTAAAAAGACTGATATTTATATCAAACCAGATATCACAGATTTTACAGTAGTATCGTTTAGCGAAGGACGTAAAATTATTGAGAATGGACAACGAGCTGCCAGAGAGAAATTAAAGCAGTTGGAGCAGTTGCCCAAGTATAAAAATCATAAAACAGCACTTGAATTTAAACTTAGTGATAACGACAGTATTGTTATTAATACTATTGGTATTAATGGAAATGAGCGCTATACAAGATCATATATTTTGGGAAAACTTAAGCTTAAAGGAAACGAGAAAGTCAGTTTTAAAGATTTTGAAAGAGGGGTTAATAATTTGATTGCCACCAATAATTTTGATTGGTTCCGCTATAATTTTAATAAATCAGTTGATAAAGAAGGGTATGATTTTGTAACTAAAATAAAGGAAAACGAAACCACAACATTTCTTAAATTAGGCTTACATTATGATGATTTATACAAAAGTGCAGCACTAGTCAATCTGACTCAGAAACGCCTATTATTTGATAATGATGTGGCCTCTATAGATTTAATTTTTGGCGATAATGTTCGTTATAATTTTGAATACTTCATTGACAAAGGCTTTTATTGGAGTATTGGTTTAAAATCACGATACAATCAGTTTGATAGAAATATTAATGCCGAATTGTTACTGGAAGAAACCCAAATAGCGTCCACTGGAATTAATAAACTGGATGTCCAATTACGAGATCAAACCAATCAATTCTATTTGCAGACCTTATTTAGAAAAGACTTCTCTCTAAGTATTGGCACAGAGCATAAACGATTAAATATCAAGTCGGAAACCATAACCATTAATGATGAAACCGATGAATTTGTTTTTGAAAACACCGATTATTTTAGTGTCTTCGGAACATTAACGTTAGACATGTATGATGATAAACACTATCCGTCTAGAGGTGTTTATTTTAATGGAGATTTCCATACGTATTTGTTTGCTTCAAATTTTAATTCAGGTTTTGACCGATTTTCTATTGCCAAAGCTGCAATAGGTTATGCTTTTAGTATTTCAGATAAAATGAGTTTTAACCTTCAAACTAGTGGTGGGTTTAAAATTGGAGATACCTCTACCAATACACTTGATTTTGCATTAGGTGGCTATGGAAATAGTTTTATCAATAATTTTATACCATTTTTAGGATATGATTTTATTACACTTACGGGAGACAGTTTTGTGAAAGCTTATGCTAGTGCAGATTATGAGATTTTCAATAAACATCACATCACCTTAGAAGCCAATTGGGCCAATGTGGATAATGAGATTTTTGAAACAGGAGAGTGGTTTACACTTCCAGATTATCGAGGGTATGGTTTTGGTTATGGGATTGAAACCTTTTTAGGACCTTTGCAAGCCAAGTTCAGTTACTCCCCTGAGTTGCGAAAGAGCATCTGGTATTTTAATATTGGATTTTGGTTTTAGTATAAGATATTTTTTCCGATATTTGAGTCATGTCAAATCTATACTTCAAAGATTTACTTAGTTACCTTCATTTTCTTATCAAGAGAAATCCTGAATAAGCAAGCATTTTTTGTATCTTTAAAACACACTTAAGCTATACGTATTTTCGTATGCACGTATCAACTTTTTAAACTTTAAAAAAAATGCCTTTTTATCATAAATTAGGAAAAATTCCATCGAAACGACATGTACAATTTCGAAAAGAAGATGGAAGTTTATATGCCGAACAATTATTTGGTACTATAGGTTTTGACGGGATGTCAACCAATAGTTACCACGAGCAACGACCAACACAGGTCAAAGCCATCAAAAAGCAATATAGTGTTGCACCTAAAATTGCAAAGGCCAACCATATGCAATCGTATCGTTTTCGTGGTTTTCAAGTGAAACCCGAAAATGATTATCTAGAAAGCCGCAAAGCCGTCCTTACCAATAGCGATTGTACCATTATTTTGGCGGCTCCGAAACAATCCACAACAGAATATTTCTATAAGAATTCAGACGCTGATGAGTTGATTTTTGTTCATAAAGGAACAGGGAAACTTAGGACCCATCTTGGGAATCTCGATTTTAAATACGGAGACTACCTTGTGGTGCCAAGAGGAATCATATATAAAATGGATTTCGATACTGAAGATAATAGATTGTTTATTGTAGAGTCGCGCCGACCAATATACACACCAAAGCGCTATCGCAATTGGTTCGGGCAACTATTAGAGCACTCTCCTTTTTGTGAGCGCGATTTGCGCCAACCTCAAGAATTAGAGACGCACAACGAGTCTGGTGAATTCCTAATGAAGGTAAAAAAGCAAGATGATATGTTTGAAATGATTTATGCTTCCCATCCTTTTGATGTGGTAGGATATGATGGTTATAACTATCCCTATGCCTTTTCAATACATGATTTTGAACCCATAACAGGTAGAATTCATCAACCGCCTCCAGTACATCAAACTTTTGAAACGGATGCTTTTGTGATTTGCAGTTTTGTGCCCCGATTATATGATTATCATCCAGAAAGTATACCAGCACCATACAACCATAGCAATATAGATAGTGATGAGGTGCTGTATTATGTAGATGGCGATTTTATGAGTCGAAATGATATTGATGCGGGTCATATTAGCTTGCATCCAGCAGGTATTCCTCATGGACCACACCCTGGAGCGACCGAACGCAGTATTGGAAAAGTCAAAACTGATGAGCTAGCAGTTATGGTCGATACATTTAAACCTCTTCAAATTACAGAAGAAGCTTTAAAAATAGCAGACGAAGATTATTATAAATCTTGGTTAGAATAGTAACAAAATAAATATATAAATCAATTGTTTTGATTGACTTCCTTCGGAAGACTAAATAATAAATATTATGGCAAAAGAAGTAAAAAGTGTCAATTACGGGTTGGAAAAAATCTTTGAAGATGCTCAAGATTTTTTACCACTTCTAGGAACAGACTATGTCGAGTTTTATGTTGGTAACGCTAAGCAATCGGCACATTTCTATAAAACAGCCTTTGGCTTTCAATCGTATGCTTACAAAGGTCTAGAAACAGGTTCAAAAGATGCTGTGAGCTATGTGCTAAAACAAGATAAAATTAGACTAGTATTAACAACACCATTAAATAGCAAATCGCCAATTAATGCCCATATTGTAAAACACGGTGATGGGGTAAAAGTAATCGCACTATGGGTAGATGATGCTAGAAAATCGTATGAAGAAACAACGAAAAGAGGGGCAAAGTCTTACATGAAGCCAGTTGTTGAAACCGATGAATTTGGAGAAGTGGTACGTGCAGGAATTTACACCTATGGAGAAACGGTACATATGTTTGTAGAGCGTAAAAACTATAAAGGGACGTTCATGCCAGGATTTGAAAAATGGGAATCCGATTATAACCCTGAACCTGTGGGCTTGAAATATATAGATCATATGGTAGGTAATGTAGGTTGGGGACAAATGAATACATGGGTGAAATGGTATGAAGACGTTATGGGATTTGTGAATTTCCTGTCTTTTGACGACAAGCAAATTCATACCGAATATTCAGCTTTAATGAGTAAGGTGATGAGTAATGGAAACGGCCGTATTAAATTCCCAATTAATGAACCTGCAAAAGCAGCTAAAAAATCACAAATAGAAGAATATCTTGATTTTTATGAAGATTCAGGGGTGCAACATATTGCAGTCGCAACAGATGATATCATTAAAACAGTGGCGAAATTAAAGGCTAGAGGTGTAGAATTCTTACCACCACCGCCACAGTCCTATTATGATATGATTCCTGAGCGATTGGGAGAGCATCGCGATATGATGAAGGAGGATATTAATAAATTGCAAGAATTATCAATTTTGGTAGATGCTGATGAGGAAGGTTATTTATTACAAATTTTTACGAAACCAGTGGAGGACCGTCCAACACTGTTTTTTGAAATTATTCAACGCATGGGAGCTAAAGGATTTGGGGCGGGTAATTTTAAAGCCCTGTTCGAATCAATAGAACGAGAACAAGCCAAACGCGGAACTTTATAAAGAAAAAAACTCCATCAGTATTGATGGAGTTTTTTATTTGAATTCTAACATAACTATAACGTCATTGTATATAATGGTTTCAATAAAATTTATATTTTTGGAATAGTAATTGTAATTCTATAGTACAAACAATAAAGTGTAATGCTGAAAGTTACATATACAATACGATCTAAAATGAAAAAAGTACTACTTATAATTGCTATTCTGTTTGGTGTGCAAGTTTCTTTTGCCCAAGATAAAGGCGCATTCCAAGAAGGCGAATGGTTTAAGTTTAAGATGAGTTATAGTGGTTGGTTAAAAGCCGGAGAAGCCACGTTAAAAATAAATGAAAAAGAATTAAATGGGAAAAAGGTGTATCATGTCGTAGGAAAAGGAAAAACTACAGGTTTGATTAATACCGTTTTTAAAGTAAGAGACCGCTACGAAAGCTATTTTGATAAGACAACAGGCTCTCCATATAAATTTATAAGAAAAATAGACGAAGGAGGACATACTAAAGATATTGAAATAGATTTTAATCATCAAGAACAGAAGGCTACTGTAAATAATAAAAAGTATAAAAACATTAAAACTATTGCGACTGAACAAGGTGTTCAGGATATGGTTTCTATGTACTATTATTTAAGAAATAGTATTGACATATCTACTTTGAGACGCGGAGATGAGATAAAAACAAATATGTTTTTTGATGAAGAGAATTATGGTTTTAAATTGAAATATTTAGGTAAAGAGACGATTAAAGTAGATATAAATGGTTCAGAGGTTAAAGTGAAAACATTGAAATTTAGACCTTATGTTATGGCTGGTCGCGTATTTAAAGAAGAGGAAAGCTTAACACTATGGGTTAGTGCCGACAAGAATAAAATTCCTCTAAAGATAAAAGCAGATTTAGCAATAGGGTCTTTAAGAGCAGATCTTGTCGCTTTCAAGGGTTTAAAACACTCTTTTCAAATAGAATTTGACAATTAAATTATGCCAGACCAACCTAAGTACGACGACATTATTAAAAAACTTCAAACGAAGTATGCTAAAATAGACCAAGATACCGAAGACCATTTATATGGTTTGCTTTATAGCAAGCCAATTACATATTGGGACTATATACAAACGGATGCACTTTTAAGCCTTCAAACACAGCGTACAACTTTACCTGATGAAATGGTCTTTATAGCCTATCATCAAATTAATGAGCTCATTTTTAAAATGATTTTGTGGGAAATTCAACAAGTAGCCGAAAAGGACGAATTATCTGTTGAGTTTTTTGAAAATAAAATTATGCGTATCAGTCGGTACTTTGACATGTTGACTACCTCATTCAATATCATGAGAGAAGGAATGGAAGTTGAACAATACATGAAGTTTCGATACACGCTGACTCCAGCAAGTGGATTTCAAAGCGCACAATATCGCATGATTGAATTCGCGTCAACCGAATTAATCAATCTTATTGATTATAGATTTAGAAAAACCATTGATCGGAATACACCTTTTGAGCACGCTTTCGAGCATTTGTATTGGCAAGCTGCAGGGAAAGATTATACTACAGGTAAAAAATCAACTCTTTTGACGAATTTTGAAAAGCGATACAAGGGTGATTTTATTCGCTTTATGCAAACCTACAATACTAAAAATTTATGGTCACGCTTTAAAGAATTACCAGAAAAAGATCAAGAAGATGAAAGCCTAGTTAAAGCTATGAGGCACTTTGACTATACGGTTAATATCACTTGGGTGATGGCGCATTACAATGCAGCACGTCATTACATTGAAAGCGGGACCGGAGATGGCGAAGCTACAGGCGGAAGCGATTGGAAAAAATATATGCATCCTAAATACCAAAAACGCATATTTTTTCCTGAACTTTGGAGCGAACAGGAATTAGAAAATTGGGGAGAAAACATTTAACGAACATTTTAATGCAACCAAAACAATTATTAATAGCACTTTTTATTTGTATTGGTTTTTTTTCATGCAAGGAGGAAGAAAAACCAGAATTAGAGCAATTACAAACCTTTTTAGAGCCAGAACCTGACAAAGAGTTTGGTTTTGTTCTCGAAGACTACGTTGTTAAAAGAGATACGATAAGAAAAGGAGATAGCTTCGGCGAAATATTAGAACGTAACAAAATTGGCTATCCTAAGATTTTTAATATCGCTGAAAAGGCCAAAGATAGTTTTGATATTAGAAAACTACAGATAGGTAAACCATATACCTTATTGTGCTCTAAGGATTCATTAGAAACACCTCGCTGCTTTATATACCAACCTAATAAAGAAGAATACGTCGTTATTAACTTTCAAGATTCTATTCATGCTTACACGAGTAGAAAGCCTATTACTTATGTTGAGAAAACTGCAACAGGAATTATACCAGATGGTATGGGAATTTCACAATTAATGATTGAACAAGGATTAAGTCCAAGATTAGCCTATAAAATGGCCGATGAAATATATGCTTGGACTATTGATTTTAGAAGACTTCAAGCGGGAGATAGATTTAAAGTGATTTATACTGATAAATATATAGATGATTCTGTATATGTAGGTGTTCATGATATTAAAGCCGTGTATTTTGAACACAAAAAAGAACCTTTCTATGCGTTTGAGTTTGAAACTGATTCTGTGAAACAAATTAGAGATTATTTTAATGATGAAGCTAAAAATTTAAGAAGGGCATTTTTAAAAGCACCTGTTCAATTTAGCCGGATATCGTCACGTTACAATCTCAATCGTCGAATCGCCTATTACGGTTATAAATTAAGACCACATAAAGGAACTGATTTTGCAGCATCAATAGGAACACCAATTCTGGCAACTGCCAACGGAACCGTCACCGAATCCACAAGACGACGAGGAAATGGGAAATATGTGAAGATTAGACATAATGCTACCTATAGCACTCAATACCTGCATATGAAAGCACAAAATGTTAAAAAAGGTGATTTTGTAAAGCAAGGAGATGTTATAGGTTGGATAGGGATGACTGGAAATACTGGTGGACCTCATGTGTGTTACCGTTTCTGGAAAAATGGAAAACAAGTGGACCCTTTAAGAGAAAAACTTCCTGAAGCCAAACCAATTTCAGATAGTTTAAAAGTAAAATATTTAGATTATATAGCACCAGTAAAAGTCAGGCTAGATAACATTCAATTTGAAGATAATAAAATTGAATTACCATCGGAAAGTGAAACACTAACGTCTAAAATACAGTAATGGCATTACAGACAATTAATCCAACTACAACTGAAGCTTGGAGCAAATTACAAGCACATTTTAAAAATATTCAATCGAAACATTTAAATGACCTTTTTGCACAGCATCAAGATCGCGTGAAGGACATGACGATTTCTTGGGATGATTTTTATGTAGATTATTCCAAACATCGCATTTCAGAAGACACAATGGATTTACTCCTAGAACTGGCCCATGAAGTGAAATTAAAAGACGCCATAGAAAAGTATTTTGGAGGTGATGTAATTAACCAAACTGAGGGGCGGGAAGTTCTACATACAGCCTTACGTAATCCAGAGCATACTGAAGTTCTGGTTAACGGAAAAAATATAATGCCAGAGATCTATCAAGTGAAAGGTAAGATTCATAGGTTTTCAAGTGATATCATCAACGGATCATTAAAGGGTTATACTGATAGGCCTTTTACAGATGTCGTCAATATTGGTATTGGTGGTTCTGATTTAGGTCCAGCAATGGTAGTTGATTCTCTTACATATTACAAAAACCACTTAAAAACACACTTTGTAAGTAATGTAGATGGTGATCATGTGAATGAAGTGATTAAGCAGCTAAATCCAGAAACGACTTTATTTGTGATCGTATCTAAAACCTTTACGACGCAAGAGACCTTGTCTAATGCAAATACCTTGAGAGATTGGTTTCTAAACAATGCGCCTAATGATGCCGTTTCCAAGCATTTTGTTGCTGTTTCTACTAATATTGAAAAAGTAAAAAGCTTTGGGATCGATGAAAACAATATTTTCCCAATGTGGAATTGGGTTGGTGGCCGTTTTTCACTTTGGAGCGCCGTAGGATTATCCATAAGTCTTGCTATTGGGTTTGATAATTTTGATAAGCTTCTTATCGGCGCTCATAAAATGGATGAGCATTTTAAAACAGAAGATTTTAAAAATAATATTCCTGTGATTACAGCACTTTTAAGTGTTTGGTATAATAATTTTTTTAATGCTGAAAGCGAAGCGATTATTCCATATTCGCAATATTTAAACCAATTTGCGACCTACTTGCAACAAGGTATTATGGAAAGTAACGGAAAAAGTATCGATAGAAATGGAGATACTATCAATTATCAAACAGGAACTATTATTTGGGGAGAACCAGGAACTAATTCTCAGCATGCGTTTTTTCAATTGATTCATCAAGGCACCAAATTAATACCTGCAGAGTTTATTGGATTTGCTAAATCCCTTCATGGAAATCAAGATCATCAGGATAAGTTGATGTCTAACTTTTTTGCTCAAACCGAAGCGTTAATGGGTGGAAAGTCGAGAGATGCGGTTAAATCAGAATTACTTGCTCAAGGGCTTTCCGAAGAAAAAATAAAAGAATTGACACCTTTTAAAGTTTTTGAAGGGAATAAACCAACAACAACTATCTTAATTGAAAAATTAACTCCAGAAAGCTTAGGTAAACTCATAGCAATGTATGAGCATAAGATTTTTGTTCAAGGAATTATTTGGAACATCTTTAGTTACGATCAATTCGGCGTGGAGTTAGGAAAGCAACTCGCAAATACCATTTTGAAGGAGCTAAATGACGAAAATGTTATCAACAATCACGACGCATCTACACAAAACCTTATCAAATACTACAAAAGCGTTAAATAGACCTGTTTATTACTATTTTGATTTCCATCAAGTTAAAAAGCAATTTTATGATAAATTTGTGTGTTAATAATTATTAACATTAAATTAACGTTTAAAACTAATACCATAGTATTTTTGCAGAAAATTAAAACTCTTTAAATTAATTTCATATGAAAAAAATTACTCAATTTTTATTTATGAGCTTATTGTTGCTTTCTACAGCAGCTATGGCTCAAAGTACTGTAAAAGGAAAGGTGGTCGCTGATGGCTTTCCATTACCTGGAGCAAACGTAGTTGAAAAAGGCACATCAAATGGTGTAAGTACCGATATTGATGGAAATTTCACCTTACAAACTAATGCTGCTAGCGGTTCTATCGTGATTTCTTACGTTGGATACTCAAGCATCACATTGAAGTTCAATGGGTCTCAAGATCTAGGATCTATTACTCTAGAAGCAGATAACTCACTACAAGAAGTTATTGTTGTTGGTACAGGAGTTATTGATATTGCTGAGGCAAGACAAACTCCAGTAGCCGTATCTACAATTAGAGGTAAAGATATTCAGTTGAAAATTGCTGGTAACTCTGAATTCACGGAATCAATGAAAAACACACCATCTATTTATGTAGCTAATCAAGCTGGTGGATTTGGTGATAGTCAATTATTTTTACGTGGTTTTAACGATACAAATACGGCTTTCCTTTTAAATGGACAACCTATTAATAGTGTTGAAGATGGTCGTTTGTTTTGGTCTAACTGGGCTGGTATGGCTGATGTTGCCAATGCCGTACAGATTCAAAGAGGTTTAGGGTCTTCTAAATTAGCAATCTCTTCAGTTGGTGGTACTGTTAACATTGTATCTAAAACGACTGAGCAGAAAAAAGGTGGTTTCTTCAGAGTCATGGGGGGTAACGATAGCTTTATGAAAGCAACTGTGGCTTACAACTCTGGTGTTAACGAGAAAGGCTGGGCGTTTTCAGTTTTAGTTGATCACTGGCAAGCACACAGAAAGTATTCTATTGGTACTGCTGGTCAAGGACAAAACTACTTATTCTCTGTTGGTTACAAGCCAAACGATAAAAACACATTCAACTTTTTATTAACGGGAGCACCACAATGGCATGATCAAAATTTTTCTAACGATTTAGAAGAATATGAGTTATATGGTGAGAAGTATAATGGAAATACAGGATTTAAAGATGGAGAGCGTTTTTCTGAAAGACGTAACTACTACCATAAGCCAGTAGCAAATCTTAACTGGGACTACAACATCAATGAAAAATTAGATTTATCTACCGTATTATATGCGTCTTGGGGACGAGGAGGTGGAACAGGGATGTTAGGTCGAGGTAGCCGTATCAGAAACGATATTGGTGAGATAGTATTTGATGATATCGTTGATAATAATGTTGCTGCGGCAGATTCTAATGGTTTTGCTGGTTTTAATGATGCTAGAGTAAGACGAGCGTCAGTTAATAATCATAACTGGTATGGATTATTATCTAATTTAAACATTGAATCTGGTGAAAACTGGACATTTAATGTAGGATTTGATGGTCGTTTATACAAAGGTGATCACTGGAGACAAATCAACGACTTGATGGGTCTTAGTGGTTTTGTAGATAATTTTAGAACCGATCGTCCAGATGATTATGTGTTTACTACTGAATTTGATGCCAACCCATGGTCGGCCTTATTTGAAACAGCAGACGAATCTGAACGTACGCAATTTGATTATTCTGAAAATATTAATTACTTAGGTGGTTTTGGTCAAGCTGAATATTCTACTGATAAATTCTCTGTATTCGTGCAGGCTGCAGTATCTACTCAGTCTTTCCAAAGAACAGGTCGTTTTATAGGAACAGGTAATGGTTTAGGTGAGTCTGAAAAAATTAATAAAACAGGTTACCAGGTTAAAGGTGGTGCATCTTATAACTTAGATGAACAACACACCGTTTTTGCAAATGCTGGTACATTCTCTCGTCAGCCATTCTTAGATAATATCTTTAGAGATATTAGAAACTCTAATGATTTAGTTCAACCAGAGATTGAAAACGAAGAAATCTTAGGTCTTGAAGCAGGATACCGTTTCACAAATGATGTGTTCAGATTTAACGTAGATGTATACAGAACCGAATGGGGTAATAGATTCCTATCATTTGGAACAGAATTACCAATGGATGAATTTGGAACATACCGTTTTACAGATGTAACACAAATTCACCAAGGTGTTGAATTTGATTTCGAATACCGTCCAATAGGAGGAGATTTCACATTAAGAGGTTACGGATCTTTAGGAAACTGGAAATATGAAGGATCTACGCCTTTTACCTTACAAAATGATGATACTACAGTTTTCCTAGAAACCAATGGAAATGTAGAATTAACAGATGTAAAAGTTGGTAATGCACCACAAACATCTTTTGGAGCTGGTTTTGTTTATAATATTACTGAAGGATTATCAGTAGATATGGATTATAACCTTTTCACAGACTTATATGAGTTTGTAGATGTTGAGGATGTTGTAGATGCAGCATTAAATGACACAACTTATCAAGCAGAAAAATTACCTGCTTACACATTGGCGGATGCTGGTGTAACTTACAGATTTGATCTTGGAGATAACAAGATGACATTTAGAGCAAACGTTAATAACGTATTTAACTCTGCTTATATCAACCAAAGAGATAACTTCGGTTACTTCCTAGGAATTGGAAGAACGTTCAACGCAAGTTTACGTTACAATTTCTAATTAGACTTAAGCTCAAAAATATAAAAAAGCCTATCATAATTGATAGGCTTTTTTGGTCATATTAATTTGGTTTTCATTTCTTCCATTCAATAGATTCCATCAAATGTTTGATGTCATTTTTTAAGTATACTGCTGCAGGATAAATAGAATCATAATTAGGTTTTGTATAGAAATATAAGGATCCACTTAGAAAATGATGGGTACTGTCTGTGACATAAAATTGTGATTGTGATGCAGCATTACCACCTACTTCATAGAACATTCCATAAACATCCTGTTTTGGATTCTCATAAATGATACTTTCAATTTCATCGGCTTTCATCGTGTGCTTCTGAGTTAAGTTTTGTGCATCTCGTAATAAGTTATTTAAATTATCAGCTGTAACTTTCTTATAAGTAAGATAAATAGTCCCTTTCATGTCAGGATAATTAATATCAATACCATAAGAATTATTAATACCATCTAATTTTAGCTTAGAGATATTATCTGCAGCTTTATTCTTTTCAAACGTAAATGGTATCGGCAAATCTACTTTAGCATATTCTGGTTTTTGATAGTCTAGTCTGAGCATCGCCTTGGGCTTCGGCAAGGGGTCATTTCCGCAAGAGATACAAGCAAAAGCCATCACAGGCAGCAATATTTTTTTTATCCTCATAGTGGTAGCCATTTTAATCTAAAATGGTAAACTTAATCTGTTTGATTCTTTTTTTGTCAATAGCTTCTATAGTGAAAACGTAATTTTTAAAGTTTATTTTACTCTGTAATCTTGGGAAAATTCCTGAAATCTCTAATACAAAACCAGCAATAGTCTCCGCTTCACCTTTATAATCTTCAAAATGTGATTCATCTTCAAGTTTAATGATTTTATAGAAGTCTTTAAGTGTTGTCTTCCCTTCAAAGGAATAATTTTTATCGTCAATTTTTGTGTAGATGACATCGTCATCATCAAATTCATCACTAATATCTCCAACGATTTCTTCAATGACATCTTCTAGTGAAATCACTCCTGATGTACCGCCATATTCGTCTACAACAATGGCTAAATGCACTTTCTTCTCTTGGAATTCTAACATTAAATCATCCAACTTTTTATTTTCAGGAACAAAAAATGGTTCACGCAATAAGGTCGTCCATTCAAACTTTTTTCGTTCAATATGAGGCAGAAGGTCCTTTATGTATAATATTCCAGTAACACTATCAATACTATCTTTATACACTGGAATTCTAGAGTAGCCATTTTTTACCACTTCTGGAATAATTTCTGCGTAATTCAAATCTTCACTCAGAGCAAAAATGTCCATTCTAGGTCGCATTACTTGCTTGGTATCGGTATTACCAAAAGACACAATTCCTTTAAGTATTTTATGTTCTTCTACGGTCGTATCGCCTTCCGTAGTGAGCTCTAAAGCTTGGGACAGCTGGTCAACACTTAAGTTTGATTTTTGCTTTCCAAATCGGTTTTGAATGCCTATTGTAATACTGCGCATAGGTAAACTAACAGGAGAAAATAGTACATCTAATATTCTTAATGGAATGGCCATAAACAAAGAGAATTTCACCCGATTTCTACTGGCATATATTTTAGGGACAATCTCACCAAAGAGCAAAATTAAAAAGGTGATAACAACTACTTCTAATGCGAAACGCAACCACGATAATTCAATGCTTTCAAATAAACGTTCACCTAGATAAGCAAAGAGAATTACGATGCCAATATTAATAAAGTTGTTGGCAACTAATATTGTGGCTAAAAGCTTTTTAGGGCGCGCTAATAGTTTAGAAATAACAGCAAAAGCTTTTTCATTTTCTTCTAAACCATTGTCAATATCAGATTTGGTTAAAGAGAAAAAAGCGACTTCTGCACCAGATATAAGAGCAGAGCAGAGCAACAAAATAAAAAGTAATACGAATCCGTAGAGAAAGGAAGCGCTTACATTGAGTATGCTAATTATTAAACTCGAGGGTTCAGGGTCCAAAGCAATAATTTAAGTTTAGATTATTTAAAACGGAAGATCATCGTTGTCTTCTGTAATTGATTCAGTTGGACTCGAAAGAGCCGGATCAGGTGTTGCTGCTTGTGTATTAGCCGCAGCAGCTTGACTTCCTTGATTCTCATTTTTTGTCGATAAGAATGTGAAATCGGTACATTGAATTTCAGTTGAATAACGATCGGTACCTTTATCGTCTGTCCATTTTCTCGTCTTTAAACGTCCTTCAATATAGACTTTGTCACCTTTTGATAAGTACTTTTCACATATTTCAGCTGCTTTATTCCGAACGACAATATTGTGCCATTCTGTATTGCTTACACGTTCATTAGTCTGTTTGTTCACATAGGTTTCGTTCGTGGCTAATGGAAAACGACCTACGCAATTCCCACCATCAAAATAATGCATCTTTACTTCATCGCCTAAATGCCCTATTAGCATTACTTTATTTAATGTTCCTGACATAGTTATTGTTATTTGAGCTTACAAAATTAAACATTTTGTAATCAGAATATTAAAAGTAAGAAAATTTTATGAGAATACTAAAAGTCAAACTCGTCAATAAATTTACTAATTAATATGGGTGTAGGATAGGTTTTGAGATGAGCAACAGGGATTCCTTCCTTTGGGAGCTTATCAAGCTCAATAATCCAAAATCGAGTGAACAAATGCTGGTGTGATAGTTTATGGACCAATTCGGAAGTGTTATATAAACTGTACTCATAATTAAGTCCACTGAAAAAGTGCTTAACTTTGGTATGCGAATTAAAATTTTCAGGATCTATGGGATGTTCACTTTCTATCAGTGGGAACTGATATAAATTTTGCCAAATACCTTTAGACGTCCGTTTTTCGAAAAGCGTTTGTTTGTCTGCGGAAATGAGCACTAAAAAGTTGAAGTGTTTCTTAGTGATCTTAGTTTTCTTTAGTTTGACAGGCAAAGCGTCAACCTTGCCTTTTTGTAACGCCATGCAACTATCTTTAAGCGGACAAACAGAACAGTTTGGATTTTTGGGCTTGCATTGGGTGGCGCCAAACTCCATAACTGCTTGGTTATAATCTCCTGGGTTGGTGCTATCTAATAAAGAACTGGCCAAGGCCTTGAATTCTTTAATACCAGTACTTGAGTTAATGGGTGTATCAATTCCAAAATATCGCGATAGCACACGATATACGTTTCCGTCAACCACCGCGGCAGATTCATTGAAACAAATGGAAGCAATGGCACTGGCTGTATAATCACCAACACCTTTAAGTTTTAGAATGTCTGAATAATTAGAAGGGAAAACACCATCTAGCTCATCAGCAATATGTTTTGCTGAAGTGTGCAAATTTCTAGCTCTAGAGTAGTAGCCTAATCCTTGCCATAATTTTAACACCTCTTGCTCGTCGGCATCTGCAAGTTTAAAAACTGTTGGAAAATGCCTTATAAAAGCTTCATAATAAGGCAACCCTTGTTTAATTTGAGTTTGTTGCATGATAATTTCAGACAACCAGATATGATAAGGGTTTTTGGTTGTTCTCCATGGTAAGCTACGCTTATTTGCTGAGTACCAATGTGTTAAAATTTTAGTGAAATTCATTTAAATTAAAAAATATTGGCAAAAGTAAATCTTTACAACGTTAAATTTTAATTAATTACGCTTGAAATATTGAAATTAAATTACCTATATTTGCATCCCTTATAATTAATAGATAACCCTAAAAATTAATAACAATGACAAAAGCTGACATAGTAGCTAAAATTTCCGATAAATTGGGAATTGAGAAAGGAGACGTACAAGCAACGGTGGAAACATTTATGGAAGAAGTTAAATCATCTTTAGAAGGAGGAGATAACGTTTACTTAAGAGGTTTCGGAAGTTTTATCGTAAAAACTAGAGCAGAAAAAACTGGTCGTAACATTTCAAAAAACACAACAATTAAAATACCTGCGCACAATATCCCTGCATTTAAACCTGCAAAAGTATTTGTCGAAGGAGTTAAAACTAACGTTGAAGTAAACTAAAACACGGGCTGAATTCGGTTCAGTAATAAAACAAATATTAATTTAAAAAATACATAATTTATGCCAAGTGGTAAAAAAAGAAAAAGACACAAGGTAGCGACGCATAAGCGTAAAAAACGTAGACGCGCTAATCGTCACAAAAAGAAATAAATTAAGAAAAGTAGTTTTTAACTACTTTTCTTAATTTTAAAAACAACGTTCTTTGATATAAAATTCATGAGTTTATTGCGTTTTACCTTCGCAATACATGAGTTTACTGGATTAAATATCCTGTGTCAAAATAAAGTAGTATCCATCTGTTTTGAAATGAATCAAAATGGATTAAAATTAACAACATGGAAAAAGAATTGATTATTAGATCGAGTTCTGATATTGTTGATTTTGCCTTATTAAAAGATGGAAAACTTATCGAGTTACACAAGGATGAAGATGATAACAACTTTGCAGTTGGTGATATATTTATCGCCAAAGTACGTAAAGCTGTTCCTGGTCTAAATGCTGCATTTGTAAATGTAGGTTATGAGAAAGATGCCTTTTTGCATTATCATGATTTAGGACCAAAATTACCTTCCCTTGTAAAATTCGTTAAACGTGTAAGCACAGGTAGACATACCGATTTTTTACTGAAAAATTTTCAGTTTGAGAAAGATATTGATAAAAACGGAAGCATAGCTAACGCTTTAAAATCAAATCAATCTCTATTAGTACAAATTGTAAAAGAGCCAATATCAACCAAAGGTCCTCGTATTAGTAGCGAGTTATCTATTGCTGGTCGTTATATCGTCTTAGTACCGTTTTCAGATCGGATTTCAATTTCTCAAAAAATTGAATCTAAAGAAGAAAAAGACCGTTTAAAACGGTTGGTTAAGAGTATCACACCAAAAGGATTTGGCGTTATTATTCGTACAGTCGCAGATGGCAAAAAAGTTGCCGAACTCGACAGAGATTTACAGAATTTGCTGAGTAGATGGACAGCAATGTGTAAAAAACTCAATAAAGCACATCATCCTAGTAAGGTCTTGAGTGAAATGAACAAAGCCTCTTCAATTTTAAGAGATATTTTTGACGATTCATTCTCAAGTATTACAGTAGATGACGAATTGCTTTATGGACAGATTAAAGATTATGTGCAAGAAATTGCGCCCAAAAAAGAATCAATCGTGAAGTTGTATAAAAATGGCGTACCTCTATTTGAGAAATATGGTATTGAACGTCAGATTAAAACGACTTTCGGTCGCACAGTTTCTATGGCAAAAGGAGCTTATTTGGTGATAGAACACACCGAAGCGATGCATGTGATTGATGTTAATAGCGGGAACAGATCTAACAAAGAAAAAAATCAAGAAGACACTGCATTAGAAGTCAATATGATTTCTGCTTCAGAAATTGCTCGACAATTGCGTTTACGCGATATGGGAGGAATTATCGTGGTAGATTTTATTGATATGAAAAGTGCAGAGAATCGAAAAAAATTGTATAATTATCTTCGTGACGAAATGAACGATGATAAGGCAAAACACAAAATTTTGCCACCTAGTAAGTTTGGTTTGATACAAATTACCAGACAACGTGTTCGCCCAGAACGCAATATTAAAACAAAAGAAGAAAACCCTGATGGTGTTGTTGGTGGTGAAATTGAAGCACCAATTAAAGTGATTCAAAAAATCACCCAAGACCTAGAAAGGCTTTTCAAAAAAGACTACAAAAAGATAACCTTAAATGCGCATCCTTTTATAGCAGCCTTCTTAACCAAAGGGTTTCCATCGGTACGTTCTAAGTGGTTTTTAGAACACAAAAAATGGGTAAAAGTTTTACCTAGAGATGCTTACACTTATCTTGAATACCATTTTATTGATAAAAATGGTAAGGAAATCAAATAATATCAAAAAACCCCTTTTCGTTTAACGGAAAGGGGTTTTTGTTTTTAATATAGTCATCGATATTAAGGCGCTGGATTTGGTAATTCAGCATGCACGTCATTAATCGCTTTCAAGATCTCATCACTTAATTGAATATCAATACTGTCAATATTTTCTTCTAGTTGAACTAAAGAAGTCGCTCCAATGATATTACTGGTCATAAATGGTCTATCGGTTACAAAAGCTAACGACATTTGTGCTAAAGTCATATTGTTGTTTTCTGCAATTCGCATATAACGTTTGGTTGCTTCCGTAGCTTTGTCTCCACTGTATCTCGCAAATCTTGGGAATAATTTTAAGCGTGCATTGTCTGCAGCCGTGCCTTTAATATATTTCCCAGACAACACTCCAAAAGCCATTGGAGAATAGGCTAATAAGCCAATCTCTTCACGCATTGCAATTTCAGCCATATCACCTTCAAACACTCTATTAAGTAATGAATAAGCATTTTGAATGGTAATCATTCGCGGTAAGTTATGCGCATTAGATTCTTCTAAATAGCGCATGGTTCCCCAGGCTTTTTCGTTTGAAATCCCAACTTGACGTATTTTCCCTGATTTGATGATATCGTCTAATTGATGTAAGACCTCATTAAAATTATCGGTCCATGGGTCATTAGAATTGTGCGTGTAATCTCTCACACCAAAAGTATTGGTTTGACGTTCTGGCCAATGCAATTGATACAAATCGATATAATCTGTTTTGAGTCGTTTTAAACTGTTATTTACGGCCTCGTTAAGCGCTTCTTTACTAAAACCTGTGGTACGAATATGCGCAGTATAGTCACCTGGTCCAGCAATTTTAGTGGCTAAAACCACTTTATCACGATGCCCCGTTTTATCAAACCAGTTACCAATAATACGTTCGGTATCGGCATAGCGTTCAGCAGTAGCAGGTACAGGGTACAATTCGGCAACATCAAAGAAATTCACTCCTTTATCTAAAGCTAAATCCATTTGTGCAAAGCCTTCTTCTTGCGTGTTTTGATTTCCCCAAGTCATAGTGCCAAGGCATATTTTACTAACTTTTATGTCGGTTTTTGGTAAGGTCGTATATCTCATTCTTTTCAATTAATTATTAAAGACGTGTAAAGATAAGAAGACCTTTCAGCTTTATAAAAACGGAAAGGTCTAAATCTATGTTAAGGTTTTAATGATGAATTAAATATCATTTAACAACTTTGAGATTTCATCTAATTTCGGAGTCAATATCACTTCTATGCGACGGTTTTTCGCTTTGCCTTCTGCAGTTTCATTAGTCGCTATCGGTGCATATTCACCGCGACCTGCCGCGGTTAAATTCTCAGGGTTGATGTTAGCATTCTCTCTCAATATATTCACAATGGCCGTTGCACGTTTGGTTGATAAATCCCAATTGCCACTTAATTGTGCATTACCTTTATAGGGAACATTATCAGTATGGCCTTCTATTAAGATTGCAATTTCAGGATTGTCTGCCAGTACTTCGCCCAATTGCTTTACTGCTTGTTTTCCTTGCACCCCTACTGCCCAACTTCCAGATTCAAATAAGAGTTTGTTTTCCATTGAGACATATACTTTTCCGTTGCGTTGCTCAACAGTAAGACCTTTACCTTCAAAATTGGTTAGGGCTTTTGAAATCGCATCTTTTAGTTTGCTCATTGCAGCATCTTTAGCAGCTATTACGCTTTCTAACTCTGCAACACGCTGTGAACGCGCTTCTAGTTCTTTCTTTAATTGTTCTAATCTAGCGTTTTCGGCAGCAAGGGCTTGCTCTTTTGCTTCGAGTTGTGCTAAGAGCTCTCTATTCTTTTTAGAATTTTCAGCAATGGCAGCACTGCTATTCTTTTCTAAGGCGTCGTATGATGCTTTTAAATTATCCAGATTTGCCTTAGCGGCATCGTAATCGGCTTGCAATGTATTGCGTTTCGCCAAAGTTGTATCGTAATCTTTCTGAAGTTTAGCCAACTCGTTTTGAGCTTTGTTAAGCGCTGTTTGTAATTCGCTATTATCGTCAGCGAGTGTTCTATTTTCCTTCTTTAAATTGGCGTATTTGTCTTCTAAATCTTCATAGATTTTTTTAGAAACACAAGAGGTTGTTAATACTAAAGTTAATGCTATTAGTGACAATTTTTTAATCATGCTAAATGAATTAAGTTGTTTGTTTTTAGTTTAGTTTTCAATTTCTATTAGAATCGGACAGTGATCACTGTGTACCGCTTCAGAGAGTATAACGCTGCGTTTGATGTTTTCTTGTAAAGGTTGTGTCACCATCCCATAATCCAGTCGCCAACCTTTATTATTAGCTCTAGAGTTAGCGCGATAACTCCACCATGTATACTCTTGATTTTCAGGGTGTAAGTATCTAAATGAGTCTATAAACCCACTATCTATAAAATGGCTTAACCACTCACGTTCTTCAGGTAAAAACCCTGAAACTCCTTTCATTTTTGGGTTGTGAATATCAATGGCTTCGTGACAAATATTATAATCACCTAGAACAACAAGCTTGGGTTTTTCTTGACGCAGATTGTTAAGGTAATTCTTGATAAGATCCATATACTCAAACTTATGTGCTAATCGAGCATCATTAGTTCCAGAAGGTAGATACATACTCATAACAGATAATCCATTAAAGTCTGCTCTTAGGTTACGCCCCTCAAAATCCATAGACGCAATACCAGTGCCATATTCTACATGGTCAGGTTCGGTTTTACTTAAAATAGCAACACCACTATAGCCTTTTTTTTGAGCACTAAACCAATAGTTGTATTTGTAACCTGCATTTTCAATGGCTTCGATATCAACTTGCTCTTTCATAGCTTTGATTTCTTGTAAGCAAATCACATCTGGATTTGCGCTTTGGAGCCACTCGATAAAGCCTTTATTCATGGCTGCACGAATACCGTTGACGTTGTAGGAGATGATTTTCATTCTAACATATTATTGATTTCAGCTAAATTAAATAATATGGTACTTTTACACTATTATTTTAAGGGCATTTTAACCATAAAATAATTTCTGTCTTTACAAGTTTATATACTGGATGAAATTTGCTATAACACTTATTTGTTTTATTATGTCTTTTTGCGCTTTAGCACAGGAAGGCAGCACTAACTATAGAACAAAAAAAATAGCGGTTCGCGATTCTATTACAATAGACACTGTAAGTATCAACTCTAGTTTTTTTATTCTGAAACGGAAAGATAAAACCACCATTGACACCTCATATTATAAAGTCGATTTTGCAAAAGCCATACTCACATTTAAAACACCTATTAAACTCGATTCCGTAGAAGTAAGCTATTTGCGTTATCCTGATTTTTTAACTCGGAAATATTTTCAATTAGACGACAAAATTATTGTTGATAATACTAATAATCTTCAACGGCTATACAAACTCAACCAATCTAATCTCGATCGCACCTTTAAACCCTTTGATGGTTTGACTACCACAGGTAGTATTTCTAGAGGGGTTACCTTAGGGAATAATCAAAATTCAGTATTAAATAGTGAGCTAGATCTGCAAATCTCAGGTAAACTGAGCGATAAAGTATCGTTAAGAGCATCTATCCAAGATGCCAATATACCTTTACAAGAAAGTGGCTATTCGCAGCGTTTGGATGAATTTGATCAGGTATTTATTGAACTCTTTAGTGACGATTGGAACATTAGAGCTGGAGATATTGACTTAACAAATACCAATAGTTATTTTGCCAGCTTTACCAAACGTGTACAAGGGTTGCAAGTGAGTGCTAATATCAATGGAGACGACTCTAAAACAAATCTTTTTGCCTCTGGAGCTCTGGTGCGTGGTCAATTTACTACGAGCCAGTTTATTGCACAGGAAGGTAATCAAGGCCCCTATAAACTTACAGGACCCAATAATGAATTGTTCGTCTTGATTGTTTCTGGAAGTGAAACGGTGTATGTTAACGGTGTACCTATTGAACGTGGTGAAAACAGGGATTATATTATCGATTATAATGCTGGTGAGATTATTTTCAATTCTACGTTTCCAATTACTTCGGAAATGCGAATTACAGTAGACTATCAGTTTAGTGATCGTAATTATTCTCGATTTACGGTGTATGGCGGTGGAACCTATGAAACTGAAAAATTAAAACTTGGGGTATCGGTTTACTCTGAAGCCGATGCTAAAAACCAACCTTTACAGCAAAACTTATCTTCCGAACAGGTTGAAATTCTATCCAATGCGGGTGATGATACTTCTCTCATGGTGGCACCCTCTGATGTGGCGCAGGCTTTTGATGAAAATAGAATTTTATACCGAAAGGAACTTATTGGTGCCACTGAAATATTTATATTTTCTAACAATCCAGATGATGAGTTGTTTAGTGTGCGTTTTTCTTTGGTCGGACCTAATCAAGGAAATTATATCTTGATTAATAGTAATGCTGTGGAAAATATCTTTGAATATATAGCTCCAATAAATGATATACCACAAGGAAATTATGAACCAATAGTGCGCTTAACACCTCCTGAAAAACTTCAAGTAGTAGTATTAAGCGGTAACTATAAGCCTACGGAAAAAACGGATGTGTTTTTAGAATTGGCGGGAAGTAGAAACGATATTAATTTATTTTCAAATTTAGATGATGGCGATAATGATGGATTTGCAGCCAAATTACGCGTCAATCAAAGCATTATAAAAACAGATAGTTTATGGAATTTGAATGCCTTTGCTGATGCAGATATTATTAATAAGAATTTCACAACAATCCAACGCTTATATAGAGCTGAATTTAACCGTGACTGGAATCTGGAAAATCCATCAGGGAATCAGGCCTTGTTAACCTCAGGAGTGGATCTTGTTCATCCTAAGAAAGGATTAGCATCCTATAAATTTGAACACCTAAATTATTCTCAAAACTTTAATGGTAATCGTCATAATTTGTTGGCTAATTTACAACTGAATCAGTTTAATATTTTTTCAAATTCTAGCTTCTTGAGTAATACTAGTAGCGTTTCAACATCTACTTTTGTGCGTTCTTTTAACCGCTTGACCTATAACTTTAAGAAACAATGGGTTGGTGCTAAAATCGCTTTAGAAGACAGTGAACAGCGTGAAAAAGAAACAAATTTATTAACCAATATAAGTCAGCGATTTACCTCATATGAGGCTTTTACAGGCTATGGTGACAGTACTGGTGTTTTTGTTGAAGTGGGTTATAAATACCGAGTCAATGATAGTTTGAGAGCTAATCAAATCAAGCGCGTTAATACTTCCAACACCTATTATGTAAAGTCGCGCATTGTTCAGAATAAAAATACAAACATCGGAATCTATGCCAATTACCGGACTCTAAAAAGTGAAGATGATGCCATTAAAGATGAGAATTCTTTAAATTCTCGATTGAACTTCAATCAAAAATTCTGGAATAATTTAGTGTTGTGGAATACTGTCTTTGAGACTAATTCAGGAACGTTAGCACAACAAGATTTCACCTATGTAGAAGCAGAGCCTGGACAAGGGGCTTATGCCTGGATAGATTACAACGACAATGGAATTCAAGAACTCAATGAATTTGAACTAGCACAATTTTCTGATCAAGGGAGTTTTATTCGTGTATTACTGCCTAATCAAGTATTTGTAAAAACCCATCAAAATCGTTTTAGTCAAACTTTGACAATCAATCCGCAACAGTGGGTAACCTCCGAAAATAAAACTAAGAAATTCTGGTCGCACTTTTATAACCAAACCTCCTATTTAATTGACAGAAAAAACAGAAGAGTAGGTGATAACTTCGATTTAAATCCCTTTGCGACAGATGAAGAAAATCAATTAGCATTGAACAAAAGTGTGAGAAATGTACTTTTTTTTAATCGAGGAAAACAACATTACACCACCTCATATACCTTTTTGTCTAATGTAAACCGAACGACACTGTCAATAGGATTTCAGGAAAATCAGTTACAAAGTCATCAATTACAATTCAATCATAAGTTTGCTAAAAGCTGGTTAATGACCTTACAATCTAGCTTAGAGACCAATGAAAGTACTAGTGAGAATTTTGTGACGAGAAACTTCAAATTAGAGGAACTACGTTTGCAACCCAAGCTGTCATATATTTTCAATGAGAACGCGCGTTTCGATATGTTTTATCAATACACATCTAAAGATAATACCATTGGTGAACTTGAGCAATTGTTACAAAATAATTACGGACTTTCATTTACCTACAATAATGCTAATAAGATAGCATTAACAGGAGAAGTAAATTTCTTTAAGAATGAATTTAGTGGAAATGCCAATACACCAGTAGCGTATCAAATATTAGAAGGCTTACAACCAGGAAACAATTTTACTTGGACTTTATTAGTACAAAAGAAATTGACCAAATTTCTAGATTTGAATTTGAATTACTTCGGTAGAAAAACAGAAACCAGTAAAACCATTCATACTGGAACTGTACAATTAAAAGCTTATTTTTAATTCGAAAATTACTATTTTTCTTACGCAACCTTTTCATTATACTTGCATCTTAACACTGGTATCATAATTGTTACTCTAGTTCACATTAACTTTTAACTACATCTTTTATGAAAAAATCAATTTTATGTTCGCTTGCTCTATTGTTTTCAGTGTCATTATTTGCTCAGGAAAATACCGTAGACCCAGAAGTAAACTATCCATCGCATGAACTTAAACTCAATGCCCTTTCTTTAGTTCTTGGAGGCTTTGATATATCTTATGAATATTTTTTAAATGAAGAATCTGCTCTAGGATTAAATGCTCTTGTTGTTTTTGATGACGATTTAGACACCGATCTCAACTATTATATTTCACCATATTACCGCCTCTATTTCGGTCAGAATTATGCTGCGGGATTCTTCATAGAAGGATTTGGAATGCTGAGTTCTGTAAAAGACAATCGCGCTATATTTTTTGATAATTTTGGGAATATTACAGGTCTTGAAGAAGAGAATGTCACAGATTTTGCTTTAGGTATAGGATTAGGAGGTAAATGGGTTACAAAGAGCGGTTTTATTGGAGAAATTGGACTTGGAATTGGCCGTAATTTATTCAACTCAGATGAATCGGGTTATGACCTTGTGGTAAAAGGAGGGATTACAGTTGGTTATCGTTTCTAATAGACTTTAGTTGATATCAAACCTATTTTGTAATAAGTTAATTAGCGTTTAATGATTTTTTTAATTTGAGATTGATTGTTGCTATAGGTCATATGTAAGAAATAAATGCCAGCATTTAAATCTGAAACATCTAGCTCAAAATTGACCTGAGAAACAGAATACTTCCGCACTTGTTGTTGTAATGTATTAAATAGTGTCACTTCTGAAATGAGACTTTCCGATTGCAATGTCAAAGTATTACTGACAGGATTGGGGTACACGGCGGTTACAAATGTATCGGCATCACTAAGTGATAAGGTAGTAGAATTTTCTACAATGTTAACGGTTTGGTCTACATTAATATTTTCTATGAGATCTACTATACCACTAGGCCAAGTGACTTTAATATAGTCAATAGAAGTATTTTGTCCTAAACCAAAGAATTCGGCAGATGAGTTTTGCGTGAGATACCCTTCTCCACATTGTGTCTGTCGGTATTGTTTTTGTCCATTTAATGAGATTTCTATAAATGATCCAATACCGTCTCGATTGCTAGTAGTGCCCTCTAAAGTTACCTTTAGCCAATGATTTGTGGTTGTACTTTGGTTTTCCCAAAGGTCAATACTTTGATTATTAGTATTAGTCACTACCAAATCAGGATAACCATCATTGTTGATATCACCAATGGCATTACAATAACTTTGCTTTTCGTCACCAATAAACCCAGCGTTATTTGGGATTTGAAACACACCAGTACTCATTTGTTCATAAAACACAGATGTATTAATGGAGGGGTTATTGAAAAGAGAACTACTCACGTAAAGATCTAAATCGGCATCTAAATCGGCATCTAAAAAAACAGCGCCCCAAGTAAATCCGCCATGTTCACAACCAGAGGGCACAGCTTGATTTGAGAATGTTTCATTACCATTGTTAACTAATAAGGCAGTATTGCCTCCATTGGTCACATAAATATCGATATAGCCATCGTTATTATAATCACCAACCGTCGCACTCATAGCATTAAAAGCTAAGTTGGTGCCAGATGCAAATCCAATTTCTGTAAAAGTGCCATCACCATTATTTTTATAAAGTTGATTGAGGTTATAGGCTTTGTCTGTTGACGTGTAAATATCTTGCCATCCGTCATTATTAATGTCTAAAAATACGGAACAGAAGGTTTGATGACTATTAGCATCAATCCCAGATATACTCGAGACATTGGTAAAAGTACCATCGCCATTATTTTTATATAAATAATTAGGAATAATGATATCAGCAGTTGCACCTTTATTGCTCAGAAAAACATCGAGATAACCATCATTATTATAATCTGCCCAAGCCGCCCCATTCGTGTATACATTTGCAATAGGAAGTCCGGAAGAGTTTGTGATTTCATTAAAATTTAAGTTTCCTAAATTTTCAAAAATCTTATTGCCAATAGTGTTGCTCGTGATAAATAGGTCTTTATCACCATCGTTATCAATATCAACCCAATTTAATTGCTTTGTTTCATGGCTGATAATCCCAATGTTTAAGGTTACAGGGACAAAGATTCCATTATTGTTTTTATAAAACCTAAGATTTTGTCCATTTCCAGAGGCGAAGGACAAATCATCCCAACCATCATTATCAAAATCAACAAATGCAACACCACTGCCTAAATACGGATTTCCGACGGTATAATTAACACCGAGATTATTAGCATTATTTTCAAAAGCAATTTGGCCCTGTGAGAAGAACCACATAGATAGTAACACATATGTAAAAACGCATCTTCTAATAACTGTCAATTGCAATAAATATTTAGTTTCATTCAGTAGGCAAAATACTAAATTGTGTTAAAATTTTATAGTAAAAATTAAAATTTGTGAGAATAAGAAACAATATTATAGAAATTGAGGTTATTTATAGTATAAAGTCTATATAATTGTTTTGATTTTAGACAAAGTGGGTGATACAAGGTTTATGTGATTAGGAGCTTTAATTGAACTTGTAAACAGATAAAAGCTCCCATGATATATCATGAGAGCTTTAAGATTTGGAGTCTATTTTTAAATTAGGGATTATTTCATTTTTTGAAGCCAATGCTTCACATCTACTTCATTCTTAATGATACTGCGTAAATCATCAATTTTAACACGTTGTTGCTCCATAGTATCTCTATGACGAATCGTAACTGTTTGATCTTCTTTAGTGTTATGATCTACTGTAATACAAAAAGGTGTTCCGTTTGCATCTTGTCTTCTGTAACGTCTTCCCACAGCATCTTTTTCATCATAAATGACATTGAAATCCCATTTTAAATCTTCTACAATTTGTTTGGCGATTTCAGGCAAGCCATCTTTTTTTACTAATGGTAAAACTGCTGCTTTAGTAGGCGCCAGTACTGCGGGTAATTTCAAAACGGTTCTTACACTTCCGTCTTCTAGAGTTTCGTCTTCTAGTGCGTTCGAGAATATGGCTAAAAACATCCGATCTAAACCAATTGAAGTTTCCAGCACATATGGTGTATAACTGGCATTGTCTTCATGATCGAAGTACTGCAATTTTTTACCAGAAAACTCTTCATGCTGTTTTAAGTCAAAATCAGTACGTGAGTGAATGCCCTCTAGTTCTTTAAAACCGAATGGAAATTTAAATTCGATATCTGTAGCGGCATCGGCATAATGTGCTAATTTTTCGTGGTCATGAAAACGATAGTTCTCCGCTCCCAAACCCAATGACAAGTGCCATTTCATGCGGTTTTCTTTCCAATAGTCAAACCATTCTTTTTGAGTTCCTGGCTTGATAAAGAATTGCATTTCCATTTGCTCAAATTCACGCATTCTAAAAATAAATTGTCTTGCAACAATTTCATTTCTGAAGGCTTTACCCGTTTGTGCAATACCAAAGGGAATCTTTATACGTCCCGTTTTCTGAACATTCAAAAAGTTAACGAAAATACCTTGAGCAGTTTCAGGGCGTAAGTACAAATCCATAGCATGTTCTGCACTGGCCCCTAACTTAGTTCCAAACATCAAATTGAATTGCTTGACCTCTGTCCAGTTTCTAGAACCCGAAAGTGGATCAGCGATTTCTAATTCTTCAATTAATGCCTTTACATCTACTAAGTCTTCTTTTTCTAAAGATTGACCTAATCGCTTTAGAATGCTGTCAATTTTCTCTTGATATCCAACAACTCTTCCGTTAGTACTTATAAATTCTTCTTTATTGAATGAGTCACCAAAGCGTTTTTCGGCTTTTTTAACTTCTTTATCAATCTTATTTTCAATTTTAGCACAATAGTCTTCTACTAAAACATCTGCTCGATAACGCTTTTTAGAATCCTTATTATCAATTAAAGGATCACTAAATGCGTCAACGTGACCAGAAGCTTTCCATGTGGTAGGATGCATGAAAATTGCTGCGTCAATACCAACAATGTTTTCGTTCAATTGAACCATGGCTTTCCACCAATAGTCGCGAATATTTTTTTTGAGTTCTGCTCCATTTTGTGCATAGTCATATACTGCACTTAATCCGTCGTAGATTTCACTACTTTGAAACACGTAACCATACTCCTTTGCGTGAGAGATTACTTTTTTGAATTGATCTTCGTTTGCCATGATGCAAAAATAAAAAACCGCTCCAATTAACAGAGCGGTTTTTAATAATTTATGTTGTATAATTTATTTAAGTCTAACTTCTGTACTTCCAAGTTTTCGGTCTTTGTGAAAAATAGAGATATAATAGGTGCCTGGAAAAAGCGGTCGCTCATCAATATCGGCATCAATATCTAAACAAACATCAACCACGTCATTAGAATAATTTATAACTTTTTTAGCGCTATAAATTAATGAATTGCTTCCAAAATTAATGGCGCCTTTATCAGCAACTACATTATTTTTCGGATTGACGATTTGAACATAGAGTTCTTTTTCTCCAGCGATGGTCAATGCGTTTTCAGCGAGTGTAAAACATACTTCAATACTTTGAACACGTTTGGCTTTTGCACTGGATCGTTTTGCTCCGAAGAAATTCTCATAACCTTTTGCCTTAAAGGAATTAGCAGTTAATAATGCACCTTTCTCTATGCTTTTTTCAAGGTCTCTTTTTTCTTTTTCTAATGAAGTATTAGCGAGTTGTTGCTTTTTTAATTCGTTGTAAGCCACTAGCTTTTCAGTCATTAAATTTTGATTTACAGCATCTAAAGAATCTACAGTTTTAAATAAAACCTTATTTTTAAGTTTAAGATTGAATAATTGTTGACGATATTTTGAGAGGACGGTTAAGTCGCTGCGAAGGACCCTAAGAGAATCCAAAGTAAGTTTGGTGTTTCTTTTAGCATCTTCTAGTTGAGAAGAAATCAGATCATTAGAAATTGAAACATCATCATAGCGTGTAATCATTTGGGATAATTCACTTTCAACGAGTTTCTTTTCTTGTTCTAAAAATTGTTCATGAGCTCTAATGGATTGAAAACTCGTAAAACTAAAAACAGTCAAAACGGCAACTGCCACTATTAAAGAACCAATAATTAATCTGTAGTTAAATGATTGAGGGTTAACTATCATTATTAATATTGTTATTTTACTTTGCGAAACTAAAGAATATGAATCCGAAAATTGATTTTAATCGTTGAAATGATAAAAAACTTGTTAAACTTATTTTTTCCTAAGATCTGCCTAGCATGTAGTAATCATTTGTGCGATAATGAATTGCATATTTGTACGAATTGTCGCCATCAACTACCTTTGACAAGTTTTCATGATGATAAAGACAACAAGGTTCATAAATCACTTTATGGACGTGTAAAATTAGAAAACGCAACAGCGTTACTTCATTTTTCAAAGAAAGGAATTGTACAACAATTATTGCATAACCTTAAATACAAGGGACATGAGGAAGTTGGTCAAATATTAGGGGAATGGCTAGGAGAAGAATTGAAGTTAGTACCAAGCTATGCTGATATTGATGTTGTTATCCCAGTGCCATTGCACAGGTTAAAGTTGAAATCTAGAGGCTATAATCAGGTTGATAAATTTGCAAAAGCCTTGTCCTCAGCACTTAATGCAGAGTTTAATAATTCGACATTATTAAAAACGACCAATACTAAAACACAGGTATTTAAAGATCGACTAAAACGAAATACCTTAGAACAGAGTAATTTTGAAATCACTAACGCGAGTATCCTAGCAAACAAGCACATATTACTGGTCGATGATATAATTACAACTGGTGCAACGGTTGAAGATTGCGCAAATCAGTTATTGGAAATTGAAGGGATTACATTAAGCCTGGCAACTATCGCAATAACAGACTAGACCTGTCAAAACCACGTTAATTGTTTTGAGTATCGAACAAATAAGTTGTTAATTTGTTGAAATTTGAACGGATAATGTGTAAAAAAAGTTTACAAGGAGGTGTACTAATTACAATCATTGCAATGCTCATTGGTTGTGCTAATCGCGGCAACCCTGCTGGTGGCCCAAAAGATAAAGAGGCTCCAGTTATTGTGAAATCTAGCCCTGAGAACTTTTCAACTAACTTTAAAGGAGAAGAAATCAGAATTTATTTTGATGAATATGTCAAAGTGAAGAATCTTCAAAAACAACTTATTATTTCACCTCCAATGGATCCTGAACCAACAATTACTCCAATGGGTTCGGCCAGTAAATACATTAAAATTATTATTAATGATACACTAGACGATAATACGACGTATGCGTTTAATTTCGGGCAAAGTATTGTCGATAATAATGAGGAGAATCCTTATGATTATTATAGATATGTGTTTTCAACAGGTGATTATATTGATTCGTTGTCTGTTAAAGGTCAAATTTTAGATGCAGAAGACAGAAAAGCCGAATCCTTCGTTTCCGTCATGTTATATGAAAAAGACAGTACATATACCGATTCTATTGTATACAAAGAAAAACCAAAATATATTACCAATACCTTAGATAGTATAACAACTTTTAGTATTGATAACATCAAGCCTGGTGCGTATAAGTTAGTGGCTTTAAAAGACGAGAATGGTAATTTTACATTTCAGCAAGACAGCGATAAAATTGGCTTTTATGAAGGATTTATAACAGCTCCTACAGACTCTTTATTTACCATAAAACTATTTAAAGAAATTCTTGAATTTGATGTTAAACGCCCAAAGCAAGTTGCCGGACAAAAAATAGCTTTTGGCTATGAAGGGGATTACAAGGATATGGATATTGAGCTTCTTGGTGATAAGCCAGATGGATTTCAAACACGCCTTACTAAAGATGCCAAGTCGGATACCCTTTATTATTGGTACAAGCCTAAGATTGAACAGGATTCGGCAAAATTCGTAATTAAAAATAAAGCTTTTGTCGACACCCTAAATCATCGTTTTAGATCTATTGATAGAGATTCATTAATCGTTAAAGTGGCCTCTAATAGCACTTTAGCTTTTGATGAAGACATTAGAATTGAAGCAAATATTCCTATTGAAAAATTTGATAAAAAGCAGGTCACAATTTTAAACAAAGACTCACTCGAAGTTTCTTTTGAAACAACATTTGATAAATTATCTAATACCTATAGTTTTCAATTCGAAAAAGAAGAATCTCAAAAATACCTTGTGCAGATACTTCCTGGAGCAGTAGAAGATTTCTTCGGAAATGTAAATGATACTATAAATCATAATGCAAGAACAAAAACATATGCCGATTATTCTAACTTAAGAGTCACATTAAAGAATGTGGATTCTTACCCAATAATAATACAGCTTGTGAATGAAAGGGGTGAATTACAATATGAGCAATTTGCTGACGAACCGCGACCATTTGATTTTAAGGCCATTGCACCGGTTAACTATTTCATTCGTGTGATATTTGACACCAATGGCAATAGGCAATGGGATACAGGAAATTACTTGAAACAAATCCAACCTGAACGTATAAGCTATTCAAAAATAATTGAGGAAACTCGAGCCAATTGGGATCCTGTAATTGAGTTTATTCTAGATTAAAATCATCTCTATCATTCAAGAACCCTAACTTGTCTCTGTTTGCTTTAATATGAGCCATGTCTAAAGTGACAATTTCTATAACTTCTTTATCATAAGGAATTGTATCTATTTGTTTTCCTAATACATCATAAGCTGCAGAATGTCCAGAATATTCATGGTTATTAAAATCTAAACCAACGCGATTCACACCAATACAATAGCTCATGTTTTCTATAGCTCTAGCTTTTAGAAGTGCATCCCAAGCAGAGATTCTAACCTTAGGCCAATTGGCGACATACAGTAAGAGGTCGTAATCTTCAACGTTTCTAGCCCAAACAGGGAATCGTAAATCATAACAAATAAGAGGTTTGATACTCCAGCCTTTATAAGTGATTATAGTATGATTCTCACCAGTTTGATAAACGTGATGTTCGCCTGCTAAGGTAAAGGTGTGGCGTTTATTATAGGTGTCAATTTTACCGTCAGGATGAACAAATAGCAACCGGTTATAATATCTGTTACCTTCTTTAATAACCATACTTCCGGTAATAGCTGCCTTGTTTTGTTTTGCTAATTCTTGCATCCATAATACAGTGGTACCAGTCATCGTTTCAGCGACGCCTTTGGCATTCATTGTAAATCCTGAGGTAAACATTTCAGGCAATACAATAAGATCGACAGGCTCAGTCATATCGTTTATTTTATCAGTGAAACGACGTCTGTTTTCATCTGGGTTTTCCCAAACTAGATCAGATTGTATGAGTGCTATTTTTAATTCGTTTTGCATGGTTTATAATGGCCTAAATTCTGTTTAATATATCTGCTGCTTGTTTTAAAGTTTCATTTGTTTTGGCAAAACAAAAACGAAGTACATTATGGTCTTGTTTATTATCGTAAAAAACGGATAATGGAATGGATGCGATACCATTTTTAGTGGTCAATTGTTTGGCGAATTCAACGTCATTCATAGTTGTAATATCTGAATACGCGAGTACTTGAAAATAAGTGCCTTTAGAAGGGGTGAACTTAAATCTTGAATCTTTAATAAGGCTTAAAAATGTATCCCGTTTTTCTTGAAAAAAATCGGGTAAATTTAAATAATGACTAGAGTCTTTCAGATAATCGGTAAATGCTTTTTGGGATGGGTGATGAACCGAAAACACATTAAATTGATGTACATTTCTATAGGCCTCCATCAAGTCTTTAGGCGCACAACAGTAGCCGATTTTCCAACCTGTGTTATGAAAGGTTTTGCCAAAAGATGCCGTTATAAAACTGCGTTCTTTTAAGTTTTGAAATTTACAGATACTTTGGTGTTGCTCAGCATCAAAAATGATATGTTCATAAACTTCATCACTAAGTATAATGATGTCTGTTTCATTTGTGAGTTCTTGAAGTTTTAGCATATCATGTTCACTCATCACAGTTCCTGTTGGATTGTGAGGTGTATTCACAATGATCATTTTGGTCTGATTATTAATGCTATGTTCAACAAGATTCCAATCTATGAGGTAATTGGGCGCTTCAAGTGCAATAGAAATAGGCTCTCCTCCATTTAGTTTTATGGCTGGTTCATAACAATCATAGGCAGGTTTAAAGATGATGACTTCATCATTGGGTTTTACAAAAGTTGAAATGATGGTGAAAATAGCTTGTGTTGCACCAGCCGTAACTGTAATTTCGGTTTCTGGATGGTAACTTGAATTATATAGAATGTCAAATTTTTTAGAAATGGCTTTTCTTAACTCTAAACTTCCAGCCATAGGCGCATATTGGTTGTAACCTGAATTCATGGCTCTTGAAACTCCGTCAATTAACTTTTGGTCGCTCTTAAAATTTGGAAATCCTTGAGATAAATTAATAGCATCATGCGCATTTGCTAAAGCGCTCATTACAGAAAAAATTGAGGTTTCTATATTGTTAAGTTTTGGTGTGATTTGCATAAAGTAAATATACAAATACCATATTTTGAAAGAAAGATAAGACGCAAATAAAAAAACCTTACAACTCTAGATAGGTGAGATATTTATGTCATGACAATATCATTTATAATTTTTAAGTGATGATTTGTGTGTAGTGCTAAAAAATAGGTGACTCTTTTTGTGTTAATATTACCAAATAATGGGTGATTGAAATAAGCGTTCTTGTCTAAACTAGATATTGTTTCAACATTAGCCTTAGCTCGTTGCATTTGTGAGATAAGATCCTCTTTTAGGATAACTTCTGGAGGTTTAACATATTTTGGAGCTTTAGCCTTTCCTCTAGGAAAGAAACCAAGTTTAAAGAATAGCTTTCCCAAAAAACTAAAATTATTTTTATACGAATTTGGATCAGATTTTTGGAGCGCAATAATTACAGTATTAACCACCTTAAGGCTGTGGTCTATATGCCAAGCGAGATTTCCTTTAGAAATTTTTAAGTTAGAAACACTATGGTTTTCAATGTGAGGCTCTAAATTAGTAAGCGCGAGATTTAAGTTTTGTAAACTCATAATTTTTTGTTCAGCAATATCAAGGTCTTAATGTATCCATTTTAAAAATAAAACCCAAACATTCAATGAGTGTTTGGGTTTAGTTTTGTCATTCAAATTCCTGCAAATCAGGCTTTTATTAATACCTGTAATATTCAGGTTTAAATGGACCTTCTTGAGGTACTCCAATATAATCTGCTTGATCTTTACGAAGTTCAGTTAATTCAACACCAATTTTAGCTAAGTGTAATTTTGCTACTTTCTCATCTAAATGCTTGGGTAACATATAGACTTCATTTTTGTATGCATCTTTGTTAGTCCATAATTCAAGTTGCGCTAACGTTTGGTTTGTAAATGAGTTACTCATTACAAAACTTGGATGACCTGTTGCACATCCTAAATTAACTAAACGTCCTTCAGCAAGAATAATAACATCTTTACCATCAATAGTATATTTATCTACTTGTGGTTTGATTTCTACATGCGTATTACCATGGTTTTTCTTTAACCAAGCCATGTCAATTTCATTATCAAAATGACCAATATTACATACAATGGTTTTGTCTTTCATAGCTTCAAAGTGTTGTCCTTGAACAATGTCTTTGTTTCCTGTTGTTGTTATTACGATATCTGTGTTTCCAACAACGGTTTCTAAACGTTTGACTTCAAAACCGTCCATAGCAGCCTGTAAAGCACAAATTGGATCTACTTCAGTAACAGTAACAATACTTCCTGCCCCTTTAAAAGAAGCAGCTGTTCCTTTCCCAACATCTCCATAGCCACAAACTGTTACACGTTTTCCTGCAAGCATAATATCTGTAGCACGACGAATCGCATCTACAGCACTTTCTTTACAACCGTATTTATTATCAAATTTAGATTTAGTAACCGAATCGTTAACGTTAATCGCCGGCATTGATAATGTTCCATTTTTCATGCGTTCGTATAAACGGTGAACTCCTGTAGTCGTTTCTTCTGATAGACCATTAATCCCTTCCATTAATTCTGGATATCGATCAAAAACCATATTAGTCAAGTCACCACCATCATCTAAAATCATGTTTAGTGGTTTACGATCTTCACCAAAGAATAATGTTTGTTCAATACACCAATCAAATTCTTCTTCAGTCATACCTTTCCATGCATATACTGGAATTCCAGCAGCAGCGATTGCAGCAGCAGCTTGGTCTTGTGTTGAAAAAATATTACAAGAACTCCAAGTCACTTCTGCACCGAGAGCTTCTAGTGTTTCAATTAATACCGCCGTTTGAATGGTCATATGAAGACATCCAGCAATTCGAGCACCTTTTAATGGTTGAGAATCTTTATATTCTTCACGAAGACTCATCAACCCTGGCATTTCTGCCTCTGCCAATTCAATTTCCTTTCTTCCCCAATCTGCAAGAGACATGTCTTTTACTTTGTACGGTACGTAAGTTGTGGTTTTATCCATTTGTCTTTTTTTAACTTTCTTAATGTTTAATTCTATTACTCCTTTGGCTTTAGAGCTTAAAATTGGTTAAATTCGCTTGTCTAATTGTTGTATTGCCAAAGGCGCTGCAAAGATAATCATTAAGTTTCAGATAATTAAATGCCATTATATAAAACTATCCACCTAAACGAAGAAACCATTGTCAAAATATGGAAGATTACAGAGTCGTATGAGGATTTATTAGGTCCCTTAGATTTAAAGAACAATAGTTTGGAACGTGTTTTAGGAATGAAAAGCGAACTGCATCAGCGAGGATTTTTAAGTGTGCGCCATTTATTGCGGGATTTTGGATATACCGATCAAGATTTGTATTACGATGCATACGGCAAACCACACTTAAAAGATGGTAAGCATATTTCAATTACACATTCATTCACGTTTTCAGGCGTAATTATTAGTCGCTCGGAGGTGGGCATTGATATTGAAATGCAGAGAGATAAAATTGCGATCATCGCGAAGAAATTTGTAGACTATGAGTTTAATTATTTATCCGATGATGATAACGAATATATTAAGAAACTTACAGTCATTTGGGGTATAAAAGAATCGTTATATAAGTTATTTGCTACTCCGGGCATGTTATTTCGTGAACATTTTTTGGTGATACCTTTTATGTTGTCTGATGCAAAAACTGTTGCATGGATTGATTATAAGGACAAAAAGTACAGGTACAATACTCATTTTTTAGAATTTGAAGGCTTTACTTGCGCCTTCGTTACGGCCTGAATGAAAGAGATCTACCATAACATATTATATTCAATTTTCGAAGGAAAAAAAATGCTTGCTATATTAATTGATCCTGATAAGATGGCACTCCAGCAGCTTTCGGCATTTATTCAAAAGGTTAACCTTTCAATGGCCACGCATATATTTGTTGGTGGTAGTACTGTAGAAGATCATCTTACTGAAGCATTGGTTTTTGAATTACAAAAACACACGAAGTTACCAATCGTCTTATTTCCTGGAGATATTACTCAAATTAGTGAGCATGCAGATGCATTACTGTTCTTGTCATTAATTTCGGGAGATAACCCTGATTATTTAATAAAGAAGCATATATCGGCGGTGGCTCAACTCAGACATTCTAACTTGGAGGTGATTCCAACAGGCTATGTTCTTATTGAAAATGGAAAAGAAACATCTGTTGAAAAAGTAACACAAACAAAACCAATACCTCGTCAAAATATTCAGCAAATTATTGATACTGCTAAAGCAGGCGAACTTCTCGGGATGAAATTGATATATCTTGAATCTGGAAGTGGCGCCTTACAACCAATACCAGCAGAAATTATTTGTGCTGTAAAAAATGAATTAAATATACCCTTGATTGTTGGTGGCGGTATTAGAACTGCGCAAGAATTGGAAATAGCATACCAATCTGGAGCCGATCTTGTTGTGATAGGCACGGCATTTGAAGACGACGACACATTTTTTGAGGAATTAAAATTAGTGCTATGAACATATCTGTAGAATTAACATTGAGTCCGTTACAAGATGAGTATGAGCCGGCAATTATTCATTTCATAAAACAATTGCGTGCATCCAACTTGAACGTGCTTGAAAACCCATTAAGCACTCAAGTCTATGGCGATTATGATGAAGTAATGAAGCTACTAACAGTCGAAATAAAAGAGGCATTTCAGCTCATTGAAAATGGCTTGTTACATATGAAGGTAGTAAAATCTGACAGATTCGAGTATGAACCACATTTTTGAGTTTTTTTTTGAAACCTATCAAAATAGAGCAACCCATTTGATAGTTCTTGAAGCAATAGCATTCTTCTTTGGTATTGCAAGTGTGATATATGCCAAGCGAGAGAATATTTTAGTATACCCAATTGGACTCGTCGCTACAGTAATTACAGTCTATATTTTTTTACATGATGAGCTCATGGGAGATATGATGATGAATTTTTACTATTCCGTTATGAGTATTTACGGATGGTGGAATTGGTCGCGAAAAAAAGACAATACATATGTAGTGCCAATTTCTAGAACCAACAACAAAGAAAAATGGATCGGATTCGGAATGTTTTTACTTACAATGCTAATCACATACTTTATTTATAAAGGATACGGAACAGCGATTGATTCTTCTAATTATATTGATATTTTTACATCTGGGATATTTTTTACTGCAATGTGGTTTATGGCTAATAAAAAGTTAGAGAACTGGACGCTTTGGATTATTGCAGATATTATCACAGTACCACTATATGCTTATAGAGGTTGGGGAATGTTGTCATTACAATATTTAATATTTACCATTGTAGCAATACAAGGTTATTTAGCATGGAAGAAAAGCTTAAACAAATCTCAGATAGAAACACAAACTGTATAAAAGTCGTTTTATATGGTCCAGAATCTACAGGGAAAACCTCTTTAGCAAAAGCTCTTGCTGATTACTATGAAACGACCTATGTTGAGGAGTTTTCTCGTTATTATGCTGAACTCAAATCCAAACAAAACTTGCCGCTAACAAAAGACGATGTCTTGCCAATTGCCATCGGACAAATACAAAAGGAGAATGAACAATTAAAAAGCGCTAATAAACTTTTAATTTGTGATACAGATCTTCTTGAGACTCAAGTTTATTCGGAGTTTTATTATAACGGATTTTGTCCTGAAATTGTCAAAAAAAAGGCCTTGGAAAACACTTACGATTTGTATTTTTTAACTTATATTGACATCGCATGGGAAGCCGATGGTATTCGTGACAAGCCCAATAATCGATTACAAATGTATAAGAGGTTTGAACAGATATTGAAGCGATCTAAAAAACCATTTATTACGGTGAAAGGTAGTTTTGAAGAACGACTCAATACTTGTAAAAGATACATTGATGAACTTTTAAAAAAAGCATATTGAATTTTTCAGAAAAAGATATAAAACAAATTGAGCGTAAAGGGTTGAGCTTGAAAAAAGTGGAGCAGCAAATCGCCCTTTTCGAGAATGGTCTTCCTTTTTCAAACTTAGTTTCTGAAGCCACCATTGGAAATGGGATTCTTAGTTTGAAACCAGATGAAATATCATATTTTAGTTCATTATTCGACAAAACAAAAGGAGAAAAATGTATTTTAAAGTTTGTTCCAGCTTCTGGTGCAGCAACTAGAATGTTCAGTTTTTTATTTGAGTTTTTAGATGAGTATTCTGTTAGGAAAGAAAGTATTAATTCTTATATAAATAGGCACAAGAGTAAAGATTTATCCCTTTTTTTTATTGGTATTGAGAAGTTTCCATTTTTTCATATTGTTCAGGAACACCTTCAAGAAAAATATCCAAATTTTGATAGCCTATCACTTAATGAGCAAGGATTAATGTTTGTTCAAATGATGTTAGATCAGGATAAGTTAGATTATGGTAATTACCCTAAAGGTTTGCTCCCGTTTCATCTTTATAAAAATCAATTGGTAGCAACCGCTTTTGGTGAACATTTATATGAATCGGCTTTGTACTCTTCTGATGATGAATCGACCAAATTACATTTTACGATTTCAGAAAAACATGAACATAAGTTTGATGAGGAATTTACAAGGATTGAAGAAAAAGTAGAACTAAAAACAGATTCAAGATTTGAAATTTCTTTTTCTTATCAAAAAGAATCTACCGATACAATTGCGGTAACTCCCAAGAATAAACCCTTTAGGAATGATGATGGCACATTACTGTTTAGACCTTCTGGCCATGGTGCTTTAATAGAAAATTTAAACGATTTAGAAGCTGATATTATCTTTATTAAAAACATAGATAATGTGGTAACTTATAAGTATAAAGAGGAAGTTGCTAAATACAAAAAAGTTCTAGCAGGGATTCTCTTTGAGGTTCAAAAACAAGCTTTTAAGTATTTAGATTTGCTAGATAACGGTGATTTATCTGAAAATCAACTTATAGAAATTGCTGAGTTCTTAGTAAACAAAATGAATGTTAAGATAAGTTCAGAATTTGAAAAGTATTCCCTTAAATATCAGATTGAGTACTTGACGGAAAAGTTGAATAGGCCAATCCGCGTATGTGGTATGGTAAAGAATGAAGGTGAACCGGGAGGTGGGCCATTTTGGGTCAAAGACGAAAGTGGAAATATATCGCTTCAAATTGTTGAATCGGCTCAAATTAATAAAAAGAGTAAGCGTCAAAAGGAAATTTTAAAGAACGCCACACATTTTAATCCGGTTGATTTAGTGTGTGGAATAAAGAATCATAAAGGTGAAAAATTTGACCTTCGGAAATTTGTAGACCCTAAAACGGCATTTATTACCATGAAAACAAAAACGGGTAAGGACCTTAAAGCACTAGAACTTCCTGGCCTGTGGAATGGCAGTATGGCTAATTGGAATACGATTTTTGTAGAGGTTCCGTTAATTACTTTTAATCCTGTAAAAACAGTTAACGATCTTCTCAAAGCACCACATCAAATAAAATAATCATGTTTGATGAATCATTACTTTTGAATGAGTTAAAATTTAAAGCCATTCGCAGTTCTGGTGCTGGTGGTCAGCATGTCAATAAAACAGCTTCTAAAATAGAATTAATGTTTGATGTGGAACACTCAGCTGTATTAACTGAAGATCAAAAGCAACGTCTTAAATCTAATCTGCAAAGCAAACTGTCAAAGGCATTTATTTTAATCATGCAATGTGGTGAAAGTAGAAGTCAGCACAAAAATAAAGCTCTAATTATAAGTCGGTTTTTAGAATTGATAAAGCTCAATTTAATTGAAGAGAAAGAGCGCATTCCAACGAAAACTACTAAAGCAGCCAAAAAAAAGAGATTGGCTAATAAACGGAAAAAAGCAGAAAAAAAATCATATCGAAAACCACCACCAATCGATTGATTAAAATTTTAAATTTTATTGGTGTACAATCCGTAAATCTATTTTATCTTTGTAACGTTCTCAAAAAAGGGGTGCCTATTATCGGCTGAGATCATACCCATTGAACCTGAGCAGGTAATGCTGCTAAGGAAGGCGATAATCGCCATATAGAAAGACTAATTTGTATTCAAATCAAACTAGTAAGCAAAACAATTATTAATAAAGAATAATAACCTCTTTTTATTCGATTATAATGTATTTAATCTAATCGTAATGAAAAATGTATTCGCTTTTTTATGTTTTTTTGCATTGACGCTCAATGTATTTTCACAAGAGAAACAACAAGATTCAACAAAAACGGAAAAACTTGACGAAGTGCTCGTAAAAGCCGTTCGTGTTGATGCCAAATCTCCAATTACACATAGTAATTTGACTAAAAAGGAAATCGCTAAACGAAATCTAGGACAGGACATCCCTATGCTTTTAAACTTTTTGCCGTCAGTGGTAACAACTTCTGATGCAGGAGCTGGTGTTGGTTATACGGGAATTCGCGTTCGTGGTATAAGTTCTCAGTCTACTAATGTCACCATTAACGGTATTCCATATAATGATGCTGAATCTCTTGGGACCTTTTGGGTTAACTTAGGTGATTTTGCTTCGTCTGTTGAGAGTTTACAATTGCAACGTGGTGTTGGTACGTCAACTAATGGCTCTGGCGCATTTGGAGCTAGTATTAATGTGCTTACCGATGCTATATCAAAAGAGGCAACTGGAGAAATTTCTAATTCTTTTGGAAGTTTTAATACTAGAAAACATACTGTGAAGTTTAGTACTGGGTTGTTAAATGAGCATTTCGAAATTGCTGGCCGACTATCAAATATTGCTTCAGACGGATATATTGATAGGGCTTCTACCAATTTAAAATCGTACTATCTGCAGGGCTCTTATGTCGATGATAATACACTCATCAAAGCAATTACTTTTGGTGGGAGTGAAGTAACATACCAATCATGGTTTGGAATCGATGCAGAAACTTTAGCAAATGATAGAACATTCAATCCAGCCGGACTTTATACAGATGATAATGGTGATATTCAGTTTTATGATCGCGAAGTAGATGACTATAAACAAGATCATTATCAGTTGCATTGGAATGAGCGCTATAACAATCAATGGTCAACAACTGTTGGATTAAATTATACCTACGGTCGTGGGTTTTTTGAACAGTTTAGAGAAGATGACGATTTTGAGACCTACGGATTAGAACCTATAACGGTTAATGGTGAATCTGTTACCACAACAGATTTGGTAAGACGTCGTTGGTTAGATAATGACTATTATGTGATTAATGCCAGTGCTAATTATAAGAATAATAACCTAGATTTAATCTTCGGAACTTCAATTAGTCACTATAATGGAGATCATTTTGGAGAAGTTATTTGGGCAGAGTTTGCAAGTCAGAGTGATATTCGAGAGCGTTATTATGAAGGGAACGCCAAAAAGAACGATGTTTCAGTTTTTTCTAAAGCTAACTTCCGATTGAATGAACGTGTCAAACTCTACGGAGACATACAGGTAAGACATGTAAATTATGAAACCTCAGGTATAGCCTCTAATTTGGCTAACTTCACTGTTGACGAAAATTACACCTTCTTCAATCCTAAAGCAGGAATTACATTTGAATTGAACCCTACAAATGACTTCTATTTTTCTTATGCTAGAGCAAATCGGGAACCAAGTCGCGATGATTTTGAAAATAATGCCAATGTGCAACCAGAACAACTTAACGATTTCGAACTTGGCTGGAGACATAAAAAGGGCAACTTTAGTTTTAATGCTAATGGTTATTTAATGCTATATAATGAACAATTAGTATTAACTGGAAATATTGATAATGTTGGAAATCCTGTTCGCACCAATAGTGGTGAAAGCTATCGTTTAGGACTAGAATTAGAAGCTGTAATTCCAGTATCCCCAAAGTTGACCTTGCAACCTAATGCAACCATAAGTGCGAATAGAAATCAAGAGACAATCATTTCATTTGATGGTACATTGGTTGATTTAGGAGCAACAGATATCGCTTTTTCACCAGCGTTGATAGCTGCAAATGCCATTGTATATCAGCCAACTAAAAACTTACAAATGTCTTTATTAAGTAAGTATGTTGGTGAACAATTTATGAGTAATACTGAAGCAGAATTGTCCAAATTAGATGGGTTTTTTACAAGTGACTTCAACATCACATACACCATAGAAACTCAGTCGATATTTGATTCGGTTGTGTTCACAGGATTGGTAAATAATATATTCAACGAAAAATTTGTATCTAATGGTTATTATTTCACCTTTGATGATGATTTTAGTAATCCTGGAACTATTTCAACAGTGGAAGGTGTTGGGTATTACCCCCAAGCTACGACTAACTTTTTAGTAGGATTAACCTTAAAATTTTAAATAGCATCAATATAAAACTCCCAAATCACTAGATTGGGAGTTTTTATATACGTTACAGATTATTTCATCTAATTGCTAATCACCAAATTCGCCCCAGAAACCGTGACTCGATATTCCCTAAGACCGCATGGCAATGGATCTCCAAGGGATTGTCCAGTAAATAAGCTGTATTTGTTTTCATCAGCACAGCCGCAGGTCACATCAACACCATCGCGTTGTAAAAAAGAACAGTTTGGATCAAAGGCGTGATTAGGATCGGCAGCATCCCAAGCTCTATAGGTGTCATTTCCAATATTGATGACATAAATTCCTGCATTCCCTTGATTAGGAACATAGACAACATTACTGGTAAATATCAATTGACTAAATTCAGGTAAGTTGAGATTGAGTGTTGCATTGACGCCAACATCAAATAGGAAATTACATCTATTTACAGTATCATCATTACCACAATTGGTTAAAAATAAGAGAGATAAAACAAGAATAAGCTTTTTCATAGGGGTGTTAACTTTTTGTTGCAATTTACAATAATTTAAAGGTTGAATTAAATATTTTGTATCTTTGTAATTCAATCTCGTGATAGCGGGATTTTTTCATTAGTCCCGAACTCGTTTCGGGATATTTTGAATATAGCTATTAGAGATTTGATTATTAACCTAAACGAGTGAATTATGAGTAAAGTATCTTATTATACTGCTGAAGGATTAAAAAAATTAAGAGACGAACTTAAGCAATTGAAAGATATTGAGCGCCCAAAAGCGTCGCAAGCAATAGCCGAAGCAAGAGATAAAGGTGATTTGAGTGAAAATGCAGAATATGATGCGGCTAAGGAAGCGCAAGGGATGTTAGAGATGAAAATTTCTAAATTAGAAGAAACCTTGTCTGGTGCACGCGTGATCGACGAGTCTCAAATGGATGCCTCTAAGGCTCTAGTATTATCAAAAGTGAAAATTAAAAACCAAACTAATGGTATGGAAATGGTTTATACTTTAGTAGCTGATGGTGAAGCCGATTTAGCCTCTGGAAAAATCTCTGTGAATTCGCCTATTGGGAAGGGGCTATTAGGTAAAATGGTGGGAGAAGTTGCGGAAGTTCAAGTGCCTAACGGTGTTATGAAATTCGATATTTTAGAGATTTCTAGATAAGTCATTACACTTTATATAATTCGTGTGAGAACACGACACAAAATATTAGAAAAGAGTTCTAAGTCATAGGAATCTTTTTATATTTACATAGACTCTAAAAATAAATCTATGGCATCTATATTCACAAAAATAATTAATGGTGAAATTCCTTGCTATAAAGTTGCTGAAACTGAAGATTTTTTGGCGTTTTTAGATATTAATCCTAATGCGAAAGGACATACATTATGTATTCCGAAAAAAGAAGTTGATAAGATTTTTGATCTTGATGAATCAACGTATCATGGACTTATGGAATTCTCAAGACAAATAGCGATAGCTATTGAAAATGCTGTGGTATGTAGGCGCGTTGGAATGACTGTTATTGGATTAGAAGTTCCGCACGTTCACGTTCACTTAATTCCATTATCAACCATGGAAGATGCGCGTTTTACCACCAAAACACAATTAAAAACTGCTGAATTTGAAGCCATCGCAGAACGGATAGCTTCTTTTCTGTAAATTAAAAGGACAAGACTCCAGTTATCAATAAAATCACAACAATTAACACTAAGAGATCCGCCAAAATAAAAAGCCAGCCTAACCGTTTTAATTTTATTGATTTTGGTTTTGGAGTTGCAGCACGCTTTTGATACGCTACCACTTGTTCAATTTCATCGGTCCAACGCACAGGAAAGATTGCAGTATCACATACCTTACAATGCATTTCGTTGATAAGATCATCAGTGATTGCTTTGTACAGTGCATTCTCAACAAAACGCTGTTTAAACGTTAGTTCTAATCCTTCAGTAGAATAGCACTCTGGACAATTATTGTTCAGTTTTACTTCTTGTAACGTAATGTATTTTGGCGTTTTCATGTGATCTAATTAGGATATTAATTTCAACGAAATCTGCATGGTTGTTCCTTTTCCAATTTCAGAATGAAGAACTTTTATTTTTCCATTGTGATAATCTTCAATAATTCGTTTTGCTAAAGACAAACCTAAACCCCAACCGCGCCTTTTGGTGGTATAGCCAGGTTGAAATATCGAATTATAATTTTGCTTTGTGATTCCTTTTCCACTGTCTTCAACAGTAATTTTTACCAGCTTATCATCATGAGTTATGGCTAATTTTAAAGTGCCTTTGCCTTTCATGGCATCAATGGCATTTTTAACTAAGTTTTCGATTGTCCAACTATATAATTGCTTATTGAGGTCAACAAATAAGGGCTGCTCTGGTGTGGTAATTTTAAAGTTAATTAATTTTGAGGAGCGTACTTTGAGGTATTCAAAAGAGTCGATTGTTTCCTTAACGATATCACTCTTTGCCAGAGTAGGTATAGAACCAATTTTACTGAAACGATCTGTAATCATTTGTAATCTGGATATGTCTTTTTCAATTTCAATGAGATAGTCTGGATTTACGTGCTCACTTCTTAGAATTTCAGTCCATCCCACCAATGATGACAAGGGTGTTCCTATTTGATGTGCGGTTTCTTTGGCCATACCCGTCCATAATTTATTTTGATCTGCTGTCTTAGAACTTTTATAGAAGAAATATGCTACGGCAGCAAATAGGAAGATAATAAGCAATAATGCTAAAGGATAATATTTTAACTTATTCAATAATGGTGAGTAGCCGTAGTAAATTGTTGAATAGACTTCATCGTCAATCATGACCTCAATGGGCTTATTTTCAGCTTTAAATTTTGAAATCAGTTTTTTTACTGCAATTGAATCTTTAATTTCAGAGTCATCAATATTATTAGTATTTCCAACGGTACCAGTTTCATTAATAACTACCAAAACTGGTGTAGAGGTATTGCTATTTAAAATTTCTAGTATAAGATCTAAATTGGGATTGTTTTCTGAGTTTAAAAACTCTGTTTGGGCAGATGACCATATTTGCATTTTACTGCGTTCTTCTGCTTTAAAATTTTGAAAAAAAGCATAGGTATTCCATAATATTAAAGAGATAATGATAAAGGAAGCAACGATGATTATCCATCGCGTCATATTGCGGTTCATGCTTAGTGCCATCAACTATAATTTTGAATTTTAAATATAAAGGAAATATGTTAATAATATTGTGTTCAGATGGGTCGAATTCATTTTTAAAACACTTACAATATAGTTACATTTGCAGTTCAATATCTTGAAACGGTTGCGTTTAAGGGTAAAACAAGGTTAACATGGCATCTTTTAATCCAAAAGACATTTCTACAGGACGATTACACGCTTATTTATTAAGTGCTGTGGCTCCAAGACCCATTGCTTTTGCAAGTACAGTAGATGCTGATGGACTTCCAAATTTATCACCTTACAGCTTTTTTAATGTCTTTAGTTCTAATCCGCCAATTATGATTTTTTCTCCGGCTAGACGTGTGAGAAATAATACCATAAAGCATACTCTTGAAAATGTTAAAGCAACGAAAGAGGTGGTCATAAATGTGGTTAATTACGATATTGTACAACAAATGTCGCTGAGTAGTACTGAATATGCCAAAGGTGTTAATGAATTTGAGAAAGCTGGTTTAACGATGTTAGCGTCTGATATTGTAAAACCCTTTAGAGTAGCCGAATCTCCAGTTCAATTTGAATGTAAGGTCAATGAGGTTGTTGCTTTAGGAACGGAAGGTGGTGCTGGTAATTTGGTAATTTGTGAAGTTGTGAAATTACATATTTCTGATGATGTATTGGATGATGAAGGGATTATTGTGCAAGAAAAATTAGACTTAGTGTCTCGGGCCGGTGGAAGTTATTATAACCGTGCAAAAAAAGGATTTTTTGAAATTCCCAAACCATTATCAACTCTAGGAATAGGTGTTGATGCTATGCCAAGTCAAGTTAAAAATAGTATGGTGCTTACTGGAAATGATTTGGGGATGTTAGGAAATGTTGAAGCTTTACCAGAGCAAAACGAAATAGACGAATTTATAAACAATGTGAGTGAACGCTACCCTAATATTAAGGATAAATCACATCACGAGAAACATAAAATTGCCAGAAACTATTTGAGTTATGGTGATGTCGATAGTGCATGGAAACTGTTACTATCATAACAATAGTAAAGAATCTAAATTAATATAAGTAATACAAAAATGGAAGTACAAGGAAAAATCAAAATGATTGGAGAAACTCAAACGTTTGGAAGCAATGGGTTTAGAAAGAGAGAATTAGTAGTAACCACAGAAGAACAATATCCACAGCATATTTTGGTTGAATTTGTCCAAGATAAAACCGATTTATTAAATAGCTATCAAGTTGGACAAGCCGTAAAAGTTAGTATTAATCTAAGAGGTCGTGAATGGGTTAATCCACAAGGAGAGACTAAGTATTTTAACTCTGTTCAAGGATGGCGAATTGAAGCAGCACAAGCAGAGGCAGGAAGTGCGCCACCTGTAGCTCCTACAGAAGCGTTTGAACCAGCTACAAATTTAAACGAAGAAGATCATGATGATCTGCCTTTTTAATATAAGCACTCATTAAAATAAAAAAACCTCAATACTACTATTGAGGTTTTTTTTATAGAAAAAAAGTCCTGAAATTTTTCAGGACTTAATATTGTGGTTTTAGGTTTGACCATTATAAACAAACTCAAAAAAAAGCAATGTTGAACAAAATTTCATCCATAAAGGTCATTTCAAATATGGCGAAAAATCATAGAATTTCAAAGTAAATCCTTAGTTTTAACATCCTAATGGATAATCATAGTGTAAGAGTACTATATGCACTTTTTAAATACTGATATTGTTTTTCCAGATGTGTCTTTGGCTTCAAAAGAAGGCATAGTCGCTTTAGGTGGAGATCTGTCTCCGCAGCGATTACTATTGGCTTATCAAAGTGGAATTTTTCCTTGGTTTGAACAAGATGAGCCTATAGTATGGTGGTCTCCTGACCCACGATTTGTTCTATTTCCAGAGAAATTGAAAGTATCTAAAAGTATGAAACAGGTATTGCGACATAGGGATTTTGAAGTGACTATAAACAAAGATTTTGAGGCTGTTATTGCCAATTGCTCCTCAATAAATCGAGATGGTGAGCATGGGACATGGATTACTCAAAGCATGAAGGAAGCCTATACGTTATTGTTTAAATTAGGTTATGCCATTTCTGTTGAAGTCTGGCAAGACAAAGAATTGGTTGGTGGTTTGTATGGTGTTGACGTTAATAATGGGGTGTTTAGTGGCGAAAGTATGTTCAGCAAGGTAAGTAATGCGAGTAAGGTGGGCTTTATTACTTTTATTCAAAATTCAGATTATAAATTAATAGACTGTCAAGTTTTTACAAAACATCTCGCTAGTTTAGGCGCTGAAGATATTACAAGGTCTGAATTCTTAACGTATTTAGGCTAGTCTACACAGCATCATATCTAAAACAATTAACTTCGTGATCATTAACCATTCCTGTTGCTTGCATATGTGCATAAACAACAGTAGAACCAACAAACTTAAAACCGCGCTTTTTTAGATCTTTACTAATGATATCACTCAATGGTGTATTTGCAGGTGCGTCTTTATAACTTTTTAAACTGTTTTTAACAGACTTACCATCAACAAAAGCCCAAATATATGTTGAGAACGAACCGAATTCTTTTTGGATATTCATGAAGGCTTGTGAATTGCTAATAGTCGCATTAATTTTCAATTTGTTTCTAATAATCCCAGTATTTTGTATCAAAGCATCTATCTTTTTATCATCATAAGTAGCAATTTTTCGATAGTCAAAATCGTCAAATGCTTTTCTGAAATTCTCTCGTTTTCTAAGAATGGTTATCCAACTTAAACCGGCTTGGAAGGTTTCTAAGATTAAGAATTCAAATAAGGTATCATCATCACGAACGGGAACACCCCATTCCTCATCATGATAGGCTTCATATAAAGCATCTCCTAAACACCAACCACATCTATGTTTCTCCATAAAATAGTATTGAATTTTAAATGTAGTAAGTTTTTTATAAAGAATCCGTCTTAATGTAGAGTACAATTTTATCGAAGGCAAATTTTATGATTTAAGTCAGTATTCTTTAACTAAGTTTAACCTAATTTTGTAATACAAATCACATGACTACATTGGAACAGACATCATTAAACCAAATCATAAAAGATAGTTTGAAAAGAGCAATATCTTATCAGGACTATCGCAAACTAGTACAACAATTAGTGAAAGAAGAATCTACTTCTGGAGATGATAAAACGGAAGCTTTAGCTAATTATACCATGCTTAATGATCGTCGCATGAAACGATGGGATAAAACCGTGAAAATTTCCGAAGACATCAAAACTAAATTGTTTAATTATAAAGGAAATATCACCTGGTTGGTGATTACCGAAAGTTGGTGTGGTGATGCCGCTCACGTGATTCCAGTTTTAAATAAGTTGGCTGAATTGAATCCTAATATCAATTTAAAATTAGTCTTTAGAGATGAAAATGAAGCATTGATGGATCAGTTTTTAACTCATGGAGGACGAGCTATTGCAAAATTAATCATGATTGATAATAACATTGGTGACGTCACCGCCACATTTGGACCTCGACCTAGTGAAGCTACAAAAATGGTAGCTGCTTATAAAAGGGAACACGGACAATTAACGCCTGATTTTAAAGAGGACTTACAAGGTTGGTACAATAAAGACAAAGGTCAAAATATTATAAATGACGTGATGAGTATGTTGGGACTCTAATGTTTTCCTTGAAAATAATAAGTAATTGAGCCAATTTGTTGTTTTCGATCTGCGGAAGAGAAACGTGCATTTTTCGCATATTCTATGGCATGATCAATTAAACATTGGTTATCGGTTGAAGACGATGAATTGATATAAGTTTCTGTTACCAGACCTACTGCATTAACTTTAATATTAACAACGATCTTTCCAGTTTCTTCGCAGAGATACACAGGAGGTGGTAAACTCACTTTCGTCCGGTTGGACAACGAAAAGGAAACACTGCTACTTTTATTGCCTTCACTGGTCTTGTCATCTTTTTTTGTTGAGTGCATGGCCAATATATCATTAGCTTTATTAAAGGTTTTACGTTCTTTTTCGTTTAAAGCATAAGTTTTAGATGAACTAATTTCAGTGTTAGAAGTTAATAACTCTTCTGGATTCTCAGAGCTCTCTTCCGTAGGCTTTTCGGTATCTTCTGCAACCTCTTGAAAATCATTGGAGTTCACAGTTTTAAAATTACGCATCATTTGTTTGAACTCTTCATCTTCGTTAAACGCCTGATTGGATTTAGGGTTTAAGTTAGCGAGTTCTTCAATACGCTTTTGTAGTTCTTGGTCCTCTAGTTCCTCTGTTGTAGGGGGCTCAAGTTGATAATAGCTTTCGGTAACAGATACAGTCTTTTGTTTGATATGAAAACTGAACATAGCAAGTACAATCGTTCCTGTAATTAGGGTCGTTAGAATGAAGGCTTTATGTTTTTCAATAAAATCCAAGTAGGTTTAATTTTGTTATGAGTTGGTCATTAATATACGTCAAAGTAGTAAAAAAAGATTAGAACAGCATAAATTCCAAGAAAACAGAAAAGCTAGATAACTTTTCTGTTTGTCTAAAACCGTAGCGTTTTCGGCTAAAATCGAATCCAATAAGCCAGGAATTTTTAAAATTGTCATCAAATGCCCGATAACCAAATCCTACTTTATAAGTGGTGCCATCTTCAAATGCCTTTCCCAGACTCACTAATTTTCCGTAACCACCACGTACGAAAACAACATCATCAAAATCAAAGATATTATAAGTGAAGTCTAAATAAAGAGGTAAAAAATTCAGATTTTGATTTATATAATGAGCATATTCTATATTAAGGCCCACACTGGTTCGGTTATCAAATTGATAGCCTAATGTATTGTTGAAGAAAATTCCGTTGACATCAATAAACGACTCGTCATTATCATTAAACAGTGTGTAATCTTCATTATTAATGAGTGTAGCAGATACTGAGGCTTTATAAAAAACACCATTTGTTTTTTCTTGTTCTTGGGAGTAGAGTGCTCCATAACAGAGAAGCAAAATTAATGTTGAGATTTGTCTAGTCATTAATGATTATTTTAGACCTAACGCTACAACAAAAATTATTCCGAAGCTAAGGACAAAATGAAATCATTTGGAGAAACGGCATTTTTAACATCAAACGCACCAATTTTAGTACGACGTAAAACCGATAGATGTGCACCAGAATCTAGAGCCTTACCAAAATCGTGAGCAAGCGAACGAATGTAAGTTCCTTTGCTACATACTACCCTGAAGTTGATATTTAAACCATTAATAGTTGTAATCTCAAATTTTGAAATTTCTACAGGTCTCGATTTGATATCTACGTTTTCACCTGCTCGCGCATATTCATATAAGCGTTTACCATCTTTTTTTAATGCAGAAAACACAGGAGGATATTGTTCAATAGTACCAATGAATTGTTCGGTAGCTTTGTGAATCATCTCTTCGGAAATATGAGCAGTAGGGTAGGTGCAGTCTATATCCGTTTCTAAATCATAAGACGGAGTTGTGCTACCTAATACGAAGGTTCCTGTATATTCTTTGTCTTGACCTTGAAAGGTATTTATCTGCTTGGTCATCTTACCTGTACAAATAATTAAAAGGCCAGTTGCTAGAGGGTCAAGCGTCCCTGCATGACCAACTTTTATTTTTTTGATATCAAATGCTTGCCTGATTTCCCAACGCAGTTTGTTCACGGCCTGAAAGGATGTCCAAGTCAACGGTTTGTCTATGAGTAGTACTTGACCAGATTTAAAGTCTTCTCCAGATGTCATATATTAATTCATTGAAGCATAAGTGATCGCAATAAAGCCTACCACCACACAGTAAATAGCAAAGTAAGTTAGCTTACTCTTTTTAACTAGTGAAATCATCCAAGTACATGCAAATAATCCTGAAACAAAAGCCGCAATAAAACCAGCAGAAAGGATTGTAAAGTTAGTACTGTCGTAGCTAATAGTCCCTGTGAGGACATCTTTCCCTATTTTACCGAAAATTAATGGCACTACCATTAAAAATGAAAATCGTGCAGCTTTGGTTTTATCATTTCCAAGCAAAACCGATGTTGAAATCGTTGCTCCAGATCGTGAGATACCAGGCAGCATGGCGATGGCTTGGGCAAAGCCTATAATTAGAGCATTTTTAAAACTTACTTTCTTATCAGTATGTTTGGCTTTGTCAGCAAGATATAATAGGAATGCGGTTAGCAATAACATAAAACCTACCAATTGAATATTGCCTCCAAATAGTTCGGCGAGTTCAGATTCGTAGTTGTAGCCAATAAGTACAGCGGGAATCATAGAGATGATAATTTTTGTTAGGAATTGTAGATCTTCATTCCATTGAAATTTTAGAATACCTTTAAGGATTACCCAAATATCCTTTCTGAAAACCACCATAGTACTTAAAGCAGTGGCAAAATGCAAAACAACCGTGAAGAGTAAACTTTCCTCTGGAATGGAATCGTCACCTAGAATCGCTTTTCCAAGTTCTAAATGCCCACTAGATGATACAGGTAAAAATTCGGTAAGTCCTTGAATAATTCCTAATATAATTGAATCTAAAATATCCATATTTAGCAAATATCAATTAACCTAATTCAAATTCCAAATAAGAAAATTGAAAACTCTTTTTAGAAATGGATTATTTCGACTTAGAATGTTTGTTTGGGTTTAATAATATGGCATACACTTGAATACCAAAACCGATGAGTACTAAAGTTGGGGCTAATCTAATGCGTCTCCAGTTAAAAATACTTTCATCAAATACATTGGGATCATTGCTGCCACCGCCAGACATTAATATAAAACCAAGTCCAATACATGCTAATCCAATAAGCATGAATTTGTAGTTTTTCTTTCCGAAGATAAATTCGTCTTTAGTAGCGTCTTTGCGTTTTTGTTCTCCCATGTTTTAAATATGATGTAAATATAAAAGAAATTTTAGTTCAAATTCTTAATTAAATATTAATAGTATAACTGATCTGTCTTTAAATTAAGGAAACGCTGGGTAGCAATAAACGTACTAATCCAAGTAATCAAAACTCCTAAGAGAAAGACGCCAATAAATAATACAGCGATTAAAACTGGTTTTTGCAGTAATTCTAGCTCTGGAAACGTTCTATCGAGGTAGTATAAAACCACAGCCATTCCAATAAGTGCGACGATAGCTCCAATAACACCCAATTGGATACTCTTAAAAACAAATGGTTTTCTAATGAATCGTTTCGTGGCGCCTACCATTTGCATCGTTTTAATAATAAAACGCTTAGAATACACAGCTAAGCGTATTGAACTATTGATGAGTAGCACTGCAATCAATGTAAAAAGAGCACTTAAAATTAGCACCCAGAAAGTAATTCTCTTGACGTTATTATTCATGATTTCAACCAAATCGTTATCATAAGTAATATCTTCAATAAATGCTTTGTTCGCTAATTCTGCGGCAATCCCATCTAAAGTTTCGTTGGTAACAAAATCAGCATTTAGGTATATATCAATTGAGTTTTGTAGTGGATTAGCACCAAGAAACTCCATAAAATCTTCACCAATATCGGACTTGATAATTTGGGCAGCTTCTTCTTTAGAAACGTATTTGGCTTCTTTGGTATATTGGGCCATCGCAAGACTTTTTTGAAGTTGATTGACTTCAACTTCTTTTGCTGAATCATTTAAATAGATAGTCACGACTACCTGCTCTCTAAAATGATCTGCTACCTTTTTGGCGTTCAATACTAATAGGCCTAAGCAACCCAATAAGAACAAGACCAAAGCAATGCTAATCACTACTGAAAAGTAGGATGAGATTAATTTTCGTTTTTGATATCTGTCAAATGAGGTGCTCATAAAAGTGCCGGATTAATGATGTAAAAATAAAAAACAATTTGTTTGTATAAGGTTTACAACGCTTAAACTTTTAATTGTGTTGTAATACGTGTAAATTTGCGGTCTAAATTTCAGGACTACCATGAGTTATCATTTCAATACTATAGAAGCCAAATGGCAGAAATATTGGGCAGAACACCAGACGTTTAAAGCTAAAAACAATAGTGATAAGCCCAAGTATTATGTGTTAGATATGTTCCCTTATCCAAGTGGTGCGGGATTGCATGTTGGGCATCCGCTGGGCTATATTGCTAGTGATATTTATGCACGGTATAAGCGTCATAAGGGATTTAATGTTTTGCATCCCCAAGGATATGATAGTTTTGGATTACCCGCTGAACAATATGCGATTCAAACAGGTCAACATCCAGCCATTACTACAGAAACTAATATTAAAACCTATCGTCGTCAGTTAGATCAAATCGGATTTTCATTTGACTGGAGTCGAGAAGTGCGTACAAGTGATCCAAACTATTACAAATGGACACAATGGATTTTTATTCAGTTGTTTGAGTCATGGTACAATAACGATACAAATCAAGCGGAACATATGGATACCTTAATTTCGAAATTTTCTTCCGAAGGGAATGCCTTTGTAAATGCTGTTTGTGATGATAATATTTTAGCGTTTACAGCTCAAGATTGGGCTCGTTTTTCTTCAATAGAACAACAAGAGATTTTATTGAAATACCGCCTGACATATCTCGCCGAAACAGAAGTGAACTGGTGCCCTGCGTTAGGAACAGTTTTAGCCAATGACGAAATCGTTAATGGTGTTTCTGAACGTGGAGGACATCCTGTGATTAGAAAGAAAATGACCCAATGGAGTATGCGAATTTCAGCTTATGCCGAACGCTTGCTTCAGGGCCTAGAGACCATAGATTGGACAGATGCACTCAAGGAGAGTCAGCGCAACTGGATTGGTAAATCGGTTGGTGCTAGTGTGACATTCAATGTGAATAGTCATGATGAGGTGATTGAAGTCTTTACAACCCGTCCTGATACTATTTTTGGTGTGTCGTTTATGACCTTAGCACCAGAGCATGACTTGGTATCAAAAATTACAACTGCAGATCAAAAAACAGAGGTAGAAGCTTATATTCAAGCAACAGCAAAACGCAGTGAACGCGATCGTATGGCAGATGTCAAAACCATTTCAGGTGTATGTACAGGTGCCTATGCTGAGCATCCATTTACCAAAGAGCCTATTCCAATCTGGATTGGTGATTACGTCTTAGCAGGCTATGGAACAGGAGCTGTGATGTCTGTGCCTTGTGGAGACCAACGCGATTATGATTTTGCAACACATTTTAATATTCCAATCCCTAACATTTTTGAAGGAGTTGATATTTCTGAAGCAGCTTTTGACGATAAAGCAAATACGATTATTACTAATAGTGATTTCCTTAACGGAATGAACTATAAAAAAGCGACGAAACGCGCGATATATGAATTAGAGCAACTGGGTCAAGGCGAAGGAAAAACAAATTACCGATTGCGTGATGCTGTATTTAGCAGACAACGATATTGGGGAGAACCGTTCCCAGCGTATTACGTGAATGGCATGCCGCAAATGATAAACAAAGAACATTTGCCTATTCGTTTGCCAGAAGTTGAAAAATATCTGCCAACAGAAGAAGGTGAGCCTCCTTTGGGTCGCGCTGATGTTTGGGCTTGGTGCACCAAAACTAACACGGTAGTTACTAATGACAATATAAATAATAAAACAGTGTTTCCTCTAGAACTCAACACCATGCCAGGCTGGGCAGGAAGCTCGTGGTACTTCTTTAGATATATGGAAGAAGCCATGCGTGATGAAGTGTTTGCAAGTGAAGAGGCACTTAGCTATTGGGAAAATGTCGATTTATATATAGGTGGAAGCGAACATGCGACAGGTCATTTATTATACTCCCGTTTTTGGGTGAAGTTTATGCATGATAGAGGTTTTGTCAATGTAGACGAGCCTTTTAAAAAGCTGATTAACCAAGGGATGATATTAGGAACTAGTGCATTTGTATATAGAGAAGAAGGCACGAATAGGTTTTTGTCTAAAGGCTTAATTGCAAATACAAAAGTTCAGCCTATCCACTCCGATGTTGCTTTTGTCAATGCCTCTGATGAATTAGATATTGATGCTTTTAAAACTTGGCGAGATGAATTTAAAGACGCAGAGTTCATTCTTGAAAAAGGCGTTTATAAAGTGGGTCGCGAAGTCGAAAAAATGTCGAAGTCTAAATACAACGTCGTTAATCCAGATGCCATTTGCGAGCAATATGGTGCCGATAGTCTGCGTCTCTACGAAATGTTCTTAGGGCCTCTAGAGCAAGCAAAACCTTGGAACACGGCAGGAATTACTGGAGTTCATGGTTTCCTTAAAAAACTATGGAAATTGTATGTGGGTGATAACGGTTTAAACGTTAACGATGCTCAACCAACAAAAGACAACCTAAAGACATTACATAAAACCATCAAAAAAGTAGAAGAAGATATCGAGAATTTCTCGTTTAATACTTCGGTGTCTACGTTTATGATTGCAGTCAATGAATTGACAGCTCAAAAATGCACGAGCAAAGTAATTCTTGAACCTTTACTCATCGTATTGTCACCTTATGCACCTCATATTGCGGAAGAGCTCTGGAGCAGTCTTGGAAATGACGAGTCAATCTCAATAGCAACATTTCCGAAGTTTGAAGCGCAGCATTTAGTGGAGAGCAGCAAGAATTATCCAATATCATTTAATGGAAAGACACGTTTCACCTTAGAATTGCCCTTAGATATGAACAAAGAGGAGATTGAAAAAACAGTCATGGCTCACGAAAAAACAATAGCCCAATTACAAGGGCGTACACCTAAAAAAGTGATAGTGGTTCCAGGTAAGATTGTAAATATAGTGGGTTAGAAATGTATAAGAAAACGCTTTTCATATTGGTTATTGCGATTGTAATTAGCGTTATTCTCATTTCAATCAATGAAAATCAATTTGATGAAGCGAATTGGAAGAATGATCCTTTGACTCGTTATACCATGGCTAAGGATATTGTTGAAAATGAATTACTTATTGGAGAATCAAAATCGGATGTTTTGTTACGTTTAGGAGAAGCTAAAACCTCTAATTTAGAAGGGAAAGATCATTTAATATATCCCTTAGGAAAAGCGCCTAGTTTTTTTGAATCGAAAGATGAAAGCCTAATTATTATATTTGACAATGATACTGTGTCTAAAGTGATACACTCTAAAGAGAATTGAGAAAATGATACGGTGTATAAAATTGAAAACTTCATAATAGAAACTTCATATTTTACGAAATTCATAAAAATTAATAGGAACTTACCATTCCAAGAGTGTTATGACAAATTTCATCGTATTTTTCTATGGATAACCATTAATATTTTAACAGGTGACTATAGGAATTCCGAAAGAAATTAAGAACAATGAAAACCGCGTAGGAATGACGCCTGCGGGAGTTTTTGAATTAGTAAAAAACAATCATACGGTAGTTATTCAAAAGGATGCAGGGTTTGGTAGTGGCTTTTTGGATAAAGATTACCAAGATGTTGGAGCTGTAATCATAGATACGATTGACGAAGTATATGCCTTAGGTGACATGATAGTTAAGGTAAAAGAGCCTATCGAAAAAGAGTATTCTTTAATTACTTCAAAACATGTAATTTTCACCTATTTCCATTTTGCATCAAGTGAAACCCTTACCAAACAAATGCTTAAAAGTAATGCAGTTTGTATCGCCTATGAAACGGTTGAAGATGAAGATGGTTCGTTGCCGCTATTAACACCAATGTCTGAAGTGGCTGGAAGAATGGCGATTCAACAAGGCGCTAAATATTTAGAGAAACCTATAAAGGGCCGAGGCGTATTGCTTGGAGGTGTTCCCGGTGTGCCTCCAGGACGTGTATTAGTTTTAGGAGCTGGGATAGTTGGTGTTCAAGCGGCTAAAATGGCTGCTGGCCTTGGTGCTCATGTGACAATTATGGACATTAATATGAAACAGTTACGTTATGTCAATGATGTGATGCCAAATCATGTAGTTACCGAGTTTTCTAGCGAGTACAATATTAGAAAACGAATAAAAAATCATGATTTAATTATTGGAGGTGTACTCATAAAAGGGGCTAAAGCTCCTAAACTTGTCACTCGAGATATGCTAAAAGATATGCGACCTGGAACTGTTATCGTAGATGTTGCAGTAGATCAAGGTGGTTGTATTGAGACTACAAAAGCAACAACTCATGAAAATCCAACTTATATTATTGACGATGTGGTGCATTATTGCGTGGCTAACATGCCTGGAGCGGTTCCATATACGTCCACATTAGCCCTAACCAATGTCACACTCCCTTACGTTTTAAAGCTTGCTAATATGGGCTGGGAAATGGCATGTGATAAAGACCAAACTTTGGCAAAGGGCTTGAATATTGTCAAAGGTAAGATTGTTTATAAAGAAATTGCTGAAGCATTTAATTGGCAAATTGATGCGATGTAAAAGCAATAAATTATAGTTGCGTTTTGCCTTTTTAACTGGTAATGGCCAAGTACTTCAGTAACTTTTACTATTTTTACTAAAATGTTAATTATGAGAGTTTTAACGACAGTATTAGTGCTATTGATTTGTTTTTCGGTACAAGGCCAAGACAAGGTATTTCCAGACGACTATGTAGGTGTTTATAAAGGGGATCTTGTTATAATAAATGAAAATGGGCAACAAAATGTGGGGATGGAGTTTCACCTTCAAGCCACAGATTCCATCCACACTTTTGACTATAAACTGGTATATGCGAGTGGTTCCAAACCTATGGAAAAAGTGTATAAGCTTATCATTAAGGATCGTTCAAAAGGTGAATTCATGGTCGATGAGAATAATGGAATTTTATTGAATGCGAATTATTTTAATAACACCTTATACAGTGTATTTCAAGTCAGGAATAGTTTAATCACAACAACCGAAACTTTTTATGAGGATAGAATGGAGTTTAAGATTGTATTCTCTAATATGAGTGATAACGTCATTGTTGATGGCGAAGAAAACACGGTTCAAGTCACAAATTATCCAGTAAGTGTCATACAAAAAGCAGTTTTGATCAAACAGTAACTGACAAAATTACTGAAGTGTTATTTGGCGCACTTTTTGTTATATTTATCATGAACAATTTTAATAAAAATTACATATGAATGGATTATTCGGATACTATATATTAATTGGAGCCATAGCATTGGTGAGCTGGTTAGTTAGTAATCAGTTAAAACGAAAATTTGCAAAGTACTCAAAAGTACAGTTGCGAAATGGAATGAATGGTAAGGAGATCGCAGAGAAGATGCTAGCAGATAATGGGATTAGCGACGTAGAGGTAATTTCAGTTAAAGGTCAACTTACAGATCATTACAACCCAAAAAATAAAACGGTAAATTTAAGTGAATCTGTTTACAATCAGCGTAATGCAGCCTCAGCGGCTGTGTCAGCTCATGAGTGCGGTCATGCCGTACAACATGCTCAGGCGTACAAAGCACTTGAAATGCGTTCGGCATTGGTGCCAATTGTCTCGGTAACTTCAGGAATGTCTCAATGGTTGGTTATTGGCGGATTAGTGCTAGGGGCTGCCGCAGGTGTAGGATTAGGATATTATGTTGCTGTTGCTGGTCTAATCTTTATGGGATTCGCAACCGTATTCAGTTTAATAACATTGCCAGTAGAATATGATGCAAGTAACAGAGCATTAGCATGGTTAAAAGCAAAAAATGTGGTAACCCCTGAAGAATATAAAGGATCTGAAGATGCCTTAAAATGGGCTGCAAGAACCTATTTGGTGGCCGCTATCGGAGCACTGGCATCATTGTTATATTGGGCCTTACAAGTCTTTGGAGGTCGCGATTAATACATAAAAATAGCATATAAAAAAGCATCCTGAAATGGATGCTTTTTTAGTTTAATCCTAAAACGATTCTTCGAGATTGACTAATTTATTCTGAATCGCATATACAACCAATCCTGCTAAATTCTTAGACTCTGTTTTTAAGAGCAAATTATTGCGATGACCATCCACAGTTCTCGGACTGATAAATAATTGTTCAGCAATTTCATTGGTAGTGAATTGCTGGCAAATCAGTCCTAAAACTTCCTTCTCTCGTTTCGTGAAATAAGTGTTATCAAAATTAGATTTTTTGAGTTGTTCATTATTGTTTAAAAGGCCTTCATGGATGAATTTCATCACTTGCTCATCGTAATAAAAACCTTTTTCAGCTACTTCTTTTATAGTTGTTAGCATCAATTTCGGACTGCTATTCTTGGCTAAATAGGCTACAGCACCAATAGATATCATATTGATGATAAACGGTTTACTGAAGTAACTGGTGAGAGCAATAATTCTGATATTAGGAAACTCTTTTTTAATGAGTTTCGTGGTTTCCACACCGTTAAGCTTAGGCATTTTTAAATCGGTAATTATGACGTCTGGTACCTTCGTAGCTGCCCTTAATTTTTTCATTAAGTCACTACCGTCTTCGGCATCAAAGAGAATATCAAGATGCTCTTCTTTGTTTAAAATTGAAATAAGACCACGCCTAAACAATAGCTCATCATCAGCTATTGCAATCGTAATTTTGTCATCCATAAGAGTTGCAATTTATTTTAAATATACTTCCTGTTAATTCAGAGCTCTCAACAAAAAGCTGTCCATTTAAAATAGCAACTCTACTCTTAATATTTTGTAATCCTATTCCAGATTTCTTGCTGTTTTTGGTAACGTCAAATCCCACGCCGTTATCTTTAAACATTAATGCAAATCCGGTTTTTTCTTTTTTTAATAGCATTTTTAATTCATCCGCTTTTCCATGAACAAGGGCGTTATTAATAAGCTCTTGAGCAATTCGGAAAACATGAAGTGCGTTGCTTTTATCAAGATGATCTATAGCATCGATGTCATGTTTTATTTTAATAGATGTATTCGATGTAAACTCATCAAATAATTCTTCTAGTGCGACCTTGAGTCCAAATTCATCTAATATCGGAGGAATAAGTTCGTGCGCAATTTTTCTTGAACTTTCTAAGGTTTTAGTCGTAATGTCAAGTATATGGTTTAAAGCTTCCTTATGTTCTGGTTGAATGGTTTCATCGTCTATGAGTACATTGGTTGTTAAACTCACCACATTTAGTTTTGAACTAATTGCATCATGTAAATCTTGGGCAATCCTGTTGCGTTCTACTTCCTGTACTTTGATGGTGTTTTGTAATATTTTTTTTTGATGACCTAGTTTGATGTTTATTTTTTCAACTTCTTTTTCAATAATTTTTCGTCTGGAATAATAGAAAAACAATATCAACCCTAGTGTTACTAGAACCAAAAAAATTAAACCATAAACAAGTGCGCCGATTATGAGCTCTTGGCTGGTTGAAATTTGATTTTCCATTCTATCAGAATTAAAACTAAATATAAGACGTATAATAGCTTGTTTATGATCCAAATTTTTGTGATCAAGTCATTTCTAAACTCTGCCAAATAATTTCCTAAAATAAAAATCAGGGTGCTCGTTGTAAGATACACAAGAATGCCAGAATTAACAAGCATATATTCACCGTTTTTACTCAATGAGTTGTAAAGGTGTATTATTGAATATATTATAATTGGAAATGAGGTGATAAATATTTCAAAGAGATTGAATTTGTATATTAATTCCGGGTTTTGTATGTATTGACAGATCAAAACAGTCAATACAAAAATCAAAATAAGAGTCACCCATTTTTTTTGCTTTGAATTAAAAAGAGACCCGAAGAAGAGTGATAAAAATACAAACTGTGCGATGAAATAGATATGTGATAAATGAAGATTAGGTTCACTATTATAAGCAAGAATAGAGCTAAACACCATTACAATTCCAGAAACAAATAAGTAGAGCGATAGAAACAAAAGAGCTACATTTTTTTTAACAATAATGTAGCTCCTTGTATAAAGTAATGCATTTAAGACAATTAGAAATAACCCTAAGTATTGTAATAAGTCATCAAATTGCTTCATGCAGATCGTTTATTTAATGATTAAGTGGGCTTTTAGGGTCACAATTACTCGGACATGGTTTTGTGAAATCAAAAGCACCACTACCTATAAGTTTAGCGCCACCATCTGTCGGGAAAGAGCCGTTTTCAACAATATCGCTTTGTATAGCGCCATTTTTTACCGTACCAACAATCACCAGTTTTTCACCAAAACCTTCAGATTGGCTTTCATCTGCACCCATGTAAGTTCTCACTTGAGCATTGGGGTCGTCTGCCACTAAATTGCCATTCTTGTCTCTAGAAATCGTAAGACCCATTTCGGTCATACACATTAATAAATCAGCCACAGGAATTAAGAATGCTTTGGCATGATTAGGATTGTCATTTTGCCATTTTAAAGTCCATGCTTTTGCATCAGATAGTTTTACGGGATTTGTCATTTTTATACTAGTTTATTAGGTTAATTTGGCATTAAAGCTACATCAATAGTTTTTAAAAAAATAGTTGTGTAATAAAAATAGGTATATCTACCTGTTTTTGCCTTATAGTGGTTTTGCGGTAAAATTCTGATACCTAAAACCCGACATTTGATCTTCATATTAACCAATTAGAAAAATACAAAAATTATGAATCCGTATTTAGCACAGATTATTATGTTTGCCGGAACTTTTGCCCCAAGAGGTTGGGCGTTTTGCAGCGGACAGCTATTACCCATTTCTCAATATTCGGCATTGTTCTCTTTAATAGGAACGATCTATGGTGGAGATGGAAGAACTACTTTTGCACTTCCTGATTTAAGAGGTCGTTTACCAAAAGGAATGGGGTCAGGACCTGGATTGTCACCAGTTCAAGAAGGTGAAAAAAGTGGTCGAGAACTTGTTGGTTTGACTATAGCAAACATGCCAGCTCATAGCCATGATGGCAGTAGTTTAAGCATGTCATTAGCTTGTAACGAAGAGGATGGGGATAATGAAGAACCTTCAGGTAGAAACTTTGGAATCGCTTCAGCTGGAACTCCTTATAATTCTTCTCCAAACGACGCGACTTTTGGCGGAGGAACTGTCTCTGGAAATACTGGAAATCAAGGATCTGGTCAGCAATTTGATATCCAAAACCCATTTTTAGGGGTTAATTATATCATTGCTTTACAAGGAACATTTCCACCAAGAAGCTAAACTAAAACAAATAAAACTTTAATTTAAAAAATACAATATTATGGATGATACATATATAGGTGTAATAGAAATGTTCGGAGGAAACTTTGCACCAAGAAACTGGGCATTTTGTAACGGTCAATTATTAGCAATTAGTCAATATCAAGCTTTGTTTTCAATTTTGGGAACAACTTACGGCGGTGATGGAAGAACAACTTTCGCTTTACCAGATTTAAGAGGTCGTGTTCCAAAACATGTAGGTAATGGTCCTGGATTACAACCTGTTACACTAGGAGAGAAAGCTGGTCGAGAAACTGTGGGCTTAACAACTGGAAATTTACCTTCTCATGCTCATGATGGAAGTAGTTTATCTGCAACATTAGGCTGTAATGAGGAGGATGGAGATAATGATGAGCCATCAGGGCGCAATATAGGTATTGCATCTGCTGGAACACCTTATAATTCTAGTCCTAATGACGCTAGTTTTGGTGGAGGATCAGTATCAGGAAATACAGGTTTACAAGGTGGAAATCAACCATTTGATATCCAAAACCCATTTTTAGGGATGAATTATATCATTTGCATGCAAGGCTTATATCCGCCAAGAAGCTAATAAGATATATTAAATGTAGGTTAAATCTTATGTTATTATATCGAATATTTTAGATATTGAAGTACCACGTCAAATAGATGTGGTACTTTTATCGTATTAACAATTAATATATAAACTATGAAAACAAAACTACTTTTACTTTCTTTTTGCGCGAGTATAATGATGTACTCAAACTCTACAAAAGCACAGACGGTATTGGCACCGGGCGATATTGCAGTATTTTGGTATCAAGCTGATACACCTGACTCCTTTGCATTTACAACTTTTGTAGATATCATGCCTGGAACACAAATTTTATTTACAGATTGTGGTGCGGTTCCAGCAGGAACTTTTGATCCTGCGGGCTGTGGCGAAGGTGCATTTGTTTACACCGCACCTACTGGTGGACTAACAATTGGTGATATTGTTCAATATAACGATCTTGCACCAGGTCCTGATTTTGCAGATTATGGAGGAGACAGCACTATTATAGGTGGTACCGGTATGTCATTGTCTACTGGAGGTGATCAAATCACTGTTATTCAGGGTACTGGTGTTGCTCCAACATTTATTTCTATGTTAAGTGGATCATCTACTACCTTTTCAGGTGATGATAGCCTAAGTACAACACAAACTAACTTATTTACAGGATTGGTTGATACAGGATTACCTAGAACAGCTGTTGCAGTAGGTTCTGGACCTGCGCCGTCGCAAGAAAATGATAATGCTATGTATACTGGAGTTTATACTTTTGCTACTGTTGATGAAGCCAAAATTGCTTTGACTAATCCAGCAAATTACTATGGTACTCAGGCAATTACTGATGGAACATACGCTGCTTTAGTAGGAGGTATACCTGCGGTATTTACGTATACAACGCTTTCAACTGGAGATGTTACATTAGAGAACTCTGTATTTGTTGCACCTAATCCTTCAAATGGAACTATCACTATAAAGAATGCAGGGAATGTGTTGCAATCTGCTGTGATCACAGATCTAAACGGTAGACTAGTTTCACAATTAAATTTAAATGGAAATACTGGAGATCAAGAAATTAATTTATCAAATGTGTTATCGTCAGGAATGTATTTTATGACGATCTCTACAGAAAATCAATCGACAATTAAAAAGATTATTATCAAGTAATCTAATCGTATACTTTTAAATAGAAAAGGCAGCCATATAGGTTGCCTTTTTTTGTTATATGCGGATTTTAAATCTTAATCTGTCGATCAATTTGCTGATCTAAAGAAATAAAGGTTTCGGTTCTAGAGACCCCTGTAATTGATTGAATATCATGATTAAGAACATGCATTAAGTGTGCATTATCTTTGCATAATACTTTGATGAAAACACTCCAATTTCCAGTCGTATAGTGGCATTCTAATACTTCAGGTATTTTTTGTAACTGCTTTACAGCTTGCGGATTACTTACCGCTTTATCAAGAAAAACACCAATAAAAGCCATCGTGGTATATCCTAAAACTTTGGGGTTAATAACAAATTTAGACCCTGAAATTAATCCTGATTTCTCCAGTTTCCGTAAGCGCTGATGAATAGCAGCACCCGAAATACCTACCAATCTGGCAATTTCTAAAATAGGGGTTCTAGCGTCTGTCATCAAAGCACGTAGTATCTTTTTGTCAATACCATCAATTTGAATGTTTTGGTTTACTATTTTCATAAGATCTTCGGAAATTTCGGTTGTTATACCATTTGATAACTAGCCATTGAAATTACGCATTCAAAGGATTATATCCTAAATACGGGACTTCTTTTTCAGTGAATTGAATGCCATATTCCTTGAGTTCTTCAAGGATAGGTTCATAGACTTCTCGACGTATAGGAATTTGAACACCAGGAGTTGAAATTTTTCCATTTAAGATATCCATTGTGGCTATGGCTACCGGTAAACCTACTGTTTTTGCCATGGCGGTATAGGTCTGGTCTTCACCAATAGTTACCATGGTTGCATCAATTTGATGACGTTTACCATTGAGCTCATATCCAAACTTATGATACATGACAATCATGTCTTTATCGGTTTCATCAAGTGTCCAACTATCCATTAATATCTTCTGAAGAATTTGTGCTGGTGTCGCTTTTTTAATTTCAACCATTTTTGTTTTACTGAAAATATCTAACTCTTCAAGTTTGTCCCAAACAATATCATCTTGGTCAATTTTGAGTGCATGTCGAAACTTAAGTTCCACAGAATCTGTGGGACTATATGGAAGAAATGCATTTACGAAATCACGATAGCTCATGTTTTCACTGTCATCTATAGTGTAGCTGTCATCGGTCATTCCTAAAAGCACAAATATGTTCCATGCCCGACTAAAGCCAACACGACGCATCGTGCCTCTATATAATGTTTCAACATGATCTAACCCATAAACGGATTGGTATTTAAGTGAATCCCTATTGGCATAAGCTTCAAAGCGGCCAAAACCGTCAATTTCCAAAAATTCGGTACGTCTAAATAAGCGGTTGTATGGAATGTATTTATATGAGCTTTCTTGAAGAAACTTGGCAGCACTTCCTTGACCAGCTAAAACCACATTTCTAGGGTTCCAAGTAAACTTATAATTCCATAAATTATTATCACTTTCAGGAGCGACAAGACCTCCAGTAAAAGATTCAAACAAAATCATTTTACCACCTTGGTCTCTTATTCTATCTATGACCTGCATAGCACTCATGTGGTCGATACCAGGATCTACTCCAATTTCGTTCATAAACACCAAACCTTTTTCTGTAGCCGCAGGATTTAATTCTTGCATCTCTTCACTGACGTAAGACGCAGTGACCATGTTTTTCCCATAGTTAATACAGTCTTTAGCTACTTCTATATGAAAACGCGCTGGAAGCATTGAGACCACGATATCGGCATTTTGAACAGCTTGTTCTCTTGAAGATTTATCAAAAACATCTAAGCTGATGGCATTAGCATTTTTATGACCATCAATTAATTTATTAGCATTACTTGTGTTAATGTCACCAACAATGATATGAAGATTTTCTTTTTCAGATTTGTCTAATAAATATTTTATAAGGTATGATGCTGATTTTCCAGAACCAATAACTAAAATTTTTCGCATAATGGGATGAGTTGAGTAATTTTGTTAATGAAATTTAAGTTGTGTGTACTGTTTCAAATGAATGCCTTTAGATGCGTTCACAAAACGGATAACAAATGTCAACACGAATGTAATAAATACAACGGTTTATAAAAACCTAAATCTAATATATATATGAACAAAAAAATTCTAATCATGGGTAGCCTTTTAGGACTAATAGCTATTGTTTTAGGCGCTTTTGGCGCACATGGTTTAAAGTCAGTAATTAGCATTGAATCACAACAATCGTTTGAGACTGGTGTGCGCTACCAAATGTACCACGCACTTTTTCTGCTATTTGTAGGAAGCTATTCTGGAATAGGTCTAAAGACGAAACAAGTCATTTTTTATTTGGTGCTACTTGGTGTTCTTTTTTTCTCGGGATCCATATACGGATTAGCGACAAATGACCTTTCAGGATTTGATTTTAAGGCAATTGGTTTTATAACACCTATTGGCGGACTCTTATTAATTATCGCTTGGGCCATATTGTTAATAAAGTTTTTGAAAACCAAGGCTGATAAATCTTAAAATTAACAGACTACTTTAAAATATTGTTTAATTTTGCAGCCTAAACAACACATACAAATTATGGTAAACCATACACCAACAACGAAAACGATTTCGTTAGAATCTTACGGCATTAAGGATGCTGAAGTAAAATATCAATTATCACCTGTCGAACTGCAAGAACTAGCTGTGGCAAAGGGTCAAGGAGTAGAAACTTCTAACGGCACCTTAGCAGTGAATACTGGCGAATTTACTGGCCGATCTCCGCAGGATAGATTCATCGTCAAAGATGATATTACCAAGGATCGTGTTTGGTGGGGAAATATCAATAAACCATTTGAGTCTGATAAGTTTCAAAAGTTATATGAAAAAATAACAGCGTATTTATCTCACAAAGAAGTCTTTGTTCGAGATTGTTATGCTTGCGCAGATGACAATTATAGATTGAACATACGAGTCATTAACGAATACCCTTGGTCTAACATGTTTGTTTATAATATGTTTTTAAGGCCTTCAGAGGAAGAATTGCAAGGTTTTACGCCAGAATGGACTGTAATTAATGCGCCAGGTTTTATGGCAGATGCTGATATTGATGGCACCAGACAACATAATTTTGCCATTTTAGATTTTACACGTAAAATGGCCATAGTTGGTGGAACAGGATACACTGGAGAAATCAAGAAAGGAATATTCTCTGCACTAAATTTTGTACTACCAGTTTTTAAGAACACCTTACCAATGCACTGTAGTGCTAATGTCGGTAAAGATGGAGATACTGCAATCTTTTTTGGATTATCAGGCACAGGAAAAACAACCTTGTCTACAGATCCAGACCGCAGCTTAATTGGAGACGACGAACACGGTTGGACCAATGAAAATACCGTCTTTAATTTTGAAGGAGGTTGTTACGCCAAGGTGATTAATTTAACACGTGACCAAGAACCAGAAATCTACGATGCAATTAAACCAGGAGCCATACTAGAAAATGTAATTCTAGATGATAAGGGTGATGTTGATTTTGGGGATACAACGATTACTCAAAATACTAGGGTAAGTTACCCGCTTTATCATATAGAGAATATTAGAAAGCCTTCAATAGGTAAAAACCCAAAAAATATATTTTTCTTAACGGCTGATGCCTTTGGAGTGTTACCTCCAATTTCAAAATTAACGCCAGGTCAAGCAGCGTATCATTTTATTTCTGGATACACTGCCAAAGTAGCTGGAACTGAAGCCGGAATTGACGAACCATTGCCAAGTTTCTCGGCATGTTTTGGAGCACCGTTTATGCCTTTACATCCTACAAAATATGCAGAAATGCTAAGTGCTAAAATGAAGGAAACAGGTGTTAATGTTTGGTTGGTAAATACAGGTTGGACTGGTGGACCTTATGGTGTTGGTTCTAGAATGAAATTGAAGTATACAAGAGCAATGATAAGTGCTGCAATGGACGGAAGTTTAGAAGCCGCTAATAAGGATAATTATCATCTGCATTCTGTTTTTGGAGTACAGCAACCTAGAACGTGTCCAAATGTTCCAACAGAAGTATTAAGCCCAAGATCAACTTGGAATAATGATGAAGGCTACTATAAGACTGCTTATAAGTTATCACAATCATTTAGAGACAATTTCAAAAAGTTTGAAGATTATGCCAATGAAGAAATTATGGCAGGTGCTCCAAATCTTAAATAGAAAATATCAGGACATAAAAAAATGCGATTTCAATTAGAAATCGCATTTTTTTTATCGTAATATGTCTTTATTTTCCTTTATTAGTTTTCTCTATATATTTCTCGAGAGCCATAGTCATGGAAGGCGTTTCAGGGGTTGGTGCTGAAATATCAACACGTAATCCTCGCGATTCAACGGCTTTGATTGTTGTATTTCCAAAGACAGCAATACGTGTATCGTTTTGCTTGAATTCAGGGAAATTATGAAATAAGGATTCAATTCCTGAAGGGCTGAAGAATACTAAAATATCATAATATACATTAGCTAGATCGGAAAGATCACTAATAACAGTTTTGTAAAAGACAGATTCTTTCCATTTAACACCTAAATTGTTCAAAATTTCTGGAACCTCTGGTTTTAATTTATCAGTCGTAGGTAATAAGAATGATTCGTCTTTATACTTCTTTATTAAAGGGCATAAGTCTGAAAACAAACGTTTACCAACATAGATTTTACGTTTTCTATATACCACGTATTTCTGAAGATAATATGCTACAGCCTCAGATTGACAAAAATATTTCATTGTGTCTGGAACTTTAAATCGCATTTCATCTGCTACTCTAAAAAAATGATCAACAGAGTTTCTACTGGTTAGAATGATAGCCGTATAGTGAGAAAGATCAACTTTTTGTTGTCTGATTTCTTTGGCTTCTACACCTTCAACATGGATAAATGGTCTGAAATCAATCTTAACCTTTTGCTTTTCTTGAAGATCATAGTAAGGCGAATTTTCTATTTTAGGCTCGGGCTGAGATACTAAAATCGTTTTCACTTTCGTCATATTACTTAAAGTGTTTTAAGCGTTGAAATCTTTAATTAACTTATATAAAATCAGATAGGGTCCAATTTCAAGTGCGCAAAGATACAAAATAAAATAGAAAATGTTGTTTAAAAGTAATTTTTGATGATTTTTAAATGACGTAATAAAACCAACAAGATTAACAAGAATAATAAGCCCAATAACGAGGTAAATAAGAGTTTTAGAAGGGGAAACAGCGTAAATCAGTACGCAGTTAATTGGGAAGAGAAGAAACCCAGAATAATTTTTAAAGGTGGTTTTCTGAAATAAGTAAGCATCTATCAGTTCATCTATCTCGAAAAGGCTTCCTATTAAACGTTCTAATAATACTTTTATTAAGAATAAAACACCTATTCCAAATAATAATTTAAAAAATTGATTGAGGTTAAAATCAGCAGGATTGACCAATGTTGAATAACTTACATAGGCAAACACTGATACAGAAATAATAAGATTAAAAAAAAGTAAAGCATCAAAACCATCAACAAATTTTTGATCTCTCGCATAAATCTTTAAATACTTAGAGTTTCCAATAACTGCCAAAAAGTCTTTAAAACGATGTGCAAAAAGGTATTTGCTAAGAGTCAAGCACACCAAGCCCAGGAGTAAAAATATGGTAAACCAATCATTAGAAATTATGTCTCTAAGCATAGTCACAAAATTAGTAAGAAAATTTGACGAATGGATGAGATACGATTGGCAAGTTGTGATCGCATCTAGAAGATTAACAATGTTTGTGATTTTAACATTTAAATTTAAATGATAAAACACTTACTTTTGCTCTTAACAACAATCTAAAGCGAATCAAATAGTACATGAAAGATGCACTTGTCATTATACCAACTTTTAATGAGATAGAAAATATTGAGGCTATTATCAAAGCCATACTAGCTCAAGAAAAAGATTTCGATATTTTAGTTGTAGATGATAATTCGCCAGATGGAACTAGTGCAAAGGTAAAGGAGTTACAATCAGAATTTCAAGATCAGCTTCATTTATTATTAAGAGCAAATAAAACAGGCTTGGGTACAGCTTATATTGATGGGTTTAAATGGGCCTTACAACATCCGTATGATTATATTTTTGAAATGGATGCTGATTTTTCACATAACCCGAAGGACCTCATTCACCTATACAATGCATGTGCTATAAAAGGTGCTGATATATCCATTGGATCACGCTATGTTGATGGCGTAGTAAATGTAGTAAATTGGCCAGTGAGTCGTGTATTGCTATCTTATGGAGCATCAAGATATGTAAGATTTATTACAAGAATGAAAATTGCTGATACGACCGCAGGATTCGTTTGTTATAAACGAAAAGTTTTAGAAACGATTAATTTGGATGAGATTAAGTTCGTGGGATATGCTTTTCAAATTGAAATGAAGTTTAAAGCCTATTTGAAGAAATTCAATATTATTGAAGTTCCTGTTGTGTTTACAGATCGAACAAAAGGAAAATCAAAAATGAGTGGAAGTATAATATCTGAAGCTATTTTTGGTGTGATTAAAATGAAATTTAATAGTTTATTTAGTAATTAAGATGGAAAAGAAGACAATACTTATTAAAAATGCCAAAATTGTAAACGAAGGTAAAGTGGTGGAAGGCGATATTTTAATTGAAAACGAAATTATTAAAGAGGTCTCCGATTCAATTAGCGCGAAATTTGCCGATGTTGTCGTTATTGATGTTGAAGGTAATTATGTCTTTCCCGGAGTTATAGATGATCAGGTGCATTTTAGAGAGCCTGGTTTAACGCACAAAGGCAATATTGAAACCGAGTCAAGAGCAGCCATAGCAGGAGGGATTACTTCATTTATTGAAATGCCTAATACAAATCCTCAAACTACAACTGTTGAAAAACTCGAAGAGAAGTTTGAAATAGCAGGAAATTCTTCGTTTGCTAATTACTCTTTCATGTTTGGGGGAACAAATGATAATTTAGATGAGATATTAAAAGTAGATAGTAAGTCTGTGGCAGGACTTAAATTGTTTTTAGGGTCTTCAACAGGAAACATGTTAGTAGACGATCCAAAGGTGTTAGAGAAAATCTTTCGCAGTACGGATATGGTTATATCGGTTCATTGTGAAGATGAAGCGACAATTAGAAAGAACCTTCAAGAATATATGGACGAGTACGGAGAGGATATTCCAATTGAAAAGCATCCAATCATCAGAAGCGAAGAAGCTTGTTATATATCATCATCTAGGGCTATAAAATTAGCTAAAAAGACTGGAGCAAGATTACACGTTTTTCATCTATCTACCGGAAAAGAAACAAATTTATTTTCGAATAAAATCCCGTTAAAAGACAAAAAAATTACTTCAGAAGTTTGTATCCATCATCTATGGTTTAGTGATGAAGATTATAAAACCAAAGGGACACATATAAAGTGGAATCCAGCGGTTAAAACAGCCTCAGATCGAGACCAATTATGGAAAGCACTTTTAGATGATAGGATTGATGTGATTGCAACAGATCATGCTCCGCATACCTTAGAGGAGAAAAATAATGTTTATACAAAAGCGCCTTCTGGAGGGCCACTAGTTCAACATGCCTTGGTAGCTATGATTGAAATGTTTCACCGAGGTAAAATTACGTTACCTAAAATTGCAGAAAAAATGGCACATAATCCTGCTATTCTTTTTCAAGTTGAAAAACGAGGTTATATTAAGGAAGGTTATTTTGCAGATTTGGTTGTTGTAGATATTAATAACCCATGGTCTGTGAAAAAAGATAATATTTTATACAAGTGCGGATGGTCACCTTTTGAGGGGAATACATTTAAGTCGCGCATTACTCATACGTTCTTAAACGGGACTTTGGTTTATAATAACTTCAAAGTCTTAGACGTTAAAGCAGCAAAACGCCTAACTTTTAATAGATGAGAACTACCATATTCATTTTAACGACACTGTTTCTTTTTGGTTGCAATTCGATTGAGAAGCCAGAAAAACCAGAGAATCTTCTTTCGAAGGATAAAATGGTGGATATCTTATATGATATATATATATTAAATGCGGCCAAAGGAGCTACTAAAACCGTTTTAGTAGATAATGGCATATTTCCACAGGATTATGTTTTTGAAAAGCATAAAATTGATAGTTTGCAATTTGCAAAAAGCAATGAATACTATGGATATTATGTGGAGGAGTATGAATCTATTTTAGGACAATTAGAACAAAAAATAAGTAGAGATAAAGACAAATATCAATTACAGATTGACAAAGAGTTAATAGAACGAGAGCGCAATAAAGATTCTATAAAAACCTTAAGTGATACCTTAAAAGTCAAGAAGAAAAGTAAGAAGATTAAAAAAGTCGACTATAAAGATTACCCGTCAGACAGATCTAAATCATCCAAATAAAATGAAGAAACGTCGCTTATAGATTGGTCAGTCGCTTTAAATTCAAAATCCAAAGCGTTTTTTAGTTTCGAATTGCCATAAATCGTATTGCTCGTTATAGATGCGACTAATTGTTTTGACAATTTTCTGCGTTTTCCAAAAAGTTTATGGTTGAACCAATCCACTCGCCATGCTATCGATAGCAAGAAACTAGTCGCTTCTTTTTTAGCAGGTTCTACCCCTAATTGTTGAGCAGCTTTTTTTTGAAAATCTTGAAATGACAGATTTTCTGCTATTACTATAAAACGTTCATTTGTAATGCTGCTCGCCATTAGCTGGGTCATGCTTTCAATGACGTCTAAAACATCCACATATGCTGAAATACCTTTGGTGTAGTAACTCATTCCTTTGTGAATTTGTCTAAATAAACTGCTGCTTCCGCCACCTTTCCAAAATCCTGGTCCCAAAATAATTCCTGGATTTACAATCACCGCATCAATACCTTCTTGTGTGCCTCTCCAAACTTCCATTTCAGCACCATATTTTGTAATGGCATAAACACTATGATCCAACTCTGGGTTCCATTCGGTCTCTTCAGTAATGACGGTATTAGGATTAGGTTCATGACCAATAGCCGCTATGGAGCTCACATAACACAATTTTTTAATTTGGTTACTAATACATAGATTTACAATATTTGCTGTGCCTTCTATATTTATTTTACGGAGATCAAGATATCTATTTGGTTCAAAGCTAATAAATGCGGCACAATGGTATACATGTGTAATATCTTTAAATGCGAATTCTAAGGTCGGAATATCATTAATGTTGGCGGTAATCCATTCGATTTTATTATACAATGCATCAACATCATTCGTATAATAGGAAAATACTTTTTTTACCGATTCTAATTTATGTGCTCTTCGGTAAATTGCCCGAACCGTTGCATTATTACTCACTAGTTTGAACAATAAATGTGAACCAACCAACCCAGTGCCACCTGTAACTAATATCATTTTGTAAAATTAGTCTTTTTTCTTTTGTGGTATAAATCTATCTTTGCCAAAGATTACTAAAACATCTTATTATGATAAAGAATTTCGTAGAAGAATTAGAATGGAGAGGTATGATTCATGATACGATGCCTGGAGCCGAAGAGCATTTAATAGAAGCCATGCGTTCTGCATATATAGGTTTTGACCCTACAGCCGATTCTCTGCATATTGGAAATCTCGTACCCATCATGCTTTTGGCTCATTTTCAACGTTGTGGTCACAAGCCTTTTGCATTGGTAGGAGGAGCCACTGGAATGATTGGAGATCCATCTGGAAAATCTAGTGAACGCAATTTATTGGACGAAAAAACATTGCGTCATAATCAAGAAGCAATCAAAAAACAGTTAGCTCATTTTTTAGATTTTGAAAGTGATGTCCCAAATGCTGCAGTTTTAGTGAATAATTATGATTGGATGAAAGAGTTTTCGTTTTTAGAATTCATTCGTGATGTTGGAAAACATATCACTGTAAATTATATGATGGCGAAAGATTCTGTGAAAAATAGAATTTCTTCAGAATCGACAGATGGTATGTCTTTTACAGAATTCACTTATCAATTGGTACAAGGGTATGATTTTTTGCACCTGTACAAAGAAAATGAATGTACTATTCAGATGGGTGGAAGTGATCAATGGGGCAATATTACTACGGGAACCGAATTGATAAGACGTATTGCGCAAGGAAAAGGTTTTGCTATTACGTGTCCGTTAATTACTAAAAGTGACGGTTCTAAGTTTGGAAAATCTGAAGGAGGAAACGTTTGGTTGGATGGCAATAGAACCTCACCTTACAAGTTTTACCAATACTGGTTGAATTCTAGTGATGAAGATGCTAAGAAGTATATCAAGATTTTTACTTTCTTAGATAAAGATGAAATCAATACTATTGTTGAGGCTCATCAAGAAGCGCCACATCAGCGCCTACTTCAAAAGCGTTTAGCTCAGGAAATAACCACTATGGTGCATTCTAAACCTGATTTTGAGAATGCCGAAAAAGCGTCTAATATATTATTTAGTAAAAGCTTTAAAACAGATATTAAAACTTTGGATGAAAAGACCTTCTTAGATGTATTTGAAGGCGTACCTCAAGCCCAGATTTCTAAAGATGAATTATCTGACATTGATATGATTGGTGCTTTAGCAGCTAAAACTAATTTCTTAGCCTCTAATAGTGAAGCTAGACGAGCACTGAAAGAAAATGCTGTGGCCGTGAATAAAGAGAAGGTTAAAGAAGATTATCAGTTATCGGTTGATGATTTAATTAATGATAAATATATCATTTTAAATAAAGGAAAGAAAAACACTTATATTATTAAAGTGCTATAAAAAGAAAAACGTCCCAATAAAAAAAAGGGACGCTTTACGTTAACCAACCAACTATCTGGAAGTAATGTTTTCTTTTTCATAGAATTTTCATTCTAATAAAATTACTTCCATGTTTTATGTCGGTATTATATTTAAACCTTACACTTAGGCGTTAGAGGACCATTAAATTACAGCCTCTAATGTCGCTAGCATCAAATCTTCCTATAATTTCAAAACTGTGGTCTTGATAAACTCGGCCTAAGTCTTGCGTCGCAATGAAAGCACACGAATTAATATTTGCCAAATCAATAATATTAATACCTCCTGTATGATGAGGTTGCTGGAGTGTGAGTGCGTCCTCAGGATCACGAGTTAACACGCGCATCCAATTTGGGCATCTAAAGCGACCATTGCCTTGAGAATAGGACTGACTCAATAGTTCGGTCATACCATATTCACTATGGATTTTCGAAACACCAAATCCAGATATTAAAATTCTATGAAGTTCTTCTCTTACCAATTCTTTTCTTCGACCTTTCATACCACCCGTTTCCATGACAATAGTGTTTTTTAGGTTGAATTGATGCTGTTCTACCAAATCAAGAAGCGCAAACGTCACACCTATAAGTAGTACTTTTTTACCTTCGGAATCCAGAGTGATTAACTGCTCTTTTAATTCGTTTATATTATTGAGGTAAAATCCGCTTTCAGGATGATGCGATTGCGCAATCATATCATTAACCATATAAATTAATGATGAACCTTCGCGTTCTATGTAGTTGGGTAATAATGCTAGAATGACATAGTCGTTGATATTTCCGTAGAACTGTTGAAACCCTTTGCGAAAACTTTGTTCGTATATGCTGAGGTCTGTGACATAGTGTTTACTTGTTACTGACCCTGTGGTTCCACTGCTTGAGAAAATGTCTTCAATTTGAGCGTTTGAACTAAGAACTTGGTGGCTCTTGAAGAATTGAATTGGTAAAAACGGAATGTCTTCAATATGTTTTACATCGCTAGGATGTTTGTATAACAAATCACAAAATGAGCGATATACAGTATTGTTTTCAAACTGAAATTTGAAAACCTCTAAGGCTAAAGTTTGAAATTCTTCTGCCGTAGTAATTGAAAAAATATCACATGTATTTATCATTGTTGCAAAAGTATGCAAAAACAAAAAAGCGTCCCGAAAATTTTCAGGACGCTTTTATAATAATTTATAATAGCGATTTACTTGATTACTAATTTTTTAGTGACCGAAGCGTTATTTTGAGATATCTTTAAAATGTAAATCCCTGTGTTTAATTCAGATACATTTAAACGATTATTTGCTAACGTTTCATTGATTACTTGTTTTCCTAAGATATTATAAACAACAACAGTGATATTATCGTTATTACCACTTGTAATGTTTACAAACCCTGTTGATGTTGGGTTAGGGTAAACTTTAAATCTATCTGAAGTAAATTCTTGGGTAGATAATGTAGTAGGTGTAACATCAGCCCATGAAGTTCCGACTCTTAATTCATCAACATCTATAAATCCAGTTTCTGTTGTGCTATCTTGTCTTAATGCAAATCTATTAATACTCGCAGCCATTGTAGGATCAATAAATGTAATAGTTTCTGCCGGTTCTGTGCCTTCAAAATCTGCACTTGAAGGGTTGATCCAAGCTTTCATTACTCCTGTTGTTGTTTCATAACTCATAACAACAAATACTTCATCGTTAAGCGCGTGCTCTGTAGCGTTAATAATATCGGCAGAACCAGTATTATATCCTAGGCCAACTTGGTATCCGCCAGCAGAGGGTACTACCCATAATCTACCATCAAAAGCTCCTAAAAAGGCAAAATAACCACCATCAGGATCCGTAACTAAGCTTAAGTCTGTTACTCTAAAAATGAAAGAAGAATAAACAGTTCCGCTCGTTACAGGAGCAAAGAAAATTGCATTATCAATTCCACCACCATCAAAAGAAGCTTTGTTACCAGTAGAAGGAGCAAGACCTGCATAACTTAAACTTGTAGCGGAGATTAAGATCTCATCAGATGTTCCATTAATATTATCCCAATTTGGTGCACTTGTAAGCGTAGATGCATCTGCATAATCAAAACCATCATATAGCGGTAATGTTAACACTGGATTACAGTCAGGACTATTAATATTTCTTGTAAAATCACATCCACTATTGACAGGGTCACCTGTAAATGTTACTACGAAATCAGTATCCTCAGGAATATTTGTAATTGTAATAGTTCCGGCCGCAACAGAAGTTGGATCGTCTCCTCCTAATGTTCCAATACCCTGAGTGTATATAGTGTAAATCGTTGTTCCACCTCCTGTGTAATCTAAAGTTACATTGTATGTGTCTCCAGGTCCTGGATTTATAGCATCACAAGTTTCAGTGATCGTACCTATTTGCAGATCACATGGAAATGAAATTGAGAAATTCACTGTATCCGAGGCAATTACTGCTCCATTTACAAGCTCTATCGTTACTGTTAGATTATCACCATCAACAGTTGGAATTTGAACAGGACTTGTAACGTCATTAATAGTATTTGGACTGCCACCATTAAGAGCAACAGTTATGTCAAATGTTGATCCAGCAGGTACATTTTCGCCGTTAAAAACAATATCAACCAAGGTTGTACCTGAGGCTAAAGAAGCACCTTCGGTTGGCGACGTAATGGTTACAACAGGATTAGTTAAACAACCCGTGTAAGATCCTAAAGTATCCCATCCAGAATCAATTGGTCCAATATTCCATTCAGATGTTGCCGCATCAACTCCAAAAGATCCTAATGGTGTTGGGTTAGGACTACAAATAGAAGTCTTTCTAGTTAATGTTTGGTTCTGTGTTCCATTTGTATCATCACCAACTGCCCAACCTGAACCAGGATCACCTTGAAGATCTCCTAAAATATCGATAATTGTGTAAGTACTCGCTGTTGCTCCAGCTAAAGTTAAGGCATAAGCATCATCCCCGTTACTTAAGAATTGAAATGTTGTATCTGCTTCTGCGAGAATTTGAGCGTCAGCACTTGGGTGTGCTATAACATAAACGTCGCCGTCCATTAGCATTGTGCCTGATGCAAATGTTATATTATCAGGAAAATCAAATTCTCCAAAAGTATCACATCCATTTGAACAGCTAGAAATTGAATAGTTGCTCAAATCCACGTCTGCACCTGTTCCATTGTATATTTCTAGGAACTTGTTGTCTCCACTTCCTTCAGCATACTTACTGATTAATAGATCTGTAGTTTGTCCAAAAGACAAAGTAGTGATGAGTAATGTTAAACATAAAAAGTAAAGTTTTTTCATAATTAATTAAATTAGATTGAAAATTAGTACTCAAATATACTCAGTTTTGACTTTTTTTACCAATAAAACAGTGAGTAAATCGTTATTTTACAATGATATAACATGCTTTTTAATATGAATTATAGGTATTTTCATACGAATGGCTTTAGGTTAACTTAATGTTATTAATTAAAACAAGATTCTAACATTTTGTTATTAATCTTATCTTTACCAAACTCAGTTGTTCAAAATAAAACAATGAAAAAACGCGATATTAAAATTTTATTGGTTGATGATGAACCAGATATTTTAGAGATTGTTAGTTATAATTTATCATCTCAGGGTTACCAAATCATAACTGCCGAAAATGGTCTAGAAGCTGTAAAAAAGGCTAAAAAAGAAAAACCTCAATTGATTATTTTAGATGTGATGATGCCAGAAATGGATGGTATTGAGGCTTGTGAACAAATTAGGAAAAATCCAGAATTAAGCGATACAATCATTAGCTTTTTAACCGCACGAGGCGAAGATTATTCTCAAATGGCTGGATTTGATGCAGGTGCTGATGATTATATTACTAAACCTATCAAACCTAAAGTGTTAGTGAGTAAAGTTAAAGCACTTTTAAGACGTCTTAAAGAGGAAGAGAAGCCAGATGAAGTATTGAAAATAGGCAATTTAACTATTAATAGAGAAGAGTACAAAATCACAATTAAAGGTGAAGAATTGATGCTGCCTAGAAAAGAGTTTGAATTGTTATCTTTGTTGGCATCAAAGCCTAACAAAGTGTTTAAACGCGAAGAAATTCTCGATAAAGTTTGGGGAAATGAAGTGGTAGTTGGTGGCAGAACAATAGATGTTCATATTAGAAAACTTCGCGAAAAAATTGGCGATGAAAAGTTTAAAACGATTAAAGGAGTTGGATATAAGTTTGTAGATTAATGCAAAACAAAATAAAAAAAACGTATAGGTTCGCAGCAAAAACGTCTTTGTACATCACTATTTTTTTAACGCTCTTATCGAGTGTTTTTTTGTATTTGTTACATTCAGTAAACATTCTTTATCTGGTCTCATTTGCCATATTCACTTATGTATTATCGTTTGTGGTAATACAATATAGGGTTGAGAAATTTATTTATCGAAGAGTCAAGAAAATCTACGATGATTTAACCTTGTTAGAGTCTACTAGCCTTCGTAAGCAACCTATTACTACTGATATGGCAACACTTACAGAAGAAATAGATAAATATGCTAAAGACAAAAAGCTTGAGATTGAAACCTTGAAGGTGAGGGAGGAATATCGTAAAGAGTTTTTAGGTAATGTATCTCATGAATTAAAGACGCCATTATTTACCGTTCAAGGGTATTTGTTAACCTTATTGGATGGCGCAATTAATGATAAAAACGTTAGTGAAAAATATCTCAATAGGGCTAATAAAGGATTAGAACGTCTTATATACATTGTTAAGGATTTAGATATGATTACCAAATTAGAAGTTGGGGATTTACGTCTAAATATAGAAACTTTTGATATTGTAGAATTGGTAGAAAATGTTTTTGAACTGCTTGAAATGAAAGCTGCGAAGAAGAAAATTTCATTGATCTTCGATATCGATTATAAAGAGCCCATTATGGTTGTGGCAGATAAAGAACGGATACAACAAGTGCTATCAAATCTTATTGTAAACTCTATAAAATACGGCGAAGAAAAAGGCACAACCGAAATAAGTATAGAAAATCTAATCAAAAACAAGGTAATTGTTAGAGTCACAGATAATGGTGAAGGCATCTCAAAAATTAATATTCCTCGACTATTTGAACGTTTTTATAGAGTAGACAAAAGTGGCTCTAGAAAAGAAGGAGGTTCAGGATTAGGTCTTGCTATTGTCAAACATATTATTGAAGCACATGATGAAAGAATTTATGTTGAAAGTGAATTAGGAGTTGGTAGTGAGTTTTCATTTACCCTTGAAAAGACTAAATAGTTTTTTGTAATTCACATCATAATCCATTGTTTGCAAACCTTTGTATTTTGAAGTTTCATTAAGTTTCTCCAAGCTAAATTCATCTTGACTGCAACTGGGAGCATAACCAAGAGAGGTGAGACGTTTGGCTAAATATTCTTGCTCAAATTGCCCAGGTGTTGGAATAAAAAAGACCTTTTTATTCAATTTGGTTAAATCCATAAGCGTCGTATATCCCGAACGAGTTACAATGATTTTACTTTCGTTGATGGCCGTATTGATTTCCTCTGTGGTCATAAAATTATAAATAGTTAACTGACCAGATATGGAAATATGCTGTTCCTTTTCTATCAGGCCTCTTATAAATAGAATATTCCCATTATAATGTTTGAATACATCCAAGAGTTTAGTTTCCAAAATTGAACGTTGTGGTTCAGGTCCTGAAATTAAAACAAGAATATCATATGCAATTGGAAGGTGCTCTTTTTTTAGTCGGCTCAACGGACCAATATATTTAATAGGTATCTCATACAAGGGAAAGTGTCCTAATTTACCACTAAGATTTGGATCCCCTAAATTGTCAGGAACCCAACATTCTTCAAATCGTTTAATAACTTTTTGATGTAGATTGGTACTTAGCCAGGTGGTAGTTCCGCTTAAAACCTGAAGTTGATGTGTTATAAAAACACAGGGTAAACTTTTATGATGAATGCCCAAGCGATTGTCGGAAATAATTCCGTCAATTTTATATTTTTCAATTATAGCGGCTGTTTCTCTTTTTTCAGCTATTATCGCTTTCATAAGTTTGGGCGAATCTTGAAGTAACTTCAATTTAAAATGTTTGCCTTTTTTTGGATAAGTGATATGATAAGAAGGTAATTCAATTGATTGGCAATTAGGAAATTCTTTTTTTAATAATACCAGTGCTGCGCCATCGCTAGCTATCACAGGTTCAAAATGATGCTTTATAAGGGCATTTATAATTGGGACACATCTAGTTGCGTGTCCTAAACCCCAATTTAAGGGTGCTATTAGAATTCGTTTTTTCGATTTCATCGAAAACAAAGTTAAAGCTTAAAATGTTTCCTTAATTTTACTGGCTGAAAATTAAAAAAGAAATCGTTAAATTTTAAAAGTGGGAAGTAAAAACAAACTGAAGAGGTTTAAAGAGAATGAAACATTTGAAAACGTGTTTCAGCCGAGTCGCGATGATTTGGTTAAGTCAAATTATAGCTTAAAAGGAAATTGGAATAAAACGGTTTTTAAGAATGATCATCCTCTTATTTTAGAATTAGGTTGTGGTCGTGGAGAATATTCAGTGGAACTTGCAAAAAAGTATCCGCAGAAAAACTTTATTGGGATTGATATTAAAGGCGCACGTTTTTGGAGAGGGGCAAAAACAGCCATAGAAGAGCATATTTCAAATGTTGCTTTCTTAAGAACTCAAATTGAATTAGTAGACTTTGCCTTTGCCGAAAATGAAGTGGATGAAATTTGGATTACCTTCCCTGATCCACAAATAAAATACAAGCGAACAAAACATAGAATGACCAATTCAGATTTCTTAAAACGCTATAAAACAATTCTAAAACCTGAAGGTGTTGTTAATTTAAAAACAGATAGCGAATTCATGCATGGATATACACTAGGACTGCTGCATGGTGAGGGGCACGAAGTGCTTTACGCTAACCATAACGTCTATAAACAAGAAGGAAGCCCAAAAGACGTTACCAGTATTCAAACCTATTATGAGTCTCAATATCTAGAGCAAAACAAACCAATTACGTATATTAGGTTTAAAATTAAATAGATTTGAATATTACTGTTATATTTTTCCTAGGATTAATTATTGCGTTAGTGGGTGTTATTCCTCCTGGATTATTAAATATGACAGCGGCAAAAGTAAGTTTAAAAGAAGGTTATAATAGAGGTATAGCCTTTTCTGTTGGGGTTTGTTTTATTGTATTTTTACAAACCTATATCGCCGCCATGTTTGCGCGTTATCTCAATAATCACCGAGATGTCGTTGAAATTTTACAGCGTGTCGCTTTTGTGATATTTATCTTAATCACTATTTATTATTTGCTACTGGCAAAGACAAGTCCCAAACCTGATATAGAAGCGCATACTAGAAGTAGCCATAGCCGTTTTTTTCAAGGGATGTTTTTGTCTGCAATTAATGTATTTCCTATTCCTTATCAAGCTTATATGACGATTACCATCGCCACATTTGGTTGGTTTAATTTTGAAAAAATTAGTATCATTTCTTATGTCTCTGGAGCCACAACGGGTACTTTTGTAATGCTTTATTTTTATATCTTCTTCTTTGATAAAATCAAAAACAAGGCCTTTACCTCACAAAAAAACATGAACTATATTATTGGTGCTATTACAGGTATTGTTGCAGGTGTGACCTTAATTAATATATTAATGGATCTGTAGCATGACACCTGAAACACTTTCATTTTTTGATAAAGTTTATGAGGTTGCCAAATTGATTCCTTATGGCAGAGTGACCAGCTATGGCGCCATTGCCAATTATCTTGGTGCAAAGCGGAGTTCAAGAATGGTTGGTTATGCTATGACGAGCTCTCACGGAAAGGATGTTCCAGCACATCGCGTAGTTAATAGAGTAGGCTTGCTAACTGGGAAACATCATTTTGATGGCACGAATTTAATGCAGCAATTATTAGAAAGTGAAGGGATTAGTGTTTTAGATAATCAAGTACAACAATTTAAACAGGTATTTTGGGATCCAGCTAAAGAGCTTAGATGATTTATATTACTACCTTAATCTTTTTAACTTCATAATTATAATATATACAAATTACATCATAAGAAATAGCAATCTTCTGGCTTTAATCTTCAAGCTTTATGTAGTATATTTGCACTTTAGAACCATTCTTAATAAAAAGGATTTAAGGATTTAAAAATTGCTATGAAATTACAGAAACAAGATATACTTAAAGCGCTTGAAACCATCTCTGCACCAGGAGAAGGACAAAATATGGTAGAAAGTGGTGCTGTTACAAATGTGGTGACCTTTGCCGATGAGGTTGTTGTTGATATAACAATTACAAATCCGAGCTTACAAGCTAAAAAGAAAACCCAAGTAGACATCATGAAAACTATTCATGAAATCGTATATGAAAAAGCGAAAATCACAGTTAATGTTAAGGTTGACGCTCCGGCTAAATCAGCCCCCAATGTGATTAAAGGCAAGGCAATCCCGGGGATAAAGAATATCGTTGCCGTAGCTTCTGGCAAAGGAGGCGTTGGAAAATCTACGGTTACCGCCAATTTGGGTGTTACTTTAGCGAAAATGGGATTTAGTGTTGGGATCTTAGATGCAGATATTTATGGACCCTCAATGCCAATCATGTATGATGTTGAATTAGAAAGACCTTTAGCGGTTAATATTGACGGAAAGTCAAAAATGCGACCTGTAGAAAACTATGGTGTAAAAATATTATCTATTGGGTTTTTCACTAAACCAGATCAAGCTGTAGTTTGGAGAGGACCAATGGCGGCAAAAGCGTTAAATCAAATGATTTTTGATGCAGCTTGGGGAGAATTAGACTTTTTACTGATTGATTTACCTCCTGGTACTGGTGATATTCATTTGAGTATCATGCAGTCCTTACCAATTACGGGAGCTGTGATTGTAAGTACACCGCAACACGTAGCTTTAGCAGATGCTAAAAAAGGTGTTGCTATGTTTCAACAAGATAGTATCGATGTACCGGTATTAGGTATTATTGAAAATATGGCCTATTTTACACCAGATGAACTACCTGAAAACAAGTATTATATCTTCGGGAAAGAAGGTGCGAAGCAGCTCTCAGAAGATCTTGGAGTGCCCTTTTTAGGAGAGATACCATTAGTGCAGAGTATACGAGAGGCAGGAGATGTAGGTAGACCAGCAGCATTGCAAACCGCAACACCAATAGAAAAAGCTTTTGAGAAATTAACGCAAAATGTTGTACAGGAAGTGGTAAGACGAAATGACAGTTTGCCTCCAACTGAGGCGATTAAAATCACAACCATGGCTGGTTGTTCAGCAGTTAAGAAGACATAGAAAATGAGTACAGAAGAACTAAGATTAAATGTAGAAAAAGCATTAGATGAGATTCGACCTTTTCTACAAAGCGATGGAGGTGATATTTCATTATTAGCCATTGAAAACGATACTTTAGTTAAGGTGCAACTACAAGGCGCTTGCGTTGGTTGTAGTGTTAATCAAATGACGCTTAAGTCTGGCGTGGAAATGACGATTAAAAAATATGCACCCCAAATAGAACAAGTCATTAATATTGAGGCGTAAATGTTATATTTGTCACATAATTTGACTTCCATTTCTATTAATTTTACTTCTCGAAATTAGAATTCATGATTAAAACAGATATACTCATAATTGGAGCCGGACCTACGGGTTTATTTACAGTATTTGAAGCTGGTTTGTTGAAACTTAAATGCCATTTAATTGATGCATTGCCTCAGCCTGGCGGACAATGCTCTGAAATTTATCCTAAAAAACCTATTTATGATATTCCAGCTTATCCTGAAATTCTTGCAGGTGATCTTACCGATAAATTAATCGAGCAATGCAAGCAATTTGAACCTGGCTTTACATTAGGAGAACGAGCAGAAACTATTGATAAACAAGATGATGGAACATTTATTGTAACTACAAATAAAGGAACTAAACATCATGCTCCTGTGGTTGCAATTGCTGGTGGACTTGGAAGTTTTGAACCACGAAAACCGTTGATTGCCAATATCTCAGATTATGAAGATAAAGGCGTAGAATACATTATTAAAGATCCTGAATTTTATAGAAATAAACGTGTCGTTATTGCTGGCGGTGGAGATTCAGCCTTAGATTGGAGCATCTTTTTAAGTGATGTAGCTAGCGAAGTGACGTTAATACACCGACGTAGCGAATTTCGAGGACATTTAGATTCTGTAGAAAAAGTACAAGCCTTAAAAAATCATGGTAAAATAGAACTGGTTACTCCTGCAGAGGTTGTTGGTATTGATGGTGAAGGCAAAGTTGAAACTATAACCGTTAAGAAAGGAGAGGAGACTATCAAGAAATCCTGTGATCACTTTGTGCCGCTTTTTGGATTATCCCCAAAACTTGGTCCTATTGCAAATTGGGGTTTGGAGATTGAGAAAAACGCCATTAAAGTCAATAATGCCTTAGACTATCAGACTAATATCCCAGGGATTTTTGCCATTGGTGATGTCAATACATATCCTGGAAAATTAAAATTGATTCTCTGTGGATTCCATGAAGCGACTTTGATGTGTCAAGCAGCTTATCAAATTATTAACCCAGGAAAACGTTACGTTTTAAAATATACAACAGTAAGTGGTGTTGATGGTTTTGATGGGACACGAAAAGAAGCCCCAAAGGCAGTTGTAAAAGCAATTAACTAGTGGAACAAGACGTCAATATAAAAATCACCGATAGAGCTGGTGTCACTCATGATATCTTAGCACCTACAGATATGGCCATGAACCTCATGGAGGTTGTGCGTTCTTATGAACTTGCACCAGAAGGTACTATAGGCATTTGCGGTGGTATGGCGATGTGCGCGTCTTGCCAGTGTTACGTAAAATCAAATCATAAACTTCCTGAAATGCAAGATGATGAGGAAGCTATGCTTAGTGAGGCATTTTATGTGAAGGATAATTCTCGCTTAGGTTGTCAAATTCAAATTACACCTGAAATGGAAGGATTGGAGGTAGAGCTAGCTCCAGAAAGCTAATTAGTTTTATACATTATTAGTTTTCTCGGTCCTTCCAACAATACTCTAACAATTTTTAGCGTACCATCGTCTGTGGTAGCAATTTGCCATTTGATAAGTGATATTTGTCCATTCTCTATTTCGATACCTGTAATGCTTCTAGGGTGTACACAACTTCCATCATTAAAAAAAGCAATATCATTAGGTTCGGGGAACCGTGGTCTATGAGTATGACCTACAATGGTAATAAGGTTATCATTTTCAGCTATCCATTTTTTTGTACGACGCTCCACCTTAATGAGCTCTTTATAGTTTTTAGCAGGACTTGTAGGGTCAGCAATACCCATAACATTAAGTGGTTTCCATAAAACCCGAACCATGAAACGACTCCATTTCCAAAACAGGTAATTCCACCAATCAGCTTGATGACCATGAGTTAGAAATAATTCTTGTTGTGTTTTAGTGTGTTTAAGAATGACAGCTTCGTGATATTTGATGTCACAAAATAGTTCAACATCTTCCTCTTCTTTAGGATCAAAATATGTCGATAGATGCTTTTCAACATATTTAGGGTCACGATAGACCATATCATGATTTCCCCATATCATATGAAGTCGGTTTTGTTCATGAAATTGTTTCATGAGCAAATACACATTTTTGTGAGCATTGAGTATGGAATCAAATGATAGATTTTCCCATAGTTCATCACCATCACCAAGTTCACAGTAATCAAAGCCTTCGATATAATAATACTTCAACGCATGAAAATAGATGTTTCGGTTATTTGCGAAATCATCAGCAAAACTATTATCTCCTCTGTGACAATCACTAAATAAAATGAATTTACTGGTATCATCAAAACCTACAACTTTGGCTTCTCTATACGCTCTGTCGAATCTTTTTTTAGCTGAAAACATGAAGTAAATGTAAACAAATTTGAAAGAAAAATACCTCTCTTAACTGAGAGGCATTTTCTTGAAATTAGATTATTTTCTCCACACCGATTCCGTTAGTGTGCAATAATTAAATAGGTCTTAGGTTTATTTAAAGGCGTTTAAGCCTGTAACATCTAATCCTGTAATTAACAAATGAATGTCATGAGTGCCTTCATAAGTGACAACACTTTCAAGATTCATCATATGTCTCATAATACTGTATTCTCCAGAAATTCCCATACCACCTAACATTTGTCTAGCGTCACGAGCAATTTTTAAAGCCATATCTACATTGTTACGTTTCGCCATAGAAATCTGAGCTGAGGTTGCTGTTCCGTTTTCACGCATAACTCCTAAACGCCAAGCTAACAATTGTGCTTTGGTAATTTCGGTAATCATTTCGGCTAATTTCTTTTGTTGCAGTTGAAACTGACCAATAGGTTTTCCAAATTGCATACGCTCTTTACTATATCGAAGTGCAGTATCATAACAATCCATGGCAGCACCAATGGCTCCCCATGCAATACCAAAACGTGCCGAATCTAAACACCCAAGAGGTGCTCCCAATCCAGATTTGTTAGGTAATAGATTTTCTTTTGGCACTTTTACATTATCAAAAATCAGCTCTCCTGTTGCGGATGCTCTTAGTGACCATTTATTATGTGTTTCTGGTGTTGAGAAACCTTCCATGCCACGTTCTACAATAAGTCCGTGAATACGTCCACTTTCATCTTTAGCCCAAACCACAGCTATTTGGCAGAAAGGGGAATTTGAAATCCACATTTTTGCACCATTTAAAAGATAGTGGTCTCCCATATCTTTGAAATTAGTTGTCATGCCTCCAGGATTACTACCGTGATCTGGTTCGGTTAATCCAAAAGACCCCATCCATTCTCCAGATGCTAATTTTGGCAAAAACTTTTGACGTTGTGCTTCATTTCCATATTTCCAAATTGGATACATGACCAAAGAGGATTGAACCGATGCTGTGCTTCTCACACCAGAATCACCACGTTCAATTTCTTGCATGATTAAACCATAAGAAATTTGATCTAATCCAGCACCTCCATATTCCACTGGGATATAAGGTCCAAAAGCTCCAATTTCAGCCAAGCCACCAATGATTTGTGTAGGGAATTCTGCTTTTTGCGCGTACGCTTCAATAATTGGTGAAACATCGCGTTTTACCCAATCTCTAGCTGCATCACGTACTAATTTATGTTCTTCTGAAAGTAGTTCATCTAGATTGTAATAATCTGGTGCTTCGAATAAATCTGGCTTCATATTGTTATATTTTATGAAAAGCAAAAATAACGAAAACGTTTTCAGCTAACAATTTTAAAACTACATTTTCAAGTAAAAATCTTTGGTGAGATTGATGTAATCTTCCGTATATAGATGTCGTGTAGTTTCAATAATGAGTTCAGAGCTTTGTATTTTAGAATTGCTGAAAGTGAACTCCATAAGGCTACGTTTTATTTCAGAGGAAGGGCTGCCTTTTACACGTAAAATTCGCAAAGGAAATAGATTGGATTCAGAAGCTAATTTAATAAATTGCTCTTCTTCGGAAAAGGGTACAACAACAGAAAACCGTCCATTTTTTGACAATAATTTAGCAACACTTTCAATTAAGTGTTTAAAGGGCATTGCATCCTGAAACCTTGCTTTTTTACGGGCATCAGACATTGAATTCTCTCCTTTTTGTAGAGCTGTTGAAACCAGAGAGGGCGAATAAAAAGGGGGATTAGAAATGATAAGATCATACTCATCATCAATTTCATCTGCAAATTCTTCTAAAGATGCATGGTAACAAAACAAACGATCACCCCATGAAGAATTTTCAAAATTTCTGACACACTGTTCATAGGCCTTATCGTCAATTTCGAGAGCGTCTATAGCTTCAGCCATACATCGTTGTGCCAGCATTAATGATAAAACTCCTGTGCCAGCTCCAATGTCTAATATCGAAACTGGATTTTCATTTATTGACGTCCAAGCACCAATTAATACACCATCAGTGCCAATTTTCATTGCACATTGGTCTTGGTGAATTAAGAATTGTTTGAATTGAAATGGCTGTTCCATGAAATCATCCAAAAATTAATTTAGAATGCTTTGTTAAATTTAGTTTGACAGAAAATTAATCATTTAAATAGAGATTAATTAAGCCTTCAGGAGTATCCACGAATATAGTGTTCTTTTTCTTATCTACTTTTGTAATGAATTCATCATTCATTGGTATTAATACTTCAGTACCATTGTGGTCAATTTCAAAAAGAGATTGTGCAGTAGAATCATTAATAGCTTTTATAATTCCTACAAAACCAAAATGTTTGTCTTCTACTTTGAACCCTATTATTTCATGGAAGTAAAACTTGTCATCTTCTAATTTTGGTAAAAATTCAAGAGGTAAATAGACACCGCTCTTGAGCAACGCATCGGCATCTTCTTCTGTGTCGACGTCTTCAAATTTAATACGTAATAATTCGCTTTTATGAAGTTGTGATGATTCTATAAAAAAGGGAACCAGGTTGTTTCTAAGATCAACAAAAACAGAAGCCATATGTTCATAGAGTTCTGGTTCATCTGTGTCAAGCTTGACTAAAAGTTCACCTTTAAAACTGTATTTTTTTACAATTTTTCCAAGAAAAAAGCAATCCGTTTTTTTCATTAAAAATGATAATTAATGTTACTGTCTTTTTGAGAATCGAAATTCTCAAAACTAAAAAACTCCGACACAAGGTATCGGAGTTTAAAATTATAAAAATAAATTTCTATTCTTCTTCGTTTGATGCTGTAGCTTCAGCATCACCTTCAGTTTGAACTTCTTCAGTTGCTTCTTCAACAACAGGAGCAGCTGCAGCTATTCTGGCTTCATTTACTGCTTTTTCAGCAGCTAATGCGTCTGCTTTAGCTTTCGCTTCAGTTTCAGATAAACCATCAGCTTTCATTTGTATTTTTGCTGCTTTTTCTTCTAACCAAGCATTGAATTTTGCTTCTGCTTGTTCTTCGGTTAAAGCACCTTTTTGTATACCACCAGCCAAATGGTTTTTGAGCATTGCACCTTTATAAGATAATATTGCTCTGGCAGTATCAGTAGGTTGTGCACCATTCTGTAGCCATTGTACTGCGCCATCAACATTTAAGTCAACGGTTGCTGGGTTAGTATTTGGATTGTAAGAACCTAATTTCTCTAGGTATTTACCATCTCTCTTTGCTCGTGCATCTGCGGCAACGATCCAGTAGTAAGGTTTCCCTTTTTTACCGTGTCTTTGTAATCTAATTTTTACAGGCATATTAGTAATTAATTTGTGAGGTTCTCGACCTCTATTATTAATGAGGGTGCAAAGATAATACAATTATTTAATTATGAACATTTTATTTCAAATTAAGTAATATTGAAATTTTATTATACTTTTGACAGTTCTAAATCGTTATGTTTAACCTGTATAAAACCTCGTTTTTATTTTAGAGGAACAAAACTAAAACAATGAAAAGACTAGCTATACTTTTTATAACTATATTAACACTAGTGAGTTGTGGTGATGAAGTTGAATTTAATTCACCTGCATTTCAAGGTAATCGAGAGTATGGTTTGTGGCGAGCAGAATTCACAAATGCAGCTATAGATCAGAATGGTTTTCTTACTTTAACAGGAGGAAATAATGTTGAAACCGTGCAATTAAAAGTGCCTTCTGTGGCCGTTGGCAACTATGTTGTTGGCGACTGGATTACGCTAGAAGCTCGATATATAGATGCAACAGGCAAAGTGTTTACAACTAATAACAGACCAGATCAAAGTGTGTCAATTTACCCAGAATATGGTTTTATAGAAATCACCGAAATCAACAACAATACATTCACTGGTAAATTTGAATTTTTAGCATTTGACGAATCAGGACTTAACTCGATTGGTTATAATGAAGGCATATTTTTTAGAGTTCCACTAACCTCAGGAAGTATTCCTGCTGTAGTTACAACTTGTGTTGATACGGAGTTGCTATCTCAAGAAGCTAGAGATGCCTATTTAGCCTCATTTGCGTCAAGCCTGGAATATGTGGATCTCGTCACCTATGAAGCAGCTTGTAATGCTTACCGGGAAGCTACAATAGTTCAGCGTAATTATTGTGGTGACATAAGTGGTGACCTTACACAGTTAATAGCCGAATTAAATTCTTGTGGATTTCGTTGTTCTTTCGCTGTCCATAATAAAAATACTGCCCAAGCAGCTTTTGAGGCCGCAACAATTGGAAATTATATCTCAGCATGTGAGAATTACCGGTTTTATTTAGAACAGGAAATTGAAGTTTGTGGTGATCCAGATGGTAGTGTTCAAGCGGTGATTGATGGTCTTGATTGTAATGATGATGATGGTGATGGGATTCCAAACATTTTTGAAGACTTTGATGGTAATATGGATTTAAATGATGATGATACCGATGGTGATGGTATTGCTAATTATTTAGATGACGATGATGATGGTGATGGTGTGCCTACAAGTGCTGAAGCAACTGATGCAGATGGAAATCCGATTGATTCTGATGGTGATGGCGATGTTGATTATTTAGATGATGATGATGATGGTGATGGGATATTGACCATTAATGAAATGGGAGATACCGATGGTGATGGTATAATGAATTATTTAGATAATGACGATGATGGCGATGGACTATTAACACAATTTGAAATAGGAGATACCGATGGTGATGGGATTGATGATTATCTAGATGATGATGATGATGGAGATACTATTTTAACGGCCGATGAAAACGCTGATCCTAACATGGACGGTAATCCTGCTGATGCGCTTGATACCGACATGGATGGTATACCTGATTACTTAGATAATATGTAATTTTAAATATGAAATATTATAAAAGCAGCCATTCGGCTGCTTTTTTTGTTTAAAACTGTTCATAACTTCCCTTTAAAAAAGACCAGTTTATTTGTAATTTTATGGACTTGCTTCTAGAATTATTTCTTCAGAAGTTTACATAATAAAAGGACACAAAATTACATGTATTTAATCTTTGATACCGAAACGACTGGACTGCCAAAACGATGGGATGCTCCAATAACCGATACCGATAATTGGCCAAGATGTATTCAAATCGCTTGGCAATTGCATGATGAAATGGGAAACTGTATCGATCATCAGGATTATTTGGTTCAGCCTGACGGATTTAATATCCCTTTTGATGCTGAAAAAATACACGGTATTTCAACAGAGTTAGCCCAAGAACAAGGGATTCCACTTCAAGAAGTCTTAGAAAAATTTAACGATGCGCTTTCGAAAACTAAATTTGTTGTTGGTCAAAATGTAAAATTTGACCTTAATATCATGGGTGCTGAGTTTGTGCGAGAAGATGTGGCTAATCAACTTCAAGTACTTCCCGTTTTAGATACCTGCACCGAGCATACAGCTGCACTATGTCAAATTCCAGGTGGTCGCTATGGAAAGTTTAAACTCCCTACTTTAACAGAATTGCATCAATTTTTATTCGATAAACCATTTGATGAAGCGCATAATGCAACAGCTGATGTAGAAGCAACTACACGCTGTTTTTTAGAACTTATCCGACGCGGAGAATATACCAAAGAAGCGTTAGATGTTCAGCCAGATTATTTTCAGAGCTATAATGAGGCGAATCCAAAACCAATTCAGCTTATTGGGTTAAAACATATCAACCTTAAAAAAGCGAGTGCAAAAATCAATGAACGACTGCAAAAGGTGCAAAGTGACGCGATTTCCGAAGCAGAAATTAAACAGAACATTTCTGGTTTAGCCGATGTTGATTACGTGCATTTACATAACCATTCGCAATTTTCAGTACTGCAATCTACAATTAGTATTTCAGATCTAGTTGCTGTAGCCGCGGAGCATCATATGCCAGCAGTGGCATTGACTGATCATGCTAATATGATGGGAGCTTTTCATTTTGTTAAAGCAGTTAATAATCACAATAAATCTGTTAAAGCTAAAAATGCCGAAGCTGAGGAGCTAGGAGAACTGCCAACAGCAAAAGAAATCAAGCCAATCATTGGTTGTGAGTTTTTCGTTTGTGAGGATCACAAAGATAAAACCCGAAAAGATAACGGTTATCAAATTGTATTGATTGCTAAAAATAAAAATGGCTATCACAACCTAGCTAAGTTGTCATCGCATGCGTTTGTAAACGGGTTTTACTACTTGCCAAGAATCGATAAAAAACTTATCCAACAATATAAAGAAGATTTGATTTGCTTGACTGGAAATTTGTACGGAGAAGTGCCAAGTAAAGTCTTAAATGTTGGTGAAAATCAAGCCGAGGAAGCTTTGATGTGGTGGAAACAGGAATTTGGTGATGATATGTATGTGGAGCTGATGCGTCATAATCAGGAAGATGAGAATCGCGTGAATCCTGTGCTAATTAAATTGGCTCAAAAGCATGACGTAAAACTTATAGCATCCAATAACACCTATTACTGTAAACAAGAAGATGCCAATGCACATGATATTTTGTTGTGTGTGAAAGATGGTGAAAAACAAGCGACGCCAATTGGTCGAGGTCGAGGTTACCGCTACGGATTGCCTAATCAAGAATACTATTTTAAGTCTTCAGAAGAAATGAAGGCTTTGTTCAGAGATATTCCTGAGGCTATTATTAATATTCAAGAAGTTGTTGATAAGGTAGACGCCTTTCAATTGGCGCGTGATGTCTTATTACCAGCTTTTGATATCCCAGAAAAATTTAAAGACGAAGCCGATATATCTGATGGAGGAAAACGTGGAGAGAATGCGTATTTACGGCATCTCACGTACGAAGGAGCCAAAAAGCGTTACGAAGAACTTACCGATGAGATTAGAGAACGCCTCGATTTTGAATTGAGCGTTATTGAAAACACAGGGTATCCTGGTTACTTTTTAATTGTAGAAGATTTTATTCGTGAAGCGCGAAATATGGACGTTTCAGTTGGTCCTGGTCGTGGTTCGGCAGCAGGATCTGTAGTAGCCTATTGTCTTTGGATAACAAATATAGACCCTTTAAAGTACGACTTGCTTTTTGAGCGTTTCTTAAATCCGGATCGTATTAGTATGCCAGATATTGATATCGATTTTGATGATGAAGGTCGAAGTCGTGTTATGGATTATGTGATTCAAAAATATGGATCTAATCAAGTAGCACAGATTATTACTTACGGAACCATGGCTGCGAAATCATCAATTCGAGATACAGCAAGAGTATTGGATTTGCCCTTGTTTGATGCTGATCGCATAGCGAAATTGATTCCGACCATGTCCAAATTAGGTAAGATTTTTGGTCTTGATGAAAAAGAATTGGGTAAGAAATTTAGAGCTGAAGATTTAGAAAAAGTCAATCAGTTACTAAATATTGCCGATGGGGATGATCTAGAAGCTGAAACTGTAAACCTAGCAAGGACCTTAGAAGGTTCAGTTCGTAATACAGGAATACATGCCTGTGGTGTGATTATTACGCCCGATGATATTACTAAGTTCGTTCCTGTGGCAACAGCCAAAGATTCCGATTTATATGTCACACAGTTTGATAACTCTGTCGTTGAGGATGCTGGTTTGCTGAAAATGGATTTCTTAGGGTTAAAAACCTTGACTTTAATTAAAGATACAGTCAAAATCGTTAAAGCCAAACATGATATATTGCTCGACCCAGATAGTTTTCCATTAGATGATGAAAAAACATATCAACTGTTTCAAAAAGGAGAAACGGTAGGAGTATTCCAATATGAATCACCTGGAATGCAAAAACACCTTAAGGATTTAAAACCGACCGTGTTTGAAGATTTGATTGCTATGAATGCGCTTTATCGCCCTGGTCCAATGGAGTACATTCCAAGTTTTGTTCGTCGTAAGCATGGTGACGAAGAGATTTCTTACGATTTACCAGCAATGGAGGAATATCTGAAAGAAACGTATGGAATTACTGTCTACCAAGAGCAGGTGATGCTACTCTCGCAAAAATTAGCAGACTTTACCAAAGGTGAAGCCGATGTCCTTCGAAAGGCCATGGGTAAAAAACAAATTGCGGTTCTGGATAAAATGAAACCAAAGTTTATTGCGCAAGCTAGCGCTAAAGGTCATGATGCTAAAGTTTTAGAAAAGGTGTGGAAAGATTGGGAAGCTTTTGCAAGTTATGCCTTTAACAAGTCTCACTCGACTTGTTATGCGTGGATTGCTTACCAAACGGCTTATTTAAAAGCTCACTATCCTGCAGAATATATGGCGGCTGTATTGTCTAATAATATGAATGACATCAAGCAGGTCACCTTTTTTATGGAGGAGTGTAAACGTATGCGATTAGATGTTTTAGGACCAGATGTAAATGAGTCGTATTATAAATTCTCTGTAAACCAAGATTATGCCGTTCGCTTCGGAATGGGGGCTATTAAGGGTGTAGGTCATGGTGCTGTGATGACTATAGTTGAAAATCGCAAGAAAGATGGTCATTACAAATCAATTTTTGATTTAGCAAAGCGTATTGATTTACGTGCTGCGAATAAAAAAGCATTTGAGAATTTAGCTTTGGCTGGAGGGTTTGACGGATTTGGAGAAGCACATCGTGCACAATATTTTCAAGATGAAGGAGATGGCATAACCTTTTTGGAGAAAGCCATTAAGTATGGTGCTAAACATCAGGAGAATGAAAATTCGGCACAAGTAAGTTTATTTGGAGCAACTAGTGATGTTCAAATTGCAGAACCTATAGTGCCACCCTGTGAAGAATGGGGAACTATGGAGAAATTAGCTCAAGAAAAAGAGGTGGTTGGGGTTTATATTTCTGGACATCCATTAGATGATTTTAAAGTAGAAATGAAAACGTTTTGCAATGGCAGTTTGGCCTTGTTTAACGAGTTAGAGAACTATGTCAATCGTGAAATTACGTTTGGAGGTGTTGTTACCGATGTACAACATCGTGTAAGTAAACAAGGTAAAGGCTGGGCATTATTTATGGTTGAAGATTATACAGATAGTTATGAGTTTCGGATATTTGGCGAAGAGTATTTAAAGTACCGTCACTTTTTGGTAAAGAACAGTTTTATCTATGTGAAATCATTTGTTCGAGAAGGTTGGGTAAATCGTGATACAGGAAAAAAGAGTGATCCGAGATTACAATTTAATAGTTTCCAATTATTACATGATGTTATGGGTACTTATGCTAGGAAACTTTCTATTCAACTGAATATAAGTGATCTTAAAGAGCAGCGCATCACGATATTGCAAGATTTGTTTAGAATGCATCAAGGTGAAAAAGCATTGAATTTTGTGATATACGATAATGATGAAAAAATTAAACTCAATATGCCAAGTCGAAAGCAAAAAGTAAAAATTTCGCAAGAGTTACTGAACGAATTAGAGCTGAATGATATCATGTTTAAATTAAATTAGTGCAACATTTTTAAATGATGAGCTACTTTCTTGAAACTAAAAATGATAGATATGAAAGCGACAAAGATCATCAATTGTGTATAGCGTTTGCAGGCTTATTGGCTTCTTTTTTCGGATTGATTAGTGGTGATGCAGTGATGGATCACTTCATGACCCTTATATGTAGTATCTGTTTAATTTATAGCTATTTTGAATTCAATAAGACAATAAACCCAATCATTAAAACTGATTGCGCAAAGGATGGAGCGGCCTGTTTGAGCTCTCCTGCTTCGTGCTTCGTGCTATGTAGGAAGCGAGTAGTGACAGCCTGACTGTTTTGTGCTTTTGAACAAAAGAGATGCGCCAAAACAAGAGTATGCAATCGCTCTATAACCTCATAATGAAAACAAATACTGTCCTTGTAAGGTTTCGCGAAATTTTTGACTAATTTTGTGTATTCAATTAAAATGAAGTTAAACAATAGACAATATAATTATGGCATTAGAAATAACAGATGCAACGTTTGAAGAAACAGTATTAAACAGTGATAAGCCAGTAATGGTTGATTTTTGGGCTGCTTGGTGTGGACCTTGTAGAATGGTAGGACCAATCATTGATGAAATTAGTTCTGAATATGAAGGTAAAGCTGTTGTAGGTAAGGTAGATGTTGATGCAAATCAAGAGTTTGCTGCTAAATATGGCGTACGTAATATTCCAACGGTTTTGGTTTTTAACAAAGGTGAGGTTGTTGGACGTCAAGTAGGTGTAGCCCCTAAAAACGCTTATACTGAAGCTATCGATTCTTTATTATAAGATAAATCCAAAAGAAATGATAAAAGGTTTGCCAGTGTGGTGAACCTTTTTTTATTTTTAGCTAATATTAAGACTTAAGACAAAACATATATGAGTAAGCAACCAAAAGCACAAGACCTAATAGATCAGAAATTACTAGAGGAACGCAAAGTATTTCTTTGGGGGATGGTCGATGATAAATCGGCGAAACACGTGATAGACCGATTACTGTATTTAGATGCCTTAGAGACGAAAGACATTCATTTATATATTAATAGTCCAGGCGGTTATGTTACTTCTGGCTTTGCGATTTACGATTGTATAAAATCCTTGAACAGTGATGTATCTACTATCTGTACAGGATTGGCTGCATCAATGGGATCAATCTTATTATCGGTTGGTGCTAAAGGAAAACGTTTCATACAGCCACATGCGAGAGTAATGATTCACCAGCCAAGTGGTGGAGCACGAGGTCAGGCGAGTGATATTGAAATTACTGCTCAAGAAATTATTAAAACAAAAGAGTTGAGCGCTCAAATATTAGCAGACAATTGCGGACAAGATTATAATAAAGTCATGAAAGACTTTAATCGTGACCATTGGATGGGCGCAGAGGAGTCTGTTGCTTATGGAATTGTTGATAAGATGATTTAAAATGAATTTACAGGCAGAACTCAATAAAGCAGGAGGCTTTAAAAACCTGGAATTACTTGCTAAGCAGGTGGTTGAAGGGTTTATCGCTGGAATGCACAAGAGTCCGTTTCACGGGTTTTCTGCTGAATTCGCCGAACACAAGATCTATAATCAGGGAGAAAGTACACGACATATCGATTGGAAGCTGTTTGCCAAAACAGATAAGTTATACACCAAACGTTATGATGATGAAACCAATTTGCGTTGTCATTTAATTATTGACAATAGTAGTTCAATGCACTATCCTGAAGTTAAAGATTTCAGTATCGGGAATTTAAATAAGATTGGTTTTTCGGCATTAGCTGCTGCTGCACTCATGCACATTTTAAAGAAGCAACGTGATGCTGTAGGTTTAAGTATTTATAGCGATGCATACGATTATTATGCGCCTGAAAAAGGAAGTGAGCGTCATCACCAAATGTTATTGAGTCAATTATCTAAGACGGTTGTATCGAAACAATTAAATAAAAAAACCGAGACTTATACTTATTTGCATCAAATAGCAGAAAACATCCGCAGACGTTCGTTGATATTTTTCTTTACGGATATGTTTCAAACTTCCTCAGATGATGTGAAATTATTTGAAGCCTTAAGACATTTAAAATATAATAAGCATGAAGTGGTTCTATTTCATGTGATGGATAAGGAGAAGGAGCTCAAATTCAATTTTGACAATACACCGAAGCGTTTTATTGACGTAGAGACCAATGAGTACATCAATTTATATCCTGATACCATAAAGGAGGGATATGAGTCTGCTGTGCAAGATTATTTTAAAAGCATACGATTAAAATGTGGACAATATCAAATAAAATATGTAGAAGCCGATATTAATAAACCCTTTGATAAAATACTTACGACCTACATGGTAGAGCGTCAAAAATTTATTTAATGTTTTTGATAAAAAATCTTCTGAAAATATTTGTGGTATTAAAAATCGAATGTATATTTGCCCTCGCAATAAAGCAACGGTCTGGTAGTTCAGTTGGTTAGAATGTCGCCCTGTCACGGCGAAGGTCGCGGGTTCGAGTCCCGTCCAGACCGCTAAAAATTGCAAAACTAAAGCTTCAAGAAATTGGGGCTTTTTTTAAGCAATGACAATAGTTGTGTTGTTCTCAGAGTAATCTGAGATGTAGTTTACCAAAGTAATTTGGTATTCCAATGAAAGGCTTTCCTTTTTTCTGAATAAGAAGATTGGGATGCTTTTTTGTTTTGAGTCTTTAGATACTTTTTCTTACCTTTCTTGTTATAGATTACCAACCAACCAACTATGAAAGATCAAAACAACCCACCTGAATCAAATCTGCCTGTAAAAAAACCAAACCTTTTTCGCGACTGGTGGGAAGAAATGTATCCACATGATTTCATTCAAACTTTTAAAAATTACTTTTTTAATCATAAACAATTTTTTGATGAAGTATTCAATGAACAATGGGACAATAAAGTAAAACCCATGGCTTTTTTATTTACTGCTATTGGTGTGTCATTAATTATTGGGTCTATTTCACCTTGGGGATTGGACTTTAGTGATGAACCTGCTCCACCAGTTGCCTGGCGTGAAATGCAGAAATCTATGAGTCAGGAAGAACGTGCCGCATTTGTAAATGCTTTTCAATTACAAGATTTTTTTAATTTAGAATATGATTCACCTCAATATTCACAAGCTGTTGATAACAGACTCATGGAGTATTTAAAAAGCGATACACTTGTAACGGCAACAAAACTCAAGGAATATTTCGAATCTAAAAATATGAAAGAGTTAGCTTTAAGGGCACATTATGTCGTATTAAAACAACAAGTTGAACATGATAAGTTTCTGAAAAAAAGTGAAATTGGAGAAATAGAGCAAGTGGTTTATTTAAACCTTTTCGTATTGTGGTGCATGTTTTATTGGCTCATTGCACATCGGCTTTTTAAGAGGGCCAAACGAACATCAAGGGAAACAGTGTTTGTTTTTATGTACGGTTTGGGCATGCTGATATTTGTTGTTTACGTTCCGTTAATAGCTATTTTGGGAGCTTTAGATGATAATGTTCTCGCAATTGGATTTCTTCTTGTACTACTATTATTAATATTTGTGTTATATCGCATAATTACGATCTTTAAACATACCCACAACACTGGATTTTTTAACTTGATGCTGGTGTATGTCAAAACATTTCTTGTCGCTGGTTTACTCGGGGTGTTGTTATTTGCTGGAGCGTACTTTTTAATGGAATCTCTATTATAGATAGTTCTTTTCCATTTTATTATGGAATTATATTTTGGCTCATATAATATAGGGCGTGCTACAAAAGCCCTATGACAATTCAAGAGAGGCCTTGATAAGATGAATAGGAAAAGCGTCTTCTTAGGTTCTCCTATGCCATGATGAAATACTGTTTTTTAAGATCGGGATACTCGTTTCTAGATAGTAAGGCTGTTATTATAATAGCATTTAGGGCGTTTGTCATACTGAACTTTATTATCCTTTAAGAGGAGTTATTAACAGTTAATGAACAATTAAATCAATAAATAATGCATTTCAACGATAAAATATTACATTTTATCGTTTAAATTTTTGTTTCTCTCTATTTTAGTCCTATGTTTGTAGTCCTTCTTAAGCCCCAAAATCACTTATCAAGGTAAATTTAATAATCCATTCATGTTTAGATGTCCTTAGGCATTTAGATTCCCTCAATTTTTAAGGCATTTAGTGTCTTATAGTTAATAATCCATTCTTCCCTCGAATTGGCATTTTTGATGCTGTTTTATCATTAACATAACGAAATTGAAATTTATAATCCCTAAAAACCAAAAACATGAAGACCCTGAAAATTACTTTACTACTTGTGGCTGTATTATTATTAACCGTATCTGGACAGAGCAGTGATTCTGTTGTGGATACTGATCAGCCTACCTACGAAACTCAAAAAAGCTACGATTTATTAGCACATGCTAAGAAAAAAGCAAAATTACAACCGCAAGGTTAATCTGTAAGAGATAAAATAAAAACTAAGCCCTTATTTCTATAAGGGCTTTTTTGTTTACGTTTTAATGAAATTTATTCTAACTTTGATTGAGTAACAATAAACGTATACATCTTGATTAAATGCTTCTTACCCTTATTGGTATTTTTTACCTTACAGGTCTCTTCTCAAAGTAAAAATGATAGGATTGAAGAAGTTATCTCATTACGACTAAAATCAAAAGACCAAAAGATCAAACTTGAAGATCGCATAAAATATGCGGTTCAATCTGTTGATTTAGCCAAACAAATTAAAATTGATTCATCACTCATATTAAGCAACAGGCAATTGTCGCTTTTATACTATGAGGCTGAGGCATATGACAAGTATCTTCGATTAAACAAGGAAAATATTGAAATCGCTCAAAAATTAAATGACTCCACATCTATTGCGATTTCAAATGATAATATCGCTATATATTTTCATTATAATCAAGTCAACGATAGTGCCTATTTCTATTATTCAAAAGCACTTAAGTTTTATGATGATAAAAAATTATCAAGGAAAGCAACTATCTTATTAAATATTGCTGATTTACAGGATACAGAAAAAGATTATTATGGGAGTGAAGAAAATGCGATTAATGCTCTAAAAATATTTGAGAACCTACCTGAAACAGAAGATAACTTAGATAATTTATGGATATTAAATAATCTCTTAGGAATTGTTTCACTCAAATTAGGTCATTATGATAAATCACTAGAGTATCATGACAAAGCAGAAAGGGTAAGTCGGAATATGCGAAATGGTTTTTATAATAAAATTTACTCTACCAATAATAAGGCATTCGTTTACAGAAAAAAAGAGAATTATTCTAAAGCTATAGAGTTATATTCAAGTTTGATACAAATTAGAGATCAATACGATGACTATGATCCTGCATTTTATCCACTAGTTATTGATAATATGGCTTATACAAAACTAGTTTCAGGATCAAAGAATTTTGATGAAATGGAACGCTTGTTTAAAGAGGCGTATAAAATAAGTGATACCTTAAATGATGCAACAACGAAACTTCAAATTAGTATAGATCTTTCTAAATTTTATCTTAATCGAAAACAACAAGATTCCTCCCTAAAATATGCTAATATGGCTTATAGAATAGCCAAGGAAACCTCTTCAAATGAAATTTTATTGGATGCATTAAAAGTACTATCAAAATTAAAAGAAGGGGAAGATGGAAAATCTTATTTGAACGAATATATTAGAGTTCAAGATAGTTTACTTACTGTAGAGCGAAGCAAAAGAGATAAATTTGCTAGGATAGAATTTGAAACCGATAAAGTTGAACAAGCCAACGAGCGCATGTCTGAACAGCTTATTTGGTTATTAGCGATTTCTGGAGGTTTATTAGTAACCTTATTTTTACTTTATATAATTATTACACAGCGCGCAAAAAACAAAGAATTAAAGTTCGAGAAAGAGCAACAACAAGCAAATGAAGAGATTTATAACCTAATGTTATCCCAACAAGATAAGGTTGATGAAGCTAGAGCAGGAGAGAAAAAACGAATTTCAGAAGAACTTCATGATGGCGTTCTAGGCAGACTCTTTGGAACAAGACTTAGCCTTGATAGTTTAAACTTTTCCGAAGGTAAAGAAGCAATTAGTAATAGAGCAACCTATATCAAAGAACTCATGACCATCGAAAATGATATTCGTAAAATTTCACACGACTTAAACACTGACTTTGTTTCAGGGTCTGGATTTATGGATATCGTTTCAGAACTTATTGAGAAGCAAACACAAGCCTATCAACTAAAATCAACCTTTAATTATACCGATGATATCAACTGGGAAATGGTACATAATAAAACGAAGATTAACATTTACAGGATCATACAAGAATCCCTTCAAAATATCTACAAACATGCAAATGCTAATGGTGTAAAAATTAGTATTCAACTAAAAAATAATGTAATTTGCTTATCCATTGTTGATGATGGTGATGGATTTGACGTCAATAAAAGTAAAAAAGGAATAGGTATCAAAAACATCAATTCGAGAGTTAATGAGGTTCATGGGAAGGCCGAATTTAACTCTATAATTAATAAAGGGACAGAAGTAAGTATTACCATACCATACAAAAATTAGACGACATGCAACATATTCATATTTTAATGGTTGATGATCACCCAATCATTATTGAAGGGTATCAAAACACATTGATGGCTACAAAGAAGGAAGATCAAACTTTAGTTATCGATACAGCGAATACTTGTGATGCTGCAAATTTATTAATGCAAAAAGCAGCAAAAGAGCGACCATATGACGTATGCTTTTTTGATATTAGCTTGCCGGCGTCATCGGATGGTAAAATTACATCTGGCGAAGATTTAGCTAAAATATCGCGAACGCTTATGCCAAATGCAAAGGTTATTATTTTAACCATGTTTAATGAATCTTATCGCATTCACAGTATTGTTAAAGAAATCAATCCTGATGGGTTTCTTATTAAAAGTGATTTAACCTCAAGTGAATTAGCAGAAGCCTTTCACCATATCTTAATTGATCCTCCTTATTACAGTAGTACAGTAAGTAATTTCTTAAATAAAACGGTGGTTAATGAAATTTATGTCGATGAAATTAATCGTAAAATATTACATCTCTTATCACAAGGGATAAAAACAAGAAGTCTTATTGAGTATATTGACCTTTCCATGAGTGCGATAGAAAAACGAAAAAAACAATTAAAGATTCTTTTTTCAATAAATGATGGTAAAGACGAATCGTTGATTATTGAGGCTAGAAAAAAAGGATTTCTTTAAAAAAACTGTTAAATATCTATATTTACACATCAAGGCTTCCTATGGGAAGCCTTGTCAACACTACAAACTACGGTTTTTCCACATCAAGTTTACGGTTTTTCCGTAGTAAAAAGTTATTATCTAAACCTATATTTGACAAGTCAACAAAATTAATTAATCCCTCTAAGTAATTTGTTGAATTAATAGCAAAGAAAAGAACCTAATACTGCTCAACAGGTATTAGGTTTTTTCTTTTATATAACTCATGTTAAAATATCACTGCTTTATATTCAATAAATTTTACAATAAATAAGCCTAAAAACATCATCGCCACCATAAATTTAATGAAGGTGGATGCGATAAACCCAAGAAACGATCCAAAGGCTGCCTTTAATGCTTTATCAAATTCAGTTTTATTTAGAAGTTCTCCAATTAAGGCGCCAAAGAATGGGCCAATGATAATACCACCAGGTATAGGTGACAGTAAGCCAACAATCAGTCCTACTGAAGTTCCAATCATACCTGCTTTGGTGCCTCCAAATCGCTTGGTGCCCATGGCTGGAATAATATAGTCTAATATCCAAATTCCAAACGCAAAAATGAAGGTAATAATTAAAAAGGTCCAATTCATGGGAACCACATCAGCTAAGTGAAAAGTAAGTAATCCTACCCAACTGGTTAAAGGTCCTGGTAAGATTGGAAGGAAGCTGCCTATGATTCCTAAAATCATAAAGAAGGTAGCTAAAATGACTAAAAATATGTCCATTAAAATGATTTAAAATTCTACTTAGTAGACGTGAAAAAGTTAAAATTGTTACATTTTTAAACTAAATATTTAGTTTAAACTAAGTTTTTAGTTATATTTGAAATATCAAAATAGGCAGTTTATGTTTTCAAAGATGACCAAAAGCTTAGTGATTTACAGTTTTATATGCTGTTCGTATTTTGGTATGTCGCAACAAGTAGCTGATTCGTCTTTAGTTCTAGAAATTGAAAACCCCTATCATAAAAAAGACAAAGGACCTACACTATATATTGACGAAGCACATCATAATTTCCATACCAAAGAGGGACGGTTTAAACCATTTAGTACCTTTTTAGAAAACGATGGTTATGTTGTAAAGTCCATGTCAAACTATGATAATTTAAAACCTACAGAGGTTTTAGTGATTTCTAATGCTATTCATTCTAAAAATATAGGAAATTGGCAACAACCCATTTATAGTGCTTTTAATGAACAAGAAATAAACAGGTTAACGGAATGGGTAAAAAATGGTGGACGATTATTAATCATCGCAGACCATATGCCGTTTTCTGGTGCTGCGAATGAATTGGCTAATGCTTTCGGATTTGATTTCTGTGACGGATTTGCACAATTATCAAAACCCAGAAATCAACCAGATATATTTTCCGAAGATAATGACCGCCTCATCTCATCTCCACTTACCGATGGAACTTATGGAAAAGCTATAAAAAGTGTGACCACATTTACGGGCTCCTCGTTTCAAATTCCGTCTTCCGCAACAGGAATTCTAAAATTTAAAAAAGGAGACGAATGCGCACAGCCAGAAATCGCCTGGCAATTTGATGACGATACGAAAGCCAAAGATTTAGAAGGACACTATCAAGGTGCTATTATGAATTTTAGCAAAGGTAAATTGGCCGTTTTTGGTGAAGCTGCTCAATTTACTGCACAGACTATTACCAATGAAAATGGCACATTTCGATTTGGATTTCATTCTGAAGATGCGCCAAACAATATGGAATTCCTAAGAAACCTAATGCTTTGGCTTAGTGCTAAAGACTAATAAAAACAATAAAAGTGACCAAATGAAACAATTAACAAAAGCCGAAGAAGAAATCATGCACATCCTTTGGCAATTAGAACGTGCTAATGTAAAAGATATTATTGAACAGCTTCCACAGCCTAAACCGGCTTATAATACCGTGTCTACCATAGTACGTATTTTAGAGAATAAAGGGTTTGTGGACTACGAAAAACAGGGTAAAGGGCATATTTATTTTCCGTTGGTTAAAAAACAAGAGTACAGCAATCAGTCGATTACGAACTTAGTTGACAATTATTTTCAAGGATCTTTTAAAAGCATGGTGTCCTTTTTTGTTAAGAAGAATGATGTTGATTTAAAAGATATGGAAGCCATTTTAAAAGATATTAATAATAAAAAACAATAGGCATGCTACATTATATTTTACAAGTCGTTGCGTTTCAAATATTGTTTTTAATTATCTATGATGCTTTTCTTAGGAAAGAAACGTTTTTCAATTTAAATCGCATCTATTTGTTAGGCACAGCAATACTTTCAATAGTGATTCCATTTATAAAAATTGAGCGCATAAAAGAGGTGGTTGCTAAAGATTTTAACATTCGTATACCCGAAGTGATTATAGGTAATCCTTTAGAAAGTATAGGTACAATTGATCCGCAAATTGCTATGCAAGCAGGCATAAATCTAGAACCTGAACCATCATCTATTTGGATGATTATTGTAATATCGGGAATGTGTATCGCGACCCTTATTTTACTCATTAAAATCACAAAACTATTCTGGTTAGCTCATCAACATCCTAAGCAATGGCTAGGAAATTTATTAATAATCAAATTGATAAATAGTACTAAAGCCTTTTCATTTTTTCACTATATCTTTTTAGGGGAAAAATTAAATGGTCAAGAAAAGTCGACCATTTTAGAACATGAAATTATTCATGTGAAACAAAAACACACTTTAGACTTACTATTTTTTGAAGTTTTGCGCGTTGTGTTTTGGTTCAATCCGCTTGTTTATATGTATCAATATAGAATGGCAACCTTACATGAATACGTCGCAGATGCTAAAGCGTTAGAGCATTCCAATAAAGCAGCGTATTACGACAATTTGTTAGCTCAGGTTTTTGAGACCGAACAGTTTTCATTTGTCAACCCATTTTTCAAACAATCATTAATCAAAAAACGAATTCTTATGTTAAGCAAATCAAAATCACGTCCTTTAAATCTTTCTAAATACTTATTAATTCTTCCATTAATTTCAGGGATGCTTGTCTATTCATCATGCTCGGTATTTAAAAACAAACAAGATGTCACGGTTGCAAGAACAGAAGTTAAAGAAGTCAAACAAGTAGAAAGTGGTGAAATTCCATTTGCAACAGTCGAAGAAGCACCAACATTCACAATTTGTGAATCCTTAAAAACAAATGAGGAGCGTAAACAATGTATGAGTGAAAACATCTCAAAGCATGTTGCTAAAAACTTCAATACGGATTTAGCAAGTGAATTAGGATTAGTTGGGAGACAACGCATCAATGTGATGTTTAAGATCGATAAAGACGGTGTTGTAACTGGAGCTAAAGCAAGAGCACCACATCCCAAATTAGAAGAGGAAGCCGTAAGAGTTATTAATACCTTACCACAATTTATTCCAGGTAAACACAAAGGTGTGTCAGTAATGGTTCCTTATAGTTTACCAATTGTCTTTCAGGTACAAGGGAAAGTTAGTGATGATAAACCAGCTGATAGTGCAGATAATAATCGCATACAAAAAATTAAAGAACAATCTAAAAATATAGATGAAGTGCCTTTTTCCGCTTTGGATAAAGCGCCAAGTATAGATGCGTGTAAGGGACTAACTTCAGAGAAGGAATCAAAAACGTGTTTTAGTATGTTTATTTCTAAATATGTGAATGAAAAATTCAATGTCAATTTGGCATCAAAGCTAGGCTTAGTAGGACGGCAACGTCTTAATGTAATATTTAAAGTTGATAAAGACGGTAAAGTGACTGGTGCAAGAGCAAGAGGGCCACATCCTGAATTAGAAGTTGAAGCGCTCCGTGTTATTAATAGCTTACCACAATTTACTCCTGGACAAATGAACGGCAAAGCTGTAACAGTTAATTACTCCTTACCGATATTATTTCAAATTGAACCAGCTAATAAAGACAAGAAGAATTAATGAGAATATTCCCAGTCCTACTATTTCTGATAATAATATTTAAAACCGAAGCACAGTCTTCGGTTTTAAATCGTGCAGACAGTTTATATATTAATGGTAATTATAGCAAAGCGATTGAGGCTTATAAAGCCTATGATGATCAAACTGAAGTCAATGATAGAATTGCCAAAGCGTATGTCGCCATAGGAAATTACGACGCTGCATTGCAGTATTATAAAATGAGTTTAGAAGCAAATCCTAGGAACGGATTGGTGCTTTATGAGTACGCCAAACTACTATCAAAAACTAAAAAATTCGAAGCGTCTATTGAGGCCTTCAATAATTTAATGAATATCGATTATCGCAATCCTAATTACCACTACGAAATGGGATTGGCCATAGAACGAATGGATGATTCTACGGCTATAAATCGATACCGATCGGCTTACGATTTAGATCCAACGCATCAAAAGGCGATTTTTAAAATCGCAAAGCACTATCTGCAGAAACGAAACCATTCTTATGCCGAAAAGTATATAGATAAAGGACTAGAGAGTTACGAAAATAATGTTGAGCTTATTAGTTTAAAAGCACAGAGTTATTATCTGCAAGATTATTACACCAAAGCACGAGATTGGTTTCAAAAGTTAATTGATTTGGGTGAGTCTTCAGAATTCATTCATGAGAAACTGAGTTTGTGTCATGGACAAAACTCCGACTATGAATTAGCAATAGAACAGCGAAAAAGAGCTTTAAAGTATAACCCTTATAATGCCAATGTGATTTTTGTGATTGGAACCTATTATAAACGACTTCAGAATTATACAGAAGCCGAAAAATACATTCGACAAGCATTGGCCATGAAAGATGTGCCTTTAGATTATGAGTATCAAGAACTAGGTGTTGTATTAAACTGGCAAAACAAACATAAAGAAGCCATTGAAGTCTTTGAAAAATCGCAAAAGGAAAACCCTCAAAACATCCAAACCGCTTTTTTTATCATCACAACTAAGGATAAATATTATGCAGATATAGATACAAAAATTAAGCTCTATGAGGACTTCAAGGAAAAACACAAAGAAAGCTTCTATTCTAAGTTTGCTGCACGACGAATCTCAGAGCTTAAAGAAGAGAAATTTTTAAAGGCTCAAGACTAATGCCTTCTGATATTTAAAAAAATTGTACTTTTCGGTTTCAGTAGAAATCAATGAAACGGATACTTTTTTTTCTCATCTTATTAAATCTTTTTGCTTGCGACTATTTCGATAAGAAAAAGGTATATACTGAAGATATTCTCGAAGAAGAATTACAAACATTCAATTGGAATGAAGTGGATGAATATCCTGCGTTTGAAACTTGTGAATCAGCTTCTGGAAAAGAGGATAAAAAGAAATGCTTTGAAACGACTTTACGAAGTATTCTAAATTCCAATCTATCAAAGCACCATATAATCGTCTCTGAAGATATTAATGACACCCTTCAACTTAACATAACGATTGATAATCAAGGTAAATTTACTATAAACAACATTGCCAGTAAAGCAACCACAAAAGCACTCATTCCTGATTTGGATAGTTTATTACGACATAGTTTAGATTCACTACCCAAAATTTATCCTGCAATCAAAAGAAGTCAACAAGTAAAAACTCAATTTGTATTGCCAGTCATAATAACGATTAATTAGAATCGTTTTGTGAGCTTCTGCATAAGTCTTAAGATTTCAACGTAAAGCCAGATAAGTGTCGCTAAAAGTCCCCAAGTGGCTAGCCATTCTTTAGATTTGGGTGCGCGATTTTTATGGCGTTCTATGTAATCAAAGTCTAAAAGCAATGCAAAAGACGCCACTATTGCAGCGATACAATTAAACACAATAGCAAACCATGAGGTTCCCCATATATAAGATTTAATTCCGAAGAACCCTAGAATCATTGAAATCATATATACTACAAAAATACTAACAGCTGAAGTAATAATGACACTTCTTAGTTTTTTGGTAACCACAATAATGCGTGTTTGATATAAGAGAAGCATGACAAGAAATGTGACAATCGTAACACCAATAGCTTGGTATGGCAACTCCGGAAAATTTTTATGCGCATATGCTGAAAAGCCACCTAAAAACAAACCTTTGGCAATCGTATAAATGGGTACCAAAATAGGAGCCCATTGCTGTCTTACTGAAATTACAACACTTGTGATTATTGCACCTAACATACCGCCTAATGTGAACCAACGAACACTTATACCATCTTCACTGAGTTTCCATATGTAAGCCGTTATTGCCGCAATCACTAGGATACACAGTAAAGATTTGACGAAAATACCAGTAACGGTCATTTTCTTGTTAGTGACTTTTGGCCCTTCCCAAAAATAACCAGAAAACACAGGGTTGTTCGTCTTATAGTTTGATAATCGCATTAGAGATTAAACTTAAAGCCAATTGAAAAATCTTGTGAAAAATTACCCTGATTATCCAAGAGTAAAGCAAATAATTCGTTGTAAGCTAGAGTGATATAGCTGTTTTCAGTAACTCGAATATCTGCACCAACACCAAATATGAATGGTACATCAAAAGCGGTTTCGTTAAATTCTTCCGTAGTAATTGTGCCATTGTTATCTGTTACAACTACGGCATTCGAAAAGTTCAACGTAGCAAACTTGACATTTCCATAGAGACTAAAGGTCTCCTTATTAATAACTCTAAACCGGTAACCTAATGCTACTTCTGTTGTTGAGTATTGTAATTCATCTTGTTCAACTACATGTTTTAATTGCAGGAATGCTGCATGTCTGGAAATTTGATTTGCATCTAAAACTTCAAACTCAGCTCCAAAAAGAGGCGTAGTTAAATTATCTGGATTTGTTACAAATGGGCTGTTGGTCAAACCACCAAAAACGCCAAGTCTAAACTGTAATTTATTTCTTATCGCAGTAGATTGGTAGGTTGAATCAACAGTACTATTATAGCTGTCTATAAATTCTTTTAAACTAAATAAAGTGAGGTTTAAACGTTTTGTAGACATTGTATTATTAGTAAATTCTATGAGTATGTCTTTGTATTCCGATTGGAATTTTCCGTCTTTTTTTGTGTTTTTTAGTTCTATAATGGTACTGGTTTCTGTTCTTACGAAATATCTGTATTTTCCGTCAATGATATTCCATAATAAATCCAGTTTGCCTTCAACTTCAGTCTTCAATTGTAATTGTTCTCCCTCAACCATATAAATATCTTGCGCTTGTGTAAAGGTAAAGGTGAAAAAGAGGCATAATAAACAGATAAATTTTTGCATTGCGATTATGGGTTATGATTCAGGTAAATCTAACAAAAATAAATGGAAACATCACTATTTAGTGTAGGTTCTGCCTTTCCATTTATACCCTTTAAAAACTGAAATAAACCCAATATAAACACTGAAAAATGGATATAATACACTTGAAAACAGATAGGATGGTAAATACTGTTCTTGATTAAAAAAGCGAGCCGTTTTAAACAGGAGTAAGAAGTCTATAAGGATTTTAATGAGATAGGTATAGAGAAAGGTTTTCAAAGTAATAATACCAACGAGAAATACCAAAGGTAAACATACCAGTAGTGCGTTCATTATAAGCACTGTAAATCCAGCTGCTTTACCAAAACCGTTATGATAAGTCGATGTTTTTGCAGCCCATCGCACCCGTTGTGCTTTTAGAGATTTAAAATTTGATTGTGCTGGTGTGGAGACTATGACTTGATTATTTTTCAGATAATGAACGGTGTTCTTATCCTGTTTTACAGCTTTTTCCAAAAGAAAGATATCATCGCCACTTGCAATATTTAGATTCCCTGAAAAACCATTTAGTGTATTGAAAAAGTCTTTTCTGTAAGCTAAATTTGCACCATTGCATAAGAATGGCTTTTTGATACCGAAACCTCCAATGGTAGCACCTTGCAGACTTAGAATGTCTAAAATTTGAAAGCGTTCTAAAAAAGTATGTGCCTTCGTTAGAGCCACAGGAGCAATAATAAGATTTGGTTGATGACCTTGTATGTATTGATCAAAAATATCCAACCAATATTTAGGCACTAAACAATCGGCATCAGTGGTGACAATCCAGTCATATTTGGCGTGATGAATTGCCATGGTGATAGCATCTTTTTTAGGGGAGTTTGATTGTCGATTGTTTTTAAAAACTGAAATTTTTAAACCATCAAAGTCATGGTTAAAGCTATGGATGAGCGCTACAGAATTGTCTGAAGAATCGTCATCTACCATAATGATTTCAAAATGAGACCTTGGATAATTTAATTCTGAAATGGACGTCAATAAGGCTTCCAAATGAGCCGCCTCATTTCTAAAGGGAATGACTATTGAGAATTTAGTTTTTGCAGAAATGTCAATTGTTTTAAAATCTAGAACTTTATCAAAACCATAGACCAAACTGCCAATCAAACACAGGTAAATACTTGTAATAATAAAAATGATGATGAGCATTATTGTTGTTCGGTTTTTGGAAAATTAAAATTGAGAACATAGTAGCTTCCAAATGCACTGGGCAATACAAAATTAAGCAACCACATAATAGTAATAATAGAAAGTGTAGTGAATTCATTTACACCAACTATTGTAAAAAGAAAAACTGCAATACTTCCTTTAATTACCACATCAAATATAAAAAGGGATGGAATAATTGACGAGAGCATATACATCGTGGTAATGACAATCATGGCGTTATAATAGCTTACATTTACTCCAAAGAGGTGCAGTAAAAAGTAAAACTGAAATGAAAATATGAGGTACCTTATAAGTGAAAGTGAAAAGTTCTTTAAATGCATTTCTCTCGGTAAATGCTTGAAGAAGGTTTTTAAACGTTCTATGGTAAATCCTTTTATTTTGAATCGTTTTTGTTTTAATCCAAAAACAGTAAAACCACCAATGATCACAAAAAGAACTATAAATCTGGAAACTCTGAAGTAATCAATGTTTAAATCATACTTCGCTTGCATCAGAAAAAAACCAAGTAGTCCAAACATCATGGTCACTGACATTTGCATCATATTGCTTAACAAATTAATAAGCATAATTTGTTTGCGTTTAGAACTATGGTAGTAAATAGCTTTAGCGCCATATTCCCCAATACGATTAGGTGTAAAAAGAGAAGCTGTCAAAGCCCCTAAACTTTGTTCGAGTGCATTTTTAAAGGAAATGTGTTTCACATAGCCCACTAAAGTTTTCCATTTTATGATTTCAAAAACCCAGTTAAAAAGGCTTAAAATTATCAAAAAAGCAATGTTTATGATCGAAAATGATTCGTTTTCGCTTAAAAATACTAAAAACTGACTAAAATCTAAGGCGTCATTATTGGCCAGTTTTTGATAAATAAAATAAAAAGCCCCAACTACAATACTTAATTTAATAAGTACAAAAAAGAATTGTTTAGTTTTGTAAGGAAGGCTGCCAAAATACATAGCACAATTTAAATTATTATACTGATATGACCTCAAATTATAGGCTACAAATATTACCAATTATTGTTTTGGTTCTATGTTGTATCTCTACTACTTACGCTCAACGAGATACTAACAAATGGAAAGCGCAAATAGCAATAGGAGTTAACAGTCCGTCACAATCTGGTTTTGTAGATGGCTTTGTCGGTAAATCTATCAACTTCCCTACAGTTAACTTAGGGATTCAACACATGTTTAAACCAGAATTAGGAGCAAAGTTTGACTTCGGATTTAATCGGTTTTCTAGCGATGACGCAAGTTTGGTTGACTTTAAAACAAATTATACCAGAATAAATATTCAAATGGTTTATGATCCAACAGAAAGGTTAGGGTTTATGCCTCGGCGGATGGGATTAGTAGCTCATGTTGGACCTGGTTATTCTTTTGTGAAACCATTAGGTGATTTTGGAGCAAATGATAACTCGTTTTTAAATGTCATGGCTGGATTGGAATTTCACTATGGATTGACACAACAAATATCTGTCTATTCAGACCTGTCTTATATTTTAGGTTTATCCGGTGATTTTGAGCCAGAGACCGACGGATTTGGATCATTCAACGGGAATCTTTTAACCATCACTTTCGGAATTACATTTTCGATAAGTGGATGTCAATACTGCGATTAATGAGTAACGAAAAAATTATATTAGGGATTGATCCAGGAACAACCATTATGGGCTTTGGGCTTATTAAGGTGGAAGGCAAAAAAATGTCATTTCTTCAACTCAACGAATTAGATCTTAAAAAATACAGCGATCATTACCTCAAACTCAAACTCATTTTTGAACGAACAATAGAACTTATTGATACGCATCATCCTGATGAAATTGCTATTGAAGCCCCATTCTTTGGGAAAAACGTTCAGAGTATGCTAAAGCTTGGTCGCGCTCAGGGCGTTGCTATGGCTGCAGGATTATCGCGTGAGGTGCCCATTACTGAATATTCGCCTAAAAAAATCAAGATGGCCATTACCGGTAACGGAAATGCCAGCAAAGAACAAGTTGCAAAAATGCTTCAGAGTTTACTGAATTTGAAAACCTTACCGAAAAATTTAGATGCAACAGATGGTTTAGCTGCCGCAGTTTGTCATTTTTACAATCAAGGGCGTATAGAGATTGGAAAAAGTTATTCTGGTTGGGGAAGTTTTGTAAAACAGAACGAGGATAGGGTTAAGAAATAGTGTCAATTTAATTCTAATTATGTAAGAATTTATCTATATAGAATTATATTTACGAAAATTTAAAACTCTTATTATGAAAAATTTGAAAGTATTTAAACTGTTTATTCTATTCATTTTAGTTTTTGGATGTTCAACAAATGATGATAGTGATAACGACAATCTTTCCACAAATAATTCAATGACAATTGTTGTTGATGGTGTTACATATACCTTTAACAGCTTTATTGGAATTAAAACCTTTGACAATATCGAAGTATTGGGTTCTAACGACAATGACGAAAATTTTTACATGAGATTTAATGAAAATGGAGTCATAGATAATGCTAGTTTTTATAGCACGGATTTTGAAAATGACTTTGATTTTACATCGTCTTATTTCTGGGCCGATGGTATGTTCGATTTAAATAATCTATCTATAGACGAAGGGAATATGGTTGTAAATGCCGATTTTAATGGCACTATTTATGAGGATCCTTTCATCATTGCTGACGGAGGTAGTGCTACTATTAATTCTGGAAGCTTTAATATAGTATACAGCGTAAATGAAAACGCTACCGTAGATGTGTTTTTAGATGCAAATGTGAATGGTCAAACCTATGAGAGTGTGAAAACAGGACAAACAGGAGGCTTTTTTGTTGGTACAGATATCGCTTTAACAGGATATTCGGATAAAGAATTTGACATAGCAATCGCATTTAATCCGAGTAATACCATAACTGGAACTTATGAGTTTTCGACGGGTAACGAAATTGAAAAAGTTTTAGTCTCACGCTATAACCCCTTTACTGACGAATATCAAGAATACATGACCAATGGAACCTTAATCATCGAAGAAATTGTTTCAGGTTTTACAAGTTACATTAGAGGTACTTTTGAATTGTCAGCAAATGATGGTCAGGGTGATGATTTAAATATTACAAATGGGGAATTCTTTTTAGTGTATTAAAATCTCTCAGATTTATAAAATAAAAAAAGTTCCTTTCAATTAGGAACTTTTTTATTTGCACTAACTTTATATTCTAAAACATTTTAAATAGTAAATTTAGTTGAGCGGCATCTATATCCATATCCCATTCTGTAAACAAGCATGTCATTATTGTGACTTTCATTTTTCTACCTCACTTAAAAAGAAGGATGAATTGATTCAGGCATTAGCTGCAGAATTACAAATGCGGAAAATTGAGTTTCAAAATACAATTGTAGACACCATTTATTTTGGAGGCGGAACACCAAGTCTATTATCAAATGAGGAACTACAATTTATAATCGATGCTGTCTATAGCAATTATCAAGTTTCCGAAGTACCAGAGATTACTCTTGAAGCCAATCCTGATGATCTGACTAAAGAGCGCATTCAGTTATTAGCACAAACACCAATCAATAGATTAAGTATTGGGATTCAGTCTTTTTTTGAAACCGATTTGCAACTGATGAATCGTGCGCATAATGCAGAGGAAGCCGAAAACTGTTTGCAAGTGGCTAGGCGTTATTTTGATAATATTACAATCGATTTGATTTATGGTATTCCGGGATTGAGTAATGAACGTTGGAAAGAAAATATTGATATGGCGTTGCGTTATGATATTCCGCACATTTCAAGTTATGCATTAACAGTTGAACCCAAAACAGCATTAGAACATTTAATTAAAAAAGGTGAAATTAAAAACGTTGATGATGATGCAGCGCAAGTCCAATTTCATATGTTGACAGATAGATTAGAGGCTGAAGGTTTTGTGCATTATGAGCTCTCTAATTTCGGAAAGGAAGGGTTTTTTAGTCGAAATAATTCAGCCTATTGGTTAGGAAAATCTTATATAGGTATTGGTCCTTCTGCGCATTCGTTTAATGGAAATGAGCGCAGTTGGAATGTTCGTAATAATTCAAAATACATCAATGCCATTGCGTCGAGTAGACTGCCCATGGAGACGGAAACCTTAACGGTCACTGATAAATACAATGAATATGTGATGACCGGCTTGCGAACGGTTTGGGGAGTTTCAATACATAAAGTTTCTAAAGACTTCGGGAAAACCTATAAGGATCACCTATTATTACAGGCTGATTCTTTTATAAATCAACAATTATTGTATATTAATGATGAAAAAATAATGGTTACCAAAAAAGGAAAGTTTTTATGTGATGGTATCGCTTCTGAACTTTTTATGCTCAACAACTCATGATAGCAATAATACAATATAATTCCAGAAAATTACAAATAGATTTATCACAACCTTTAGATATTTCAATTCCAATTCGCGCTTCAAAATCAAATGTTAATGCATGGTATATTGATGAGCCTCATATTGCTCCTGAAGTGATTGAAGATACCACCATAAGTGTATCACAGGGCGCTTCCACAAATTTTAATGGAATCCGTTTTAACCCCCATGCTCATGGCACACACACCGAATGTGTTGGCCATATTACAGAGACCGTGTATTCCATCAACCAGAATTTAAAGACCTTCTTTTTTCTTGCAGAAGTTGTTACCGTCGCTCCCGAAGTTAAGGGCAACGATACGGTAATTTCAAAAGCCCAATTGCAGTTTGCTTTAGGAAACAAAAAACGAGATGCTATTGTAATTAGAACCATACCTAATACGACTGAAAAATTATCACGACAATATTCACATACCAATTGGACTTACTTGGAAGAAGATGCTGTAGCCTTCTTAGTTAAAAAAGGGATTAAGCACTTGTTAATTGATTTGCCTAGCGTAGATAAAGAAGAAGATAGTGGCGAATTAAAAGCTCATAAAATGTTCTGGAATTACAGCGGTAAATTAAGAAAAGACTGTACCATTACAGAGTTAATCTATGTTCCTAATGCTCTGGAAGATGGAGAATATTTTTTAAACCTTCAAATTGCACCCTTTGAAAATGATGCAACGCCTAGTAAACCTGTGCTATACCAAATTATGGAATAATTATTGTCTTACTGATGGAGTGTCAGGACCTCATAAACATATCTATGGAAACATTTTTTATCATTATTATAAGCATACTCATCACTTTAGGAGCTGTGACCCTGTTTAAACAGTTAAAATTAAAAAGACAAACCAGTTCGCAATCGATACTATTGTTAGATAAGATTAAAAAAGTATGTAAGTTTATTACTGTAGAAGGTGATTTTGCTGAAATCTATCATTATGAAGATGTGAAGCAACGTTTTTTAAAATTAGTGTCCAGTAAAAAGAAAGCTCTGGTAGTTATTAATGCTAAAGCTCATGTAGGGTTTGACTTGTCTAAGATAAAAATGGACTCTAACATTAAAACTAAAACTCTGAAATTATATCATTTTCCACAACCAGAAGTATTAAGTATTGAAACCGATTTGAATTACTACAACAAAACGGATGGCATGTTTAATAAATTTGAAGCTTCAGACCTTACCGAGTTGCATAATGAAGCGAAGCAACATATCATGAATAAAGTCCCTGAAAGCGGACTCTATGACATTGCGAAACGCGAAGCGCTTGAGTCGGTGATACTTATTGAAAGTATTGTCCAAACTATAGGTTGGACCTTAGATTATTCAGATTTAAAATTAGAATCAGAAGACAAGACATTACTAGAATGAATATAGAAGACTACAGAAATTATTGTATGAATAAAAAGGCAGTGACAGAGCACTTTCCCTTTGATAAAGATACGTTGGTTTTTAAAGTTTTAGGTAAAATGTTTGCCCTTGCATCATTAGAAAAATGGGAACAAGGAGAAGGATTTATCAATCTTAAATGTGATCCTGAATACGCTCAAGAATTAAGAGATCTCTACGATAGTATCAAACCAGGATACCATATGCACAAACAACAATGGAACAGCGTTTACATTCATAACGGTGATCTTCCGCCTCAATTAATTTTAAAATTAATAGACCATTCTTACAATATGGTTATTCAAGGCATGACTAAAAAAATGAGAGCGCAGTTAGAGTAAATACCATCAACACCATTAGTCTGTACTTAATTTAAGCTAAACGAAGTGTGTTTTCACTTAGTCTTATTGTATTATTTTCATCATCTATGTTATCACTTTACAATTCCTATATTTGTTTACCTAAAACAAACAATTAAAATGAGTGTACTACAAACTCTGCAAGACCGAAGTAATAACACTTGCGAATTATGCGGGTCTAAACAAGACCTCAAACAATATACCATTCCACCTTCACTTAATGAAAATGTAGCTAATGATCTATTAGTTTGCAGTACGTGTTTGGATCAAATTGAGGGAACATCTGAAATGAATACCAATCATTGGAGGTGTTTAAATGATAGTATGTGGAGTGAGCATGTAGCCGTTCAAATAATGGCCTGGCGAATGTTACAAAGACTTCGAAATGAAGGTTGGCCTAAGGACCTTTTAGATATGATGTATCTAGATGATGATGCGATGACCTTAGCTAGAGCAACTGATGAGCACGAAGATGAAGCTGATAAAATTATTCACCGTGATTCTAATGGTGTGATTTTAGAATCTGGAGATTCGGTTGTGTTGATTAAAGATTTAAAAGTCAAAGGTTCTAGTATGGTAGCTAAGCAAGGAACGGCCGTTAGGAACATTCGTCTAGATCACGAAAATGCTGAATATATTGAAGGAAAGGTTGATGGTCAACAAATTGTAATCATTACGCAATACGTTAAGAAATTATAGAAGCATGTTAGACATAAGGCCAACATGTGAACATTGCAACAAATCACTTCCATTTGATTCTGAAGAGGCAATGATTTGTACGTTTGAGTGCACCTATTGTCAAGACTGTGTCACCCTACTAAAAGAAGTTTGTCCGAATTGTGGCGGTAATTTTTCGAAAAGACCAATACGACCTGAAATCTTATTAAAAATACATCCTGTTTCAACAACAGTAGTTTATAAACCGGTCGACCTTGAGAAACATTATAAAAACATACAGGGATCATAGTCTAATGTCTTTAAAACGTGTAGTTTATCGATTATCTTTAACCGTTTATTATCTATAACCAACCAATGATACATTTAGTCGAAAATATGGTAGACTTGCTCTTATATTTCGGATATTTAAATCGTAATAATATTGATTAATAGCAATCAGAGCAATTACAATATTGACTAAATCGTATTATTATGAACTTAGAAATTACGCACGCTAACAACTTCTTCAAAGTCAAAGGATCTTTAGATAAACACAATATTCATGTGTTTCAAAAAGAATTCAGAAATATTTTTGATAAAGTAAATGCTATTACGGTTAGTTTAGAAAACTTAACGAGTATTGATCGTTTTGGTGTTAGAGCAATTGCGCAATTGCATAATGAAGCCATAACTAAAAACAAACGTTTGTCAATTATTGGATTAGGTCAGGGGAATTTATATCATCACTTTAAGTCGGAAGAAGCGGCTTAATTAGCAGGACATATCGGCAACGATTTTCCATTGGCCATTAATCTTCTTAAAAATAATCATAAAAACACCGTTGGCATCTCCAATTGGTCGTATTAAATGATATTCGCCCATGACCCAATAGTTGTTATTTTCAATTTTAGAGATATCATTGATAACAAAACGTAAAGTCCCAGATTCAGCTTTCGTTGGGTATCTTTCTTTATAGTTTTGTAGGGTTTTCTCCCAGCCTAGAGTAAGGCCATTTCCACCATAAAATTTAAGTTGGTCGCTTTTCCAATACCCTTTCATAAACCCTTCTAAATCATGTTTATTCCAGGCAATTTCTTGAGCTTCCATTATAAGCCTTATTCCTGCCTCAGCCATATTAACATCACTTTCACGCATTTCTGCCGTTTCGGTCGTGACATCTGCTTTAATGCTTATGCAGCTTAGACATAAAAAGGATAACAGAACTATGCTAAAGTATTTCATAAGATTATATTTTAATTTTAATCTAAATGTACTAACTAATCTTTAAAGCGCACTTTTTTGATTATTAAAAAAAGTATCCGCCTGTAGTTGCATTAATTCTCGTGCTTTTTTACGTTTATAATTATACAATTCATCTTCTTCTGCGATATCATTGTATATTTTATTGTTCAAGGCTTGATCCGTTTTTAGTAATATCTTTCGTTCACTTACTTTTTGTTCTACCCATGTTTTAACAGCAGTTTCAATATCTTCGAGTTTATAATCATATTCGCCTTTTGGTGATAATAGTTTAGCAAAAATAGGAGAGGTTTCCACGGCTAAAAACAACAATAGAATAAATAAGGATGGCAGCCAAGGTAATTCACTTAAAGCGTTCACTCGAGCCATTAAACCATCAAAGCCATCAATTATAGGTTGCGTTGCAACGACTTGTGCGTCATAATCAGATTTTAGTTGAGCAATCTGTATTTCTGTTGCTGCAATTTTGGACTTGTTGTCCGCTTTGAGTTCATTTAACTCAGCAAGAGCAGCGTCGTGTTTTTCGCGCTTCTCCTTATAAACAGGACCTTTGCCAAGTAGCTCAGTTCCAGCGGTACCTTCTGCCTCAGAGATATAAATGTCATAGAGTGCATTAACTTCTGCTTCTTTTGTGACTATTTGTGCTTGAAGCGATTGAATATCATTTTCTAAAGCTTGAACATTGGGTGTAAACTGCTCTGAGATTTGAATTTGATTTGCTAAGGTTAATTCATTCTTCTGTTCCAAGAGGACTTGGTTGATTTCCTTTTCAAATATTTTTAGTTCTAAAGGTTTTGAAATCACTACAGCGATAATGACTGCTAAAATAAGACGTGGTGATGCCTGTATGATTTCGTCTATGATATTATTTCGTTTCTTAATAGTTGAAACGATAAAGCGGTCTAAATTAAATATTAATAATCCCCAAACAAAACCAAACCCAATGGCAGTATAAGCATTGTCAAACACGGTGTAAAGCGCATAACTACAAGCGATAAAGGCCATTACAGCCGTGAAAAACACGGTGGCGCCAATGCCAGCATATTTATTTTGTTCGCCGATAGCACAAGTATCGAGAATATCTGTATCGGCACCCGAACAGATGATGAAGAATTTTTTAAGCATGATGATTGTTTTTTGATTGATTGACTATTAGAACGCTAAATGTGGTGTTTTGTTACATTTTTGTATAAAAAAAGCCTCCGTGAGGAGGCTTTTATTACCGAGACTTAGGTTGTTTATTCTTCAGTGTGTTTGGAAAGTTTTACGACATATTTCCCCTTTGCATCTTTTTGAGTTATCATATCAGTTCCTTTTCCTTTATTCTTTCTAGCTATAGTTTTAGCTTCTTTAGCTGTAATTTTTTTTCCATCCATCAAGAAGATTGCTCCTTTTTCTTCCATTTCTTTGATGTATTCTAAAAAGGAAGGGTTTTTGGGCGGTGGCGGTGGTGGAATATCTACCACATCAGGAATTTCAATAATCTCTATGACTTCTCCATTTTTGTTTTTAGCTGTAGTAACTTTTGCATGCTTTTTAGTATTGTAATTATCCATAGCATGATTATACTTTTTCTTTTGTTCTAAAGTCGCTTTTTCTGGTAATGGTGGTGGTGGCGGAACATCTTTGATCTCTCGTATTTCTGGAGATTTTAGTGATGGTGGAGGGGGAGGGGGTGGAAAACTTGGCCATATTTCTGAATCTTTCTTTTGACTAACTGTCATTATATCGTAAATAGCTTTGTATTTATTTACCTCTTTTACTTTTACAATAGGATATGCGTTGACATCATTACTCGCCTTTGCATTAAGCATTTGCCGATTAATGGACCTTGCCCAAGTGTTGTATGCTGCCACTTGCTTTCCTGTGGCTTTTTTTTGTTGTGTTGATAGTTCTATTTGATTTGAACTAAAAAGAATCTTATATTTCTTTAAAAGTTGTAATACTTTTTCGGTATCCGTTTGAGACACTTGATCTTCAGCCTTGAAGCTAATAGTATAGTCTTTAGGTATTTCAAGATTTTGTAAAAATGTTTCCAAAGTATCAAGGTCACCAGTTTCGTTATTAATGATAAGTTTTCCGTTGTCTTTAATAAGAATATTTAGAATAGTTTTCGGAATTTTCTGTACTGCAGGCACAGGAGGAACAGGCAAAATATCATGTTTTTTCAATTCTTCTTTTGTGAATTGATTATAGAATTTATCAGCCTGTGCTTTTAGTATTCTTAGTTCAGAATTGTCTGTCTGGGGACCTTTTAAATAGTCGTGTATGGCAATAGAATATTTCTGACAAATTTCGTTATAACCACTTACAAAAGCTTCTGTATAATACTTATTAAAGCCATCTTTAGTATATAAATTAAATTGAAAAGGTTGTGGAAAGTTTTGGTTACGTGCATTTTTCTGAATTTTTGAACCTGTATAATGTGCAATCTCGCTTATCTGATAGTTGTTTAATTCTGAATTTGAAATATGTTTTCTATCTAACCAAATTGCATACACCTTTTCGTTTTTCCAAGATTCAAATTGAGTAGCTGAAGGTATAGTGGGTTCTACCGAATATAATTCAGGAGTTATTTCTTGAAGAAAAGGATGCGTTTCGACTGAGTTGCGTTGCTCTTTGCTCATAAGGTCATAGATAGCAGTTAAACGCTCAAATGTACCTACAGGTATCAAAAGACTTGAAGAGTCGTTGTTTAGTTGCTTTATCCAGTCTTTGTATTCTTTTATCATTGTCTCAGTCGCGCCATCTTCATATATAACTTGTGGCTCATTGACTTTGTCTAATTGGTTTGTAATTGCTTCTGAAATCTTACTATTTTCTTTTTCTACATATTCTTCTTGAGCAAAACTGTAATAAAGAATAGCAATTATTGGGAGCAGTAATAAACTACTTGCCCAAATTCTGGTTGTTGATGTGTTTGTTTTCATAACTGTAAATCGTTTTTTGATGGATGAATAATTGATGGCACTCACTAATTGATGATTTCGAGTGTTTGATGAAAATTGTAATAATATTTTTTGATAATTAGATGTGTCTGCACCATGCCTTAAAACTGCCTGATCTGCTAAAAACTCATGGTTAAGTTTTATATGATGTTTTAAAATATAGATGAGCGGATGAAACCAAAGTACGATCTGCAGCAGTTCTATAACTATAACATCTATACTGTGTAATTGCTTGGCATGCGTTTCTTCATGTAGCACGACTTCTGAGGGAATAGTGTTATTGTAAAAGTTTAATTCATTCAGAAAAATATATTTAAAGAATGAATGCGGGATGCGATATTCTTTCAACAATACATAAATAAATGAACGTTGAGCAATGGTCTCATTTTTAGAAATAAGACGATAGAGTCTTCTACTATTGACTGCAAATCGCAATAAAAACAGGAATACCCCTAAACCATAAATGAGCCAAAGTGTAATTTCTAAATTGATTACAGGTGATTGCTCGATAGGTATCTCAATCACAGCAGTAGTTTCAAAGGGTATAAAATTCCGTGAACTTTCTATTTTTGGAACAATAGGCTCTACATAAGTTGTTAATGTTAATTTAGGTATTAGTAGAGACAATGCTAATGCTCCTAACAAATAGAATCGTTTAAAGTGATGCATTTTATGACGTTCTAGTAAAAAGACATAAACAAGCCAAAACACTAACAAGCAAGCCGAAAATTTTAATAAATATATCTCCATTATTACTTGCTTTTAATTTCTTTGTCAATTAAAGTTTTTAAGTCTTCTAGTTCCTCTTTCGTTAGATCGGTTTCTTTTGTGAAAAAAGAAGCAAATTGCGATGCACTATCATTAAAAAAGGTTTTGATAAGTGTATTTACATGCTTAGAGAAATAGTCTTTCTTTTTAACCAAAGGGAAATATTCTCTTGATTTCCCATAGAGCTTATAAGCAACAAAACCCTTATCTGCCATGCGTTTTAAAAGCGTAGCAACTGTTGTTGTTGCTGGTTTTGGCTCAGGATAAGCTTCTAATAAATCTTTCATGAAAGCTTTCTCTCGTTTCCAGAGATATTGCATGAGTTGCTCTTCGGTTTTTGATAATTGCATTGCTCTACATTTTTAGAATGAACTCTACAAATGTAGAGTAAAATATGTAATTACACAATAGTTGAGAACGATATTTTATTAAAATCCATTATCTTTGATACCAATTATTAGAAAAAAAGCCCACAATGAAAGCCTTTAAGACTACAATCATATGTCTCCTGTTTTGTTCAGCCACTTCTTTTGGACAGAATATTCAGGATATTATTAATCAAGTTGATATCAATCGTTTGTCACTCATCATTAATGAATTTAGTGGCGAACAAAGTACTGTTGTTAATGGTAGTACAGTGACCATATTAAACAGACAGCAGGCCAATAACGATTTGGCTGCAGATTATTTGGTTGAACGATTTCAGGAACTTGATAACATTACTATAACAGATCAATCTTTCAATAGTAATGGAAGAAACATCATTGCAACCCAATTGGGTCAAACCAACCCAAACGATATTTATGTTATTTGTGCTCATTATGATACTGTGGCTAATTTCTGTGCAGACGACAATGCTACCGGAACTGCTGCGGTACTTGAGGTTGCACGATTATTATCAACACAATGTTTAGATAATACAATTGTCTATGCACTGTGGGATGAAGAAGAAATAGGGTTACGTGGTTCGGCTTTTTATGCCGACTTGGCCGCAGCGAATGGTGATAATATCTTGGGGGTTTTAAATATGGACATGATGGGTTATGACGGCGATGCTCCAGGGCAACCTGGAGACAATGAATTTGATATTGATTACAGAAATATAGCAGGTTCTGTTGCCATGAAAAACGATATCATTTCGGTTCTAAACGCATATACTTTTGACCTTAGTGTTATTGAAGTAAATCCTGGGACTACAGCGAGTGATCATTCAAGTTTCTGGTTTGCAGGTAATGGGACTACAGATGCTTTTTCTGCCGTATTGGTTGGAGAGTCCTGGGAAACTAATGATCAAACACCCGCTTATCATACAATAGCCGATCGTTTTGCAACTTTAGATTTACAATATTATCATGAAATGGTTAAATTGATAGCGGCATATACGGCAACTAAAGGCGGTCTGGTGGCTGTTGATAATACGGTATCCCAAACCATGACAACCTTAACAGCCAATGAATCTTCAGCGACTTATCAATGGATTGATTGCAGTACCAATACACCTATTTCTGGGGCTACAAATCAAACTTATGCGCCAGTAGTTAATGGGAATTATGCGGTTGAAATAACTTCAGGAATATGTATAGAACGCAGTGAGTGTATTCTTTTTGATACACTTGGTTTGGAATCTTTTCTAAATAATGAAGTTAAAGTATATCCAAATCCTGTCAAATCAAATCTTAACATAGAAGTGAATAGTGAGAATCAAGATATTGTCATTAAACTTTACGATTTGTCTGGTAAGTTGATTTTGACTTCAAACTCGACTAAGGTTTTAACTACTTTAGATGTTAAGGAAATACCTCAAGGTATTTATTTTTTAAATGTATCGTCTTCTGAAAAGTCAGGAACCTATAAAATTGTAAAAGAGTAATTCAATAAGATTAAATTAAAAAGCCACCAATGCTGTTGGTGGCTTTTTTTATGAGTCAATAATTAGGATATCATTGGCTGAGTTCTGAAAAATATTTATAGAACAGTGGAATTGTTTCAATCCCTTTAAAATAATTCCAAACACCAAAATGTTCATTAGGGGAGTGGATTGCATCACTGTTTAAGCCAAATCCCATGAGAATGGTTTTGCTTTTTAACTCCTGCTCAAATAATGCGACAATGGGAATACTTCCACCACTGCGCTGCGGAATGGGGTTTTTACCAAAGGTATCGTGATATGCTTTTGAAGCCGCTTGGTAACCAATACTATCAATTGGAGTCACATACCCTTGTCCGCCATGATGTGGTTTTACGTTTACTTTGACACCAGCTGGTGCGATGCTTTCAAAGTGTTTTTTGAAGAGTGTAGTTATCTCCTCCCAATCTTGATGTGGTACTAAGCGCATTGAGATTTTTGCATAGGCTTTACTAGCGATAACTGTTTTGGCGCCTTCACCTATATAGCCACCCCAAATACCATTAACATCTAGGGTTGGTCTAATTGAATTACGTTCATTGGTTGTATAGCCCTTTTCACCATAAACTGCATCTATACCTATAGCATCTTTATATGCTTCAAGTGAAAATGGAGCTTTAGCCATTTCTTTTCTTTCCGTATCGGAAAGTTCTTCTACTTTATCGTAGAATCCAGGTATTGTAATATGATTATCCTCATCATGTAATGACGCAATCATTTTGGTTAGAATGTTTATAGGATTTGCAACCGCACCTCCATATAATCCAGAGTGTAAGTCTCTATTGGGTCCAATAACTTCAACTTCGACATAACTTAATCCGCGAAGTCCAGTGGTAATTGAAGGTACATCTTGAGCGATCATACCAGTATCAGAAATTAAAATGACGTCATTTTTTAGTTTTTCTTGATGGGTTTCCACAAATTTTGAAAGGTTTATACTGCCTACTTCTTCCTCACCTTCAATCATGAACTTCACATTACATGGTAATTGATTGGTAGATGTCATAAATTCCATAGCTTTCACATGCATATACATTTGACCTTTATCGTCACAAGCGCCACGAGCAAAAATCGCACCCTCGGGATGTGTGTCCGTTTTTTTAATGACAGGCTCGTATGGTGGTGAATCCCATAACTCTATTGGGTCTGCTGGTTGTACATCGTAGTGGCCATAAACAAGAACTGTAGGTAAATTTTCATCTATCATTTTTTCACCATAGACAATAGGAAATCCATCGGTTTCACAAATTTCAACATGGTCACAACCTGCACTTTCCAGGCTTGCTTTAATCACTTGTGCCGTTTTAATGACATCATTTTTATAAGCAGAATCTGCACTAACAGATGGTATCTTTAATAAATCAATAAGTTCGTTTAAGAAGCGATCTTTATGTTCTTCAATATAGGATTGAATACCTTGCATAAGTTTTGTTTTTTGAATTCATTCAAAAGTACAAAATTGACTGCGATTTTTTCCTAATTAAAGTTATTTGAATATTGAAACTATTGTTTATATTTGCAACCCGTAATCCTAATAGTATTATGGAGAAAGTTGCAGGCGTGGTGGAATTGGTAGACACGCTAGACTTAGGATCTAGTGCCGCAAGGTGTGAGAGTTCGAGTCTCTCCGCCTGTACTTAATTAGAAAGCTAACTTTAACGAGTTAGCTTTTTTGTTTTTAGTTGGATTCAAAATTACTAGGAATCTATATTAAAGTTTAACAGGCTTTGAAGTCAAGAGTTGTAAATTCTAATTTGAAATAACCTAAGTGTCATTTTTAGTCAAATCTTCTCAAACGGTATTTACCAATTTAGTTATCCGGAATATCAAATAGTTGTAAGCACTTTACTGCTTTAAAACACTCCATTCAATCCTTATTATTTAACATTTGTACGTGTAACATTCTGAGCGTAAGAAAGTCTTATTACTAGCGACTAAACTAATAATTTGTAACTTTGCATGTTCAGAATGGTTCACATGAAAGACATTAATGAAAATATCGAATCACCTTTAGAGTTGAAGGTTAGCTTTGATAAATTGCTTAAGCACTATGAAATATTGTCTCAAAATGAAGACGAATTTATAGCAGCCAAAGCAAGGCGTGTTCTTAAAACAGCGGATGCTTTTCCGGTGTTGCGAGATGGATTTAGTGACACCGCTATCTTAAAAGAACGAGAAAAAGAGATAGGTATTATTCTGCAAGATTCGTTTAGTCCAGTACTAACGAAGAATGAAATTAAAACAGCTTCTGTGCCATTTCATAATTTGATTTTTAATTCTTCAGAACGATTTAAATCAATCATTCAAACTGCTGGTGACGATTTCGAATTAGAGATTAAGAACATGCCCAAAGATGATAAGTACATCATTGCATGTACCATCATTTTATCATTTTGTTATGGGTATCAATTGAATTTTAAACGACCATTTTATTATGAAATCCCTGATGCTAATGGGATAATGCAGTATTATAAAATATTATATAATGCCGATTTCACTGAAATTATACCTAGTGTTGGAGTGCCTAAAATCACTCAAGAGGATGTAGACGAATTATTAGATAATTTTGATAACATCGACTTGTGGAAGAAAAAGTTCCCTCCAAATAGCTATACATTTAAGGGCTTTGTGATCTCGAATATTTTCAATGTGACTGACGATCAATCCATTTCTAATATTAAATCATCGTTGATAGGTGAGGACAAAAGGAAAGATGAAGGCTTTATGGAAGATTTTCATGAAATTTTCAGGTCACTACTAGGTCTTAAAGATATCAAAGTAGGATTTTCTATTTACAATGAAGAAGAAGGCACCTTTGAACGTGTTTATGGCGCTGGAATGAATAGTTTTTTACTTAATAGTTTAGATAATAATGATTGCGCTAATGCTTTATGCAGTAAGTCATATAATGTGTTATTGAAAGATAAGCAATTCTATAGCATATCTGATGTGGATAAATACTATGAGTTGTCAAAAGGGAAAGTGCCACAGTATAAAACCTTGAAGGACCAACATATTAAAAGTGCCATATTAGCTCCTATAGCCAATGAAGACGGCTTGATGGGAATCCTCGAAATTGTTTCAGAACGACCTAAAGTTTTAAATAGTATCAATGCGAATAAATTGATAGATGTAATGCCATTTATTGTCTCGGCTGTTGAACGTTCTAAAAAGGAAGAAGAAAATTTAGTTGAGGCTATTATTCAGACTGAGTGTACCTCCATACATCCAAGTGTGCATTGGCGATTTGAAAAGGAGGCAAAAAACTTCATTAAAGATCAGCTTAATGGTAAGGAGCCTAATTTCAAAAAAATAGCATTTGAAAACATTTATCCGCTTTATGGACAAATTGATATTAAAGGATCTTCTGAAGCTAGAAATGCCGCAACACAAAAAGATTTAACTATTCAATTAGAATCAATTAAGGCTATAGTGCAAAAGGCGTTTACAATAGAAAAGCTACCAATTTATGAGCAGTTTTTATACCAAATAGATAATTATTTGGAAGGGCTAAATTCACGTTTTCAGGTGGATAGTGAACAACAAATTTCCGCCTTCATAAAACAAGATATTGATCCGTTATTAGAGCATCTAAAAGGTGTTGATGCTTTAGAAGAAGAGGTAAATTCATATTTTGAGAGTATTGATTCGAAAGTACAAGTGCTGTATAAGCATAGAAAAGATTATGATGAAACCATTACTTTGGTAAATAATGAAATGGCATCACTTCTAGATAAGAAACAACACGAAGCTCAGGACATGTATCCACATTATTTTGAGCGTTTTAAAACGGATGGTGTTGAACACAATATGTATATTGGAGAAGCTATTACTAAAGAAGAAAACTTTAATCCCATTTATTTATATAATCTGAGGTTATGGCAGTTGCAGGTGATGTGTGAAATGGAGAATGTATTCTATTTAATGCAATCTGATTTCCCAGTAAAGCTCGATGTGGCTTCAATGATTTTGGTTTTTAATCAACCGTTATCCATTAGTTTTAGAATGGATGAGAAACAGTTTGATGTCGATGGGACCTATAATGCCAGATATGAAATCGTAAAAAAACGTGTTGATAAGGCGTATATAAAAGGAACAAAAGAACGTGTCACCCAAAAAGGAAAAATAAGTATTGTTTATTCACAAAAACAGGACGAGGTAGAGTACTTGAGGTATATTAAGTTTTTACAATCAAAGAAGTATGTAGATGACGATGTTGAAATTGTTGAACTTCAAGATCTACAGGCGGTCACAGGTTTAAAAGCAATTCGGGTAAGTGTATTGTATCACAAAAACAAAGATGATAAAGCATTTTATACGTATGATGATTTAATGAAAGAAATTAAAGCTTAATTTTTAGTAAACCATATCCTACAATAAGGAGTTTGCTCCGTCTATTAAAGTATTAGATTCAGACAATTGAAATGCTACAGCAAAGCAAATGACACTTACTACTATGCCTATCATGAATACAGTATAGGTTAATCTTAATAGACCATATTTCCGATTTAAAACGAGCCCGAGAAAGTAAAGATCTTTAGTCAGAGAGCTGTAAAGGTAATCTCTATCTTGCATCATTTCTGTCATTGCCCATTCAAATTCATCCAGTTTCATTTTATGGAAATTTCCGAAGAACAGAAGATTAACTTTTTTATTAGCCACATCTTCTTTAGTAAATTTTCCACGTGTAACATTTGGACGCGTAGCTAAAACAGATAACACGATTGAAGCCAATGTAAATAAGGCAAAAATAGCTGTTGGCCAAATTAAATACTGATTCGATGGATTATCGAGTTTAGATACGAGATTGGAAAGGACTAAGGAAATAATAATGGCATTCACTGAGAGTAAAATGTTGGCCTTTGTATCGGCAATATCACTCAATGTAATATGATTTCTAAGGGCAACTCTAAACATGGTTTCGATACCACGTTCGGGTAAGTCCATTTTTTTCTTTTTGAAACTAAGCTCCGCTTTTTTTTGCTTTAATTTTTCCGTTCTCTCTTTTATTTTATTCTGACTTTGTAATAAACGAGCTAGATTTTGTCCTTTTCGTTTTTCCCATTTACGTGCGGCAATATCAGAATAGAAGGTGTGGTTTGTTAAAAATGAAATATTATCCTGTATCCAATCTGGTTTCGAAATAATTTTACCTTTTGTTAGTTCCCACTCTTTTCTCAGAAGCGCAGCATATTCATCATATTTTTTACTAGAGACATGGGCGCAATCGGCATCGCGTATCAGACCTTCTAATTCATTCTTTGGCTTCAAATCCATTTGGGTGGCTAGGATGATATCAGAAACAACATGTATTGTGTCTTCAGAAGCCCCTTGCGATTTTAAAAAAGCGCTTGCGATTTTTGCACTCTCCTTTTCATGTCCTTCAATCGTTTTTGTAAACCCTGTATCGTGAAACCAAGCGGCAATCAATAGATGAGATTTTTGAGGCTCATCTAATTTTATACTCTCAATTAATTCCTGAACTTTTCCAACAACACGCTGTGTATGGGCTAAATTATGATACACAAACTTAGAATCTAAGTTGTCATTTAAATAGCTAATGACATACTTTTCGGTTTCTTGAACAAGGCTTTCCATAGAGAGTAATAGTTTATTTAGTAAAAATACTAAACTTTAATTAATGCTAATCGAACAATTTACTTTGTCGTTATTTTCAATAAATCTTTCAAAATCTGAATTCTTAAATCTGTAATTTATTACAACATAAAACGACTAAATTTTTTGTAAATTATAAGATTTAAAATCATTAATTCTAATAGTCAAGTATATAAAGATTTTATGCGCTTAAACTTAAAACATACATTTATAAATGAACTGCCTGCTGATCCTATTTCAGATAATTCAAGACGACAAGTAAAACGAGCCTGTTTTTCATATGTTACTCCGAAATTAACGAAATCACCGAAGCTTCTTCATGTCTCAAAAGAGATGGCTAATGCTTTAGGAATTTCGGAACGAGATCTTTCTAGTGAGACCTTTACAAATGTCATAACTGGGAATACTCTTTTGCCTAATACTAAGCCTTATGCTATGTGTTATGGCGGACATCAATTCGGACAATGGGCTGGACAATTAGGTGATGGTAGAGCTATTAATTTATTTGAAGTTGAACATCATGGCAAACAATGGACCGTTCAGCTTAAAGGTGCAGGAGAAACACCTTATTCGCGAAGTGCTGATGGCTTAGCTGTGTTGCGTTCGTCTATTCGTGAATATCTGTGCAGCGAAGCTATGTTTCATTTGGGAGTGCCAACAACTAGAGCATTGTCATTAGCTTTATCTGGAGATGATGTGATGAGAGATATGTTGTATGATGGAAATTCAGCCTATGAAAAGGGCGCTATAGTGTCGCGGATTTCACCATCATTTTTGCGCTTTGGAAGCTTTGAAATATTTTCTGCACGACAAGATCATAAAACACTTAAGATTTTAGTGGATTATACCATAAAGCATCATTTTTCGCATTTAGGAGCACCTTCAAAAGAAAGCTATATCCAATTTTTTGCTGAAGTTTCTGAACGAACTCTAGATATGATTATTCATTGGCAACGAGTAGGTTTTGTGCATGGCGTAATGAATACTGATAATATGTCTATTCTAGGATTAACCATCGATTATGGTCCTTATGGATGGTTGGAAGGATTTGATTTTGGCTGGACACCGAATACAACCGATAGTCAGCATAAACGTTACAGATATGGAAATCAGCCAAACATCGGTTTATGGAATTTATACCAATTGGCAAATGCATTGTATCCATTAATAGAAACCCCGGAACCTTTAGAAAACATTTTAGAAAATTATAAAGTAGGTTTTGAGCGTAAGTCATTAGTCATGATGAAATCAAAACTAGGATTAGTGCAAGAAGACGATAAAGACTATTTGCTTATTGAGGCTTTGGAAGACGCACTGCTATTAACAGAAACAGATATGACTATTTTCTTTCGAAATTTAAGCAACTTCAAAAAAGGGGATGCTAAAAAAGGATTAGAAATTGTTCAAGAAGCCTTTTATGCATCTAATGAAGTCTCTAGTAATATCGCTCAACAATGGCGTGATTGGTTTGAACGCTATGATTTTAGATTAGAAAAGGAGGTCTTGTCAAATCAAGAACGACAGTCTAATATGAATTATGTAAACCCTAAATACGTCCTTAGAAATTACATGGCCCAGTTAGCTATTGATGATGCGAATAAAGGAGATTATAAGCTAATAGATGAACTGTTTCAATTGCTTAAGCAGCCTTATGCTGAACAACCTAATATGAATAAATGGTTTGCCAAACGACCCGATTGGGCACGTCATAAAGTAGGTTGTTCTATGCTATCTTGTAGTTCGTAATGCGCATCAAGTCACTTATAATATTTTGAATTAAAGTTTTGTTAACAAAACATCACGAATTGTGAAGTTATAATTGCCACTACAAATTCTGAAGATTTAAAGTCAAAGCTCAAGGTCAGAGACTTTCAATTATCTATTGCTAATCTCGACAGGTTTAAGGAATTTAAAATAGATACGACAAACTATTGGGTAGACCACAAAAAACGGAAACACTTAGAGGTCACATCGACATTTTAACCATAGAGTTATGAGAAACGAGAAATTACATATAGAAAATAAAAAGGGAATTAAACTTCAGGCCTATCTTGAATTACCTGCAAATCAAAACCCAAATTATTTTGCCGTTTTTGCACATTGTTTTACGTGCAGCAGTACCTTAAGTGCAGTGAAAAATATAAGTCGATCTTTAACCAATCACGGGTTTGGCGTTCTTAGATTTGATTTTACAGGTTTGGGACGAAGTGAAGGTGAGTTTGCCGATAGCCATTTTTCGGCTAATGTCTATGACTTGATAGCAGTTAATGACTATTTAATAGAACATTATAAGGCGCCATCATTGTTAGTTGGTCACTCTCTAGGAGGTGCAGCAGTTCTAGTTGTGGCCTCAAAATTGGATAATATCAAGGCCGTAGCCACTATTGGTGCTCCTTCAACAGTAGGTCATGTAAAGCATCTATTCTCTCATGGTCTTGAACAGGTTAAAGAAAAAGGTGAGGTTGAAGTTAATATTGGTGGACGACCATTTAAAATTAATGAAGAATTTGTAGCCGATTTTGACAAAACCGATTTACCCGCTATTGTAAAATCTTTAAGAAAACCATTACTTATTTTACATTCTCCAATAGATACAATTGTTGGTGTGAAAAATGCGCATGAGTTGTATCATAATGCGCACCATCCTAAAAGTTTTGTCAGTTTAGATAATGCTGATCATTTATTGAGTAACGCTCCTGATAGTTCTTATGTTGGAGATATGATTGGCACTTGGGTAAAACGTTATTTTGAACCTCAAGATAATAAAATGTTAGATACAGGTGGTGAACAGTTGGTCGCTCATTTAAATTTAAAAGAAGATAAATTCACGACTACCATTCAAACTTCAAAACACAGTTTTATTGCAGATGAACCAACATCTGTTGGGGGTGATGATTTTGGACCTTCACCTTATGATTTTTTAAGTGCTGGATTAGCCGCTTGCACAGTCATGACCTTAAAACTTTATGCTGAGAGAAAAAAATGGGACTTGCAAGAAGTCTTCGCGCATATTACATATTCCAAAAAACATAGTGATGATTTAATGTTAGATGTAGATAAACCAAAACGTATGGACCATCTATTAAAAAAATTGACTTTTATTGGTAACTTAGACGAATCACAAAGACAACGCTTAAAAGAGATTGCTTCAAAATGTCCCGTTCATAAAACACTACAAAGCGAAGTTATTATTGATACCGAACTTATCTAAAACATATTTCATTACTTATAAATGATTTTAAAAGACTCATATTTAAAAACGCGACAACGATTTATTTCTATTTGTAAATCTTTGAAAATAGAAGATTACTCAGTGCAACCTCAACCCTTTGTGTCTCCACCAAAATGGCATTTGGCGCATAGCACTTGGTTTTTTGAACAGTTTGTGCTTTGTCAATTTAAGAAGAATTACGTCGTTTATGATGACGATTTCGCCTATTTATTTAACAGTTATTACAATAATGCAGGCAAACGAATTTTACGACTAAACAGAGGTTTGATGACTCGCCCAACAGTAGATGAAGTCTATGACTATCGCAAGTATGTTGATGAGCAGATGATTAGTTTTTTTACTGAAAACCCATCGAAAAAAGCTCAGGAAATTATCGAATTGGGAATTCAACATGAGCAGCAACATCAAGAATTATTCTATTATGATATCAAGTATATTTTAGGAAATCAACCAACCTTTCCTATTATTGAAAACGCCATTAGTTTAGCTGAAATTGAACAGTCTTCAAAATGGATTAAGATTTCAGAAGGGATTTATAGTATTGGACACGATGGCGATTCGTTTTGTTATGATAATGAATTAGGAAAACATAAGGTGTTCTTGCATGAGTTTGAAATTTCTGATCTACTGGTAACTAACGAAGATTATATAAAATTCATGGAAGCTGGAGGTTATGAAGATTTCAATTTATGGCATGCCGAAGGTTGGGATTTTATTCAGAAACATAAAATAAATGCTCCACAATATTGGCATCATGTCGAAGGCAAATGGTATCATTATACCTTACATGGCTTTAGAGAAGTAAACCCTAAAGCACCTGTCAATCATGTTAGTTTTTACGAAGCATATGCCTATGCTGAATGGAAAAACCAGCGCTTACCAACAGAGTTTGAATGGGAAGTAGCTTCAAAATATTTTAACTATGGGCAATTGTGGGAATGGACCAATAGTGCGTATTTACCATATCCTAATTATTCGAAGGCGGCAGGTGCTTTAGGCGAATATAATGGCAAATTTATGATTAATCAAATGGTGCTTCGAGGGGCATCTATAGCTACTGTTGACTATCATAGCAGATCGACTTACCGTAATTTTTTTCACCCTGAAATGCGCTGGCAATTTTCAGGAATAAGACTCGTAAAATAACATGAATCATACATTTGCAAATGATGTTTTAGAAGGCCTATCGGCTGAGAATAAACAGTTGTCTTCAAAATATTTTTATGACGATAATGGGAGCCGCATATTTCAAGAAATTATGAATATGCCAGAATACTATTTAACAAATGCCGAGTTTGAAATTCTCTCGTTACAATCAAAACAGATTTATAAAGCGCTTCAATTTAACACACCGTTTAATATTGTCGAGTTAGGTGCAGGAGATGGTTTTAAAACCTATAAATTATTAGAGTTTTTAATTCGTAATAAGGTCGATTTTAATTATGTACCCATCGATATTTCTCAGGAAGCTATGGACATATTGACCAAGCGGCTAAATGAACGACTTCCTAGTTTGAATGTTAAACCTAAAGTTGGTGATTACTTTGAGATATTAAAACAAAATAAGCAAAGTGATTATCCAAGTTTACTCTTGTTTCTTGGTGGAAATATCGGCAATTATCAAGAAGAAAAAGCAATAGAATTATTAAACCTATTTCATGACAATATGAAGCTTGGCGATAAGCTGCTCACAGGTTTTGATATAAAGAAGAATCCAATCATCATTCATAATGCCTATTCTGACAAATTTGGTATTACAAAACGATTTAATTTAAACCTCTTACTTAGAATCAATAAGGAACTAAATGCGAATTTTAAATTGGATGATTTTGATTTTTATTGTCATTATAATCCAATTACAGGGGATGTTAAAAGTTATTTGGTGAGTTTGCGTCAGCAAACTGTAGAAATTAAAGCATTACGTAAATGTATTCACTTTGATTATAATGAATTGATATGGACAGAGCTGTCAAAGAAATACAGTCTTGACGACATTCAAAATATGGCAGAAGCTTCAAATTTTAATCTGGTTACAAATTTTTTAGATTGTAAACACTACTTCACAGATAGTCTGTGGGAAAAATTAGTCTAAGAATTAATATCTTTATACATTGAATTTTTTGAAATGAAAAATACCAACCGCTTCGTAGTCATTTTTATATTGAGTCTTTTTTGTAATGCTTGTGCAACCTATCAACCGCAATATAAAAATGAGAATACGTCCGTATCATTTCCTAATAAAGAAATTCAACATTCGTTTTATTTAATTGGTGATGCCGGAAACTATGAAATCGGAGCGTCAGCCGAAGTTTTAAATGCGTTTAGAACAGAATTGAATGCCGCTTCTAAACATAGTACAGCTATATTTTTAGGTGATAATATTTATCCTATTGGCTTTCCAGATAAGGATCATAAAAATAGAGAATCAGCTGAAAGGTATATCAAAGCGCAAACGGATGTCGCTAAAGATTTTAAAGGGCGAACTGTGTTTATTCCGGGAAATCATGATTGGTATTCTGGTGTTAAAGGATTGAAACGGCAAGAAAAATTTGTAGAGAATGCCTTAGGAAAAAATACCTTTTTACCTGAAAATGGATGTCCATTAGAAAAGATAGACATATCCGAAGACATTGTGATGCTTATTTTAGATTCTGAATGGTATTTAACCAATTGGGATAATCACCCCACTATCAATGATGATTGTGAAATTAAAACACGCGCTAAGTTTTTTGATGAGTTTGAAAGTGAGATAAAAAAAGCGCGAGGTAAAACAACTATCGTTGCCTTACATCACCCAGTTTTCACCAACGGCTCTCATGGCGGACAATATTCGTTTGGTAGTCATATGAAACCAATTCCAGTTTTAGGAACCATAAAAAATATTATACGAAAAACGGGCGGAGTTACAACAGTTGACACACAGAATAGTCTATATAATCAGTTTAGAGAACGTATTATCACGCTGTCACAAGAAAATGATAAAACGATATTCGTCTCAGGTCATGACCATAATTTGCAATACATTGTTCAAGATAATTTACCTCAAATTGTAAGCGGATCGGGTTCGAAAGTTTCAGCAACTAGAAATGTTGGAGGTGGACAATTTTCATATGGAACAAATGGATTTGCCATACTTGATGTGTTTAAAGATGGTTCTTCATTTGTGCGTTTCATAAAGGCGCCTGAGAATGAAACTGTATTTCAAACACCGGTAATATCTCCAGATAAAAAAGTCGCAAGTCGTAATTACGATGATAATGTAGTCAAACAAACTAAAGCTTCAATATACTCTGAAGAAGAAACAACAAAAGGCAGTGCTTACAGAGTACTTTGGGGAGAGCGCTATCGTGAAGATTTTAGTAGAAAAGTAACTGCTCCAACGGTAAATTTAGACACCTTGTTTGGCGGGCTAACTCCGATTCGAAAAGGTGGTGGACACCAATCGAAATCTGTTCGACTGGTGGATAAAGAAGGACGAGAATATGTCATGAGAGCACTGCGAAAAAATGCCATACAATATTTACAAGCTGTGGCTTTTAAAGACCAATATATTGAAGGGCAATTTGATAATACCTATACTCAAGGGCTCCTGTTAGATGTCTTTACGGGTTCTCATCCTTATGCACCATTTACGATTGCAACCTTATCAGATGCTGTAGGGATATATCATACTAATCCTGTATTGTATTATGTTCCTAAACAAAAAGCTTTAGGTGACTATAATAATGAGTTTGGTGACGGGTTATACATGATTGAAGAACGAGCGGGAGATGGTCATGGAGATAATGCTAGTTTTGGGTTTTCTAATGAGTTGATTAGTACTGACGATCTATTAAAAGAACTGCAAGAAGACGAAGATATAATACTTGACGAAGCAGCTTATGTTAGAGCACGTTTGTTTGATATGCTTATAGGTGATTGGGATCGTCATGAAGATCAATGGCGATGGGCAAAATTTGACAAAGACGGAAAGACGATGTATCGTCCTGTGCCAAGAGATCGCGACCAAGCCTTTTCAATTATGGCAGATGGGGCCTTGCTAGGTGTTGCATCAACCTTAATTCCATCATTGCGTTTAATGAAAAGTTATGATGAAGAACTAAAAAGTCCAAAATGGTTTAATTTAGCACCTTACCCATTAGATATGGCTTTAATTAACGAGTCAAATCGGGAGGTTTGGAATATCCAAGTACAGCATATTGTTGACAACCTTACAGATGAGATTATTGATGAAGCATTTACTTATTTCCCTTCGGAAGTTAATCAGGAAACCATTGAAACTATTAAACGAAAACTGCAAGGAAGACGCTCAAACCTTCAAAAGATATCTGATGATTACTACAATCATATTAATAGGTTTGGATTAATAAAAGGAACTGATAAAGATGATTGGTTTGATATTCTGCGACTACCAAATGGGGAAACGAAAGTGACAGCTTATAGAATTAAAAAAGGTAAAAAAGCAGATGTTTTTCATGAACGCAGTTATACGTGTGAAGACACAAAAGAAATCTGGATTTATGGTTTAGATGACGACGATGTATTTCATGTCTCTGGAGAAGGAAATAAACTTATTAAATTAAGATTAATTGGTGGTCAAAATAAAGATGTCTATGACATTCAGAACGGTAAGAAAGTAAACATCTATGATTATAAATCAAAAGAAAGTGAGTTTTTAACAACTAAAGGTCATGTGAAGCTAACTGATGACTATGAAACCAATGTTTATGACTACAAAAAATTAAAAAATAGTAGTAATCAATTTATTCCAACCATTGGCGCTAATCCAGATGACGGACTTAAAATAGGATTCGCAAATACATATACTAATTATGGATTTGAACGTAATCCATTTACCTCGCAACATACGATTTCAGGAGCATATTATTTCGCTACTCAAGGATTTGACCTTGGATATAAAGGTGAATTCGCCCATGTTATTGGACGTATGAATTTAGGTATTAGAGCTCATTTTACAAGTCCAAATTATGCGATTAACTTTTTTGGTTTTGGAAATGAAACCCAAAATCCAGAAGCCGATGAGGCTGACGGATTAGATGTAGATTTAGATTATAATCGTGTTAAGTTGAGAAACTTAACATTTTCACCCTCTTTAATTTGGAGAGGTCGTCTAGGAGCGAGCTTTGAAGTTGGATTAATATATGAGTCTATAGAAGTTGAAGAAACAGAAGGACGATTCATCAATTTATTTATAGGAGAGAATTTAGATGTCAATGATGATTTTTACGGTATAGATGCTAAATATCAATATGAGAATTCTGATAATAAAGCATTTCCAACATTAGGAATGAGGGTCGCTTTACAGGCAGGTTATAAAAATAATGTTAGTTCGTCTAATGGGTTTGGTTATATCATTCCAGAACTAGGATTTGATTATAAATTAGTATCAAGCGGACAGTTAGTTTTGGCAACTAAATTAAAAGGGCAATTTAATATTGGAGATGAGTTTGAATTTTATCAAGGCGCAAATCTTGGAGCAAATGAAGGGCTTCGAGGTTATAGAAATGAGCGGTTTACAGGAAAAAGTGCTTTTGTGCAAAGTACAGATTTGCGTTTAAATTTACGAAAAATAAAAACAGGTATTTTACCATTGCAAATTGGATTTTATGGTGGCGCCGATTATGGTCGAGTTTGGGTAGATGGTGAAGATTCTGACCGTTGGAATAACTCCTTTGGTGGTGGAATTTTTGCCAATGCTGCAGATATGATTACCGCAAATATTTCTGCATTTAATAGCGATGACGGTATACGACTAGCCTTTAAATTAGGGTTTGGATTTTAGTTAATCTAAGGCAAAACGGTAAATATTTCCGCCTTCGTGTTTCGTTTTTTCATCCGTAATTAAGACTGTGTTTGAATTGATGAAATTAATGCCTTCCTTTTGTGAATCATGATCAAATTTTATGGCGTCAATCGTTCCACTGAAAAAATCAGCACCTGTAAAGTTTGTTATTTTCCATAGTTTATCATGATTTAATAACACTACAGTGTTACCGTCATCACTGATATCCGCAGAGGTCACTTTGGTGTGTTTACCCTTTAGTTTTACTTCTGAAATGTATACAGCCACATGATCTCCAATCACATTAGGAACCGTAATTAACTTACATTTTTTGTGATCTTTACTGAAGATATAAAAGTATCCATCGAAAAGAAAAAACGACTCAAAATCTTGCGACTTCATATCTTTAGGAAGCTGGAAACTGATAACCTGAGCATCAACAGAGTCTTTTGCTTCTGATGGATTCGTCACTTTGTAAATTGCGAAATTTTCTCGTTTTTTTGAATTGTTTCCAAAATCACCAATATAGATATTTCCGTAGGTGTCCGAAGTCAAGTCTTCCCAGTCAATATTTTGAACATTATCAATATCGATATCTTTTATAATATCGCCATGAACACTCAAGCCATAGAGATTATTCTTGTTGCCAGCGTCTTCAATAACCCATAATAATTCAGAATCCTTTACTTTTTCTATGGCTGAGGTCTCTTTTAAACTTGAGGGTAAATCTGCAATAACCGTAAGTTTTCCCGTATCACAAGAACTGATCAGAAAAAATAGAATAAAAAGGGTGATGATATTTAAGTTCATAGTCTCTAAATCTGACCTCAAGAAATGAGTTTTTCTTCGGAAAATGAAATCTAAAGTCTTAAAGATTCTTTAAAACATATTATGTTGTGATTACTCAACCAATATTTAATACTTTTATCATTCATGACAGCACCACTTAATATAGGGCATCGCGGAGCTAAAGCTCATATAGCAGAAAATACCTTAGCATCTATTAAAAGAGCATTAGATTTAGGTGTTGATGGGGTAGAAATAGATGTGCATAAGTGTGCCTCGGGCGAATTAGTCGTCTTTCATGATTTTACGCTTGACCGTATGACCAATGGCAGTGGAGAAATTGCGAAACATACATGGAGCCAACTGCAAAACCTTAAAATTGATGAGCAGTTTTCAATACCATCACTCACTCAGGTTTTAGATCTTATTAATAAGAAATGTCTGCTCAATATTGAACTTAAAGGAAAGGATACAGCTACGGAAACTTGCCGATTAATAGCAGACTATGTTAGACGTAAAGACTGGCATGAAAATCAGTTTTTAATCTCCAGCTTTCAACATCAGGAATTAGAACAGGTATGTCAACTGAATACAAACTTACGCTTGGGAGTCTTAACGAAAGCCAGTGTTACTGATGCCTTAGTTGTTGCAAAAAGAGTTAATGCTTATGCCATACATCCAAATGTTGCGTTGCTCTCAAAAGCAAATGTAAAACTTGCAAAAGAAAAAGGTTATAAAGTTATTACATGGACTGTTAATGACGATGAAACCATTGAACGTATGCGACTTTATGGTGTTGATGGGATTATTTCTGATTATCCCGATAAACTAAAAGGGATTAATATATTTACTAAATGAGTAATTACGATGTTATCATAGTAGGAGGTGGAGCTGCAGGTTTTTTTGCGGCTATTAATATCGCAGAACAGAATTCGCATCTGAAAGTTGCTATTCTCGAGCGAGGAAATAGTGGGCTCCAAAAAGTAAAAATATCAGGAGGTGGACGATGCAACGTCACGCATGCAGAATTTATTCCTTCAGAATTAGTGCGCAACTATCCTAGAGGTGAAAAGGAATTGTTAGGACCATTTCATCAATTCATGACAGGAGATACGATTGAGTGGTTTGAAAACAAAGGGATTGCCTTAAAAATTGAAGAGGATGGCAGAATGTTTCCTGTCTCTGATAGCTCGCAAACCATTATCGATTGCTTTTTAAATGAAGCCCAGAAATATAAGGTTGAGGTATTATATAATCATTCGGTAAAATCTATTAAGCATGTAAATGATATGTGGCAACTAGATACGAATCAAGGTGGATTTGCATCTGAGAAATTATTAATCGCTACAGGTAGTAACCCAAAAATCTGGAGACTTATTGAAAGTTTAGGGCATACCATATCGAAGGCAGTACCATCGCTTTTTACTTTTGATATACAAGATGAACGCATAAAAGATATTCCAGGTGTTGTTGCTTTAGATGTTGATGTTAAAGTGGTTGATTCAGATTTGTGGAGCGAAGGACCACTTCTCATTACTCATGTAGGAATGAGTGCGCCAGCAATATTAAAATTGTCAGCTTTTGGTGCAATAGAATTGGCAAAACGTGATTACAACTTTGACATTGAGATTAACTTTGTAAAACAATCTTATGAAGAGTGTATAGAACAACTGAAACAACTCAAGCATAATTTGGCCAAGAAGACCGTTTTAAAGTCGGCTCAATTTGAACTGCCTAAACGCCTTTGGCGAAAGTTAGTATTAGCCTCAAACATGACCAACGAAACACGTTGGGCCGATTTGAGTAAATCACAAACAGAACAGTTAGCTTCACAGCTTACCAAAGCCGTTTTTAAAGTGACCGGTAAAAGCACATTTAAAGAGGAATTTGTAACGGCTGGAGGCATTGACCTTAAGGAGGTTAATTTTAAAACCTTCGAAAGTAAATTGCATAAGAACCTGTATTTTGCAGGAGAAATTTTAAATATTGACGCTATCACCGGAGGGTTTAACTTTCAGAATGCTTGGTCTGGAGCATATATTGCCGCAAAAGCCATAACATTAAGCTCATGAAAACAGTTATTGTATTGCTTAGAGGTATAAATGTTGGAGGTCATAAAAAAATCCCTATGGCAGAATTAAGAGACCTATTGGCTTTAGAAGGTTATCAAAATGTTAGAACCTATATTCAAAGTGGTAATGTTGTATTAGAATCGGCTGAAGACAGTCTTACGGTCATTGAAGATACCGTTCAGAAAGCCATTCATTCAAAATTTGGATTTGACGTGCCAGTGATTGCTAAAACCAGTAAAGCGTTACAATTAATTTTTGATGCCTGTCCATTTTCTGAAGAGAAGAAAATCAAAAGCTATTTTACTTTGTTGCAGTCTACTCCTAAAAAGCAAGACGTGATAGAGGCAACTAAAAAACAGTATGATGGCGAAGAATATGTAATTCTTAATAATTGTATTTATTATTACTGCGAAAAGGGATATGGCCAAGCTAAATTCAATATGAGTTTATTTGAGAGAAAACTTAATACCCAAGCAACTTCAAGAAACTATAAAACTATGCTAAAATTGTTGGCAATGTCTGATGAAAATGAAAAAGACCATTAGATATTTCCTATTTTTGCTGCGTTATATCAATTACTCAATACAAGACGTCTGTATCAAACGCTCTTTATGAGATGAATTATTATTAATGACTGAAAAATCGTTTATTCTTAAGCCCAATACACATACACTAGAGAATGGTAGTGTAACTTGGTCGTCACCAAGTAATATTGCACTAGTAAAATATTGGGGCAAAAAGCAGCATCAAATTCCAGAAAACCCATCTATAAGTTTTACACTAGACAATTGTAAAACAATAACAAATCTTACTTATGCTTCAAAGGACTCACGTTCAGGTTTTTCTTTTGATGTGTTTTTAGATGGTGAACAAAAAGACAGTTTTAAATCTAAAATTGAAACTTTCTTTAAACGAATAGAACAGTATGTGCCATTTTTGAAGGATTATCATTTTATAATTAAAACGTCAAACACATTTCCACATAGTTCAGGTATAGCCTCTTCGGCTTCAGGAATGAGTGCATTGGCATTGTGTTTAATGAGTATTGAAAAAGAACTTTCAGAAGACATTTCCGAAGAATTCTTCAAGCAAAAAGCGTCTTTTTTAGCGCGTTTAGGTTCTGGTAGTGCTTGCAGGAGTGTTGAAGGTGATCTTATAGTTTGGGGGTCTCACAAGGCGATTGTTGGCAGCTCTGATCTTTTTGGTGTGAAATATCCATACAATGTTCATCAGAATTTTAAAAACTATCAGGACACGATTTTGCTAGTAGATAAAGGGGAGAAGCAGGTGAGCAGTACAGTGGGTCATAATTTAATGCATAATCACCCATTTGCGACAAGACGCTTTGAGCAAGCACATAAGAACATGTCTCAGCTCATGAACGTTTTTGAAAATGGAGATTTGGATGCTTTTGTGAACATAGTTGAAAGCGAAGCCTTGACCTTACATGCTATGATGATGACCAGTTTGCCGTATTTTATTTTAATGAAACCAAATACACTTGAAATTATCAATAAAATTTGGTCTTACAGGAACACAAACAATTCAAAAGTTTGTTTTACCTTAGATGCAGGCGCTAACGTCCATGTATTATATCCAGAAAATGAAAAGGACAGCGTCCTTGAGTTTATTAAAAATGAATTGGTTGTATATTGTCAAAACGGACAGTATATTTGCGATCAAATAGGTTTTGGCGCAAAACAATTAATAGATGAGTAATATTTTTTATAATTGTCTTAACTATTGGCAGTGAATCAAATACTATAATTATACCTATATTTGTTAAAGCAAATTGCTAGAAATACATGAAAGGACCTCTTTTTTACTCTAAAATTTTACTCTTTGGTGAGTACGGTATCATCAAAGATTCTAAAGGGTTATCAATTCCCTACAATTTTTATAATGGAGCGCTGAAAACAGATGAGAATCCATCTCAAGAGGCGATTAAATCTAATAAAAGTTTAATACGGTTTGTATCTTATTTAAAAGATATTGATTCCAAATTGGTCACCTTTGATATTCAAAGTTTAACTAAAGATGTGTCGGCAGGAATGTATTTTGATTCGTCTATCCCGCAAGGTTATGGCGTTGGAAGTAGTGGTGCTTTGGTTGCTGCTATTTATGATAAATATGCAGAGAACAAGATTACAGTCTTAGAAAATTTAACTAGAGAAAAATTATTAAAACTTAAGGTGATTTTCTCTGAGATGGAATCATTCTTCCATGGTAAATCTTCAGGATTAGATCCATTAAATAGTTATTTAAGTATTCCAATTCTTATCAATTCTCAAGATCATATTGAGGCTACTGGAATTCCGGCGCAACAAACCGAGGGAAAAGGAGCTGTCTTCTTATTAGATTCAGGTATTATTGGAGAAACAGCACCTATGGTTCGTATTTTTATGGAGAATATGAAACAAGAAGGCTTTAGAAGTATGCTTAAAGATCAGTTCATTAAACATACCGACGCATGTGTTGACGACTTCTTAAAGGGAGATGTTAAATCCTTATTTAAAAACACAAAGCAATTGTCTAAAGTGGTATTAAATCATTTTAAACCAATGATTCCTCAGCAGTTTCATGAACTCTGGAAAAATGGTATTGACACCAATGAGTATTACCTCAAATTATGTGGTTCTGGAGGAGGAGGGTATATCTTAGGTTTTACCGAAGATATCGAAACCGCTAAACAGGCGCTTAAAGACTACAAATTGGAAGTGGTTTACAACTTCTAAATTTTCACTTATGCTTTCCCGTAGACAAAAACACATTATGCTGAAATTTTTTAGCATGTTTTCTGTGGTGCGAGGGTATAATATTCTTATTGTTGTTATTGCTCAATATTTGACTTCTATCTATATATTAGCCTATGACAAGCCTCTAAAGGCTGTCATTTTTGATGTAAACCTACTCATGTTGGTACTCGCTTCTGCAGCAACGATTGCAGGTGGCTATATTATTAATAATTTTTATGATTCAGAAAAAGATCTCATCAATCGTCCAATCAAATCCAAGCTTGATCGTTTAATAAGTCAAAACACGAAATTGTCTTTCTATTTCGTACTTAATTTTGCGGCAGCAATAATGGCAAGTTATGTGTCATTTAGGGCCGTCATATTTTTTTCTGCCTATATCTTTGGAATTTGGTTTTATTCTCACAAGCTGAAAAAACTTCCATTTGTTGGTAATCTGACTTCGGCAATTCTTACTATTTTACCTTTCTTCGCCATTTTTCTCTATTACCTAAATTTTGAAAAAGTCATTTTTGTTCATGCCGTCTTTTTATTTCTAATGATTTCTATGAGAGAACTCACTAAAGATCTAGAAAACATGACTGGTGATTTGTTACTGGATTATAAAACCATACCTGTAGTGTATGGTGAGAAAGCTTCAAAAGTAATGCTTACAGTGTTAATTGTTCTCACTAGTGTTCCTGTTTATCTCTTACTTAATCATTTTGATTTGGGATACATGTACTTTTTTTTCTACCTCTCTGTGATATTATTACTAGTGTTTCTAATTTTGTTATGGAAATCAACAACAAAGACACACTATTTGATATTGCATAACATTATAAAATTTATCATTGTAGCTGGCGTATTTAGTATCGTCTTAATTAATGTCAATCTTGTTTTAAATCGTATGTAATGAATTCTACTCTAAAAGTTGCATTAGCACAATTATCTCCCGTATGGTTAAATAAAAAACAAACGCTTAAAAAAGTTGAACACGCTATTGCAGAGGCTTCAAAAGAGGGTGCAGAGCTCATCACTTTTGGAGAAGGTCTAGTTCCTGGTTATCCCTTTTGGTTAGCCATAACGGGCGGTGCCGAATGGAACACGGACGTTAACAAAGTATTGCATGCACATTATGTAAGTAACTCCATTACCATTGAAAATGGAGATTTAGATGGAATCTGTGCTTTAGCAAAAGAGTATGGAATAGCTGTGTATTTGGGAATTATAGAACGCCCTTTGGATCGCGGTGGACATAGTATTTATGCCTCACTAGTTTATATTGATGCTCACGGTATAGTTCAATCCGTGCATCGAAAATTACAGCCTACATACGATGAAAGGCTTACTTGGGCTCCAGGTGATGGAAATGGTCTGCGCGTACATAATTTAAAAGATTTTACTGTTGGCGGACTCAACTGTTGGGAAAATTGGATGCCGCTACCTCGTGCAGCACTCTATGGTCAAGGAGAGAACTTACACATAGCCGTTTGGCCAGGTAGTGATCACAATACCAAAGATATTACGCGATTTATTGCGCGAGAATCAAGATCGTATGTGATCTCTGTATCTAATATAATGACTTCGGAAGATTTTCCAAAAGACACCCCTTACTTAGATAGTATTTTAAAAAAATCGCCAAAAGTTTTAGCTAATGGTGGTAGTTGTATTGCTGGCCCAGATGGTGAATGGATTACGGAACCTATACTTCATAAAGAAGGGGTCTTTTATGCGACTTTGGATTTCAACCGTGTGCTTGAAGAGCGTCAGAATTTTGACCCTGTTGGCCATTATTCTAGACCAGATGTGACACAACTAACCGTAAACAGGGAACGTCAATCTACAACTAAATTTGTAGATTAATTCAAGTATTGTAGTACCTTTGCGCAAAATTAGTAACCATGGGCAGACATCAAGGCGCAAGCGGAAAAGGAAAATCTTCAATAAAAGGAGCGAGCAAACCTACCAAAAAAAATTACGGTAAAGGAAAGGATAATGCTAAAGGCAAAAGTGTAGCAAGAGCTGATGCTCCTGTAAGGAAACAGAAAACACCTGCTAAAGCCAGCAATCCAAATGAAATTAGGTTGAATAAATACATTGCAAATTCAGGAATTTGTTCACGTAGAGATGCCGATATGCACATTTCTGTTGGTAGCGTTACCGTTAATGGAAAAGTGGTTACCGAGATGGGATATAAAGTTAGATTTGAGGATGAAGTTCGCTTTGATGGCGCACGTATCAATCCGGAGAAAATGACTTATGTCTTACTGAATAAACCAAAGGGATTTGCTACAACAACTAGCGAAAGTAAAGGGCGTACGGTTATGGATTTGGTTGCTAATGCTACTAGTGCTCGTATAAAACCCATTGGACGATTAGGACGTAATTCTACGGGTTTATTACTCTTTACAAATGATGATAAAATTGTGAATAAATTCACGAATTCAAAATCAGGAGTGTCACGGTTATTTGAAATAGAGTTAGACAAGAATTTGAAATTTGATGATTTCAAAAAGATTCAGGAAGGGTTTAAAATTCAAGGGAAGTTAGTCTCTGTTGAAGAGATTAGTTATATAGAAGGGCAATCAAAAACAAAGATTGGCTTAAAAATTAAAAACACTGGGAATACCATTTTACATACCATTTTTGACTATTTCAAATATGAGATTATTCGCGTCGATTGCGTGCAAATTGCACATCTTACAAAGAAAGATTTACCGCGTGGACACTGGAAAATTTTGAGTCAACAAGAGGTGAATACATTGCAGATGCTCTAATAATTCGTTTTAACAGACGTAAATACTTGTTGTATTAAGGCGTTGTCATTTTCATATTACCCCTTCACTTTAAAGGTATAGGTCGAAATGCGATCTTCACCAATAAAGAGGTGTACATCATAAAACCCGGCAAATTCAAACTGATATTCAAGGGTTACAGAAGTATCTTCTGCAATAGTTGTTTTTGGCTGTACTTTTTTATTGAAATACCCATTATCAATTTCAAATATGATTGTTTTATCTAACACCAATTGACTTAATTCATATTTGAAGGTTACAGTTTCATGTCTCTGTACGGTGTGATGCATTTTTTTCGGAGCATTATGTAAAGTCAGATTCTTATAAGCTTTCCCATATACAACTGGAGCTTCTAAAAATTCGTCAAAGCTTGGACTATTTTCCTCTATCAGTAGCCAGTTTTTATCATCTGGAAAATGATTAATTGCAAATAGTTTAGGGTTGGCAAGGAAAAACCCATCATTATATTGAAATCTAAATTTTTGGGTCCTTGGATCTGGAATTCCACTAGCCCAAGTAGGATCACATAAATACCATTTTCCATTGAGCTCAACTGCATTCCATGAGTGGTTTGGTGCTGTAAGTTGATCGAGATTTGTAATACTTGTACGACCAAAGCCATGTACGATTTCACAATTAATATTAGCTAAATTGGCGAGTTTTTTAACCAGATAGGCATAGCCGGTACATATCGTTCTTTTATTAGTTAAGAGCGTCTCTATGAGTTTAGATCTAGATTGGTGGTTCCAAAATTTTAATTTGAGGCTATCCTCTTGAAAGCGCTCTCGTTTGCGTTTATTCTTTAAATAAGACGTGTAGTCATTTGATATATTGGTGCAAACCCACATATAAATGGCTCTAAACTTTTCAACATCGGTAGTCAAATTTGAAGTCAGTTTCAGAGATAATTCTGGCAGATTATAAAGTCCTTCATTAGTGTAAGCCAAAGCCACACTATCTGCTTTTTGAAAATTGAGATGATCAAAATCAGAACGCTGTGCATGACAGTGACATACAATAATAAAGAACAATAAGTATCTAAAGAAATTCACCTAGTTATGGGATTTAATTAGAACGCTTTGATTTATATGGTTTTTCAGAATCTAAAGCGCCAAGAATTTCAAGAAGGTCGGATGTGAGTTCAACTTTCAAAAACGTCAAATTTTCAATGATCTTTAGTTCTTTGGTATCATAACCCATAAAGGTAAAAACCAATACGTCGCCTTTCTTTAAGGCCTTCGGAAAGGTAAATTCTCCATTTTTATCGGAAAATGTTCCCGTAGAGGTGCCTTTTAATAAGATATTAACACCTAATAATGGTCCGTCTTCATCACTAACCACACCTTTAACAATGCCGTCCTGGGTCGAATTAGAGGTCTTGTTAACTGCTTCGGTTTGTGCTTGTAATGGGTTAATGAAAAACGTGCTGAGTATAACACCTAAAACTAATAATAATCGAGTTCTAAATTTTAAATGCTGTGAATGCTTTTCAGGAAGCCCAATGCTTAACTGATCTTGTGTTGCTGTAAAATGTGTTTTCATAATTATTTAAGTTTTTATCAAATCTCGACACTAATAAGAGAACTATCAAACCATAATGAGTTATCGCAATATATTATCGAGTGAACGGTTTATATGGATGAGTGATCTTAAAATTAATCTTTTTAAAATAAACAACTTTCCTCAGACCTGTTAAAAATTTTTCAAAAAAATCACAAAAAAGGTTTACGCATTTAAAAATAAATTACATTTGCGGTGCTTTTTTAAATAAATAGTTTAAAAGCAATAGCATAGCTGAACAAATTGAAACATGTTTATACGTTCGGGTTTTTGGGCATCAGGGAGTCATATTCAAAAACAGCTTACAGAGTGAGTAACCGAATTTTAGAGCTAACTTCCGCAAACTACATCGCAATGAGCCAACATATGTATGGCTTTATTCCAACGACCCAGCCTCAGCTGAAGGTCTGAACACTTTATTTGTCAATTATTTTAATAGCGATATTCTTATACATCGGTATTTAGATAATTAATTGTCATTGGTATAACGTCAAGTTAGCCATCACCTTTCGTTTTTAACTTTTTTGAACTTATAATGAATACAAAATATATTGATTTGGTCAATCAGACATTTGATTTTCCACAACCAGAATTTAAACTTGAAAATAAAGCCTTAGAGTTTCACGATGTTAACCTTATGCAATTGGTTGAGCAATATGGAGCGCCTTTAAAATTCACATATTTACCACAAATCACAAATAATATTAATCGTGCAAAAAAATGGTTTTCAGATGCTATTGATAAATACAACTATAATGGAACTTATAGCTATTGCTATTGCACAAAAAGTTCACATTTTAAACATGTACTCGATGAGGCTTTGAAGAATGATATTCATATAGAAACATCATCAGCATTTGATATTGATATTGTTGAACGCCTAAAAAGTGAAGGGAAAATTACAGATAATACCTTTGTAATTAGCAACGGCTTTAAACGTGCTCAATATATTACAAATATTGCGAGATTGATTAATAACGGACATAAAAATGCGATTCCAATTATTGACAACTATGAAGAGATTGAGCTGCTTTCAGCGGAAATAAATGGAAAATTTAATGTTGGAATTCGTATCGCTTCAGAGGAAGAACCAAAATTTGAATTTTATACGTCTAGATTAGGAATTGGTTATAAGAATATTGTCCCATTTTATAAAAATCAGATTCAAAATAATGAAAAGGTAGAACTAAAGATGCTTCACTTTTTTATCAATACGGGAATTCGTGACAACGCCTATTACTGGAACGAATTAACAAAGTGTTTAAAAGTTTATACAAGCTTGAAAAAGGTTTGCCCATCATTGGATAGTTTAAATATTGGAGGAGGATTTCCAATTAAAAACTCATTGGCTTTTGATTTTGATTACGCTTATATGGTTGATGAGATCGTGAATCAAATTAACTTAGTTTGTAAAGAAGAAGAGGTAGAAGTTCCAAATATTTTTACTGAATTTGGAAGCTTTACAGTTGGAGAGAGCGGAGGAGCAATCTATGAAGTATTATATCAAAAGCAACAAAACGATAGAGAAAAATGGAATATGATTAACTCCTCTTTCATTACGACATTGCCAGATACATGGGCAATTAACAAACGTTTTATCATGTTGCCCATTAACCGTTGGAATGATAGTTATGAGCGCGTCCTACTAGGTGGATTAACTTGTGATAGTGATGATTATTACAATAGTGAACAGCATATGAATGCCATTTATCTTCCGAAGTATAATAAAGAAAAACCTTTATATATAGGTTTCTTTAACACAGGAGCGTACCAAGAGACCATTGGTGGATTTGGAGGTTTGCAACATTGTTTAATTCCTTCACCAAAACATATTTTAATTGATAGAGATGCTGAAGGAAATATCACTACAAAAGTATTTAGTGAACAACAAAAAAGTGAAGACTTACTCAAAATATTAGGATACAACCAAACAATTCAAAATAATACTAATGATCAAAATGAAGCATTAGAATTAGCTTTAAATACACTATAATTAAATTAATGAATACAAAAACTTACGCAGGAATAGAAGACCAATATTCTAAATTAGACAGTTCAAAAATTGTACTAATTCCAGTGCCTTATGATGGCACAAGCACATGGCAAAAAGGGGCAGATAAGGGGCCTCAAGCATTTTTAGATGCTTCTGAGAATATGGAGCTTTATGATATTGAAACTAAAACAGAAGCGTATAAACAAGGCGTGTTTTTAGTTGAACCTGTAACAGAAAATACATCGCCAGAACTCATGGTAGATGCTGTTCATCAAGTCGTTAAAACATATATCAAAAAGAACAAGTTTGTAACAACTTTTGGAGGTGAACATTCCATTTCTATTGGAACAATTAGAGCCTTTAATGAATGTTTCGATAATATAACAGTCTTACAGTTAGATGCACATGCCGATCTACGAAAAACCTATCAAGGCAGTAAATGTAATCATGCTTGTGCATTGTATGAAGCAAGTCAATCGACAAACCTTATTCAAGTGGGAATTAGAAGCATGGATGTTATTGAAACCACGGTGATGGACCAAGAAAAAACTTATTTTGCTCATGACATGGCAGCAGATGATAGTTGGGTAGATTCAGCCATAGATCAAATGACAGAAAATGTTTATATCACGATAGATTTAGATGTTTTTGACCCCTCAATCATGCCTTCAACAGGTACGCCAGAACCAGGTGGTTTATTGTGGTATGAAACATTAGATTTTTTACGTCAGGTTTTTGAAGAAAAAAATGTTATTGGATTTGATATTGTAGAATTGTGTCCAAACTTAAACGAAAAGTCATCAGATTTTTTAGCAGCAAAATTGTATTACAAAATGCTTAGTTATAAATTTTTAAACGAAGAAGCAGACGACGATTTCGATAATAATTTTAATGATTCAAAAGGGAAATTTAATAAGTTTTCTAAATTCAATGACGACGATGACAACTCATAAAGGACAAATTTCACAATTTATAGAAAAGTACTACCTACACTTTAATGCAGCAGCTTTGGTGGATGCAGCAAAAGGATATGAAGACCAATTGAACTCTGGTTCAAAAATGCTAGTCTCATTGGCAGGAGCCATGAGTACAGCAGAATTAGGCAAAATATTTGCAGAAATGATTCGTCAAGATAAAGTACATATAGTATCCTGTACTGGTGCAAACCTTGAAGAAGATATCATGAATTTGGTGGCACATTCCCACTATAAACGAGTACCTAATTATCGTGATTTGACTGCTCAAGATGAATGGGATTTATTAGAAAAAGGACTAAACCGTGTTACTGATACTTGTATACCTGAAGAAGAAGCTTTCAGAAGAATACAAGAACATATTGTAAAAATATGGATGGATGCTGAAGCTAAAGGCGAACGTTATTTGCCACATGAATACATGTACAAATTATTACTGTCTGGTGTTTTAGAAGAACACTATGAGATAGATTTAAAAGATTCTTGGATGTATGCCGCAGCAGAGAAAAACTTACCAATCGTTTGCCCTGGGTGGGAAGATAGTACGATGGGAAATATTTTTGCAAGCTATGTGCTTAAGGGCCAGTTAAAAGCAAGTACTATGAAATCTGGAATTGAATATATGACGTTTTTAGCCGATTGGTACACAGATAATTGTCAAAAAGGTATTGGATTTTTTCAAATTGGCGGAGGAATAGCTGGTGATTTTCCAATTTGTGTTGTACCCATGTTATACCAAGACATGGAACGAACAGACACACCGTTTTGGAGCTATTTTTGTCAGATAAGTGATTCAACAACAAGTTATGGTTCTTATTCTGGTGCTGTGCCCAATGAAAAAATTACTTGGGGAAAATTAGATATAAACACACCGAAATTTATCATAGAAAGTGATGCAACAATCGTAGCACCATTAATTTTTGCTTATCTCTTGGACATGTAATGGAAGATCATAAAATTGAAAATATAGAGTTAAAGTATTTAACGGTTGATGATTTTGAAGAATTAAAATCGGCAACTTTAGAGTCCTATGGAGGTGGGCTTAATTCCTATTGGAAAAAGCACCACATAGAAGATTTAACTTCTATGTTTCCTGAAGGGCAAGTAATCATAAAAATAGATGGTGATATAGCGGGATGTGCATTATCTCTCATCGTAGATTATGATACTATTGATGATGAACATACTTATGAGGATATTATTGGAGGGGAATCTTTTAAAAACCACCATCCTGATGGAGATGTGCTTTATGGAATTGATGTATTCATAAAACCGCAATACAGAGGCTTACGCTTAGGTAGACGACTATATGATTACCGAAAAGAAGTTTGTGAAAACCTAAACCTAAAAGGAATTGTATTTGGAGGAAGAATGCCAAATTATCATAAACACAAGCAGTTTACTCCTAAAGAATATATTGAAAAGGTGAAACGCAAGGAAATTCATGACCCCGTTTTAAATTTTCAAATTTCAAATGATTTTCATCCGGTTCGGGTTTTAAAAGGTTACTTAGAAGGCGATACTGATTCAAATGAATATGCAGTATTGATGGAATGGGATAATATCTATTATACTAAGAAAAGCCGCAAAGCGAGTAGTGTGAAAACAGTCGTTAGGCTAGGTCTAATACAATGGCAAATGCGTACATATAATAGTTTGGACGAATTGATGCAGCAGGTAGAGTATTTTGTAGATAGTGTAGCAGCTTATAGATCTGACTTTGCCTTATTTCCAGAGTTTTTTAATGCACCATTAATGGCGAAGTATAACCATATGCATGAACCAGATGCCATTAGAGAATTAGCAAAATATACCAAGATTATTGTTGAAAAAATGCAGCAATTATCAATTTCATATAACATCAATATTATTACTGGTAGTATGCCAGAGCTTATCGATGATAAATTATTTAATGTGGGGTATTTATGTCGCAGAGATGGGAGTTCAGAGCGTTACGAAAAAATACATGTAACACCAGATGAGGCTAAAGTATGGGGAATGCAGCGTGGACATAAATTGAAGACTTTTGAAACCGATGCTGGGAAAATTGGAATATTGATTTGTTATGATTCTGAGTTTCCAGAATTATCAAGATTGTTATCAGATGAAGGAATGGATATCTTATTTGTCCCCTTTTTAACCGACACCCAAAATGGATATTCAAGAGTGCGCTTGTGCGCGCAAGCACGAGCTATTGAAAATGAATGCTATGTTGCAATTGCAGGAAGTGTAGGTAATTTACCAAATGTAAACAATATGGATATCCAGTATGCTCAGTCTGCTGTATTTACGCCTTGTGATTTTTCATTTCCAAGTAATGGTATAAAAGCTGAGGCTACAACAAATACAGAAATGATTTTGGTTGCAGATGTTGATTTGAGTTTGTTAAGAGAATTACATTCTTTTGGTGCAGTTAAAAATTTAAAAGACAGAAGAAAAGATATGTATGACGTTATACGTGTAGAAAAATAAATACTATCTTTAAACTTAATTAGCTTCAATTATTAAAAAAATGAAACATAAAGACGCAAACTTAAAACGAGTTATCGTTGATTTTAAAAAACTAACGCCTGAAATATTAGCTTTGCTAGTAGAGAAGTATCCCGATGGATATGATGATGCTCACATTATCACTTTCAAAAATGCCAATAATGAAATTGTTGAAGCTGTTGAAGTAACTACGGAAGACACCAAGTATCTTGTTAAAGTAAGTACCAAACTCTCTATAACAATGGAAAATTATGACGAAGATGATTACGAAGAATTTGAAGATGATGATCCAGAAGCAGTTCAAGATCCCGAACTAGAAGTAGATGATGACGACTAAACTTATTTAAATAAAAATTAAGCCAATTCTTTTGAGTTGGCTTTTTTATTAGTGTTTTATGCGTTTCTGTATGAATATTTCCCAAAATAGAGCAGCATAGACAACGCTATATTCAATCGCAATAATCCAGAGGTTTTCAGATTTATCAGCTTTATTGAGGTGGAGGTATGATAAGTAACTTAGTATAATTACAAAACTCCATACTAAGGGAAATTTATAATTAGTAAATACATTTAAAATGAGTAGCGTTGCCAAATACCAAGGATGCACTGTTGTACTCAAAAACAGATAAAATGTAAACGCCAAAAGCATAGTCGTGATCAATTTCTTGGTATCTATACGATTTCGGAAAAGCGCTAATCCCATCACAAATAAAAACACTAAAATAGCCAAGATTTTTCCAATACTGGCAATTTCATTATACCCTCTAAATAAATAACCAATTTCACGTGCTATATAATAAATGCTCGCATTGAATTCAAAATTTTGAAACCAAAGTCCGATGGTTTTTGCATAGTTGTTTACAAATGCGAAAGAAAAGAATGGCGCAAATAGTAGGAGTGTTGCAATACCAACAATACCATAAAATAAGACTAGTTTTTTTAGATCGTATGTTTCCGAAGCCCCCTTTTTAAAGTACTTAAATAATAAAGGTAAAAACAGTAATGGAATGAGTTTTACTGAAATTGATAAAGCAAAAATTAGAGCGGCCCATTTCCATTTTCCAAGGTGTAGAAGATATATACTCCAGACTAAAAAGAAAATCATAACACCTTCAAAATGAAGGTTGCCGGTGAGTTCAATAATAATTAACGGGTTTAATAAAAACCAAAAGATGTTCTTTACAGGAATATTTAGTCGTTCAAGTAATCGTTTTCCAAAGAAAAACGTTCCGAAATCAGCAGTGATAATTAGTAATCGTAACACGATTACGGAACCTGAAATACTATACCCAGAAAAAAGTCCAGCTATAACAAAGCACAATTGATTTATTGGTGGGTAATTGGTAAAATGACTGCCATTAAGTTGTCCCATTCCGGCATATAATTCTTTAGCTTGAGCAACTGGAAATTCACCCGACAGCATGAATGATTCTGGAGTGTAGAGATAAGGATTAAAACATTCTAGAATCATGCGGCCATCCCAAATAAAGCGATAAAAATCTTGAGATAGGTTGGGAATCGCTAAGATGAAAATAGCTCGTGATAAAAAGGCGATAAGGGTTAAGAATTTAATATTCTTGTTGGCATACTTTAAAAGCAACAAAACGATTAAAAACAAAAAAGAATAAAGCACAACGAGTTTCGTATACTCGGTTCTTACCAGATTATATGCGAAATACCAATAAAGAAATAGGCTAACAAAAGTAAGCAACAACGGAACCTTATAAAGTTTCCAGAACTGCATTACATTTTAGATGAGATCGATTTGAAAAATACATAGCCGAAGCCTAAAAACAGCATCAAGTGAAAAGGAAACAATCCAAAATCACCACCTTGATCACCAACAACAAAGGCACTGTATAACCCAAAGGCAAAATACAGCATTAATAGGCCTTCAACAATCACATTGAGCGATAGTTTTTTTCGTAAGTATTTGTTGCCTTTCCAAGAATCCTTTATGGTACTAATATTAAATTTTGGCGTTCTTACAAATTCACTGCGCTTACCAATATGACCTTCAATAACTGCGATAGAGTTGTGAAGTGAAAAACCCATAGCTATTGAAAAGAAGGTGAAGAACATGGCGATATAACCAAAGAATTTTTTAAATCCACCACCATAGATCTGTTTGTACATAAACCAATAACAAACAAAGAAAATGATAGTACTCATTACGAAGAAACTCATAAAGTAGAAGTAAAATCGTAAATGTGCATACTCGTTTTTAATATATAACATCGGAATGCTCAATACCGCAACTATAAAAATACTTAAGAACATCGTACTATTGAGCAAATGCAGTAAACCGTGGATTTTAGTTTTAGCTGAAATATTCTTTGATTTGATAACGCGCCATAACATTTTTCTGAAATTCTCTGCACCACCTTTATTCCAACGGAATTGCTGTGAACGCGCAGCACTTATTACTACAGGTAATTCTGCAGGGGTTTCTACGTTTTCTAAATACTTGAATTTCCACTTTTTAAGCTGTGCTCTGTAGCTTAAATCTAAATCCTCAGTCAAGGTGTCGCCTTCCCAATTTCCTGCATCTATAATGCATGTCTTACGCCAAACACCAGCAGTACCGTTAAAGTTGATAAAGTGGCCTTTGCTATTGCGTCCAACCTGTTCTAATGTAAAATGCGCATCTAATGCAAAAGCTTGTATTTTAGTAAGTATCGAATAATTTCTGTTGATGTGTCCCCAACGTGTTTGAACTACACCAATTTGTTCATCTTTAAAATATGGAATGGTGCTTTTTAACCAGTTTTTCTTCGGAAGAAAATCGGCATCAAAAATAGCAATGAATTCACCTTTTGCAACTTTTAGTCCTTCTTTAAGTGCTCCTGCTTTAAAGCCAGTTCTATCCGTTCTTGTAATATGTTTGATGTCAAGGCCTTTACTTTTTAATGCTTTAATATGCCTGCGAGTGGTTTCAATAGTTTCATCTGTAGAATCATCTAGGACTTGAATTTCTAATTTATCTGAAGGATAATCGAGAAGTGCGATATTGTCAAGAAGTCGTTCCATAACGTACATTTCGTTATAAACTGGCAGCTGTATGGTTACCAAAGGAACTTCGTCAGGATTCGACAAATCAAAAGTCTCACAAGTTTTATCTGTTTTTTTTGATGACAGATAATTATAAAGCAGATTTAGCTGAGCTAATGCGTACATGAAAATAAGCAAGATAGCTATGGTATAAATGACAATTATAACCGTTTCAAGAATCATGTTTTAAAACTATATTTAAATATCCAACCTAGGATTTTTACGCCTGCAAATATAGCACCTTTTACCGTACCTGAAACTTTTGAGACACCTATTCTATTTCGGTAATTTACAGGAACTTCGGTATAGCTTAGTTTTTGACGCAAGGCTTTAAGTTGCATTTCTATCGTCCAACCATAGGTTTTGTCTTGCATATTAAGCTGTAGTAACTTATTGTATTTTATCGCTCGAAAAGGTCCCAAGTCACTAAATTTGGCTTTAAACAAAATCGCCATGAGGGAGGTTGCTAGCCAATTTCCGAAGATTTGAGGAAGGGTCATCGATCCTTTTTCTCTTAATCGTTTGACTCTTGACCCAATGACAAAATCGAGATTTTCATCTCGTATTGGTGCAACAATTTTAACTAATTCTTCGGGATAGTCACTGTAATCACCATCTAGAAATACAACAATATCAGGCAGGTCTTTGAGTTTTGAAATATAATCCATGCCCTTTAAACACGCATAGCCATAACCTTTGTTAGCTTCTTTAAGTACAGTGGCTCCTGCATTCTTTGCGTTTATTTCAGTATCATCAGTCGAGTTATTACTAACCACAATGATTTCATTGACAATATCAGGGATATCTCCAATAACATGTGCGATGGAATCTGCTTCGTTATAAGCAGGTATGATGACTTTAATATGGGTCATTTAGTTCATTTCAAGTTGCAAAAATACAACTTCTTAGTTCTCATTTACTAATTTCATAAGATCAACATCATTTCCTAGAAGCACTTCATTTGGATTGATTCGTCCTTTCATAGTGTCATTCTCTAATTTTAATACACCTCTCGGGCAAACGGCTGAGCATATACCACAACCTACACAACTAGAACGGACGATATTTTCTCCTTTTTGAGCATAAGCTCGAACATCAATTCCCATTTCACAGTAGGTAGAACAATTCCCGCATGATATACATTGTCCGCCATTGGTCGTAATTCTAAAACGTGAGAACATCCGTTGTTGGAACCCAAGGATCGCTGCCATAGGGCATCCAAATCTGCACCATACCCGATTTCCGAAGATTGGGTAAAAGCCTGTTCCAATAACTCCAGAGAAAATAGCTCCTATAAGAAAGCCATAAGTTACTCTTAAAGTTTCAGCCTTGAATATAAAGAGTTTTGTTTCTGAGCTGAAGAGATGAATTCCAATTAATACCATGATGATTACAAAGTATCCAATAGCACCATATATGGCGTCTTTACCTAATTCATGGCTTTTAAAGATCATGGTAAGAGCAAAAACAAGCGTTAAAAAACCAGCAACTGAAAACAAAAACGCATCACGTGTGAGCCAGTATTTATTTGGATCATAACCCAAATAGGTATAGATCACTGCTGTGGTCATCAAAACAACAAATACTAGAACACTGTGAATCACCCAACGCTCAATCTTCCATGCAGATTGGCTTTTGTCACTTAACTGTCTAAAAGAATCACCTGCTGTTTCAGCCAATCCACCGCAGCCACAAACCCAAGAACAGTACCAGCGTTTGCCAAATTTGAAAGTTAAAATTGGTGTAATCACAAAAACAGATAGGAGACCAAAAATGAGCATGGCCATTCCAATAGTGCCGCCATTGATAAATGAGTTAATACGATATTGCTCAAAGTTATAGTAGTTGAGAGGCCATACACTTTTGAGATCATAATAAGGTAAATCTGAATTCATGACGTACATAAATTCTGGAATTAAAAAGGCAAAGGCCAATTGAAAGAACATTACTGAAATGGTTCTGATTTGCTCATAGCGATTATGGCGATATTTCAAAATAAACTTATAGCCAAAAGCCAAGATTGCGATAGTATATAGGGCGCCGTATACAAACCATTGGCTTGCAGGCCTACCGCTTAAAAGTTGACTTAACGGATCAAAAAGGGCTATTAAACCTGTGTTTTCCGCACCATCTGTTGCAGTTCCTAGCAATTCTTCATAAAAGTATAATACAATATAAAATGCTGTAAGTACAATGCCGGTAATCCACCCTAAGGTGCCTCTTGATGAAATCGATTTGAACCATACGCCATCATTTTTAATGCCTTTTAATTTGGTCAGATAAACATCATTAGCGAATATGACTGTTCCTACCGCGATTAATGCAAGAGAAATGATAAGAAATATAGAAGCATTAGGTAGTTTAATATTGAAAAGTGCGAGTACTAAAATAAATAGTCCAATAACACCTAATCCGACGGCTAGTTTTTGTTTTGCAGATAAGTCTTGTGCATCAGGTTTGGCCAAAGACATACTAGGATTTAATTTATTACTCATGATGACACGGTTTGAAGTTGTTTGGTATATGCGGCTAATATGTCTTTTTCAAAACGTTTGTAAAACTCCGGATCGAAATTTGCCTCTGCAAGATGATTCATGACATAATCGATATCGCGTTTTTCAGTAAGCCATTTGTCAAATGTTTCATGGCGCATGCGTATTCCAAAAGTGTTGATTCCTATAAACGCACTAGTTTCTGTATGATAAGCTATTGTAATGCATTTTGTGTCGTCGCTATGTTTCCAATGAAAGTGTGCTTCATTTTCTCTTGGTTGGGCAAAAACCCAACCATAGGTTTGATACTCAATATCTAGAAATTTAGCAGAATTAAACCAATGTCCTGGTTTATATGCTATGCGATTTCCACAGATCGTTTGTGCTAAAGTTTCACCCATCATTCGACCAGTATACCACACAGCTTCAATTGGTCGGCGATTTCCAATAGCCTCATGCTGCTCGGCACAGTCACCAATGGCATAAACATCTGGTACGTTCGTTTCTAGGTAACGATTAACTTTAATACCTCTACCTGTTTCAATTGCAGAAGATTTTAAAAAATCAATGTTTGGAGAAACTCCAGCAGTGAGACCAACAAGGTTACATTGGATTTCTTCACCCGTTTCTTCAATGATTACAGATTTAACCTTTCCGTTAGCATCGCTTTTAATTTCTTTAAGATTATTAGATAGCCTTAGATCAATGTGATGATTTTTAATATGCCTATTTATCATTTGACTTTCGCCTTCAGGCAAAACACCATTCCAAAAACTAGACTCTCTAACTAAAAAGGCTACGGGTATATTTCTAGAATTTAACATTTCGGCTAATTCGATACCTATTAATCCGCCACCTACAATCACAGCACGTTTACAAATTTTGTTGTTTGGTGCATGGACTTCAAGATTCTCTAAATCCTGTTTATGATACATGCCCATTACGCCGTCCAAATCTTGTCCAGGCCAACCAAATTTATTGGGTTTGCTCCCGGTTGCAATTACTAATTTGTCATAGTTAAGGTTGTCACCGTCCTTAAGATTTAAAACTTTATTAGTGGTGTCTATCTGTTCCACATAAGCTTTACGAAGTTCTATTCGATTCTTTTCCCAAAACCAGTTTTCGTATGGTTGAGTGTGCTCGAATTTCATGTGCCCCATGTAAACATACATAAGTGCAGTACGTGAAAAAAAGTAGTCCGTTTCAGCCGATACGATAGTGATTTTTTTGTCGGAAAGTTTTCTAATATGTCTTGCTAATGTGACACCAGAAATTCCATTACCAATAATGACGATGTGTTCCATGTGTTTTGGTTGTTGTTAGGAGTCTGTCGAAAATAAAGATAAGAACTTAATTGGTGAATCTTATTTATATCAGGTTTAAATTAAAGGTCAATTGTAAGGTTTATTTAAGAATTTGCACAAGCAAGCGTTTTAATATACTTTTATGGCAATGGCCAGCTTAATAAACTTGAGTTTAATTAAATATTTAACATAGGCTTAAGAGCTTTGTTTTAGTCTTCATAGTATTTTAGAGCAAATAATTGATCAACCTATGCGTATATTAAAAGCTTTTCTTTTATTGATATTTCTTAATTCTTGCGCTGCACAACCAGCAAAAATTAACGGATTGAGTTTTGTAGCCGCTCGTGATGCTATCGATGAATCTCATACAAAACCAGTTGTTTCTGTAGGTGCTAATTATACGGCAATCATGCCGTTTGGTTTTATTAAAAACCTCGAACATCCTGATATTGTTCATAATACAGATCGTCAATGGTTTGGTGAAACTAGGGCAGGCGCCAAACAATATATCAATGAACTGCGTAAGAAAAACATCAAAATTATGATTAAGCCTCAAATATGGGTTTGGCGCGGCGAATTTACAGGGAACATCAAGATGTCTGATGAAGACAATTGGAAAGCCTTAGAAGCATCATATTCGAGTTTCATTTTAGAATATGCCGATTTAGCTCAAGAAACCAAATCTGAAATTTTGTGTATAGGTACCGAATTAGAGAATTTCGTAAAAGAGCGTCCAGAATACTGGAAAGGTCTTATCGAAAAAATTAGAACTATTTATAAAGGTCAATTAACCTATGCAGCCAATTGGGATGAATTTAAACGAACGCCTTTTTGGAGTGATTTAGATTATATAGGTGTAGATGCTTATTTTCCCGTAAGCAATAATCAAACACCTTCAGTGGAAGAATGTAAGGCTGGATGGCGAAAACATAAAGAAGTCATAAAGTCATTGTCTGTGAGCCATAACCGACCAGTATTATTCACTGAATATGGTTATCGCAGTATGGATTATACGGGCAAAGAACCATGGGAAAGTGATCATACAATTAAATCTTTAAATTTTGAAGCTCAAGCTAATGCTACCCAAGCTTTGTTTGAAGAATTCTGGGATGAAGAGTGGTTTGCTGGAGGTTTTGTTTGGAAATGGTTTCATTCACATGAGAAAGTTGGTGGAGAAAAAGACAATCAGTTTACACCACAAAATAAACCAGCTGAAATTATCATTAAATCTTTCTATAAATCGGAATAAAGTTTGAAATTTCCCATAAAAAATAGTTCGAAAACACTTTTTTGAGCTAATTATTACAATAGATTTGTAAATAAAACAATCATGCGAACATTAGCTATCGGTGATATTCATGGCGGACTTAAAGGACTGAGCCAACTTTTAGAGTGCGCAAAGGTAACTTCAAAGGATACACTGGTATTTGTTGGTGACTATGTGGATGGTTGGAGTGAGTCTGCACAAGTGATTCAATATTTAATTGAGCTATCAAAAACCAATGACTGTATTTTTGTTAAAGGAAACCATGACGTTTGGTGTGAAGATTGGCTTCGTACGGGACAAGGGGAGCCTGTTTGGCTCGCACATGGAGGCAAAGAAACTGTTGATAGTTATAAGACGTTTTCCGAAGATGAGAAAAAGCAACATCTATACTTTTTTGGGGATATGCAGTTGTATCATATTGACAACCAAAATCGCTTGTTTATTCATGCAGGTTTTACCTCAATACATGGTGTAGAGCGTGAATATGACGTCAGAAGTTTTTATTTTGATCGTACACTTTGGGAAATGGCACTAACTATGGATCGCAAGATTGAAAAAGATTCTGAAATATTTCCAAACCGGTTAAAGCATTACTCTGAAATATATATTGGTCATACACCAACCACAAATTTTTATAAAGACAAACCCATGAATGCCATGAATGTTTGGAATATTGATACCGGAGCTGCATTTGCTGGTAAGCTTTCAGCTATTGATATTGAGACAAAAGAAATTTTCCAGAGTGACACTTTAAAAGATTTGTATCCCGATGAGCTCGGAAGAAATAAGGCTTAATTAGCAAATGTATTTCTTGTAATAGGCAAATAATTCATCGGCTGAGGCGCCCAGCCATTTTTTAACATAAATGGTCCAAAAATGGTATTGGAGCTTCCAAACACCATGTTTGCGATACAATCGAGCTGAGGTTTTTATTTTTTTATTGATTACCACAAACTCATTTCTAGCATAAAGCTCATTAATTAAAATATTATCCTCGTAAATGATATAGGATTCATCATAGCCTCCAATCTCATCAAAAAGTTCCCTTGTGATAAACTGACTTTGGTCACCACCTCTGCAGGCACGCCATGAAAATTGTGTGAGCCAGCTCGCCAAACGCAACCACCAATGATTATGGTCAAATTTCAATCTAAAACAACCTGCTTGATGTCCTTTTTCTATTTCATTAATGATGTGTTGGTCATAGCGATTGGGAGGAAAGGAATCGGCATGTAAAAAATAGAGTATATTCCCTTTTGCAGCATTGGCTCCAATGTTCATTTGTTTAGCACGTCCTTTAGGACTCTTTAATAATACAATGTCTAAGTCTAAATTTTGAATGATAGCTATCGAATTATCGGTACTACCACCATCGACTACAATAATTTCTGAAATGGTCTGTAGTGAGGCGTTGTCTATTAAATGAAATAGAAGCGCTTTAATAGTTTTAGCTTCATTAAGAATAGGAATAATGACAGAAATCTTATTCATTTAAATTCCAGTTATAATCTTTATAACTCTTCTTCGCATTAGGAGAAATCCTAACCTTTGAATATTGATTTAGAAAATCAATAAGATTGTTGCCATACGTTTTAAAATCGCCGCCGTACCATTTGAATATTTTGGAGATTTTAATATGATCTTTAGATAATTCGTTCTTTGTAATGTCATTTAAAAACCCTCGCGTTAAGAGATCTAAATCGGATTCTAAGTGGTTTGCTGTAAAAGCTTTGTTGTATAGCCTAGGGCAGGACACAGCCGCACAAACGAGTGCAAAATGAATTCTTGGCTCTCCCATTTTACGTATGATTTTGTGTTCGACATCGTTAAGAGTGTACCAGGTTTCACCAATTTTTATAAAACGATGATTCCATGGGTTATTAATATCTTTGATGCTTTTTGTTGGATAATTATCGAGTATGAGCTTTACGGTAAAGGCATTATAAACATTCATCCAATAGGCAAGTGTTTCATCTTTGCTCCAAGACTCTTGAGGGGGCTTTTTAGTAAGCAATTCTAAATAAGAGTTAAACTTAGCATGATCGGCTATAAAACCTTTGTAGTTGACATTCCCTTGATTTGAAACATGTTTTTGTAATAAGTCATTCCATAAGGAGTGATCAACTGTTTCAAAATCAGTTAGAACCTCATTTGCGATTTCTGTTTTAGTTTTAGCAACGGGTATTTCGGTTACTATTTTGTTTTCTATTACTTCAGTTACGACTTCAATGTCTGTTTTGATTATGGTGTCAAGTTTAATAATAGCTTCATTTCTAGCTAAACTAGCAACTCTCTTAGTTTCACAACAACCAAAAGCATTAATACTCACGAATAAGACGGTTAAAAATTTTAAGTATTGCATTGCTCTTGTTTTGATATAAACATCATCTATTATAAAGATCTTATTCTAAGTGTTTTAATTTAGTCTGTAAGTTATGTCGAACCTAACATGATTTGGTCGTTCTTTTACGCGATTCCAAATACACTTCTTCATCCTACTGAAACTAAGTAATACTTTTCAAGTGCAATTGAAGCCGTAGTTTCATTCTTAAGATCATTGTCATCTAACAGCAACCACCACCATCATAATGATATGTAGAGGCACTAAGGAAGATGTCGTCTCTTTTTAAATCTGCTAATGCCCCTGCAGTTTTATCGCAGATGGCTAAGGGTTGATTTTTAAGTAAAATATGACCCGCTTGATCGTCAAAATAATCGTTTTCTCCAAAATAAATGGCTGCTTTTCCTGTAAAAACGCATGGGCCATCAGCAGGCATAGGGTCTTTAATTGCGGCGACCTCTATAGATTCAATATAGATCAACTCATTTGTTGGATAATGTTTAGGGTCTAAAATTCGATATGGCTTTCTCGCTCTAATTTCTATGGTTCCAAAACCAGCATCAGTTAATGCTTTGACATATTCTGCTATTGGCAAACTACCACTTAAACATAAGGCTCTCAAACGATCATCATTTCGCAATTCATCATTCATGGCTTGCTCACATGTTGGATCACTCATCACCAATCGACCATGAGGTTTTAATACACGGTACATTTCTGCTATGGCTTTCTTTAAATCGTCTGCTTTAAAAATGTTGAATAAGCAGTTTTGAGCAGCAACATCAATAGTATTGTCTTGAACGGGAAGATTCATGGCGTCACCCTTTTTTAGGTCTACAAATTCAGACTTAAACCAATCATTTTGAGCTTCGGCTTCTTTGAAATTTTTACGTGAAGCTTCCAACATTTCATCTACAACATCAATACCAATAACGCCACCTTTTTGGCGATTAAAATATGAAAACTGTAATAATTCCATACCTCCTCCAACACCAACATAAAGCATCTTTGGATTATTGGTTAAATCGCGAGCATGAACGGTACTTCCGCAACCATAATTCATTTCTTGCATGATTCTAGGGATTTTTAATCCAGGTAATTCCCATATGGGATTTGTAGTACAACACAACCCAACATCTGGAGTTAATGCTGCTTCTTTATATAAATCGTTAGTGGCGTTTAAGTAACTCATAGCTTAAGATTATAATTTAATGTTTTGGTGGATAAAGGTAAGTCCTTTATCAGTTTGATAGTGTAACAACTATTACACGATTAAATGGTTTTTATCAGTGTTTTAAATAAGGTAATCATATGTGGCTCTGCTTTGCCAGCCATTGCAATAATTTCTGAAATATTTACAGGCTTTAAATTATCTGGATCGCATTCATCTGTTAAAACAGACACTGCCGCTACTTTTATTTTTAAGTGATTGGCAACTATAATCTCAGGAACAGTGCTCATTCCTACGGCATCAGCTCCAATAATTTTTAGCATTCGATACTCGGCTCTTGTTTCTAATTGTGGACCAACAACACTAGCATAAATACCTTCATGTAAGGTAATCTGATGCTCGGCAGCAATAGCTCTAAACTGAGCATTGATGTCTTCGTTATACGGAGCACTCATATCGGTAAATCGCTCACCCAAAGCTTCAACACCTTTAAAGGCTAAAGGAGAACTTCCTTGTAAATTGATGTGATCGGTAATAAGCATTAATTCCCCTTTTTTGAAATTGAGGTTGATAGCGCCAGAGGCATTAGAGACTAATAATGTTTTAATTCCAAGTTTTTCCATGATGCGAACAGGGTAAGTCACATCTTGCAATGAATATCCTTCATACACATGAAAACGTCCTTGCATCACAATCACTTTTTTGCCAGCTAAAGTTCCAAAGATTAATTTTCCTTTATGAAATTCGACAGTTGCCGTTGGGAAGTTTGGAATATGATTATAACTCACTTCGGAAATGACTTCAATCTCTTCTGTTAGCTGACCTAATCCTGTCCCTAGGATTATACCAATTTCAGGATCGTTAAAGCCTTTCGATTTTAAATAATCTACGGTTTCGTTTATCAATTTAATCATGCGTCTTATAAAAGCGTTTTAGTTGTTCGTAATGTTTCATGTCATCAAAAGTGTCAATATCATTCAATTCTCGTAATAAAGACACTTTAATATTTTTTAGGTCTTCCAATGTTTCTGCTCGCACTGTTTCGGTTCCCCAAGATTTATTCTGAAAAATATTGAAATGCAGTTCTTTCATGCCAAGCAGATAATAACCACCATCTTCAGCAGGTCCCAAAACCACATTGTTTGTATCTAAGGATTGAAATGCCTTTTTAATAATAACAGGAGTTAAGTCTAATAAATCACTGCCAATAATGACAACTTTAGAATACCCCAATTCAAATAAATTCGCAAATGCATTATGCATTCGTTCGCCTAGATCTTTTCCGATCTGGACTTTTTTAATGAAGTATGCATTCGGCCATAGGTCCTTATTCGCAATGGCTTCAGAATAAAATACAAAACGGTCAGCATCAATGGCTTCTGCAACGTTGGCCGTATGAGCAAGCAAATACTTATAAATATCAAGAGCCGCTTGATTGCCTATGGTTTTCGCCAATCGCGTTTTGCACTGCCCTAACTCAGGGTTTCTAGTAAAAACAATTAAGGCATTTTTAGTCATCTGTCACTAATTCGTTAGGGTATACTTTTATGCCTTTTTCTAACCATTTACTCCAAGATTTAGAATATGCATGTATGCTATCTGTAAGTTTATCTTGAGAATTATATACCTTGAAATTCTTGTTTTTCCACTCAAAGATGCCTCCAAACAGGTTTTTGACATTTGTATACCCTTCTTCTCTGAGTCTTTTAGCTATCACTTCTGATCGAATTCCCAATGAACAGTACACAATAATTTCATTGTTTTTGTTTTGAATGACATTCTCTATCGAAGCCATTTGAAATTCATCATAGCCAATGTGAATAGCATTTTTAAGATGACTGATTTCAAATTCTGCCAATTCTCTTGCATCCAGAATAATAGCCTTAGTTTTTGGCATCGCTAATTCTTCTACAGAGATATATGGAATGTCTCCAGTATTGTATTTTTTAAGCAACTCACGCATGCTGTTTTGCGAGAAACAAATACTAGTAGTCAATGAGAATAATAATAAAAATTTTGTTTTCATTACGCGACCACACCTTGACAGCTACTGCCTGCACCAGCCGTGCATCCATAGCAATGTTGAGAAATGACAATCTTGCGTCCTTCTAATAACTCCTTATTAAATTCTGAAATATGCTTGACTTTACTGTTTACAGGTAGTTCTAGCATTTGATTAAAATCACAATCGTATAAATTACCATCCCAACTTACCGATAAAGTATTTGTACACATAACATTGGCAACAGCAGAAGGATTATACGCCTCCACAAGCTGGTACATATAGTCTTCGTAATTTTCGGATGCAATTAAGTAATCGAGAAAACGAGAAATAGGCAAATTTGTTATGGCAAAAAGAGTATGAAAATTAATACCAAAATCTTCCAACAACGCTTTTTTAAAGTCTTTTTCCATTGCGCTTTGATCACCGGGTAAAAAGGCACCAGAAGGATTGTAAACTAAATCAAGCCGCAGATCGCTACCAGGTAATCCATAACCTACAGCATTAAGTTCTTGAAGTGCTTTGATAGATTTATCAAAAACACCATCACCGCGCTGTTTGTCTGTTTTTCCTCTTGTCCAGTGGGGCATTGAACTTACAACATGTACATTATGTTTCTTAAAGAATTCGGGTAAATCGTAATATTTTTTATTAGCTCGAATGATCGTTAGATTTGACCGAACGATAAAATCTTTAATACCTACTTTAGCAGCTTCTTCAACAAACCATCTGAAATCGGGATTCATTTCTGGAGCACCTCCAGTAAGATCTAAAGTATGAGCACCAGAGTTTTTAATAACATCTAAACATTGTTGCATGGTTTCGCGAGTCATGATCTCTTTTCGATCAGGACCAGCGTCAACATGGCAATGCTCACAAACTTGGTTACACATATATCCTACATTAATCTGTAGTATTTCTAAAGCCTTGGCTTTAAGTGGGAACTGATTGGTTTCAGAAATTTTATCCTTAAACTTGGGGAGTTCGCCATTTTGAAATATACCATTGGATAAAATTTCAAGTTGCCTATTGCTTTTTGCTAATTCACTTTCGCGTTTGTGTAGGGATTGGGTCTTTAATTTTGTCATTTGCTGTTAGCCATCAAGTTTATTAACCTTATTCATCATTTGCACGCCATGCACTAAAGTTGCGCCACTTTTTATGGCGGCTCCAACATGAATGGCTTCCATCATTTCTTCCTTGGTAACACCTCTTTGTAAACCATCTTTTGTATAGGCATCTATACAGTATGGACATTGTTCAGTATGGGATACCGCTAAAGCGATCAACGATTTTTCGCGTGCTGTAAGTGCGCCTTCTTCAAATACTTTTCCGTAGTACTCAAAGAATTTATTACCCAGTTCTTCACTCCATTCGGTAATTTTTCCAAATTTTCTTAAATCTGCTGGATCGTAGTATGTTTTTTGCATATTGTAAAATTTCAAAAGGGTTTCTCGTAGCTACGTAAAATATGGATAATAGATGTTAGGTCGCAAAATTTACGCAAGCATTACAAAATTAATATTCAATTTTATCTTCTTTTTCTGTCCATGCCTTAAATGGTTCAAGAGCGCTAGCTCGCCCTAATTGCTCAAACGGAATACTTCGTTCGTTATAAGGTAGCGGTATTTCTTTGTAAATAAAGGCATCATCAAATCCAATATGAGCTGCATCCTCTTGATTACTACCAAAATAGACTTTGTCAGGTCGCGCCCAATATATGGCCCCTAAACACATTGGGCAAGGTTCACAAGAGGTGTATATTTCACATCCTTCTAACTGAAAAGAATTCAAATGTTTACAAGCTGCTCGTATTGCAGTGACTTCGGCATGAGCAGTTGGATCATTTGTTGAAGTGACTTCGTTATGCCCTCTTCCAATTATTTCACCATGCTTAACAATAACGCATCCAAAGGGTCCGCCTTCATCGTTATTCAAGCCATTTAGGGCTTCTTGAACTGCAGCCTGCATGAACTTTTCTTTACTCATTTGCCTTAAAAATTTTTTAAAAATACTAATCATTTTCTCACTTGAAGTAAATTTTAATATTTAATTATTAAAAAATGTTTAGCTTCGGAAATCTGAAAAACTGTTGTAAGCAATGACACTCTATTTTGTTATATTTTTTTTTCTGATTGCTTTTATAATCTATACGTTTATTAAGATAAAACCGAGACAAGCATCAAATTTCCCAATACATTGGTATGCTATTTTAGTAGCAGAAGTTCGTTTTTATAGCGCGCTAGATCGTAATGAACAAAAACGCTTTCAAAATCGAATGATGCAGTTTCTGTCTGAAGTTTATATTGATAGTGTAGGATTTGAATTAGAGGAATTGGACAAGATACTCATCGCATCAAGTGCCGTAATACCTGTTTTTGCATTCAAAGAATGGCATTATCCAACCGTAACTGGGATACTGTTATATCCAGATAATTTTAATGAAGATTTTGAATTTGCAGATAAGAGCCAATCACGATATATTTCTGGAGTAGTTGGTGGTGGTCGCCTAGAACGTCAGATGATTCTATCAAGAAAAGCCTTGTGTCACGGATTTAAAAACGACAATGACGGACGAAATACTGCGATCCATGAGTTTGTGCACCTTATTGATAAAATGGATGATCACATTGATGGAATACCTAAAATTTTGATGCAGAATTCTTATACAATTCCTTGGTTGAAACTAATGCATGATGAAATGGAAGCAATTAATAAAGACGAGTCTGATTTAAGAGCTTATGGCGGGACAAAACAGGCTGAGTTTTTTGCAGTGGCTTCCGAATACTTTTTTGAGAAACCGAAGCAAATGCAAAAGAAAAAGCCAGAATTATACAATATGCTTGCTGATTGTTTTAGATTTAAAACATAGCCTTGCAAAAAGGTACAAAACCAAAAAACCCGATTCATGTGAATCGGGTTTTTGATGGTGGTGCCTCCAGTACCTGAAATTATGAATAGGCTTGTTTTGGTTTAATTTCATTTAACTAGTAAATCCTTTTATTTACATAGTACATAAAGCTTAAATGAAATAATTTACTACATTTGAATTTAAATAGATTCATTAAATGTTGTACACTTTGTTGTACACTAATAGAGATTTCATGGCAAATACAGTATTAAAAACTAAGGTTTCAGTAAACTTCGTTCTTAAGGAACCTAAAGCAAAGAATGAAACGCTTATCGTGTTTAGAGTCTCAGCAGGTCGAAAGATAGATAGAAGGTTCTCAACAGGGTATAAGGTTAAACCTAAATACTGGGATTCAACGAAGAAAAAAGTACGAAATGTTGCTACCGTATCTAACAGCTTAGAGATTAATAATTATTTGGACCAATTGAAGAATGAGTTTAATAAGATTGTAGCTGATAGAATTTCTAAGGGGGAAATGATAACAAAAGATTCAATTAAAGAGATTTATCATTCCATTTCAAACAAAGAACAGATTAAAGAAAGTGATGAAACAATGACCTTTTTTAAGTATTGTGATGTGTTTATTGAGGGGAAAATCAGAACCCTTCAGAAAGATAATAAAAGAGCTAAAAGCACGACTGTAAGTGCTTATAAACAGGCAATAAAGCATATTAAAGAGTTTCAAAAGGATGAAGGTTTTAAAGTTGATTTTGATAGCATAGATTTAGAATTTTATTACAGCTTTGTTGAATACATGCAGACAAAAGAAAAGGTAGATGGTTCATTCTATGCCATTAATACTATTGGGAAGCATATTAAAACACTTAAGACAATACTTAATTCAGCAACAAATGAAGGTCATAACTCGAACTCAAAGTATAAACTTCCTGAATTTAAAATTGTTAATGAGTTGACTACCGCTGTTTATTTAGACATGGATGAATTAAAGAATATGTTTGAACTAGATTTGTCGAAATATCCAGAGCATGAAAAAGCTAGAGATATATTTATTTTAGGTTGTGAGACTGGTCAAAGAATTTCAGACTACAACAATTTTTCAAATTGTCAAATTATTAAGGAAGATGACGGGGAATATATACAGGTTGTTCAGAAGAAAACAAGAAATAAAGTTTATTGCTTCATTACACCTGTAATGAGAAAAATTATGAATGACAGATATAATGGTAATCCACCAAAACCTATGATAGAGCAGTATATTAACGCCTGTATAAAAGAGGTTGCTCAAATGGCAGGAATTAATAAAAGAGTCAAATTTGAAAGAAACGAGGGTGGTAATCAAGTTGTAAAAGAAATACTTAAATATAAATTAATTTCTACCCATACCGCTAGAAGAAGTTATAGCACTATTAAATATAGAGCAGGTGTCAATGTTCATGATATAATGCCTTTAACTGGTCATAAGTCAGAAAGAGAGTTCTTAAAGTATATAAGAGAAGATGGTAAGGATAGAGCATCTAGAATTGTTCAGTCAAACGCTTTTAAAGATTCATATCTTAAGGTTGTATAATCTACAGTTTCAATCTTGTCTGTTGATTATTAATCAAAATATGTGCTAGTTCAAAAAAGTTGATATTTGTAACTCCAATACTATTTAAATTTAATTTTATATTTTTTATTGAGTCGTAATTGTAGAAAGACACATTCCATTTTGCTTTTTTTCTTATATGTTTTTTTAATTCCTCAAAATAGGGCAAATCAACTTTTGATACTGAATGTCCAAGTACGAAAACCTCATTAATACATCCTAAATTTTCAAAGAAATGCATATTATTATTGATTACTTCATTGCTTGGTTTGTAAGTTCTTTCAAAATACTTCAATAGGTTCTCTTTACCTGTATCTATTGAATAGTCAAAGTTACCATACCATTGTTCTAGTTCCTCTTCAGATAGGTTTTCAGGTGGTTTTTCTTCAAAGCTTTTTGGTTCAATTTCATGTCCAAGAATAATTGGTTCAGACCCATAAAATGCACTATTATGTATATAATTAATTCTTTGACTTTCTATTCCGTAAATTTTTTCTAATGTAGGAGTATAATTAAAGGTTAGGAAGTTTGACTTCTTTTTTAAATTGATTAATAATCCATCTACTGATTTTGAGTATTCAATACTCTGTATAAACTCTAAAAAATTCTGCAATAAATTAGTTGTCAAACTTTCGCATAGGTCTTCCATTATATCTGGAAAAGTATGCATATCTCTAGACCTAAAATCGTCACTTGCTATATCAGGTAGAAACAATGAATAATCATTGAAAATTTCATCAAGATTTAAATTCGCTAGGTTTTCTTCAAATTTACTCCATAAGCTATTGTCCTCGGTTGGAAAGTCAATATAAGATTCCAGAGTATTATATAACTCACTGTCTTTTTGTTGAAGATATTCTGAAAAATCAAAATAACTTGTTTTCAAGCCATGGTGTAAATCAAACCCATTACCTATTATATAAAGAGTTTTGTTATTGTGTCTCCTTATTAACCAGTTTCCAATACATTTAAAAAAGCACTTGCAATTCATGTTCAAATATAAAAAAACGCCCTTGTTTTAAGGGCGTATAAGAAGCTATTTTAAAGGAATTAACATAGACTGCATTTTTGAGTTTAACTCTCCTGTAAAGTCGTAGTTTGAGGTGTTATTTGCATTGTCATAAGCGTTATTTAGCACCTGTTTTAAGTAGTATGCTTTTTGCCGAGTAAAGTTATCTGCATTTTTGGATTCATCAATCATTTTGTAAGCATATTCAATCCCTCCAATTGCTTCAACTCCTTTTGTAAAAAAATAGTCTTTAAAATCTTTAGCGGTAAAAGTTCTATTTTCAGATTCAAATATTACTGGATTCTGCTTTTTAATGTTCCAGTAATAACTTTGCCACTTATCAAAGACTTCTTTTAAGAAAGATTCAGTTCGTAAGTCAGTTACCCTTATTGTTCTGTCAAATATCTTAGCAACATCCTTTTTAAAACGAATCTCATACCTCAAAATATTTTCAGTATTTAAGTGTTTAGTAGGGATTTTAAATCCTTTCTCTTTGTACTCCTTCTTCTTATCATAGAAGTTGAGTTCTATTCTTTTAGTTTTAAAGTATAAATTTCCATTAATAGCGTATCTTTTATATCTCGAAAGATGTTTTAAACACTCATGGTAGGTGCTTGGTTTGTATTCCATTAAAAAGTTGTTAGCTATATCAATTCTACATACTCTAGCATTGTTTAAGCAAACTCCTAATCTTTCGGAAATTTCATCAATAGCATTATTGAACTGCATAAGTGTTAGGGTCTCAAAATTGTTGCCTAAATAGTATTTACAGATAGAGCTGTTCTTACCCATCATTGAAATTCTATAAGGTTCAACTTTAAAACTTAGTTTTTGGTTATTCTTACCTTCTATACTTATATATGCAAATGGTACATCATTTAATTTAAGACCATACCTTTCAATAGTTATGTTATTGGAGTTCTCTAAAACTTCATCATATAAATTTATGTTGTTTGCATCTCTACTATCTAAATACAAGCTAATATTATCATACATAATCTCTTTCTTTTTAAAAATTTGTTACAAGTACCTACTTATATATTAGACAGCATTCTGATTTCTTAATGCTCCAATTCTTTCTAGTACCTCTTTTTTGTCATATCTAGTTGATTTACCAAAAGACTTACGCTTTAGAATCCCTTGTTTGGTGTAATTGTAAACTGTGGTTTTGCATACCTTCAATAGTTTTGCTGTTTCTTCAATGGTTAGCAATTCGGTTTCACTTTCTTTTTGGTTTTTAAGACCACTTGGAAAGAGAGCGTTGAGCTTCTCATCAATTAAGTTTGAAATTTGTTTTAATAATTCTTCTGAACTAGTCTGTTCAATCACAAAGTTTTTAGTCATTTTTCATAATGATTTAATTTAAATTACTATTTATATTGTCGAACTAACGACAGTACAAAGGTACAACTGAGTAAAACGGATGGAAGTCTCAAAAAGTATATAATAACCTGTAAAACAAGTGGTTAAATCAATAAGGGGTTCTTGATTTTTATAAAAAACGGAAGTGGAAGTCTGAAAAACGGAAATGAAATTGAAAGTCTAAAATGCTTTTTCTATCCATCTAAACTCATATGAAGGAAGTTTAATGAGTTTTCTCTGATTTGGTTTGAATTGGTTTGTAATATTGATTGAGTATCTCTTTTCGAAAAAGTGTCTAAGTTTTCTTATCTCAGTATTATCAGTTACATCTGCTCTGATTTTAAAATAAGCTAAAGAGCGACAATGTAAAATAAACTCAACAAGCTGTTTCTTTTGATTAATCCATTTAGCAGAAGAATCAAAATACTCCTCTTTAATTAATTGTCTTTCTAAGTCTTCAAACGGGCGAATATTAGCAGGTAAAACAAGTTCAGATAGACTGTTTCTATCTTGTAACAAAGCGAATATCTCATCTTTATTAACCAGTATCACTTCTAAATAAGCGTTATAGTTTTGCTTCATGTAAGCATCAAAGAAAATCGTAATAAAGAATGGTTTAAGGTCAATAAGATTTTGAGACTCAAAAGTGTTGGTTTTTATGAAAATATCTAAGAAATTGGCTAAATCAATATCGTTGTTGTAATCATAATTTATTACATCGTTTACTACTAAATAAGGACTTTGCCTTAATTTGATTTTATTGAGGTTATGTAATTCTCTAATGTGAGTTCTTTTTTCTTCTTGGTTTTTATTTTTTAATGTCTTTTCAAGTTCTTCTTTTAGATTGCTGAGTGAGGTTTTTAAAGGTGTTTTAACGCTATCTAAGAGCTTCAGGTAATTGATAAAGCTATTACCTAATTGAACATCTTTAAGTTTAATATAATAGCTTAAAATTTCCTTTTTAGATTTAATGCTATTATTGAGATTTCTTATTAATTCTTTGCCGAAAATATATTCATCCAGTTTTTTACATTTATAAGTAGTCTCAAGGATATTTTTTAATTCAATTCTAATTTCACCAAAGAGGGGTTCTTCAATTTCTATATCTTTTAAGAGGTTTGTGATTTTCGAAGTGGTCTCATCATAAAAAGTGTCAAAACTTACCTCTCCAGACTTATCAATTATTTGTTGAACTTGCTTGTAATTCAAGTTAGTTTCTTGTTCTTTTAGTTTCGATTCTGTAATAAGTTTTCTACTATCTTTAATACTTTCTAAATAATCAGAAATACCGATTTTTTGAAGGTCTAAGGTTGCTAAGACTTTTAAATTAAATAGATGTGTTGTTAATTCTTCAAAAAACATAGCTTAATGTGAAACTGTTAGTTTGTAATCAAACATAATGATTATTTTTATACTCACTTAGTGAGATATTGAAAATAGTTCCTAATTTAGAAAACAGAATTAAATGATTCAGTAATGAACCGAATTAAAGAGGTTATAGAGGCGAAAGGGATTAAACAAATTTGGTTGGCTGAACAATTAGGAAAAAGCTACAATATGGTAAACTCCTACGCTCAAAATAGAAGGCAACCAAGTTTAGAAGATTTATACAAAATCGCTGAAATACTTAATGTAGATATTAAAGAGTTAATAGTTTCAAACAAGAAATAAATATGAATAAACAGCAATTAGCAGCTAAAATATGGGAATCAGCAAATCAAATGCGTTCCAAGATTGAGGCTAATGAATATAAAGATTACATTTTAGGCTTCATTTTTTACAAATACCTGTCAGATAAAGAAATACAGTTTTGCAAAAAACAAGATTTTACTGATAAGGATATAAAAGCCCTTTCTGAAGAGGAAGTTGAAACGGTAAATTACATCAAAAAGAACATAGGCTATTTTATTGCTTATGATGATTTATTCACCACTTGGATTGATTTAGCAAAAGACTTTAGTGTTGACAATGTAAGGACTGCATTGTCTGCCTTTAATCGTTCAATTAGTCCAGCTCACAAAAAACTGTTTGATGGGATTTTCAACACTTTAGAAACTGGTTTAAGTAAGCTGGGAGATACTTCTGGAAAGCAAACTAAAGCTATTAGTGAACTAATCCATTTAATAAAGGATATTCCAATGGATAGCAAGCAAAGTTATGATGTACTTGGTTTTATTTACGAATATCTTATTGAAAAATTTGCTGCTAATGCTGGAAAAAAGGCTGGAGAATTCTATACACCTCACGAAGTTTCAGTGTTGTTGTCCGAAATTGTTTCAAACCATTTAAAAGACAGAAAAGAAATTCAAATTTACGATTCATGTAGTGGTTCAGGTTCTTTATTGATTAATATTGGTAATAGTGTGGCAAAACATATTGACGACAGAAACAATATTAAATACTACGCACAAGAATTAAAAAAGAACACTTATAACCTAACAAGAATGAACTTGGTAATGCGTGATATTTTGCCAAATAACATTGTAACTCGTAATGGTGATACTTTAGAAGATGATTGGCCATATTTTGATGAAAATGATGCTGTACACACTTACGAGACACTTTATGTAGATGCAGTTGTTTCAAACCCTCCATATTCTCAAAAATGGGACCCAGCAAATAAAGATTCAGACCCAAGATATTCACGATTTGGATTGGCTCCAAAATCTAAAGCAGACTTTGCTTTCCTTTTACACGATTTATTTCACATTAAACCAGATGGTATTATGACCATTGTATTACCTCATGGTGTGTTGTTTAGAGGTGGTGAAGAAGGTACAATTCGTGAAAAATTAATAGAATCCAATCATATTGATGCCATCATTGGCTTACCACCAAGTATTTTCTTTGGAACTGGTATTCCTACTGTAGTTATTGTTTTAAAACAAAAACGTAAAAACACAGATGTCTTAATTATTGATGCATCTAAAGGTTTTATAAAAGAAGGTAAAAACAATAAGTTAAGAGCTTCGGACATTAAAAGAATTGCTGATGTAATACGTGATAGACAAACTACACCAAAATTTTCTAAAGTAATAGAACGAGATACCATTAGAGAAAATGAATACAATCTAAACATTCCAAGATATGTAGACTCTTCTGCAAACCCAGAAAGTTGGGATATTTATGCTTCTATGTTTGGTGGTATTCCTGTAAAAGAAATAGACGAGCTTGAAAAATACTGGCAAGCCTTTCCTAATTTACGAGAAGCCTTATTTTCTAAAACTTCAGAAGTTAATTCAGAATTAAAAGTGGAAGATATTAATTTGGCTATTAAAGAACAAGCTAGCGTTAAAGCATTTAAGGAAAAGTTTGATAATTCATTTAAAGATTTAGACACCTTCTTAAAACAGGAATTATTAACCAATATTGAGACCGTTAATGTTCCAAGAGAAAAAGAAGTATTGAGTAATGATATTTTTAAAAGGCTTGAAACTATAGACTTAATAGATAAATATGAAGCCTATCAATTGCTGGATAATGAATGGGAAGCTATAAAAGTAGATTTAGAAATTATACAAACTGAAGGTTTTGAATCTACAAAAATAGTAGATGCAAATATGGTGCTCAAAAAGAAAGATGGCAAAGAAGTAGAAAAACAAGAAGGTTGGAAAGGTAGAATTATGCCTTTTGAACTGGTTCAAGAAACCTACTTAAAAGAAGAGCTACAAAGCTTACAACAAAAAGAAAATCGCTTGTTAGAAATTACTTCTGAATATGAGGAAATTATTGATTCCTTTTCTGAAGAAGAAAAAGACAGTCCTGTTTTAAATGATAATAATGATGCTTTTGTAACTAAAGAAATAAATAGTGCGCTTAAAGAGATTTTTGCAGATGTAGAATCTGAAGAAATAAACACCTTAAAAAGCTATCTTGAGTTGTTAGACAATAAAGCAAGGAAACCTGAAAAAGTTGATTTTATAAACAACAATAAACAAGTGCGATGGTCCAAAATAGTAGCTAATAAAGATGGCACTTATGGTAAAGGCAATGTTAACAAATATCTATTCACATTACAATCAACATTTACATTTCCAGAAGATTCTTTTGAAAGCAAATTAGTAAAAACAGCAAAGCTTATAGCAGAAGAAAAAGACGTGAAAAAAATAGCTAAGGAAGAAAAAGCGAAACTACACTTGCTAACTAAAGAAACCATTGAAAACCTTGAAGAAAGTCAGATTTACAAGTTATTAGACCTAAAATGGGTACACCCAATTGTAACGTCTTTATATAATTTGCCAAAAACAATTATTGATGGATTGACAATGAAAGTTGTAGCACTTTCTGAAAAGTACAGTACAACCTACTCAGATGTTGCTAAAGAAATTAACAAGGCAGAAAATTCTTTGTCTAAATTAATTGATAACTTAGAAGGAAATGAGTTTGATATGAAAGGATTAAATGAATTGAAGGTTTTATTAAATAGAGAAGACTAGTATGGCAAATAAGAATAAAAATCCTGAAGTTCGTTTTAAAGGTTTTACTGAAGATTGGGAAGAAGATTTTATAGGTTCATTTTATGATTTTAAAAATGGTCTTAATAAGGGAAAAGAATATTTCGGTTACGGTAAGCCAATAGTAAATTTCACTGATGTATTTCACAAAAGAGGGTTATTAACTAAAGAGCTAAAAGGAAAGGTTGATGTAACTAGGGATGAAATTAAAAATTACAGTGTTCAAATTGGAGATTTGTTTTTTACCAGAACATCTGAAACAATAGATGAAATAGGTCAACCATCGGTTATGCTTGATAACCCAAAAGATGCAGTATTTAGTGGTTTTGTTTTACGTGCTAGACCAATACATAAAGACCCTTTAGAAATTGGTTTTAAGCAATATGCTTTTTACACAGATTTTTTTCGTTCAGAAATGACAAAAAAAAGTTCAATGACAACCAGAGCATTAACTTCTGGTACTGCTATTAAAAAAATGATATTTTCATTTCCAAAAAGTAAAATTGAACAAAAACAAATAGGTACTTTCTTCCAAAACTTAGAAAAACTTATTAGTCATCATCAAAAAAAACACGACAAACTAGTTGTTCTAAAAAAAGCTATGCTTGAAAAGATGTTTCCAAGTAATGGTGCTACTGTTCCTAAAGTTCGTTTTAAAGGATTTACTGGAGATTGGGAAGAAAAACCATTTGGAGAATTTGCTTTAGTGAAAAGAGGTTTAACTTATAGTCCTAGTGATGTTTCAAATAAAGGAGTTAAAGTTTTAAGGTCCTCTAATATTTATGAAGATACTTTTATCGAAAAGGAAGATGATGTTTATGTAAGGGAAGAAGCTATAAATATTGAATTTGCAAAGAACAAAGACATTCTTATTACTTCTGCAAATGGTTCTAGTCGTTTAGTTGGAAAACATGCAATAATTGACGGTTTAAATGGAAAGGCTGTTCACGGTGGTTTTATGTTAATTGTTAGGTCAAAAACGCCATATTTCTTAAATGCCTCTATGAGTTCTTCTTGGTATAGAAAATTTATAAGCGTTAATGTTTCAGGAGGTAATGGTGCAATCGGAAACTTAAAGGCTAGCGATTTTGAAGAACAGAAAATACTTATCCCTAATGAAGATGAACAACAAAAAATAGGTAATTATTTCCAAAACTTAGATAATCAATTAGCATTACACAAATCACAGTTAGAAAAACTCAAGAACATCAAAAAAGCCTGTTTTACTAAAATGTTTATAGCACAAGACTAATTTACTGGCACTGTAAAATTAAAGAAAATGACATTTACCAAAGAATCTGAATTTGAAGAAGCCTTAATATTGGCACTAAGTAAAAAAGGCTGGGAAAATGAGGTTATAAAAAACCCTACAGAAGAAGATTTACTAAACAACTGGGCAAATATTCTTTTTGATAACAATAGAGGTATAGACCGTTTAAATGACACGCCATTAACAAATGGTGAAATGCAACAAATACTTGAGCAAATAAATGCTTTAAGAACACCTCTAAAGCTAAATGGATTTATAAATGGTAAAACAGTTGCTATAAAACGAGATAACCAAGAAGACAAATTACATTTTGGTAAAGAAGTTAGTTTAAAAATCTACGATAGACATGAGATAGCAGCAGGACAGAGTAGATATCAAATTGTACAACAACCAAAATTTAAAACTAAATCTAAAATATTAAATGATAGACGTGGTGATTTAATGCTTTTAATTAATGGAATGCCAGTGATTCACATCGAGTTAAAAAGAAGTGGTGTATCTGTAAGTCAAGCCTATCATCAAATAGAAAATTACGCTCGTTCTGGAATCTTTTCAGGTCTGTTTTCTTTAGTTCAGGTATTTGTAGCAATGGAGCCTAAAGAAACTGTTTATTTCGCTAACCCTGGTCCAGATGGGAAATTCAATAAGGACTTTTATTTCCATTGGGCAGACTTTAATAATGAGCCAAAAAATGATTGGAATGATATAGCATCTTCTTTTCTCTCTATTCCAATGGCACATCAATTAATAGGTTTCTACACCGTACCAGATGATGGTGATGGTGTTTTAAAGGTAATGCGCAGTTATCAGTATTATGCAGCAAATGCAATATCAGATAAAGTTGCTAAAACAGATTGGAAAAGCACACATGCATTAGGTGGTTATATATGGCATACTACAGGTTCTGGTAAAACAATGACCAGTTTTAAATCGGCTCAGCTTATTGCCAATTCAAAAGATGCCGATAAGGTTATTTTTTTGATGGATAGAATAGAGTTAGGGACACAATCTCTAAAAGAGTATCGAGGTTTTTCAGATGAGAACGAAGAAGTGCAAGCAACTGAAAACACAGGTATTTTAGTTACAAAACTAAAAAGTAAAGACCCTGTAAATACTTTAATAGTTACTTCTATACAAAAGATGAGTAACATTAAGGATGAAGAGGGTGGATTAAATGCAAGAGACATTCAGATTATGAATGAAAAAAGAACTGTATTTATTGTAGATGAAGCACATCGTTCAACTTTTGGAGATATGCTTATTGATATTAAAAATACATTTTCATCAGCCATTTTCTTTGGGTTTACAGGAACACCTATTAAAGATGAAAACCAGATAAACATGAACACCACTTCAACAGTATTTGGAGGAGAGTTACACAGATATACTCTTGGTGATGGCATAAGAGATAAAAATGTATTAGGTTTTGACCCGTATAAAATATTGACATATAAAGACCGTGATTTAAGGAAGGTAATTGCTCTAGAAAAGGCAAGAGCTACAGATGAAGCAGATGCTCTTTCTGACCCTGCAAAAAGAGAAATTTTCAATAGGTATATGAATGATTTGAGAATGGCAGGATATTATGACCATTCTGGTAATTATGTTCGTGGTATTGAAGATTTTGTACCAAAGTCTCAATACGAAATAGATACGCATCAAGAAAAAGTAGTTGAGGATATATTAGAAAATTGGGTTGTGCTAAGTCAAAATAGTAAGTTTCATGCCATTTTTGCAACAAGTAGTATAAATGAATCTATTGAATATTATAGGTTAATAAAAAGACTTCAACCAGAATTAAAAGTAACAGCACTGTTTGACTCGACAATTGACAATGTTGGTAATGCTGCTTTTAAAGAAGATGGTTTAGTTGAGATTTTAGAAGATTATAACGAAAGATTTGAACAAGATTATACCTTAGCAACGCATGCAAAATTTAAAAAGGATATTGCTGCTAGATTGGCTCACAAACTACCTTATTTGAGAATTGAAACAACACCAGAAGAGCAGATTGATTTGCTAATTGTTGTAGACCAAATGCTGACAGGTTTTGATTCTAAATGGGTTAATACATTGTATTTGGATAAGGTAATTAGATATCAAAATATTATTCAAGCATTTTCAAGAACAAATCGTCTATTTGGACCAGACAAACCATTTGGGACAATACGCTATTATAGGTTACCACATACCATGGAACAGCACATTGATAGTGCCATTAAATTATACTCTGGAGATAGCCCTGTAGATTTATTTGTTGACCGTTTAGAACAAAATCTAAATTCAATAAATTTTATGTATAACGAAATTTCCCAATTGTTTAATTCAGCAGGAGTCCAAAATTTTGAAAGCCTACCAGAGGGTATTCCAGAAAGAGGACGATTTGCTTCACTCTTTAAAGATTTAAATGACTTTTTAGAAGCAGCCAAAATTCAAGGTTTCAATTGGAATCAATCAAAATATGTGTTTGGTAAAGGAAACGAAAAGTCTGTGGTTGAAATGAATTTTGATGAAAACACATACTTAATTCTAGCATTACGTTATAGAGAACTATTTAGTGGTGATGGCGGTGGCACTGGAACAAGAGAGGTTCCTTTTGAAATTGAAGGGTATTTAACGGAGATTGATACAGATAAAATTGATGCAGACTACATGAATTCTCGTTTTGAGAAATACATCAAAGAACTTAAAGGAGAGGATGTTGACAGTAAACAACTACAGCATACTTTAGATGAGTTGCATAAGTCATTTGCCACGTTAACTCAAGAAGAACAAAAATATGCTAATATTTTTATACATGATGTCCAAAGTGGTGCTGTAACTATTGAAAAAGGTAAAACATTTAGAGAATATATTACAGAGTATCTTTTTAATGCTAAGAATGACCAGATATTTAGAATTTCAGAATTACTAGGTTTAGATGAAACTAAGCTTCGTAGTATGATGGATTCAGGAGTAACTGATAAAAATATAAATGATTATGGCCGTTTTGATGATTTAAAAAGTACCGTTGATAGGGACAAGGCTAAAGCGTATTTTGAGAAATTGGAAGGTAAAACAATTCCTGCTTTTAAAATAAACATAAGAATTGATAAGCTGTTACAAGAGTTTATTATTAGTGGTGGAATTGAAATTTAATTTTTGACCCTATTGTAACTTTTTTACTGATAATGATGGCTATATGTTTACTTGCATTGTCAAAATCTAATAAAGCTCGCATTTGTATTGATTATAGTATTGTCATTTGAAAAATTCATTCTCCTCTCTCTTCCCCTTACTAGGGTATATGACAAATTAGCCCCTCACTTTTCAAAAGGGAAAGTCGATTTTTTCGATAGGGGTGGGTCTGGGTTTTAGTAATTTGAGTTGAAATTTTTGAATTTTTTATTTTTCTTCTCACTTTTTGCGCTATTTGGGTACCTATTTTGCTGCAGTTAACAGATATATGTTTTACTCATCTGACGAACCTTTGACAAAGGGAAAGTTGTTTGAAATGACTTTGGTAGTTCAGATATAACAAGGTTTTGTTTCAGAAGTCCGTTTTTTTTGACCGTTTTGCCAAGGGATAATTTTTAATTTGACAACCTGAAAAAAGTAGTAGAAATTAGTTCGTTGTACACGTAGTTGTACACTGTTAAACCAAAAAACTCGTAACTTTCTAAAAAATAGATTGTTACGAGTTTAGGTGGTGGTGCCTCCAGGAATCGAACCAGGGACACAAGGATTTTCAGTCCTTTGCTCTACCAACTGAGCTAAGGCACCAGTTGCATAAAAATGCGAGTGCAAATATAGAGGCATTTTTATTATTCGCAAAAAGAAATATTAAAAATTTAGGTTTATTATCAGATAAGGACTTCAAATGACTGGTTTCATTAGAAATAATGTTATAATTTGGTTAAGAGTTATATTGATTTGAAGCTTCATTTCGTAGATTTAACCTTTTAAAACTCCTATGAATTTAATTCTTGATGTCGGTAATACCTTTTTGAAGTTAGCTGTTTTTGACAAAGGGCGACTTATAGAAAAGTATATCGGTAAGCTTGTTGATTTAGATGTGCTTATTAAAGAGGTGCTTTTATCTTATCCGCAAGTGAAACAGGCTATAGTGTCTTCCGTAGGAAAATTAAAACAAGAACATGTCAAAATTCTTAAGGCAAAGATGCCTGTTATTGAATTGTCTCATGAACTCAAGTTGCCTTTTAAAAACCTTTATAAGAGTCCGAAGACCTTAGGTGTAGACCGCATCGCACTCGTATGTGCTTCTGTGGAGCAATTCCCTAATACTAATGTGCTTATCATTGATGCAGGTACTTGTATAACTTACGATTTTATTAATACTCAAAATGAATATTTAGGAGGTGCTATTTCACCTGGTATACGATTGAGGTATCGCAGTTTGAATAATCTAACGGCAAATTTACCGTTGTTAGATACAGAAATACCAGACACTATCATTGGAGATTCAACGCAGCAGTCCATCCATTCCGGTGTTATGTATGGCGTTTTAAAAGAAATTGATGGTGTAATTGATGATTATGCTAAAAAATATTCAGATTTAACAGTTATTTTAACAGGAGGCGATACCAAATTCTTGTCAAACCAATTAAAAAATAGCATATTTGCCAATTCAAATTTTCTTTTAGAAGGTTTGAATTTTATTTTAGAATATAATAGACAATAATGATAAAAAAACTTTTAATAGTTTTAGTTGCTTCTTTTGCTATACAAGCCTATGCGCAAGAAGGTACCGCTTCGCCTTATTCGTTCTACGGAATAGGGAGTTTGAAGTTTAAAGGTACAGTAGAAAATAGAAGCATGGGAGGTTTGAGTATTTATACAGATAGTGTTCATGTCAATTTACGAAATCCAGCAGCCTACGTTGGTTCAAATCTTAAACTTTGGAACGAGACCAACCGTCCTGTGAAATTTTCTGTAGGTGCAAGTCATAATAGTATAAATTTAGAAGCGAACTCTGGGGAGGCTGAGGTGAGCTCTACTACGTTTGATTATATAGCATTATCAATGCCTGTAGGTAAATTTGGTTTTGGTTTTGGCTTGGTCCCTTATACGTCTGTTGGTTACAAACTTGAAGATACTGAAGAAGATGTTATCCAAAATAGATATACTGGAGAGGGTGGTGTGAACAGAGCATTTTTTGGGTTTGGTTACCAAATATCACCTAAGTTAAGTGCTGGTATTGACTTCAATTATAACTTCGGAAATATTCAGAATAGCGTCGTTGAGTTTTTGTATGACGAAGATGGAAATATCGTGCAATATCAAACCAGAGAAAATAATCGTTCAGATTTAAGTGGTTTAAATATCAATGTAGGATTGACTTATAAAACAATGCTTAATGAGAAATTAGAGCTTCAGACTGGATTAACCTATTCTCCAAAAAGTAATTTATCATCGGTTAATGAACGATCATTCGCAACCATAGTGATCAATTCATTAACAGGTCAGGAGTTTGTGGTTAATGAAGTTGCTGCCGATTTAGAAGCTTCGAATCTTGATAAAACAGATTTAACTTTACCTTCAAGATTGTCTTTTGGAGCTGGTATTGGCGCACCAAGAAAGTGGTTTGTTGGAGCGGAGTACACCCTTCAAAACACAAGTGAATTTTCAAATCCAATTGTATCAATAGAAAATGCTAATTTTGTAAATGCTTCAAATGTGTCTGTTGGAGGTTTTTATATTCCAGATTACAATTCATTTTCAAGCTACTGGAAACGAGTAACCTATCGTGCTGGTTTTCATTTTGAAAACACTGGATTAGAGGTGAACAACGAAACTATTAATGAGTTTGGCATGTCTTTTGGAGTAGGATTACCAGTTGGAAATGTTTTCTCAAATGCCAATGTTGGTTTTGAGTTCGGAAGACGAGGAACAATAAATCAAAATCTCATTCAAGAAAACTTTATCAATGTGAACATAAGTCTATCATTAAACGATAGATGGTTTGAAAAAAGAAAATATAACTAACGTAAATTAAAAGAAGATGAAAACGAGAATTACACTAATCATTGCTGCTTTGTTCATGGCGACAAACTTTAGCTTTGCGCAACAAGACGAAGAGTGTATGTTAAACTTAACGTTGATGAATGACTACGTTAAGACAAAGAAATATGACGAAGCCTATGAGCCTTGGATGAAAGTAAGAAATAAATGTCCGAAGTTTAATATCGCACTTTATAAATACGGTGAGAAGATTTTAGATCATAAAATTGACAATTCCTCAGGAGCAGAAAAAGTAGCGTTTATAGAAGATTATATGGTTTTATTAGATAAAGCCAGAGAATACTATTCAAGTAAATATGAATTAGGAGAAGTATTAGAGAGAAAAGGCGTGTTAATGTATGAGAATCAAAAAGATTTGAATATTAATGACAAAAAAATATACGATACCTTCCACGATGCATATATGCAAGATTTGCCAAACTTTACAAATACAAAAGGATTGTATGTTTACTTTACTAAAACGGTAGACCTTTTTAATGCTGGAGAATTTGAACTTCAAAGCGTGTTTGATAAGTATGATGATGTTAACGAGCAGTTAGAAAATCTAAACGAAAAATATGCCAAGGCATTGAATGAAATCATTCTTAAAGAAGAAAGAGGAGAAGCTTTAGGTAAAAAAGAAAAGCAATATAAAAAATACTACCAAGCTAAAATTGAAGCTAACGGTAAAGTTGCAGGAAGTTTAGATACGTATTTGGGTCAGTTAGCCAATTGTGAGAACTTAATTCCTTTATATCAAAAAGATTTTCCAACATATAAAACAGATGCTGTATGGTTAAAAAGAGCCGTAAGTAGAATGTACAACAAAGAATGTACAGATGATCCGTTATATATTGAGTTGGTAAAAGCTTATGATGCAACCGCACCATCAGCAGATACAAAGTATTTTGTTGCAAATGTATTGTATAAGCAAGGCAAAAACTCTGAAGGTGATAAATACATCAGAGAAGCTTATGAATTAGAAACAGATACATTTAAAAAATCAAAACTAGCGAAGCGAATCGCAAATGCTTTCAAAAAGAGAGGAAGCTATGGGACTGCGAGAACATACTATAGAGAAGCCTTGAAGTTGAATCCATCAGATGGAACTCCACACTTAAGAATTGCATCTATGTATGCAGACAGTGCTAAGAATTGTGGTGATTCTAACTTTAATAAAAGAGCGGTATTTTGGTATGCTGCACAAGAGGCTTTAAAAGCGGGCCAAGTAGATCCAAGCTTAAAATCGACAGCGTCAAAAACAGCAGCATCTTATAACGCTAATGCACCAACAAAAGCTGAAATATTTACAGCTGGGAATGCAGGAGAAACCATCACTATTGGGTGTTGGATGGGAGGTAGCGTAAGAGTGCCAAGCCTATAAATGAAACGTCAAATATTACATATAAATAAAGTCATAGTCACAGCAATTGTTGTGACTATGTTTTTTTCATGTAAAAACAACTTCAAAGAAGTACAAAAAATAGGTGTGCTTCAAAATCAGCCCATCGGCGAAGCAAAAAATATCAATTTAAAATATACGGAAGCTGAAGATTCTATTGGGCGCGTAGTAGCCAATTTGGAAAGTCCTAAAATGTTAGATTATTCAAATCGTGAGTTTTCATTTTCAGAGTTTCCAGAGGGTGTTCGTTTATCTCTTTATGATGAAGATGGTCGAAAGAATATTGTTTTGGCAGACTACGCTATTGTTTATAATGCGACCGATTTAATAGATCTACAAGGTAATGTCATATTGGTCACTCCTCAAAATGATAGTTTATTTGCAGAACAGCTATATTACGATCAAAGCCGTGAATGGCTATTCACAAATCTTCCAGTTCAATTAAAATCTTCCACATCAAATAGTGGTCGTGGTGATATCTTTGACTCCGATTCTAAATTTAAAAACTATACAATATTAGAAGGGCGAGGTGATATGATATTAAAAGATTAACACCTTGGTTTTTATTTGTAAAACATCTTTATCTTTGTGCTTAACAATAAAGTAATGACATGAAGATACTTCAGTTTTTTCAATATGCATATTTGTTTTTTGCTGTGCTTTTTATTTATGATGCAATTTCAAATATAGGTGTAGATAATAGCCGAATGACAATTTCATTCGTTTTTGCCGGTTTATCAATCTTTATGTTTTTCTTCCGAAAAAAGTTTAGAAATAAATTCGATAACAGAAACAAGTAACCGCTATGGACTTTAGCCTTGTTATTATTGTTCTCATGTTATTGCTTTCGGCATTTTTCTCTGGAATGGAAATTGCCTATGTGTCTTCGAATAAGATTCATATAGAAATCGAAAAAAAACAAGGCGATTTTATCGCTAAAATTTTAACAAAGCTCACCGAGAAACCATCCAAATTTATTGCCACTATGCTTATTGGTAACAATATTGCATTGGTTGTCTATGGCTTTGTTATGGGAGATGTTTTAATGGAGTGGTTCCAATCTATGTCGCCCTCTCAATATCAAGTTGTAAATTCTCTATTGACAGATTTGAGTTTGTTATCCCAAACTATCATTTCGACTATTATTATTTTGATAACGGCTGAATTTCTGCCCAAGGTGTTTTTTCAAATCTATGCGAATTCTTTTCTGAAGATATTCGCTTTTCCAGCTTATGTATTCTATTTGCTGTTTTGGTTTGTGTCATCGTTTATCATTTGGATTTCAGACCGCATTCTAAAACGTTTTTTTAAAACAGAAGGAGATGATGTGCAGTTGGCGATGTCAAAAGTAGAGCTGGGTAATTACATTAGTGAACAGATGCAATCTGTTGAAGCACATGATGAAGTGGATAGTGAAATCCAGATATTTCAAAATGCTCTAGAGTTTGCAGAAGTTAAGGCAAGAGAGGTTATGGTTCCAAGAACAGAGATTACAGCTGTTGAGATAAATGATACAATTAAAACGGTAAGTACCTTATTTATTGATTCGGGATTGTCAAAAATACTGGTCTATAAGGATAGTATCGACGATATTCAAGGATATGTCCATTCATTTGATTTATTTAAACAACCGAAATCAATCAAATCAGTCACGAAACCGGTCGTTTATGTGCCAGCAACCATGTTGGTGAAAGATGTTCTTAATATTTTGACCAAGAAACGTAAAAGTATGGCTGTAGTTATTGATGAGTACGGAGGAACAGCCGGAATTATGACCATTGAAGATATTGTTGAAGAACTCGTTGGAGAGATTGAAGATGAACATGATAGTGTGGCCTTGATTGAAGAACAAATAGATGATAACACCTATAAGTTTTCTGCGCGATTAGAAGTCGATTATATTAATGAGGTCTATAAACTTAAGCTTCCTGAAAGTGAGAATTATGAAACTATTGGTGGTCTTATAGTTAACCAAGCTGCAGAAATCCCTCAAATTAACGACCGGGTTATCATTGCCAACTTCGAATTTACCATTCTTGAGGTTTCATCCACAAAAATTGATTTGGTCTCGCTTCAAATCTTTGAGGAAGACTAAAATTGCATTTATTATATTAAAACTCGAAGAGCGTTTCATCCGTAAAACGATCGCCTTTAACCATCAATCGATGAATGCTATTAAAAATCGGTAATAAAATCGCCTAACCGCTTTTATTATTTAATAGAAAATGGTATTTTCGCCCACTTATTATTTCATAAATTATACATAAAAATGGCAGTTTTAAATAAAATTAGACAACGTTCACTGTTTTTGATTTTGATCATCGCTTTAGCGTTATTTTCATTTGTACTTACAGACTTATTCAAAAATAGTGATGCATTATTTGGTGGATCACAAGATGTAGTTGCAACTGTAAATGGTAAAAATATTAACAGGATTGATTTCATGAATAAAGTAGAGAACATGCAAAGGCAATTAGGCCCTAATGCTTCTTCGACACAAGCAATGAATCGAGTCTATGATCAAGAAGTGCGACGAGCAGTGATGAATACACAGTTCGAAGAGCTTGGGCTAACCGTTGAACAAGATCAAATGAAAGACTTGTTGAAACAAAATTTTTCAAGTTATACTGAGTTTCAAAATGAAGCTGGACTTTTTGATGAAAACAAGCTTACAGAATTTGTTGCCAATCTTAAAGAATTAAATGGTGAACGAGCGCTTCTTGGAAATTTTCAATTAAATTATAGCGATTGGGTCAATAGTGAAAAATCTATTGCGGTAGGAGCACAGGAAAGAACATACTACAATATGGTTAAAGCTGGTGTGAATGCGACATTGAATGAAGCTGAAGTAGATTATGTTCTTGAGAATGCAACAAGAGATATCAAATTCGTGCAAATTCCTTACACTACAATTAATGATACACTGATTGAAGTAACTAAAGGAGATATTAAAGCATATATCAACGAAAACAAAAAACAATTTGAAGTTGAGGCGTCACGTGATATTGTGTTTGTGCAATTTAATGAGGAGCCAAGTCTAAAGGATGAAGAAGACTTAAAAGCGAGTTTTGATTCGTTTATCAACGGAAAAGTAGTGTTCGATAATGGTAAAAATGATACCATTGTGCCATTTGCAGCGGTTAAAATTGATGATTTAACAAACTATGTAAATTTTGCTGCAGAGTCAGATGTGAACTATGCAGATACTTTTGTGCAAAAATCAGCATTGCCAGCAACAGTTGCAGATACATTATTTAATTTAAACATTGGTCAAGTATACGGTCCATATAAAGACGCAGGTATGATGAAGTTGTCTAGATTGGTTGCGACTAGGCAAATGCCTGATTCGGCTAAAGTAAGACATATTTTAATTCCTCATCTTGGTGCAACACGAGCTGCACCAGATGTAACTAAAACGGAAGTTGAAGCTAGAAAAACAGCTGATAGTGTCTTAGCAATAGTAAAAGCAAACCGCTCTAAATTTCCAGAATTAGTAACTGCATTGTCTTCGGATACTGGAAGTATTGATAATGGAGGAGTTTATGATTTCCATCCAAGTACTCAAATGGTGAAACCATTTAGTGATTTTGAATTTCAAAATAATGTAGGCGATATCGAGGTGGTAAAAACACAATTTGGATTCCATATTATTGAAATATTAGATCAAAAAGGAGATTCTAAGGTGGTTAAAGTAGCTACGATAGGAAGAACTATCGAAGCTTCTGAAGAAACTATAGACAATGTCTTTACTGAAGCATCTAAATTTGAGATTGCGATTCAGGATGGTGATTTCCAAGAAATGGCTAAAGAGCGTGCATTGGAAGTGAGACCCGTTATTGGCATCAAAGTATTAGATGAGGCTATACCAGGTATTGGAAACCAAAGACCAATTGTACGTTGGGCTTTTGAAGAAGGGACTAAAGTAGGAGACTACAAGCGTTTTTCCGTTCCAGGTGGTGGTTATGCAGTAGTGCAAGTGACCAAGATTAGCAAGAAAGGATTAATGGATCCTGAGAATGCATCGGTATCTGCTCTTAATGAAATTAGAAAAGAAAAGAAGGCACAGATGATTCGCGAGAAAATTTCGGCGACTACAGTTGATGAAGTTGCTAAAAATCAAAACAGACCAGCATTGACGTCTGCAGCTGTAAATATGAAGAATCCTACTATCTCTGGTGCCGGACTTGAGCCGAGAGTAGTTGGTGTTGCCTTTGGTATGAATGAAGGAGAAACATCAGGATTAATTAATGGAGATAGAGGCGTGTATATGATAGAAGTCACTAAGGTGAATGAAGCTCCAAAATTAGAAAATTACCAAGCCAATGCTAACCGATTAAGTACTGCGAGATCTAGTGCTGCGCAAACACAAGTGTATAATGCACTTAAAGAAACAGCAACTATTGAAGATAATAGAGCTAGATTTTACTAATAGGCTCAAATATAATCTATAAAAAAGCGCTGCAATTTGCAGCGCTTTTTTAGTATTTTACCATCTCGGAGTACTGCAGAATAGTTGGATAGCCTTTTGATTTAAAATATGTGGTGGGGTCGACATCAGATGCGACCAATATGAAATCTCCACCCCAAGCACCTAAACTCTTAATACTGCCTTTAAAATCATTGAACAGACGTTGTTTTATAGGTGTCTGCTTAATAATTTCAGAAATAAGCTGCTCATGTTCATTTAGTAAGTGTTGAAATGCAATTAGAGTTTCACATTTAATAACCTCTTTCGTAATGGCACTTATTCTCGAAATAGATACTGATAAATCGGAGGTATTCGCTCTATACTGAGAAATACCATCACGACTATTTTGCTTTTGATTCAAGTAAATGAAGTATAAATGCTTGTGGAATGATGGATAAAATGCAACATCCGAAATCACTGGTTGATTGTTACTCTTATGATGTGGATGTAATTCATAGGTCAAACTTCTGTTTGCACTTGCACAAGCAATATCATATCCGCTTCCGCCAAAAGTCATATCGAGTAAAGAATAAGGGTTCACATTTGCCCAGCTGGCTAGATTGTTAATTAATGTTGACGACGTCCCTAGTCCCCAATCTCTAGGGAAATCTAATTTTGTGGTCACGTCATATCCTGATAGTTTTACTAGAAACTTTGGATTAAGTTTGAGCGCAGCGTTTAGTATTTGTAATAGTCGATTAGAAATGGGATCATCGCTCTCATGAGCTTTTAGAATCTCTTGATTATAAATATTAAATTCAGTTTCAAACCAAATCTGGTCATTTTCATCAAAACTCTTCCATATGAGATGGTTGTGATTGGCTTTCTGAATATCTAATGATTGTCCAAAACCTGTTGGTATGGCCAAAGATGTAGCGCCATCAAGCACAACATATTCTCCTGTGAGAAGTAATTTTCCATGACTGTAAAAGGACTTCATTTATTGTCTAAGTTTTTCTAATTCCTCAACTACTGCCCTATGTGTTACGATATTAGATTTAAAATATTCAGTCAATTTATTTTTTTCTGCTGCGGTAGCTTCAAACTGATTTAAAATATTCATGAGGTGCATCTTCATATGTCCTTCTTGTATTCCAGTAGTCGTTAACGAGCGCAATGCTGCAAAATTCTGTGCTAAACCAGCGACAGCAACGATTTGCATTAATTCTTTTGCAGAGGGTTCACCCAGTAGTTCTAAAGCAAGTTTCACTAGTGGATGCAGTTTTGTAAGTCCGCCAACTGTCCCTAAAGCCAATGGAATTTCCATCCAAAATGAAAAAATGTCATCTTCTATTTTGGCATGAGTTAAACTGCGATATTGCCCCGTTTTTGATGCGTAGGCATGGACGCCAGCTTCAACAGCCCTAAAATCATTTCCAGTAGCTAAAACAACGGCATCAATACCATTCATTATACCTTTATTATGAGTTACAGCTCTAAACGGCTCAACTTCGGCTATAGCGACTGCTTGAAGAAATTTTTCAGCAAATTCACGTGCTGGAATATCAGAATTTTCGGTGAGATCCTTTACTGCACAACTCACTTCTACCCGCACCAAACAATCAGGAACATAGTTAGAAAGAATAGACATAACGACCTGTATATCCTTTTCTTCTGAAGAAAATAATTCAAAACCTTGTGCCTCGTCTTTCAAGGTTTTGGCAAATTGCTCTAAACAAGAGTTGATAAAATTAGCACCCATAGCATCCAAGGTTTCAAAAGTGGCGTGTAATTGAAAATAACCTTCAATATCCTGGGTTTTATCTCTCAATTCAATATCAAGAATGCCGCCACCACGTTGTTCCATGTTTTTAGTGATAGGCTTTGCCTTTTTATAAAGCATGGGTTTTAGATATGTAAAAAACGCTGTCAATCTCTTGGTGTCACCAAAGTACATGAAATGTACTTGACCTATTTTTTCAGTCGATATAACTTCCGCTTTAAAACCACCTCTATCATACCAAAATTTAGCAGCTTTACTTGCAGCAGCTACCACCGAACTTTCTTCAATAGCCATTGGTATGGTGTAAATCTTATTATTTATCAAGAAATTTGGAGCAATACCAAATGGAAGATAATAATTAGTAATGGTGTTTTCTATAAACTCATCATGAAGCTGCTGGAGCTTTTCATTACTATTCCAATATTGCTTTATAAGTGTTTTAGCCGCATCAGAATTAGTGAAATAGGTGTTAACAAGCCAATCGATTTTTTCAAATTTCGATAATTTAGAAAAGCCTGAAATAATTTTGCTCATGTGTTGAAATTTAAACTTAATGATTCAAAAAAGGGTTCTCGAATACGAAATGCAAAGATACTATTCTTGGTATTATTATTGAGACATTCCCATAATAATGCGCATTTAACTCTCAATAGTTAGTGTTTTTTACATTATTTTTAGTAAACTTGACATTATTTTACCAAAAAAAAATCCCTATGAATAGACACAAATTCTTCATGCTTCTTCTTTTTTTTGTAAGCACCTTAATGTCAGGGCAAAATAAAGAAATTACACTTGAAGAGATTTGGAATGATACGTTCAAAACAGAAACGTTAGAAGAATTACACTCCATGAAGAACGGACAGCAATATTCAGTCTTAAATTCTGGTGATGGGATATCTCAAATTGATATTTATGATTACAAAACTTTAAACAAGCTTAAGACGCTAGTGAGTTCAGCAAATATTAATGGTGTAGATGAGTTTTCAAAGTATACATTTAGTACTGATGAAACCAAAGTACTATTAGCTACAAATGTTGAACCCATTTATAGACGTTCTACACTTGGTAAATATTATATCTACGATAGTACATCAAATAAAACGGTATTAGTGTCTGAAGAAAAAATTCAAGAACCAGCATTTTCTCCCGACGGTACAAAACTTGCATATGGTCTTAATAACAACCTGTTTATTAAAGACTTAGTTACGGGTGAAACTAAGCAAATCACTAATGATGGTGAAAAAAATAAAATTATCAATGGTATAACCGATTGGGTTTATGAGGAAGAGTTCAGTTTTGTGAGAGCTTTTGAATGGAATGCTGATAGTAATAAAATAGCATTCATTCGTTTTGACGAGACCAATGTTCCTGAGTTTTCAATGGATATTTATGGTCAGGAGCTATATCAAACGCAACAAGTCTTTAAATACCCCAAAGCTGGAGAGACGAATTCGCACGTGTCATTGCATGTGTATGACTTAACAAGAGACAAAGCGAATGAAGTTAAGCTGTCTAAAACGTATCAGGATTTATATATTCCAAGAATACAATGGACCAATAACCCAGATGTATTAAGTGCCCAGTATATGAACCGTCATCAAAATGAGTTGGACTTGTGGATGATTAATGCGGAAAGTTTAGAGGGTAAGTTAGTTTTAGCTGAAACCGATAAAGCCTATGTAGATGTGACCTTCAATTTAACGTTTTTAAAAGACAATAGCTTTATCTGGACGAGTGAGAGCGATGGATGGAACCATATCTACCATTATGACAAACAGGGCGATTTGATCAATCAGGTGACGTCTGGAGCATGGGAAGTAACAAATTATTATGGCTACGATACCAATTCAAAACGTATTTTCTATCAATCTACTGAAGATGGATCTATTAACCGAAGCGTTTATTCCATCGGTCTTAATGGTAAAAATAAAAAGCGCTTAACAAAGAATACTGGAACTAATTCGGCGGCTTTTAGTGCTGATTTCACCTATTTTATAAATACTTTTTCAAGTGCTACAAATCCGCCAGAATATACTTTAAACGACTCAAAGTCAGGTAATTTAGTAAAGAGTATCAAAGATAACGATAAGTTATCGCAAAAACTGTCTCAATATAAAACCTCACAAAAAGAGTTTAGTACCATCACTGTAAATGGGAACGATTTGAATATGTGGACGATTAAGCCGGCTAATTTTGATGAGAGTCAACGCTATCCATTGTTTATGTTTCAATATTCAGGACCAGGGTCTCAGAAAGTAGCTAATAGTTGGAATAAAGACAAAGACCACTGGCATCAGCATTTAGCACAACAAGGCTATATTGTTGTTTGTGTGGATGGTAGAGGCACTGGATTTAAAGGCTCAGATTTTAAGAAGATCACACAAAATGAACTTGGGAAATATGAGATAGAAGACCAAATTACTGCTGCTCAGCAATTGGCAAAATTGCCGTATATTGATGAACATAATATTGGTATATGGGGCTGGAGTTATGGTGGTTTTATGAGTAGTAATGCATTGTTTAAAGGGAATGATACCTTTTCTATGGCTATAGCGGTAGCGCCAGTCACTAGTTGGAGGTTTTATGATACCATTTATACAGAGCGTTACATGATGACGCCTCAGGAAAATCCTACAGGATATGACGAGAATTCACCAATTAATCATGTTGAAAAACTTAAAGGTGATTTCTTGTTAATTCATGGAAGCGGAGATGACAATGTACATGTTCAGAATTCTATGCGATTGAATGATGCATTGGTTCAGGCAGACAAAGCCTTTGATCAAATGATTTATACCGATAAAAAGCATAGTATAAAAGTAGGATCAAATACACGATTGCATTTATATAGAAAAATGACTCGTTTTATTCACAATACTTTAGGCAAAGATCGAAAAACACCTAATGAAGTCGACAAAGAACAAGTTAAAATTAAAGGATAAAATAACTAACTAACTAACACATAAATTTATGTCAACAGTAATTAAACAACCGCACCAGAAAGAACTATTTGGACACCCTGTAGGTCTTTATGTTTTATTTTTTACAGAAATGTGGGAGCGTTTTTCGTATTACGGAATGCGTGCAATTTTAGTATTATACCTTGTAGCACAAACTCAAGATGATAATGCAGGTCTCGGCTGGACTAATGGTGAAGCTCTCGCTCTTTATGGATGGTACACAATGCTTGTGTATGTGGCATCTATTCCTGGAGGTTGGATAGCAGATAAATTTTTAGGTCAGAAAAAATCAGTTCTCTATGGAGGAATCTTGTTAGTAGGAGGCCATAGTATTTTAGCAGTTGAGCAAATGTGGGCTTTTTATACAGGTTTGGGACTTATTATTGCAGGTGTAGGAATGCTTAAGCCTAATATTTCTACCATGGTTGGTGGGCTTTACAAACAAGGTGATATTAGAAGAGATAAGGGATTTACAATTTTCTATATTGGAATTAATGTGGGTGCATTTCTTTCTAGTCTAATTGTAGGATATGTTGGAGAAGTTCATGGTTGGCATTATGGATTCGGATTGGCAGGTATAGGAATGGCTGCAGGCTTAATACAATACCTTGTTGGGCAAAAGTACCTTAAAACTGTTGGTAATTTTTTAGGAACATCTCAAAATTTAGTTGAAAAAGAGGCCATGAAAAAGCCATTAACTAAAATTGAAAAAGATAGAGTTGTAGTTTTATTTATTTCATTTTTGCTGGTTATTGTTTTTTGGGGAGCCTTTGAGCAGGCTGGTGGATTAATGAATATATATGCATCCGAAAAGACGAATAGAATGCTGATGGGATGGGAGGTCCCTGCCTCTTGGTTTCAATCACTAAATGCAATGTTTATAATATTCTTAGGAACTACAGTTGCTGGTTATTGGGCAAGTCGAAAATTAAAAGGTAAATTATCTACAGGCTTATTTAAAATGATAATAGGACTTATTATAATGGGTACAGGATTCTTTTTTATGACAGCAGCCGCTGGACAATATGAGAGTAATGGATCATCTGCAATGTATTGGTTAGTATTGGCCTATTTATTCCATACAGTCGGTGAATTATGTATTTCACCAGTAGCATTATCTTATATAACTAAATTAGCACCATTGAAATATGCTTCCTTAATGATGGGAGTCTATTTTGCAATGACTGGATTTGGAAATAAAGTTGCGGGCTTATTAGGTGAAGCTTCTGAAAAACTTGGTGAATTTACCATCTTTACAGGTATAGCTGTATTCTGTGTTGTTTTTGGGCTGTTAGTCATGGTGTTTAGAAAAAAACTAGAAACTTTAACTCATGGTGCTGAAGATAACGAGCATGAAATGTTGGAAGCAGAAAAATACGAATTAGCAGATCCAGATATTAATAACTAAAACATATTACAAAGCCCTTGCAACTCCATTGTTGTAAGGGCTTTTCTTTTCTAACTAAATATTTTTCCTATGAATACAGATATTGAAAATCTATTTAAAGACAAAGTCATTGGTCATCCGGCTGGACTATTCGTGCTATTTTTTACTGAAATGTGGGAGCGTTTTTCCTTTTACGGAATGCGTATTCTTTTAGTATTATTTTTAACGGCACCTTTTGCCAGTGAAAACCCAGGTTGGGATTGGCCTAGAGAGCATGCTCTAGCACTCATAGGGACTTACGCTTCATTATTGTATTTAACACCAATAATTGGAGGTTGGATAGCCGATAAGATTACGGGCTATCGCGTTGCCGTGGTTATAGGTTGTTTAATAATGACGCTAGGGCACGCATCCATGGCTTTAGAAACGACCATGACATTTTATGTAGGACTAGCACTTTTAGTGATAGGAACAGGTTTCTTTAAACCAAATATTACCTCTATCATTTCAGAAATGTACAAGGGTAAAGAATCTAAAAAGGATGGCGCTTATACCATATTCTATATGGGTGTAAATGCAGGAGCCTTTTTTGGGATGATGCTTTGCGGTTATTTGGCTGAAAATTATGGATGGTCTTGGGGATTTGGATTAGCTGGAATTTTTATGTTCTTAGGAATGCTTCAATTCTGGTTAGCGAAAGAGTTGTTTGGAAAAATTGGGGCTAAACCATCGAAAATACATGAAGTTGAACTGCCACAAAATATTAATGAAGAAAGCCCTGCGGAACAAGAAGAAGCTGAGATTGATGAGAAACTAAATCCGTTCACACTATTTGACAAAGTACTCATTGTGTTATCCTCGTTAGGTGGGTTGTTATATCTGTTTAATGATCCTTTAGAAAAGATAGAAGGCACGAGCTTAGCGCCTTTTGAGTTATTTGGATTAAAGGGATCGGATGTGGTTGTATTAGGTGCATTAGTCTTGTTCTTAATATTATTGGTAACCAGAATTGCTAGGTATATTCCTATTGTGAGAGATCGTATTATTGCGGTTTCTATTTTTGGTTTATTTACCGTGTTTTTCTTTGCGTTTTTTGAGCAATCATTAGGGTCTATGACTTTATTTGCTCGAGATTATACAGATAGAATTTTGGTGGGAGATTCTGCTACCATCTTTAAAGTTGTAGATGCATTATTAACCACTGTACCTTTAATAATTATTACTTGGGTTTTAATTCTATTGGCGAAGAAGACATTTTCTAGAATAGGATTGTCCAATATTATTTTAGGAATCGCATTTGCCGGATTATGGTTTTTGGTTATTTTCAGATTAATGGATAAGTTTTCTCAAGAAGGCAATGAAGTCGATGCAACTTGGTTCGGAATTTTAAATTCCTTCTTCATTATTACACTAGCACCTTTCTTCTCAAGATGGTGGGAAAGTAAGTATAATCCAAGTGCCGCTATGAAATATGGGTTAGGGTTAATATTACTCGGACTTGGTTTTGCCATATTATCTTACGGTGCTTCAGATATACCGTCAGGCGCTAAAACAGCTTCGGTGAGTATGATATTTCTAATTTTAGCTTACTTATTACATACGATGGGAGAATTATGTTTGTCTCCAGTAGGATTGTCTTATTTAAGTAAATTAGTTCCGGCTCGAATGATTGGTTTTATGTTTGGAGTTTGGTATTTGGCCATTGCTGTAGGTCAAAAAGCAGCAGGAACCATGGGTGGTATGATTGATAAAATCTCTGAGCAATACTCTTTAGGAACCTTCTTTTTAATCTTTACATTGATTCCAATAGGTGTAGGGGTTCTTTCCATAGTATTGAATCCATTACTTAAAAGATTAATGCATGGTGTTCGATAATCGAATAAAACCGTTAAAATAACGCAAAATGCTCCTATTTAGGAGCATTTTTTGTAAGTTCGGAACAACTTTTGCAACAAATCAAATTATGAAGAAACTAATATTATTAGCAGTAGCATTGATGTTATCAAGTTCTGCTATCGCTCAATTACAGGAAATTAATTGGATGACTCTTGAAGAGGCATTGGCAGCTCAAAAGAAAAAGCCAAAGAAGATTATGATGGATGTTTACACCAACTGGTGTGGTCCTTGTAAACTGTTAGATAAAAACACCTTTCATAATAAAGACGTTGTAGACTATGTGAATGAGAATTATTATGCGGTTAAGTTTAATGCTGAAGGGAATACTGTAATAAACTACAAAGGAAACAAGTTTTCAAATCCTAATTATAAAGAGGAATTAAAGAATCGAAGAAATAGCTCACATGAATTATCGAGTTATTTGAAAATTCGTGCGTATCCAACCATTGTCTATATGGATGAAAAAGGAGATGTCATTCAACCTATTAGGGGTTACATGAAACCAAAACAAATAGAGGTGTACCTAAAGTTGTTTCATACCAATGCTTATAAAAAGATAACCACACAGGAGGAGTTTAATTCTTATTATAATTCATTTAAATATGAATTTCAAGAATAATTCTGAAATTTAATTAATTATAAAAGCTCCCTTTTCACCTGTATAGTGAAAAGGGATTTTTCTTTTCGAACAAGTCACTGCCCATCTTTTAATATAGGACTTATAATTACTGCCATCCGCAATAATCAATTGTGGTTGTATGGAGTCTATCATGCGATTTAAATGAATTCGAGGCGAGTTTCTAAGCAAGACATATTCGGGTTGAAACATTTTTACATTATAAACACCTAAGCTATCAATGATTAGCAAGATTTTATTCTGAAATTGATAAACTGATTTCAATGAATCGCTTTTAATGGAATTTATAAAATTTCCGACGCTATAATCCTCAATTAATCCACTGTTTTGTATATTTAAGTTAGCCATGTTATGATTAATTTGTAATTGCGAATTTGTCTTAATGCCAATAACGCTGTGTCTGCTTTTGTGGAAGACGGTAAACGTATTGTTGGCATGTTTGTACGCCGAATATATGTATACAACTTGTAATAGTATAATAGAAATGAGCATGACTACCATTCGTCTAAAAGTTCGTTTCTGATACCAGGACACTATCGTGATAAGACTTAAGTAGAATGTAATAACTTGAGCTGAATTAAAGGATATGTCTTGAAAAATGAACTGCTCCTTTTGCGATACCCATGATACAATAGAATTCATGAGACGTATAATGCTACTGTAGCCATGAGCTAATACTTCGGGAAGACTATCCAGTAAGGCGAGTACGATAACAAGTATGCCAAATCCTAATATAAAACCTAAAAAAGGAATGATGGCTAAATTGCTCACAAAGAATAAACCTGGAAACTGATGGAAATAATATAAACTTAAGGGTACGACACCTAGTTGAGCTGCAAAAGTTACGGTTAAAACCTGCCAGAAATAAGTTGTAATTTTCCATTTTGGATGCCATAATTTGAATAAGAGTGGTTGTATTGAAACTATAGCTATGACTGCAACATAGCTCAATTGAAATCCAACATCAAATAAAAACATAGGTTTAAAAAGTAATACAATAAAAACCGAAATTGCTAAGGTATTATAAATGTTGGTAGGGCGTTTCAAATGCATGGCAATGGCAAGGATACTAAACATGGTTACAGCTCTTGTTACTGATGCGCTTAGTCCCGCAATGATCGCGAAACTCCAAAGCAAAACGAGTATAAGTGTAACCTTAATGACTTTGCCTCTTTTAAAATGCGCTATAGGTTTGAGCAGATAATTAAGTAACAGTAGAATGATACCAACATGCAAACCCGAAACCGCCAAAATATGAATGGCACCTGCATCTGCATATGTCTTATAAGTGTCTCTGTCCATGTCTTGACGCTGACCAAGCAGCAATGCGTTAATGATCATTAATTCTTTAGAATGAAAATTATAGTGGTTTAATTTCTGGTTAATCGTTTGACGCAATACTTCGGCATAACCAAAGACCGTTCGTTTTTTTGAGTTTAGTTTTAATATTGAGTTATGATTTAAAAATAACTGTTGGTAAATATAAAGTCGCTCGAGATAAGCTTTATAATCAAATTGATTAGGATTTAATGGTGTTTTGATAGCTTCCAAATTGGAGTAGGTTATAAATACATCATCAATTTTTAAGGGCGCTAAAAGACTGTCTCTTTCAATATTTAAAAGGAGAAGACCTGTTGTTTTTTGCTTTTTTAGTTGGAGTAATTCAATCACATATTTGTCGTGATAGATACTTGGTTTAAGACGTTCTTTTATTTTGAAGGTTAATGCTATAGGTTCAGCACTAGAGACAGCGTTAAATAGTGTATAATGATTCGAGAAGTTCTTTTGATCATGAAAAGTGTAGGTTAATGCACCTATAGAAATCATCGTAAAATAAACACAGCCTCCAAACCAGATCGTTTTATTAAGCCGATATTTTGCCCTAGTGAAAGTTAAACAAAAGAGTGCCAATGTAACCATAGTGGTAAAGGCAGCTTTTTCAAGGCTTATGTTTTGATTATGAGCCAGTAGTATACCGATGGCAAGACAAACGGCTAATTTAATGACTATAAAATTGAGAGGTTTCACGCAATAAATATAGTCAATATTCTATATATAGAAAATAAACTATATTATACGTCGTGCTTGTACATAAGCTGTGTACCAATAGCGTTCAGAAAGTCTCGAAGTAATAACGCCACGACTGGTTGTAGAATGTATGAATTCTATAAAGCCTGGTCGGCGCAGAGTCACAATGCCTACATGATTAATTTTCCGGCTATTTTTTTTTGTCGCAAAAAATAAGAGATCGCCTTCTTGTACATCTTTAACATCAACCCAATCCCCACGTTTAGATAAATCGGTAGTGGTTCTTGGTAATAAAACATCTTCTTTTTTAAATGCAGTCACTACAAGCCCAGAACAATCCATTCCCTTCTTAGTAGTGCCTCCATATTTATATCGCGTTCCTTCAAAAGTTTTAGCATAGCTAATAATATTACTGACTTCTTTAGCGGATACAGTTGCGGAATTAGTTGTTTTGGAAATACTCCTTTTAGTGGTGTTACTCTTTTTTGTGACAGCACGTTTTGAAGATTTGCAGTTACAAATACAGACACTTATAATGAGTAGGAGTAAGATTTTTTTCATGGGTAGCAAATATTGCTTAAAAATAGATAATAATAAGAGTTTAATTAAGAGATACGATTTGTGTTTTCAACAGGATTATTCACAACTACCAACAATGAGTTTAGCGGCTTTCAGACTAGCACCTTTTCCGCCTAACTTTTTCTCTAGCTCGTAATAGTCCATAAAGAGTGTTTTACGTTCATTTTCATCTAGAATTTTCACCAATTCTTTTTTAAGGCGTTTAGTATTTAAATCACCTTGAATCAATTCTGTAACCACCTCACGATCCATGATAAGATTGACTAGTGAAATAAACTTCAGTGTGATAATACGTTTGGCAATTTGGTAAGAAATCGCATTGGCTTTATAGCAAACCACTTGTGGGACTTTAAATAATGCTGCTTCTAAGGTTGCTGTGCCAGATGTTACCAAAGCTGCCGTCGAAACGCTCAGTAAATCGTATGTTTTATTTGAAATAAAAGCAACGTTGTCTTGTTGAATAAAGGGCTTGTAGAAGTCAAAATCCTGACTCGGAGCTCCTGCTATCACAAATTGATAATCTGGAAAATCATTAACTAGGCTTAACATGACCCCTAGCATTTTAGTGATTTCTTGTTTTCGACTACCTGGCAATAAGGCGATAATAGGTTTATGACTTAATCTATTGTTATTCCTGAACGTTTGTTCGTCAACTTGAACTCTGTCGGCAATAGCATCTATAAGTGGGTGGCCAACAAAATTTACGTCATAATTATAGGTGTTGTAAAAGTCTTTTTCAAATGGTAGTATGACATACATCGCATCAATATCACGTTTGATCTTTTCTATTCTATTTGCTCTAGAGGCCCAAACCTGAGGTGAAATGTAATAATGTGTACGATAGTGCTGTGCTTTTGCCCATTTGGCAATACGCAGGTTGAATCCCGAATTATCAATAAATACAATGACATCGGGTTTGTATGTGTCGATATCAGTTTTACAAAATGTAATAAGTCCTAAGATCTTTCTAAGGTTCATTATCACTTCAGCAAAACCCATAAACGACCGTTCTTTGTAGTGCTTCACTAAAGTGCCACCAACAGCTTGCATAAGATCGCCTCCCCAAAATCTAAATTCAGCATGTTTATCTACAACTTGTAATGCTTTCATTAAATTGGAACCATGCAAATCTCCTGAGGCTTCGCCAGCGATGATGTAATACTTCATAGTTACACAAATCTAACTATTATGGTGATAGCAGCGACAATTACCGTTGCAATAAGCACCCCTTTTGCTTTGGAATCTTCTTTTCTCTGTATGAATAGGAAAAAGACAGCTAAATTTAAAATAGCTCCCATACTCACCAATTTTGTTAATACACTGCTGTTGATGGCTACTTGTAAGGAATCAAACAATGAGTTGCCTTTTCCAAAAATAAGCAAGGTAATGATGAGCCCTAAACAACTCGCTAGAAGCCCTGCAACTAAGCCGAGAATAACCTCTTTATTTTTCATCGAAATTCCAAGTATTTAAATGTTGTATACTATGATGAGCTGTGAGATCGAATTGAACAGGAACTACCGAAACATATCCATTTTCTAGAGCCCATTCATCGGTATCTTCACCCTTATCTAGGTTGATAAACTTACCAGTTAACCAATAATAATCTTTACCATAAGGGGTTTGACGCTTATCAAACTCTTCCTCCCAGTTGGCTTTAGCTTGCCTGCAAATTTTAATGCCTTTCATATCTTTTTTTTCTAAGTTAGGAAAGTTGACATTTAAAACGGTACCGTGATCTAAACCTTGTTCTAATACATTTTTAGCTATAGCTTTTACGTAGGATTTACAGTGGTCAAAATTGGCATTCCAATTATAATCACATAATGAAAATCCAATGGCAGGAATACCTTCAATACCTGCTTCAATTACGGCGCTCATAGTACCTGAGTAAATCACATTGATAGATGAATTAGAACCGTGATTAATTCCGGAAACGCAAAGATCTGGGCGTCTTTCAAGAATTTGTCTGATACCTAATTTTACGCAATCTGCTGGAGTTCCAGAGCAACTGTATTCTTCGATGGTATCATTTTCTGTGCTTATTTTGTCGAGGTGCAGTGTTGAGTTAATGGTTATGGCATGACCCATACCACTTTGAGGACTATCTGGAGCCACAACGACCACATCACCCAGTGTTTTCATAACATCGATTAAGGTCCTAACTCCAGGTGCGGTAATTCCATCATCATTGGTTACTAAAATTAGTGGCTTTTTAGACATAAATTCTTTCGTTTTATAGATTTACAAAAATACGCAAACGGGCTTGAAATTCCTATAAATAAGGGTTTAACAAAAAATTAGTAGCACTTGGTTTTATTGGCATGATTTTTTCAGTTACTTTAGTAGAAATTATACATTTTTAGCATTGACAGTCATGACTAAAAGAATTAATTTCTTGATAAATGCGTTTTACAATAAATAATATAACAGATATGATGAAGAGGAATTATAAACTGCTGCTTTTAGCTTTGCTTTTAGCATTTGCCTCCTGCAGTTTTACAACGAAAAAGTTCGAAGATCCAAATAAAGATAAGCTACTAATTCAGCTCATAACCTATGTGCTCGAGCAAGGTCATTTTAATCCACAAGAATTAAATGATGACTTCTCGAGGAATGTATTTGAAGGCTATATAGATCAACTGGACCCTTTCAAACGCTATTTTTATAAATCGGATATTGAAGAGTTTGAAGCTTATAAAGATCAGTTAGATGATCAAATCAAAACTTATGATTTGACGTTTTTTAATCTAACACATGAGCGTTTGTTGAAGCGCATTGAAGAGTCTAAAAGCATGTATAAAAACGTGTTGGCAGAGTCCTTTGATTTTTCAGTATCTGAAGAAATATCAACCGATTATGAGAAGTTGACCTATGTAACCTCTAAAAAGGAAATGAAAGAACGCTGGAGACAGCAGCTGAAGTTTTCAACCATAGCAAATTATGATGATTTAATAAGTGAGCAAGAAAGTGCTAGCAAAAATAATGTTTTGTCAAAAGGAATGAGTGATGCTGAATTAGAGAAACTAAATACTGCCAGTAAGAAAGAAACTAAATCATTACTTCAGTTAGAAGTCGAAGCACGAGAAGCTACGGAAAAATCACTTGATGAACTTTATGATTTTATTGATGATAGACAACGTAAAGATTGGTTTGCAGTTTATATTAATGCTATTGTTGCCGAGTTTGATCCGCATACAGATTATTTTGCACCAGAAGATAAAGATCGTTTTGATGTAACAATGTCAGGTAATTTTGAAGGGATTGGTGCGAGGCTTCAGAAAAAGATGGATGCCATCATCGTGAACGAAATTATAAGTGGTGGACCAGCTTGGAGACAGAATGAATTGGAAGTTGGAGATCAGATTGTAAAAGTGCGTCAAGAAAATGAAGAAGAACCGACTAATGTTGTAGGTATGCGACTTGACGATGCAATAAAGTTTATCAAGGGACCTAAAGGGACTAATGTCACTTTAACTTTGAAAAAAGTAGATGGTACAATAGAAGATATTACGATTACTAGAGATATTGTGGAACTCGAAGAAACCTATGCTAAATCATCGACAGTAATAAAAGATGATAAAAAGTTTGGAGTGATTAACTTACCTAAATTTTATGTCGATTTTCAAGATTACAGTAAACGAAATGCAGCCTCTGATATTAAGCTAGAATTAGAACGCTTAAAAGCAGAGGGTGTTGAAGGTATCGTTTTAGATCTGAGAAATAATGGTGGTGGTTCGCTTCAAACCGTTGTAGATATGGGTGGATTGTTTATAAAAGATGGCCCTATCGTTCAAGTAAAAACTGCTGGAGAACCAAAAGAAGTGTTATTAGATAGAGATAAGGACATCGTTTGGGATGGTCCATTAGTGATACTTGTGAATGAATTATCGGCATCGGCCTCTGAAATTTTAGCTGCGGCAATGCAAGACTATAAAAGAGCCATTGTAATAGGGAGTAAGCAAACGTATGGAAAAGGAACAGTTCAAAATGTATTGGATTTAAACCGAATGGTGAGACAAAATAGTAATGGAGATATGGGAGCTTTAAAGTTTACCACTCAAAAGTTCTACAGAATTAATGGAGGTTCTACACAACTTGAAGGCGTTAAGAGTGATGTTGTTGTGCCAGACCGCTATAGTTATATTGATATTGGAGAGAAAGATCAGGAAAATCCATTAGCATGGGATAAAATTGATCCAGTTGATTATGAACTCTGGGGAAGTTATTATGATTATGATACTACCATTTCAAAAAGTAAAGAACGCATGGCAAATAATGAACAACTTAAATTGATTGATGCTAATGCCCAATGGGTAAAGAAAATAAGAGATAGAGAAGTATATTCTTTAAACTATGAAGCCTATAAAAATGCTCTAAAAAGTAATGAAGAAGAATCTAAACGATTTGAGCAGCTTTCAGACTATAAAACCAACTTAACATTTCAATCACTTCCTTATGAGCTTAAGCTAATGCAACAAGATACAGTGCTTGGTGAGAAACGTCAACGCTGGCATACAAGTTTAAGTAAAGATGTTTATATTGAGGAAGCACTTAACGTGCTAAATGATCTTAAAATGACCTATGAAATAAAAAAAGTAGCCACGTCAGTAAAAAATTAAAATGAGTAAAACTAATGACTCGTTAACTAAATTAGCGCTCCGAAAGTTCAAAAAGAACTTTTGGGGCGTTTTGAGTTTTTGGTTAATAGTCGCTATTGGATTCTTATCATTATTTGCTTATGTCATTGCTCCAGATGACTCTCAAAACGCAAATCAAATGCATCTTTCTATTCATTCGCAACGACCAGGATTTAAAGCGCAAATACTTTATATCCCTTCAGAAATAAAAACAGATCAACACCTGCTCTCCAAGTGGCTGTTTGGGAAAAAATCAACAGATTTAGAGATTCCTATTTCAGATTTTACTGTAGAAAATAGGCATTTGGTATATACCGAGTTTGCTACTGATGGATTGGTTGGCGAGAATAAGTCGGTGAATTTAAATGTGTTTCCGAATGCTAATTATAAGCCATTTATCAAGGAAAAAACATTTCTTTTTGGCACCGATAAATACGGTAGAGATTTATTGAGTCGTATTTTAGTGGGTTCACGAATATCTTTTTCCATTGGGTTTATTGCTGTATTTATTTCGTTGGTGATAGGCATCTTTATGGGAAGTGTTGCAGGTTATTATGGTGGTAAAATAGATGCTTTTATTATGTGGATTATCAATGTCACTTGGTCCATACCAACCTTACTCTTGGTGATTGCTATCACATTAGCATTAGGTAAAGGGTTTTGGCAAGTATTTATCGCTGTTGGTCTCACCATGTGGGTTGAGGTAGCTAGAGTGGTTCGAGGTCAAATAATTAGTGCTAAAGAAATGCAATATGTGACTGCGGCAAAAGCTTTGGGTTATAATGACTATAGAATTATCACTAAGCATATTCTGCCAAATATAATGGCGCCAATCATTGTTATTTCTGCAGCTAATTTTGCAGCGGCAATTCTTATCGAAAGCGGATTGAGTTTTTTAGGAATAGGAGCTCAGCCACCTATGGCAAGTTGGGGAGCAATCATTAAAGACCATTATAATTATATTATTTTGGGAAAACCGTATTTAGCCTTAATACCAGGACTATGTATTATGCTACTAGTTATGGCATTCATGCTTATAGGCAATGCGCTTAGAGATGCGCTAGATGTAAAATCTTAAGGTGTTAACCAGTGAGAGAGGTCTCGGTTTGTAAGGGTCTCTATAGTTTTAATGTCTGCTTTAACCTGTTCTAAAATGTAGTTTTTCGTCGCTGCTGAAATTTGAGGTTTGTAATCTATGAAGTTAGTGTTGAAGTAGTTCTTAACAATTAATCCAATCTTTTTAAGTTTTAACCATGTCGTTTTCGGATTGTCATATTGATATGGTAATACACGTCTGTTAAAACTCTTATTTTGGTTAATGTCTTTTGCTTTGATTTCTATGGTATCGAGTTCTAAAAAACGACAGACAGTATGCAACACGTTTTGAGGATCATCAATAAAATCTTCAAAAAAAAGTAATAAAACATTCTCACGATTAAAACGCTCAATATATGGGTTGATTTGCATCGCATAGCGCGAAATATTCACATAACTTGGATTGGATACTATTGTGTTATTGATATCCGTTGAGGTCTCATAACCTCTGTTGTAAACATGAATATATTGTGAAATGATACGATCTATTGGATGCCTCATTATGTAAATGAGTTTCATGTCAGGATTATATTCATAAATATCATCATGAATATTGGCATTAAATAAGGGGTATTTCGTGTAATTTGTGGAGCCTTCACCATAAAGCTTGGCGTCTTTTTCGAATAAATTATGATAGTCGGAAATACGATTACGCCAGTCTTCGCGACTAAAAAATTGTGGCTCTTTTAGTGTGCTAAAACAGATATCCGGATGCTTTGATAAGGCATTGCTCAAGCTCGTTGTGGCTGATTTTGCGGCTCCGATAATTAAAAAATTGACTTTCAAATTTCTATGAATTAGCGCATAGCTCCAATTTCTGTATTGGTGTCAGCAATGAATTGTAACACATCGTCCCTTCCTATGGCTTTTGAAGAGGAGGTCACAAAGTAATTGGGAACTTCTTCCCAAGTCTTTAGTAGTTCTTGGCAATAAGATGCGACATTTCGCTCTATTGCCATAGGTTTTAATTTGTCGGCTTTGGTGAAAATAATAGAGAACGGGATTTGGCTTACTCCCAAATACTCCATAAATTCTAAATCTATTTTTTGCGGCTCATGTCTCACATCTACTAAAACAAATGCCATAACGAGTTGTTTTCGTTTTTCGAAATAGTTGGTGATAAACTTCTGAAATTTTCTTTTTGCTGTTTTGGAAACTTTAGCATAGCCATAACCAGGTAAATCCACTAAAAACCACTCTTTATTGATCATAAAATGATTGATAAGTTGTGTTTTCCCAGGGCGTCCCGAAGTCTTAGCCAAACTTTTATGATTGGTAAGCATATTAATTAATGAGGATTTTCCAACATTACTGCGCCCAATAAACGCGTACTCTGGAATCTGATGGCTCGGACATTTATCCACATCAGAATTACTTATAATAAATTCAGCAGTTTTTATAATCATAATAGTTCCAAAGTTACACTTTAATTAGAACTATAGCTTTTTGTCAATTAGCCATTTATGCAGAATCTGATTGAATTCCTCAGGATGCTCCATCATGGCCGCATGACCACATTTGTCAATCCAGAACAAATCAGAATTTGGTAATAATTGATTAAACTCTACAGCGACTTCTGGTGGTGTTACGGTGTCATTTTTGCCCCAGATAATACAAATAGGTAATACCATTTTTGGTAAATCTTTAGACATATTGTGTCTAATCGCACTTTTTGCAATAGCCAGAGTTTTTATAAGCTTGTTGCGATCGTTAACAGTTTCATAAACCTCGTCTACAATTTCTTTTGTGGCTACTTTTGGATCATAAAAAACTTCCTGTGCTTTTTTCTTTATAACCTCATAGTCACCGCGTTTTGTATAACCACCACCCATGGCACTTTCATAGAGTCCAGAACTGCCTGTAATGATAAGAGCTTTCACTTTTTCAGGATAAAGCTTAGTGTGATATAAACCGATGTGACCTCCGAGTGAGTTGCCAAGTAAAATGACCTCGTCAAAGCCCTTAAAATCAATGAAGTCGTGCAGATACTTCGCGAAACTTTTCACATTGGTCTTGAGTAATGACGTTGTATAAATAGGAAGTTCTGGTATTAAGACTTTATATCCGTTATTGCTAAAGAAATCCGTAACTGCATCAAAATTACTCAATCCACCCATCAGTCCATGAAGCACAATAATGGGAGTGCCTTCCCCTACTTCTATATAGCTATAATCTTTCTCTTTCTTTAAACGATGCGTCATGTACTAGTTAGTGATTTTTGGTCAAAAACAAATATAGTTAATTCCATTAAAATAAAAGCATATTATTTAGGGTCACACTTTAAAGTTTCATTCAAGATGTTAACAATGAATTAGGGATAAAGCATCAGTATTTTATAGGGTTGATTCTAAAGTTTTTATAAGGTTTTAATGAGGTGAATAGGTGCGCAAAAAACCTCTGAAACGGAAATTTATCAACAAAAGTGGGTTTAAGTGGTAAATTGTGGTAATATTTTCAATATATTTGAATCTTAATCGTTACAAGTACTAAATCAATCATTTTGAACCCATTAATCGGAACATACGAATGTAAAGTGGACGCCAAAGGAAGGCTCATGCTTCCTGCTGCTATCAAAAAGCAGTTGCATCCTGTCTTGCAAAATGGTTTCGTTTTGAAGCGTGCTGTATTTCAGCCTTGTTTGGAGTTGTACCCTATGAGTGAATGGGAGACGCTCATGCAAAAAGTGAATAAGCTTAATCGGTTTAAAAAGAAAAATAATGATTTTATACGTCGCTTTACTGCAGGATTAAAAGTCGTTGAAGTTGATGCGGCAGGACGATTATTAATCCCTAAAGATTTAGTGGCGTTCTCTGGTATTACCAAAGAAATTGTAGTGGCTTCTGCCATTAATATTATCGAAATCTGGGATAAAAATAAATATGAGTCGGCTATAGATGATGCAACTGGAGATTTTGCAGATCTAGCTGAAGAAGTGATGGGACAAGACGATGACGATGGAATATCATAATCCGGTTTTATTAAAAGAATCTGTTCAAGGTTTAAATATCAAGCCTGATGGAATTTACGTTGATGTCACCTTTGGAGGAGGAGGTCATAGTAAAGAAATTTTAAAACACTTAGGACCAAACGGAAAGTTATTTGCTTTTGATCAAGATAAAGACGCTCTTTTAAATACAATTGATGACGACCGCTTCACATTGATTAATGAAAATTTCAGATATGTAAAACGATTTCTGAGATTTTATGGTGTCAAACAGGTCGATGGTATTCTCGCAGATTTCGGGGTATCGTCTCATCAATTCGATGTGGCTGAGCGAGGGTTCTCTACGCGATTTGAGGCAGACCTAGATATGCGAATGAATCAAAGCAATAGATTATCTGCATATCACGTGATTAATGATTACGACGAAGAGCAAATCAAGCAGGTCCTATTTCAGTATGGCGAATTAAGACAGGCACCTGCAATGGCAAAAGTAATTGTAGAGACACGTCGTGAGGGTGATATTAAAACGAGTGAGCAATTAAAAGCGGCACTAAAAAAGTTTCTTAATCATAAAAAGGAAAATAAAGTGTTGGCTCAAATTTATCAGGCGATTCGAATAGAAGTGAATCAAGAGATAGAAGTACTCAAAGAGTTTTTGCAGCAAACGCCAGAAATATTGGTAAAAGGTGGGCGATTGAGTATGATATCTTATCACTCGCTTGAAGATAGATTGGTAAAACGATTTATACGTAACGGTCTTTTTGAGGGCGAACCTGTTCGCGATGTCTTTGGGAATTTTGAAGTGCCACTAAAAAAAGTTGGCGGTTTAATTGTTCCAGCGGCTGAAGAGATTGCAAAAAATAATAGAGCAAGAAGTGCGAAACTTCGAATTGCTGAAAAGATATAGTCAAACTAATAGTTGAATGGCTTCCTTTTTAGGGAAGATATCCGAAGGATAAAAGGGTAATGAAAAAAAACATTTACAGCATATTAAGAGGTAAATTTTTAGTCAGTGATGATTCGTTTAAAAACTGGAGAATTATCATTTTCATTTCAGTATTAGCCATTATAATGATTGCGAGTTCGCATAGTGCAGATCAAAAAGTCTATGAGATTGCAAAGCTTAAAAATGAAGCGAAAGAATATCGATCGGCATTTGTAGATGGTAGGTCAAAGTTGATGAGACTCAAAATGGAATCATCGATTATTAAAAAAGTAGCAGAAAAAGGAATCAAAATATCTGAGATTCCACCAAAAAAAATAACCGTAAAATCACAAAACTGATAAGTGGCAACCACCGAAACTAACATATTAAACAGATTGTATTTCGTAGCTGGCAGTATGTTTGTCTTCGCACTTGCTGTGGTATTTAAGTTGTGTAGTATTCAGTTTATTCAAGGGGATCAATACAGAAGTCTTGCTCAAGAACGTGTAGTGAAAAACGTTGAAATTCCTGCAAATAGAGGTAATGTATATTCTGCCGATGGGAGCTTGCTAGCAACCTCAATTCCTAAATATGATATTCGCATTGATGCGGTACAGCCAAAGCAAGAGGTATTTAATGAATTCATCAAGCCTCTAGGAGATTCATTGGCGAAATACTCAGGAAAAACATCAAGTTATCATCAAAATGTGATTAAGAAAGCTAGACTGGATAAAAACCGTTATTTCTTATTGGCTAGAAATATCAGCTATTCAGATTACATCAGGTTACGCAGTTTTCCCATATTAAAACTTGGTGCGATAAAGGGCGGGCTCATCGTAGAGCAAACTACAAGACGAGAACATCCAATGGGTGGAATAGCAGAGCGCACTATTGGTTATGAACGAACGGATGAAAACGGAAATGTGACACGACCAGGTATTGATGGTGCCTTTGGGGCGAAGTATTTAAGTGGTGTTAATGGTAAAAGACTCAAGCAGAAAATTGGTAATGGCCAATGGAAACCTATTGTGGATTATAATCAGGTGGAGCCTCAAGACGGGTATGATGTGTACACAACGATTGATGTTAATATACAAGATATCGCACACCATTCATTATTAGGTCAGTTAGAAAAATATGAAGCCGATCATGGCTGTGCTGTTGTAATGGATGTTAAAACAGGTGAAATCAAAGCGATTTCGAATTTAGGACGTAACAAGAATGGCAAGTATTACGAGCGTCTCAATTATGCCGTTGGTGAAAGTCATGAACCTGGATCTACGTTTAAGGTGATGGCCTTAATGGCAGCGTTAGAAGACAAAGTTATTGATACGTCCACCATAGTGGATACCAAAAAAGGGTCTAAGCGTTTCTACGGAAGAACCATAAGTGATTCTCGTGGACATGGTAAAATTTCAGCAGCGCGAGCACTAGAAGTGTCTTCAAATATCGGTTTGGCGACTATTATAGACGATAATTACGCTAAACAACCTAAAAAATTCATTAATAGATTAAAGGGCTGGAAGCTTCATGAACCTTTAGGGGTGTCAATCATTGGTGAAGGCATGCCTGACATTGCTGAGCCAGGTAAGGCGAATTGGAGTCGTAATGCCTTGCCATCAATGGCTTATGGGTACAATCTTAGAATGACACCGTTGCAAACACTCACCTTCTATAACGCTATTGCTAATGATGGTGAAATGGTGAAACCAAGATTTATAAAGGCTGTTAAGGAGTTTAGTAGAGAGATTGAGGTATTTGAAAAAGAAGTGATCAATCAAAAAATATGTTCTGATCAGACCTTAGGTGAGATTCGTGAGATATTAAAAGATGTTGTTGTTAGAGGAACAGGACAGGGAATGTATTCTGAAAATTTCTCAATGGCAGGAAAAACAGGAACGGCAAGAACAGACTATAATAATTATGAAGAATGGCTAAAAGACAGGAAATATGTGTCGTCTTTTGCGGGTTATTTTCCTGCAGATAACCCGAAGTATTCATGCATTGTAGTGATACATAAACCTAGTACAAAAGTGGGAATCTATGGGTCTGATGTTTCTGGACCAGTTTTCAAAAGAATTGCTCAAAAAATATATACTGAAACCCCTCTAATTGACCAAGTTGAATCGCTTGAGGTTGTCAATACTAGAGTGGAAGAAGCATTTGAGTCTTTTTATCAAACAGCTCAAACATATAAAACGATTATGCCAGACGTTGTTGGTCTTCCAGCCATGGATGCCTTGGCATTATTAGAAAATATGGGGCTTAAAGTGAAAATGGAAGGTGTTGGAACTATAAAGTCACAATCTATTACTAAAGGCATAAAAATAAAACCAAACCAAATTATTGTTTTAGGCACTTAATGATGCAATTAAAAGACATATTGTATAAGGTTACTATTAATGCTGTTAGCGGAAGTACAGGTGTATCTGTTAATGCCGTGCATTTTGATTCGCGTCAGGTATCTAAAGGGGATGTATTTGTAGCTATTAAAGGGGTTACAGTTGATGGTCATGAATTTATTGAAACCGCAATTGAAAAAGGGGCAATTGCCATCATTTGTGAAGTATTACCTTCTGAAATAAAGCATGGCATTACCTATATAGAAGTTGAAAAAGCAAGTCAAGCATTAGCTTTTATGGCTGCTAATTTTTATGGGAATCCATCCGAAAATTTACGATTGGTAGGGGTCACTGGCACAAATGGTAAGACTACAATTGTAACGCTGCTTTATCAGTTGTTTAAAAAAGCGGGCTTCAAGGTGGGTCTTTTGTCAACGGTCAAAATAATGGTCGATAATACCGAATATAAAGCCACACATACCACACCAGATTCTTTGACTATTAATAAGTACTTGAAACTTATGAATGACGCAGGCGTTGAATTCTGCTTTATGGAAGTAAGTTCTCATGGGATTCACCAACATCGAACAGATGGCCTATACTTTGAAGGCGGAATTTTCACCAACATTACTCATGACCATTTAGACTATCATAACACGTTTGCTGAATATAGAGATGTTAAGAAATCTTTTTTTGATCATCTCCCAAAACATGCATTTGCCTTGGTCAATATTGATGATAAAAATGGTTTGGTCATGATGCAAAACACACAGGCTAAAAAGTATACCTATGCGCTTAAAACCTATGCGGATTTTAGAGCACAGATATTAGAAAATGAATTTAGTGGCTTACTCTTAAAACTTAATGATAGTGAGTTATGGACGAGGCTAATTGGAAGTTTTAACGCTTATAATGTCACAGCAATATACGGTACAGCAGAATTGTTGGGGCTTGAAAAAGTTGAAATTCTAAGGCTGATAAGTGAATTAGAAAGTGTTAGCGGTCGTTTTCAATATCTCATTTCAGAAGAAAAAGTTACCGCTATTGTTGATTATGCACATACACCAGATGCTCTTAAAAATGTCTTAGAAACAGTTAATAGCATTCGAACAAAAAATGAACAACTGATTACTGTCATAGGGTGTGGTGGAGATAGAGATAAAACCAAGCGTCCAAAAATGGGGCATATCGCTTCTGCATTAAGTACTAAGGTAATTTTTACCAGTGATAACCCGAGAAGTGAGGTCCCTGAGGCCATAATAGAAGATATTGAAAAAGGGGTCGAACCTCAAAATTTCAAAAAAACCATGTCCATCGTTGATCGAAAGCAAGCCATTAAAACAGCTTGTCAATTGGCTAATCCCAATGACATCATTTTGATTGCGGGTAAAGGACATGAAACCTATCAAGAAATCAAAGGAGAGCGCTTTGATTTTGATGATTATAAACTAGTAGAGGAATTTTTAAAGCAGTTACAAAAGTAAGATGTTATACTACCTATTTGATTATTTAGAACAACAGTTCCAATTTCCGGGAGCATCGCTTTTTGGGTTCATTACGTTTCGAGCTGCTGTAGCTATTATTTTATCCTTGTTAATTTCTACCATCTTTGGTAAACGCATTATTCGTTTTCTACAAAAACAGCAAGTTGGTGAGACCATTAGAGACCTTGGTTTAGAAGGTCAGGTTGAAAAAGCAGGCACACCTACAATGGGTGGAATCATTATCATTTTGGCAACACTCATACCCGTTTTGCTCCTAGCGAAACTTGAAAACATTTATATCATTTTGCTTATTGTGACTACCCTATGGATGGGTACCATTGGATTTATTGATGACTATATTAAAAAATTTAAGAATAATAAAGAAGGTTTAAAAGGACGTTTTAAAGTGCTAGGACAAGTCGGACTAGGTATTATTGTTGGAACCACTCTGTATTTTCATGATGATGTGACTATCAAAGAAAAATTACCACAAGAGCAACAACAAGTGCTTTTGGCCGAGGACCCAAATATTTCTCCGACGAAACTTTTTGAAGAAGAAGAGAAATCAACAAAAACAACCATTCCATTTGTCAAAGGCAACGAATTTGATTATGCCGATTTAATTACATGGATAAGTCCTGGCTTGGAAAAATATGCATGGCTCATCTTTATTTTTATTACCATAGTTATAGTAACAGGTGTTTCAAATGGTGCAAATTTAACCGATGGTATTGATGGATTAGCGGCAGGCACATCGGCCATTATCGTGCTCACCTTAGGAATTTTTGCTTGGGTTTCTGGTAATATTATATTTTCAGACTACTTAGATATAATGTACATCCCAAGAGTGGAAGAGATTACTATTTATATCGCGGCATTTGTAGGGGCATTGATTGGATTCTTATGGTATAATACGTATCCAGCTCAAGTATTTATGGGAGATACAGGAAGTTTGACCATTGGAGGAATCATAGCTGTAATTGCAATTGCTGTGCGTAAAGAATGGCTCATACCTGTGTTGTGCGGAATTTTTGTGGCAGAAAATCTATCGGTGATTATGCAAGTAAGTTGGTTTAAGTATACCAGAAAGAAATATGGTGAAGGTCGACGCATATTTAAAATGTCGCCTTTACATCACCATTATCAGAAATCTGGATATCATGAAAGTAAAATTGTTACACGATTTTGGATTGTTGGAATCCTCTTAGCAATTATATCTATCGTGACCTTGAAAATTAGATAAATGAAACGGTTAGTGGTTCTTGGTGGAGGAGAAAGTGGTGTTGGAACAGCGCTTTTAGGAAGAGCAAAAGGATATGATGTTTTTGTTTCTGATAAAGGACAAATAAAAGACAAGTACAAAGAAGTTCTTATACATAATGAGATTGAATTTGAAGATGGTGAACATTCCCAAGAAAAAATTCTGAATGCAGATATCGTGATGAAGAGTCCGGGTATTCCAAATAAAGCGCCTCTGGTTAAACACATTAGAGCCATAGGAATACCAATAGTATCTGAGATAGAGTTTGCTTCAAAATTTACAGATGCGACATTAGTCGCTATTACTGGAAGCAATGGTAAAACAACCACAGCAAGTCTTACGCATCATGTTTTAAAACAAGATATGAAGGTTGGTTTAGCAGGAAATATTGGAGAAAGTTTTGCGAAACAAATCGTTGAAAATGATTATCCCAACTACGTGTTGGAAGTCAGTAGTTTTCAATTGGATGATATCCATGAGTTTAAGCCCAAGATTGCGGTGTTACTCAATATTACTCCAGACCATTTGGATCGGTATGATTATGAATTTGAAAATTATATCCAATCAAAATTCAAGATTGCTCAAAATCAAACTCAAGACGACTATTTCATCTATGATGCAGATGATCCAGTCATCACGAATTGGTTAGTAAAACATCCAGTTCAATCAACATTATTGCCATTTTCACTAATAACACCTATTGAAAATGGCGCGTATTTAGACAATGATAATATTAAAATAACAATAGATAATAACCAGATAATTATGCCAACAGCAAATTTAGCATTAGAGGGGAAACACAATATTAAAAATGCAATGGCTGCCTCAACAGTAGCGCATTTACTTAAAATAAGAAAGCAAACCATTAGAGAAAGCTTAGAGAACTTTCAAGGTGTTGAGCATCGCTTAGAGCATGTGCTTAAAATCAATAAGGTGCAGTACATCAACGATTCTAAAGCAACCAATGTCAATGCGACTTACTATGCTTTGGAAAGTATGGATGCGCCGACGGTTTGGATTGTTGGAGGTGAAGACAAAGGCAATGATTATCAAGAGCTATTTCAGTTTGTCAACGAAAAGGTAAAAGCCATTATCTGTCTTGGTGTAGATAATGAAAAGCTGATGGATAATTTTGGGAATATGGTTGACATCATCGTAGAAACTCAATTTGTGAGTGAAGCCGTGAAAATCGCTTATAAAATAGCCGAAGCCGGTGATAATGTATTGTTGTCTCCAGCTTGTGCGAGTTTTGACCTATTTGAAAATTATGAAGATAGAGGGCGTCAATTTAAAGATGCCGTAAGAAATTTGTAAAGACATACAGTGCAGACATTATTTAATAACATAAAAGGAGATCGATTAATCTGGGCAATTGCCGCATTGCTGGCTATTTTCTCATTTCTTCCTGTGTATAGTGCTGCGAGTAATTTGGCATACGTTGGTGGTGCAGGAACTACATTCAGTTTTTTTGTGAAACACTTTATGCATTTATTTTTAGGATTTGCCATTATGTATGGGGTTCATAAAATACCATATCGCTATTTCAGAGGCTTATCTATGGTGATGATACCTATTGTTGTGGTGTTGTTAATCATAACGATGTTGCAAGGAACCACTATTGATGGTGCTAACGCTAGTAGATGGATACAAATACCATTTGTAGGAATGTCGTTTCAAACTTCAACCTTGGCGGCTGTGGTATTAATGGTGTATGTGGCACGGTATTTATCAAAAATACAAGATCAACAGGTGACCTTTACGGAGACTATATTACCGCTTTGGGCGCCTGTATTTTTTATACTGATATTGATTTTGCCTGCCAATTTTTCAACAACGGCAATTATGTTTTTGATGGTGATGATGTTGGCATTTATTGGAGGGTATCCGTTAAAATATTTGGCTGTAGTCATTGGTACTGGTATCGTTGCCTTAACCATATTTGTTTTAGTAGCTAAGGCATTTCCAGATGCCATGCCAAATCGTGTGGATACCTGGATGAGTCGTGTAGAAAATTTCGCTAATGGTGAAGATACTGAAGCCGATTATCAAATTGAAAAAGCAAAAATCGCTATTGCATCGGGAGATGTTTTCGGACGAGGGCCAGGCAAGAGTCAGCAAAAGAATTTTCTACCGCAATCTTCATCAGATTTCATTTTCGCAATTATTATTGAGGAATATGGTTTAGTAGGTGGCTTGTTTTTATTAGTGCTTTACTCGTGGTTGTTATTTAGAATCGTCATAGTATCTCAAAAGGCAGATACCGTTTTTGGTAAGCTTTTGGTCTTAGGTGTTGGTCTTCCCATTATATTTCAAGCCTTAATAAATATGGCTGTGGCCGTGGAGTTATTTCCAGTAACTGGACAAACCTTACCACTAATTAGTAGTGGAGGAACCTCTATTTGGATGACCTGCTTAGCTGTAGGCATCATTTTGAGTGTTAGTGCGAGACGTGAGCAGATAAAAGATCAAGAGATTAATGAGGATAATCCATTAGAAATTTTAAGTGAAACCATTTAATGAGTAACTATAAAATCATATTGTCAGGCGGAGGAACAGGAGGTCATATATATCCTGCAATTGCTATTGCAGATGAATTGAAGTCTCGTTTTCCAGATGCTGAATTTCTATTTGTTGGCGCTTTAGATCGCATGGAAATGGAGAAAGTCCCTCAGGCAGGCTATGAGATTCAAGGCTTATGGATTTCAGGGATACAAAGAAAATTGACCTTAAAGAATCTGGTATTTCCTTTTAAACTGCTTTCAAGCTTATTAAAGTCCCGTAAAATCATCAATACGTTCAAGCCTGATGTGGCTATAGGGACAGGAGGGTTTGCAAGCGGACCACTACTAAAGACAGCGACATCTAAAGGTGTTCCAAGTTTGATTCAAGAACAAAATTCATATCCTGGCATTACCAATAAGCTTTTGGCAAAGCAGGTCAATACCATTTGTGTGGCTTATGAAGGTTTAGAAAAATTCTTCCCAAAAGATAAAATCGTTGTAACTGGAAACCCAATTAGAAAAGACCTGTTAGATATAGAGAGTAAACATATAGAAGGTAAAGATGCATTTCGATTAATACATAATAAACATACGCTTTTAGTGTTGGGAGGAAGTCTAGGAGCAAGACGCATCAACCAGCTTATAGAACACAATCTGGACTATTTTAAATCGCTTAATGTACAAGTTATTTGGCAATGTGGAAAACTGTATTATCAAGACTATAAGCATTATAATGAGTTGGAAAACATTCAAGTACACGCATTCTTAAATACTATGGATATGGCTTATGCAGCTGCAGATGTTATTATTTCTCGTGCAGGAGCGAGTTCGGTATCTGAATTATGTGTTGTGGGTAAGCCTGTGATTTTTATTCCTTCACCTAATGTGGCAGAAGATCATCAAACTAAAAATGCAATGGCAATTGCCAATAAAAAAGCAGCTATTCTAATCAAGGAGAGTGATCTAGACACAGCGTTTCAAAATGAATTCTCAGACTTGATGGCCTCTCCAGATAAAAGAGCGATGCTATCAAAACATATAAAAGATTTGGCATTAGTGAATGCAACAAAAGATATCGCAGACGAAGTTGAAAAATTGTTAAACAGTTAATGGATTTGAAGCAAAAAAATAGCGTTTATTTTATAGGCATCGGAGGTATCGGGATGAGTGCCTTGGCGCGTTATTTTGTAGCTAAGGGATTCGCTGTTGCGGGTTATGATAAAACAAAAACAGACATCACCGATGCTTTGCAAGAAATAGGCGTTTCAGTTCATTTTGAAGATGACGTGAACGCTATTGCTAGTCCGTTTTTAAACACAGAAACAACCTTGGTGGTTTACACACCGGCCATTCCAAAAACACATAACGAATTGAATTACTTCATGTCCAACGGATTTGAAGTTCATAAGCGTTCTATGGTATTAGGAGCGATTACAAAAGAGACCTTTTGTATGGCAGTAGCTGGTACCCACGGAAAAACGACCACAACGAGTATTTTAGGCCATTTACTAAAGGCATGTGATGTTGCCGTTACCGCATTTTTGGGTGGTATTAGTGAGAATTATAATTCTAATTTAATACAAAACGGAACAGAAGTGACGGTTGTCGAGGCAGATGAGTTTGATCGTTCCTTTTTGACCTTGTCTCCAGATTTTGCTTGTATTACTTCTATGGATGCAGATCACCTCGATATTTATGGTGATGCCTCGGCCTTGGTAAAATCATTTGAAGATTTTACAAAAAAAATAAAACCAAACGGAAAGCTCTTTGTTAAAAACGGACTACCTATTAAGGGTATTACTTACGGTATTGAAGATAATTCTGATTATTCAGTAAAAAATATAAAAATAGAAAATGGCAGCTATGTGTTTGATGTGCAAACACCAAAAACGCTGCTTAAAGATTTTAAATTTAGCCTACCCGGTAGACACAATCTGTCGAATGCATTAATTGCCTTGGCGATGTCTGTAGAATATGGACTCCCTCATCCGCAGCTCGCCAAGGGATTAGCATCTTACAAAGGTGTTAAACGACGATTTACGTACCAGATTAAAACCAAAGACCTGATTTACATTGATGATTATGCGCATCACCCAGAGGAGATTAATGCCGTGCATCAAGCGGTTCGAGAAATGTATCCCAACAAGAAAGTTATGGCCATATTTCAGCCGCACTTGTTCAGCAGAACAAAAGATTTTGCGAATGAATTTGCCGAAAGTTTAGCGCAGTTTGATGAAGTGGTATTGCTAGATATCTATCCAGCGCGCGAATTGCCTATGGAAGGTATTACGTCGGGTTGGTTGTTAGAAAAAATTGAGACGACTCATAAAGCTTTAGTCCAAAAAGCAGACCTTATTGAGGAGATACAAAACTCTAGTGCCACGGTAATTTTAACACTAGGCGCAGGCGATATTGGAGAAGAAGTCAAACATATTAAAAAGGCATTGAGTATTGCGAGTTAATTATAACTATATAAAAGTGGCTTTACTACTAATGTTAGTAGGTTTTTTATATGCGTTTTCATCAGTGAGAAATGCTGGGAGGAAGGTGGTGACGCCAGCTATAAAATTTGTTGGAGATGATAATCTGTTCGTGACTCATGAAACTGTTAGTAAATTGTTAATACAAAATCAAGAGAGCGTTACAAACAAGCCTAAAGATATTATAGATTTGAACGAATTAGAATCTGCCCTAAACTCTAATTCTATGATTAAGCAAGCGCAAGTGTTTATGAGTGTTGATGGCTTAATCACAGCTGAAATTGAACAAAAAAAACCTATAGCAAGAGTAAGCACAAATGCATCTTATTACATTGATGAGACGGGTTCGTTTATGCCTTTATCAACAAATTATACCGCACGCGTGCCTCTCGTAACTGGTAATATTGAAAAGAATGATTTGGTAAATGTGTATACCGTAGCCAAAAAAGTTCAAGAAGATGATTTTTTGATGACGCATGTCACTGTTATTCATCAAAATCAAGATAAAACTATTGATTTAAAATTTAGATCTCATGATTTTAATATCCATCTCGGATCATTGAATTTGTTAGATAAAAAAATAAGTAATCTAAAGGCATTCTATAAGAAAGCCATGAAAGACGATATGCTAGCTGATTATGCGCTAGTGAATTTAAAATTTGATAAGCAAGTGATTTGCACCAAAAAGTAAATGATGGAGAATAATAAAATTTCAGTAGGACTCGATATCGGTACCACAAAAATTGTGGCAATGATTGGTCGTAAGAACGAATATGGAAAAGCCGAAATTTTAGGGATTGGAAAATCCAAGAGTTTGGGAGTTCATCGCGGTGTGGTCAATAATATTACACAAACAATACAATCCATTCAGCAAGCGGTTCAAGAGGCGGAAGCTGAAGCAGGACTAAAAATTGAAGACGTAACGGTAGGAATTGCAGGGCAACATATCCGAAGTTTACAACATAGTGATTATATCACGAGAGCAAATTCTGAAGTGGTTATCGATGAAGAAGATATAGATCGATTAATTAATCAGGTGCATAAGTTGGTCATGCTTCCGGGTGAAGAAATTATTCATGTGTTACCGCAGGAATACAAAATTGATGGTCAAGCTGAAATAAAGGAACCTATTGGCATGTATGGCGGACGATTAGAAGCCAATTTCCATGTGGTGGTGGGTCAAGTGTCATCGATTAGAAATATTGGGCGTTGTGTAAAAAGCTCCGGTTTAGAGTTGGAAGGCATCACCTTAGAACCACTAGCATCGGCTAATGCCGTATTGAGTCAGGAAGAAAAAGAAGCTGGTGTTGCTTTAATTGATATAGGAGGTGGAACCACAGATCTTGCGGTGTTTAAAGATGGCATCATACGTCATACGGCTGTAATTCCATTTGGTGGCAATGTCGTGACAGAAGATATTAAAGAAGGCTGTTCTATTATTGAGAAACAGGCCGAATTATTAAAAATAAAATTCGGTTCTGCATGGCCAGGAGAGAATAAGGAGAATGAAATCGTATCGATTCCGGGATTGCGTGGTCGCGAACCTAAGGAGATTACGTTAAAAAATCTATCTAAGATTATTCATGCGCGAGTGGTTGAAATTGTAGAGCAGGTGTATGTTGAGATTAAGAACTACGGTCACGAAGAGCAAAAGAAAAAATTAATAGCCGGTATTGTTTTAACGGGAGGCGGAAGTCAGTTGAAGCATTTGAAGCAATTGGTGGAGTATATCACAGGAATGGATACAAGAATTGGCTATCCAAACGAGCACCTTGCGGGTGATAGTGATGATGAGATTGCAAGTCCGTTGTACGCCACCGCTGTAGGTTTAGTGATGGACGGATTAAAACGTCAGGAACGCAAACGTGCCGAGAAAGAAATAGAGCTCATGGAGCAGGTGGCCGAAGAAAATGCTGAGGACCATGGCGCGCATGAAGAAGCGATTGAGCAACCAAAAAAAGAACGCAAGTCCTTTTTAGACAAATTAACAGAACGCGTTAAAGATTTTTTAGATAACGCAGAATAAATAGATCATACATCTTCAATTGGGTAGGACTATTGAAGGTATTTGGGGAATTATAATATAAATAGAGTAAAAGAAATTTTATGAGCAACAACAATGAGTTAGGCAGCATTGCATTCGATTTACCAAAAAACCAATCCAACGTCATTAAAGTGATTGGAGTTGGTGGAGGAGGAAGTAACGCCATTAATCACATGTTTTTACAAGGGATTAAAGGTGTAGATTTTGTAATATGTAATACAGATGCCCAAGCACTGCAAAACAGTGGTGTCCCGAACAAAATTCAATTAGGAGTTAATTTAACCGAAGGTTTAGGTGCAGGTGCAAATCCGGAAGTAGGTGAGCAGGCTGCAGTAGAAAGTTTAGAAGATTTACGTCGCATGTTAGATACCAATACAAAAATGGTATTTATTACGGCTGGAATGGGTGGTGGTACTGGTACAGGTGCAGCACCAATTATAGCGAAGCTTGCGAAAGAATTAGATATATTAACGGTTGGTATTGTGACCATGCCATTTCAGTTTGAAGGAAAAACAAGAAATGAGCAAGCCCAAAAAGGGGTTGAAACCTTGCGTGGTCATGTAGATTCTTTAGTAGTGATCAATAATAATAAATTACGTGAAGTTTATGGTAATTTAGGATTTAAAGCTGGTTTCTCTAAAGCAGATGAGGTGTTATCTACAGCATCTCGCGGAATTGCCGAAGTTATCACACACCATTACACACAAAACATCGATTTACGCGATGCTAAAACCGTATTGAGTAATAGTGGTACGGCCATTATGGGATCATCTACAGCTTCAGGAAAAACGAGAGCTCAAGAGGCGATCATGAAGGCTTTAGATTCACCATTACTTAATGACAACAAAATTACTGGAGCTAAAAACGTACTGTTGCTTATCGTTTCTGGTTCTCAGGAAATTACTATTGATGAAATAGGTGAGATTAATGATCACATTCAAATTGAAGCCGGACATGGTGCTAATATTATTATGGGTGTTGGTGAGGATGAGTCGTTACAAGAATCGATTTCTGTAACGATTATTGCAACTGGATTTGATATTGATCAGCAGTATGAGATTTCAAATACTGAACAAAAGAAAGTGGTTCATGCTTTAGAAGAGGATAGGAATGATGAGGTACGTGTTACCGAAAGTGATCCTGCGATTATCACACCAGATATTATTTTAGAAAAGGAAGAAGATACGGATTCGACAGTGGTAGTTCATACTTTGGTTGATGATGAAGAAGAGATTGATGATGCCCTTAATCATTCGGAGACCGATTTGATTACAACAACTGATATCATTAAAAATATTAGTGTGGTTTATGATGAAGTTTTAGATCATAAAACTGTAGAAGAGGATTTTGTTATCACGCCAATGCAAGCGGTCAAAGACGAGGTAATTGATGAGGTTGAAGAGGAGCAGATTACGTTGACGTTTGACTTGCCATTATCATTTGGAGCTTCCGAAGAAGAGGTTGTTGAAGAAAAAACCATTTTCACTTTAGACGAGGAGGTCAAGGATATGGAAGTACAAGAGCATATAGAAATTGTTCCAGTAACGGAAGCTAATGAGGAAGGTGAAAAGCGTTATGCCTTGGATGATTTCATGACTTATGAGTCTGCCATGAATGAAAACGACACCAAAGTAAAAGCGCAACCTGAGGTAGAAGAGGAAATTGTATTTGAAAAAAAGGTGATAGAATCTGACGCAACAGAGGCCGAAGTTGGAGAAGAAATTGATCCAATGAATAGTCCGATTTCAGAATTATTGAAAGAGCGAGCAGACGAAAGGCGTCGTAAAATGAAAGATTTCAATTATAAATTCAATACGGCAAAAATAGATGAAATTGAAAAAGAACCAGCATACAAAAGACAAGGTGTGAATTTGGAGGATGCACAGCATTCATCAGAAACCAATGCTTCCCGTACATCGGTGACGACTGACGACAACGATGACATTCAATTGAGAAGTAACAATTCATTTTTACACGACAACGTAGATTAATAGCAAATTTAGTTTAGTGTTTCACACTTTGTTAAACCCGAAACGTTGAGAGATACGTTTCGGGTTTTTTTTATGCAGTAATACGGTGAAGCATAGCTTGAAACCTCTTACTTTTTTATATCTTCGTAACCGAAATAAAACGGAGTATTATGAGTTTACAGAATGATGTTATGGTTGCTCTAAAAGCGGCAATGAAAGCGAAAGACCAAACGGCTTTAGCGGCATTAAGAGCTATAAAATCTGAGCTATTATTGGCGCAAACCTCAGGAGAGGGAGGCGAGTTGACCGAAGACCAAGAGATCAAGATATTATCTAAGTTGGTGAAGCAGCGTAAGGATAGTGCTGCCATTTATTTAGAACAAGACCGTAAGGATTTGGCCTTACCAGAAATTGACCAGGCGGAAGTGATAAGTCAGTTTTTACCAGAAGCCTTAACGGAAGAAGAGATAGAGAAAGTGGTGGTTATGACCATAGATGAGATTGGTGCCGAAGGCATGAAAGATATGGGGAAAGTGATGGGGATTGTTAGCAAGGAGTTAGCAGGCCAAGCCGATGGTAAAACCATTTCAATGATTGTAAAAGCAAAATTGACATAACACAAAACTGGCCTCGTAGTTCAAGGGGATATCAGATTTCAAATTGTTTTTATATGTAATATTAAATTAAATGGCCTCGTAGTTCAACTGGATAGAATATCAGATTTCGGCTCTGAGGGTTGGAGGTTCGAATCCTCTCGAGGTCACTAATATAGGTTCAATTAAATTCATTACCCCGTGTTTCGTAGGAAACACGGGGTTTTTGTTTTCAGTTGGGTTCGGTTAAACACATAAAATGTTTCACCATTGTTTCACCAAGTGAAACATGTTTCACCAAAAATTCGTTTTTGGCGAAATATTTAGAAATTATTTGATGGTGTTTTGGGCTTTCGTTTGCAACTAGATTCTATTGAACTTAGTTGATGTCATTTTTTTGTTCCACAAATTTTTAAACAAAATCAGTAATCTTAACAAAAAAATTATGGCAACAACATTAAAGTTTTACATCAAAGTTCCTAAAAAGTTAGAAGAAGACAAGCGTTATCCTTTTTATCTGAGAGTCCTTCACAACCGAAAAAAGGCGGAAGGAAAAATGAGCTTAATTCCAATTATGGGATCTGAACTTAGTAATTGGATTGAAACGAATCAGCGTTTTACTTCAAAAGACAAAAAATATCTGAGTTATAATCTTTTTCTCAATGCCATTGAGAATGAATTTCATAATTATTTAAGAGATCATAAAGCAGAAATGTCAACTATAACACCTCACCAAATTGTAGATCATTTATTGAGCAGAGTTCAAATGGATGATAAAATAACAATTCTCCAAGCTGTTAATCATTATTACGAGAATGACATTCTTCCTGATGTCGATAAAGCTCCAGGAACAAAAAACAATTACAAAAGATCAGTCACTCATTTTTCTAACTTTTTAAAACATACAAAGTTGGATAAATTGCATGTAACGGAGTTCAAAAGGAAACATGCTGCGAAATTTATTGCTTATTTAAAGAAACCTAATAAAAAGTATAATAAGATCGCTTTAAATGGACAGTCTGTAAATAGTGTGGTGAAGAACATTAGACCATTTTTTACCAAGCTTCATTTTGAGGAAGAAATTACTAGAAATCCATTTATTGGGGTCAAGACTACTTTTAAAAGAACTGAAAAACCACGTTTAGCCAACGCTGAATTCAAAAACATTGTTGAACTTGATTTGTCAAATAATCCAAAACTAGATGTATATCGAGATTTATTTGTGTTTCTGTGTCATACAGGATTGAGTTATTGCGACGTAATTGATTTAAAATATCCAGATATTAAAAACGGTTATTTTAATCTTGATCGGAAGAAAACCAAAGTACAAACCAAACAATTTTTTATGAAGCAAACGCTTTCTTTATTTGAAAAGTATGAAGGTCAGTTGCCTGAAAGACGTATTTTACCTAAGCGAAGTTTAGATAAATTTAATTTAAATCTGAAGCTAATAGCAGCACTAACAGGTATTGAATTCTCCTTATCAACCTATGCGGCACGGAGGTTTTTTAGACAGTCTATACATGAGGCAGGGATTAGAGAGGGTTTAGTCATAAAAATTTTAATGGGTCATACGCGCTCAAATGACATCGATAGTCATTATTTTTATATTGATGATGCTATTTTGATACAAGCGAAAAAGAAATTACAAAAACACTTTAAGAAGATTACTGAATGAAAGAGGCGCTAAAAAAACTGAATAAAAAATTTAAGGAACAGGAACTTCAAAGATTAGCTAATGAAAGGGAGGGACTTATCCATGCACTGGAAAATTTGAAAGAAGATTATTTAAAAATCAATGATTTACAAAAATTTGTTTTAATAGCCGAGAATGTCTTTAAATTATCATTTTATAAAGATGATGAGGTTATAGAAGTTGTAAAGTCTTTTGGTTTATTAAAATATACACCCAATGTTTTTATTAATAATACTGATTTTTTTCAGGCCTTAGATGGTTACCAAGAACAAGTAGAATATTTATACCCTTATGAATTGGTATGGGGATTTTATGAGCGTTATAGTTCATCTGTTATTAAAGAGAAAATAGCTCTAGATTTAAAAATTGATCTTTCGGATGTAGGAAGAAAAGTTAATAGACAAATAAATAACTTGAATTTTCCTCCAATTTTAAGAGATGTAATTGATGATTTGAAAAAATTAGCTGACCTGCTAAAAACAGAAATTCCTAATTACAAAATGCCTCTTTCTGATACGAATCCATTGACTTCAGTTATGCATATAATCAATTACGCTCATAAAAATGAGTTATATAATTTATATCACTTTCTTATTGATTTTAATAGAGAGCTTAATTTTATAGATGTTGATGAAGGTGATTTTAAATTTGAATTTTATGCTTTATTAGAAATTCTTTACAGGACTAAAGGACAGTTGAATAATAGTGAAAAGGCAAAAGCAAATTATTATAATGAAAGACAATTTAGGGTTGCACATGTTAATAGGAATATATTATCATAGTAAACTTTTTGTTCCAAGCTTTTTCAGGTTTTATTCAGACATTTGAAATCAAAAGCATTCAAATGGATTCAAAAAATAACAACACAGCAACACTAACTGCCTCTCAAATCATGGGTGATTGGGTACCGAGAAAAGTAGTTCAAGACTTCTTTAACTACGGCAATACAAAAATGTCAACCTTTGCTACCGACTATAATGTTAGAATTTCAAAGGTTGGCAAACGTATTTTTTATAAATATTCAGATATCATTAGATTGATGAATGATGGACTCTGTGAAAATGACAGTTGATACGGTGCTTAATTTTGGAGCTTTCTTTTAAACTTCTTCAATTCGATTAACTTTTCTGTAAGTTTCATGTTTGTTATTGCCAAATCTACTGTCTTATCATAAAAAGTTTTGTATTCACTCTTTAGCTTTTCTAGCACTTGACAAATAAACTCCATTTTTTTAATTGTTAAATCAATGCCTTCAATTAATTCTTCTTTATTTTCCGTTTTACCGTAGCTGTTTTTGTGCTTGGATAATAAGTGATTCGCCCATTCTGATACACTTAAATCATGTGAGTGAGCTATTTCATTAAATTCCCAATATTGACGTTCATTAACTCTGACAGTGATGTTTTTGTTTTTAGGATTATTTTTTCTATTCATGATACAATTATTTATTTTTATAAGTGTATAAATGTAAAGCATTGACTGTTATCATATTGGAACAATTTTATGACATATGTGTAAAGCATGAGGGTTATCAAATAGACCTTATTCATGGCAAATATACTTGTCAATCATATACCTTGTAATTGGTTTAAGTGTTTTTCCCGTTTCTGGATGTAATCCTAGAGCCGTGAAATATTCTAACTCTTTATTTCTATTCTTTCCATACCAGATATTGACACTTTCATCGTCATTAAAAAATTTTGTGTCGCAAGTCGGTGACACTTTTTCAAAAAGATTTATCCTTTCTTCTTTATATCGTTTAAGTTGGTTCATGTTATATTTTTCTGTATCAAAATCCACCTCTATATAATGATCTTCTTGCCACATCATCCAACTTTGTCTGGTTGAATAATTGTATATAAATATCCCAGAAATGACGACAGCAGAAATAATAATCAATAGTTTATTCCTTTTTAAAAAATTTTGAAGTTTAGGTTTAGTAATAGTTTTTTCACTTGAATTATGTTTTATAAAGTCAGCGAAACTGGTAAATCCCAAATAATGACTTATAGCGTATATTATTTTTGTTTTGAACTAATGATAATTTTCACTTTTTATTATTCTTACTTTTTATATCTTTAAATTTCCTAAAACATCAAATAAATTAATGAATATATATGTTATAATAACTACCTGGAATAATAAAATTAACGGAAAAGCAAAGAACGGAAGTGTTTTTTTTTAATGACATTAATTTTATTAAAACAAAGGTATATTGATTTCTCAAGGACAGATTATAAAATTAAGAAACAGACTATGGAGAGTTGAGGACAATTCCGAATCAATGTTTTCTGCTATCCCATTATCAGGTGATTCATTAGAAAAAACCACATTTCTTAAAGGCGTTGAAAAAGTTCAAGATGCTAAATTTGAAACAATAAGTTCTGATCATCCTGGTAATTATTCAAATCAAAAACTATTACAAACTGCTTATAAATTTGATTTAATTCATGCATCTGCACCTTTTTTGAGTTTGCAACGAAGTGCTGTTATTCCATTTGATTACCAGTTAGTACCTTTAGTACTTTCATTAGAAAGACCTCAAACCAGACTTTTAATAGCAGACGATGTTGGTTTAGGAAAAACGATAGAGGCTGGATTAATATTATCCGAAGCGATACAACGTGGTAATGCTAAAAGAATTTTAATTCTAACTCCTGCGAATCTTAAAGAACAATGGCAAGAGGCATTGTCTTATTTCTTTCATATTAATTCACAAATTATTTCAAGTTATACAAGGAAAGAATATGAAAAAGAGCTACCCATTGGAACCAGTCCTTGGAAATATTTTGACGTGGTCATTGCTTCATTAGATTATGCCAAAGCACCAAACATTCAGCATCAAATATTAGAACATCAATGGGATTACTTAATTGTAGATGAAGTTCACTTATGCGCAAGACCGCATCAAAGTGGGAGTCAAGCAGGAAGCAAAAGTATGTTGAGGTATGAACTTCTTAAAAATGTATCAAGTAGGATTCAAAATGTGTTGTTTCTTACAGCAACACCTCATAATGGTTATTCCGATTCATTTGCCAGTATTATAGAATTGCTAAACCCAAAAATTGTCACTTACAAGAATCATGGAAAAGTTAGTTTTAATAAAAAAGAAGCTCGTTTTAATGTTTGTCAAAGGAACCGCGAAAAGATTGAGGCTTGGTATAAAGAGCAAGAAAGAAAGTCCCCATTTCCTAAAAGGATCCAAAAGGAAATTAGAGTGCAGCCGTCATCTGCATTTGAACAATTATTAGAGGCAACTGAAAATTATACTGACAAAATTATTCATGAAGCAATTAAAAGCGGAAAGCGAAATATGGTTTCCCAATGGGTTGCCATTCACTTACAGAAAAGAGCTATAAGTAGTCCATATGCCTTATTGCAATCATTGAGAAACAGACTGTTCGAACAATCTAAACATGTAGAGTTAAAAGTTACTATTCAAGAGCAGGGATTGTTCGAAGGATTTATTAATGATGCTTTGCATGATCATGATAGAATGACAGAAGAAGAAACATCACAAAAATTAGATACCCAATTTGTATTTGAAGGTGAGAAAGAAGAGTTAGAGAGACTTATTGATAAAGCGAAAAAAGTTAGTGCATCCAAAGATGATAAACTAAAAGAATTAATGAATAATGTACTGCCAGACTTAAAACGATTTGATCAAAAAATAATCGTTTTCACAAAGTATAAAGACACATTAGACTATTTGGAGAAAAACTTAAAAAGTAATAACAATGTACTGACTGTACATGGCGGATTATCACTTAATAAAAGAAGAGATATTTTTATAGAGTTTGATAAACTGAACTCAGGATTACTTATTGCTACAGATGCAATTTCTGAAGGGTTGAATTTACAAAGATTATCATCTTGTATAGTACATTATGAGCTTCCTTGGAATCCAAATAGATTGGAACAACGAAACGGTCGTATTGATCGTATCGGGCAACCTCATGACACAGTTCACATAAGGGCCTTGGTTCTGGACAAAACTCTCGACGTAGATATTTTACATACACTAATTAGAAAGGCTGTACAGATTAGGACAGATCGCGGTTATAGTGCGGCATTCTTTGGTAATGAAAGCGAATTAAATCAGTTTATTTTAAATCAGTATAAAAAAAGAAGAATAAAAAAATCAAATGAAGATCAATTAGATATATTTAAGGAAGCAGGAGTTGGAGGCACTAAAGAAGCTATTAATAAATCTGTTTCTATATCTGAAGCAGAACGAAATGAAACCATCGTAACAGAAAGTTTTTACGATTTACTGAATGTCAATCTACCCGAAATTGAAAAACGAATTAAAGAAACCAATAATATCGTTGGCTCCAAAGAAGAACTTATTTATTTTGTCAAAGCAGCTTTAAAATCATTTCAAGGTGAATTATTAGAAATTGGAGCTGGTTTTTACAAAATAGCTTTAAATGACCCAAGATTAGAATCCCCACAATACAACAATGACAATCTAAATAAAGTAACTTTTGATCCAGAAGAAGGTCTCCAGCATCCTGATGCGATAGTATTAGAATTAGGACATCCTTTAGTTAGAAAATTAATAAGTCTGGTTAAATCCGATTTTTTTCAAGAGGAAGGACATTATGGGCGTAATGCTTATGTTCTATCCAAAGAGACTTTAGAAAAATTGTTTCATTATCAATTTCTTGTAAGATTTATTACTGGAAGAAAAAAGAAGAATGTTGTAGAAGAGTTACTCACAGTAACGGTTAATCCATCAGATAAATCTATTTTATCAAAATTCTCCCCTAAAGCCGATCCTTCATTGAAAAGAATTCAAATTGAAGATTTTAAGGTGGATATAAATTCTGCAATTAAAGAAAGTCTATGGGGGTCAGCACTTATTTCATCTATTAAAAAGCGAAAGGATCAACTAATTAATGAAAGACAAGAATTGTATAAAAAAATTATAGCAGATTCTTCAAGCACTAATCAACCCGATTGGATTGATGATCTAATGTTTATTGAATTAGCCGGATATGATTTATTAACCCTTACAGTAATTTATCCCGCATAATTATGGCATTAGCTTTTATTAAATCAAGTGGCAATATTATTTCAGAAGAATTCTGTGAAGACCTTCTTAAAGATGTCAGATCAAGTTATGTAAAAGATGATTCATTTGATCTTAAAAAGGTGGACGATTACATTGCCATAGCTTATGAAGATCTAAAGAAACGTTGGGAAGAAATTCGGGAAGATATATTAAATGATGCATTTGATAACACTACGCTTCGTAAGAAATGGATAATTCCATTCTTGAAAGCTTTAGGATTTGATCCGCAATTTATTGCTTCAAATATTCGAAGTGATGCAGATCAAGATTATCATATACCATATAAAGGCTGGAACGAAAATACAGCTCCAAAAATTTTAATTTTAAATAGCTCTTTAGAATTTGATAAAAAAAATCCTGAAAGCCGTACACATCCCCGAAAGAGCCCGCAAGATATGCTTCAGCAGTATCTAAATACGGCTGATGATCAATGGGGAATAATTACCAACGGTAAGAAAATAAGGGTTTTACGAGATTTCTACCATTCAATTACCAAAGGCTATTTAGAGTTTGATCTGGAGGGGATTTTTGAATCTGGAAACACACAACAATTCAGGATACTATTTAAGATCTTGCATCATACACGCTTTCTTAATCAGGATGAAAAAAGTGAACAAGAATGTATTTTAGAAACCTTTCATAAAGAATCTAAAAAAATCGGACTTAAGGTTGGTGACGATCTTCGAAATCAAGTAATTGTAGCTATTGAGTCTTTCGGAAATGGGTTTGCTGAAAATATTAATCCTGATGAGGTTTCAGATGAAGATGTTAAGTATTTATATACCGAAATTCTAAATGTAATTTATAGATTACTGTTTTTGCTTTTTGCAGAACAGAAAGGATGGTTGCCAAGTCAAAACAGTATTTACACAGACACTTATAGTATTGATACATTACGAAAAAAAGTATTGGAAGGGAATTATAGTTATGATGAACATTCTGACTTATGGGAAGGATTAAAGATTACCTTTAATTTAGTTGGTAACGGTTACGAATTTCCAGATGGAAGTAAGATTAATGCTTTTGGGGGGCAACTATTTAAGAGTGAAAAAATAATCCAAATTGCATCTTTCAATCTTAAAAATAAGTATTTGTTAAAGGCTATAGATGCGTTATGCTTTTTTGTAAAAGACAAAATCCGACAACGCATTAATTATGCTACACTGGCTATTGACGAATTAGGATCTGTTTATGAAAGTTTATTAGATTATAATCCTCGTATTCTTAAAGAAGATCTAATTCGAAAGGATAAACTAATAGGTAAACGCGGTCAATATATAATGGACGATCAATCAATGGATCGTAAAACAACAGGTTCGTATTACACAGATAGTCGTTTAGTATCCCAATTAATAGAGTCTGCATTAATACCAGTGATTGAGGATACTATTAGGACCAAGGATTCAGAAGAAGATAAAGAAAAAGCTATTCTGTCATTAAAAGTGGCTGATATAGCATGTGGCAGTGGAGCCTTTATACTTGCCGCATTAAATAAACTTGCAGAATATTTGGCTACAATACGTAAAGGAGATGAAGATCTACCTTCAGAATTGCAATTACGTGAAGCTAAAAGAGATGTTTTAATGAACTGTATTTATGGAGTAGACTTAAATCCAATGGCAGTAGAGCTTTGTAAATTCTCTCTTTGGATAACAGCTGCTATGCCAGGTATGCCATTAACCTTTCTTGACCATAAAATTAAATGTGGCAATAGTCTTATTGGTGCTACGCCAGAATTGATTAAAAAGGGTATTCCAGTTGAAGCTTTTAATCCAGTTACTTTAGATGATAAAGATGTTTGTACAGATTTAAAGAAAAAAGTTAGGGAAGAGCTTAAACAAATTGAAAAAGGGAGTTTACAACGATCGCTTGATTTTAAAGTTACAGTTGATGAAAGTTTAGATGATGAATATTTCTTTCTAAATGAACATGATCAAGATAGTGTAGAGGACATCGCTGAATTGGAGCAAGAATATTTCGAGCTACGTCAAAAGTACCAAGAAAGTATTGAGTGGAGATTGGCAGATGCTTGGACAGCTTCTTTTTTCTTTAAAAAAGATAGTTTACAAAAGAAATATCCAACTAACGAAACATTAAATGCCATTAAAAATGGAGAGGAAATAGATGAAAATTTAGAAAAAGAAATTGCACAACTTTCGTCTAAATACAATTTTTTTCATTTCCATTTAGAATTTCCAGAAGTAGCTAATCAAAAGGGGTTTGATTGCTTACTAGGGAATCCTCCTTGGGAAAGAGTAAAACTTCAAGAAAAGGAATTTTTTAAAGGTAAAGATGATACTATTTCAAACACTTCGAATAAAAGTCAAAGAATAAAACTAATAAATGGATTAAAAGAATCTAATATTAAACTTTTCAATCAATTTATTGCAAGCTTAGCATCTACTGAACACTGCTTAAACTTTTATCACAATTCTAATAAATATCCAATTTTGGGAAGAGGTGATGTAAATACTTACATGTTATTTACAGAGGTTGTATTTAGAAAAATTAATAGATTTGGATTAACAGGAATTATTGTGCCAACTAATATTGCTACAGACGACAATACCAAACACTTTTTCCAATTTATAATTGAAAACCAATTTCTAAAAAGTTTATTTGATTTTGAAAATAAAGAAAAATTATTTTCTGAGGTACATGCGGAGCAGCGTTTTTCTCTTTTAACATTGACAGGAGATAAATATGACAACGATGTAATGTTAGCCTTTTTTATTCATAATACAGATCAATTAAAAGGGAACAGGGTATATACATTATCTGCAAAAGATTTTTTTGTTTTTAATCCTAATACTAAAAATTGCCCAACATTTAGAACTAAAAAAGAAGCGGAACTTGGATTAAAAATTTATTCCAATAAGTCTATATGGATAAATGAAGAAAATAATGAGTTTGTTTTTAATTCAAAACCTTGGGGAATGGTTCATATGACCAATATGGCTCATTTATTTATTGATTTAAATGATGACAAAATAGCTGGAGCAGTTCCATTATATGAGGGAAAATATACTGATATTTATAATCATAGATATACGACTTTTGAAAGTGTAGATGATTTAGATTTAGTAAACGGAAATCCAAGAAGTTCTACAATTGAAGAACTTAAGAATATAAATTTTGAAATTACTCCTCGGTATTATATCAAGACTGATGAATATAAATCGATAATCAATGGTAAAATAAATAGAAATTATTGGGTTTCATTTCATGGTATTACAAATCCAAACAATGAAAGAACTTTAATAACAAATATTAACCCTGGAGTTCCTTTCGGAAATTCTGCCCCAGTAATATTATTTGAAACCGAAGATGATAAGAAATATGCCAGGCTATGTTGCTTATTAACTGCAAATTTGAATTGTTTTGTTCTTGATTATATTGTTCGTCAAAAGATGGGAGGCAGAAATTTGAATTTCTATATCATAAAACAATTACCATTAATTGATGACTATTCAGATAAAAATTTAGAGGATACAATAATAGATATAGTAAGTGAACTTTCATGCACTTCTGAATCTTTAGCTAATCTTTCATTAGATCTGTATGGAGTAAAAAAAGTATTTATTTGGGATGAAGAAAGAAGATTGCAATTGATGTGTAAGTTAAATGCAATTTATTTTAAGTTATATAATCTTTCTGAAAGTGATATTGAATTTATAATGGATCAGTTTCCTCTTGTTAAGAGAAGAAATATTGAAAAATATGGAGGTTATAAAACTTTAGATTTAATAATAGAGAATTTTAAAGAATTAATTTAAAACATATGGAACCATTTAAAGTACTCCAAAATATAAAAACACATTACCATTCTTATATAGATACGTTTCAAGTATTCAAGGATAAAGAGGTAAAAGATTTTGTAGATCAACAAATCGCAGAAGGAGCCATGCTATGGAGAGACCCGGTAATTCAAATATCGAAAAAGTTTAAACCAGGTAGAAGCATACAGAAGTTTGTACATGAAGGTATCCTACATCCAAAGATGCCTAATTTATTTAAATGGCCGCCATATTTACACCAAGATCAAGCAATAGAAGTCACGGTTGCCAAAAAAGAAAGCTTGGTAGTTACTACTGGCACAGGTTCAGGTAAATCTATATGTTTTGAAATCCCAATAGTAGATTATTGTTTAAAATGTCAAGACCAGAGCTTAAAAGGTATAAAGGCTATTATTATTTATCCAATGAACGCCTTAGCCAATACACAATATGAAGAATTAGCTGGCAAATTAGAAGGTACTGGAATACGCATTGGTTTATATACTGGAGATACAGCTCAAACACCTGCAGAGGCAATAACCAAATACAAAGATGTATTCGGTGATCAAAAAGAGCCTAAAGATTGTGAGGTTATTTCTCGCGAAGAAATACGAAATAATCCACCTGACATTTTAATAACCAATTATGTTCAATTAGAGCTTTTATTAACTCGAGTACAGGATCGCAAGTTGTTTGCTGAACAATGGCGACAAAATATTCGTTTTTTAGTGTTAGATGAGTTACATACCTACAGTGGTAAACAAGGTGCAGATGTCTCCTTTTTAGTAAGGCGCTTAAAACAACGAACAGATACAATTGGTGAATTAATTTGTATTGGTACATCTGCTACAATGGTTAGCGGTGGTCCAGATGATGATTTACTTGAAAGTAATAAAACCGTAGCAAGATTTGCAACTAAAGTTTTTGGTGAAAAGTTTGAAGCAGAAAATGTGGTTACTGCAACCGAAGACGAGAATATTCAATTTACAGGTACAAAGTTATCTTCAACCATTTCTGTTACTGATAATATGCTAAAGGCGTTTTCAGCTTCAGAAATAGAATCTATTAAACCCGTTTATGAGGCTATAATGGGTGAATCTTTTGGAGGTCAGACAACAAAAGATTTAGGTGAAGCTTTGAAGGAATCTGTTTTATTAAGTTTTTTAGAAGCAGAATTAAAAAATGTACAATCCTTAACAACACTCGCCAAAGATTACCAAGATAAGTATAGAGGTCAAGCTTCATTAGAAGATTGCAAGAACGAACTACAGGCTGGTTTATTACTTGGTGCAGCGGGTACGGTTACAAGTAATTTAGGAGGTCAAGTCCCTCGATTTATAACAAAACTTCATACTTTCTTTAATCAAGGAGGTGAATTAAGTGCTTGTTTGATAGAAGGTTGCGGGTATTTAAGTCATATTGGAGAAACAGAATGTCCCAAGTGTAATAAAGAAGGTCGACCAGAATCATCACTTTATCCTTTGCACTTTTGTAGGATTTGTGGTGAAAAGTATTATGGATTACAATGGGAAGAAATAACTGGAGCAACACAGCCATGGACTTTTCAGGTCCAAGATGCAGATCATAGAACAGGGTATTTTTCTCCTTCATTTCATATTGCACCTAATGATTATCCTGAAAATTGGCTAACACCTGTTAGAAGAGAAGTAAAACGACAAATTCGAGAACGGGGTATTGTGCCTGTAAATGGTAAACTAAATACCTGTACTAATCATTTTGAGCAAATTCATGACCCTTCAGAGCTTGGAACTTTTATTCCAAGCCCATTTCCATATTGTCCAAGTTGTTCAACCCAGTATACAGGAAATGTCTCCGAATACACGAAATTATTTCTACTAAACTCTATTGGACGTGCAACAGGTACAGATGTTTTAGCAGCTGCCACGTTAGACGGAATTAAAGATAAAAATGAAAGGAAATTAATTGGATTCACAGATAGTCGTCAAGATGCAGCTTTTCAGGCTGGTCATATGAACCATTGGTACAATCAAATTTATTTTAGGAGATTACTTAAAACAGCAATAGATGATAACCCTGATGGCTTACATCTTAATGAATTACCAATAATATTATATCCTCAAATAATTGATGAAAAATACATAAAACCTGTTCAACGTAGAAGATTCAAGCAAAATTATCTGCAATATTTAGAAACCTTTTTATTACTTGAATTACGAGGAACTAAAAAATTCACGTCTGTAAATCTCGAAGATATTGGATTGATAGAGATTGATTATTATCAATTGGATGAATATGTACCATCCGCTGAATTAAGTAAATACAATATACTTTCAGCTGAAAATTCTGATCTTGTTTATGATTACTTGAAAGGGATAATGGATATTTTTCGAAGAGAGAATGCCTTTAACCATCCAAATTTATTAGATCGAGCAACATTTGATCAGCAAGTTATTGGTCCAATAAATCAAATACTTCCGGACAAAAGAATTTTTGAAGCTGTGGAAGGAACGAAACCGGGATGTTTTTCAAATGCTGAAGCACAGCAAAGAAGATTGCTTGAAGATCGTTTTAATACATTCGCTTTAAGAACTTCTCGAACTATGACTACTTGGACCAGAAGATGCTTCGGTACTGATATTCAAAATCATGAAGCTTACTTGAATCAGGCTGTTGCCTTTTTAACAGAGATGGGGTACATAGAAAGTTATATGCATCGAAATCAGGAGGCATTGCTACTACATCCGGATATATTAGTCGTTAAAAAATCTATTAATGGTCCACAACAAGAATGTCACCAATGTAAAACAAAATATAACTGGAAAGTAGCAAATGGATGTCTTAAAAATACTTGTAGAGGTGAATTGCAAGAAGGTAGAATCGAGAATAATTATTTCAGTTTGCAATACAGTCAGGATATTGAGGATAACAATCAATTGATTGCTAAAGAACATTCTGGACAGGTTGATGGTCAAACACGAAAGAAAATAGAAAAGGGATTCAAGGCAGAACCACCAGAATTGCAATTATTAATGGCAACACCAACAATGGAATTAGGAATTGATATAGGTACTTTGTCTGCTGTATATATGCGAAATGTGCCTCCTAATCCATCCAATTATGCTCAAAGAGCTGGTCGTGCAGGACGAAGTGGTCAAGGTTCAATAGTTACTACATTTTGTGGCTCTGGTCCGGGAAGAGGACCACACGATCAGTATTTTTATAACCGACCATTAGATATAGTATCTGGAAAAATATCGGCACCACGTTTCAATTTAGATAATCCTGTGCTTTTTCAAGCGCACTTGCATTCGATTGTTTTCCAAACTTTGCAATGGGAACTTCCAAATAAAGCAGAAAGCATCCTTGATTTCATAAACCCTGAATTGCCGTTAATTTTAAATTTTAAAAAAGAACTCTCAGATCAACTTGAATTAAATAAACAAAGAATAATAAACAATATTGAGTCTACTTTTGAAAAGGTCATACAAGATTCGAAATTTGGAATTAAACAGGAATTTATTGAAGAAGTTATAGACGCGTTTTTAATAAATTTCGATAAAGCCTATGAAAAACTTCGTGATGATTTTCGTGAGAATATTGCAGAGATAAATGATATAAACAAGAAAATTAATGAAGAAGGTGCAGCTCCTAATTGGCATCTTGATGCGCGTCGACGAGCACTTGAAAAAAGGAATTACCAAATTAAAAATGGACAACAAGATTTCTACACTTATAGATATTTAAGTCAAGTAGGGTTTTTGCCTAATTATGCATTTCCAACTAAAAATCTGTCTATAAAATTTCTTCATGAAGGATCAGAAAAGGAAATAGACAGGGATCAGTTAATTGCAATTAGGGAATTAGCACCTTTAAATGATATTTATTATGGCGGACAAAAACTTTGGGTAGAGAGAGTGAGTCGAGAATCTGATTTAGAAGCTTTCACAAATATTGTTGTTTGTGATGAATGCGATTATATTGAGGATTTGGGAACACATCATGAAATCCCTACGAATTGCAGAAGCTGTGGAACTGTTTGGGATGATAATACAATAAAAAGAGCATTAACATTTCCTCGAATGATGGGAAGAAGAAGAATGCGTATTACAGCCGATGAAGAAGAAAGATCAAGAGGAGGTTATATAATTAAGAATTCTTATTTTAGAAATGATGACGAAAACAACATATTAACAAGTTCATTACCTCTTAACAGTAATAAACAAATAGAAATAAGTTTTGAAAGAAATGCAACTATGTATCATGCTAATTTGGGATTTGCATTTGAAATGAGACAGGGTAGGCCAGGTTTTACGTTAGATCCAATTAATCGTTATTGGGTTGCTAATAGTGATGATGCAAAACAAAGACATTGTGAAAATAGGGAAATAGATCGTTCTAAATTACATGAAAGGATAAGCTTATACATGAAGTCAAGAAATGATGTGCTAACATTAGAATTGAGTGATTTACCAGCTGCACACCTTATATCAAGTTTTGCAAAAACCTTCTTACATACATTATTACAGTCGATTTGTCATACTTTAGATTTAGACGATAGCGAAATAAGAGGCTATTATCAATTGGTTATGGACATTAATTTAAGGTTTGTAATCTTTGAAACTACTGAAGGAGGAACAGGCTCATTAGAGGCCTTATTAGCGGAAGAATCCTTAATTCGAAAGGTCGCCCACGAGGCAATGGACTTATTACATTATAACTTGGATGGAACTGATAAAGCTGATGCCTGTGAGTCAAGTTGTTATAACTGTATATGTAACTTTTATAATCAACGCGACCATATGAATTTTGATAGAAATTTAGTAAAGGATATTTTAATGCAATTGTCATGAAAGAACTAGAATCGCTAAACAAAATATTTAAAGATGGGATATTTAAAATACCAGATTATCAGAGAGGATATGCATGGTCCACAAAACAATTAAAGGATTTTTGGGAGGATATCATCAATTTGCCAGATAACAAAATGCACTATACTGGTGTTTTAACTCTTAAACGTGTTGAAGAACATATTTGGAGAAATTGGAATGATGAAGGTTGGCTAATTAGAGATAGAGATTATACACCTTATCACATTGTGGATGGTCAACAGAGATTAACGACAGTTGTTATTTTCATTCAAGCTTTAATTGAAGTTGTAACCAGTTTACCAGAAAACAAAGACAAGAACGACTCGGATATTTATTTAGGGTCTTTTAGTATTAAACAAATTAAAGAAACCTATCTCGTAATATCTAAACCACCTCAATTCATAATTAATACTTACATGTTTAGCTATGAGGTTGATAATCCAAGCTTTAAATATCTGAAGCATAAAATATTAAATGAACCGAGTGGTGGGGAAATAGGAGAGACTTTTTACACCTTAAATTTAGAAAATGCCAAGGTATTTTTTAAGGACAACCTAAAGCATGTTTTGGAGGAGTATGGAATTGAAGAAATAGAATCTCTTTATCGTAAAGTAACACAGAACTTAAAGTTTAACAAGTACGAAATTGGTGATGATTTTGACGTGTATGTTGCCTTTGAAACCATGAATAATCGAGGTAAGCAATTATCAAATCTTGAGTTATTAAAAAACAGATTAATCTATTTGACTACCCTCTATGACAAAAGTGAGCTAAAAAATGATGACCGAAATGCGTTAAGAGAAAAAATAAATGATGCATGGAAAGGTATCTATCATCAAATTGGTAGAAATAAGAAAAAGCCATTAAATGATGATGATTTTTTAGTGGCCCATTGGATTATGTATTTTCAGTATACACGTCAAAAAGGTGATGATTATATAAAGTTTCTGTTAGGTGAAAAATTTACACCTAAAAACATATTTAGCAAAATTGAAGTAGATGTTTCGGATTTAGAGATTATAGAGGAGGTTAAAGAAGAAATTATTGATGACGATGATGATGATGATGTTTTCGAAGAGGAGAATGGAACCAAGTCGGTCGCAAAATTAAGACCGAAAGAAATTGAAGAATATGTGAGTAGTTTAAAAGAAGTTGCTGCACATTGGTATAACACAAACAATCCATTAAACAATCCAGATTTAACAGATAAAGAGTCAATATGGCTTGATAGGCTAAACAGAGTAGGAATTGTTTATTTTAGACCATTGGTTACTGTGTCTTTTATTGCTAAAGGGGTTACGTCAAGTGATAGGGTAAAATTATTTAAACAGATAGAGCGCTTTATCTTTATAATTTTCAGGATGGGTAGAGCTTTTTCTACTTACCGAAACAGTGAGTTTTACAAAGCGGCTAGGCAGCTAAGAGTAGGTGAAACAACTATCGATGAAATTATTGAAACATTAGAGGAGCGAATGCATTGGTCATTTTATCAGTATGAAGATGATGGACCAAAGCATTTTGATTACGTACATTTTCAAAAATATTTACAGAAAAAATTTCAAGGCGGTGGAGGTTTCTACAGCTGGAATGGCCTTAAATATTTCCTGTATGAATATGAATTAGAAAAAGTAAAACAAAGAGGAAATCAAAAGATAGATTGGTCTACACTATTTGTTAAGGATAAAAAAGACAAGGTATCTGTAGAACATATTCTACCGCAAACACCATCAAAAGATTGTTGGAAAAATGTCATTAATAATTTCAATGAAAAAGAATTAGGAATAATTACTAATTCATTAGGCAACTTAGTTCCCTTATCTATGAGTATTAATGCAAGTTTGCAAAATGATTGCTTTGCAGATAAAAAAGTTGCAAAATTTGATAGTCAAGATAAAAAAATAAGAATGGGATATAATGACGGTTCCCATTCTGAAATAGAAGTTGCAGCACATGATAACTGGACAGCCCAAAATATTCTTCAAAGAGGGCTAACGTTATTAACATTTTTAGAGAATCGTTGGGACGTGAAATTTGAATCTAGAGAAGGTATGTTGGAATTATTATTTCTTAAGTTTTTAGAAGAACCCAAAGGTGATTAAATGGAAAAACCAATACTTTCAAAATCAACCTTTATTAAAGGCTTACAATGTGAGAAATCATTGTATTTGTATAAACATCATTATAACTTAAAAGATGAGACACCTGCCCAATTACAAGCTATTTTTAATCAAGGGCATAGGGTAGGAGAATTGGCCCAAGATTTATTTCCAGGTGGTGTTGATGCTTCACCTTCTAGTTATTATAAAATACAAGAGTCGGTTTTTAAAACAGTAGACTTTATTCAAAAAGGAGAGCCCATTATCTATGAGGCTACCTTTCAATTTAATGGGGTTATAGCTGCCCTCGATATTTTAGTAAAAGATGAGGATGGTTGGAAAGCGTATGAAGTTAAGAGTTCCACTAGTGTTTCAGATGTTTATGTAAATGATGCAGCTATTCAGTACTATACCATTGTAAATTCAGGTATTGACCTAAAGGATATTTCAATTGTATATATTAATAACCAATATATAAAGCAAGGCAATATTGATATTGAAGAACTATTTACCATAGAATCGGTTTATGATAGAGTTCAAGAAGTACTGCCTAAAACACCAAACCAAATTGAGCGATTTAAGGAGGTCATAAAGGAAGATGAAGTCCCAGATATAGATATTGGACCACATTGCTCAAAACCTTATGATTGTGATTTTAAAGGGTATTGCTGGAGCCATATTCCAGACTATTCAGTCTTCAATATTTCTAGATTAAACGTAAATAAGAAATTTGAGTTGTATCAACAAGGTGTCATTTCTTTTGAAGAGATTGATTTAAATGTTACGTCATTCAATTCTAACCAATTATTACAAGTCACAAGTGAGTTAAATAGTGTAAAACATATCGATAAGAAAAATATCTCGACATTTTTAGAAGGCCTAAACTATCCCTTATATTTTCTGGATTTTGAAACCATGGGATCAGCCATTCCGATTTACGATAATACAAGGCCATATCAACAATTTGTCTTTCAATACTCTCTTCACATACTGCAACAAGAGAATAGTGTTTTAGATCACTTTGAGTACCTAGCAGAAACTAAAACCAATCAAGACCCTAGAATAGGTTTTGTAAAACAATTAATAACCGATTGTGGTAATTCTGGTGATATATTAGTGTATAATATTGGTTTTGAAAGAGGAAAGTTAAATGACCTAATCTCAGTATATCCGCAATATTCAATTGAGATAAATAGTATCATAAACCGATTAAAAGATTTGATGATTCCGTTTCAACAACGCTGGTATTACACACCAGAAATGAAAGGTAGTTATTCAATAAAATATGTATTGCCAGCTTTAGTTCCAGACTTATCATATCAAGACCTTGAAATCAAAGAAGGTGGCACTGCTAGTACAATATTTGCTCAAATGGCAAGTGGAGACTATAAAGGAGATTATGAGAAAACAAGGCAAGATTTATTAGCCTATTGTAAATTAGACACCTATGCTATGGTAAAGATTTATGAGGTTTTAAAAACCCTATAACGTATTATTCCTTTATCCTAATATTCCCATCAATAACTTCAATCGGTCCAACCATGCCTAACACATGCTCTAAGAGGTAAACAGGGCTTTCTTTTAAGCGTTCTTTAAACTCCTGCTTTAAAGCCATTAAATATAAGGCTTGGCGACGCACTCCCACAACGCCACATTTGACTTGCTTATTGTAAGATTCTACTAATCCATCAAGAGTTTTGGACTCTAAGAATGTTTTATAATCTGCAATGATGGCATTGTCGCCTGATCTGTTTACATATATGTGTTCCATGGTTATTTGTTTAAATTAATAATATTTTTTAAGTCTAATTGGTGGGGCATTCTTATGAAAAGAATATGCTTATATGCTGTTTGTAAGGTAGAAACTCCAGAACCACTTTTAATACTGTAAGATGCCCCTTGAAAACACAAATCATCATCAAAGAACAAGAGTACATATGGAGATATGTTAGTCAAATTTAAAATGGTGGTGGTCTGATGATGTTCAAATTCAATCAAGGCACTAAAATCGTCTTTGTTGAGATGATTAGCAACATCTATGAAAGGTGAATCTATTTTGATTAATGAATTTATAGGGATGTCCTGAGTGGACATCATGTTGTCTTTTTTGGTAGTAATACAAACGGTTGTCATTCTGCAGTTTTTTTAAAGATTATGCATCAGAAGGAAACTAAAAACAGTGGGTATTCATTTATTTTGACTGAACTGTCCGTATTCTAAACCACCGCGGCTTTTGTGCTCGGTTGGTACGCAACTTTTGCGTTCCTGATACTGATGCAAATATAAATAAATTATCACGTACCAGAAGAAAATCCGGATGATTTATCGAGTACACGCAAATTTAGTAATTCGCTAGATGAAGTCTTTGAGGTTGGTTAGTTATGTTATTTGTTGTCAACTGGCTTTTTTATAGATTGAATTTCTCCTTTGCTTTATTCCAGTTCTTTTTTAAAATAGGTTTGCTAACACTTGTTTCTCCATTTGATAATTCTCCAGAAAAGTGACAATATTTCTCAGAATAATTCGGATCTTTATATTTATTCCAAGATTTAAAAGCTTCATAGTGCATTGGCTTTTCGGTGTTAAAAGGTATTTCTATTCCAGTTCTGATACAATATCCAATATCTTTGTTGTCATTATTCGTTTTGGTATTCTTAATCTGATTTTTTTGAACACTTTTTTTGAATACTTTATTATAACTTTTATTATTAAAAAAATCTGAAAGTTTATCTGTCTCAATTTCTGATGTCACATATTTTGTAAAACTTAATATATTCTTCTTTTCATAAACAGGTCTTTTTTCAAATAGAAGTTCTGCTTGATTTAGGACTGTGCTAAAATATTCCCAACATTCATCATCTAATTTACTTCTCCCAGTTAGTGTTTCTTCCATTAAAATTCCAGCTTCTATATTATTGTTTTGAGAGAATCCATAGAGGTTCATCGAAGTTAGAATTGCTTTTGATTCATTTGCATAATATTTAGCATGAAGTCTTTTTTCAAAAAGAATTTCAATGTTCGGAAATTGTTTAAAAAAATCAAAATCCTCTTGCTTCATACTCTTCGATAAATCATCTTCATTTTTACCAAATAAAACAGTAATTTCTAGTTTATCATTTTGAAGTTTGGTTAGAAGTGAAGATTTATATCTATCATGAAGTTTTATATAGGGAGAAATTAAAATGATATTGCTTTCAGCAGACTCAAATATTTTTTCAAGCTCTGCATTTAAATCGTTTCCTTTTAAAAATTTTGCCATAATTCAAATTATTGTTGTTCGTTTGAGCTTGTTATAAACATTGTTCCATAACTTTATTCTGTATTTAAGCATCTAATTTAACAAATAAATCACAGATAGAATATTCCACAAGAATGTACTCAAATAAGCTAGTACCTGCAATGGATTATATACATTATTGGCAGTAGTTTATAATTAAATCAATTCGTTTGCTATTTTATTTATTTGATTTTCTGTTAAAACAGGTTCGAAATAATTTATATAATGATTCATCTCTTTTAAGAGTTTTATTTTTACATACTTAAATTCACTTTTTGGTTTATTATTAATCATAACAATAAGATTTCGTATGGGAATTTGTTGCTCTCCCCAATGATGTTCGTTTAAAGTTATGTTTTCCGAAATGTACACGTAAAGTGCAAAATTGGACCTTTCAATTTGTTCAATTGGTGACCTTAAACTTATAGAATCGACTGATGATTTACTCCAGTTTTTTGTTTCTATTATAAAAATTCCTGCTTTTGAAATTAAAAGATGGTCAATTTGTATGGAATAGATTCTCTGATTATGTTTTTTGTAAAAAATTGGACGAGTAAAATTTAAATTAAAATCATTAATCAAAACATAATCATCTGAAAGTTTCTTTATTTCTTTAACAACTAAATTTTCTCCTATTGCTCCCGAAATTAGATTTCTTGAATCTTTTAAAATATTGCGTATATATTCTAATTTTTCAGTTTTAGGTTTTGCTCTTTTTTCAATTAAGTGTTGTTTTTCAGTTTCATATTTTTTTATGAAATGTTCATCATTTTCAATTTGGTTAGATATTTCTTTTATAGTTGAACTTATGAGTTTAGTTTTATTTTTTACAAAATGCTTGGATTGTTTTTTCAGAAAATAAAGATTGACACTTGAGAATAGTTTTTCTAAAAAGTTTTCGTCTTTGTTACTATGAATTAAATCAATTTTCGACTGTAAATTAGAAATTTTATTGTTTATTCTTTCCTTTTCTAAATTGATTATTTCAGCTTTTTTATGAATTCTCTGTTCGAGGTTAGTACATGTTTCAAAATATTCTTTTTCTAACTCGTTTGATGTATCATTGAGAATTGTTTGTTTTTCTGAATTGTAATTTGACAAAAATGTCTTAATCTCTTTTACAGAACTAAATCTAGAAATTCCTTTATCCTCTAATTCAGATTTTAAAGATTTCAAAGATTCTATTGTTCCATATATTCTTGCCATTTACGATATTTCTTAAATTATAGCTAATGTGTTCATTTATGGTTAGTTGCGTTGGCTAGAACTAAGTTAGTAAAACAAAACGAACCAGAGGAAAATCTATGAGATTTCTATAGTACGTGGGTACTAGCAATGAACTATATAAGTTATTATGTAAATGTTTTAATTTTCAAAGTAATTTAAAACTTTGTATTCAATTTCTGTGTTTGTGGCATTTATAATTTCAACTCGCATACCGCGAAATCCAATAATTTTGCTCTCTGATAGATCATACTGCAAGTCTTGTATAAAAGCAGGTCTGGCGTAATCATTTTTATATTCTCGATAAATGAATTTAAGGGCATCTCTAACACGACCATTATAAATGAATTCTTGTTTAAAGTTATCTTTCTCCTTTGCTAGCTCTTTAGTTTGAATATAGACTATTTTTTCTTTAGGTCTTATTAAGTTTATTCCATTATAACTAAATCCGGTTGCGTAAATCCCATCGTTGTCACCTTTTGTATAAATCATAGGATTTTCCCCATTTCTTTCAATGGCTATGCCAAATTCTGAATCTGGAGAACTGCTGTAAAAATCATATGTATTTGTTTTGTAGCGATTGATAAAGATGTTACCTTCTTCGATTGTTCTAACTACGTAATCTAATTCGATTTTAAATTCTTTTGTGATTTCAATAGCATCGTATTTATGACCTTGTTCTCTAGAAACGAGAATGTTTCCTATTTCCGTATTGGTGATTTTATTTAATTCAGGTGTAAAAGTTGTAAAACTTTCTGGTATTACAGATGTTTTTGTAACTCCACATGAAACTAGGACGATTGAAAAAATTAAAAAAAATAATCTATGCATTTAATGGTTTTTTAAATTAACGCTAATGGTGTTCTATATGAGCTGTTTTGATGGCTTTTATTTTTTGTTATTGGCTTTTCTACTTATTTTCTTTAATATTTTTATTTTCGTCTTCTTTTATAATTCTTTGAACTCTTGGAGAGTTAGTTGAAGATAGTTTAGTTTGTAGCGCGTCATTTTCCTCTGACTTAAGAGCCTTATCACCCATCATGTCCGATTCTTTCTCTAATCCTGCATCATCATTCACATTTACTTTTCCTTTCAACTGCATGGTTGGTGTTACTCTTCCTTGCCTTTGCTGAACAACATGCCAAGCCTCATGAGGTAAATGTTTCTCTTGTCCTGATGATGAATGTATATCAGTTCCCTGAGCATATGCATGAGCACTAAGTTGAGCGGATTTATTTGAATTGTAATGTACTTTCACATCACCCATATCATATCCCGAAAGATTTTCAGTACAAGTTTTTAATTGGTCAGGTAAACCAGTATTGTTCTCTTTCTTTTGAATTGGTTCAGTGTTCTTTTCTAGCTTTCGTTTTCCCATCTTATTGCAAATAACGGTTTTGTGGATGATTAGTGGCGCCTGCCTGCCACAGGCAGGTGTTTAAACATCTAATTTAGTAAACAAAAACTTGCCAGAGAAAATTCCGAAGTAATTTTCCAAATAAGCACTTGCCAAAGCAATTAATTATACACGGTGTTGTATGCTGTACTTTGCTAGTAAAAAGGTGGCTAGATGGAAATATCAATAAATACTCTTTTAAGAATACCATTCTTTTCAATATGATGAACTTTTACTTTGATTTTACGCTTTGACTTATAGAATAATTTAGAATGAACTAACTTAACATAACCCAAAAATAAATCTTCTTTAAATAGTTTTACAGCATATCTGTCAAATTCATTGTCTCTCTCTAGTTCATAAGTTAATTTATCTCCTATTGATATCTTATCCGAAGAAACCTCTGTTTTTGTTAAACCAGCTATCTCTGAAATAAAATTTAATCCTTTATTTGGGTTAAAGTCAGCTAAAAATTCAAAGTTGTCAATTGGCAGAAGACCTTGGGTTTGAACTAGCATATAGAAAGGGTCAAATCGCTTTTTTAAATCTACTTTCCAGAATTCATAGAAGTTCGACAAGTCATTTCTTTCTGACTTAACTAATCTTTGAGATAATATATCTAAAACATTCTCTCTATATTCTTTGTCTGTTTCAGGAAAACCTGTGAATGGAATAAAACCTTCTTCTGAGGCTTTTGCCAGATTCTTTTGTAAATATTTGAATCTAAGACCTTCTGACGCATTACTTTTAATAACACCAACTGGAATCCTTCTCGAGCCTTGACCTTTTCGCCAAACAACGTATATGTTTCCAGTTCTACTCATGTAAATTCAAAAAGTTTTTCTATACGTAAAGTTACCAATTTATGCATTAATAATTTACGGTTATTAGTCAAACTAAACCTTTTTAGTTCTAACGGCAAATTTACATCTATGTTATCAATTAATTGTCTTAATTTTTCTTTATCGAAGTTTGATTTAATTTTTTCAAGAACTTTTTTAAATACTTCTGGATATTCTTGAGAAATATCATTTAGAAAATCAAAATGTTTGGGCTTACTTCCAGCGTTCCATCGAATTTCTGAACGACCTCTTTTTATGAAGGCTTCTATCATTTGAGAATCTTTTAACATAAGTTTTATTCTTTTATCCTCTAGTTCTCGTCCTAAGCAACAACCACTATCATAAATTGGTGAAAAAACTGTTTCTACAATTTGACTTTGAGTTTTTAATAATATTTTATTTGGCGCAGTATTTTTTAGTTCTTGTATTTCCCTTTGCTTTAAAGCATTTTTAGTAAGAAATTTTCGAAGTTTTGGTTCAATTCTTGCAAAAAAACCTCTTGTATTTGTGATTTCTTTATCTATTTCTCGAATTGTTTCTCTAAACTTGGAAATGAATCCCCAATTTTCTTGATGTCTATCTGAGTTGCCAATGATTGCATCAAATATTAGCATTTCTATAAAGTGAGGTAAGAAATCTGAAAGCTCAAAATAAGTTAAAGCTTTTTTAATAAATTCTAAAGTATATCGTTTTTCATCTTTTTTAGGATTATAGCTCGAGTCAAAACCTCTTAAGAAATCAACTCCTTCCGATAATTTATTTTCTGTATGCTCGACCATTGATTTTGATAAACAGCCTATTTGTTGCTCATCATTTACATCATAACCAATTTCATAGTTAAGTAAATTAAATCCCAGCATTTGACCTACTTTAGATGCTACAATTTCACTCCAAAATTCTGTAGGATACTTGAATGTACCGTCTGGTAACTTTTTAGAACCTTTAAAAAAATACTCTTTTTCATCTTTCGGGAAAACATAAATATTTTTCGCTCTAGTTCCACCAGTACTTGAGTATGGAATTTTATTCCATTCGGTAATATCAATAAATACTGGTATTAGACTTTGCATTGAACTATTAAAATATTTTGGAAGCAAAAATAGATTTTAATATGATAATAGCCTAGGTTAGATGAAAGATATAAAGATTCACAGGTATTGCATACAACTAGTTATATGATTATAAATATCATCATTATCGCATTTTATTATCGGGATAAGACACTAGTTGTATGGTATAAAATTAGTAAATTCTTATTACACTCATATACGTAGATCTACTCCTTTTTCTTAATTAGGCTGTAACTAAGCGATTAATTTTATTAAAAAGAATAAAATTTCATATTCCAGTAAAAGCAGAGACCATGAGAATAACAAAGTTTTTGGTTTTACTCTAAGCGATTTTATATTAAGTATACCTTTAGATTCGTACTTTTTAATCATGCATAAATTCAAGGCTAAAATACATTAGTATACATTATGTATACATATGTATACAAAGTCTTGTAACTACAGTGAAATCAATAGTTACAACCTATTTTAATACGATTTAATTTTGATCGTCTTTTTTAAATCAAAAGTTAGTTATTTTAATACTTAACTATTAGTTGGGAGTTCGCTTTTTTTTTAAGAAATTTTTTATTTGAAACACTTAAATATTTTGGTTCTACTTGCCTTGTTTTATCAATGACTATCTAAAATGAAATCAAGTATTTTTCATGGTTCTCTTTAAATTCGATAGTCTAAAATTGACGTTTCGCTATTGTTTCACCACGGCTTTTTAATAGGAGATAAAAGCCAATAAATTAAAGGTGTTAAGGAGTTAGGTTCAAACCTGCTAGAAAATCAGTTGCTTTTTTAGAATAGCCGAACGTATTTATGTATGATTAGTTGCCTGGGTTAGCAGTTAATTTTGCAAGGACACACCAAACTGCAAATCCGCTAAGATTTTCAGAAGTAATCGAGAACAAGCAATTAATTATAGCCATTGTTGTGGTTAGTTTTATTTGAATTCTCCACCATTTACATCTTTAATAAATTTCACTAATGAAGGGAAATAAGTTTCAGGGTCGTCAAATTGAGAACAATGACTTCCGTTTGTAGTCACACTTCTTCCGTTTTGCACTTCTGTAGCCATCCACTCCATATATTTTGGATCCATCGTGTCATATTTGGCACCAAGCATTAAGGTTGGTACTTTAATTTCCTTTAGTCTATTGGATACATCCCAATTTTTTAAGGATGCATTACCCGTCATTCCAAATTCACTATGACCTTGCATGAAAATATAAATATTTGGATTTAAATGCTCAAAAAGTAGGTTTATTGATTTTGGCCATTTTTCTAAAGGCATTCTCAAAATATGTTCGGTATAATAATTATTGATTAAAAGCTCGCCATATTTCGGATTGTCAAAATCATTGTTCTTCTCCATATCCATAACCTCCTTATAAACTTCAGGATCCATTTGTCCCCCTAAAACCTCATTGGCATATTTGGTATAAGCCGGAGCACTTGCCATCATATTTGAAATGATAAGTCCTTTTAGGTTCTCCTGATATTTTAAGGCGTATTCCATGGCCAACATTCCACCCCAAGATTGTCCGAGCAGGTAAAAATTGTCTTTATTAAGGTTCAAGGCTTTTCGGACTTGTTCTACTTCCTCCACAAAATGTTCGGTAGTCCAGAGCGTAGAATCGTTAGGTTTGTCGCTGTAATAGGAATCGAGTTGGTCGTAATAAATGTATTCGATTTCTTCGTTTGGCAAGTAACCATCAAAGTTTCCAAATTCCTCGTGAGTTCCACCAGGACCACCGTGAAGCAGTAATACACGCATTTTGGGATTATTACCCATACGTTTTGTATAAACATTAAAAGTGCCTTTTGGCGTTTCGATAGGAATCATTTTAATCCCACCAGTAATTTGGTCATCGCTATTTGAATAATCAAAATAACTGCTTTTTTCGATATCCGAAGTCTGCTTTTTCTCATTATTCGAACACCCTTGGAAAATAAAAAAGACAAAAGCAATAAATATTAAATTTTTCATGTTTTGTAGTTTTAAGTCAGTTTTTGTTTGGTAACGTCTTTGTATATGGTTTGTTGCGTGGTTAAGCACGTAATTTAGCAAATAAAAACGGACTAGAAAATCCGCGAGACACTAGCGAAGCGAACTGGCGCAAGCAATTTTCGTAAGTAGGCTAGAACTAGCAACAAATTATATACGATGTTAGCCTTTTTTATTTTTATTTAGGTGGTTTTCTATTAGGTTAATAAGAACTCTTATTTCTTCTAATACTAAACTTCTGTTCGTAATAACAGATTCAGTTAATTGTAATTTTACACCAATAACATTCAAAACAAATTGATTTTCAAATAGAGTAGAATACTCATTATTAATTCCGTAATCAATATTATAATTAGTTGAATCACCCTTTAATAATCCAATAAAATTCATCTCAGTAAGAACAAACTTATCTATGTTCATTAATTGAACTGACAATCGGTCTTGCAATATTCTTTCTAATCTATTTAATCTAGTTTGTAATGCGGTAAAATGACTTCGAATATTTTCGTTTGAAATTAACCTTATTTGCCCTGCACTCTTTATGTCATTATAGGAATTTATAATTGGAATATTAGTGGTTACTGTCCCCCAAATTGTTTTACTAAATATAGAGTCTATTTTAGGATGATTAATTAATGTTTCTCGCGCATCTTTTCCGCTCAACATATATGTAAAACTATTAACATCTTCTTTGTCTTTATTTATCGATTCAACAGATTCAGTTTCTGCTATATATAAGTCTTTTAATAATGTTTTTAATAGTTTAGATTCTCGATTGAGTTCTAATCGGTTTTCATTCCAATTATTTATTGATAATGCAATCAAAATTCCAATCACAACCAAGACAATCTCGCCAACAGCATATTTTAAATACTTTCCAGTTTTGTTTTCCATTATTAAGTTTTGTCTAATGTTTCTAAAAAACTTTATCATAAAAATAGCTATTCGTTGTGCGGTTGAAAGTCTAAAACTATTCCATTAATAAGTAGCCATTTCTTTCGACTTGATATGTTATTATACACTTTCCATTTGAAATCACCTCTAAAAGCGTATTTGTTTGCATACGTTTTGAAGCCGGATTAACCATTAATTCACCTGGTTTTAACTCTAGCTCTTTAATAAGATCATAGTCATCATCATTCCAACGCAAGTGCTTTGTCTCGTCGGATGCATTAAATAATGGTACATAGGTACCAACCTCTTTGTTATTTGATGTATCTATCTCAATAGAACCGCATACTTTTTGAACATAAGGACTCATTTTATAGTGTTGAAAAAGAGTTTTAATTTCCTCTGATCCGTAATTTTCTCTGATTCTTTTAATTTCTGCTAAAATCACTAGGCAAGAACTTCTAACACCGATCATTTCCCTGAGAGATAACCTGTACCCATCCATATAACTAGTAAGGTAATTTCTATAAATGGAGTTGTTTAAATAAAAATCAACTTGTTTGTTGAGAGCCACAGAGTCTAAAGCTCCTGAGGAACTATCAGAATACCATGGTTGCGTTTTTATTAAAAAATCAGTATAGCTAGTAATCTGTTCACCATACTCTAAATCATTTTTAGTGTAGCGTACTTCCTTTTTGAGATAGTTTTTTAAATGCGGTATTAATACGTCGTAATTGGTTGGTATATCTTCTTGCCGATTCACCAATGATTTAATATCATCAGAGTTAATGTCTAATCTGTTTAATGCAATAATATTTCTCAAATTTGGGTTCTTTAAAAATTCGTCACGGGATATTTTATTGCTAAGGATTTTTGAGCCGTAGACTAGATTTTCTCTAGCCCAATCAATTTCGTATGATGCCTCTTCAATATTTTCAATGATCTCATTTTCAAGGGCATCAATGAGCTTATTAAAATTAGCATCTTGTAAGCGTTGTTCGTTCCAGTTATTAAGCTGTAGTGCGATTAAAATTCCGATGACTACTAGGATAATTTCGCCAATAGCATATTTAAAATACTTTCCAGTTTTGTTTTCTTGCATAAGGTCGAATCTGATTTTTCTAAAAAACTTTATCATAGTTTAATTTGTCTTTTTAATCTCTCCGCAAGCGGCTATCTCAACCAAAGGTCTACCAGACCTTTGATTTTGCCTAACAAAATTATGTTTCGATAATCTAAAGAATTTTATCATTGGTTAGTTATTTCTCGAAAGTTAAGATAATTATTTAATTCCGTTTGAGTGAGATAATGAAGCACAACAACTGGATATACATATTAACTATATCTACATTATATAACAACTTAGATAACAAATCTGTTCTTAGTGATATTGAATTAAAAAAAGTCTCTTAAATTTTACTTTGACACGTTTGAATTGATAATGAATAGTAATGTTTCGCGATTATTTCACACGTCTAAAACACAAGAGAGGATGACCCTGAATTATAAAACGGTATGTTTTAAGGTTCAGACCTTGTTACAAAACTCAGTACTTTTTATTTTCGTAGTTTTAACTGGTATTATGTAAATATCTGCTTTGCCAGCGTTCGCAATGGAACTTCAAAGAAAATGATGTTACACTATTCAACTGTATAAAACCATCGTTAAGACAAATTATTCCTTAAGTCAATTGTATGTTGCTTCATTTCGTTAACCAAGTAAATTATGAGGCCTCTAACACCGCCATTAATCTATGGTTGAGGTATAGTTTTTCTTTACCAACCTTTTCAGAAACTAAAAACCCGGATTTTTCTAATTCCATCAAATAATTACCTACAGTTTTTGGTGTGCCTAATTTGGCATCAATTAAAAATTGTCGTTTAGCGTAAGGCAATCTAAATAGTATTTCAACTAATTCTTTGGTATATACTTTTGGTAAGGTCTCTCTAATTTCTTTAGTCATTTGTTCCATTAAATCAGTAACATCTTTTAAACGTTGTAGTCCTTTGTTTGCAGTATATTCTAACATTTCAAGCATATAGAGTATCCACCCTTCCCAATTGTTATTTTCGGTTACCTCACGTAGTTTAGTATAGTAATCTGCTTTATTTTTAATGATATATTCACTTAAATAAATAGCAGGTGTATCTAACAATTTTTCAAGTTTTAGGTAGAGTAACAACAAAATACGTCCTGTTCTACCATTGCCATCACTAAAAGGGTGTATGGCTTCAAATTGATAGTGCATTAATGCCATTTTAATTAATGGATCTGCAGCATCTTCACCATTTATAAAGGTTTCAAGATTAGCCATTTTTTCTCTTATAACAGCTTCACCTGTTGGTGGTGTATATATAGTTTCACCATTAGCATTTTTTAAAGCGGTTCCTGGTGTTGTTCTAATGCCTGCGGTATTTTTTTTAATACTTTGTACAATTTCAACACATAAGTTTGTACTTATAAATGGGCGTGTTTCTATGTCGCGTAAGCCATTCCAAAGTGCTTCCTTATAACTTATAACCTCCTTTGTTGCTGGATTATCAAACTTTTTGTCTGCTACTAAAGATTTATACAAATCATCATTAGTAGTTATGATATTCTCTATTTCAGAACTTGCTTTAGCCTCTTGTAAATGAATGGTATCTAAAAATAAGGTTGGGTTTGGTAAATTGGTAAGCATGCCATTAAGTTGTGCTAAAGCTCTACTGGCATCAATAGTCTTCCGCAATACTTTCGTAGTTTCTAAAGTTGTTTTAGGTGGTAATAGCGGTAGGCTATTATAAGGTGTATTTCTATTAAATTTTGCCATTTTATACAAGGGTAACAATTACTTACGTTATCTAAACGAGGGTAAATATACTAAAAAATTACCTTTGTTAGAATACTAGGTGTAATTCTTACCCTCGTTATGTACAGAAGATTAATATGATTTCAACTCATATATTCTTGAGAATATTTAATTATCTTTACTTTAGGTAATGAAAAATTGACGTTTCACTATTGTTTCACCAAGCCTTTTGGTGACTTGATGAAAGCCCACAAAATATAGTGGTTTTGGTCAAAGGTGTGAATCCTTTTGTGGTTAATGACTGATTTAGTCAAAATTACAGATCGATTATCAAGATTTTGATTGTTGTCATCAATATTTAGAAAATGAAGAATATTTTCACCTTCTATTCTTGAAAATATTTGATTATCTTTACTTTAGGTAATGAAAAATTGACGTTTCGCTATTGTTTCACCAAGTCCTTCGGATAGGTGTTAAAAGCCCATAAAATATAGTGGTTTCGTAAAAAGGTTCAAACCCTCTCGAGGTCACGAATAAACAAAAAAACGTTGCGATACATCAAGCTTGCTTGAATGTATAAGCAGCGTTTTTTTGTTTTCAAAGCGGCGCTTTGAGGAAAAGCGACCAAAGGGGAGCTAATCCAGGTTTTCAAAGCGGCGCTTTGAGGAAAAGCGACCAAAGGGGAGCTAATCCAAGTTTTCAAAGCGGCGCTTTGTGGAAAGGCTACTAACGCTTTTTAAACTATAGGCGGCGCCTTTATAATGTAAGGCCTCATCAAAGCACAACAAAACATAAGGTGTGACATCTGTTAAATGTAGTGTGGTAATAGGTTGGTGGTGTTGTAATTGAAGTAAAATACCCAAATCACCGTCATTGAGATAATTAGACACATCCACAAATGCTGTATCAAGGGTAATGATGGCATGGATGGGTACGTTTTGAGAGGATTTAATGTCGTTCTCTTTTGAGATAATACTAACAGTTTTCATAATGCATAGTGTTAAAGGTTATGCATCAGGTTAATTCTATAAACAGTGTGGTAATCATTTATTTTGACTGGACTGTCCGTATACTAAACCACCGTAGCTTTTGTGCTCGGTTGGTACGCGAATTTTGCGTTCCTGATACTTCTGCAAATATAACTGAATTTTAAGACTTTGAAATGTGACTGGTTACATGAAGGCTTTGTTGAGGTCATGTAAGAATGTGAATGAAACCCTGAATTTTAACCAAAGACCAGTCTAAAGCCTAAAAATACCCGCTATTGAGTATTGTCTAATCCTTAAAAAACCGGTTTATTTGTTAAAGGATTTACAGTTTTTAAGACCATAGCTTTAAAGGGATTAGGAATACTGCAATATTTGGAATAAAAATAGTAATTGGTATTAAATTTATAAGAATTTAATTACATTTATTAACTTAAAAAATTAGCAATCATTACTTTATGATTAAAAACAACTACAACCTTTCGCTTTTGATGGTGTGTGTGGTGTTTGGTTTAGCGACTGTTTTTAAAACCAATAGTCATGCCTTTGTGTTTTCAACTTTTAAAGGGATCTCGGTAATAACAACAGATGCTTTAGTACCTAATGGCACAATAAGTGGCAGCACAACCGTTTGCCTCAATGATACACCAGCGCCTCAAATCACCTTTACAGGCTCTGGAGGGGAGGTGCCATATACCTTTACCTATACACTTAATGGCGGTACTAGTCAAACCGTGACCACAACAGGGACAAATACCTCTGTGTCCCTTAATGTCAATACCAACACTGCGGGTACCTTTGTGTATCAATTGCAGTCCGTTTCAGATAATACAGGGGATGTAACCACTGAAAATGGAACCGCAACAGTAAATGTCGAAGATCCGCCAAATGTAGATTTCTCTTTTAATAATAACAATACCTGTTCGGGAACACCAATTGTTATAACCCCTAATATCACGGGGAATGGTCCTTTTGATTATAGCTGGAGTTTTGGTGATGGCAATACGTCTACTAACATGAATCCTACCCATATCTACAATGCAGAAGGGTGTGGCTTTTCCAATTTCACCATTACCCTTACAGTAACCGATAATAATGGTTGTACGGCTTCTAGTTCGCAACCCATTAGTGTAGAGCAAAGACCAGAACTTAATTTTATAGATCTAGACGCCAGTTTTACGGCACCATTTGATAATTGTGGGAATAATACAGCCGACCCTGAGTACACCGTTAATGTGGGTAACGATTCTCCCTCTGCGTCTTGTGTCACTTCCTATGATGTAGATTGGGGTGATGGCACATCGGCGACCAATGTGACCTTTCCTCTGTCACATACCTATTTAGAATTAGGGTCTTTTAATATGATGGTTACCGCTTACGGTAATTCAGGATGTAACACTACGGAAACCATTTTAATTAAAAATTCAAGTAATCCTGTAGGTGCCATTGAAATACCCGGAAATACGGTTAATCTGTGTTTGCCAGTTTTACCAATAGATTTCGCTATCGGGTCTTGGGGTACTAATCCTCCAGACACCAATTACCTTATAGATTATGGAGATGGCACCCAAGTTGGTTTTACACAAGCACAATTAGAGGGTTCGGCATTTTATAATGCCAGCGATCCTGGAGCTTCACAAAATTATCCCATACCACATACCTATACCGAATCTAATTGTCCAAATCCTAATTATACGGTGAGCTTAATTATATCGACTTCTTGTGGGGAATCCTTATTGACTGCTGGGCCTATAATTATACTGTCACAACCTAGTGTTGATTTTGATGTGGATCCTATTGCATGCGTCAATATACCTGTGCTATTTGAAAATCTAACCACAGGAGGCTTTAACCAAAACTGTAATACCAATACGGTGTATTTTTGGGATTTTGGTGATGGCGGTACCTCGACACTAGAAAACCCAACGCATACCTATACCACGCCTGGTAACTATACGGTGACCTTATTTGCTGAAAATTTTTGCGGCACAACAGACGTTGTGACTAAAACCATTTGTATTGAACCTGAGCTTGTAGCAAGTTTCACCACCAATCCCAGTTTTGGTTGTACACCATTAGCAATCACTACTACTAATACCACCGATGTGTCACAATCGTGTGGCGGAGAAACCTACCTATGGGAAGTTACTTATGCAGCAGATTTTTGTGGGACTTCAGAATTATGGAGTTTTACTAATGGCACCAATGAAAATTCAATAAACCCATCCCTATTATTTGAGTCTGCTGGCTTGTATAGCTTAACTTTAACAGCAACCAATTCTTGTGGAAGCACTACTGCATCGCAAGTAATTGAAGTAAAACAACCACCTACAGCGTCTATTGATGCTATAGCAGATTCTTGTGGCACAGCGGCTATAAATCCTGTAGCGACTGTAAATAACTGCGCACCGGCTTCAGAAACCATCAGCTATACTTGGTCGTTCCCTGGAGGAACGCCCGCAACTTCTAATCAATTAAACCCAGGGACTATTAATTATACTGCTGTGGGTATGTATACCATCACTTTTAGTGTCACTAATAGTTGTGGCACCGAAACAGTAACACAAACGTTCTCGGTAAATGAAACTCCAACGATTACCAATACGGTAACCAATCAGAGTTTATGCTCTGGATCAGAGTCGGTGGCGATTAACTTAACAGCAATACCAAGTGCTGCGACATATAGTTGGACCTCTAATGCGCCTGCAGGTTTAACGGGTTATATAGCCGCAGGAACCTCTAATACCATACCAGCGCAAACCTTAATTAATACGACGGCTAATCCAATTACACTAACATATACGGTAATTCCTGAAATTGGAGGTTGTTTTGGATTGCCGGTAGATTTCGATATTATTGTCGAGCCTGCTCCGGCCATTACAACACAGCCTCAATCGGATGCCGTCTGTCTCAATGGATCAACACCAGATTTATCGGTTGTATTTCAAGGTTCGGGATCACCAATTTATCAGTGGTATGAAAATACTGTCGATAATACCACTACAGGAACACCTATTGCCGGTGAAACAGGTGCTACCTTTTCGCCACCAACAAATACAATAGGGGAGACCTACTATTATGTCATTATTACCTTTTCAACAGGTGGTTGTAACGAAATTACTTCGCAAACAGCATTTATTCAGGTAGAAGAAATAGCGCAAATAGATAGTGAACCGCTAAACACCCAATCTATATGTGAAGGAGGAACAGCAAGCGAGCTTTCGTTAGTTGTCTCTGGAGGTGCTGGCACTGCAACTTACCAATGGTTTAGTAATACCACTAATTCAAATACAGGTGGGACTTTAATTGCGGGTGCGACAGGTACAAATTATATACCACCGCCTTTTAATACCGTTGGTACATATTACTTTTATGTTGAGGTTAGTTATAATGCCAGTGGTTGTTCTGGTCTTATTAGTGCCGTTTCCGAAGTTGTAGTTGTAGACGATCCTGATATTACAACACAACCTATAGCATCCCAAAGTTTATGTCAAAATGTAACTCCTCAAGATTTGCAGGTGGTGATAACTGGTGGTTTAGGTCTTACCTCTTACCAGTGGTATGTAAATACGGTTAATTCTAATACAGGTGGGACCTTGATTGCTGGAGCTACGACAAGTTTATATACGCCTCCAGTAACTACAGTTGGGACCTTATATTACTATTGCATTATCACTCAAGATGTTTCAGGATGTGAGGTTGTAAGTACTGTAAGTGCCGTTGAGGTCAATGCTGCGGCACAGTTTACAAGTCAGCCTATTTCAGACGAATTGTGTTTAGGAGAAACGACCAATACCTTAGTCGTGGCCTATACTAATGGAACTGGCGCACCAAGCTATCAGTGGTATGAAAACACCATTAATGATACCACCTCAGGAACAGCTATACCAGGAGCAACGACAGACAGCTTTAACCCTCCAGTAGACGCTACTGGGATTACCTATTACTATTGTATCATCACTTTAAATGCTGGAGGTTGCTCTGAAATTGTTTCAGAAGTGGCTGAAATTACAGTTAATGAAACACCAAGTATTAGTGATGCTAACCTTTTGATTTGTAGTGGTAATAGCTTTACATATATTCCAGATTCTTCTGGAGGTGACACCGTTCCGGCGAATACCGTATATACTTGGACTCCGCCTTTAATTAATCCTGCAGGGAGTATTACTGGTGCTTCACAGCAAGTAACTCCTTCGGCTACTATTGGTCAGTTTTTAGAGAATATAACAACGACACCAGCGACTGTGACTTATACGGTAACACCTACCGCTGGGGATTGTATAGGCTTAGATTTTGAGGTTGTGGTTACCGTAAATCCGTCTATTTCTGTTACCTCAGTAGTAACCAATAATACCTGTTTTCAATCTAATAATGCGTCCATAGAGATTTCCATAGTAGGAGGTGTGCCATTTACAACGGGAACTCCGTATGTGATTTCATGGACTGGTCCAAATGGATTCACTAGTACTGATGAAGATATTTTTAATTTAGAACAAGGCACATATACTCTTAGTGTAGATGATGATGGCGGTTGTCCTTATACAGAAACATTCATTGTTACCGAGCCAGATGAATTGGTGTTTAGTGTGGTTGATTTTGATCCCGAAACTATTTCTTGTTTTAACGCTAATGATGGTGTCATTAATATTACGGTTGCAGGTGGTACTGTAGCCTATAGTTATAGTTGGACAAAAGATGGGGTTCCATTTTCTACTGATGAAGATTTAACAAACCTTGGTCCTGGAATGTATACTATTACAGTAAGTGATGCCAATAGTTGTGGACCTATTAGTTTGAGCTTTGATATCGTAGAGCCACCACTACTTGAAGTGACATTAAATACTAAAACTGATATCTTATGTTTTGGAGATTCTACTGGAGCCGTTGCCATTAATGTGACTGGTGGAAGACCAAATTATACGTTTTCTTGGACTGGTCCGAATGCCTTTACAAGTGTTAATCAAGACATTGACACCTTGTTGGCAGGTCTTTATACCGTAACGGTTACCGATGATTCGGGTTGTGTTGATGCACTCGATGTTAATGTACTTCAAAATGATGAAATCACTATCGATGTTAGTACTACTGAAATTGAATGTTATGGAGATAACGATGCCTCAATAACTATTAATTCGATTTCTGGAGGGGTGTCACCTTATGATATTGCATGGAGTAATTTTGGGACAGGGAATAGTCAAACCAACCTTTCGGCAGGAACTTATACCATTACAATCACTGATGCTGAAAACTGCTCAAGAGTGTTTCCTATAGTTATTGAAGAAGCGCCATTATTTTTAATAGATCCCGTGGTAACACAGATGTCATGTTCAGGAGAAAATGACGCCAGTATTATACTCAATTTTGTTGGTGGTATTGATCCTGTTACCGTTGTTTGGAATGATGATCCTACGGCAGGAACTGAGCGCAACAATTTGGCTCCTGGAACTTATGCTGTAACAATAACAGATGGTACACCTTGTGTGATACAGGATAGTTTTACCATATTTAATATTTTACCGCTATTAGCTTCTGCCAATATCACCGATGCCTTGGATTGTGATGACACCAATAGTGGATTTATAAACCTATTGATTGAAGGAGGAACACCACCTTTTGATGTGGTTTGGTCTAATGGAGCCACTACCGAAGATTTGGAAAATATCCCACCAAATACATATACCGTGCAAATTACGGATGCCAACGGTTGTGAACTAGAAGGAAGTTGGGTGGTTAATAGATTTGAACCTTTAACGGTTAGTGTTGATATACAGTCTGATGTAGATTGTGAAGCACAAACGGTGAACCAAACCTTTGTAGCATTAGCTTCTGGAGGTGTGCCGCCTTTTAATTTTAGCTGGTCAAGTGGTACAGTAAGTGGACTCAATAATGAGTTAATGACGACAACACAGAATGGTTTAGTTTTATTAGAGGTTACCGACAGTCAAGGCTGCAATACCAGTTTTAGTTTAAATGTAGAGATTCCTGTGCTTGGAGATCCAGGTTTTGGAGTCTCTTCGTTTGGTTTAGTTAATTATGGGGTTTTTGCTATTCAAGACCCGATTGAGTTTACAAATACGGCTACTGGAGATTACATAAGTATTTTATGGGATTTTGGAGATGGTAGTTTTTCATCTGAGGAAAACCCAATTCATACCTATGTGCAAGTAGGGAATTATGTGGTTACCCAAACGGTTACTTATCCCTTTGGTTGTGTTTATAGTAATATCGTGACGCTTATTGTTGAAAAAGGATATAAGCTGATGATGCCTGATGCATTTACTCCTAATGAGGATGGACTTAATGATTTTTATGGCCCTGAACATATTGGACTTAACAAGTTAGAACTTAATATATACGATACCTGGGGAAGTCTTATTTATTCTGAATCTGGTGATGATATTAGAGGATGGGATGGTAAGATCAATGATGAAGACGCCGAGAATGGAAATTATTACTATACCTTTTCTGCAAGCACATTTTATGAGAATGTAATTGAAAAACGAGGCGCTTTTGTGTTTATTAAATAATTAACTAGAATGAAATTTAGAATCCTAATCTCTATCATGCTCTTCGTGACCGTAAATATTGCAAAAGCGCAAGACCCTATTTTTTCACAATCCAATTATGTTCAAGAAACTTTGAATCCAGGGTTTTCTGGCTTCGAAGATAACGACAGGATTTATGCGGGTATTTTAAGTCGTGTGCAATGGCCTAGCTTAGACTTGAATTTGACCACGCAATATGCGTTTATAAACAAATCTTTTGACTATGGGCCAAGTATGGGTTTTGGCGTAGGTATTAATGCCGTTTATCAGTATGAATCATTTAATAATTATAATTATTTCCAGTTAAATGCGAATTATGCTCATCGTGTTAATTTAGATGGTGGTTGGTTCTTTAGACCAGGTATTGAAGTTGGTATTGGTAGCAAAAGTAACCGGTTTCGTAATCTGACCTTAGCGGATCAAATAAACATCAACACAGGGTTTATCAATCCGGTGTCTATAGATCCCTTAAGTAATAATACAACAAATCGCTTTTACGTCGATTTTTCAACTGGCATTGTATTTGAAAAAGAAGAATTTAATGGAACGACTTATTGGTTTGGTGCCTCTGTTAAACACCTTAATAGGCCTAATATATCTTTTGTAGAAGGGGAGAAGGTGCCTTTGAATATATTTTACTCTATACATGGTAATTATCGTTTTCCTTTTTTGAATGATTACAGTATCATGATGACGGCTAATTATATGCAACAAGGTCAATATAACCGTTTAGATATAGGTTATCTATTTCAAGTTAATGAATTTCTTCTTGGGCTTACAGTAGCGACTAATCCAGCACGTAATGATGCAAACAGTCATTTGTTATCATCTATAAATGCGTTTATAGGCTTAGAATACACCCAATATAGATTTGGTTTATCATATGATATGAATACTTCTAAAATTGGAAATACCAGAGGTGTTTATGAGTTTTCTTTAACCTATCTGTCCAGATGCCGCAGATGTAATACTGATCGTAGCAGAAAGCGATAAGACCATGAGGGCTTTTGCTAATGCATGGGATTTTTTAAATTCCTATGACGGTTAAGGTTTCGATGTGGTTTCACCAAACCTTTTGGATAGGTAATAAAAGCACAGATAATATAGTGATGTGAGAAGTAGGTGTAAATCGAGGGATTACTACAATAGGGTCAATTATTTTTTTTTTGATCCCCATAGAATAATAACCAAACGGGATAGATAGTTCGCCAATACATGTTGGCCTTTCGTTATTTTTTCATTAACTATTTTGCAAACTTGAAAGTCTGTTTGTTATCAATATTTAATAAATAAATTCCATTGGATATTTGACTAATATCAATTGAATTGTCATTTGAGTTCATACTTCTTGATAAGATTTCTGAACCCGTTAAACTATAAATTTTAATATTATGATTTTGATTATTTAACCCATTAATATTTATATCATTCTTATTATTGTAGATTGATACATCTGAAAGTTGATTATTAAAATCGTTTGTTGATAAAGTTAAGTCTTCTTTAGTCACTATTTTTCCAAAATTTTCTTGAGGCATATATAAATTAGTTCCACTTATTACTATGTCTCTTAAAAAATCAGTACTACCTCCAGTATCTATTACTTCTGTAGTTATATTAGTAGGATTAGAAAATGGGGCTTTTTTTATAACTCCACTTTCTGAGAAATATAAAAAATCATTATAAACATATACTCCTCTAACATTTGTATTTGTGATGAATGAGTTGAGTGCAGGCGTACTCAAAGAAACATCAACAAAATAAATAATACCTGTGCCACTACCAGCATCTCTATCTCCTATATATAATGTACTTCCATTAAATTCCATATCCTGTGGATTTGTCAAACCCGATACTATTGTATTCACAGGCGGATTAGAAACGGAAATATCTATTTTTTTTAGAGATATTCCTCCACCTGATAAATCTTCATCAGTAAAATATAGCTCACCATTGTACAAATCTAATGCAGGCACAAATCCCAAACCAGAGACTATATCATTTAATACTGTCGGATTATTAATATCAAAACTAGCTAGAGTACTTTCTCCTGTATTGTCATTTACATATGAAAGATAAATAATATTTCCTTGTTTAGTTATATTTCCAATACCAATAGGGTCTGTACTAGATGGAAGACTATTAAATAAAACATTTGCTGAAGGTGATGGAGCATTAAGGTCTATTTGAATAATCTCTCCTGGTGCAGCAACTCCTTTAACGTATATAATATTATTATCAATAATTAGGCGGTTAGGTTGATTAAGTCCATTAATGAAATCAGATACTTGAGCTTGTGAGAATAAAGATGTAATTAAAAATAAGAGAAGTAATTTTGTTTTCATAATTTAAATTCAAGTCAATGGTAATAATAAAGGTTTACAAAATTATAATCAATACCCAATAATAGGTAATTTTCCGAATTTCGGATATCATGAATGCCGACGTGTTCGTGTATGGTTGCGTTATGTCGCCTAGAACTGCATTACTAAAAGAAAACGAACCAGATAAAAATCTGTAGGATTTTCTGAGTACACACCGAACAAGCTAATCTATTTCCCTTCAAACCCCTTGTGCCGCTTTTAGCAACAGGTCCATAATGCCTTGCAATTCTTTACTGTTTTCTTTTTCGGTGATAAAGAGGGCTGCCTTTGGGTCTTCAATCTTATGATTTGGAGAGTCTCCGGCTAAGGATGCCCAACGTTCGGTAATGGTCTTGCGTACCAAATCGACCGCCTCAGTACTGCATACAAACACAATGCGATGCACCGGAACATGATCTAAGATAAAATCGATCTCGAATTCACAGCCTTTATTCTTTTCACTAAAGCCTCGCAGATCCATCATAATCACACTGGCTTCATGCACCAAAGTGTTCACGCCGACCTTCCAGGTATTGTCATAGCACATCACTGGAAATTCCTTAAAGGTGTTATCGTATTTTGTTGGCCATTGGTCTAAGTCGGCCAAACGCGCTTTTAACTGGTCTTCGGTATGCATGAATTTATTAGACATGCTTTTGGTGGCCTTTGCGATATAGATGAAGGCGCCTATAAGAAGTAATACCGTAAAGAAGGCAAACATAGCGCCTATGGTTTCCATAGATTGATCGTCAGTAAAAAAGGTAAAGATCATGAAAACCACAATGATAAAAATAGGAAAGTTTCGTTTGTATTGTCGTTTCCAGAACACCCTATAAAAAGAGGGGTCTGCCACGGTAAAATAACTTCCAAAATGCTTCCAGTATTTCGCCAAGGTGGAGAAGGTGAATACAGAGGTATCACTTAACAAAAACACCCTTAAAATGAGTAACTTGATATTGGTCTTCTCACGTCCTTTTTTACGTCGGTGCCACATGGTATACAGATGAAATAGGATGGGAACTATAAATGCAATTCCGACCATAATTTCTCCAATGGAGAAATACAAAACGGCTTCCTTTAAGCCAATAAGCATTAAAAATATAAAGAGAACTTGGCACCACAAGGCTTGAAACGGAAAGAATAATTTCTTACTCAACGGACTCAAAAACCCAAAGATGCCTGATTTGTACGCTTTAAACTGATTGCGATGCCCAATAAAGCGCATGACGGTCCAAATAAGGAGGATGAACACATAAAAGAAATACATAGGTGCGTCCATATATACAACTAAAAACGAGCATAAATACGGTACTAGGCCATAGACGGCCACGACCAACAAATCGGTAAGAAATAACGTCTTGAATTCGGCCTGCGCGCGACTCACCATCGTAGCTCTTATGGTTTTGGCATCAGGTAATTCTGAGCTGCTGGTTAATTCGCGAATGGTGAGCGGTTTTAGGGTTGGCTTATCTTCTACAATCGTTTCATCTGCAGGTTCTTGGATGGCCTTTTTAGAGGTGGTCATCATTAAAACATTGAGTTTCTTTAGGAGCTTTCTACGTGTGAATTTTACGATTAAATAGGCCACGACAAGCATGAGCAAACGTAAGAACAAACCCATTTGTGCGGTGTCTTGAACAATTAATAACATAAAAGATGTATTGTAACCTGAGCTTGAGTGCTTGTACCATGCATTCTTCGGCTGGAGGTTGGTTAGTTGCAGATGAATTTACAATAAATTTTCGATTTCAAAATGTCTGTAAGCGCAATTTTGATAACTCGGTATGTGCGAGTAGGTTGACCTTGTCCATCATTTTATGACACGCGATATCTATGAACATAGCAATTCTTTAGCTTTTAATTCATGACAACGCTGCCTTTTATGAAATCCTTAAAATTATCACTTTAGCCTATGGGCTTCTGGCAGCAATTCTAATTTCTATGGCCTATATAGGACACCTTACTTTCGAGAATTTGGAGCCTCTAATCAAGGTGAAGTGCGTATGAGATTGATATTTATTATTATGTTTTTTGATGTTTCAGTTGGGTGGTTTGTGCACTATCGGATATTTCATGGGACATATTTAGATAAAAATTTACCTCAATTAAGGCGCAAATATGAGTTCGTTTGGATCGCTATTTATTTTTATTTCAGATGGCGGAATTTTTTTTCAGTAGTTTTGACCAATGATTTTAGCCCTAATTCAAAAAGAAGAATTATATCCTATTGGTGAGCTTATCTTTCATTCTATAATTTATTTGTTATGTCTTTTAATTGTAGTACTGATCGCTAAAAAAATCTTCAATTTTTTTGAAATGGCTTATGTCGAGTATATCAATAAAAGCCTATTTGTTAATCATATTTATTTCAATAAACAAAAATTATCGAAGGACCAACGTTCGGTATTAAAAAGACAATTTAAATTCTACCAAAAATTGTCATTAACACACCAGTCTTATTTTGAACACCGCGTTTTTATGGTCATTAAAAACATGGAATTTATTGGAAAGGATCTAGAAGTCACCCAAGAAATGAAAGTGATGATTTCTGCCACCTTGGTTAAACTCACCTTTGGTTTAAGAGATTATCGCATAAAGTCGGTAGAACGGATTATTTTTTATCCTGATGAGTTTTATTCTCAAACCAATAAAGCCTATCATAAAGGAGAGTTTAACTTAGGGTATAAGGCCTTAGTGTTTTCATGGAAGGATGTCCTTCACGGTTATGATATTGAAGATGATAATTTAAACCTAGCAGTTCATGAATTTACCCATGCGATTCACTTTTATTTTATGCGTGTAAGGCACCGCAGTACTAGTGCAGCCATTTTTTTGAATGCCTACGTTGAGTTGACTACAATGCTTGATAAAAACCCAAAATTGAAATCGAAACTTATTAAATCTCAATTTTTACGAGAGTATGCGTTTACAAATCAGTTCGAGTTTTTATCTGTCGTCATTGAAACGTTTATTGAATCTCCAGATCAGTTTAAATCCCAATTTCCTCAAATCTATATGAAAGTAAAAACAATGCTTAATTTCAATTTTGCAGGATATTAGAAGGGTGATTTAAATGAGATCGATTTATAAGTCGTAATGAAGATGGGTTTGCCCAAATGTTTATTTTTTTTAGAATATATTTGTTTACGACCGTTTCAATCATAACCATATAGCATAAAAATCATATTGTATCCTTTGAAAAAAATACTAATTGTCGTTGGCACTAGACCCAACTATATTAAAATAACACAGTTTAAAAAAGTAGCTCAACAGCACTTTAAAGATCAATTTGATATTAAAATTGTGCACACAGGTCAGCACTTTGATAAGTCTATGGCCGACGTGTTTTTTCAACAATTGGATATTTGGCCAGATTATTTCTTAAATATATCACCAGCATCTGCCAATACGCAAGTCGGTGAAATCATGATAAAGCTTGAAGATGTGATAACGGCGTTTCAACCCGATATGGTTTTGGTGCCTGGAGATGTTAATTCTACATTAGCAGCTGCATTAACAGCATATAAAATGGGTATCCCTCTGGGTCACTTAGAGAGTGGCTTAAGAAGTTTTGACCGGTCTATGCCAGAAGAAATTAATAGAATACTGGTGGATGAACTATCAGATTTCTATTTTGTAACCGAACAAAGTGGCATTGATAATCTGAAGACAGAAGGGAAGTCTAAAGATCAAATTCATTTCGTTGGAAATACCATGATTGATACTTTATCAGCGTTTGAAGCCGAGATATTAAATCAAGATGTATTATCAGAATACCAGCTTGAAAAGGGGAACTATATTTTAATGACCATACATCGGCCTGCAACAGTAGATAATGAAGCAGGATTATTAAGTTTGCTATCCCTATTAAAGCATTTGCCTTCAGATAAAAAAGTGATGTTCCCAATGCACCCGAGAACGCTTAAAAACATAAAATTATTTAATCTTGAAACTGAATTTAAGGCTTTAGAGCATTTAGTGATAGCCAAGCCAATGGACTATTTTAGTTTTCAAAACCTCATCCATAATAGTGCCATGGTATTAACTGATAGCGGAGGCATCCAAGAGGAGACCACCTTTAAGCAAATCCCGTGCTTAACCTTACGTCCAAATACGGAAAGGCCTAGTACTATTGAAATAGGTTCAAATACCTTACTTAATTTTGATCAACAAAAAATAAATGATGAAGTTGTAGCTATCTATTCTGGCGTCTATAAAAAAGGGCAAATCCCTAAATTATGGGATGGTGAAGCAACTATACGTGTTCTCAAAGTGATTCAAAATATGCTATAGCACAGGTCAAATAGAAGCCTAATGCGATGTTTGTTTTTCCTATGCCAACAGTGTGTATTGAGAGGAAAGTATACACTTTGTCTTTTAAGCCTTAGCAAATTATCGTATCATTGTATAACATTAATTACTTAACAAAAGTACTACAAGAAGATATTGTTATATGAGCATTTCACTAAGTCTTATTGGAAGAAAATCTAAGCTTTTTACCACAGATATTCTAGCACATGAGAATGAACTCTATCAGAAGGTATCACAATCATCATTTCTCGTTTTAGGCGGAGCAGGATCTATTGGTCAAGCCGTTACCAAAGAGATTTTTAAACGCAATCCTTTAAAGTTACATGTCGTCGATATCAGTGAGAATAATTTAGTAGAATTAGTTCGAGATGTTCGCAGTTCATTTGGATATATCAATGGCGATTTTAAAACTTTTGCTTTAGATATTGGTTCGATAGAGTATGATGCGTTTATAAAGTCTGATGGCCAATATGATTACGTTTTAAACTTGTCTGCTCTAAAACATGTGAGAAGCGAGAAGGATCCATTTACCTTAATGCGAATGATTAATGTCAATATTTTTAACACCGACAAAACCATTCAACAGTCCATAGAACACCATGCGAAAAAATACTTTTGTGTGTCTACAGATAAAGCCGCAAATCCGGTAAATATGATGGGAGCGTCAAAGCGTATTATGGAAATGTTTCTCATGAGGCGCAGTAAAGACCTGGTTATTTCAACAGCACGATTCGCAAATGTGGCGTTTTCTGATGGATCCTTACTACACGGCTTTAATCAGCGTATTCAAAAGAAACAACCTATTGTAGCACCAAATGATATCAAGCGCTATTTTGTGGTGCCTCAGGAAGCTGGAGAATTGTGTCTATCGTCCTGTCTTCTTGGTGATAATAGAGATATCTTTTTTCCGAAGTTAGAGGAATCGCTGCACCTAATTTCATTTGCAGATATCGCCGTAAAATATTTAGAAAATTTAGGCTACGAGCCGTATTTATGCCAATCTGAAGATGAAGCGAGACAGGATATCGCATCTCATATCGCCCATAAAAGATGGCCTTGTTTGTTTACTAAAAGTGATACCACAGGGGAAAAAGACTATGAAGAGTTTTATACAGACTCTGAAGTTTTAGATATGGACCGGTTTAATGGTATTGGTATTATAAAGAATGAGCCCGTTTATAACACTGAAAAGTTGAATCATTTTACCAAAACGATTAACGACATGAAGCTGAAACAATCATGGACAAAAGACGACATCGTACACTTATTTCACGACATGATACCAGATTTCGGACATAAAGAAACAGGGAAATATTTAGATTCAAAGATGTAATGGGAGGATTTAATGACGTCACAGATTATATCAAGGAGCTTTATAATACGTCCGAATTTATTCCACTTCATGTGCCAAGATTTCGAGGGAATGAAAAAAAATATTTAGAAAACTGCATTGATACCACTTTTGTGTCGAGTGTGGGTGCCTATGTTGATCTTTTTGAAACCAAAATGGCTGAAGTAACCAATACTAAAAAAGCTGTTGCAGTTGTTAATGGAACAGCAGGAATTCAAGTAGCTTTGCGTCTTGCTGGTGTCGTTTCAGGAGATGAAGTGATAACACAAGCCTTAACCTTTGTCGCCACCGCTAATGCCATTGCATATAACAACGCACATCCTGTGTTTGTTGATGTCGATAGAGACACCATGGGTTTATCACCAAAAGCGGTGTCACTATTTTTAGAGGCGCATGGCGAATTAAGAGATGACGGCTGTTATAATACATTAACTGGACGTAAGATTAGTGCCTGTTTGCCTATGCATACCTTTGGTTTTCCAGTGCATCTGGATGAACTCATTTCAGTTTGTAAGAGATGGCGCATAACACTCATAGAAGATGCTGCAGAATCGCTTGGGAGTACATATAAAGGACAACCAACAGGAAGTTTTGGAAAATTAGGTGTATTTTCATTTAATGGCAATAAAATTGCAACCTCTGGTGGAGGAGGGGTTATTGTGAGTAGTAATATAGCCCTCGCTGAAAAGGGTAAATATTTAACCACCACAGCTAAACGACCACACTCATATGAGTACTATCATGATGAGTTGGGTTATAACTATAGAATGCCAAATATTAATGCGGCCTTGGCTTGTGCACAACTCGAACAATTAGACAGGTTCTTGTTAGAGAAGCGAGAACTGGCAAAGTTATATGACACGTTTTTTAAATCACGAGATATTCGGTTTAGAACAGAGCTACCAGAAACACAAGCCAACTATTGGTTAATGTGCGTGGAGCTAGCAGATAAAGCGGAACGTGATGCTTTTCTAAAGCAAACAAATGAACAGGGTGTAATGACCAGACCAATATGGCAATTAATGTTTAGATTGCCAATGTTTGCGCATTGTCAAAGAGATAATCAAAAAAATGCCATATTTTTAGAGGAACGAATCGTAAATATTCCAAGTAGTGTCAGATAAAAAAATTGTTTTAATAGGATATTCTGGTCATGGGTTAGTCGTTGCAGAAACAGCAAAAACTAGCGCTATGAATTTGCAGTTTTATACTGAAAAAGAAGCGATGCACATCAATCCGTTTCAACTCGATTATTTAGGGTTTGAAGGCGATCATACATTTTCGTCCTGGGACGAACCTTTTGATTATATTTTGGGTATTGGGGATAATCACATACGTGCAAAAGTGGCGAATTTAATTCGTCATAAGGGTAAAAATCTGCTCAGTGTAATCCATAGTTCTGCACATATTTCCGAACATGTAAGTATTGGTCAAGGCACTTTTATCGCAAAACAAAGTGTGGTAAATGTATTGGCACGTATTGGAGACCATTGCATTTTAAATACAGGCTGTATTGTAGAACACGAATGCAAAATAGCCAATGGGGTTCATGTGGCACCTGGAGCAATTTTATTAGGAAATGTTACCGTTGGTGAACAAACGTTTATAGGCGCTAATACAGTCGTAAAGGAAAATATAACAATAGGTAAACATGTGATTATTGGAGCAGGATCTGTGGTATTAAGAGATATTCCTGATCATTCTAAAGTTGCTGGAAATCCGGCAAGAACAATTTAATATGGATAGAGTTATCATCATAGCTGAAGCTGGCGTTAATCACAATGGCAATTTAGAAATGGCCAAGCAACTTATTGATGTGGCCGCCGAAGCTGGAGTGGATTATGTGAAATTTCAAACCTTTAAAGCCGATACGATTGTAAGTCCGTCAGCAAAAAAAGCAGAATATCAGTCTAAAAACACTGGAGACCATGAGCAATCACAATATGAAATGCTTAAATCCTTAGAGCTTAGTGATTCTAATCATAAAATATTAATGGCGTATTGCGCTTCGAAACCTATTAAATTTCTCTCTAGTGCTTTTGATGTTGAAGGGGTGAGGTATTTATATGATTTAGGGTTAGATATCTATAAAGTGCCAAGTGGAGAGCTTACTAATTTTCCATATTTAAGAGCTATTGCGAAAACCGGAAAACCAGTCATCTTATCAACGGGAATGGCACATCTCACAGATATTGAATTAGCAATACAAGTGTTATATGAATTTGGTGTTCGTCGAGAAGATCTTACCATATTGCACTGTAATACCGAGTATCCTACCCCTATGAGCGACGTGAATCTTCATGCTATGAATAGTATTAAAAAAGCGTTTGATGTGGCTGTAGGGTATTCAGATCATACCTTAGGTATAGAAGTTCCAATTGCTGCTGTAGCATTAGGAGCAAGAGTTATTGAAAAGCACTTTACACTAGATAATACCCTTCCAGGACCAGATCATAAAGCCTCTTTAGAACCAGATGATTTAAAAGCGATGGTTGAAGCCATACGCAACATAGAGAAAGCAATATCTGGTAATGGCATAAAGGAGCCTTCAGCGAGCGAGCAAAAAAATATTAGTATTGCAAGAAAGAGTATTCATGCAGCCAAAGATATAAAAGCTGGAATGGTGATTTCTGAATCAGACCTTATGCCCTTGAGGCCTGGGGATGGCATATCTGCTATGGATTGGAATAAAGTCATTGGAAAAACGATGTCTAGAGACATTAATAAATTTGCAAAGCTAAACTGGTCAGATTTGTCATGAAAGTAGGTGTGTTAACAAGTTCAAGAGCTGATTATGGTATTTATGTACCGTTGTTAAATCAATTAAAAACAGATGATTATTTTCAGATTGAAATTATTGCTTTTGGAACCCATCTTTCAGAAAACCATGGGCATACAATTAAACATATCGAGGCTGACGGTTTTAAAACCATACATAAAATTGATTCATTAGAAGTCGATGATAGTCCTCATGGGATTTCAATGTCCTACGGAAAAACAGTAATACATTTTGCCGATTTCTGGAAAAACAATAGGTATGACATCGTGTTTTGTTTGGGTGACCGATTCGAAATGAGTGCAGCTGTTCAGGCGAGTATTCCATTTGGAGTTCCTTTAGCTCACATTCATGGCGGAGAAACTACTTTAGGTGCCATTGATAATGTATACCGACACCAAATAACACTAGCATCTGTTTTACATTTTGTATCGACCCAAGGTTATAAACACAAAGTTGAGCAACTTACAGGTCATTCTACTCACAGTTATGATGTTGGCGCGCTGAGTCTCGACGGAATTAAGGCGTTTGTGCCTATAGATAAGTCCGAGTTATTACAAGCTTTTCATATTCAAGATAAAGACTTTGCTTTAGTTACCTTTCATCCAGAAACCGTTGATGTTGAATCAAATGCGGCATATGCTATGGAAATGTATAAAGCTCTGGCGGAACTTGCAAATCACATTCAAATTGTGATCACCATGCCTAATGCTGATACCTTGGGTAGTGTATTTCGAGAACAAATTCATAAATTGAAAGCAGAACGCGCTGCTGAGATTGTGTTAGTTGAAAATTTCGGGAAAACGAATTATTTTTCAGCAATGCAGTATTCCAAATTATTAATTGGAAATACCTCCAGTGGTATCATTGAAGCTGCGTCATTTAAAAAATATGTGGTTAATGTGGGTTCAAGACAAAAAGGACGCACCACAAGTGACAATGTGTTTGATGTGCAATTTGATGCTAATGCCATTGTCAAAAAAACAAAAGCAATTCTTGAAATGCCTGAATATGTAGGTGAAAATGTGTATTATAAAGCGGGTACTGCCCAACAAATAATCAAAATTATAAAACAGTATGGTTCATTATAAAGAACACCTTATTACCATTGAAACTCCAATACGTGACGCCCTTCAAAAGCTAGATATATTGGCTAGAGATGCTATTGTATTTGTAGTCGATGACCAAGGCAGACTAAAGGGCTCGCTCACCGATGGTGATGTGAGGAGAGGTTTGTTAAGAGGCGTTACTATTGATGAAGCTGTGAGTCAAATCATTCAGCAGAACCCAAGATATATCCGAAAAGGGTCTCGAGATATCTATAAAATTATTGAGTATCGCACACAAAATTTCAGGATATTACCAGTTATTGATGCAGACGATAAGGTGGTTAATATTGTAAATTTCAGAAATATACGCTCTTATTTACCAATAGACGCAGTGATTATGGCAGGAGGGCGAGGTCAACGCTTACGGCCACTAACTGATAGTATGCCAAAGCCTCTTTTAAAAGTAGGAGATAAATCTATAATGGAACATAATGTCGATCGATTAGCTTTATATGGTATTGATGATTTTTGGTTTTCTGTAAAGTATTTAGGAACCCAAATTGAAACCTATTTTGGTGATGGAAAAGAAAGAAATCGTTCCATACAATACATATGGGAAGACGAGCCCTTAGGAACGATTGGGTCAGTATCTAAAATTGATAACTTTAGGCATGAGCATGTGTTAGTCTCTAATTCTGATATTTTAACAAATTTGGATTATGAAGCTTTCTATTTAGATTTTTTAGAAAAAGATGCCGATTTGGCGGTGGCGACAATTCCTTATAATGTGAGTGTTCCTTATGCTGTTTTAGAGACTTCAAATGGTCACGTTTTGAATTTTAAGGAAAAACCAACCTATACGTATTATTCTAATGGAGGGATTTATTTAATGAAGCGATCGGTTTTAGATTTTATTCCGAAAGGGGAACATTTCAATGCTACTGATCTTATGGAACGGTTGATTGCTGAAAATAAAAAAGTAGTCTCCTACCCATTAGTTGGCTATTGGTTGGATGTGGGTAAGCACGAAGATTTTGAAAAAGCACAAAAAGATATTCAAACTATAAAATTTTAATTTGATTCCATTAATTATCATACCAGCAAGAGGAGGGTCTAAGGGTGTTCCCGGAAAGAATATCAAGCCCCTTAATGCAACGCCTTTAATACATTATACGATTGAGGCTGCTCAGGAGGTTTTTGATAATCAGTATATTTTCCTAAGTACTGATTCATCAGAAATTAAATCTGTAGCAGAAGAGACAGGGTTGCGGGTTCCTGTTCTTAGACCAGATTATTTGGCAACCGATACAGCGAATTCGAGAGATGTTATTCTGCATGCCATGGAGCAATTCGTTAGGCATCAAGGAAAAGAGCCAGAGGTTATTATTTTATTGCAACCTACATCACCTTTTCGCACTGGGACTCAGATTAAAGAGGCCTTGGCCTTATACAACGAGTCTTTAGACATGGTGGTTTCAGTAAAAGAAACCAATGCAAATCCGTATTATGTGCTCTTTGAAGAAGATGAACAACATTTTTTAAAAAAATCAAAAGCGAGCAAAGCATTAAGACGTCAAGATGTGCCTAAAGTCTGGGAATTGAATGGCGCTATTTATGTCATCAATCCGAAGTCGATAAAAGACACATCCATAGGCGATTTTGAGAAAGTGATCAAGTATGAAATGGATGCATATACATCCATTGATATCGACACACCATTAGATTGGCAATTAGCGGAGCTCATTGCGAGTAATCAGTAATAGATGAGATAGTTACTAACTATTCGTTATTGATTTTAAATGCGTTATCGTTTCTGTTTGGTTGTCACTTTTGAAGATGTAACTTCCTGCCACAAGAACGTCGGCTCCGGCTTCCACTAAAGCTTTAGCGTTTTTATTTGTAACGCCACCGTCAATTTCGATTCGTGTGTTTAAGCCTTGATCATTTGCCATTTTACGAAGTTTTTTGACTTTGTTGTAAGTCATCTCTTCAAATTTCTGACCGCCAAATCCCGGATTAATAGACATTAATAAAACCATATAGCATTCTGGTAGAATATCTTCAAGAACCGATACTGGAGTAGTTAAGTTAAGAACTACACCGGCTTTACAACCCGCATCTTTAATTTGCCGTAAGGTTCTGTGTAAATGTACTGTAGATTCGTGATGAACGGTAATGATATCGGCACCTACTTTGGCGAATTCTTCAATATAACGCTCCGGTTTTTCAATCATTAAATGCACATCAAGAGGTTTGGTCGCATGTTTTTTTATGGCTTGAATGACTGGCATTCCATAAGAAATATTAGGCACGAAATGACCATCCATGACATCAATATGAAACCAATCGGCATCACTATTGTTTACCATTTCTACATCACGTTGGAGATTGCCAAAATCGGCAGCAAGCATTGAAGGTGCAATTAATACAGAAGACATAATTATTGAATATAAGGTTTGTGCAAAAGTATGCAAAAAAATGAACCCAGAGTAATCAGCTCTGGGTTCTTTCATCAATCAAAAAACGAACAGTTATGTATAACTGTTTGTTGCTTTAATTTAGGTGTAATTACGATGTGGTAATTACTATCCTAAATAGGTTTTCAATATTTTACTACGAGACGTATGTTTTAATCTACGAATCGCTTTTTCTTTAATTTGTCTTACACGTTCACGCGTTAAATCAAATGTTTCTCCAATTTCTTCTAAAGTCATTGGGTGTTGATTTCCAAGACCAAAATATAATCGAATCACATCAGCTTCACGCGGTGTCAATGTTTCTAAAGCACGTTCTATTTCCGTACGCAAAGATTCATGTAATAAATCTTTATCTGGATTTGGAGATTCACCACTACGCAATACATCGTATAAGTTTGAATCTTCACCCTCTACTAAAGGCGCATCCATTGATACGTGACGTCCTGAGTTTTTCATTGACTCTTTAACGTCGTTAATAGTCATGTCTAGCTCTTTTGCAATTTCTTCTGCACTAGGCGGACGCTCATGACTTTGCTCTAAAAAGGCAAAGGTCTTATTAATTTTATTAATAGAACCAATCTTATTCAATGGTAAACGCACAATACGAGACTGTTCAGCTAATGCTTGAAGAATCGATTGACGAATCCACCACACGGCGTAAGATATGAATTTAAATCCACGTGTCTCATCAAAACGTTGTGCAGCTTTAATTAAACCTAAATTACCTTCATTAATTAAATCTGGTAATGTTAAGCCTTGGTTTTGATATTGTTTAGCAACAGAAACGACGAAACGTAAATTTGCTTTCGTTAGTTTTTCCAAAGCTAGTTGGTCACCAGCTTTGATGCGCTGAGCTAATTCAACCTCTTCGTCGGCTGTAATCAAGTCAACCTTTCCAATTTCTTGTAAATATTTATCTAACGATGCAGTTTCTCTATTGGTAACCTGCTTCGTAATTTTTAGTTGTCTCATGTAATTATCTCCTTTTAATTTGGGTAAATGTAATACGCTATATAGTTATACGTAACAAGTCCTAAAAATGTTACAAGAAATCAAAATTAATTTAAATTTTAATAAGTTTTTTATCATTTAGATTAATGTCGTGCAGCATTTCATTCGTGAATTTGTAATGTCCTTTAGTTGTAATAAGTTTAAATTGGTGAGATTTTAATGCGCTCAAGGCGTTAAGAAACAACCACTTAGACTTTAAGAGCTTTGGTTTTACACTTTTAAGGCTAATGTCAAAATAGTATTTTCTGCCTTCTTTTTCAGCTACAATATCAGGAGTGATGCTAATATCGCTTCCTTTTTTTAGAAATGATTTAGGGGTTTCGTAGCCTTCGGTATCGGCTTTAATGTTTTCAAATCCATGTTGCTCAAGATAATCTACCGAGTTTTTTAAAATGTCCTTGTATTTTTCTTTGTCTGCTTGTATCATAGCTCATAAGATAAGAAAAACTATGACGTATGCAAGTTAAAAGACTATTGGCTCAACAATGTTTAGCCAATAAAGCATGCTCTAAAAGCAAATCGTTGTTTAACAATCGATGGATGAAAGCGTAATCACCATAACATACTGCATATCATTTTCATCATCGTCAATTCTAACAAAAATGCTCTGATTGTTTTCCGAATTAATAAAGACATCGCTAGATATAATAGCATTGGTACTATTTAAGGCCTCTTCTTGAGTTTCGTAATAGTTAATATCGAATGCTTCGTCTAATTCTAAAGTATCAAAAATACAGAAGGTATAGTCATCTAAAATAAATTCGGAAATACCGCTTCCAATTTCTGTTTCACAAACTTCAAACACAAAGTTTCCGCAATCGGCAAATTCTGGATCACAACGTTGATTTAATACCAATTCTCTGTCTCCATTTTTTAGTAGAAAGGAGTTTTCATCTAGGTATTCAACCTTCCAATCAAAATTGAAGAACGTTCCAATTTCCGAAGTATCATTAAGACCAATATTGATGTGCAATTCATTTTCAATGATAAATGGTGACCATGAACCACTCATCAAAACGTCGTTGACATTTAAAGTGGTAAACCCATTTGACTCTTGAAAAATACCACCTAGGTAGTCATTGCTATAATTGTAACTATAGCCAACCTTCCAAATACAGCTCTGTATAAGTTGATTACATTCAAAAACTAACTCTTCATTTAAGCACTCATCAATAGCAGCTTTCAATTCTTCCTTTGTATTTATTATGAATTCCTCACCAGTTGAGAGCGTGCTAGTAATAGGAAAACTGATACTAATGGATAAGGAAAGATCTAAGTCTTCTAAAAACGAACTAAATTGGTCATCATCAATTATGAGATGAGAAGACAGGAGTTCATTGCTGTTATCAAATACAAATAAGGTTAGCGGATAGATAAAGTCGATACATGCGATACTCTTATCAGGTCTCACATCATTACTTGCTATATCTTGAAGGTTTTTAAAAAGATCAGAATCTGTTGTGATGATTTCCATGAATTCTCCATTAGGAGTATTGTTAAGATTGTCATCTTCATCATAAGCACAAGCGGTGATAATTAATAAAGCGAGTAAGATTGAAAATTTAGGTAGAGATAATTTCATAATAGCGATTTAATAGAGGATTCATCTATTGGTTAATGGTGGCGTCGTAACACTATAAACTTTAGTCAAACGTCAAAAATTCAACGCTAAGCATAGGCTTTATAGTGGCTATTGGTATCAAAATTAGTGCCGAGACTGGCTTAAGACAATTAAAAAACTAGTGTTTCTTAATAATTAGTGATTTTGTACAAGGTTACGGAATTAAAATTATGCTATTAAAATAAAAAAGCCTACCAAATTTTTGGTAGGCTTTTTATAAGTTACAACACTTAATTAGTTTTGTTTATCTTCTCTCGGCTTGCGATCATCACGACGATTATCACGTCCACGATTATCTCTACCTCTGTTATCACGTCCACCAGAACGTTTATCATCTCTTGGTGGTCTTGCTACGTAACCTTCTGGTTTTGGTAAAAGGGCTTTACGAGATACTTTCTCTTTACGTGTTCTTGGATCTTGTCCAAAATACTTCACGTCAAAAACGTCTCCCATGTTTACAACATCAGATACATTCTCAGTACGTTCCCAAGCTAATTCACTGACGTGTAATAAGACTTCGTTTCCAGGGGCATCCATATATTCTACTACAGCACCAAAATCAAGCATTTTAATCACTTTTACTTCGTAAACGCTTCCAACTGTAGGCTTAAATAAGATGGCATCTATTTTTGCCATTACAGCCTCGATGCCTTTTTTACCAACACCTAAAATTTCAACAATACCTTCTTCAGTCACTGGATCTTCATTAATAACGATAGTAGTCTCAGTTTCTTTTTGCATTTCCTGAATTACTTTTCCACCAGGTCCAATTAAGGCTCCAATAAATTCATTAGGAACACGTCTTGTTACCATTGTAGGCGCATGCTCTTTAACATCTGCATTTGGTGTTGCAATTGTATCCGTTAATTTCTCTAAGATATGTAAACGACCATCACGAGCTTGTTTTAATGCATTCACTAAAATCTCATATGACAATCCTTTTACTTTAATATCCATTTGACATGCTGTAATACCATCTGCAGTACCCGTAACTTTAAAATCCATATCTCCTAAATGATCTTCATCACCTAAAATATCAGATAATACAGCATACTTTCCAGACTCTGCATCAGAGATTAATCCCATTGCAATACCAGAAACTGGTTTTGTCATTTGTACACCAGCATCCATAAGTGCCATAGTACCAGAACAAACTGTTGCCATAGAAGAAGAACCGTTAGATTCTAATACTTCAGATACAATACGCACGGTGTAAGGACAATCTTCCGGAATCATTCCTTTTAAAGCACGTTGTGCTAAATTACCATGTCCTACTTCTCTACGAGATGTTCCACGAATTGGTCTTGCTTCTCCAGTACAAAAAGGAGGGAAGTTATAATGAAGATAGAAACGTTCTTCACCTTCTTGAGAAGGCATGTCTATTTGATTAGCATCTCTCGATGTTCCTAAAGTTACTGTAGCTAAGGCTTGAGTTTCTCCACGTGTAAAGATTGAAGAACCATGTGTTGATGGTAAGTAATCTACCTCACACCAAATAGGTCTAATCTCATCAGTCTTACGACCATCTAAACGTAAACCTTCGTTTAAGGTTAAATCTCTAATCGCAGCTTTTTCAGCTTTGCGATAATAATCAGAAACTAAACCGCCATAATCTTCTAATTCTTCTTCAGAAAACGTTGCTTTAATATCTTCTTTTATTTGTTGAAATGCAGCACTTCTTTCATGTTTAGCAGATCCGGCTTTTGCAATAGCATACACTTTATCGTAAGCCATGTCATGAACCTTCTTCTCTAAATCTTCATCTTCTCTTTCACCTTCATACTCACGAATCTCTTTCTTTCCGAAAGCTTCAGCTAATCTCACTTGAGCAGCACATTGAACTTTAATAGCTTCGTGTGCAAACTTAATGGCATCTGCCATTTCTTCTTCTGAAATCTCATCCATTTCACCTTCTACCATCATTACTGAATCGGCAGAAGCACCAATCATCATATCTAAATCAGATTCGGCTAATTGCGCACGGGTTGGATTAATTACAAATTCACCGTTAACACGACCAACTCTTGCTTCAGAGATCGGACATTCAAAAGGGAAATCTGATAATTGAATAGCTGCCGAAGCTGCTAAACCTGCCATTGCATCTGGCATAACGTCGTCATCATGAGACATTAATTGAATCATCACCTGAGTTTCAGAGTGATAATCTTTTGGGAATAATGGACGTAATACACGATCCACTAATCGCATTGTTAATACTTCGCCATCACTTGGTCTTGCTTCTCTTTTGAAGAAACCTCCAGGGTAACGACCTGCCGCAGCAAATTTTTCTCTGTAATCTACCGTTAACGGCAGAAAATTAAGGTCTTTTTGTTCGTAGTTGGAAACAACTGTACATAATAACATACATTTTCCAGATTGAACAACAACGCTACCATGCGCTTGTTTTGCTAATTTTCCAGTTTCGATAGAAATTTCTCTACCGTCCCCTAGGTCAATGACCTCTCTAAAAACTTTTGGAATCATAAATTTTTTTAATTCTAGTTTTGCCGGTGATTGAGCGTCGTCGATATCCACGGCAAAAAATGTTAAACAATGGTCGTTGTGTTGTTGTAGTTGTTGTGCGACATCTGTAATGTCATGACCAATGAAAAACTATGTTTAGCTTCTTATTTACGATGGTTATACTCTGTCGTGAGAGTTAATTATATAAAAAAAGAGGCACGAAGCCTCTTTGATCTTATTTTCTTAATTCTAATTCCTTTACTATCGCACGATATCTCATGATATCCTTCTTAGTTAAGTAATCTAGTAAAGACCGACGTTTTCCTACTAATTTCACCAACGAACGTTCTGTGTTAAAATCTTTACGATTTTTCTTTAAATGTTCAGTTAGGTGGTTAATTCTGTAAGTAAACAAAGCAATTTGCCCTTCAGCAGAACCTGTGTCCTTTTGGTCTTTGCCATGTTTTTTAAAAATGGCTTCTTTTTCTTTTTGATCTAAATACATGCTAATATTATTGTAAATGATTGTTATGTACGTTGAAAGTCTATCTTTCAAGCGGCAAATATAGTAATTTTTAATCATTTACAAGGATTATACTATTAGTTTTCAATTTTTTCGAACTCGGAATTAAACGTTTTTAAATTAGTTTGGTCTTAACATCATATTAACATTAAAAAAAGCAATTATGAATTTATTAAATCAAGTATTCAAAACTACGACTACACCTAGTTTGAGTGCAAGAGTATCAAAAGTAATGTTAGCCTTTGTGGTTTTAGGTTTGGCATTTACGAGTTGTAGTAATGATGAGGCTGCTGTTCCTGCCGAGACACAAAATACAGAGATTTCTGAAGTTGCATTATCTTCAGAAATAGACACGGCTGCTAATGTTATTGGCGACGTGATTATTAGCGCATACGAAGGTCAAGAGTCTGATGAGTTAGGTCGTCTGGCCGAACCCGACTCAGGATTGCCTGAATGTGTAACAATTACCCTTGTTGCACAGCAAAATTTTAGAGAGCTTACTTTAGATTTCGGAACAGAAGGATGTGTTGTTAACGGTCATTTGTTGAGAGGTCAAATTGTATTAACCTACACCAGAAATCCGGAAGCGCAAGAAATATTACTCACCTATGATTTAATTGATTTTTATTTCAATGCTAAAAACATCATAGGAAGTAAAACACTTTTAAAGGAACTTTCTAATGATAATGGAAATCCGCAATTCACCCATACTTTAGATCTTACGGTAATTTGGCCAAATGGTGCACAGGCTAGTAGGGAAGGTTTACGCATTAGAGAGTGGGTTGAAGGTTTTGGAAGCGGTGTGTTTAGTGATAATGTATTTGAAGTAACTGGTAACTGGACGACAACCTTTGTTAACGGAAATGAGCACACATACCAAGTAGTTGTGCCTTTGCGTCGCGAAGTGATTTGCTTATATTTTGTGAGTGGAAGTGTGGACGTGCAGCGCACAAACTTTGGTGGAACATTTGACTATGGTAGTGGCGCTTGTGATAACGCAGCGACATTTACATTCAATAATGGTAATGTAGTTGATATTATCTTGAATTAGTTTAATTGTATTGAGAAAAAAAAGCGAGCCAAATGGCTCGCTTTTTTTATGCTCTTAACGGTTGATTTGTAATCAAATCGATATACAAATTCACTTTGTTTTTTAATTCTTTTCGATGGGTAATAAAATCTAGGAACCCATGTTCTAATAAAAATTCAGAGGTTTGAAAACCTTCTGGTAATTCTTGACCTGTAGTGTCTTTTACAACACGAGGACCTGCGAAACCAATTAAAGCACCAGGTTCACTAATATTAATATCGCCTAACATTGCAAATGACGCTGTTGTTCCACCAGTAGTAGGATCGGTACATAGTGAAATATAAGGAATACCTGCATCTGCAAGTTGTGCCAATTTCACCGATGTTTTTGCGAGTTGCATCAATGATAATGCAGCTTCCATCATTCTTGCACCACCAGATTTAGAAATAATCATAAACGGTGTTTTCTTTTGTAAAGCATAATCTGCAGCACGCGCAATTTTTTCACCCACAACACTTCCCATAGAACCTCCAATAAAAGTGAAATCCATACAAGCAATCACAATATTTTTACCTTTAGATTTCCCGACAGCTGTTCTAACCGCATCTTTAAGATTGGTTTTTTCAGTTGCTGCTTTTAAACGGTCTGGATATTTCTTAGTGTCTTCAAATTTTAATGGATCCTTTGACGTTAATCCTGGATCTAATTCTTTAAATTTATTATCATCGAATAAAATTTCAAAATACTCTTTACTTCCAATTCTTACATGATAGCCGTCTTCTGGACTTACATAAAAATTTTGTTCTAGTTCTTTTGTGTCTACAATTTTACCGGTAGGAGATTTATACCACAACCCTTTAGGCGTGTCTTTTTTCTCTTCGGTAGAAGTCTGTATTCCTTTATCTTTTCTTTTAAACCAAGACATTCAACATCGTTTTAGTTAGTAGTTAGTGATGCAAAGTTATAAAGTATTTACATTATTCAGGTCTTCAAAGGCCTTTTTTAAACGTTCTACAAATGCATCTTCTCCTTTTCTAAGCCAAACACGTGGGTCATAATACTTTTTATTTGGGACATCATCACCATCTGGATTTCCAATTTGTTGCTTTAAATACGCTTCCTTTTCTCTCATATAATCACGGATTCCACTCATAAAGGCGTATTGCATATCGGTGTCAATATTCATTTTGATCACACCATATCCAATGGCTTCTCTTATCTCCTCCACTGTTGATCCAGAACCACCATGAAATACAAAATCAATATGGTTGTGTGGTAAATTATGTTTTTTTGATAAGTACTCTTGAGAGTTTTTTAGAATTTTCGGAGTTAATTTTACATTTCCTGGCTTATATACACCATGCACATTTCCGAAGGCTGCTGCAATGGTAAATTGATCACTTACTTTGCTTAATTCTTCATAGGCATAAGCAACTTCCTCAGGTTGCGTGTATAATTTAGAATCATCAACGTCTGTATTGTCTACACCATCTTCCTCACCACCAGTAATTCCTAATTCAATTTCAAGGGTCATTCCCATCTTGCTCATGCGCTCAAGGTAGGTTTTACAAATGTCAATATTTTCTTCAATAGGTTCTTCGGAAAGATCTATCATATGAGAACTGTATAGCGGTTTGCCTGTTTCTTTGAAATGTTGTTCACTGGCATCCAATAAACCATCAATCCAAGGCAATAGTTTTTTAGCACAGTGATCGGTGTGTAATATCACAGGTACGCCATAAGCTTCGGCCATTAAATGCACGTGTTTTGCACCAGCTACAGAACCTGCAATAGCAGCTTTTTGATTCTCATTGCTTAATCCTTTTCCAGCATTGAATTGCGCACCTCCATTTGAAAATTGAATAATGACTGGAGCATTTAATAGCTTCGCTGTTTCTAAAACACCGTTAATCGTATTTGATCCGATGACATTTACAGCTGGTAAAGCAAATCCTTTTTCTTTTGCTAGTTTAAAAATAGCTTGTACTTCGTGACCTGTAGCAACTCCTGCTTTTATATTATGACCCATGATTTGTTTTTAGTTGAAAATTAAAAATCAAAAATAAGCAAAATTTGACGAATATTCGAGCTTATTGAAAGATTCAAAACCCGAAAATTCACGCAAAGGTTTTCGTTTCCGAAGTTAAATAAGACGCACTAAAAGGGGTAATTCACACCTATATTATAAACAGCATTACTGAAGTTGTAGTCTTTAAACCAGCGATTACCTAACTCTCTTGATGGGTCATAGGTTTTAAACCCAATATCACCTCTAAGTACAAAAAAGCTAAAATCATAACGGATGCCAAACCCTGAACCCACGGCAATATCCTTTAGCGAATCAAAACCCGTAAAGGTGGCTCTATCATCTTCAACGTTATCAAATACATTCCAGATGTTTCCAGCATCAATAAAAAGGGCTCCATTAAAGCGTCCAAGTAAATTAAAGCGCTGTTCTGCACTTAAGGTAATTTTGAAATTAGCTTCATTGAATTCATTGGTAGATAGTGAGCTTCCTGGGCCTAAGTTATATGCAGTCCATGCTCTAATATCGTTTGGCCCTCCAGCGAAGAAACTTTCTGCAAACGGGATGCTATTTGAATTGCCGTAAGGAATAGCAATACCAAAATAACTACGAACAGCTAGTTCGTTCTTTCTGCCTAAATCCCAGTGCTTAACATAGTCGAATTCTGTCTTCACATACTGCGAAAACGGAACATCAAACACTTCATATCGGCCATCATCATTTCGGGGTAATCTGAAGGCTCTTGATAAATTTGATAATAAATTACCAGCCAATTCTAATCGCAATCGCAGAATTGAAAAATCATTATCAAAAAGATTTTCTCGTCTATTTTTAACATAATTAAAACTTGATGAAAAAATAAGGTTGTCTTCTGTAAGTCGCTCTTTACGTTGATTGATATTATTTACAGTGACAAATTCTTCATCATTGGAGGTCAATGGGGTGTTCCCAGCTATAACATCATTTATAAAGGTGTTGGCTCCATTGGGAATGGTGAGATTAGTATCATCCGCTATATAGCCTATATCTTGAGCAATTTGATTCAGTCTACTGTATGAATTTTGATAGACTCCAAAATAATTTGCCGTATTTAAGTTTTTAACGAATTGAACATTAAAAAGGTCTAAATTATTGGTAACCTTTTTAGAAGGGTACCAGTTGTAGTTTACAGTCCCAGTAAAGGCTTGTTTGTCTAATCCAATATTACGCTGACTGGCAGCACTCAAGCTAATTCTTGTGCTAGGCGACATGTACTTTGGAATAATTTTTTCAGTATTAAAAGGCAAGAAAAACCGAGGAATTTTTAACCTTAAATTTCCACCAAGCTCATTAATGTCAAAAAATTGGTCTTTAGAGTTTGAGGCATCTCGAGAGGAGCCTATAGCGCCTAAACCAGAGATTTCTAGAGTTTCGGCACCTCTAAATATATTTCTAATTACTAAACCAACACTACCCGCAAACCCAACGGTTTGGATATTACTTTGCGAGACTTCAAAACTACTAGTAAGTTCAAATTTCTTTCGTGGCACTAAGTACAAATTTGCTGTTAACGTAGTGTCATTCTCGTTTTCTATGTATTCAATTCTTGATCTAAAGGCTTGTAATTCGCTTAAATAACGATAGGTTCGTATTCTATCAATTTCTTTAAAGACATCTCCTCTACGAATAAATACAGCATCTGTTATGGCTTTGGGTCTGTACTTTAACTTGTCATAACTGTATAGGTTGTAATCCTTATATTGAACCGAGTCTTTAATAGCTTCATTGCGGTTTTCATTTTTAAAATCGGTAAAAATGTTAACATCTTTAATCTTGTAGATTTTAAAAGGGACTCGAGTTATAGAATCTTCAGATCGAACTGCCCGATCTGCAATGAATAATTCTGTATTTATTTTTTTATTCGTGCCAATAGTATCCAAATCAAACGTAATATAGTCTTGTCCAAAATGATAAAATCCCGAATTACGAAGCTGTTCTGTTAATCGATCGCGTTCTGCCGAAAAATTGGCTTCATCGTATTGTTGACCTTTTTTTATTAATGCACCATTTTTTAGTTTGTCGCGATAAAAAGAGTCCATCACAGGTGTCTTGATAGAGGCTTTTATACTATCTAAGATATAAGGTTTGCCTGTGTTTACTTTGTAGGTTACGCGAGCCCTTTGATTACTGTCTTTTTCGGTTTCAAAAGAGGTTACGACATTAAACCAACCTTTACTGAAATAATACTTTTTAATCGCATTGGCTGTTTTTTCTGCACGTTCTTTATTGTATATGGTTGGGGCTTCACCGGTTTTTTTAAGCCAACTATTAAAGTTTTTCTTAGACCTTATCCAGGCTTCATATTGTTTAATAGATAACAGTTTTTTTGCACCTGTATTTGGATCTTCCGGATTTCGATAGCGCTCATTTAAAATAGAATCTATATTAGGTCTGGCTAAATTGTAGATGTGTAAGCGTAAAGGAAGTCCTAATAAAGTTCCATTAGGTTTTTGATAGATAAGATTCGTTACGGTTTCCGAATTGTTTTTCTTGTCATTCACTAAAACTGTATTGCCAGTTAATAAATGTTCGTCCTTTTTGACGCGCTTCATGACATTACACGAAAAAAACGTGCATATTAAGCAGAAGGCAATTATTCTGGAAAAGCGAAATTTCAAAAAAGAAAAAATTTTCATTAAGTTCTACCCAAATTTAAGGTTTAAATTGAATCCATCACAGGTATATTGTTTTCTCTATTAACAAATAATAGACCAAAAAGTTTTACTTTGTGATTTATTTATCATCTTAACAAAAGTAAATAGATTTTAATGTTAACAAAGAGCCACGTTAAATTAATTACGAGTCTAAAACAAAAAAAGTTTAGACAGGAGCATCAATTATTTGTGGTTGAAGGTATAAAAGGGATACAAGAGTTTTTAAATTCTAACTTTGAGTTATACCAATTGTTTTCAACAGAAGCTGTTTTTAACGCTGAAATCATTCTTATTTCTGAAAAGGAACTTCAAAAGATTAGTTTTCTTAAATCACCAAATACAGCACTCGCTATTTTTAGAATACCTGCAGTTGTACAAAAGGAATTGAACGGATTAATCGTAGCACTTGATGATGTGCGCGATCCAGGAAATTTAGGAACGATTATCAGGCTTTGTGATTGGTTTGGAATTCATAATTTACTTTGTAGTCAATCAACTGTAGATTGTTATAATCCTAAGGTTGTGCAAGCTACAATGGGTTCACTAACCAGAGTGCACATTCAATATGTCGATCTTGAAGGGGTTTTAGAAGATTATCAGAATGAGGTCTATGGTACTTTTATGGATGGTGAAACCATTTATTCTGAAACCTTACCAAGCAGCTGTGTTATTATCATGGGTAATGAGGCAAATGGAATCTCTGAACCTGTCAAAAGGTTAGTAACTAAAAAAATTAGTATTCCAAGATTTGGTAATCTTCAAGCTACCGAAAGCCTTAATGTTGCGACTGCAACAGCAATCATATTGAGTGAATTTAAGCGAAATTCTATTGAAATGTAAAATTTAAAAAGATTCCACGTGTTTTCATGGTGGTAATGTTACTGGTCCATGGACTACTAGGATCAACATCTCTTACCAATTCATCATTGAGGGCAAAAACACCTCTAATAGATGGGGTGAACTTAAACCATTGGTTATAAAAATCAACACCAAAACCTAGTTCGTAAAACAACACATTTTTCTTAGTTCTAAATTGACCAGCTGAGTTGTCATCGGGATTTTCTTCATTACTTGATAAGTTGATGGAAGCAGAAAAACCACCGATAATAAAAGGCTTAAAATTATTTAAACGTTTGGCAGATACTTTTAGTAATAATGGAAAATGCACATAGGTTGATTTAATCTCTCGTAACAAGTCAGCGTTAGAAAATTCTTGTCCGATAAAATAATTGGGATCGTATTGTAAATTTCTTTGAGTAATAAATAAACCCGGTTCAAAGCGCAAATCCAAATGATTATTTATACGAAGATTCGAAATAAGACCCACACTAAACCCTAAGTTGGTTTCTACTAAAATATCAGGTTGATTTTGTTCATAGTTAAATTGATAGTCATAGCTATTGAGTCCAAGGTAAAAACCCCAGCTTAGCAATTGCTTATCAAAATTCTCGTTATTTTTGATTTTCTCTCTACTAAATAATTGAGCTGAAACACTCTGTGAGGCCATTAGTAAAGTTAAAATTATAAGTAGTCTTCTCATAAATATCACGATATTCACGTGTTAGTTCCTAAGCTTTTGATGCTGTATAGATGGTGGCAACACCTAAAGTTTGAGGATTGTCATGCACGTTAATAAACCCAATTTTACGTAAAATATTGTTTAAAACCTCACCATATGGAAAAACAGATGCAGATTCACTTAAATATGTATAGGCAGATTGGTCTTTAGAAAAGAGTTTTCCTATGGCCGGTAAAATAAATTTGGAATAGAACTTGTAGCCTTGTTTAAATGGTGTTTTGGTAGGCACTGACGTTTCAAGAATCACAAAAATACCGTTAGGTTTTAAGACTCTCAAAATTTCAGCTAATCCTTTCTCTAAAGTTTCAAAATTCCGAACACCAAAAGCCACGGTTATCGCATCAAAGCTATTATCCTCAAAAGGTAAATTTTCAGAATCACCAATGACCATTGAGATGAGGTTGTCAAGCGACTTGTGTTTTATCTTATGTCGCCCAACTTCTAACATGCCATCGCTAATATCTAAACCAATAATTTCTTTGGCATCAGTTTTAGCTAAATTAATGGCGAGATCCCCTGTTCCAGTTGCGATGTCTAAAACACGCTCTGGATTCGTTTTTGACACGATATCGACAACCTTGTTTCTCCATTTTATATCAATTCCAAAAGAAATAACACGATTTAAACCGTCGTATTCTTTTGAGATATTATCAAACATTTGAGTGACTTGTTCCTTTTTATTCAATTCACTATCCTTATAAGGTGTAATTTTTGAGGACATTCTTTTTTTTTGCAAATATACTTAAAACTAATAGCTTTAAGTAATTTGATATGTACTTTTAGAGTGCATATAAAAACATAATAATGTAGTATATTTGTATGCTTTTTTGAATATAGATCAATGAAAATTATTATTGCGGGTGCTGGAGAAGTAGGATTTCATTTAGCCAAACTATTGTCTTATGAATCTCAAGAGATTACGCTAATTGACACCGATAAAAACAGCTTGGCATATGCCAGTGATCATCTCGATATTAGAGTTATAAAAGGTGATGTGACGTCTATTGCCATACTAAAAGAGGCTAGAATAAATACCGCCGAGTTATTTATTGCTGTTACCTCTTCGGAAACTACAAATATTACAGCCTGTGTGCTAGCTAAGCAACTAGGAGCTAAGCAAACCATTGCTAGAATATCAAATTCAGAATTTATAGATCAAAAAGAAGAAGTTGGGTTTACCAAGTTTGGAATTGATGAGCTTATTTCTCCTGAAACACTAGCTGCTACTGAAATAGGATTGTTATTAAATCAGTATGGGTTTAATGACACTTATGAATTTGAGCAAGGTGCTTTAACCATGCTAAGTTTACGTTTATCGCGAACAGCAAGTTTTGTTGGAAAAACCGTAAGAGAAGCAGCTCAAGTATTTCCAGAATTGCATTTTGTACCTATTGCTATACAGCGTTATGCGACACAGTATACGATAATTCCACGTGGAGATACAGAATTTAAGGAAGGGGATAAAGTGGTTTTTATGACTTCAAAAGGAGGTGATGATGAGCTGTTTGAATTATCTGGAAAAGTGAAAACAGAACTCAAAAACATTATGATTTTGGGTGGTAGCAAGATTGGTTATAAGACGGCTAAAGAATTGTGTGAGAGTAAGTTCAAGGTGAAGTTGATAGAAAATGATAAAGAAAAAGCCTTTGAGTGTGCTGATGATCTTCCTAATGCCCTTGTTATTAATGGAGATGGAAGAAATGTTGAACTTTTAGAAGAAGAAAACATCACCGAAATGGATGCTTTTATCTCAGTGACTGGAAATTCTGAGACTAATATTATGTCCTGCTTGGTTGCCAAGTCTAAGGGTGTTAAAAAAACTATTGCCCTAGTAGAGAATATGGATTATTACCAGCTGTCTCAGTCAATAGGGATTGATACTTTAATTAATAAAAAACTTCTTGCAGCAAATAATATTTTTAGATACATCCGACGTGGAGAAGTTGTCGCGATGACTAAACTAAGTAATATGAATGCGGAGCTTTTAGAGTTTGAAGTGACATCAACTTCTAAAATTACACGGCATAAAATCAAAGATCTAGATTTTCCAAGATCTGCAATTATTGGCGGTGTGATAAGAGATGAGATTGGACTTATTCCCTTAGGCGATTTTCAAATCCAGGTAGGAGATAAGGTTGTGGTCTGTAGTTTGCCAAGAGCCATCACCCAAGTAGAGCGATTCTTCTTCTAATTAGAAACTATGAAGCTGAACTATAAAATCATATTTCATTTTTTCGGACTTTTATGTCTCTTTAATGGAGGCTTCATGCTGTTGTCTACAATCATCAGCTTCATATATAAAGACGGTGCAACCCTAGAAATATTGAGTGCCGGACTCATTGTTTTGGTTATGGGTATTATCGCGATGTTAGTTACCAAAAATCATAAAAAAGAGCTAGATAAACGAGAAGGGTATATTGTTGTTGCGTTTGGCTGGATTGTCATGGCTTTAACGGGTACTTTGCCTTATTTAATCACAGGAACAATCCCGAGTTTTACCAATGCCTTTTTTGAAACCATGTCTGGTTATACAACTACTGGAGCTAGTATTTTAAATGATATAGAGGTATTGCCAGAAGGAATTTTGTTTTGGCGAAGTATGACGCATTGGATAGGAGGTATGGGTATTATTGTATTAGCTATAGCCATATTGCCGTTATTAGGTATTGGAGGAATGCAGTTATTTGCAGCTGAAGCTCCAGGACCAAATGCTGACAAACTCCATCCTAGAATCACCGATACAGCAAAGCGCCTATGGCTTATTTATTTTGGTTATACTGCGGCAGAAACTATATTGCTGCAGGTTGCTGGCATGAACTTTTTTGATGCTATAAATCATTCGCTGTGTACGTTGTCTACAGGTGGGTTTTCAACAAAAAATGCTAGCGTAGCCTATTGGAATGGGCAACCAGTAATTCAATACATTATTATTGTTTTCATGTTTTTAGCTGGAACTAACTTTGTATTGAGTTATTTCGCATTTAAAGGAAAGGTGCAAAAAGCCATTCGAGATGAAGAGTTTAAATTATACTTTAAGTTTATTGCTTTATTTACCATTGTAGCGGCATTCATAATTTATTTTAACGCTGATTTTTCCTTATCCTCAATAGATCATCCCATGGTTTTAGGGAAGGCTGAAGCGTCTTTTAGACATGGCTTATTTCAAGTAATAGCCATCGTGACAACAACAGGATTTGTCACGGCAGATTACACCATGTGGACCCCATTTTTACTCGTATTTTTCTTCGGAATTATGTTTTTAGGTGGCTCGGCAGGAAGTACTTCTGGAGGCGTGAAAGTGGTTCGCCATATGATTATGATAAAAAACGGATTTTTAGAATTTAAACGCGCCTTACATCCAAATGCAATTCTTCCAGTTAGGTATAATCAAAAAGCAGTCTCAGGAGATATTGTATTCAATATACTTGGATTTTTTATTCTATATATGTTATCCTTTATTGTTGGAGCTTTAGTCTTCTCTATGTTTCAAATTGATTTTGAATCGTCAATTGGACTATCGGCTTCGAGTTTAGGAAATGTTGGCCCTGCTTTGGGCGATTTCGGACCAGTAAATAACTATTCAGCTTTACCCAGTTTAGCAAAGTGGTGGTCAGCTTTTTTAATGCTCATTGGACGATTAGAATTGTTTACTGTCTTGATATTATTGACACCTTTTTTCTGGAGAAATAGATAATCTTTTCAAATATTTCTAAAAAAAATGATGTCTTAAAATCATTAATATTTATAGGTGTTTCCATGATTTTGTGTTCGACTTTAGCGACTTACCGTAGAATTGTTGTGTAACATTTTGAGGAGATATACGTCTTATTTATATAACCACTAAAATAATCAATCATGGAATTAGTAATCACATCTCAAGAATTAGAACCATTACCCATACATAAGTTGTCCACAACATTTGAACGACCAGAAGGGTTGTTAAATTCAAATTACAAAGCTGTTGTAAAATGTAATTTAACCAACACAGAATTAAATTCAATTTTTGGTATTAAGCAACTTGTAAAAAGCAGACAATATCAATTTACTTCAAGTATCGAAACCCTTTTAAAACTGTCTGTTTTTGTAACAGTGTTGGCCTTTATTATATAGGCAGCCACTTGTAGACTTTTTTAACTGGTACGATTGAGTTCTCACTCAAAACTATCTTTTACATTTTATCAATACATGGTCGATGTGTCATAGCATATCGAAGGGTATTGTATACGTTACTTACAACTTTAGAATGTCTGAGATTTTTCAGAAAGAATACGTTAGAATTATGAGCTCAATTGGATCCATGAATGCATCGTTGAAGAATAATCGCAAGTTATTAAAAAATGGCAAGCGCAAACCATTTTCGAAGTCACTTGTTGGATATCATAAAATGACACCCTATAAAACCTATGTGCTCCCTGAAGTGCAACCTCATGTACTGCGCAGAGTTAGAATAAAAATCAAAAGAGAGAATAGGCGTTTATTAATCAAACAGATAATCGTAGGTGTTTTTGTAGGATCTATTATAACCTACTGGTTTTATAGAATTCAGTATGGTTGAAATCAAAAAAAAGGATTACAACAGAAATCAGTTCAATTTCACTATATCTCTTATAATCCTCTTTCTGATTATTATTTAACTAGCAACTACTGCAACATCATCTAGCTTACCGCTTCTTTGATTCGCTTAATAGCTTCTATAATTTGTTCTTGCGAAGCCGCATATGAAATTCTAATACAATCTGGATTTCCAAATGCGATACCAGTAACGGTTGCTACATTGGCATGCTCTAATAAGTATAATGAGAAATCTGTAGCATTTTCTATATGCTGACCTTTTAGCGTTTTGTCAAAGAAATATGAAATGTTTGGGAAGACATAAAAAGCACCTTCAGGAACGTTAGTTTGAAAACCTTCAATTTCGCCCAGCAGCTTCAGTATAAGCTCACGTCTTACCTTGAACTCATCAATCATATATTGAACGCTTGAAGGGCTTTCCGTTAATGCTGTGATTACAGCGCGCTGCGCAATGCAATTAGCACCACTGGTGATTTGTCCTTGCATTTTATTACATGCTCTAGCGATGTCTTCTGGAGCTCCAATATAACCAATTCTCCAACCGGTCATAGCAAAAGCTTTTGACACACCATTCACTGTAACGGTTCTATCATACATATCCTCAAATTGGGCCATGCTTTGATGGCCTCCAATGAAGTTAATGTGTTCATATATTTCATCTGAAACAACAATGATGTTAGGATAGTTTTGAAGGACATCAGCCAATGCTCTGAGTTCTGTTTTGCTATATACAGATCCACTTGGATTGCAAGGTGAGCTATACCAGATCATTTTGGTTTTAGGTGTGATGGCAGCTTCTAATTGTTCAGGTGTTAATTTGAAGTCGTTGTCAATTGAAGTTTTTACTTCAACAGGAATACCTTCGTTAAGTTTCACAATATCACTATAGCTGACCCAATACGGACACGGTAATATCACTTCATCACCTTTGTTGAGAAGTACCGCAGCAATATTAGCTAATGATTGTTTTGCTCCAGTAGAGACGACGATTTGTGGCCTTTTGTAAATTAGATTATTATCTCTTTTAAATTTTGTGATGATGGCATCTTTCAATTCAACATAACCATCTACAGGAGTGTACGAATTATAGTTGTCATTAATCGCCTGAATTGCAGCATTCTTAATAAAGTCTGGAGTGTCAAAGTCTGGTTCACCCAAACTTAAGCCAATAATATCTTTTCCTTCTGCTCTTAGTTCTCGTGCTTTGGCCGCCATTGCTAAAGTAGCAGACGTTGCCATATTCAGTACACGCTCTGAAAGTTGTGCCATTTAAAATTGTTTCAGTTTAGCTCATTGACGGTTTCATACCCATTTCTTTTAAGAATCTAAAGTGGGCAATGATCGCTTTTCTAGTGGTTTCGTATTCTTTGTATGGTAAATTAAATTCTTTAGCCGTATCTCTAACTATCTTTGAGATTTTCCCATAATGAATATGACTGATATGGGGAAAAATATGATGCTCCACTTGATGGTTAAGACCACCGGTATACCAATTTATAATTTTGCTTTTTGCACCAAAGTTTACCGTTGTTTTTAATTGATGAATTGCCCACGTATTTTTCATGGTTCCATCTTTTTCAGGTAGTGGCATTTCAGCTTCATCCATCACGTGAGCTAATTGAAACACAACACTTAAAATTAAGCCTGCTACATAATGCATGATAAAGAATCCAATGAGAATTTTCCACCAAGCAAAATCTAATACTAGCATTGGTACTACAATCCACATCCCGATGTAAATCAATTTTGAAATCACCAGTTTACTCCAATTAACCACGGGATTAGGTAGTTTACCATAGGATAATTTTCGTTTCATGTAACGATACATTTGTTGAAAATCTGTTGTGATGGCCCAGTTAATTGTTAGTAAACCATAAAGTAAGATGGAGTAATAATGTTGAAACTTATGATACTTGCGCCATTCAGCATGTTCTGAAAAGCGTAAAATTCGACCAGCTTCTAAATCCTCATCATGACCATGAATATTTGTGTAGGTATGATGCAAAACATTATGCTGTACTTTCCAATTGTAGACATTTCCTGCAAGAATATAAATGCTACTTCCCATTAATCGATTAATCCATTCCTTGTTAGAAAATGAACCGTGATTACCATCGTGCATAACGTTCATTCCCACGCCTGCCATACCTATTCCCATGACAACTGTCAATAGTAATTGCGCCCATCCAGGAATGTCTAATGTTAGAATTAAAAAGTATGGTGTTAAGAAAAGGGCAAACATGATTATGGTTTTCAACCACAATTGCCAGTTTCCAGTTCGTTTAATATTATTTTCTTTAAAGTAATCGTTAACGCGTTTGTTTAATGTTCTAAAGAATTTTGCGGAGTCTGTTCTCGAAAAAGATAAAGTTTTTTGTGCCATTAATTTTGGGTATTATCAATATAACGTAAAAAAATTCGCTTATATTTCAGGGCAAAGATAATTAATAAATACTGCCTTAAAGGTAATATTATGCTAAAAATATCCATATAAAAATGTCTATTTTTGTCAAAATTTAAAAAAATGGAGTTTATAAAACGATATTTTCCAGAATTAACTGAAATTCAAGTCCGTCAATTTCAGCTATTGGAAGCATTGTATAAAGACTGGAATCTAAAGATTAATGTAGTGTCCAGAAAGGATATAGACGAGTTGTATCTTCGCCATGTGTTACACTCTTTGGGTATTGCAAAAGTAATCCGTTTTAAACCAGAATCTCGAATATTAGATGTTGGTACCGGAGGAGGATTTCCAGGAATTCCACTTGCCATTTTACATCCTGATTGCCAGTTTCATTTGGTCGATAGTATCGCCAAAAAACTCAAAGTAGTTGATGAGGTAATTGAAGGATTAGGCTTAACAAATGTAAAAACAACGCATAGTAGAGTCGAAGAGATAGATGAACAGTTCGATTTTATTGTCAGTAGAGCTGTCGCTGTGATGCCGACCTTTGTGCATTGGGTAAAAGGAAAAATCGCGAAGACGCAACGCCATGAGCTAAAAAATGGCATATTGTACTTAAAAGGCGGAGATCTTTCTGAGGAGCTGAAACCATATCAAACGGCTACCGTTTATAAGTTAAGCGATTACTTTGAGGAGGGTTTTTTTGATACTAAAAAAGTGGTGCACCTACCGCTCAAATATAAAAGTTAAAATAAGCCCTATAAGAGTATAGAGCTCATAATGAAATATGTTTTTTGTGTTTAGAAAGAGGTCGATAGGTTTAAGGTAAAACCAGTGTTTTCAGGAACAAATCGACAGATACCACCGACACAAACCAAGCCACCTCGTTGTCTTCCGTAACTTGCCATAACACGAGTAGCGCCTTTTGTAAAACTACCACCTACAGTGTAATAATGTACTTGACGATCTTCGTCAGGGTTACCATAATTCCAAATATCAGTCGCAAAAACACTTAACTTGTTATTGAAATTATACTCAATCGTTCCGCCTGCCCAATTTTTCGCTCTTTCCGATAGCTCATCATCAGAAAATAGATGGGACATTTCAAGCCTTAGAGATTTTCCACTTCCAAATTTACGAGTGACTTCACCAACTACCGCAGTTGCATTAACTTCGCCAATGCGATCTTCAACAAATCTTGCGTTATAAAAGGTATTTACAACAGAGAAGATGGAAGACCACTTTGGCGACCATTTTTTACGGATATCAAGGCTAAATTCTTCAAAATATTTTTCACCAAATCCAAAAAAGTCGGTATTCTCATAAGTTCTTTCACCAATATTAAAATCGCCATTCAAACCAGACCAAGTTGCATAATTGAAAGCCAGCTTAGTCCCATATTTCCCACCCAATGTTGAACCTTTTTTAATGTTATAGAAAATATCTATTTGACCGCCAATTTCACCTGCTTTGAATAATGGATTGAATGTCAATCTTGGTTGAGCTTGATAGACATAAATATTTGTTATACCATAGTCATGTTGCTTTGTTAGAGCAGGAATAAAGTTGAGATAGTTTTGATTAAATACGTTCGCAGCTTCATCACGTTCTGAGAAATAGGCCATATTTTCCATTCTTCTAAAGGTCGCATCAATTCCTAATCCCGATTTTGCATATCCGAAATTAAAGAGTAATGCACTTCCATCGAAGTAACGGTCTTCTATAATATTACCTAATTCTGAATACACATCCTCACCTTTAATAAGATACTCTATGGAGGAATATATATTGCCTTCAGTTAGGTCGAGTCGAAAAGAATAGGAATTTGTTAATGATTCAAAGTTTGGGTTTTCGATGTCGAGATCTTCATCTCTTCCGACATAACTAAATCCAAAATCTAAACCTGTAGATTCAAACTTGAATAATGATGATAGTCCAATTTCGGTGTTAAACGCATAAATTGTACCATCTGATACTTCAAAACCATCACGTTGTCTACCGTAAAGCGCAGAGAATTCGAGATCTTTCGTAGGTCTGAACTTGACATTAGCTCCTCTTATGGCATTGTTTACGCCAATTTGCCTGTCTTCCCAAGTTCGTAATGAGAGTCCGCTGCCATACTGTTCATAAATATGACCTAAGGTGACTTCAAATTTAGAATTGCGGTATCCTACTGCAAAGGTGCCTATGTCAGTACCTTGGTATTTCGGATAAAAGTTTAATAAAGAATTCGGTTCATATGACTCTAATTGTACGTGAGCAAACCAGTTTTTATAAGTGTAGTTAAGTCTGAGGTAATTATTTGATCGAAACGGGTCATCTTCTAAAAAATCTCCGGTTTTTGGGTCATCGATATAATATTGAGAGTTAGATTCGATACCTCCACTCAATTTTCCATAGTCTTGAGCAATTGCAAAAAATGGTGTGTATAGCAAAATTGCTATTAGATAAAAGCGATTCATTTAGTTGAGGGTTGTTAATTAGTAAATTATTTAGAGAGCTCTATGATTTTTTCATATAGTTCATCTTCACTACCCGGTGTGTAACCAGAATGTCTGTAGAGTATTTTATTATTTCTTACCAAAAGAGTCACGGGTATTGTGGGTGCATTCAACTGTCTTTTGAGATCACTGTTGGTGTCTAAAAGAACTTCAAATTCCCAGCCTTTACCACTTACTAATGGTCTTACCCGTTTCACTGTTCTGGAATCATCAACCGAAATAGCATATAATTTTACTTTGGTTTCATCAACCCAATCGTCATAAACATCATTTATAGCATCAAGTTCATTCTTACATGGCACACACCATGTTGCCCAAAGAGAGACAATGACGAGTTGATCATCTTCAGAAATACTCGATAGACTTATGTTGTCACCATCTAGAGTTTCAATTTGCATTTTAGGTAATACGTCTTGTCCAAAAGTTGAAGACGATAAAGTAATGATAAATAATAGGGATAAAAGAGATTTCATTTTAATGCGAATAATTTAGTTGTTTTGAACAAAGTTAATTTTTTTTGAAAAACATAGACATTTGTCTTAGTTTTTTTACAAACTATGTGCCAAATATTTAATAAAAAACGAAATATATTTTTATATTCGTATTTCTTAAAATTTTAACATTAACATTTACTTTATTATGAAAATCAAAAACTTAACAAAAATTTTTCTGTTCGTAGCCGTAGCAGCATTATTTTCTTGTAGCTCATCCGAGGATGGAAATAGCGATGGTGGTGGAGCTACAGGACCAGCATCAATATCTGTAATCGCGAGTGCTCAATTTGTGAACTTTGGCACAGACGTTACATTTACAGTAAAAACGAATGAAGGCACAGACGTTACTTCAGATGCTACAATTCAAATTAATGGTTCTTCAATCCAAGGAGCTGTATATAATGCCCCTCAAACTGGTGAGTATACTGTAAGAGCGACCTATGAAGATTTAACAAGTACTCAAATTACAGTAAATGTTTTACCGATTATTGTAGATGTTGATGTGCAAACGTCGCAGGCCACATATAATTTAGGAGATCGAATTGATTTTCGTGTCATGGCTATAGATAATGATGGTAATTTAATTGATGTTACAGATGTATCTGAAGTATTTATTTCAGGATCTGAATCTTATAACACTGGATCTATAGTGATTCCTGGTGTAGTGGGAGATGTAGAAGCATATGCTACTTTTGATGAATTTACTTCTGACCCTAAAACGGTTAGTGTTGAAGATAATGGAAATACTCCAGGTTCATTTACTCGTAAGGCATTAATTGAGGATTTTACTGGAACATGGTGTGGATGGTGCCCTAGGGTTTCACAAGGTATTGAGTTATGTTTGGAAGTTTCTGATAATGTCGTTCCTGTAGCGGTTCATATTGGTGATTTCATGGAAAACACTTTCGGGAACCAAATCGCAAATGCTTTTAATGTGAATAGTTTTCCAACAGCTTATGTTAATAGATCAGCTGAATGGGCTTACCCTGAGAATTCTAATGTAAATCAAGTAACAAGTCAAGCTACTGGAACAACACAAAATGGTATTGCAATCAATTCTGCGATTAAAGGAAGAGATATGTCATTCATTGTAAGTGCTGGTTTTGGTCAAAATGTAAATGGTGCGAGATTAGTAGTTTTATTGTTGGAAAATGGAATCTCGGCTAATCAAGCAAATTACACCTCTTTTTACGGAGGGGTAGACCCAATTCCTAACTTTGTGCACGATCATGTATTACGTTATGCATTTACGAGTGTCATGGGAGATGTGGTGCCAGCCGGTCAGTCTTCTTCTGGAAATTCTTTCCGATTAAAATACGATTATAATATTCCAACGAATATTGTAGTAAATGCTGATAATGTTGAAATAGTAGCTATGTTACTAGATTCAAATGGAGAGATTATAAATGTGAATGTTGCTAAGGCAGGAGAATTTACCGATTTCAATTAAACAGAGATATAAAATTACAATAAAAAAAGGGCTGAATGTACATTCAGCCTTTTTTTATTGTCTATGTACATGAATTACTTCACAACAACTTTGGTTCTGTAATTGTAATTGTCTTTTGTTTGTATATTAAGAATATATAGTCCAGTCTCTAAGTTTAAAGGTAAGGTAGTTCTTCTTTCTAAAGTTTGTTGAGATACAAACACCGATTTACCAGTAATGTCAAACGCAGTAATCGTCACGCCATCGACCACCTTATTACTTAAGATTGTTAAGTTATCTTCAATAGGATTTTTTTCTATTTTAAGAGATGTGATATTTTCAAATTCTATATTTGATAAGGTTTCTGGGATAATTTCACTTAATGCAAAAGCGACATTTTGTTCTGTCAGTTGAACATGGTCTTCGTTGTCATCAGGCATGTACCAGTTAACGAAAGGAGTGCTATTTAAAGTGTCACCTGTTCCTTCTGGAGTGCCAAGATCAATATCGTGAAACCAATCATTCTCACCAACGGGATTGCTGTCTAAGGCCATAGCGCTTACCGAAGGAATGAAATTAAACTTATCTATGGTTAATGAGGTTAGGAAGCTATCTATTATTGGATCTCCTCCTAGACCAGCTGTAAATCCGCTCAAATTAAAAAGTCCGCCAGATGCTGCATCAACACCATCAGAGAATGATGGAGCTTCTGCTTGCACTTCAACATCGACTAAAGTGATGAATCCAAACAAAAAGAATCCTTCAACAAATATTTTGCTAATTAATTGCGGGCCATCTACTGTAGCAGGTGTCAAGTTAATGTTAATATCTGCTGTTGTTTGCGGTAGCGGAGATGTTGGAATGGGTAAATCTTGAACCGCTAGAGCTACAAAACCTGGTGTTACAGGTGTGTTGTCTATAGCTAAATAAGGAGATCCAATGCCACTTCCGTTAATCATAGATACGTTTCTTGTGTTCTGCGGAAACCCCGTAGCTGTTAGACTATTGATGTTGTTTTCAAAGACGGCTCTATAAGGGTGAGCTTCAGGTAATAATTTCGTTGGATCAAATTCAGCATCACTACCACTTACTAAATGTGCTTCAAAATGATCTACTAAAAGCTGTCTTGCTGCCGCTGATTTTAATAGACCATTAACTATGGGCTGAAGAGCAGTAATATTTAAATCATTACCAAGCCCGTTAGCTAGAAAGTTGAATTGATGTTGGAACCCTAATGGAATATTAGCGCCAAGATGCGGCGAATCAAATGAGATAAACAATCGTGTTTCGTGGTCAAGCGTTTGATTTTCCATATAATTTAATGCAAATCGAGAAATTAGTCCGCCCATACTGGGTCCGATAATGACCAACTCTTCATCACCAACTTTATCAGTGTTTAAAGTAGTAATCAAATCTACTAACAGCATGGCATTGCGTTCCATAAAATCTGCACCTCCATCTACTAATGTGCTTCCAGGATAATCCAATTCATCAATGACTAGATCGGCATTATTATCGGTGGCATCATCAATGTTTAATAAAGAATTATCAGTCAATCTGAAATATGATGGAAAATTTAAAATGACAACGTCAAATCCTTGAGCTCTCACTAGATCTGCAAGATTTTGCTGGCCTTCAGAACCTGTAAAGTCTAATAAATTATATAATCCTGAAATAGTTCTACCATCACCTGGATCAAATCCATCAACAAGAATAATTGGTTTGTCTAAAACACCAGTATCAGTATCTAGAAAAATTTCATACTCACCAAGTCCTGCAAATTCAGGAACTCCAGTGTACCCGCTTAAATCAGGTGTAATTGCAGATTCAAACTCTATGGTTTGTGCTTGAATAAAAAGTGGCAGTAAGAAAAAGAGTAAAGTGTATTTTTTTATCATGATTAATTAATTAATAGTTACGTTCCTCTAAGATACAAAGTTTCAGTAAGTTAAAAAGATGTTGGTACATGTTTTAGATTAAAATTAAAAAAAAATCCTCAAACTGTATGATCTGAGGATTTTATTGGAAATAGCGACTATCCTAAAAATGGATAACGATAGTCTGTAGGTGTTACAAATGTTTCTTTAATCATACGCGGTGAAACCCAGCGCAGAAGATTGAGAGCGCTTCCAGCTTTATCATTTGTTCCTGATGCTCTTGCACCTCCAAAAGGTTGTTGACCAACAACGGCTCCCGTTGGTTTGTCATTGATATAGAAGTTTCCAGCACAATTTTGCAAGGCTTTAGTCGCTTCATCAACCGCGTATCTGTCGCTAGCCAAAATAGCTCCTGTCAAAGCATATTCACTAGTTTCATCAACTAATTTTAACGTTGCTGAGTAGTCGTTTTCATCATAAACATATATCGTAATCACAGGGCCAAATAACTCTGTACACATGGTTGTGTATTTCGGATTAGATGTCACAATGACTGTCGGTTCTATAAAGTAGCCTTTTGATTTATCATAGTTTCCTCCAACAATAATTTCGGCATCTGTATCTGCTTTCGCTTGATCAATATATTTCGCTAATTTATCGAATGAACCCTCGTGAATCACAGCTGTAATAAAGTTGCCTAAATCTTGAGGAGAGCCCATTTTAAAGGATTTTACATCTTTAATCACACGTTCTCTAACAGTATCCCAAATGTTAGATGGAATATAGGCTCTTGACGCAGCACTACATTTTTGACCTTGAAATTCAAAGGCGCCTCTTGAAATGGCTGTAGCGACTTGTATTGGATTCGCTGATTTATGAGCGACTATAAAGTCTTTTCCACCTGTTTCTCCTACAATTCTTGGGTAGGTTTTATAGTTATGGATATTGTTTCCAATTTTTTTCCAAAGCTCTTTAAAAATATATGTTGAACCCGTAAAGTGTAAACCAGAAAAATCTGGACTATCCATAACGGTATCTGTAATCATTACTGGATCTCCAAATACCACATTAATAACACCTGGAGGAACTCCCGCTTCTTTAAAGACATCCATAATAATTTTAGCTGAAAAAATCTGGCTATCACTAGGTTTCCAAACCACTACATTTCCCATTAATGCCATACAAGCGGGAAGGTTTCCTGCGATGGCGGTGAAATTAAAAGGAGTTACTGCATAGGTGAAACCTTCTAATGGACGATATTCTAAACGGTTCCAAGCATCACTCGTGCTTTCTGGTTGCTCATGGTAAATGTCGGTCATGAACTGAACATTGAAACGTAAAAAATCTATGAATTCACAAGCAGCATCAATTTCAGCTTGATGCACTGTTTTGGATTGCGCTATCATAGTTGCTGCATTGATTTTTGCTCTATAAGGACCAGCAATCAATTCGGCAGCTTTCAAGAAAATACCAGCGCGATGTTCCCAAGGTAGTTGTGACCATGTTTTTCGCGCTTCTAAGGCTGTAGCAATGGCATCTTCAATATGAGATTTTTCGGCTAAATGATATGTTCCAACAATGTGTTGATGGTCATGCGGTGCAGACATGGTTTTAGTGTTTCCAGTAGAAACGTTCTCTCCATTAATATATAAAGGAACATCAATTTGAGTATTCCACATGTCGTTGTAGGCCTTTAATACTTCATCGCGTTCTGGAGATCCAGGCGCAAAAGATTTAACCGGCTCATTTATAGCTATTGGTACGTTGAAAAATCCTTTTCCCATCTTATATTTAATTTAAAAATTGCTTATTATTTGAAAGCTGCAAAGTTACGATATTTTGACGACTATTGACTTAAAGACTATTAAAACAAGGTTAAAATACTGCCCTTTTTTTTGTAAGTTGCAATCCTTATAAATGATATGAACGACGGAATAATTCTTACGCTTGCGTATCCCGAAACTATTGTCTCACATGCTGAAGAATGGTATTCGCCACTCTTGAAATTTGTATCTATAGGAAGCAAGAAACACGTAAGAGCAGGTCATGCTGCTTTGGTGTTGATTGATAAAACTACGGGCATCTTAGAGTATCACGATTTTGGCAGATATATTACCTCTTCGCCAAATGGAAGAGTAAGAGGGCGTCAAACCGATTTCGAATTGAATTTTCATATCATTGCTGATATTGAAAATGATAGGATTAAGAATTTGAATGAGATTCTTAAATTTTTAGCAACACATCCCAAATTGACTCATGGTGAGGGTCGTTTATACGCATCTATATGCAAATCGGTTAATTATAAAAAAGCACGTACACATATTACGCAAATGCAAGGCTTAGGGTTTATTAGGTATGCTGCTTTTGTGAAAGACGCCTGTAATTGCGCTCGATTTGTAACCGATAGTTTGATTGCTTGTGTCACAGATACTGACATTAAATCAAGGTTAATTAGGTCAAAGAGTTTTACGCCTAGTACGATAGGTAACGTCGTTATTGCCGATACCGAAAATGATGTCTATGTCGTTTCTGAGCTCGGAGAGATTGCCGAATTCAAATCCTCGGTAAGTAAAGAAAATAGACGTTTGTTCTTGGATACTTTAGTAGATTATAATCCGAGTTTAATAGGAACCCTTGAGCCAAAACACAATAAAATCAAAAATGACCATGCCCAATGGTTAAGTGGTATTGCAGCAGGTGCTTGGTTTGAAATATATCACATAGGTAGTGCTAAAGAATTTAGATTTAGACGTATTTCGCCTTATGGAAATATTGATTGTGATGGTGTGTATACTATTATAAACAAAGGTTTTGATATTCACGCTTCATATCAATTTGTACATTATTCAAACTGCCAGTTTTTCCATATTACTCAACAATCAGAAACCTATAGGTTTGAGTTTGTAGATCATTATAACGCAGTCTAGTTTTGTGCAAAAGGAGCACTCAATTTAAAAGAAGGTATGATCACTTTAAATTTGTTTGTATTTGTGAAGTTTACCATGTTATAATGGCCTTGCATGGCTCCAAATGGAGAAGTTAATAGACAACCAGAATTATAAGTGTGAGATTCACCAGGTTTCAAGACTGGTTTTTTACCAATCACTCCTTCGCCTTCAACAATTTCAGTATTATTTAAAGCGTCCAAGATTTTCCAATATCTCGAATTTAATTGAACAGAATCTTTACTCTGGTTCTCAATAGTCACTTTATAACCAAAAGCAAAGTGTACTTTATAGTTTTTATAAAATGTACCCTCGAAAGATGTTTCGATAGATATTTTTATTCCGCTTGTGACTTGTTGAACCATGAGTGTATCTCAATAATAGCTTACAAAAATAACCATTTTGCGCCTAAATTGATCGCTTTTTTAAAATTAAGCAATTTTTTAACACTTTTTAGAATAACTACCGATTATGGGTTAATAAATCAGTTGAACTCGTAAATGATTCAATAGTTTTGAAAAAATTAAGGATGTCTGCTTCTTGTAATAAGGTGTTGATAGTCACCATTCTAACAAAGTCTTGGTTTCTAAACTTTCCGAAGCCAACCATTAGTTTTGAGTCTTCATATAGCGATGTGCATAAGGTTTTGGCCGAAATAGTTTTGTAATTGAAACATACTGAAATGGAATTTTCAAAGCTATATAAAGTATAGTCTGCATGGTTATTGATGTACTTACGGGCAAGTGCTGCTAATTTAAATTGATGATTAACAATGGATTCGAGTCCGATATTTCCAACCGATTTCCATAATGTCCATAATTTTAAAGCATCGTTTCTTCGCCCGCATTGTAAAGAGGTTTTTCCTAAATTGAAATCGTCATCATTGGTTTGATAGAGATACTCTGCTTCATTAGAAAAAGATTGGTATAAATTATTCTTGTTTTTGGTCACAATAATTGAACAACTCAAAGGAGTTCCCAGCATTTTATGGGCATTTACGCTAAACGAATCGGAGTGCTCAATACCTTTTACTAGACTTTTATATTGCGTGCTAAAAATAACTGCTCCGCAATATGCACCATCCAAATGCAACCAAACATCGTGTTTTCTACAAATAATACTTATCTTTTCGACATCATCAAAAGCGCCTAGTACTGTAGTGCCAGCAGTAGCATTTACGAAAAAGGGTTGCAAGCCATTTTCGATATCCTTTGATATCTGCGTATCGAGGTCTTCGGCAAGCATTTCTCCACGATCATTTGTTTTAATTGTTCTCACTTGGTCGCGTCCAACGCCGATAAAAGAAGCGTTTTTAGTAATCGAATAATGTGATTCTTCCGAAGTATATAGGGTCATTGTGTTTGAAATCCCTTTGTTTCTGGCCGCTGGATTATATTTATCACGTGCCATTAAAACAGCCATGTAATTACTCATAGAACCCCCAGGAGCAAATGTACCATCTGCCGATTTTGGATAGTTAATCATCTCGCATATCTTATGCAATATAACTTTTTCAATACCTACTTGTGGTCCCGCAACTTTGTATGTGTACATACTATTATTTAACATTACGGCAAGCAAATCCCCGAGGGTTGCACGACTAATGCGTCCACCAAATAACTGATTAAAAAAAGATGTTGAAGCAGTTTTTGGTGTTGACTTAATGATGTCTGTTACTGTTTTTTTGAAGTCCTTATCAACAATCGGGTCATCATTAAGCTGTAAATTCAGGGTGTCGAAAAGCTCAGTAGTATTAATAGGAGTAGCTACGGGATTGTTTTGTTCTTCGGAAATCAAGACTTCTACGAGTTCGTTAAACAGTTGTAAATCCTTTAACATATTTTATGACGATTCTTTATGAGTTTAATTTGAAATATCTACTGAAGTTGCTTCACCAAATCCGATAAGTTCATCAAAACGGGCGCCAAGATCTCTGTAATACACCAGCACTTTATAGTTGTTCTCAGTTTGCCAAAAGTCACCACTAATTCTACCTTCGTCTAGATTGCCATTTGCATCGACCACAACATATTTATAATTATAAAACCCTTGTTTAAGTTTAAAGGCGGTTTCATACAATCCACTTTCACTATTATAATTAAGTCTATTCTCGGAGTCTAAAGCATAATTGTTATAATTTCCATACACATAAATCGCACTACCATCGTTAAATTCAGGATACTGTAAAGAAAAATGAATCATAGTGTAATCGGCTTCAATATCTGGATTATCGGCATCTATGGCTGTGATTTGGAAATTACCATTGATATCAGGGTTGTACGTATAAGGTTGATTATATCTAGGTCCAGCAGTGAATAGGTAATTATGGTAAATATCTTTTAAATCGATGTACTGAACACCCACATTAGCGGCTCTAACGTCTTTGTTTTCAAAGAAGCGAAATTCATTACTGCCCCAAAAAGCCGTTTCATTAGTATACCTATATATGAGCTCTTTTCCAATAGTATATTGTGGCTTTACATTTGTAATGGCAGTATGTAAATTATTATTCTGAATAATTAATGTTTTTACTGTTTCTTTTGGGTTATTGAGATTCAATCCGCCAGAATTAATGACAATATCTATACTTTGTTTACTGTCTATATAGCGTACATCTCTGAGACGCTTTACTGAGACACCTACGCCAAGAACCTCTTTATAAATCATAAATTTCCTAGTAAACATCAATTCATTGTCTTCATCATAAATGGAAATGAGGTAATTTCCCGTTTTAGTTAAGCCTCGGGTTTGGCGATTAGGAATTGGGAGTCTGTAGTGCGAGTATAATTGAAAGGCGTTAAAGGAGTTTTTATAATCTACAATTCTGAAATTGTCAAAGCCTTGGAGGTATTCCATTTTTGCCAGATTAGATTTGGTCCAGTCATAATTGTAATGTTCAATCGTGTAATAGAAATCAGGTTCTTCTGCCGTTAAAACGTCGAACTCTAGATAAAACGCTTCCCCAAGTCTTAGTATGGGCAATTGTCCTTGAGCAGAACTGCGACTTTTAAAGGTGATAGTTTTAATGTTTTCTGGTGGATTTACTTCTTCGACTTGAGCTGTTGTAAGAAGAGTAAAAATGAAAGATAGTACTAGTAGTAGGGCTTTTTTTGTCATTCTATTATTGTTTGCAGGTAAAGATAAGCAAAATCTGTGCCTTATTTAAACGAGTTTATTTAGAATCAATTAAAATAACAAACTTCGTTAATATGTTTATATATTACTCATTTTTTGCGTAAATTTGCACGGATTTTTAGACAACTAATTTCAATATAAAGCGTATGTCAAAAGACATTAAAATTAAAAAAGGTCTGGATATAAAACTTGTTGGTGAAGCTGAAAAAACAGTTGAACAAGCCATTATAAGTAATTTCTGCACAATCCGACCTGAAGATTTTCATAGCGTTATTCCAAAACTTGTAGCTAAAGAAGGTGCTACTTTGCAAGCCGGAGATGTTATTTTTCACAATAAATCTAACGAAGACGTAAAGTTTGTGTCTCCAGTTTCTGGAACTGTGATAGAAATATTAAGAGGTCCAAAGCGACGTATTGATGCGATTAAGATTCAGGCAGATAAGGAACAATCGTATAAGGATTTTGGTAAATTCGATATGAATGCTAATGCAGCAGCGATTAAAGCTCATTTATTAGGTTCAGGGTGTTGGCCTTTTATCAAACAAAGACCTTATGACGTAATTGCGAACCCAGAAAAGTCGCCAAAATCAATTTTTATTTCAGGATACAATACATCACCCTTGGCAGCAGACCTTGATTTTCTATTAGAAGGGAAAGAAGCTGAATTACAAGCTGCTGTTTCTGCTTTATCAAAGTTAACTGATGGTGATGTCCATATTGGTGTTGGATCTCATAATTCACCACTTGCTAATATGAATGATGCCATCGTTCACAAAGTGTCTGGGCCACATCCTGCTGGAAACGTTGGAACACATATTAATAAAATTGACCCTGTTAATAAAGGAGAGACTGTTTGGACAGTTAATCCGCAGGATTTAATAATTATAGGTGAATTACTATTGACTGGTAAATTCAATGCTGAGCGTATGGTTGCACTAGCAGGTTCTTCAGTAAAAAAGCCGAGATATTTCAGAACAAAAATAGGAAGCGAAGTTGCCACTATGGTTTACGACAATGGCGTAGAAAAAGATGGTAATGATCGTATCATTTCTGGTAATGTATTAACAGGAAAGCAATTAAAACCTGACGGAAGTCTTGGATTTTATGACAATCTAATTTCTGTGATTCCAGAGGGTGATGATTATGAATTCTTTGGATGGAATAAACCAATTTTTAATAAAATATCTACGTCTAGAGCACTGACATTTTCTTGGTTAAATCCAAATAAAAAATACGATTTAAACACAAATACAAATGGTGAGCATCGTGCTTTTGTGATTACAGGGTCTTACGAAAAAGTGTTTCCACTAGACATTTTTCCAATGCAGATTTTAAAAGCTTGTAAATATGAGGATTTAGATGAAATGGAAGCTTTAGGGATGTACGAAGTTGCACCTGAAGATTTTGCTTTGACAGAATTTATATGTGTGTCTAAACAACCACATCAAGATATTATTAGAAAAGGATTAGACTTAATGCTTAAAGAAATCGGATAGATCGCTCAAACGAAAAAATACTATGGGTTTAAAAAGTAAATTACATAATTTAAAAGAGAAATATAAAGGAAAGAAAATGGCTCCTGCGTTTAACGCACTCCATACATTTTTATATTTACCTAATGAGACCACACACAATGGAACTCATATAAAAGTCGCTGATGATCTAAAGCGAACAATGAATATCGTAATCATGGCATTAGTGCCTTGTTTGATCTTTGGGATGTTCAACGCTGGATATCAACATTATTTGGCATTAGGGGAGATTGAAACAGCAAAAGGATTCTTAGGATCTAGTTTCTGGACCATAGACAACTTAGTTGTTGGACTTTGGCAGGTTTTACCTTTAGTTATTGTCTCTTATGGTGTTGGTCTGGCTGTAGAATTTTTATTCGCAGTGATTAAAGGTCATGAAGTTGAGGAAGGGTATTTAGTTACTGGTATGTTAGTGCCATTAATTGTACCTGTAGATATTCCATTATGGATGTTGGCAGTCGCAGTTGTATTTGGTGTTGTAATCGGTAAAGAAGTGTTTGGAGGTACAGGTATGAATATCTTAAATCCAGCGTTAACCATTAGAGCCTTTTTATTCTTTGCATATCCTACATGGATGTCAGGGGATAAAGTATGGGTGCATGGTGCTGTAGAGCGCGATCAACTCATTGCCTCTGGGCAAAATTTAGATGCTATATCAGGTGAGACCATTTTAGGTGCTTATGCTCAAAATAATTCGGTAGTTTATGATTATTGGGATATGTTTTGGGGACTAATACCTGGGTCCGTTGGTGAGACTTCAAAATTCTTAATTATTATTGGAGCGCTATTTTTAATCTTTACTAAAATAGGAAGCTGGAGAATTATTGTGTCTACATTAATTGGGGCATTAACAATGGGGTTAATTTTCAACGGAGTTGTTTCTGCAGAATGGATTGGAGAATCAAGTAAATTCTATGGTTTAATGAATGTGCCGTTCTGGCAACACTTAATTATAGGTAGTATCTTATTTGGTGCAGTATATATGGCAACAGATCCAGTAACTGCGTCTCAAACAAATAAAGGAAAATGGATTTACGGGTTCTTAATTGGATTTATTTCAATAATGATACGTGTATTCAATCCAGCGTACCCAGAAGGGGTATTCTTAGCTATTTTATTAATGAACGTTTTCGCTCCAACTATTGATCACTATGTGGTTCAAGGAAATGTAAAACGTCGTATGAAACGTTTAAAAGTTAAAACTGCTTAACGATGGAAAAGAGAACAGATAAAAATTCATATACCGTTATATTTGCGGTAGTAATGGTATTAGTTGTAGGATCGTTGTTGGCGTATTTGGCATCATCATTAAAACCTACCATTACTGAAAACCAACGTTTAGAGAAACAGCAAAACATTCTTTATGCCATGGGTGTCAATAATAATGACGATACCAGTGCAGAATTCGTCTCCACAGAAGAAGCTGAAACCTTATTTGCTGAAAAAGTTCAAGAACAAATGGTATTGCTGTCTAACGATGGCGATTTTATAAGTCAAATGACGAGACAAGAGTATATGGAGGCCAATAACGGCCAAGAACCTTATTTAATTGATGTTAAAAAGCAGAAATCAAATGCTAAGAATGGTGTAGAAAGAAAGTTGCCTTTATTTATTGGGAAAAATAAAGAAGGTAAAACGGTCTATGTAGCACCTATTTATGGTAAAGGACTTTGGGATGCCATTTGGGGATATGTGGCTATGGATGAAAACATGGTTGTTCAAGGTGCCTATTTCGATCATAAAGGAGAAACACCTGGTTTAGGAGCTAATATCAAACAGCGCTATTTTATGGATGATTTTTATGGTGAGCATTTGTTGACAGAATCGGGAGCCTTTAAAGGAATTACAGTAGCCAAGGGTAATGCTGATCCTAAGAACGAAGATAAAACAGATAATGAAGTTGATGCTATCGCTGGAGCAACTATTACAGGTGACGGAGTATCGGCTATGATTAAGAGTGACTTGAAATTGTACAAGCCTTATTTCGATAACTTAAAAAAACAAACGAACTAATATGGGACTACTTTCAAAAAAAGACGCAGCTTTAATAACGGATCCATTAGCAGATAATAACCCAATTACAATTCAAGTATTAGGTATCTGTTCTGCCTTGGCTATTACTGCCGAATTAGAAGCTTCTATAGTAATGTCAATATCTGTATTATTTGTACTAGGGGTAGGTAATGTTGTTATTTCATTAATGCGTAACATTATTCCATCTAAGATTAGAATTATTGTTCAGCTTATTGTTGTCGCAACTCTGGTAATTATAGTAGATTTAGTATTGAAGGCTTTCGCTTATGAACTGAGTAAAACACTTTCAGTATTCGTAGGATTAATAATAACCAATTGTATTATTATGGGACGTTTCGAAGCCTTCGCATTAGGTAACGGTCCATGGAAATCTTTTTTAGATGGTATTGGAAATGCATTAGGATATGCGTTGATTTTAATTATTGTAGGATTCTTTAGAGAATTATTAGGTTCGGGAACCTTATTAGGTGTCCCAGTATTAGGTGACCCAATAGAGAAAACAGGATTATATGCATTGGGTTATGAGAATAATGGGTTCATGTTATTATCACCAATGGCATTAATTGTAGTAGGTATAATCATTTGGGTACAACGTACAAGAAATAAAGCACTAGTAGAAGATTAAAATTGAATTGTCATTCTGATTTAATCTCAGAATCTCATCAACATTTATAATATGGAACACATAGAATTATTTTTCAAATCAATATTTATCGATAACATGGTATTCGCCACATTCCTTGGGATGTGTTCTTACCTTGCGGTATCTAAAAAAGTATCTACTGCAGTAGGATTAGGTGCAGCGGTAATTTTCGTTTTGGCAATTACAGTACCATTAAACTGGTTATTGGATCAATATGTATTGCAACCCGGTGCTTTAACTTGGTTAGGCCCTGAGTATGCAGATTATGACTTGAGTTTTTTGTCATTTATTATGTTTATTGCAACCATTGCAACAATGGTGCAATTAGTGGAAATTGTAGTTGAGAAGTTTTCTCCTTCATTATATAACTCTCTTGGGATATTTTTACCGCTCATCGCAGTGAACTGTGCTATTTTGGGAGGTTCTTTATTTATGCAGTCTAGAGAAATAGCAACATTAGGGTTAGCCCTAAACTATGGGATTAGTTCAGGAATAGGTTGGTTCTTAGCTATTTTAGCTATTGCCGCAATTCGTGAAAAAATTAGATATTCAAGTGTTCCGCCTGCATTAAGAGGTTTAGGAATCACATTTATCATCACTGGACTTATGGCGATTGGCTTTATGAGTTTTGGAGGTATGTTAACTGGTGGTGACGACGAAGGAAAAAAAGAAGAAACAGTTGAAATAACAACTCAAAAAATTGACAATACAGAATTAGCTAACAACACTAAAATAAATGAGTAGTATGATATTAGCAGCAGGTACAATAGGAACGGTAGTTGCAACAGTAGCAGCCTTTTTACTAGTGACATTGGTATTAGTGGCCTTGTTATTGTTTGTAAAACAAAAATTATCACCATCAGGTCCTGTGACCATTAAAATTAATGGTGAAAAAGAAATACAAGTAGCTTCAGGAGGTACATTGTTATCGACTTTAGGCGCTGAAAAAATATTCTTACCATCTGCTTGTGGTGGTGGTGGAACTTGTATCCAATGTGAGTGCCACGTTCTTTCTGGAGGAGGAGAGGCTTTGCCTACTGAAACACCGCACTTTAGCAGAAAAGAGTTAAAACACGGAGCGCGTTTATCTTGTCAAGTAAAAGTAAAACAGGATATGGAAATTACCATTCCTGAAGAAGTCTTTGGAATTAAGAAATGGGATGCCGTAGTAGTACGTAATTATAACGTTGCGTCATTTATCAAGGAATTTGTAGTAGAAATCCCTGAAGATATGGGTTACAAGGCTGGAGGATATATTCAAATTGAAATTCCACCTTGCGAAGTTAAGTTTGAAGACATGGATATCACTGCTCACCCTGAAGAGCATGAAACTCCAGATAAATTTCAGGCTGAATGGGATAAGTTTGGATTGTGGCCATTAGTAATGAAAAATACGGAAACAGTAGAGAGAGCTTATTCTATGGCTTCCTATCCTGCTGAGGGCCGTGAGATCATGCTAAATGTGCGTATTGCGACACCACCATGGGATCGTAGTAAAAACCAATGGATGAATGTAAATCCTGGTATAGCATCTTCATACATTTTCAATCAAAAACCAGGAGATAAAGTGGTGATTTCTGGACCTTATGGTGAATTCTTTATCAATGAATCTGAAAGTGAAATGTTATACGTGGGAGGTGGAGCAGGGATGGCGCCAATGCGTTCACACTTATATGAGTTATTTAGAACAATCAAGACTGGACGTAAAGTAACGTATTGGTATGGTGGTCGTTCAAAAAGAGAGTTATTCTACATCGAACACTTTAGGAAATTAGAAAAAGATTTCCCAAATTTTAAATTCTATATGGCACTTTCTGAGCCTATGGAAGAAGATAACTGGAAAGTAAAGACAGATATTAATGATGAAGCAGGTGACGGATTTGTAGGATTCATTCATAACTGTGTAATTGATAACTACCTAAATCATCACGAAGCTCCAGAAGATATTGAATTATATTTCTGTGGGCCCCCATTGATGAATCAAGCGGTACAAAAAATGGGAGAAGACTTTGGAATTCCAGACGAGCATATCAGGTTTGATGACTTTGGAGGTTAAATACTAATTGTCTTTTTATTATTAGATATATTTCGCTGTACGCGACTATTATATAGTAAAAAAACCAACTCATATCGAGTTGGTTTTTTTATTGGCACTCTTATAGTTTATCACATCAGTACATATTTTGGTTGGTTGTTTTCAACTTCAAATAGTTTAGTGTAGTCCATAACATTTGGAACATTGTCTATTTTGCACAAGAATTTTACAACTTCACACAATCCGTTGAACAATAAATCTTTGTTTTGAGGATGGTTAGGTTTTATATTATTTCTTTTTAATGGGAGCTGGTACCCGCAGGTTTTCAGAAATATAGCTTCCACTTCAAGTAGTTCGTATGGTGTATAGCCATTAAAGCGCCTTCCAAAGCTTTGATGTACTTTTCCAACATAATTCAACTGCACGGAGCCGTGCTCATCAGATAATTGTTTCCAAGCGCCTGTACGGTCTAAAATGTTTCCTACGGCGCAGCTCTTACAGCATTCAGGATGCAATTTATCATTATGAAAAGCAATGTAGAGTTTTTCTATGGCTTTTTCTAAACGTTGAGTCGTTTTCATAGTGTCAATATTTTTCTTTTTCCGAAGTAAAAGATACAAAAAATGATGATAATCTAAAACGTAAAGACCACTAATACTTCATGCTTTTGGCATGTTTTTCAGTGTTCAAAGGAAATCATATTGTCAAAGCAATTACCTAATAATTCTTATTAAAAATTCAATTAGATGGCTTAATATGTGTGGTTTTTTTGTGGTGACACTTGTTTAGAATTGAAAATATATAAATTGTTCACCGCTTCCTTGAGATATTACAATTAGGAAAATCATAATCGCCCAAACAATCCCCATAACCCAAGAAGGTGTGTTTGATGCAACAGCTTTCATGGAGGTATTCCTCATGATCCAGTGACATAAAAACAAAAGACCTACAACGCTACACACTTTTATAATTTCGAATGTACCTAAGATCTGTTGTCCATTAATTTGCACATAAAACATGGATTTAATCATGCTCCATGCGGTTTCAAAAGTTCTAGCTCTAAAAAACACCCAGGTAATATTTACACATGAAAAGGTTATAAATGCCAAGAAGATGCCATTTCTAGCGGTAATTTTAAACGGTAAATAGCGTCGTTGTAAACGCTCTAATATCAAGTATGTTCCATGTAGTCCGCCCCAGACCATAAAGGTCCAAGCAGCTCCATGCCATAGTCCGCCTAATAACATCGTAAGCATTAATGCCACGTACATTCTAGTGATTCCATTTCGATTTCCTCCTAAAGGGATGTACAGGTAATCTTTTAACCAGCTTGATAAGGTGATATGCCATCGTTTCCACAGATCAGAAAAACCTAAAGAGGCATAAGGATACCTAAAGTTATCGGGTAAAATAATGCCAAGCATGAGTGCTATACCAATAGCGCAAGTAGAGTAACCCGCAAAATCAAAAAATATCTGTCCAGAAAAGGCCAAAGTGCCTACCCAAGCATCTATACCATGAAGTATTTTATCCGAACCAAATACCGTATCAGAGGTATCAGATAATAAGGTATCGGCCATAACTACTTTTTGAAAGAGTCCGATTGTCAATAAAAACAAGCCCCAAATAAACTGTTGTGTTGTAGCTTTTTTCTCTTCATAGAACTGTGTAATTAAGTCTTTTGCACGAACAATTGGTCCTGCAACTAATTGAGGGAAGAATGTTACATAAAGAGCAAAATCTAAGAAAGTTTTTGCCGGTTGTATTTTCCTGTTGTACATGTCAATTGTATAGGACATGGTTTGAAAGGTGTAAAATGAAATACCCATAGGCAATATGATATCCATTGGTTGCGCTTCATATTCTAGGCCTAAGCTATTAGCTATTGTAATAAAGTTTTCTAATAGAAAATTTCCGTATTTAAAAAACGCTAGAAATCCCAGATTAACGAACATACTTAGCATGAGCCAAAATTTTCGTTTGCGTTGGTTTTCTTCTACGGCTAGTTTATTACCAGCAGTCCAATCGACCATAGTAGAAATCCACAAAAGAATGACCAAAGGCGGGTTCCATAATCCGTAAAAAATATAACTCGCTAGGAGCAGCATTCGTTTTTTATTGGACCATTTTAATAATTTTAAATAGTATAATGCTAAAATTATAACTAAAAACAAGGCAAAACTTAAAGAATTGAATAACATAATTAGTTGGTTTTAGAATTAGTCAATGCGCCATCTGTTGTCATTAGTTTTATTAATTCCGTAGTAAAGAATTGGGCATCTTTAGTAGAAAGATGAGACCATTCCGGTAAATTTAAATCAAGAAATTGTTCGTAATCTTCGAAATGGTAACTCTTAACCCCTGTTTTCTCAACCAATTCATCCCAAAAATCAGTTCGAGGTACTCCCTTTCGTTCCGCATCTCTAAAAAAACCTGATGAAGGACATCTTAAGAGAATTAAATGTCCTCCTCGTTTTTTAAATGCGTCATGCAATTCTAGAAATGCTGCTGTTGTTGAGGCTTTATCCGGAGGAGGTAGACCACTTGTTAAGATATCTTTCCAGACTGTTTTTATAGTATTTGCATAGACCGTATCATTCGTTACATAATCTGGCATTTTCATATGCCTATCTAGCGAAATTTCTTCAAAATTATTAAAAGGTGGGCCAGGTGCTTCGCCTCGTTCACCAATATGTATTTTAGACAATAGCGTTTTTAAATCTACGTCAGAATCCCAGCCTTCATCACCATCTCTGATGAATGCTAAATTTGTTTGAAGAGGAATGGATAATTTGTGATTTAGTCGTTGTGCGTAAGTTCTATCATGGTAATAGTCAACGAGTGTTTGTGAGCGTTTAATAGGTGGAGCCTCAGGATAAGTCGTTGAGAAAAACAAACTGGGAGTCACACCTACTACTAATGTGCCGTTGAAATCGGTATTTTCAACAATATCTTTGAATGGAGGTATTGGGGAAGCGCCTTGTGTAGCTAGCATTATTGGTTCGGTATTGGTCAGTTCTCTCCAAACGTCTAATTGAATATCATACAGGGTTCTTGATGATCCAATAAAAACAACGCTATTAGCACTAGCATCTGTAAGCCTGTGGCGTTGATTAGCCCAAAGGTTTTTATTATCATCTAAATTTGGTTGTAATCCTTGAGATCTCCAGTAAATTTCCCAAGCTGTGACAGCAATAATACTTAATATTATTGCAACGACTAAAGACTGTTTTAAGTGCATTTTGGTTGATTAGTTAACGTTTATAGTTAAGATCAGTGAAGGCAGACTTTAGGTTGTTTTAAATATAAGTAAAATTAATTTACTAGTGAGGTATTATTCGTTTCAGAATTTAGAGAGGTGAATAAGTCACAATGAAAAATAGCGTTCTATTTTTCAGCTTTGTCTGAGATATGGATTGCGCTGATAGGGTATCGCAATCAATTTAACACTAGCCCTAAAAATAAGAGTAACTGCGGTAAAGGAAACAAGGGGGTTTAGTATAAAGTATTTATCCTACTTAGCCCATTTTCCCATCGCCATCTATGTCCTTTACTAAGTGGGTTTCTAAAGCAATTAGTGTTTTTTTAAGAAGCACTTTTGTATTGGTTAATTCCTCTTCTAATCGTTTTACTCGTTCTTCAACACTATTGGTTTGTTCTTGCTGTTTTTCTATTTCGTCTTGTTGTAATAAGTCCCAAAAAATACCCATGCTTGATTTATATTTAGTTGTTTAGTAATTAGTTGATTCAAGAATTTAATTATGAATTGTCTGAATTGGAATCTTCTTTGTCCTCTTTTTTCATTTTAATATAACCTGTCACCAATCGTACTCCTAATCGAGCAAAAAGGATAATAGCAATGACCATTACAATGTCAAATCCATTCATATATTATTTGTATTCCATAATTAAAAAAACTGCGGTACTATCGCCTATATTCAGAACTTCATGCCAATCTATGCCTTCGTTTTCAAAACTATATCCTGATGGCACCTTAACGGTTCTCACACCTGTTGTGTCTTTTATTCTAAATGTACTACCAGAGATGGCATATCCAATATGTGGTTTGTGATAATGTCTTTCGTGACCAATTCCAGGAGCAAACGTACATTTTAAAACTCTCAATTCATCATTGTCATTAACAACTTCACAAACGGCTTCATCATTCCAGCCAGCTTGCAAAGGATCGGGTGAGGAACTTTTGTTATGACAACTAACTATAAGTAGAGTAAACAAACTAAATGTTACAAATTTTGCTGCTCTATTTTTTGCAGTTAAGTGATTTAATCGTTCGTAGAATTTAGTAAATAATAATTTAATTTCCATATAGTGTTTTGGATGCTTCTTCATACTTATCGCCAGAAGTCCATACTGGTGTTTTTGGGTTATTACCGATATTTCTTCCAGATAGAACATATGCCCTAAAAAACTTTAGTAAATAATCGTAGTCTAAATTATCGGCTTCATCACCCGGTCTGTGATAGTATTTTGTAACATCACCATTAAATGCTGTAAAGCCCAAAGAAAATGTCGGTGCGGGAATTCCTTTTCTCGCAAAATGGACATTATCACTTCGGTCGAAAAGGCCTTGTTCTGGAGCAGGGTCATCAATAGCAGTTAAACCAAAAGCAGCTGCAGCATCTTTGATATTCTGAGCGGCTGTAGTTCGAGGTAATCCAATAATCGTAGCTAGAGATGTATCGTTGTAACCTCCATTATCACTGTTAAAACAATAGACCATTTGGTTTAGAGGTAGTACGGGATTTTCGACATAGAATTCACTGCCTAAAAGCCCTTTTTCTTCACCGGTAAACAAAATAAATAAAGCAGAACGTTTGGTAGGGTACTTAGCTAAGTTTTGAGCCATACTTAAAACGGTTGTTGTGCCTATTGCATTATCACGTGCACCATTATAAATGGTATCTCCTGTCTCATCTGGAGTGCCAATTCCTACATGGTCATAATGTGCTGAGTATATGATAAACTCATCTTTGAGTTTTGGGTCTGTGCCTTCAACGACACCAATAACGTTTTGTGACATCACAATTTCTTCTTTCTTATCGCTAATAACTACTTTGGACGCAATGCGCTTAGTCGTACTTAACTTATTAGCCATTTCGTAATTTTTATCTAGAACCCAAATATGAGTGGTTTGATTATCATCGTTTTTATTGTCTGTACCATCCTCATTTTCAGCAATCATTAATTTAGAAGAATTAAAATTATGATCTATAAACCCCCACATATTCTCGTCAGCATTTAGAAGTTCTATGATAGCAGTAACACCGTGTTCTTGAGCGAGTTTTTGCTTGGTATTTCGCAATCCAAAAGCAGCGCGTGTATCTTTCGTTTCAGCACTTCCTGCTTTTATAATAATGACTTTCCCATTAAGGTCTTTATCTATATAATCATCAGCCATACCATAATTTAAATATATGGCGTCAGATGAAGTATTCACTTGAGATGGAAATACAAAAGCATAATTATTTATATTTTGCCCATTAATTTCAATCTTTACTTCGGCAGGAGGAGAAACGCGTTTAAGTTTGACTTCTTGATAATAATTTCCTGTTTCCGGATTTGGTTTTACGCCATAGCTTCGCAAGGTGTTGGCTAAATAAGAAGCTGCTATTTTGTTTTCTGGTGTTCCTGTTTCTCGTCCTTTTAATAAATCGTCGGCTAAAAAATAGATGTGCCCTTCAATAGCTGATTTACTCGTGGTTTCGATTACTTTAGCTTTTTCGCTTTGCGCAAAAAACGAAAAAGTAACAAGTAAAACTATTAGGGTTAAGGTTGTTTTTTTTAAGGTCATAGTGTTGAAATATAATTTATTATGAGGGTTTAAATTTACACTTTTAATTAGAGATTTAAGTTAAATGTAAGTAGGTGAATCTTCATTTTTATGCCAAAATCAAGGTTATTCAAGAGATTTTTAAAATGATAGTTGTCAAATAGGCGATGAAATTAGTCTGTTTTTTTATTCTAAGGTATTATTGATTATTGCCATAACATTTAATCTTTTACTACTTCTTTATCTATTAATTCAATGAGTTGTAGGCACATCGTTTTCATTTCAATAAACTGTTGATTCATTACACTAAATTCATAACTCGCCATTACAAAACCGTTTTTTTGTTTAGTATCTTTTAGCATTCTGTTGAAGTCTAATTTTGAGAGCTCTCTGCGTTCACCCATGGTGCCATTTGTAACTTGATAGGTGTAGTTTTGTACAATGGGATTCATATCCATCAAATTGTATTGTGGTTCGTATAGCAAGAGTTCTGCATCATATCTGAAATGTGCTTCTTCATCTTTCATAACTTTATAAAGCGTTTCCATATTTAATAGTGTGCTTTTTATGGAATCGTTAGAGATTAAAGCTAGATTTCCCGAATTAATCAATTCTTGAAAGGTATTATTTATTTGAAAGAACTTACGCCAAGTATAGATATTTACAGTATGGACATTAAAAACTTCTAAATCTGTGATTGGTTTGCCTTCATAATGTTCAATAATCGTATTAGCTGAATTAATTGCCTTTTGTCTGGTAGCAATGTAATTATCTAAATGAGAAATATTAAGTTTTAAATCGGTTTTAATATTTTTTAAGTAATGTAACTCTTGTGCTCGCTGTTGACGGATTTCATTATTGTTGTTAATATTGAGTGCGATAAGAATGCCGATAACCACCAGAATAATTTCACCAATGGCATAGAGTATGTATTTACTGAACTTATTTTCAGTAATTAGTCGCTTGCGAATACTTCGAAAGATTTTAATCATAAAATTAAAAGCACATATTTGTCTTTTTAATACAGGATATTATCTAATATGCGATCAATATTACTTTCCTTTCTATCCATGACACCGTCAGATAGAAACAACTCGTAAATGTCGCGTCTAAAATCGGCTAGTTCCATATCAGAAAAATCATGTAATTGAATGTTCTCATCAATCTTGTCTAAACTTTCCTGTTCACCATCTTCGGAGTATTCCAAATACATTTTCTCGAAGGTTTTTGCATCTGTTCTCGATTTGATTAATTCAATTTCATGTTTGGTTTCGACAGAGTCTGCATTTGCACAGAGTATTAAAATATAAATCTCTAGTTCTGCTTTAGTCCATGGTTTTGATTCCTGCTTCATGTGATGTTTAATTGTTGATTAGCTATTTTCTGACCAATAATATAGAGTTATTAATGTAAAGTGTAAAATTTAATTTCTCCCTTGTTTATATAATAAAAATGAATTATCAGTTATAGTTGTTCGTAGGCAAATTACAGGCAGCATTGAGGTTGGCGTTATTATTGGTTTTAATATCTCTTAAAAGGTGCAACCAGATAATTCTTAAAGTTACATAATTTTCTTTACTGTATAACAAATCTTACGATTTTGTCGTTCTCCATGTTATGAAAAAAGTTGTACTGTCACTTTTTATGATCATCACGTTCGTGGTTTTAGTATTTCAGATAAAGCCCTTAAAATACGCACTTCTTGAGATGTCTGGGAATATTTCAAAATCAAGTCTTATTCACAAAGATAGTCTGACTATAGCCTCAAGAGTAAATATTCCAAAAGGATATAAACGAGTGACTTATCCAGAGGGAAGTTTTCAAGAGTATCTGCGTCATTATAAATTGAAACCTTTCGGAAGTAAAATTATAAACTACGACGATTCTGAATATTTTTGGCAAGGTGGTCATATAGGAGTTTTAGAAGTTCCCGTTCCTAAAAACGGATTACAACAATGTGCCGATGCTTTGATTAGAATTAGGAGTGAATACCTTTGGGATCATGACCGTAAGGATGAGATTGGTTTCAATTTCACCTCAGGGCATTATTGTTCTTGGACCAAATATGCGGAAGGCTATCGACCAAAAATTAGTGGTAATAAAGTGACGTTTTCTAAAACAGTTAATGCGAATCACACTAAAGCAAATTTCTATAAGTACCTAAACTTAATTTATACGTATTCTGGAACCTTGTCACTTTACCATGAATTGATACCAATCTACGATGATAAAACCTTGAAAATTGGCGATATGTTGATTAAAGGAGGAACTCCTGGACATATAGTTATGATAAGTGACGAGATAATAAATGAAAATGGAGATAAGTTATATTTACTGTTTCAAGGTAACACTCCTGCACAAAGCGTTCATTTGGTTAAAAACTTGGAAGATGATACCATTTCGCCCTGGTATTTTTTAGAAAATGACATCAAGATTCCAGTATCTAATTACGTTTTTGGACGATCAAAATTTGTAAGATTTAAATGAGCTTGTTTTTCGCTTTGAGAAATGGAATCTATTTTCTTATCATAAATTCCTGTTGTATCTTTGCATTATGAGCAAAGCACTTAATGAACAAGAATTGCACAACCTTGCAATGAATCATGTTGGGAAAGACTTAGAGCAACGCGGTTTTGAGTTTGTGGCCATAAATAGTAAGCTTAAAAAGCACCCACAATTTGTATGTATTGATAAAAATAGCCAGTATTTTTTTGTGATTGTCAAAGCTGTGAAGCTGCCTCAAAACCCAAATAATTATGATGTTATTTGGATGGAAACCTTTAAAAAACATGCTTTTGACAAAGAGGCGAAAGTACTCTATGCTGGTGTTGGTCTAGGGAATCCAGATGGTGAAGATTTACCCATATATTTAAATGAAGACTATTTGATTGAATACAATGGTATTCAAGTCATAGAAATGAACCTAAATTAAATGAAACAACTTTCAGTATTATTCATGCTATTCGTTCTATTTACAGCCTGTAAAGTTGAGCAAACCACCAACACTCAGAATGTCGAAAATATTAAAGTTACAGGTCCTGTTTTTGGCACCTCGTTTTCGGTAATTTATAACTCGGAAACTGATTATAGTAAGGAATTTGATAGCCTTTTTGCGGTAGTGAATCAATCGATGTCTACCTATATTCCGAATTCTGATATTTCCAGATTGAATAGAAATGAAGCTGTTGTGATGGATAACCATTTTAGAGAGGTGTTTTCAGCATCAAAAATCATATATGAAGCTACCCAAGGTGCGTTTGATCCTACTATTGGTGATGTGGTTAATGCCTGGAGTTTTGGGGCCGATAAGAATAAGTTCTTAACCGATAGCACTACGATAGATAGTTTGATGCGTTTTGTTGGTTTTGATAAGGTTGTGATGAATGATAACAAAGTGGTAAAATCACCCAACACCTATATTGAGTTTAATGCTGTAGCCAAAGGTTATGCTGTAGATGTTATTGCAGATTTTTTAGACACTGAAAACGTTCAGAATTATTTGGTTGAAATAGGAGGAGAGATTAGAGCAAAAGGAGAAAATATGGAAAAAGGCTCACCCTGGAGGGTAGGTCTAGATGAGCCTCGATATGACGGCAACCAGTCAGTGTACAAAGCTATTACTATTAAAGATGTAGGTATGGCGACCTCTGGCACTTATCGAAAATTTAAAACAGATGTCAATGGGAATCGTTATGCGCACATCATAAATACCAAAACAGGCTATCCTACAAAAACCAATATTCTTAGTATTTCCGTAATTGCTGAAGATTGTATGACGGCTGATGCTTATGCAACGGCGTTTCAAGCCATGGGAATAGAAGCAGTTTCTGAGTTTTTAAAATCACATCCAGAGCTTAAAGTCTTTATGATTTTTGAAAATGATCAAATGGAACTAGAGACTTTAACCTTAAACGACTTTCCTGGGAACTAAGGCTTATAAACCACAGGAATAATCTCACCTTTAGCTAAACAGTATTTTTGAATATCCTCTTCCGAAAGTTTAGTCGTGTAATTGACTTCATCTACTTTAAATCCGATACCTCGAAGTTTGTCAAAATAATCACGGCCATAAACTCGAACATGATCGTATTGCCCGAAAATTTTGGCGCGTTCTTTTTGATCTGTAATCGTATTGTCTTCAAAAGTTTTTTCTCTTGTAAGATCTTGAGGAATTTGAAACACACCAAACCCGCCTGGCTTTAAAATACGAAAGAGCTCTTGCATGGCTTTTGTGTCGTCTGGTATATGTTCGAGAACATGATTGCATAAAATGATGTCGTAGCTATTGTCAGTAAATGGTAATTTACAGATATCAGCTTTAACATCGGCGATTGGTGATTCTAAATCGGTTGTGGTATAATCCAGATTTTTAAGTTCTTTAAAACGTTTTAAAAAACATTGTTCAGGCGCAAAGTGAAGCACTTTTTTTTCCGCAGAAAAAAAGTCCGTTTCATTTTTGAGATACAGCCATAAAAGTCGGTGACGTTCTAAACTGAGCGTGGAAGGCGAGAGTACATTATTTCTCTGGCTTATATAACCGTAAGGTAAAAATGTTTTAAAACGCTTACCGTCAATTGGGTCTGTATAGGTCTTGCCTCTCAAAAAAAATGCTAATATGGGACGTGCCACATAACTTAACCTTATCAACAAAGGTCTAGGAATAGTATTCAATAGTATTTTGAAAAGTTTTTTCATCAATACTTAGAGTATTAATGCTTCTTTTCTAAACTCGTCTTCTTCATTGCTTTCGATGCCTAGGGCTTCATGAACGTAAGCAAAAGTTGATAAGATTTCTGGTTTTCCATCAATAATTGCTACGTCATGTTCAAAATGAACACTTGGTTTCCCGTCCTGAGTGACAATAGTCCACCCGTCTTTAAGTTGCTTTACTTTGTGCGTTCCACCATTAATCATAGGTTCAATGGCTACTACCATACCTTCAATAAATTTCTTTCCGCGACCGCGACGTCCATAATTTGGCATCTCTGGATCTTCATGCATTTTGCGTCCAATACCATGACCTACTAATTCTCTTACTACACCATAGCCTTGTGCTTCGCAATGCTGTTGAATGGCATACCCTACATCGCCAACACGATTACCTATCTTCAATTCACGAATTCCTACATACAAAGATTCTTTAGTAATATCGACTAGTTTTTTTGTTTCGGGATCAATATCGCCAATCTCGAAGGTATACGCATGATCACCATAGAATCCATTCATAAGCGCACCACAGTCCACAGAGACAATATCACCCTCTTTCAGCGGAATATCTGTAGGTAAACCATGAACAACAGCTTCATTGACACTGCATAATAAGGTTGACGGACAATCATATAATCCTAAAAATCCAGGAACGGCACCTTGTGCTCTAATAAAAGCTTCAGCTAGTTTATCAAGTTGCATCGTTGTAACGCCAGCTTTTATTTCTTTTGCTAGCATTCCTAAAGTCTTAGAGACGACTAAAGCACTTTGACGCATTAATTCAATTTCTTCTCTTGTTTTTACTATGATCATTCTTCTTATATTGTGTGGCAAAGATAGCTAATTATAATAATTTCAAAATACTATTAAAATATGATAAAAGACAGTTTTTGAAGCTGTTTTCTATCGTAAATTTGTAGTCTAAAATAATGTCGAAATGTATAAAGTCATTAGTGCCGAAGAAGCCTTAAAAGTTGTAAAATCTAACGATAAAATTTATCTTCATGCCGCAGCCGCAGTACCAAATGTTTTAATAGAAGCACTAGCCGCTAGACATGAGGAGTTGAGAAATGTAGAAATTTGTCAATTGCATACCGAAGGTCATGCACCATACGCTGATCCTGCTTTTGCCAAGAGTTTTCATGTGAACTCTTTTTTCATTGGTAAAAACGTGAGACACACCTTGAAAGCGGGTAATGGTTCGTATACGCCAGTGTTTTTAAGTGAGCTCCCATTACTTTTTAAACGTAATATCGTAGATGTAAAAGTGGCATTGATACATGTTTCAGTTCCTGATGTTCATGGCTACTGTTCCTTAGGGGTTTCGGTTGAAGCTACTTTGGCTGCCATTGATAATGCAGATCATGTTATTGCGCAAGTAAATAAGCAAATGCCACGAACTTTTGGGGATGGAATTATTCATGTGACTGAAATCGATGCGTTTGTGGAATGTGACGAGCCATTGCCGGTACATTCTGTGACAGAACCAACCGCAATAGAAACCCAAATTGGGGATTATGTAGCCAACTTGATTGAAGATAGAAGTACATTACAAATGGGCATTGGAAATATCCCAAATGCTGTATTATCGCGTTTACATAACCATAAAGATCTGGGTTTACATACTGAAATGTTCTCAGATGGTGTAATAGATTTGATTTTAAAAGACGTGATAAATGGTAATTATAAAGGTGTAAATCCAGGAAGAGCTCTGGCTACATTTTTAATGGGATCACAACGTTTATATGATTACGTCAATGATAATCCGTTTGTAGAAATGCGAACAGCAGACTATGTAAATGATGTGTCAGTGATTAAGCAGAACCCAAAAATGGTCGCGATAAACTCGGCGATTGAAGTTGATCTTACAGGACAGGTTTGCGCCGATTCTATTGGTCCGAACATGTATTCAGGTGTTGGTGGGCAAATGGATTTTATTAGAGGTGCGTCATTAAGTGAAGGAGGTAAAGCGATTATTGCTTTACCGTCAACAACAAGAAAAGGTATTAGTAGATTAGTGCCATCACTTAAACCAGGAGCAGGTGTCGTGACTACAAGGTCACATGTGCATTATGTAGTTACAGAATATGGTGTGGCAAATCTTTACGGTAAAACTATTAAAGAACGTGTGAAAGCATTAACAGAGATCGCACACCCAGATCATAGAGAAGATATAGCCAGAGATTATTACAATATGACAGGGAATAACCACTAGCGTTTCAAAAACGAAAAGAGGCGTTTTTTAGTTTTTATTGAAGACATATCTGGAGTGTCATTAGTAATTAATTGATAGACTTCTCCCCATCCTAAGACACCACCAATATTTCGATCATCAATGTAGATGTCTGCATAGATTTTTCGGCTCACACTGTTATCAAATTTTTCTTCAGGAAAACTTTGGTTAACGGCATAAAAGGAAATGCCTAGGTCTTTGCAAAACGCAACTGCTTCATCTAATTTTGACCCAGATCTGTATGTCCATAAAATCAAGCGATGCCCATCTTGCTGCAATCGCTTCATCGTTTCAAATGCAAATATTCTAGGTTTCCCAACTTTGGGATAGGCATCTTCAACGATGGTACCATCAAAATCTATCGCTATGACAAGTTTATCCTGAAAATTCATCGGTGTTTTATATAAGGTCACAAAAGTACAACATTTAACATTTATTAGACTAGAGATTCTTGCGTCATTGCTGCTGGTTGGGGTATGCCCATTAGCTTTAATATGGTAGGGGCAATGTCTCCCAAAACACCGGATTTTATAGTCAGCTTTTCATTATCAATTAAAATAACAGGCACAGGGTTAGTAGTATGTGCTGTATTTGGTGTTCCATCAGGATTAATCATGGTTTCACAGTTTCCATGATCTGCGATTAGAATCGTCGTATAATGATTATCTAAAGCAACTTCTAAGACGTCTTTTACACATTCATCTACAGCTTCACAAGCTTTAATTGCAGCTTCCATAACTCCAGTATGTCCTACCATATCGCCATTAGCGAAATTTAAACAAACAAAGTCCACATCGCCTTTTTGTAATTCAGGAATAAGGGCATCTTTTAATTCATAAGCACTCATTTCAGGTTTTAAATCATAAGTTGCTACTTTAGGGGAGTTTCTTAAAATTCGTGTTTCGCCTTTAAATGGTTTCTCTTGTCCACCTGAAAAGAAAAATGTCACATGTGGATATTTTTCAGTTTCGGCAATCCTAATTTGGGTCTTATTGTGTTTTTCTAAAATCTCTCCTAGTGTATCAGTAAGATTGTCCTTATTAAAAACGACATTGATTCCTGAATAAGAATCATCGTAATTGGTTAAGGTTACATAATGTAAGTTGAGCTTGTGCATATTTTGTTCATGGAAATCATTTTGAGATAAGGCTTCGGTGAGTTCTCTTCCACGATCAGTTCTGAAATTGAAAAAGATGACCACATCACCGTCTTTTATTTGTGCTATGGGCTGATCTTGATTGTTTGTTATAATGATGGGCTTAATGAACTCGTCGGTTACATCGTTGTTGTATTGGTGTTCAATAGCCTCTGTAGCTGAATGCGCAAGTTCACCAAGACCATTGACTAATGCATCATATGCCAACTTAACGCGTTCCCATCGTTTATCTCTGTCCATAGCATAATACCGTCCTGTCACAGTAGCTAACTGGGTATTTGAATCTTTAATATGCGATTCTAGAGAGGTAATAAAACCAAAACCAGATTTAGGATCTACGTCCCTACCATCTGTAAAAGCATGTACGTAAGAATTTTTTATTCCGAAGTCATTGGCCGCATCAATCAATCCAAACAGGTGATTGATATGTGAGTGAACACCGCCATCACTAACAAGCCCTAAGAAATGAATAGGTTTATTATTGTCTTTGGCATACTGAAAGGCATCAATCAATACTTGTTCATCCTTTAACGTATTATTCTTTACAGCAAGATTTATTTTTACTAAATCCTGATAAACAATCCTCCCAGCTCCTAAATTCATATGTCCAACTTCACTATTACCCATTTGACCTTCAGGTAAGCCTACATGCAAGCCATCGGTTCTTAAAGTAGCATTTGAATAGTTGTGATATAGTGAATCTATAAAAGGAGTATCTGCATTATCAATTGCCGAGACCTTCGGATCTGGTGACATTCCCCATCCATCCAAGATCATTAAAATAACTTTTTTGTTCATCATTTCAGTGTTAAAAATCAAAGATAAAAGTTTAATGCGTTTTATCTAAACTTCGGATTGTAAAATACGCGTAATTACCTTTTAATGATAGCCCTTTATAGCCAATGTTAAACTGTTTAGTCAATTTATGATACTGTTAACAGAGTTATTTACAAATAGTTAAATAAATGTTATTAAAGAGATTTTCGTGTAACACAATAGAATTTACATCGTCTTTTAGGTATAATCAAAAAACAAAAATCAATTAATTAAATCTTTCATCATGAAAAAAACAGCAGTAATTATCGCAATCGCATTAGGATTTTCATTTACATCCATAAATGCAACAAATGACCTTGTATCACCTTCAACCTACGAGACCGTAACGAAAAGAGTGGTTGACCCATTTTGTATCTCTATTGTAAAAGGAGATATTGATACCGTTAAAAAGTTGATTGACTTAGGTCAAGATGTCAACAAAAAATCAAACGGATTGACACCTGCCATGTATGCAGCAAAGTATAACAGACTTGATATTTTAAAGGTTCTTGTTGAAAAAGGAGCGAAATTAGATTCAAAGTCCACTAAGGGGATGACAGCACAAAGATATGCTGAGATTTCAAATGCACAAGATACTTTGGCTTATATCAAAGGTCTAGAGTCTTAACAATTAAGTTTCCATATTCGAAACAATTATTTAAGTTAGTTAGTAGAAAATGCGCTTTAAGAAATTAGAGCGCATTTTTGTATTTTTCAATAGCGGCTTCGATTTGTTCGATTCTATTATCAGGATCAGGATGTGTGCTTTGAAATTCTGGCACTCGATTTGGTCCAGCTGCAGCCTTCAGGATTTCCATAACATCAATCATTTCATAAGGGTCATATCCCGCTTTCATCATAAATTTCACACCTAAATCATCGCTTTCCAACTCGTCATCTCTACCATTAGTTAATAAAGTTTGCTGACCAATTCCTCCTACTAAGCCTCCTACGTCACCACCAACGGAACCCGCAGTTACAAGCCCTTGCCAATATTCACTTTCAGCAATTCGTTCGGCACTATGACGACCAAGAACGTGGCCAATCTCATGACCAAGAACACCTGCTAATTGTGATTCATTTTCTAGTTGAGAAAATAAAGCATAAGTAATAAATATTTGACCACCAGGTAAAGCAAAGGCGTTAATCGTATTTGGATCGGCTAATAAATGGAATTCATAGTTGTATGGTGTTTGTTGGGCAATACTCCTATTCACAAGTTTCCGTCCGACGTTATCTACCAAAGCCTGATATTGGTTGTTTGGATGGAGCCCACCATGTTGTTGAGCCATTTGTGGAGCACTAGCCAAACCAATTTGTATTTCTCTGTCTGGAGTCATGGAAATGGTTTGCACACGACCCGTATATGGATTCTCTTCTCTTTGACTACATCGTTTAATTACAAAAAAGAGCGCTATGGCAACTCCAATGAATAATCTTACTTTTAAATTTCTTCCTCTCATCAATGATAGTGTTAGTGTTTAAATTTACAAAAGTTCTGGATTGATGTCTAAAATATTTTTATTCAAATAGTTATCAATAAACTCATTAGAAAAGTGCTCAGCTCCCATTAAATCTTCAGAATTAATAATGGTCTTTAAGTTGTAATTCTGATAGGTATTCAAATATAATTTAGAGAGGGGTTTATAACTGTAATGCCAAGGTTCATATTTAAAGCCTTGTCGATTGTTGGTATTTGTATACACTAAATAGAAGCCGAAAGTATTGGCATACGCATCCATCCATGATTTGAGTTTTGAAAAACAACCATGGTCTTCAAAGTGTACTGGATTAAGAACATTGCTTGGCTGTTTTACTTGACCGTCAATGATATCTATATCTGTGCCCCAATGATGACGTGATGTTCCAGGTATTGTCGAGTACTCAATGATTTTATTAATACTATTTGCAGGACTGAGTCCATTGGTTATATTTTGCTTGTATTTGCGTTCCCAAATTCTATTTTGATGTGCAAAGCTTCTATAACTAGACACAATTTGAATGCGGATGTCACTTTTTAAAGCTTCAGAAACTAATTCAATAAATGCTTGATGCGCTTCCTGTCGCAAGGAAAAACCATTCCCAAATAGTTTAGGTTGCCCTTTTCCTATGAGTTCTTCATAAGAAATAAGCCCATTTACATGCTGAAAGGCCACCGATGGAAATGCCGATAGCCCTAGGCCTGCAATTGCCGATGTTTTTATAAATGAACGTCTTTTCATACGGTTTAGAATATACATAATGTATGCCAAATAGTTATAAGTACTTTTAAGTATAAAATATCTTGTTTTCGTAATGTTTATATGGCAACAGTACCAAACTTAACCAAAATATTTATCTTCACTTAAAATAATATATCATGACATTTCAGTTTAAATTACTCGAGGCCTCACAGATACATGATGTTATTCCCTTAATTCAAGAATTGACAAATCACAAATTTTCAGACGATCTCTTAAAACAGCGATTTACGGAAATGTCAACTCAAAATTATGAGTGTGCCGTTATTCAAGATGAAAATAAAATTATTGGAGTTACAGGGATGTGGTTTTGTACGAGACACTATGCAGGAAAAACTGTAGAAATTGATCATGTCTATATAGATGAAGCCTATCGAAATATGGGCTTAGGAAAACAATTTTTGAGTTGGATTTATGATTATGTAAAAACTAAAGGATGCCAAACCGCAGAGTTAAATACCTACGTTCAAAATTACCCTTCTCATAAATTTTATTATAATGAGGGCTTTGAGATTTTAGGTTATCATTTTTTAAAAAAGTTGTAAAGTTTTAGATGCCGAGATTGAAAAGATATCATATCTTTGTAGCTCAAAAGCGAGAGTAGCTCAGTTGGTAGAGCGTCAGCCTTCCAAGCTGAATGTCGCCGGTTCGAACCCGGTCTCTCGCTCAATAAGCTTTATCAAATCTAGATGAAGCTTTTTATTTTAATCCGCGTAAATCTGTTCCAGAAGGCACTTCATAAGGTGATTTGTCATATTGAAAAATTCTTGCGTTTAATGGTCCGTTTAACACAATAGCATCGCCTTTAACCTCTAACCAACTCCCTTCGCGAATACCAACAACCGGTTGTGTGTTGAACTTGTGGAATTCTTTTATTCTAGTCTCCCTTGTTTCGCCCATATGCGTGCTACTTGGATCTGGATCTAAATAATGTGGATTAATGTTGAATGGTACAAATCCAAATGTTTTAAAACTTGGCGGATATACTATAGGCATGTCATTGGTAGTGTTTATGGTGAGACCGCAAATATTGCTACCAGCACTGGTGCCAAAATAAGGTGTTCCATTTTTAACCACAGATTTGATAGTATCCACCAAATCATGTTTATACAATTGATTGACCAAAACAAAAGTATTACCACCACCCGTAAAAATACCTTTTGCTTGTTCTAAGGCTTTTTTTGGATGTTCAAATTCATGAAGACCGACAACATGTTTATCAATTTTTTGAAAAGCATTATTAATTTTAGCGGTGTATTCATCATGGGTAATTCCACTAGGTCTTGCATATGGAATGAAAACTATTTCTGAAGTGTCTTTGAAAAGAACGCGCAATTCTTCTAATATATAATCAAGTGGTTCGCCACCATGAATCGTCGATGTACTAGCAATAATAATATTTCTCATTGGTTGTAATTTGTTGTAAATTTAGGTAAAGGATTAATTTAACAAAAGTTTAGTGCGCCATTATTATTAAATTAAGTTTTCAAATCTTTTCTTTACTCAATTAAAATGCTATCCATGAAAAAATTAATACTCCTTTGTTTTACCCTTTCAAACCTATTGATTAATGCACAATCATTTCAGCGTGTTCAAGTTGAAGGTAAAATTATTGTTGAGGGTAATGATGTAGAGGGAATAACAGTATTTAATACCTCTTCTAATAAAGGTGTTACTACAGATGAAAATGGAGAATTTACAATTGAGGTTGGTCTAAACGATTTCATTGAATTTAGAGCCTTGCAGTACCAGAATTTTGATTTACAAGTAAGTGAAGCTATCATAGCATCCAAACGGATGCGGGTCTTTTTGATTGAAGAAATTAATAAATTGGATGAAATTTTAGTTTTAACTAAAGGACTGTCTGGAGACCTTCAAACAGATGTGGAAACAGTTAAGACGTTTAATCCAAAATTAGATGCACTATACTTCGGAATTAAAAAAAGGGACGAATATGAATTCTCAGATGATAATCGCTCTGCGATTCAAAATGAAGCCTTGCATTCGCAATCTCAAACAATGGTTAACGGACTTAATATTGTAAATGTAGTCGATCAACTTTTGTTGCCTTTGTTTAGAAGCGAAATTAAAGACAAGAAAGCTTCGGGTATACCAGAAGTTCCCGTAAGCTCTATTAAATATTATTTTGGTTCCGAATTTATCATTGATAACTTTGATATCCCTGAACATCGTGTTGAAGAATTTATTCGCTTTGTTGAAGATGACGAGAACTTTGATGTTTCTTTACTTAATTATGGTAAGGAGTTAGAATTCCTTCAAGTACTTTATGCAAGGAGCAAAGAGTTTCTAAATTCAAAGAGTGAGAAGAAATAAAGGTCTTTTAATAATCGCGCTAATAGTATTTTCGACTAGATTAGTAGCTCAAACGCATGAAATTTCTGGTAAAGTTTTGGCAAGTGCCAACCTTTACGGTATCCATATAATTAATAAAACAGCCCACAAATTTACCATCACGAATGACGATGGCGAATTTCAAATTCCTGTGCGATTATTTGATACCATTATGGTTTCGGGTGTTCAATATAAGCTCCATGAGTTTGTTGTTACTGACGTCATTATCCAAACCAAAAGAGTAACAGTTAATTTGGATGATAAAGTGAATGAATTAGATCAAGTTGTTGTGGGCAAAATATTAACGGGTGATCTTATGTCTGATATAGAAAACAGTGATGTTAAACGCGACATTAATTTTTATGATGTCGGAATACCAGGATATACAGGACCAAGAATGACAATAACCGAACAGCGAATTTTTGAAGCAAAAAGTGGAGGAGGATTCATACCATTAAACCCGCTTATCAATTGGATTTCTGGACGTACAAAACGATTAAATAAGCAGTTAGAACGTGAAAAATTGGAATTAGCAGTCCAAGCCGTAAAGTCAAAATATACCGTGCTATTATTTAATACCAATTCTTTAGAAACCATACAACAGGGAGAATTTTTTTACTTTAGTGCCGATGACCCTAAATTTATGGAGCTCTATAGATCGGGTAATGAATTAAAAATGCTTCAATTTTTACAGATAAAAATAGAAGCTTTTCGTTTACAAATTGATAAAGATTAAAGACATATTAAATAGTATTATTATCAGTTTTTGCTGTATACTAAGTTGTGCTCAAACGGTTGACTTAAAGGGGCAAATAAAGGCGAGCGCTGAAATAGATAATATTCACGTATTGAATCTTTCTGCACAGAAATTCACAACCACTAACGAACGTGGCGAATTTGTATTACCAGTGAGGTTAAATGATACAATTTTAGTTTCTAGTGTTCAATATATACCTCAAAATATAATCGTTTCAGAAACGATGTTATCTTCCAAATTTGTGAGTATTGCCCTTGATGACAGAGTAAACGAACTCGATGAAGTAATAGTTGGTAAAGTACTTACAGGTAATTTGCTATTAGATATTGAAAATAGCGACGCAAAGCGAGATATTAATTTTTATGATGTTGGGATTCCTGGTTATACAGGCAAACAGAAAACTATAAAAGAAAAAAAGCTCTACGAGGCAGATGCGGGAAAGTCTGTAATTATAGCTCCGTTATTTATAGGCGTCAATATTCATAAGATTTTGAACAAAATTTCTGGGCGCACCAAGAAATTGAAGAAAATTGTGAGGCTAGAAGAACAAGTAACGTGCATGAATAAAGTAAAAGGCGAATTTTCGGAGATGTTATTTGCTGAATACGAGATAGAAGAACATTTAAAAATTGCCTTCTTTTATTACGTGGCTGAAGATCCAAGTTTTTTAGCACTTTGTAATAATTATAATAGTTTTAAAACCTACGAATTCTTACTTCAAAAATTATACCTCTACTCTGATAACGATGTTATTACAGAAGATTGATTAACGAAAATTTTATAACTTTTATTAACATTTTTTAAACACGAAATAGTGCTTGAATTAGTTACTTTTACGACTTAAATTTTACTATGAACTTACTAAAAGCTTCGATTTTCGCTTTTATTTTACCCCTTTTTATGTCGTCAGCTCACAAATACTATGTGAGTGTGACGCAGATTACTTATGTTAAAGAGAAAGCATCTGTTCAAATGATTTCGCGAATTGATATTGCAGATTTGGAGTATACACTTCAAGAACGTTATGATGCAACGATTAAATTAACCACTCTTGATGAAGACCCAATGGTTAATGATTACATAAAGAAATATTTAAATCAAAAAATTGATATTAAAATTAATACGCAGAATACACCGTTCAGATTCATAGGTAAAGAATATGAAAATGACTTGATAGTGTGTTATTTGGAAATTGAAAACGTAAAGTCAATAAATACAATTGAAATTAGTAATATGCTTTTGTTTGACTTATTTCCGAAGCAAAAAAACGTGGTAAAAACAAAGATAAATTCTGAAGCAAATAACTTGATTTTTACCACTGAAGATCAAAATCAATACTTAAATTTTAAATAACCAACCCTCTTAATAATTACTATGAAAATACTAAAGTACATTTTTATGTCAATTGCATTTATATCTTTTAATGCAATGGCTCAAGACCAAGAACAAAAACCGGGTCATACTAATCAGAACAAATTCAAGCAACTATACGATGAGTTCGCTACACCAAATATGTATAGAACAGGGTCTGGAGCGCCTGGTCCAGCGTATTATCAACAACAGGCCGATTATAAAATGGACATTGAAATCAATGATGAAACTGCAGTGTTGAGCGGTAATGAAACCATTACATATACAAATAACTCGCCTGACGAGTTGACTTATTTATGGGTGCAATTAGATCAAAATGTACGACAAAAAGATTCGCCTTCAAAAGATATCGAATCAAGCAGATTGACACCTGCATTATCAGCGTCAAGATTTGCTTCTTCTTACATGAATGATAGCTTTGATGGAGGTTTCAATATAGAAAGTGTAACAGGCATAAATGGTAAAGCATTACCACATATGATCAATCAAACCATGATGCGTGTGGAATTACCTCAAGCCATGAAAACTGGAGATAAATTCTCTTTTAATATCAAATGGTGGTATCAAATCAATAACCATGTTACTGATGGAGGACGTTCAGGATATGAATTATTTCCTGATGGTAACAGAAATTACGTGATAGCTCAGTTCTATCCTCGAATGGCTGTTTATAATGATGTGGAAGGGTGGCAAAATTCTCAGTTTTGGGGACGTGATGAGTTCGCATTACCTTTTGGAAATTTTGAGGTTAATATTACAGTGCCAGCGGATCATTTATTAGACGGAACAGGACGATTAATGAATAGAAAAGATGTATTCTCAAGTGATATGATGAAGCGTTATGAGAAAGCGAAAAAATCATATGACGAACCGGTTGTGATTTCAACACAAGCAGAAGCAGAAGTAAGAGAGAAAGGTCGATATAAAGGCAAAAACACATGGAAACTTTATGCAGAAAATGTAAGAGACTTCGGATTTGCAACGTCTAGAAAATACATCTGGGATATGATGGCTGTTAAAATTGGTGCTAAAGATGTCATGGCGGTTTCTTTATATTCTAAAGAAGGAAACCCATTATGGGAACAGTGGTCAACAAAAGCAGTTGCCAGTACTTTAAAGTCATACTCGCGCATGACATTTGATTACCCGTATCATAAAGCTATTTCAGTACATGCAAGACGACAAGGAATGGAGTACCCAATGATCTGTTGGAACTATGGTCGTCCTGATGAAAATGGAAATTATGATGACCGTACGAAATATGGGATGATGAGTGTTATTATTCATGAGGTTGGCCATAACTTCTTTCCAATGATTATTAATAGTGATGAGCGTCAATGGACTTGGATGGACGAGGGTTTAAATACATTTATGCAATACGTTGCTGAGCAAGATTTTGGTGAATGGTATCCTGGAGCCTTGTCGCCGGGTGATGAGAAATATCCGTCACGTCGTGGTCCTGCAAAAAATATCGTAAGATATATGGGTGGAAATCAAGATTATATTGCACCAATAATGACCAAAGGTCTTAATACCTATCAGTTTGGTAACAACGCCTACGGGAAACCTGCAACGGCATTAAATATTTTAAGAGAGACCGTTATGGGACGTGAATTGTTTGATTATGCGTTCAAAGAATACGCTAATCGCTGGATGTTCAAACACCCAACTCCTGAAGATTTTTTCCGTACAATGGAAGATGCTTCAGCATTTGATCTAGATTGGTATTGGAGAGGATGGTTTTACACCACAAATTGGTCTGATATCGGATTGAAAGAAGTTAAGAAATATTATGTATCATCAGAACCAAATCAATACGCTAAAAACTATGCGTCTAGTAGAAATATTAATCTTGAAGATTTAAGTCTTGTATACCTAGTTGAAGAAGGTAGCGATGAGTTTGACGAGAAATTACGTCAAGGGTCATCTGCAGATAATTCACCAACACTTAAGGAATACATGATGGATAACTTCACACCTGAAGAACGTAAAATTATTAAACAGCCAAAATATTTCTATGATATCACATTTGAGAAACCAGGTGGTTTGGTGATGCCAATTATTGTAGAATTTACTTATGCTGATGGAACTACAAAAACCGAGACGTATCCAGCTCAAATATGGAGATTTAATGACAATGAAGTACGTAAAGCTATAGCTTCTGAAAAAGAAATTGTATCTATTAAAGTAGATCCAAAAGAAGAAACAGCTGATATCGATACATCAAATAATTCTTGGCCTAAAGAAGTGAAAGAGAGTGATTTTGATAAGTTCAAAAATAAAGTGAAAGGTTAATTGTAGCCAAAGACTCTATTAAAAAGCCGATTATTTAATCGGCTTTTTTTATGTCTATATTTAGAAAAATACTATTATAATACCAAAACATCTCATTATATTTGTATCGTGATACAGTTAACATCCTTTTTATTTATTGGGACACCAGAAGTGGTTTTTATTCTCTTCATCGTGGTGATGGTTTTTGGTGCCGATAAAATACCTGAAATTGCCAGAGGTTTAGGCAAAGGGATGCGCATGTTGAAAGATGCTTCAAATGATATTAAATCTGAAATCACAAAAACTGCTGACAAGCAAGGTCTTAATACTGATGTGACTAAAGAAATCTCTGAAGAGATTAATAAGGTCAAAGATAGTCTTGAAGATTTTACCGGTTCGGTAAGTCGAAAACTGTAAACCAACTATGTCATTTTTATTTCTTTCGACTTATGGTTAATCCATCTCTAATGGGTAATACGACGGTTTCGATGCGGTCATCATTTTTTAATAGCGTATTGTAGTCTAAAACGGCTTTAGTAGAGATGTCTTTTTCTTTTAAAGGCTCTATAACCTTACCATGCCACAAAACATTGTCAGATAGGATAATGCCACCAGGATTTAGTTTGTCAATGATTAAGTGAAAGTAATTTACATAATTAGGTTTGTCGGCATCTATAAATACCAAATCAAACGTTAGGTTTAAGGTTGGAATAAGGGTTATAGCAGATCCTAAATGTTGATGAATTTGGGCACCATACCCCGATTTGCCGAAGTACTTGCGTTGAAAATCAACGAGCTCTTCATTGATGTCAATGGTATGGATTTCACCATTTGCTTGCAAGCCTTCTGCTAGACATAGGGTTGCATAACCGGTAAAAGTACCAAGTTCAAGAATGGTTTTCGGACGTATCAATTTCGAAATCATACTAAGTACACGGCCTTGATATGGTCCGCTGAGCATGATTGGTTGTAAAATTTTCTGATAGGTCTCTCTTGTGAGTTCCTGGAGTAATTCTGGTTCTGTTTCAGAATGGGCAACAATATAGTCGTCCAATGTTTCAGGTAGAAAATGCATTATCCTAAAATTCGCTTTACTAATTTGTTTTTAGCCTCTTGGTCATCACCACATAACCATTGGATAACATTGTCTTCCCAAATAGCGTCACGTTCTGTTTCAGTAATAATATCTTGGTCAATTGCTAAATCTAAAATTTTCCCTGGATAAGACGATTGTTTCTCACTCTCCATTTCGCCTAAAGGATAAGGATCATCTAACCCCATTAGGACTTGCTTTGAGCCTTGATTTTTAATTAATAATTGTAAGCCACCAGTATCATGAACTAACGTATCAAAAAAGATGTTTTTGTGCCCTACCGCTTTTCTAGGGTGACTTTTGCCTTCAAACAAATCTGGACGGCCATCAAAACCTTGAATACGTCGTCCCAAGTTAATTTGTGCTAATTGTCCACCATGAGCAAAACAAGTCCGCATATTTGGATATTTATCCTGATAACCATTAAGGGTTAAAAAGTGATACGCATCGGCACATTGTGCCAGCATCCAGATCAAATGAAAACGCCAAGAGGTGTTCTCTAATTTGATAAATTTTTCACCATCATAAGGATGGACTTCGATAGCCAAATTGTATTTACTAGCTAATTCAAATATGGGTTCATTTTCTTCGTCAAATATACAACGCCAAGTTCCAATAGTATCCATGTAATGGGTGGGCAAACACAATAGTTGCATGCCTAATTCCTCCACACACCGCTCTATTTCCCAACAGGCACCGCGAACAAATCCAGGATGTACGACAAATCCACAGGTAAATTTACTCGGATTTTCACATTGAATTTTAGCATTAAAATCATTCTGAAAACGCAGGGCTTGCTTCATTTCTTCAACGCGCAAACCATTTCCGTATAGTTGTGATAAATTGAGAACAACCGCATGATCAATATTAAAACGCTCCATCCACGCGAGCTTTTCGTTTAAAAAGAAACTAGAGTCAGTAATCGGGCGGTTCCAATCTTTTTGCAGCATAAATTTTCGGTCCTTATCTACCCAAAAAATACCCTTGTCTTTCATGAATTGAGGGATTTCTTCCGGATAAGGAAGGAGATGGGAGTGACCGTTTATTCTTAGTTTTCGTTTTTCCATGGTGACGTCATTAGACGTATTTTGTAAAGTAACTATTTAATCTTCTAATTGCACTTTTTTTGGAGGCTGCATAACTTGACCGCAATTTGGACAACTGCGTTTATCCACATCGCCATAGTATTTATCAAAAATAGCAGGCATATCGGTTTCAATATTGTCTAAGGTAAAATCCTCTTCATACAATTTGGTAGTACAGTTTTCGCAAAACCAGAGTAGGGCATCTTGAACTCCTTTTTCTCTTGGGTATTCTATCACTAAGCCAACAGTATTTGCGCCACGCTGAGGTGAATGCGGAACTTTAGGCGGCAGTAAGAAAATTTCACCTTCTTTAATGTGGATGTCCTTAGGCGTGCCTTTATCAATGACTTTTAATACAATATCACCTTCTACCTGATAGAAAAATTCAGGAGTTTCGTTATAATGATAGTCTTTTCTACTGTTAGGTCCACCAACAACCATCACGATAAAATCACCATCTTTCCATACCACTTTGTTTCCAACAGGCGGCTTTAATAAATGACGGTTTTCATCAATCCACGCTTTAAAGTTAATAGGAGGATATAATTTACTCATAGTGTTTTATGTTTTGGTATTCTGAACATATCTCAGAATCACATTAGTATTTGTTGGGCGTTCCCTCTTGCGCTAAAGCTGCAGAAGGTCAGGCTTTCGGTAGTCGCTCTCTTCGAGGAGCTTCAACAATACCTTAATCCTTAACGCGAATTGTTCATTTCAATAAAATTAAGAATAAAATATGGAATTACAGTTTTATAACGATTTTGTTCGTCCGCCATCAACGGGTAAATTAATTCCATTGATATATCCTGCACGTTCACTGGCTAAAAACGTAATCGCATCAGCTAGTTCTTCTGGTTTGGCAAAACGTTTAGCAGGTACAGCACTTTTCATTGCATTAGCGGCTTCTTCTTGAGAACTTCCAGATTTAACCGATTTATTTTTAATAATTTCTGTAAGACGTTCAGTACCTGTCGCGCCAGGAAGTACATTATTTACGGTGATTCCAAATTGCCCTAACTCATTGGCTAAGGTTTTGCTCCAATTGGCAACAGCACCACGAATAGTATTGCTCACTCCTAAGCCATCAAGGGGTTGTTTTACAGACGTTGAGATTACATTGATGATACGGCCATAGCCTTCACTTTTCATAAAAGGCACAACAGCTTGAGCCAATACATGATTACATTTTAAATGTTGAGTAAAGGCACTTTCAAATTCTGAAATCTCGGCAGAGAATACTGGTCCGCCTTTTGGTCCACCAGTATTATTTACTAAAATGTGAAAGCCATGGTGTGTCTTAATATAATCCTCCACTTTTGCTTTCAATGCTGTTGGATTTGAAAAATCGGCAACAATATAATCGTGCGGCCGATGCTGAGGCAATTCAGCTAAAGTTGCTTTTAGTTTATCTTCGTTTCTAGCAATAAGGGTTACGATGGTGCCTTCTTCGGCTAGAGCCATAGCTGTCGCTTTCCCTATACCTGCAGTACTGCCGCAGACTAAGGCGTATTTGTTATTGAGTTCTAAGTTCATAGTTCTTTAATTCTAAATTTAATTTGAATGTTCCCATTCAAGAGTATTCACGACCTCTGGTCCAAATTTATTGAGCAATATAGTATTAAGTTGTTGGTCGCTTACTTTACCAAATGTGGCTGGATCAGATGTAATCAAGAATTCTAAGAACTTTGATATAATCTCATCTCCATAAGTATTATGTAGCTTTTTAGCAATGGTATAAAACCTCGTTTGATACCATCCGTAGTTTCTTCCATCTATCATAACATCAAAATAGTTTCTTTCAAATTGTTCTAAAGAAGTGTATTTAAGGTTTCCCCATTGATTGCCTTGAATGAGCAAGTTTTGATAGATATCCATTTGGTTAAACACTGTTTTATCTTTCATACTTTTTGCTGCACCAACTTGACATAGGTTTCCAAAAAGTTCATTAAGCCATTGTCTTTGAGCTGTATTGCTAGTTCTATAAAATTGGTATAAGTGTCCAAGTTCGTGTAATGCTAATCCGTCCCTAAAGAATTTGTCTAAATCAATATTTTGACCAAAATGTGTTTTTAATGTTTGAATGGCCTTTTCTGGCATATAATGTATGCTTTGTTCAGCATTCATGGCCATAACTGATTTTCCTAAGCCTAAAACCATGTTCCCTTTATGATAGGCTTGTGGCATTCCTGGAGGAGGACTAAATGCATACTTGTCCCAGTTTTTATTATCTACAAAGAGTACTGCGAAATTTAAATTTTCATTAAAAATTTTATCATAATAAGCTTTTGCAAATTCAAGGTTTTCAATTGTTGCTTTAATATTTTCTGGGTTAGATTGCGTTGCGTAAATTTCAAAGTTTTGAGAATAATTTAAGTTTATTAAACCTTCATGTTTAGATCTATCAATCCAGTCGTATTCATCATTACCGCATGAATACATAAAAAAAGATAATAGCAATACTATAATAAACTGTTTCATGTGAGTTTTAATATTTTATACAGACGTTCTTAGCTTCCGTGAAAAAGCGTAAGGCTTCAAAGCCACCTTCACGGCCAACACCAGAATCTTTTACGCCACCAAAGGGTGTCCGTAAATCGCGCATCATCCAGGTGTTTACCCAAACAATTCCGGCTTGTAATTGATTGCTCATGCGCATGGTGCGTTTTAAATTGTTAGTCCAAAGCGTAGCTGAAAGTCCGTATTTGACTTTATTCGCCATTTGTAACACCTCGTCTTCAGTATTAAACGGCATGATGGTGACCACAGGGCCAAAAATTTCTTCTTGATTCACACGACAGTCATCCGTTGGAACTTCAATAACTGTTGGTTCTAAATAATACCCATTTTCATAACCTTCAATGGTTACCTCATTTCCGCCACATAAAACGATTCCGTTTTCATCTTTAGCAATTTGGATGTAGGCTTTAACTTTGTCCAAATGAGGTTTAGACACCAGAGCACCGATATTAGTATCGACTTTAGAAGGGTGTCCAACTTTTAGAGCTTTTACTTTAGCGACGAAATCAGCTTTGAATTTGTCATAGATAGATGCTTCCACAAAAATCCGACTTCCGCAGAGGCATATCTGACCTTGATTGGCAAATGACGAGCGGACAGTTGTATTGAGCATATCGTCATAATCGCAATCGGCGAAAATGATATTTGGATTTTTTCCACCTAGCTCCAGAGATAATTTTTTAAACATAGGAGCGGCCACTTTAGCAATATGCGCTCCTGTAGCTGTGCCGCCTGTAAAGGATATGGCTTTAATGTCTGAATGTTCAACAATGGCCTGTCCAGTAGTAGTGCCTAGACCGTGAACGATATTTAAAACCCCTTTAGGTAAGCCTGCTTCGTTACAAATTTCTCCGAGCAAATAGGCTGTCATGGGCGTAACTTCACTAGGTTTTGCAACCACACAATTTCCTGCTGCAATGGCTGGAGCGATTTTCCAGGTAAAGAGGTAGAGTGGAAGGTTCCAGGGTGAAATGCATCCCACAACGCCAATAGGTTGTCGTAAGGTGTAATTAATAGCTTGTTGCCCAATGCTTTCATGACTTTCACTCGCAAATTGCGTAATGGCATTTCCGAAGAAACGAAAGTTGCTCGCTGCCCTTGGGATATCAATGGTTTTAGCTAAGGACACGGGTTTTCCATTGTCTTTGCTTTCGGCTTCTGCAAAACGCTGAAGATTGGTCTCTAAGAGTTCAGAAATTTTAATAAGAATACGACTGCGTTCATCTAAGGGTGTTTGTGACCAAGTTGGAAAAGCAGATTTTGCAGCTATATATGCGTTTTCAACGTCTTCTTTTGATGCGTTTGGAATTTGTCCGTAGACCTCACCATTGGATGGGTTGTAATTGTCTATCCACTCGTTTTGAATCGGATCATGAAAGTTGCCGTTGATGTAGTTTTTAATGGTCATTAGAACACGATTTGATCATTGATTTTCTATTTCTGATTCGATGATTAAAATTAACTCTTTTATTTTGTTTTTCATCAGTTAGTTTTTTCTAATACAACAGACACATTATGTTGTGGCTATATCCTCGAATTGAGTTCAATCGCAATGTCTTCAATTAAATTCTTGATGAATATCATGGTCATTCTGTAAAATTCGAGCCCTTTTAGTCTTTGCCGCACTAGCATGCTTAAGATATTGAGGAATTCATTATTTGTCTTTAATGCTTCAAAATCATTTGGTCTGGCTGTATTTAGAGATATCTCATTAAATTTTCGAATATGTTTTGCAACGAAAGGATTAACTACGTTTGTATTTAATGCCCACTCGGCTTTATCTATGTCTACTGTTAAAGAAGTCATTTTGACATCATACAGGTCTACAATATTATTTTTAAGTGTCTTGTTCTTTATAATGTCCAGACCTTTAGTTTGAATGGTTTTATAGGCTATTGAGGTGGCAAATGGGCTACTCCATAGTGTTAAAGCAGCAAATGCGCTATCAAGCTTTGCGTTATATGGTAAATCTGCTTCGATATGCTTATTTATAGACTTATAAAGTAAAATTGTATTGTAATTATATAATGAATCTAGTTTAAAATTTTCTAATGTCGTTTCAAGATTTGATTTTACTTCTGCTAATAAATTTAACTCTTCATTTTGGAGTTTTCTCTGTTCATTCCATGTATTAATCTGCAAGGCAACCAATATTCCTATCACTACAAGTATAATTTCTCCTATGGCGTATTTGAGATATTTGCCGGATTTGTTTTGTTCCATGAGGTTGTAGCGTATTTTTCGGAAGAGTTTTATCATTATAATTTTTTCAATAATTCATTAACTTCTATTTCTGTTTCATCTAAAATCTTTTGGTACCAATTTAATTGAATATAATGAAAGTGGAAGTCGTCTAACATTTTAGCATATGACGTATTATTTATATCATAAAATGAATTTGTTCTTCTATTATGAATGTATTTTTCACTCAAACTACACCATCTTTCGTCTACAATTTTGCCATTATCAATAAGTCTATCATAATTAGAACCATATAGTTTTATAATATTTTGAATAATTTTTTTTTGACTATAGGTGTTAATTTCATTTCCTGCTACTGCAGATTTAAAAGCACCTGAAACAGGATAAAAGGTCCGTTGTCCAGAGAAAAGATAAATGGACATTAAAGAATCTATTTGTGATTTATTGTTGTCATAATCTTTTGAATACATGCCATTTAAAAGGTTATAAGCTTCAATTTTAGGTTTTGTATAATCTTGCACATATTTTATGAATTCTAGGTCTTGTTTGAAATCATCTTTTATGCTCTTAAAAAATTCTTTTTCTGCTATAGCATGTTTTCTATTTTCATTCCAATTGTTTATCTGAAGCGCTATCAAAATACCGATGACTACCAGAATAATTTCGCCAATAGCATATTTAAAGTATTTACCTGTTTTGTTTTCCATGAGTAAGTTTTGGCGGATGTGTCGAAAGAATTTAATCATTGGTTGAGTTACTTAGTTCTACTAATAATTTTGTAGTATTCTTTTTGCTTTGCTGCATGGATTCCAAATGTGCTAAGCCAATGAGGTGGCGCAAATTAATCACGTTCATGAGCCTTAGTTGGTTGTTGGGTTCTGATAACAAATTTTCTGAAGTTTCAGCCAATTCTTTAACATACAGTTTTCTTAATGCTACAAATTCCATCTTGTCTGAATTCAGTTTATTTAGTTCAGGATCTGGATGAAAATAACCTAGGTTAAAAAAAACGGGACCATATTGCTGGTCGGTTAGTAGCGAATTATTATTCTGAATAACTTTTTCAACACGTTCCAATTCCTGGTAATATTGAATGAGGTGATCCTTAAGATTTTGTGTTTTAATAAGGTTTATGCTTCCTGATGATAATAAATCGGTATAGGTTGGGTCGGTTATGACAAATGTTTTTCTAGAATGAAGGTTTGATAGTTTTGTGAAGAAAATACTATCTAAATTTTTTAACCCATTTTCACTATAATAGGTAATTAGGTAACTGGCGTCTTCAACAAACCGAGTCTCGTAAAGTATTTGTTGGTCTATGGATGCTATTTGGTCGTTTAAATCTCTTTGGAGATTATTAAGATAAACAGATTCCTTCTGTTGTTCTTTAGCAGATTCATTCCAATTATTGATTTGTAATGCGATTAAAATACCGATGACTACCAGAATAATTTCGCCAATAGCATATTTAAGGTATTTTCCTGTTTTGTTTTTCATGAGTAAGTTTTGGCGGATATGTCTGAAAAATTTAATCATCTTGTATGTTAGCTTCTATTAATACAATTGTTTTTTCTAAAAAGTCTAATATGTTTTCTTCGTTTATTGTGACAAATGATTGATTTAAGTAATAATCGAATAAAGCACCATCAGTTTCTAAATTTGTTAGGAACTCAATGTAATTTGATTTAGGAACTTGCCTGGTATTAACTCTAAAGTTTCTCGTATAATCCGTACGATCAATAAATATGTCTGTATTGCGTAAAGGAATATACTTGTTAACTAATGGTGAATAATTATTAATCCAGTACTCTCTCCGTATAATAATGTCTTCTTGGTAATCGCTTAATTCTCCTGTCCATTGATTTAAAGCATAGCGTAATTTCGTATCTCGTATTAATTCTAAATTTCCTGAAGAATTTAAGTCGTTGATAACACCAAGTCTTGGATCGAATGTTGCAAAATTATAGGCTTGCCCTATGAGACTATCTAATGTTCTTGTTTCGAAATCAGATGACGTTTCGAAATTTAGAAGGATTTTTAAAGCGTTAATGCATGCTAGATTTATTTTATGGTCAAATTCAAGTTCATTAATATTTTGTTTGAACTCTTCTCTTAGGCTATTTAATATTTGTTGTTCTCGTGCTTTTTCCTTTTGGATTTCATTCCAATTATTAATCTGTAGGGCAATGAGAATACCAATAACCACAAGAACAATCTCGCCTATGGCGTATTTAAAGTATTTGGACGTTTTATTTTCCATGAGTAGTGATTTTCGAATATGTCTAAAGAATTTAATCATAAGCACTAGTTGCTTTGTGGTGTAGTAAGTTCTATAATTTTTTCTAAAGTCTTTTGTACTTTTTGTAATTCTCCACTAGTATTTAGTATCTGATCTGTAAAATCATATCTACTTTTCACCAAAAATTCGAACTCTAACGTTTGTAGTGCCTTAAACTTATTTCTTTCGTCTTTAAAATTAAAATTCCAATCAAAATGTTTAGACATATAGGGGTCGTATTGGTCCCATGTATGATTACTAGAACGCAATTCCTCTTCTTGGTAATCTGTTATCAAATCATTCCAAGAAATCAACAAATCACGTAAGGTTTCATTTTGAATAATATCAAATGAAGATGTGCTTGCCAGTGCACTAATACTTGTTTGTGACGGATTAAAAGTCACACCTCCATAAGACCACCATAAATGGCCAGCTAATGAGTCTAAAACTGCTGGCTCTGGTTTAGATTTTATGGGGAATAAGCTTATGATTTTGGCACAACTGCTGTGTGCTAATTGATGTTGTCCTATTACCGAATCTAACTGTTTTTTGTTTTGTTTAAACTCTTTATGAATATTGCTCAAAATGGCAGTTTCCTTGTTAGAATTTATTCTATTTTCATTCCAGTTATTAATCTGTAACGCTATCAAAATCCCAATCACCACAAGAATAATTTCACCAATAGCGTATTTAAAATATTTGCCTGTTTTGTTTTCTTCCATGAGATTGTAGCGGATTTTTCGAAAGAATTTAATCATTAACAGTTTGGTTTAATGTATGAGTTCTCGTTCATTATGAATTGTTTTTAAAAGTTGAATGCTGACACTTTTAAGTGCTATTAAGTTATCTGACAAAGACGTATTAATCCAATAATGTCCGGCCGCATTACGTTCTATTAATTCATGATTATCTTGAATGTTTTTTAGAGCCTCTGGTTTGCTTTTATGAGAAAACAACTGTCTTGTATTTGGATCTAATTCAAAGGCTGAGGTTAATTTAGCAACCGCTATGTCTAGAGGTGTAATCCAAGTTTTATTTGTGATATTTGATTTTTCTATATCTGAGATATAACCATAATATTCAATAATATCCTCGGTTAATTCTGGATTCCATAAAATCTTCATGTTACCAGTTTGAGACAAATCAGTGTAGGTAATGGTGCTTGGTGTAAACTCTGAAATTATCCACCCTCTTCTAAAAAAGTTCGTAATTATTGAATCTAATGCGGTATGATCAGATTCTGAGTTTAAGGTTTTAATTAAAGTGTTAATAGAGATTTGGTTTTTCTCTATTTCAGAAACCACATAATTTATGGTCGTCGTATCATTTTTAACATCATTAATTAGCCGCTCCAAATAATTGTCTTTTAAACTAATGAGCTTTCTCGACTCATTCCAATTATTAACTTGAAGTGCTAATAGTATGCCAATCATGACCAAGGCGATTTCACCTATAGCATAAAGTAAGTAATTACTAATCTTATTTTTTGAGAGTAATTTTTCGCGTATGTGTCCAAAGAATTTGATCATCTTAATAGCAATGCTAAAGTGATCAAGTTGAGGTTGGTTTGAGGTTAGTTATGCTAAATATAAGTAATACTAATTAAAGATTCGTTACAACAGATTCTGTGTCTAATACAGATTATGGATTACTTCTTTTTATAGGCTATCACTTTAATCTCAACGACTAAATCGGGATGGGGTAATTGATGCACAGCTACGGTTGTTCTTGTTGGTCCAGTGGCTTTGTCAAAGAATTCTCCATAGGCTTTATTATAACCTGCAAAGTCATTCATATTTACTAAAAATGAAGTAACATCCACCACATCTTTAAGTGAGGCTCCAACTTTGGCAAGATTGCTTTCAATATTTTTTAAGACTTCTCGGGTTTGGGTTTCTATATTAAGGCGTTTGGTTCCCATCTCGTCAATAATATCTACACCAGCAATGGTATTGTTTGGGCGTCTAGAGCTTGTGCCTGAGACGAAAATAAAATCGCCAACTTGTTTGACATGCGGATAGGCTCCTCTTGGTGTTACTGTGTTTTCACTCATAGTTTTAATGTAATCCAGCGACTCTATCATCTTCTAAAATCGCTTCAGTTTCAGTTTTTACTTTTTCTAATATAGCTTTTAAATTATCTGAAGGCGTAATTCTACCTTCGTCTAACATAGTAATTATGGCTTTGTCTTGGGCACGACCTCTTAACATGGCCGCTCTATAGCCTATGTGCTCATTAAAGGTTACTAAACTATATTTTGACGAGTATTCTTTAGGAAATTCCTTTTCTAAAGCCATTTCAATTTTACGTTTTTCTTGAAATATTGGGTTCGCCACATGAGCTTTCATTTCATGGAAATTATCGATGGCTAAATCGGCTATAGCATCGGTGTCTTTTTTTCGTGTTTTTTCATATTCTGAAAAGATACGTTCCCAATTACCTTCGTACTGATCTAAAACCGCATCAAACTCTACGACATCTTCAAAAGACGCGTTCATCCCTTGTCCGTAAAAGGGGACAATGGCATGGGCCGAATCTCCCATAAGCAAGGTGTTGCCCTTATAATGCCATGGTGAACATTTTACCGTGCCTAGAGGTGCGGTTGGGTTTTCGAAGAAATCATCTACTAAATTTGGCATTAACTCTAAAGCATCTGGAAATTCTTTCCGGAAGAATTCTGTGACAATTTCGGGTGTCGTTAAATTATTAAAGTTGTATTCGCCTTCATCATAACTTAAAAATAGTGTTACCGTAAAGCTACCATCTAAGTTAGGTAAAGCAATCACCATAAAGTCTCCTCTTGGCCAAATGTGTAATGCATTTTTATAGGTTTTATAATCGCCTGTGGCCGTTGGAAGAATCGTTAGTTCTTTGTAACCATGAGTGAGGTAATTTTGAGAAAAGCTAAACAAAAATTTACGCTCTAAAAAATAACTTTTTCGTAACGCAGACCCAGCGCCATCAGTTGCAATAATAGCGTCGGCATCTTCAATAAATTCTTTTTTAGTATCGAAATCTTCAAATGTGGCAGTCGTATGTTCAAAGTCTACCGATACACATTTTTTATTAAAATGCAGGGTGACATTGTCATGAGTTTCGGCTTCATCTAAAAGTAATGCATTGAGTCCGCCACGAGAAATGGAATTGATATATTCATGCTCCCGACCACTATAATTTGATAAAAAGGTATTGCGCTCTCTGTCGTGCAGCATCCGGCCATTCATAGGAACGCATAGTTCTTTGACTTTTTCCTCAATACCCACCAGTTTCATAGCTTTATTTCCGCGATTTGAAAACGCTAGGTTGATAGAGCGACCCGCAGAAATATCCGTTTTGCGTAAATCTGGACGCATTTCATATACCGTAACATTATATCCGCGCTGACCTAAGCGAAGTGCTAAAAGACTACCACAGAGTCCTGCGCCAATAATCAGTATGTTTTGTTGTTTTTTCATAATTATTCTTTCTCTGGACGAGACCCAATCGAGACCTCTCTAATGCGCTCGAGGAGACATTTATTAATTCAAAATTTTCTTTAATCGTTCTACTAATTTATACACATCCTCAAATGAATTATATAAGGGAACAGGAGCACAACGTATCACATCTGGTTCTCTCCAATCACTAATCACACCTGCTTCTGTTAGTTTATGATGCAAACTTTTATCTGCATTTTTTACTTGTATAGAGAGTTGACAACCGCGTTCTTCAGGATGATGTGGTGTTATTATTTTGATATCAGAATTATTAAGAGTATTTATTAGGAACTCAAAATAGCTAGTTAGTCGTCGCGATTTTTCACAGAGTTTCTGAAATCCAGCTTGTTTAAACACATCTAGTGATGCCCGAATAGCGGCCATAGATAATATTGGTGGATTACTCAATTGCCAGCCTTCGGCACCGGGAAGTTGATCAAATTCATCCCGCATTTTAAACCGCGTATCTTTATTATGGGACCACCAACCAGTAAATCGGTTTAGATCTTTTCTATGTGCATGACGCTCATGAACAAAAGCACCAGATAAACTCCCAGGTCCAGAATTTAAATATTTATAACTACACCAAACAGCAAAATCGGCACCTGAGTCATGGAGGTTGAGTTGAACATTTCCTGCGCCATGGGCACAATCAAAGCCGACCACACAACCATGGGAATGCCCTAAATTTGTAATGCGTTTTAAATCAAAAAACTGTCCTGTATAATAATTCACACCACCAATCATTATAAGTGCTATCTCGTTTCCATGTACTTTCAAGAGGTTTTCTAAGTCGTCGTAGTTTGCTAATTCTTCACCTTCTCTTGATTTCCATAGTATTAATCCATCGTTATCATCATAACCATGATGACGCAATTGCGATTCTACGGCATATTTATCGCTTGGAAACGCATCTGCTTCTATTAAAATTTTATAGCGTTTAGATGTCGGCTTATAAAAACTTACCATCATCAAATGAAGATTGGTAGTAAGCGAATTCATAACAACAACCTCTATCGGTTTTGCTCCTACGATTTCCGCCATAGTATCGGTTAAATATTCATGATAATTTAACCATGGGTGGCGCCCATCAGTATGTCCTTCAACGCCTAGTTTTGCCCAATCTTCAAGTTCTTGATTGATGTAGTCTTTAGTTAGTTTTGGTTGCAATCCCAAAGAATTCCCAGTCATGTAGATAAGTTCATTACCGTTCTTGTCCTTCGGCATATGAAATTGAGTTCTAAATAATGAAAGTTCGTCATTGCGGTCTTGTTCTTTAGCAAATTCAAGACCTAATTGATAGTTAGACAAGGCACTTTGGTTTTAAGGTGTCTAACAAAAATAAGAATAATTCCCTTAGGAAAGAACAGATGAAAGGGCCAATTTGAGTGAGAGAAAGAATTACTTTTTTTAGTATCTTTAATAGAAATTATAGACCTATGGGAAAGACAAAAGAATACTCTAACGGTGAAGTAACTATTGTTTGGAAGCCTGATGCTTGCATACATTCAGCAATATGTGTGAATGGTTTGGGTGCGGTGTTTCAGCCTAAACAAAAACCATGGATTAAAATTGATGCAGCTTCCACAGATGCGTTGGTAAAACAGGTTAAAGCCTGCCCCTCTGGGGCATTGAGCTACTATATGAATGATGAGGATAACAAAGCGTCAGAAGTTTTAGAAACTAAAGTAGAAGTGTTAGAAGATGGTCCGTTATTAGTATATGGGACCTTGAAAGTCACCCATAAGGATGGTAGCGAAGAAACTAAAAATAGAACGACAGCCTTTTGCAGGTGCGGCGTATCACTTAATAAACCTTATTGTGATGGTTCTCATGTCAATAAGGGATTTAAAGGTTAATGCACCGAAATGTTTGAAAAATAAAGATTAAAATTACCTTCAGTCATTTTATGCTCTTTAGCAATTTTTAAACCATTAAAGTCTTCATAATTTTCAAAGGTGGTGGTCATGGAAGGTGATTCAGAATTGCCTTTCCTGTATACCCATTCTTGAATTATATAATCATCATTAAAGTAGAAATCATAGGCATCACCCGGTGTATAGCCACCTTCATTTCCGTATGTGATAGTGATTTTATTCAATTCAATTTTAGACATAGGAGCCACTTCTTTGATTGCTTCTGAAATGGTAGTCCCATCATCCCATACCAATTGAAAGGGTGCTAAAAACCAAAATTTGTCATTAATGAAGCTTTTATCCGTTTGCACAAAAGCACTATCAACAACCGTTCTGTTGTATTTGATGATATCATTATCCAAAGTAAGTGTTACATCGTCAGTCTTTGGATACCACTCCCATGACCGTTCAAAATGGCTGTCTCCTCTGTCTACATTAAATGTGAATTGGATGTCATTTACGTTTTTCCAGTTATCGAACCCATGAGCTTGAGCTATTTTTTCAGCTATTGTTAGCTCTTTTTTTTCTTCGGAAATGATTTCTGATGTTGATTCTTGGTCTTTTGATTCTGTTCTACAGGCTGCACATAAGGTTAGAATACAAATAAGTGTTATAAATTGTTTCATCTCTTTTTTTTGCAAAGGTATGAAACACTTTACATTTCCGAAGTTATTATTACTTTAGACTTTTAAATTAGAAATTATGAATGATGACCATTTTGAAATCAATAGACAAACCTGGAATGAAAAAGTTAAAATTCATTCTGAAAGTAAGATGTATGATTTAGAGGCGTTCAAAAACGGGAAGTCATCTCTTATGTCATATGAATTAAAGGCACTTGGTGATGTTAAGGGTAAGTCATTATTGCATTTGCAGTGTCATTTTGGCCAGGATACACTAAGCTGGAGTAGACTAGGAGCAAAATGTACTGGTGTCGATTTGAGTGATGAAGGAATTGCATTAGCCAAATCATTGAACAACCAGCTTGGCTTGGAAGCAGAGTTTGTGCGTTGTAATGTGTTAGATACCTCAAAATATATAAAGGACACGTTCGATGTTGTATTCACCTCATATGGTGTGATAGGGTGGTTGCCAGACCTTAAACCCTGGGGGCAAATGATTGCAGAGCGTTTAAAAAGAGGTGGTACGTTTTATATGGTTGAGTTTCATCCTATTGTTTGGATGTTTGATTATTTAGATGGAAATACCGTAATGCGCTATGGCTACATGCAAGACGAGGTTATTTATGAGGAGTATGAAGGCACTTATGCTGACGAGTCTTCAAAAATAACGAGCAAAGAATATGGTTGGAACCATGGTTTGAGTGAAGTCATTAATGCACTTGTTCAAGCCGGACTTCAAATTGATTTCTTAAACGAATATGACGAAAGTCCGTATAATGTATTCCCAGATCTTGTTGAGACTAAATCTGGGAATTATGTCACTAAAGATAAATTATATCCGTTGATTTTTGAATTAAAAGCAACAAAGCTTTAGTGGTTTTTCTTTAAAACTTCAGGCATTTTTTCTTGAAATCTCCTAAGCCTTGGAATCGATACATTTTTGATATATCCATTGTTGGGGTGCAAGCGTTCATAGTTTTGGTGGTAATCTTCTCCCATCCAGAATTTTTGGAAAGGGTATACTTCGGCTGCAATGGCGGTATTTAATTGTTTCGCTAAGGCAGCTTTTTTATCCTCAATGATTTGTTTTTGTTTGTCATTTTGGTAAAAAATAATTGAACGGTATTGTGGTCCTCGATCTGGACCTTGTCCGTTTACTTGTGTCGGATTTTGAGAGGCAAAATAGACATCCACCAAGGTTTCAAAACTTACAATCTTTGGGTCGTAGATCACTTCTACAGCTTCGGCATGACCTGTTTTACGTGTATTACTTAATTCATAGGTTGGGTTTTTTGTGAAACCGCCTGAATAACCGTTATAGACTTCTTCAACACCTTTTACACTTTCATAAACAGCTTCAACGCACCAAAAACAACCGCTTGCGAAGTAGGCGCTTGCTTTTCCATTTTTAAGCGGTACTTCAATGGGATTGGCATTAATTACTGCTTTTTGTTTTTCGCTAATTTGCGCATTGTTTTGACAGCTAAATAAAAGCGCGATGGATAAAGTGAATAGTAATTTCTTCATAGTTTTTTAATAAAATAATTCTTTTTCAATAGTCGAATAAAGATAAGAAACCTTAATTTTAAGAATGTGAAACTTTTATTAAAAGAAAAAGCCTTTATCGAATAAATAAAGGCTTTAGTAATTGGTGTGTTTCGGATTAAAGTTTCGCAAACATTTTCTCCATTTTTTCTTTTTCTTCTTTAGCTAACTCAGCGTCAACTAATATTCTTCCACTATGCTCATCTGTAATTACTTTTTTACGAGAGGCAATTTCCACTTGAATTTGTGGTGGAATGGTGAAGAATGAACCTCCAGAGGCACCTCTTTCGATGGCAACAACTGCTAGGCCGTTCTTTACATTATTTCTAATACGTAAGTAAGCATTGACTAAACGTTCATCTAATTTCTTTTGAAAATCTTCAGACTTTTTAAGTAGCGCTTCTTCTTCTTTTTGTGTTTCAGCTAGGATGGCGTCTAATTCACTACGCTTGTGCTTTAAGTGAGTTTTACGATCTTTAAGACGACCTTTGGTCTCATCGATAACTTCTTTTTTCTGATCTATTTGAACTTTAAATTCTTTAATATGCTTTTCAGCTAATTGAATTTCTAATTCTTGAAATTCAACCTCTTTAGTTAAAGAGTTGTATTCTCTGTTATTTCTAACATTCTTTTGCTGTTCTGTGTACTTTTTGATCAAAGATTTAGCTTCCTCAATTAAGTTCTTTTTAGACTTAATTTGATCGTCGATTAAATCAAGATTAGTTGCCAACTTCTCAATTCTAGTATTTAAACCTTCAACTTCATCTTCTAAATCTTGAACCTCAAGAGGTAACTCGCCTCTAACATTTCTAATTTCATCTACTCTTGAATCGATTAATTGTAAATCATACAGTGCTCTTAATCTTACTTCAACAGATGCTTCAGCTTTTTTTGCCATAATTATAAATACTTTACCGGATTTGTATGCGTCGTTGATAAAACGACTGCAAAATTAGTAATTTTTTTCGAGAGATAGTCTACTAAAAAGGTTTTTGTGAACTGTTCGCTTTCATAATGTCCAATATCTGCTAAAATGATCTCTTGTTCTGCGGAAAAGAAATCGTGGTATTTTAAGTCGGCTGTGAGTAACACATCAGCTCCAGCTTGCTTTGCAGCACTAATAGCAAAGCTTCCTGAGCCTCCTAAAACTGCTACCTTCTTAATTGTGTCGGATATAATTTCTGAATGTCTAATGCAGGTAACATTCATTGTGTTTTTTACAAAATCAAAAAATTCGAGTGAAGATTGAGCTTTATTGAGTTCGCCAATCATTCCAATACCTATATGTTGATCGAAATTATCAAGTGTTGCCACTTCAAAAGCCACCTCCTCATAGGGATGATGTTCAAATAGTACATTTAATAATCTAGACTCGCTATGTTTATTAAAGGTTACTGAGATTTGGATTTCTTGCTCTTCGTGCAAATGACCTTTTTCTCCGAGAGTAGGATTTGATTCTTCATTTCCTCTATAGGTTCCAGTGCCTTCAGCATTGAAACTACAATTGTCATAGTTTCCTATATTTCCTGCGCCTGCTTTAAAAAGCTGAGCTCTTAATGCATTCGCATTTCCAACTGGAACATAGGTTGTGAGTTTTTTTATCGTTCCCTTTTGAGGTATTAAAATACGTTTGTTTTCTAAACCTAATTTATTACAAATAATGTCGTTTACACCTTTATGGGCATTATCTAAAGCTGTATGAATCGCATAAATCGCAATATCGTTTTTTATAGCTTTTTGTACCGTTCGTTCAACATATGTTTTGCCGGTAATAGATTTTAAACCTTTAAATAGGATTGGATGAAAGCTCACAATAAGATTGCAGTTTTTGGTTATGGCTTCCTCAACTACGGACTCTATAGTGTCCAAAGTTACTAAGATACCAGTAACTTTGGTATTTTTATCGCCTACAAGTAATCCGACGTTGTCAAAATCTTCGGCATATGCTAGAGGTGCTAAAGTCTCTAAATGTGAAATGACGTCTTGTATAATCATAATGGCTAATTTGTTTCAAATATAAAATTTTATAGTCATTCGATATGTTTATCTTAGCATTTGATTTCTATATTATGACATTTATCAGAAAATTATTAATTCCATTTGTTCCGATTTATTATGTCGTGACTTGGATGCGCAATAAATGCTACGATCTGGGATGGAAATCTTCAAAGTCGTTCGATTTACCTATCATATGTGTTGGGAATTTGAGTACTGGCGGAACAGGGAAAACACCAACTATTGAGTACTTAATCAGGCTGCTCAAAGCCGATTATAAAGTCGCTACATTAAGTCGTGGCTACAAGAGAGAAACACAAGGGTTTATTTTAGCCGATGATAATGCAAGTGCACGAACCATTGGAGATGAACCGTATCAGTTTTATCGAAAATTTAAGGATATTGTTGTAGGAGTTGATGCCAATAGACAACATGGGATTTCCGAGTTAATTGCACGGCAAAATCCAGATCTGATTTTATTGGATGATGCATTTCAGCACAGAAAGGTGTCGGCAGGCTTTAATATCTTACTTACGTCATATGCTAATTTGTACTGTGACGATATCGTTTTACCTACTGGTAATTTGCGAGAGCCAAGGTCAGGAGCTCAGCGAGCAAATTTGATTGTAGTGACTAAATGTCCAACTTCATTATTAGATAAAGATAAAGAAAGGATCATTAAAAAGTTAAAACCGTTAGCACATCAAACGGTGTTTTTTAGTGTTATTTCATATGCTAGAGAGGTGCGAAATAGTAATAGTTCATTGCAGTTAGGCGCACTTAAGGGAAAGACAATTACTGTAGTTACCGGTATAGCAAATCCTAAGCCTTTTGTGGATTATTTAGATGGTAGCGGATTAACTTTCGAACATATAAATTTTCAGGATCATCACGATTTTTCTAATTCTGAAATTGAAATGCTTAAGAAGAAATCTATTATTTTAACTACGGAAAAAGATTATGTGCGATTAAAAGATAAATTCAAATCAAATTCTTCACAATTATATTATTTGCCAATTACGTTTCAAATAGGGCAACATGAAGTTTTTAATAAGCAAGTGAAGTCGTTTGTCAAAACTAATTAATTGATGAGGCTTTTGTATTATGGTCGTTAGCTAGTACTTCGTATAGTTTCTTCTCAAAGTCTTCCTGTTTGAAAGGTTTTGAGATGATGTCATTGAATCCAGCTTCATCAAACTCATGCATTTTGTCTTCGAGAGTTACTGCCGTTAAGGCAAAAATAGTCAACTCTTTATCGAAAGTTCTGATGATCTTAGTGGCTTCTAATCCACTAATGCCAGGCATGTGGATATCCATTAAAACGACATTATAATCGTTTTCGCGAACTTTCTCAACAGCGTCTTCTCCATTGTCTACAATATCACACTGTAGATTCATTTTACTTAGAATCTTTTTGGTGATCATCTGGTTAATCTTATTGTCCTCAACAATTAAGATTTTAATGTTACTAATGTCCAAATTACTAATGTTTTTAGAATAATCTTCTTTTTTAATTTTAACAGTTTCTGGAGCGTAGGTTAATGGAATTTCGAAGAAGAATGTTGTGCCTTTTCCGAGTTCACTTTTGAGGTAGATTTTTCCTTTTAGAATTTCAATAAGTCCTTTAACAATAGACAATCCAAGGCCTGTGCCACCGTATTTCCTATTAATTTGAATCGAGCCTTGGGAGAAGCTCTCAAACATATTGTCTTGTTTTTCTTTCGAAATACCGATACCATTATCTTCAATTTCAAAACGTAAAGTATGGTCATCTCCATTATTAGAGATGCTATAAACTCTCACCCAAATATCTCCATCTTTTGTAAACTTAATCGCGTTTCCAATTAAGTTAATGAGGATTTGTGAGATTTTTAAATTATCACCAATAAACGTTTCTGGTAAATCCTTTTGGAATTCATAATGCATCTGCACATTATTGTCTAATGCTGAATTATTAAGGGCAGAACAGACATTCTCAACCTTAGTTTTAAGATTAAATAATACAGGATCTAATTCTACTTTATTGGCTTCTATCTTATTAATTTGAAGGATATCATTGATAAAGGTTAACAAGTAGTCCCCCGAAAATTTTAAAGATTTTAAATGTGGTATTTGGTCTGGGTTTGGCTTTTCTTCTAAAAGCATGTTAGTCAATCCTGTAACCGCATAAAGAGGTGTTCTTAACTCATGCGTTACTGTGGATAGGAAGTTGGCTTTGGTTTTAGACGCTAATTCTGCTTTTTTCATGGCTTCAATCAGATCGTCATTTTTTTCTTGAAGCATGTTATTAGACTTTAATCTAATATTATTATTCTTGTAAAGAGAGAGCGTTAGCAAAGATAAAATCGTTATTAAAGCAATACTCAAGATTGTTGTAATTTTTGCGAGGTTGCTATCAGATTCCTGATCTTCAACTTTCTTTTGAAGCTTTTGAAATTCAGCGGCATTATAAGACTCAATAAACTCAGCTCTTTTTTCTGGGGATAAGCTAGCGCGCTCAATATTTAAGATAGAATCTGAAAGTTTAACATGTTTTTGAAGATAGCTGTAGGCTTCCTCAAAGTTGCCATCATTTTGATAGATATCACTCAGTGTGACATAGCCTTTGTTTATGTTCTCTGTTAATTGGTTGGCCAGAGCAATCTCTAGACCTTCATTTGCTAGTGTGATACCTTGCTTATTATTGCCGAGTTTATCTAATGCTTTTCCACTATAAATAAGTGCGTCAGAAAGGATGTTATTTTGATTATTTTTTTTGGCTAATACTATGGTTTTTTCAAGCAGTGATTTGGCAGTTTTATAATCTTTAAGTTGAAGGTGTATTTTTGCTTGGTTTAGTGTAATTTCTGGAATATTAACTTCTAAATTTTGTTCTTCAAAAAGGGTTTTAGCAGAATTTAAATATTCTAAAGCATTTTTGTATTCTTCTTTACCAGCATGCAGAATACCTTTAATACTATAAGTAACGGCTAAGTTTTGTGAATCATTGATATCGCGTTGAATTTCTGCTGCTTTTGTTAACGATACAAGTGCTTTATCAAATTCATTAACTAAAAACTGAAGTTTACCAATTTTAGCGTAGATGATACCTTGATTTTGCTTGTCTTCAGTTTTAATGGCCAGGCTTAATGCTGTTTCCAGATTGGTTTTTGCACTGAAATAATCACCACGTTGCGTGTCAAATTCGGATTGCGTGATGGTATTTTCTATACGTAGTTTCTGTACTTCAATATCTTCAATACCATTGTTTTGGGCGGATACTGAGCACATAAAGACTAATAAAAAAGCAACTATGTAGTGTTTGGTTTGGGACATATTTGACCATCTCTTATTGGACAAATATAAATATTTATTCGATAAAAGTCATGATTTCATCGATAAATTGCAAATTAAATCAATAATTCTACTAGAATATCCAGTCTCATTATCGTACCAGCCAATAATTTTTATCATATTTCCTATTACTGAAGTCATTTGAGAATCGAAGATACAAGAATGTGTATTTCCAACAATATCAATGGATACAATTGGGTCTTCAGTATATTCTAATATATGTTTTAGTGTGGTTTCAGAGGCCTTTTTAAAGGCTTGGTTAATATCTTCAATGGTGACTGTCTTTTTTACATTGAAGGTAATATCAGTTAAAGAGCCATTGGCAACTGGTACTCGAATGCCACAACCACCAATAACATCAGATAAATCTGGAAAAATTTTAGTCAAGGCTTTTGCTGCTCCTGTAGTTGTAGGCACTATAGATTGTCCAGCCGCTCTAGCACGACGTAAATCTTTATGAGGTTGATCATGTAAACTCTGATCTGTAGTATAGGAATGTACCGTTGTAATATAGGCTTGTTTCACGCCACAAAGCTTGTCAATAACTGAAATCATCGGAGCAGCATTGTTGGTCGTACAAGATGCATTAGAAATAATTAACTCGTCACCTGAAATGTCGTTATCATTAACACCTACTACTACGGTTTTGATGTCATCTTCTATGGGAGGTACTGATAAAATAACACGCTTGGCACCATTAATAATGTGGTGATTTAGATCTTTAGTTGTTTTAAACTTGCCTGTTGCTTCAATGACGAAATCAATATCAAATGAAGACCAATCAATTTGTTTAGGATGGTTAAAATTAAGAAGCGGAATGTGTCTTCCATTAATTGAAATAATATTATCCGATGAGGAGATATCATGATTTGAAACGCCATGAATACTGTCATATTTTAGTAAATGACTTAAGGTTTTTGCGTCTGCAAGGTCATTGATGGTAACAACTTGCATGTCATCTCTCTCTTGTATCAGTCGGAAAACACGACGCCCAATACGACCAAAGCCGTTAATTGCAACGCGAATCATTAATTGATATGTTTTTGTGCTTTATAGGAGGATCTTACTAAAGCACTACTTTCTACATGACGGAATCCGAGATCTAGCCCTATTTGTTTGTATTCATCAAATTGATCGGGTTGAATAAATTGTTTTACAGGTAAATGTTTTTTACTAGGTTGTAAATATTGTCCAATAGTAACCACATCAACTTCATTTTCTCTAAGGTCATGAAGCGTTTCAATAACTTCTTCACGTGTTTCACCTAAACCTAACATGATGCCTGATTTTGTTCGACGCTGCCCTTGTTCTTTTAAATATTTCAAAACATGCATACTACGATCATATTTCGCTTGAATACGAACTTCACGTGTTAATCGTCTTACCGTTTCAATATTATGTGATACAACTTCAGGTGCTACATCAATAATTCTATCAATATGAGTTTCAATGCCTTGAAAATCTGGTATTAAAGTTTCAAGGGTTGTCTCTGGATTCATGCGTCTTACGGCTTTTACTGTCTCGCTCCACATGATACTGCCCATATCTTTTAAATCATCCCGATCTACACTTGTCAAAACAGCATGTTTGATACCCATTATCTTTATAGAGCGCCCTACTTTTTCTGGTTCATCCCAATCAACCGTTTCTGGTCGTCCAGTCTTTACGCCACAAAATCCGCATGAACGGGTACATACATTTCCTAAGATCATAAAAGTTGCAGTTCCTTCGCCCCAGCATTCACCCATATTTGGACAGCTTCCAGAGGTGCAAATGGTATTTAATTTGTATTTGTCTACAAGCCCCCTTAATTCCGTGTATTTTTTTCCAGTTGGAAGTTTGACACGAAGCCATTTAGGTTTTGGTTGACGAGCAACTACAGGTTTCGATACGATATCAGTATTCATCTTCACAATTTATAGAATGCAAAGATACAAAGTAAATTCTTAATCATATGTTATAATGTTGTGAGATACCAGATACTAAACCCTATTAAAAACAGGATGCCTAACCAGCTCAAAACATGCATTATTAGACTTGGTCGCCAATCTTTTGGAGTGTGATTACTGCTTATTAAGCGGTAGTTGATTATCGCATAAAATGGAGCTGTTAAAAAGGAAAGAATTGTCGCTATTTGTATGAGTAGTCCCATTTCAGATTTTAAGAAAAAGAAAATTAAAATGGTACCAGAAATGAGAACTAAAATCCAATAGAAATAAGATATTTTTAGACGTTTACCAAAAATTAGTTCTGTAGTTTTTGTCATAGCTCTAGGAGAGGCATCAAGAGTTGTTAGTGTTGTGCTAAACATGGTTGTAAATGCAGCGATACCAATAATGACATAGGACCATTCGCCTAAATTTTTGGTATACATCGCTATGAGTTGATTTGCAAATGAACCAGCCTTCCCACTGAAATTTTCACCACTCTGAAACATGACTAATGCTCCAAGTGCCAGAAAACCAAGTCCCAAGACTATTGTAGCGCCATAACCAACATTAAAATCAAATAATGAAGATTTTATACCAAATGATGCCGTGTCTTTTTGTTTTTCAAGGGCCCAAAGGGAGTGCCAAATAGAAATGTCTAATGGTGCAGGCATCCACCCCATAAATGCGATGAGGAATCCAAATTCCATAGCATTTGGAAATATTTGGGTGATAGCTATAGGCTCAGTTGACTTCTGAAACGCGAAATATACCGCAACAATAGTGCTTAAAGTTAAGGTGATGATGATAAACTTCATCAGTTTGTCCAAAAAGCTATACTTACCAATAATTAAAATGAAAAAGCATATACTTAATATAACTACCGTCCACATTTCTGTAGAAATAAAATCACCAAAAAGTGATGTTGCTAATCCAGCTGTTACAATAGTAACAGCGGTTTGGATAGTAAACATGGTAGCGAATGTCAAGAAGAAATAAGTAATTAAAACACCTTTCCCTAGCTTTTTATAACCATCTAATAAGGATTCACCCGTAGCCAAAGCATATCTCGGGCCGAATTGAAAAAATGGATATTTGAAAATATGTACAAGAAGTAAAGCCCATATCAAACCAAATCCAAAATCGGCTCCTGCTCTGGTAGACTGTACCAAATGTGAAACACCTATTGCAGCACCTGCAAACAGTAATCCTGGACCAATTTTTTTAAGACTAAAAGTCATTATTTTCTTGTGATGATTTCAGCAAGTAGTTTTTTTGCTCTTAAAAGCTTCACTTTCACATTATTAATAGGTTCATTTAAAGATTCGGAAATATCTTTATAACTTAATTCTTGAAAATATCTCAGATTAATAATTTCCTGATAATGTGGTTTTAGTTTTTTGATATCTCTTAGAAGTTTTGCAAGATTTTGTTCTGTAATAAGTTTATCCTCTGCCGAAGGTGATTCGTCTGCGATTGCTAAGTAATCCTTATTGACATGGTTATTAGATTGGCTGGTAATTCTTGATTTTTGCTTCCGTATTAAATCAATATGTATGTTTTTAGAGATAGAAATAAGCCATGTTTTAAATTCATATTTTTCATTATAGGTATGAATTTTATCAAATGCTTTTGAAAATGTCTGTATGGTAATATCCTCAGCATCATTTTCATTTTCAGTGCGTTTTAATTGAAAGCCATAAACACTATTCCAGTATGTATCTAAAAGAAAATTAAAAGCAATTTGATTGTTTTGCTTTGCCAATTCTATCGCGTCCTTTACTTCCAATGCTGTGGTTTTGATGAGATATTTTTTATAAATATAAAGAATTGAAAAGTAATTAGTAAAAACTCTAGAATTGGGAGAAAGGTAATTACACTGGTTTCTTCTAACTTTTTTGAAGATAAATACAAGCTAGTATATTGGACTCCAAACCTTAATATGATTAAAGCAACTACCATTTCCCATTGAAACATTAAAATTAAAAGAGTGATGCCTAATATCCAAAAGCCTATTTGTGATACATAAAAAAGGGCAAGCATTATTTGATGAATTGGCTTGTAATGTTTGGCTGTACTAATGTGACGTCTTTTTTGAAGAATCCACGCTTTAAGAGTTGTTTTGGGAAGAGACGTTGTAAAACTATCTTTTGAAATACACAGAGCCGTATTTTTTTTGGTCGCTACTTGATTGACAAAAAGATCGTCATCACCAGATCGAATATCCATGTGGTTCATAAAACCACGAGCTTCGTAAAAGAGATCTTTCTTGTAGGCTAAATTTCTTCCAACAGCCATGTATGTATGTCCTATACGAGCATATGATAAGTATTGAACTGCTGTCATAAAGGTTTCAAATCGAATGAGTATATTGAGCAAAGATCCTTTTGTTTTTTTGTACGGACTGTAGCCTATAATCAAGTCTTTTTCATTAGTGAATTGGTTGCTCATTCTAGAAATCCAACGATTTGAAGTAGGTTTGCAGTCTGCATCCGTAAATAACAAAAAATCATAAGTTGCAGCTTTTATTCCGAGAGTTAGAGCGTATTTTTTATTGCCCCAAAATTTCTCTATCGGTTTAACATCAACTATTTTAATTCTATGATTGTCATTTTTGAAGGACTTCATCAGTTCTAAGGTCTCATCTGAAGAATGATCATTAATGAGTATTAATTCAAAAGTCGGATAGTCTTGTGCTAAAATATACGGGAGGTTTACTTTTAAATTTTCAGCTTCATTTTTGGCGCAAATAATAACTGAAACTCCAATTTTTTTTGGACTTGCCTCCCGTGGTTCATATGCCGCAAGACTTCCGAAGATAATTCCGTAATAAACGAGCTGAATTACAACGAAAATCACAAAAACGTAGAAGAGTACTTCCAAAAGCAAAATTAATGGTTAGGAGTGTTGCGGGTCATCACAATTTTCGAATTGATCTGGAGTTTTCCCACAGAAACCACAAGCATCGCCATTTTGATTCAGCATAGGGTTTTGACTCGCACATGTTCCAGCAAATTTACCGTCTTTTTTTGCCCAAATTTTAATAGCAATACCAGCGACACCTGCGCCTAGAAGTACTAAAGTGATAAGAAAGAGTTTCATGAGTCAATATTTTGTGCAAAGATATAGAATCTTCCTGTTTTTTGGTAAAAAAAGGATTGTATTATGTGCTATTTCATGCCATTTGTGACTTTAATTGTATATTAAGTGTCTTAAAATAAAGATTTTAAATTTATTACTAACTAATTATTAATCATTATGAAAAAATTATTGGCAGAGTTCTTTGGAACATTTTGGCTAGTCTTTGGTGGTTGTGGTAGCGCTGTGTTTGCTGCTGCTTTTCCGGAACTAGGAATTGGTTTTTCGGGTGTTGCATTAGCTTTTGGTTTAACAGTATTGACTATGGCGTTTGCTGTTGGTCATATTTCAGGAGCACATTTTAATCCAGCAGTATCAATAGGTCTTTGGGCAGGAGGGAAGTTTCCAGCTAAGGAATTATTGGGTTATATCATAGCGCAACTTATTGGAGCATGTGTTGCTGCCGCCGCTTTGTATTTTATTGTAACTGGAAAATCTGATTTTGTTGATATTGGTGGTTTTGCCTCTAATGGCTATGATGACCTTTCACCAGGAGGCTATAGTATGGTGGCAGTGCTTGTTACAGAGTTTTTACTAACGATGTTCTTTTTGCTAATTATTTTAGGCAGTACAAATGCTAGAGCACCCAAAGGATTTGCTCCTATAGCTATTGGTCTTGGATTGACACTAATACATTTAATTAGTATCCCTATTTCTAATACATCTGTAAACCCTGCGCGCTCAACGAGTCAAGCACTTTTTGCGGGTGGAGATTATCCCGCTCAATTGTGGCTGTTTTGGTTGGCACCAATAGCAGGAGCTATTGTAGCTGGATTCATTCATAAAGCCTTTTTCGATAAAGAATAAAAATAGATTTTAAAAAAAGAAGCCACTGAGGATTACTCCTCAGTGGCTTCTTTTTGTTTTAATTTTTCTAGTTATTCTTACTTTTTAAAGAAATCTCTGCAACAGCATTGTCAGATGCAATAGCATTATTGCCCTTAGGTTCAATGGTAATACTCAAGCCTAGTGCATCTTCAATATACGGTAATGACTGAAATTCTCGTTCTGAAGGATCCAAGATACCTAGATTCACCATTCTATCTTGCATTTCTGCCCAGATTTGGTAGGTTTGATTACCTGGTAATTGTGGTAATGACACTACATCAATCATAGATGTTTTATCCACGGCATTAATATATGCGACAGTTTTAAGGTCTTTAGCACGTTCATTTCCTCTCAAGACATACTTTTCTGTTTCAGGATTGTTAAGTCGCATGAAGCGACGCATTAAATCATCAAGTATACTATTATTCTCAGCGATATCACTTCGTAAGTCAAAAATTTCGTCAACAACAACTTGGTTTTCTTGCAGTAGCTTACGATTCTGTTGATACATCATCAGTGTTGATCCTGCAAATACTAAAGCTATAATGCTAGCCGCAATACTATACCAAGGTGTTTTGCGATGGGCACTTACTAATGCCATCACAGGAGCCGTCTCTTTACCTGCCTCTTTTTTGATGTTATCTAGAATAAAATGAGGTGCTTCAATAGCACTAGCTTTGGCTAAAATCTCTAGATTATCTTGTAATCTGAGATATTCGCTTTCCACTTCAGGGTAGGTTTCAATATAATGCTCGACTTGCAGGTTTTCTGAAGCAGAGGTTTCATCTAGGATATACTTCTCAAGTATACCTGATTGAAAAAAGTTATGTAATTTTTTTTCCATATTTAATTAATTTCTGGATCATAGACCTTCTTTAGCTCTCGTAATCCAATTTTTAATCTAGACTTTATGGTACCTAATGGAATATTTAATTCTTCGCTAGCCTCTTGTTGTGTCATGCCTTCAAAAAATAAGGCTTGTAAGACTATTTGATACTTTTTGTCTAATCGCGCCACATGCTCTTTTAAATCTATAACGTCCTGATTCAAACTTGCTGTTGGTAAGATATATACGTTAGATTTGTCAATTTGGACTTCTTTCTCGAATCTATTGCTAAAACTTCTTAGTTTATCAATAGCCGTATTTTTAGCAATACGGTAAAGCCATGTAAATAGTTTTGCTTTTTTTGAATCGTATTTATGTGCGTTTTTCCAGACCTTCACGAAGGTTTCTTGAAGGGCATCTTGTGCCAATTCTTCATTAATTGTAACTTTTAAAATCACACCATAGAGACTATCTGCATAGTTTTCATAGAGCAGATCGAGAGCTTTGTTGTCCCCTTCCGCCAATAATTTAACAATATGTGTTTCAAGAGGTGTGCTCAAAAAAATCAATGTTTTAAAATGAATTCAGAAATATGAACAAAAAAACGTCCAAAGAAGGATTCTGATCGTAAATAAGGTTAAGATGGTAAAATTACTAAAATAAAAATAACGGAATTTAATCCAGTATCATATAATTTCTGTAGAATAGATTTTTTCTTAAAAGAAAATTGATTAATAGCATACTCAAAACTATTCTGTAGTGAACTGAGCCTCATTTATTTGAGGCTTTTTTATTTAGATGATATTAACTTCGGCCTCTAAGTGAATGTTAAAAATCCTAGATACTGTTTCTTGAATGAGTTGTGATAGTTTCAAAATATCATCTCCTTTAGCTCCACCATAATTAACAAGAACTAAAGCTTGTTTTTTGTGAACACCATAATTACCAAATGTTTTACCTTTAAAACCCGCCTGTTCAATAAGCCAACCAGCAGGAACCTTTATCTCTTCATTAGAAATGACGTAATGTGGGATATCTGGAAAATTCACTTGGAGCTCTTCGAGTTGAGCTCTTTTAATGATTGGGTTCTTGAAAAAACTACCAGAGTTTCCAATCTCTTTTGGATTAGGTAATTTACGTTCTCTAATTGCAATAACAGCTTTTGATATATCATGAATGCTTGGTTGACGCACACTCATTTTTTCTAACTCAGTCTTAATGGCACCATAATTAGTGTTTAAATTGTGATTATTTGTAGTTAATTTAAAGACAACACTCACAATGATATATTTTCCTTTAGCATGCTGCTTGAAAATAGAATTACGATAATCAAAGGCACATTCTTTGTTGCTGAAGGTTTCGAGTTCTAAGGTTTCTAAATTTAATGCAGTACAGCTGTGGAAGCTATCCTTTAACTCCACACCATAGGCTCCAATGTTTTGAATTGGACTCGTACCAACATTACCAGGTATTAAGGACAAATTTTCTAATCCGCCAAAGTCTTGATCTAAAGTCCAAAGCACAAATTCATGCCAGTTTTCGCCTGCGAGACATTCAACTAAAACCTGATTATTTAGAAGTGATTTTACCGAAATCCCTTTTAGGTTTAAATGAATGACTAAAGCTTCAATGTCTTTGGTAAGTAGCATATTGCTCCCGCCTCCTAAAATAAATTTATCAGGATAAGTGTCTAATTTATAAATGGATATTAAATCATCTATACTATGAACAGATACAAAGTGTTTGGCTTTAACATCTATTGCAAAAGTGTTAAAGGACTTTAAAGATATGTTTTGTAGAAAATGCACTAATCTTTATATACTTTTAGAGCTTCTTTTAAAATATGAACTGATTTTATAAGACTTTCAGAGTTCAGTACGTATGCAATTCTAATTTGATTTAATCCAACACCTGGTGAACTGTAAAATCCAGCAGCTGGTGCAACCATAACAGTTTCACCGTTTACATCAAAAGATTCGAGTAGCCAACGCGCAAAATTATCAGAATTTTTTATTGGTAATTCAGCAATACAATAAAAAGCTCCTTTGGGGTTAGCCACCTTCACGCCTTCTATTTTGCTCAGTTCTTTCACAAGAATATTGCGACGTTCTACATATTCTTCAATAACATCATCAAAGTAACTCTGAGGGGTTTCTAAAGCGGCTTCACTTGCAATCTGACCCAATGTTGGAGGACTCAATCTTGCCTGAGCAAATTTTAGTGCCGTTTGAATAACCTGTTTGTTTTTTGTCACTAGACACCCAATGCGGGCTCCACACATACTATAACGTTTAGACACAGAATCTATAACGATTGCATGGTCTTCTAGGCTTGGCTCTTGCAATACAGAATAATGCTTAATTCCATCATATGCAAATTCGCGATATACTTCATCCGCAATTAGAAATAAATCGTGCTTTTTAACTATACTTGCTAGTTTTTTAATTTCTTCAGGTGAATACAAATAGCCAGTAGGGTTTCCAGGATTACATATGAGTATGGCTTTAGTTTTTGGAGTGATTAATTTTTCAAACTCTTCTATTGGAGGTAAAGCAAAATTATCTTCAATCTTAGAAATAACAGGTACTACTTTAACCCCTGAAGCTACAGAAAATCCATTATAATTTGCATAAAAAGGTTCTGGTATAATAACTTCATCCCCAATATCAGTAATGCTCCCGAAAGCAAAAAGCAAAGCTTCACTTCCTCCTGTAGTAACGATGATGTCTTCCTGCTTGACATGAATATTATTGTTCTTATAATAATTTGCCAATTTTTCACGAAACGCTTCAGAGCCTTCAGAACGCGTGTATGCTAAAATATCTAAAGAATGTATTTTTACAGCATCCAAGGCTATTTGGGGCGTTTTTATGTCAGGCTGACCAATATTTAAGTGATAAACTGTTTTGCCTTTTTTATAGGCTTCTTCCGCGTATGGAACGAGTTTACGAATTGGTGATTCTGGCATGGAAAGGCCTTTCTTAGAAATTGTTGGCATGTTTGAGAATTTAGATGGTAAAGTTCTGAAAATAATCTTAAATTTTCTTTAAAAAATAACGTTAAAAAAATATAATGAAATAAACATTTGTAACTTCGTGGGTATTCATATGAATTACAGTAGATCCCGTCAAATATCATTTCTATTTATTGTTGCTTGTTTTAGTTTTTCTTTTGGACAAGGAAAGTTTAACTTGCCCAGACAAGATACTGATAAGATTCGATTTCAATTAATAAACAATTTAATTGTAATACCGGTCGAAGTTAATGGTGTCGAGCTATCTTTCATACTCGATACAGGTGTTAGTAAACCTATACTTTTTAATATTACCAATACAGATTCATTGCAAATGAATAATGTAGAATCTATATTCTTAAGAGGTCTTGGTGATGGCCAACCAGTTAAAGCATTGCGATCGAAGAATAACTTTTTTAAAATCGGAAATGCAATTAATATCAACCAAGATATTTATGTAGTTTTTGATCAGAGTATAAATTTTACCCCGAGATTGGGTATTCCTGTTCATGGAATTATCGGTTATAGTTTGTTTAAAGATTTTATAGTTGAGATAAATTATAAATCCAAGCTTATTAAATTACATAAAAGAGATAAGTATAAATATAAATCTTGTAAAAAATGTGAATCATTTGATTTAAGGTTTTATAAGAACAAACCTTATATAGATGCTCAAATCACTATAGGAAATAATAATTTACCTGTATCCTTACTAATAGACACTGGAAGCAGCGATGCTTTGTGGTTATTTGAAGATGAAACATTAGGAATTACATCATCTTACAGTAATTATTTTAATGATTTTTTAGGACGGGGTCTCAGTGGTACTGTCCATGGTAAACGTTCAAAAGTTGCGTCTTTCAAGTTGAAAAAATTTGAACTTAAAGATGTGAATACGGCTTTTCCAGATTCGGCCTCTATTCGTTTTGTAAGACGGAATGAAAATAGAAATGGTAGTTTGTCGTCTGAGATTTTAAAACGGTTTAATATTATTTTTGATTATGAAGGGTCAAAAATAACGCTAAAGAAAAATGCAAACTTTAAATCAGACTTTAATTATAATAGAAGTGGCATTGTTCTAGAACAGCGCGGCTTTAGATTGGTTCAAGAACGTTTTACCAAACGCACATTGGATAACTATGGGCGCTCTAATGATAATAATACAGTGATTAGTACTACACAATCCTATCGAATGGACGTGAAACCTGCCTATACAATCGTTGAAATTAGGGATAATTCTCCGGCCCAGCGGGCAGGTTTATTGGTAGGGGATGTCATACTTTCTATTAATGGTAAAGAAGCCCATCAATTAAAACTTCAGGAGGTTATTGAGTATTTTAGGGAGCGTGTTGGTAGGACCATAAAGTTGAAGATTGAGCGGAACAATCAGAGACTATACTTTATGTTTCAGTTAGAAGATGTGTTTAAAAAAAAAGAACTCCCTAAATAGAGAGTTCTTATCACTTGTATATTTGAAACGTTTTATTGCTCCATTACACTTTTGTTCTTCTTTTCAAGTACACTTGTCTTGCTTGGGTCAATTACCAAGCCTTTGATTTTAAGTGCCACTGTAGGGCGATCGGCATTAGATGTAACAGTAATGGTCTTTCTAATTGGGTTCACTCTATTTGTGTCGTACTTTACCTCAATTTCTCCGGTTTCACCTGGCATAATTGGGCCTTCTGGTTTTTTTGGAACCGTACAACCACAAGTTGATTTTACATTAGTTATAATAAGTGGTGCATTTCCAGTATTGGTAAACTCGAAAACTCTAACACCATTCGCACCTTTTTCAATGGTGCCATAATCAACTACTTCCGACTTAAATTCAATTTTTGCTACTTTTTCTTGAGCAAATGCTCCGAAGCTTAAAAACGCTACACATAAAATTACTACTAAATTTTTCATCATTTTAATTTTAAATTGATACTATCAAAACTACTTACTTTTTAGGTTTCTGCAAAATAAATTAGTTGTATGACCTATAATTAACACTATTATCAATTAAGTTGGTCATTATTTTGACTATTCATTTCGCGAAAAAAGAAATATAAGTACTTTTGTCAGTTATAAAGCAAAAACAATACCAAAGCATGGAAATCCCATCAAAATATTCAGCACAAGACGTAGAAAACAAGTGGTACGACTACTGGATGGTAAATAAGTATTTTCATTCAACACCCGATGAGAGAGAGCCTTATACCATTGTTATTCCACCTCCAAATGTAACTGGAGTCCTTCATATGGGGCATATGCTGAACAATACAATTCAAGATGTATTAATTCGTCGAGCGCGATTAAAAGGGAAAAACGCCTGCTGGGTACCTGGAACAGATCATGCATCTATTGCAACAGAAGCCAAGGTCGTAGCGAAATTGAAAGCTCAAGGTATTGACAAAAATGATTTAACTCGAGAGGAATTCTTAGAGCATGCATGGGAATGGACAGAAGAATATGGAGGGGTTATACTAGAACAGCTTAAAAAATTGGGTTGCTCTTGTGATTGGGATCGCACTAAATTTACCATGGATGATGACATGAGCGAAGCCGTTATAAAGGTATTTGTCGATTTACATAACAAAGGCTTGATTTATAGAGGATATCGCATGGTCAATTGGGATCCGGAGGCTAAGACAACTTTGTCTGATGAAGAAGTAGAATATGTTGAAAAGCAGGGCTTACTTTATTACTTAAAGTATCAAATCGAAGGAAGTGACGAGTTGCTTACCATAGCGACCACACGCCCTGAAACTATTTTTGGGGATACCGCCATATGTATCAATCCAAACGATGAGCGTTTTAATCACCTAAAAGGCAAAAAAGCCATTGTTCCTATCTGCGGAAGGGTAGTGCCAATTATTGAAGATGAATATGTAGATATCGAATTTGGTACGGGTTGTTTAAAAGTGACACCAGCTCATGATGAAAATGATAAAATGTTAGGAGATAAGCACCATCTTGAGGTCGTTGATATTTTTAATGATGATGCCACATTTAATAGCAATGGTATGCATTACAAAGGTCAAGATCGTTTTGTTGTAAGAAAAGCGATTGTCAAAGAATTGGAAGCCTCTGGAATGCTAGAAAAGACAGAGAATTACGTAAATAAAGTTGGAATTTCAGAACGCACAAAAGCAGTGATAGAACCTCGTTTGAGTGATCAATGGTTTCTAAAAATGAAAGACTTAGCTCAGCCTGCAATAGACGCTGTTTTGACTAATGGAGATATTAAACTATTTCCAAAGAAATTTGAAAACACTTACAGGCATTGGATGGAAAACATTCGCGATTGGAACATTTCGCGTCAATTACTTTGGGGACAGCAAATACCTGCTTATTTCTATGGTGATGGTAAAGAGGATTTCGTGGTAGCTGAAAATAGTAACGAGGCTTTAAAGCTAGCACAAGAAAAAACAAAGAATTCATCTTTAACGGCTGATGATATTACTCAAGATTCTGATGCTCTAGACACCTGGTTTAGTTCTTGGCTGTGGCCTATGAGTGTATTTGATGGGATTCGAAATCCCGAAAATGAAGAGATTAAGTACTATTATCCAACAAATGATTTGGTAACAGGTCCAGATATATTGTTTTTCTGGGTAGCACGTATGATTATCGCAGGTTATGAATACAAAGGAGAAAAGCCATTTGAAAATGTTTACCTCACGGGATTAGTGAGAGATAAGCAACGACGTAAGATGTCTAAATCTTTGGGGAATTCTCCTGATGCATTGAAACTTATTGGGGATTATGGCGCCGATGGTGTTCGTGTAGGCTTATTGTTGAGTTCTGCAGCTGGAAATGACTTAATGTTTGATGAAGATTTATGTCAGCAAGGAAAACAGTTCGCTAATAAGATTTGGAATGCCTTTAGATTAATTAATGGCTGGGAGGTTGACCCAAGTATTAGTCAGCCAAATTCTAGTAAAATAGCCTCGGAATGGTTTGAATCTAAGTTTCAAAAAACGATAGTAGAAATAGAAGATCACTTTAGTAAATATCGTTTAAGTGATGCGCTTATGGCGACTTATAAGTTAATTTGGGATGACTTTGCATCTTGGTTATTAGAGATTGTTAAACCTGCTTATCAACAGCCTGTAGATGAACAGACCTTAAAGAGTGTTATTGCACATCTTGAAAACATATTAAAGATTTTACATCCGTTTATGCCTTTCTTAACGGAAGAGATATGGCAATGTATTGCTGAACGTTCACCTGATGAAGCACTAATCATCGCGAAGTGGCCAGAAACTGCAGAAATTAATGAAGAATTGATTGCTGAATTTGATTTTGCCTCTGAAGTTATTTCCGGAATTAGAAATATTAGAAAACAAAAGAATATTGCCTTTAAAGATGCGATTGGCTTTTCAGTAATAAACAGTGAAAATGTTGGAGCAACTTTTGATGAGGTAATTATTAAGTTAGGCCATCTCGATAGCTTCAACTATGTGAGCGACTCGGTAGAAGGTGCATTGACGTTCCGGGTGAAATCAAATGAATATTTTATTCCAATGGAAGGGAGTATTGATGTTGAATCTGAAATAAAGAAATTAACGGATGAACTCAGCTACACTGAAGGGTTTTTGAAATCGGTTCAAAAGAAATTATCTAACGAGCGCTTTGTAGCAGGAGCGCCTGAGCAAGTTGTTGCTTCAGAAAAGAAAAAGGAAGCAGATGCTATGGCTAAAATTGAAACCTTAAAAACAAGTTTAGCTAGTTTAAAGTAAATACTAAAAGTAACTATCTTAATAGAAGGAGTCATAATTGGCTCCTTTTTTATTACCACTCATTAATCTTATTACTATCAAGCTTTACAAAAATAAATAGTAAAATGGTGAAGCCCCAGAGTCCGGAACCACCATAGCTAAAAAAGGGCAGGGGAATCCCGACGGTTGGGATTAAGCCCATTACCATACCTGTGTTAATGGTGAAATGAATAAATAAAATGGAAGCTACACCATAACCATATACCCGACTAAATTGTGATTTCTGTGATTCGGCGAGATAGAGGACTCTAATTATTAGGGCCATAAATAAGAGTACAACTAGAGAACTTCCAATAAATCCCCATTCCTCACCAACCGTACTAAATATATAATCGGTATGTTGTTCAGGCACAAATTTACCTGTTGTTCTAGTGCCCTGTAAGAAGCCTTTTCCTGTGAGTCCTCCAGAACTAATTGCCTGTTCTGATTGAATCAAATTATAAGCCTCTTCTTTTTTCATTTGCTCTAGCTTGATGGGATCTTTTTCCAATCGTAACCATAAACTAATGCGATTTTGTTGATGCGGCTTTAATACATGTTGATAAAAGAGTTTAATGCCAGAGGAAAATACGACACAAATCACAAGAATAACGATAGATTGAATGATGGATAATCGTTTCTTTTTTCTTCGGAAGAAATAGACTCCAAAAATAAAAGCACCTGCAATGATAGCAGTAATTAAAACGCCAAACTTTAAACCTAAGACAGCCAGAATAATTATGGATAAGGCAATTGCCAAATAAATTTGTTGTAAACCTTCTCGGTAAAACACAAAAAAGAAAGACGCATATACGAGCGTACTTCCAGCATCATTTTGTAATAGAATTAAAATTGCCGGCACAATTATAATGGCTACAGCTTTAAGCTGGTCCTTTAGGGTATTCATATTTGTTTGAAGATCACTCATGTATTTTGCGACTGCAAGGGCAGTAGCAAACTTGGCGAACTCGCTAGGTTGTATGGTCATGCTCCCAATACCATACCATGATCTTGCGCCATTAACATCTTTCCCGAAGATAAATAATCCTACCAGAGAAAGCATTGCAATGATATATATGACACTCGCAAATCGTTCATAAAATTTAGCTTCAATAGAGAGTATCAATACAATCAACACGAAAGTTAAACCAAGAAACACGGCATGTTTTCCATAAAGTTGGCTCATGTCAAAATAGCTTTCAATTTCTCCAATATGAGAAGCAGACATAATATTCAACCAACCAAAACCCACGAGTAATAAGAACAGAATGATGATGATCCAATCAAATCTAAAACTTTTATGGCTTTCTCTATTCATTCTTATTGATTGTTCTGATTAGAATTGATGCGAATAGAATTATTTAAGTCGTTATCTATTGGTGCTTGAACTTTATCTACCACTTGCAAGGTCGTTTCGCCATTGATTTTAAAAGGTTTGCCAGAATAAGGTTTAGCATATTCATTTTCGAGGCTATGAGTTAAAATCCAATTCTCCATATCGGTTCTGGTGATCTCGCCATTAATGTATTTTTCAATCATTAAACTTGCCATACGACCAGCAAACCGACTTCCCCAATACCCATTCTCAACAAAAACGGCAATAGCAATTTGTGGATTATCTTTTGGAGCAAATGCCACAAAGATAGAATGGTCAGTCAATTGTGTTTTAACACCGTCGATTTTCATAAAGTTCTCAGCCGTTCCTGTTTTTCCGCAGATATCAATTCCGGGAATTCGCAGTGTAGCTGCGGTTCCTTTATTATACACATCAAACATGCCCTCTATTACTGGCTCAAAATGACGTTTATCTATAGTTGTATAATTTGGTACTAAATATTTACTAGGAATCGTGTCACCTTCAATTGATTTAATAATATGTGGTGTATAATAATACCCGCGATTTCCAATAGCTGCGGCCATATTTGCTAATTGAATTGGCGTTGCTTCAACTTCACCTTGACCAATTGCGTTAGACACATTATAGGTAGATCCCCAACGATTCTTGCCGTAGGCTCTGTCGTAATAATCACCATCTGGAATTCGACCTCGTTGGCCAACAGGCAAGTCATAGCCTAGATAATCCCCAAGACCAAAACTTTTAGCATGTGCCGCCCATGTATTCATTGTTTCACCTGCATCGTCATATTTATCTATGATCCTTCTGTATATATTAACAAAATAGGCATTACAAGATTGTGAGATTCCATTGTTCATGTCAACCGGACTTTTATGATGGTGACAGCCAGTGAGTTTTCTACTTCCGTAATAATAGCCCATTCTACAGGTTACTTTATCGGTAGTTTCAACAACCCCTTCTTGCAATCCAATTAATGCGTTAATGACTTTAAACGGAGACCCTGGAGGATACTGAGCTTGTAAGCCTCTATCCCAAGTAGGACGTGCAATAGTATCTAAAAATAATCTGGAAAAATTTTTGTTTCGTTCTCTACCAACGAGTAAATTGGGATTATAACTAGGACCCGTGACTAAGGCAAGAATCTCACCATTCTTTGGATCAATCGCAACGATGCCTCCTCGTTTATTCGTCATGAGCAACTCACCGTATTGTTGTAATTCCGAATCTATAGTAATTGTAATATCTTTACCAGGTTGCGGTAATGTATCATGGCGTCCTTCATTGAACGGACCAATATTTTTATTAAAGCGATCTTTTTGAATAAACTTAATCCCCTTTACGCCTCGTAATTCTTTTTCATAGGATAGCTCAACACCTTGCTTACCAATAAGGTCTCCCATTTTGTAATAAGGCTCTTTATCTATAATGCGTCTATTAACTTCACCAATATCTCCTAAAACGTTAGCTCCAATGGACGTTTGGTAATCTCTGAGTGACCGTTTTTGAATGTAAAACCCTTCAAATTTTCGCATCTTTTCTTGAAGGACAGCATAGTCTTTTTTTGACAATTGAGGTACAAAAACTGAAGGTAGTCGTGGTGAATAGTTCGTAGCTCGATTAAATTTCTTATGATAATCCTCAATAGAAATTTTCAGTAATGAACAAAATTCTGTTAATGCAGTGTCATCTAAAGGTTTCACTTCTCGTGGGATTACCATGACATCATATGATGGTTGATTCGCTACAAGAAGTTTTCCGTTTCGGTCATAAACATAGCCACGTTTTGGGTAATCATAAACCTTTCTAATTGCATTGTCATCAAATAGACTGTAAGTTTGTTTTTTATAGACCTGCAAATAAAATAAACGGGCAATAAATAAAAGTCCTACGGTAACTACGGTTAATAAAAGTAGTAGTTTTCTCATCGTTGTTTGCTACTGAAAAGAATAGAGATTAGAATACAAAGTATAAGTGTGAAAACACTTGAAAATAACGTTTTCTGAGCTATTAAAATTATATTGGAAATGTTAAATATCTCTAACATAAACATCAAGAGATGATGAATGACAATTAGAATTGAAAAATAAATGACACGGTTACCAAATTCAGTATTATTAAACTTGATGTTTTGATGCTCATAGATCATTCCAAAGGCAAATTTTAAAATGGCAGGTCTAATAAAAGCAATAGTAACACATGAGGCGGCATGAACACCTCCTGAATCTGAAAATATATCAACAAATAATCCCAGCATGAAACTGATAAAAATAAAAAGTGTTCGGTTGTTGTTCGCGGGAAATAATAAAATAAATAGAATGTATGGATATGGATTGATACACCCCATGAAATTGATATTATTAAATATCAATACCTGTGCTAAAATCAACACAAAAAACCTGATGATGTTATTAAAGTTCAGACTATTCATCCCTCGGATTTTCTAATAGTTTGATTTCTTCAGTATCTAAATTTTCAATGATATAGACATGAGATAAATTGGTCATATCATTAAATAGTTTCACATCAATAGTATAGGTGTCACCGCTAATATCTAAAACAAAAGCATCAATTATTCCAATAGGTAATCCTTTTGGAAAAATAGAAGATTCTCCACCAGTAACTATCGTGTCGCCTTGTTTTATTGGAGCAAATTTAGAAATATCTGTAAGCTGCGCTAAAGATGAAGACTTCGCATTCCATTTAAGTGATCCAATATGATTGCTAGCCTTAAGTTGCGCATTTATTCTGCTTTTTGTGTTTAATATTGAAAGCACTCTCGAATAGCTATTGGAGGTGTTATCAATAATACCAACGATTCCTTTTGATGTAATTACAGCCAAATCTTCTTTTACATCATTTTTTTCCCCCTTATTAAGAGTGATATAATTTTTAGAAGCGGCATAGTTATTATTGATGACATTTGCTATTTGAACCTTATATCGTCCACTATATGAAGTGGTATCAATGGATGTTGTGTTAGTCGTAGAATCTATTCCATTTAACAACTGAGAGCGTAATCTATTGTTTTCCTCAATAAGGATATTGTTTTGTTCTTTGAGATCGAAATAGTTAGAGATGCCACTGGCGCTTTCATAGATACGGCCAGTCAAAACATTAGCAGAGTTAATGAATTTACTTTTATGATAAGAATGTGATTGAATTGTAAGCGCTAATGAAATACCAAACAACAGCAGAAACAAAAGGGAAGTCTTGTTTCTAATAACAAAATTTATAATCTGTTGCATGTTAAGTAGGTATTCTCAGTTATTTTATCAATACACTTTTAAATTTTGCTAAGTTTTTAAGTGTGATTCCTGTACCGCGTACAACAGCTCTTAACGGATCTTCAGCAATGTATACTGGAAGATCAGTTTTTTGCGACAAACGCTTGTCTAAACCTCTTAACATCGATCCGCCACCTGCTAAATAGATACCTGTATTATAAATATCTGCTGCCAATTCAGGAGGAGTTTGTGATAAGGTTTCCATCACTGAATCTTCAATTCTTAGAATGGATTTGTCGAGTGCTTTTGCTATTTCGCGATAAGAAATTTGAACTTGCTTTGGCTTTCCTGTTAAAAGATCACGACCTTGAACACTCATTTCTTCTGGCGGAAGATCTAGGTCTTCAGTCGCTGCTCCAATTTGAATTTTTATCTTTTCCGCAGTGCGATCACCTACATAAAGGTTGTGCTGAGTACGCATGTAATAAATAATATCGTTGGTGAATACATCACCAGCGACCTTGACTGATTTGTCACACACAATACCGCCAAGAGCAATAACAGCAATTTCTGTGGTACCGCCTCCAATATCGACAATCATATTTCCTTTTGGTTGCATGATGTCAATACCAATCCCAATAGCAGCTGCCATTGGTTCATGAATTAAATATACTTCTTTACCATTAACGCGTTCACAAGACTCTTTTACTGCGCGCATTTCTACTTCAGTAATACCAGAGGGAATACAAACGACCATACGAAGTGCAGGTGTAAATAATTTCTTCTTAAGTGCTGGAATATTTTTAATAAACATGCTTATCATTTGCTCAGACGCATCAAAGTCGGCAATTACGCCATCTTTTAAAGGTCTAATGGTTTTGATATTTTCATGTGTTTTTCCTTGCATCATGTTGGCTTCTTTACCAACGGCAATTATTTTACCTGAAATTCTATCACGTGCAACAATTGAGGGACTATCAACAACAACTTTGTCATTGTGGATAATAAGTGTGTTTGCCGTTCCTAAATCTATGGCTATTTCTTCGGTTAAGAAATCAAAAAATCCCATGTGCTATTTTAATATTTTGAGGTCGTTATTTTATTCAGTTCTTGATGTGTTGTAAATGTAATAAAATTAATGCTTAAAATGACGTGTTCCTGTCATTACCATTGCTAAATTATTTTCATTACAATAATCGATAGTTAATTGATCTTTAATGGAGCCTCCGGGTTGAATCACAGCAGTGATACCTGCGTTGTCAGCGATTTCTACACAATCAGGGAACGGGAAGAATGCATCACTTGCCATGACAGCACCTTTGAGATCAAAATTAAATGACTGTGCTTTATGTATGGCTTGATTAAGCGCATCTACACGACTTGTTTGTCCTGTTCCGCTGGCACACAATTGTTTGTTTTTAGCTAAAACAATCGTATTAGACTTGGTATGCTTACAGATTTTTGAGGCGAATATTAAATCTTCTAACTCATTTTGAGTTGGTGTATTATTCGTGGCATGCGTTACATCTTTCACGCTGTCGGTTTTGTTATCTTTATCTTGAACTAATACCCCATTAAGACAGGTTCTAACTGTTGTTTGAGAAAATGCCACATCCTTTAGAATTAATAAAATTCTATTCTTTTTACCTTTTAAAATGGTTAAGGCGTCTTCAGAAAATGATGGTGCAATAACGACTTCGCAGAATAAAGTGTGAATGTCTTCAGCGGTAGCTTTATCAATTTCTGTATTGGCAATTAAAACACCTCCAAAGGCTGAAACAGGGTCTCCAGCGAGTGCGTCAACATAAGCTTGATGAATGGTGTCGCGTTGTGAAAAGCCACAGGCATTGTTGTGTTTTAAAATCGCAAAGGTAGGGGCCTCGCCTTTAAACTCGTTCATGAGGTTTACTGCAGCATCCACATCTAACAAATTGTTGTAACTGAGTTCTTTTCCATGGACCTTGGTAAATACATCGTCAAAATTTCCAAAGAAAAATCCACGCTGATGTGGGTTTTCTCCATAGCGTAATACTTTACCATTAGTTTCACTAATCTTGAGCGAGGCGATCTCATGATCGGCATTGAAATAGTTGAATATCGCAGAATCATAATGTGAGGACACGTTAAATGCTTTTGCGGCATATTGTTTTCTGTCGGCTTCGGATGTGTCTCCGTTTTTAGAGTTTAATAATTCTAAAAATTCAGCGTAATCATCTACTGACGATACACAAATAACATCTGCATAATTTTTTGCTGCGGCTCTAATCAACGAAATACCACCAATATCAATTTTTTCAATAATATCTGTATGAGATGCTCCAGATGCAACTGTTTTTTCAAAGGGGTATAAATCTACAATTACTAAATCGATTTGAGGGATATCAAAATCGACCAATTCAGCAACATCACTATCATTATTTTGACGATTTAAAATTCCACCAAATACTTTTGGATGCAATGTTTTTACACGTCCACCAAGAATAGAAGGATATGAAGTAACATCCTCTACTGGTACGACATTAATACCTAAATCTTTGATAAATTTTTCTGTTCCACCTGTTGAATAAATAGTGACATTTTGTTCGTTAAGTTTTTTGACGATAGGTTCTAATCCGTCTTTACTAAATACTGAAATTAATGCCGATGTAATGGTTTTGTTGTTGCTCATTGTTGTGTTGTTGTAATTGCTATTCCGTACCTCGGAATACCGATGAAAAATTAAAGCCCAAAAATACATAATATCAAGGGTTATTGTAAGTTGAAATCGTAGTTTATTTAAGTTTTTTGTAACAAAAAATTGTTGAAAACCTCGTATCTTTCAAATTCAAATAACTAATCTTAGTTTATGCTTGTATATCTGAGGCTGTGTAAAGAAGTTTTTCATTCGCCATTGTCGGTAGAGTAAAAAAACCTTTGTGCCATTTTCATGATTATTGTATCAAGATTAGTAGCTGTTAGAAACCATTTGAATAGAAGTGTAAATGTATTAAGAGGATTTCACTTTCTAATATGTAACAATCTATTGGAGTTTACGTCTTATGTTTAATATCAAAAAAAAATCAATCTAGCTCATGCTCGTTTACCTGAGGTTATTTAAGGAGAGTTTTTCGTTTGCAATCAATGCACTCCGGAATAATAAACTCCGAACATTTTTATCACTGCTGGGAATTACCATTGGTATTTTTTCTATCATAGCTGTTTTAGCGGCCGTCGATTCTTTGGATAGGAGTATAAAAGATCAGTTAAGTGGTTTGGATAAAAACACCATGTATTTAACCAAGTATTCCTTTGGTCCATCGGAAGTGCCAAGATGGCAACGCGATAATTTTCCTCAAGTAGAATACAATGATTTTGAGTTTATAGAAAGAAATATCACAGATATTGATGCTATGGCGTATGTAATTTTTGGAGGTTCTGAAAATTTAAAATATGAAGGAACAACTGTTTCCGGTGTTACCGTAACGCCAGTGTCAAATGGAATCTACGATATAGAAAACTTCAAAGTTGAAAAAGGGCGTTTTTATACTGAAGCTGAATCTAATTCTGGTTCAAATGTGATTGTTTTAGGGAGCGCAACTGCGGTGAATTTATTTGATAACCTTAATCCTGTTGGAAAGACTATACGTGCCTATGGTAGAAAGCTTACAGTGATTGGCGTTTTGAAAAAAGTAGGTAGTGGTCTTGGAGATTCTCCCGATGAACGTGCGTATGTACCAGCAAATTTTGTAAGAAGATTTAAAAATGGAGGCGCAAATGGTTTGCCTGGAGCCGTTATAATTAAGCCTCAAAAAAACATTGATTTTGAAGCTTTTGAATCTGTGTTAAAACAAAAATATCGTGCTTATCGAGGGCTGAAAGCCGACGAGCCTGACAATTTTTTTGTAAATAAACTCTCTGGTTTAACCGATTTTGTTGATGGTATTATTGGGTTTATGAACGGAGCAGGGTGGGTTATTAGTACATTTTCGCTGCTCGTTGGAGGGTTTGGAATTGCCAATATTATGTTTGTGAGTGTGCGTGAACGCACCAATCTCATAGGTATTCAAAAATCCTTAGGTGCTAAAAATAAATTTATCTTATTCCAATTTTTATTTGAAGCTGTCATACTATCGGTTTTAGGTGGGCTCATTGGAATTGTTTTAGTCTGGTTTGTGTCTTTAGCGGCTACAGCTATGGTAGATGATTTTGAGTTTATACTTTCGTTCTATAATATTTTTATCGGATTCTCATTGTCAACCGTTATTGGGTTAATCTCTGGGGTTATTCCTGCGTTTTCGGCATCGCGTTTAGATCCTGTTGAAGCTATTAGAACCGGTATGTAATCTTAAGTATTAGTTTAATATTTCAGCCACTTTTTGGCATACAAATTCTAAAAAGCGCTCATCTTCTGGAGTAAACGGATTAGGTGTATTTGAGTCAATATCGATTTGACCAATATTTTCGTTATTCACAAATATTGGGATTACAATTTCCGCCTTTACGGTAATACTACATGCAATATAATTGTCTTGAGCGGATACATCTGGCACTACAAAATTTTCGTTAGAAACAGCTACTTGTCCGCAAATCCCTTTTCCAAATGGAATAATAATATGATCGGTTGGTTCACCAACATATGGGCCAAGTTTTAACTCGTTTTTGTCTCCATTTTTAAAATAAAATCCAACCCAATTGTAATAATCGATATGCTGTTCAAGTAATTTACAAATAGATAATAAGCGTTCATCTACGGTTGCTGTAGTTTGAGATATAATGGCTTCCACATCTTGTTTAAGGGCTTCGAATGTCATAGGTTTTAAATATTTTGGTAAAAGTATTTAAAAAGTGCCATTTCTAGATTCATTTTATATAATTTTAACTCATCAATGAAAGCACTTCTTATAAAATACAAGTCTGTTATAAAGTTCATCCTGACCTTTCTTTCGGTGTATTTTGCACTCACCTTGGCCTACAAGTATTATTTAGATTATTCAGAAGAATCTAAGTACTACCCAGACTATGTCACCAATTTAGTTGCGAAACAAAGCAAGTTGCTTTTAAACAGTTTAGATTATCGAGTTCAGGTTCTTCCGCATCCTGATGAACCATCTATGAAGCTAATTATCAATGAAAAATATGTAGCGAGAGTAGTAGAAGGTTGTAATTCTGTGAGTGTTATTATTTTGTTTGTCTCTTTTATAATTGCTTTTGCCGGGACCTTTAAATATACCTTTCTGTATGCGTTGGCAGGAAGCATATTAATTTATGCTATTAATCTTTTTCGAATAGCGGTATTGTCTATTGGATTGTATAATTATCCTTGGCGACGTGATATTCTTCATACGGTCATTTTTCCATTAATTATTTACGGTATGGTATTTCTATTGTGGATGTTTTGGGTAAATCGGTTTTCGAAACTAAAGAAGTATCATGCGTAATCCTATTATATATCTCGTCCTGTTGGTATTATTCGGATTTCTTGTTCTAATTCGGGTTTTTGAAAATGAATTGTTCTATGATCCTTATTTGTTGTTTTTTCAGAATGATTACTTGCATATGGATTTTCCACGTCGTGAAATTCTTAAATTGACACTCTATACGAGCTTACGTTACGTCTTAAATACCGTCATTTCATTAGGGATTATTTTCATCTTTTTTAGAGATAAATCCATTATAAAATTTTCTGTATTGGTTTATGTGGTGGCCTTTATTATTTTGTTAGGGTTCTTTCTATATTTCGTGATTCATCCAAGGCAAGAAGATTATTATTTATTCTTTAATTTCAGGAGATTTTTAATTCAACCTTTACTATTATTGTTGTTAGTGCCAGCCTTTTATTACTATAAACTAAGACAGTAATGTGTTAATCAAACGATAATATTTCTGTTGATTGATTCGTTTTTTATAACTTTGACACATGTTTAAACAAGTTTTACATAAATGCTCTTCAATGCTCATGGCAATATTAGTGTTGTTATCGACGGTGTCCTTTGCCGTGGAGAAGCACTATTGTGGTGATGTTTTAATTGATGTAGCGGTGTTTGGCGACGTAAAAAAATGCTCTTCTGAAGCTTTTGAAACGCCAATGAAAAAAGGGTGTTGCAAAGATAAAGTTGAAATTGTCAAAGGTCAAGATGATTTAAAGCAAAACACTTTTGATACGCTCGATACGAATGAGCAGCTTGTTTTAATCTCCTTTGTTTATTCCTATCAAAATCTGTTTGAGGTATTTCCAAAACTAATTATTCCTCATAAAGATTATTCGCCCCCTAACTTGTTTGCAGATATTCAAGTACGCAATCAAGTCTTCATAATTTGATATAATTAATCGCTTAAGATTAGAGCATGCCAACTTTGTTTGGGGTGAATTATTATATCAAAACAAAACATAATGACACATAAATATATAGTTGCAGGTATGACCTGCAGTGGCTGTAAGGCTTCGATTGAAAACCAGCTCAATGCGATGGACGATGTTATTGAGGCATCAGTTAATCTTGAGAAAAGCGAAGCGAGCATAACAACGTCAAAGCATATCTCAATTGAGAGGTTTCAACAGGCTTTACCGGAAAAATATACAATTACTGAACAAAAAGAGAAGACTGTTTTCACATCTTCCCCTTCAGATTTGAAAAAGGTTAGCAGTGATTTAAAACAGCTCTTTCCACTGTTTTTAATTTTTTTATTTATCACAGGAGCTTCTATTTTACTCAATTATAATCCTTCAAACTTTTCAGGATTTATGCTTGACTTTATGGGGTTATTTTACATTGTATTTAGCTTTTTTAAATTCTTAGATTTAAAAGGGTTCCCAAAAAGTTTTAGTATGTATGATCCATTGGCTAAAATAGTTCCTGCCTATGCTTGGATCTATCCGTTTATAGAATTGATTCTAGGGTTAATGTTCTTGATGCGCTATCAAATACCAATAGCCTTAATAGTGACACTTATTGTTTTAGGTATGACAACACTGGGTGTAGTCAAAGCACTTTTAGGGAAGCAAACAATACAATGTGCATGTCTGGGTACGGTTTTAAAACTACCGATGACAAAAGCAACCTTTATTGAAAATAGTATTATGATAATTATGGCAATTATTATGCTTGTAAAAACTAATAATTAAGATGAAACAGTATATTTATTTTATAGTGATAATAGTGTTGCCATTGCTTTCCTTTTCTCAAGGAAAAATTGAAGGAATTATTTTGGAAGCAAACGCAACAAATGAGACCATTCCATTAGCTGGAGCGAATGTATACTGGTTAAATACTTCGGTTGGAGCGGTAACCGATATTGATGGAAAATTTAATTTGACTTATCAATCAAGTTACACCAAGCTTGTGATTAGTTATGTTGGTTATAAAACCGATACTATTACCGTGACCTCACCGAAATATGTGAGACACTACCTTAGTCCAACAGGGGATTTAGATGAAATTACCCTAACGTCTCGAAAACAGGCAACCGCTAAGTCCTATTTAAAAGCTCAAAATATGATTACGGTAAGCAGTGATGAATTGCTCAAAGCAGCCTGCTGTAATTTGTCAGAAAGCTTTGAGACCAACCCGTCCATCGATGTTAATTTCTCTGATGCTGTCACAGGAACGCGACAAATTAAAATGTTAGGTCTGACGAGTCGATATATTCTCATTACCACCGAAAATATTCCATCAATTCGAGGGGCTTCTCAAGCTTACGGTTTAAGTTTTATTCCAGGAACATGGGTTCAAAGTATTCAAATAACGAAAGGTGCAGGAAGTGTTGTCAATGGTTTTGAGAGTATTGCAGGACAAATAAATGCAGAATTACAAAAACCGACAACAGATGACGCTTTGTTTGTCAATCTTTATGCTTCGGCAAACGGCAGACTTGAGCTGAATACCCATGTCAATACTAAAGTTAATGATAAGTGGAGTACTGGTTTATATGTTCATGGAAACATAAGAGATCAAAAATTTGATAAAAATGGGGATTCGTTTTTAGATGTGCCTCTTAAAAAACAAGTCAATGTCATGAACCGATGGCAATATACCAATCTAGAAAAAGGTTTGGTGAGTTTTATAAACGTACGCTATTTAAACGATCAAAACCAAGCAGGACAGATTGATTTCGATCCAGATACAGATAAATTAACGACCAATGCCTGGGGAAGTGAGATTGAAACGGAGCGTTTTGAGCTATCAACCAAATTTGGATATGTTAATCCCGAAATTCCATGGCAAAGTTTAGGGGTTCAATTTGCGTTTAGCTCTCATAATCAAAGCTCGTATTTTGGATTAAATCAATATGATATTAATCATAACAGTGTGTATTCTAATGTTATCTATAATACTATAATAAGTGATTCCAGGCATAAGATTAAAACTGGTTTAGGTTTTACGTATGATCATTATGATGAGATTGCACTTAATACAGATTTTGAACGCAGTGAGCGTTCTGCGGGTGCGTTTTTTGAGTATGCATATGATAATTTAGATAAATTAACGTTAACAGCAGGTCTGCGATTTGATACGCATAATTTGCTTGGTGAATTTATAACACCGCGACTTCATGTGCGTTATACACCTTGGGAGAAATCGGCTCTAAGAGGATCTATTGGCAGGGGAAAGCGAAGTGCTAATATTTTTGCAGAGAATCAAAGCATATTTGCGACATCTCGGGCGATTGGTATTTTGAATACCGACGGAAATATTTATGGTTTAGATCCTGAAATTGCATGGAATTATGGGGTTTCTTTCCTGCAAGGATTTAATCTTTTTGGAAGAAAAGCAGATATTACTTTAGATTTTTATAGAACAGATTTTGAAAACCAGGTGGTTGTCGATTGGGAGAATCCGCAACAAGTCAATTTCTATAATCTAGAAGGGCAAAGTTTTGCAAATAGTTTTCAAATGGAGTTCAATTATAATGTCTTTGAAAATTTCGACTTTAGAACCGCGTATAAGTATTATGACGTGCAAACGGATTACTTGTCAGGAAGACTAACGAAACCGCTAATTCCAAAGCATCGTTTCTTTGCTAATGCATCTTATGAAACGGAACTTTCCGAATCGAAAACCTCGCAGTGGAAATTTGATTTAACCTATAATTGGTTGAGTGAGCAGCGGTTTGCGTCAACAACATCTAACCCAATAGAATTTAGATTAGGAGAAGAATCTCCAACAGTAGGAACGTTAAATGCTCAGGTTACTAAAGTTTTTTCTCCTAAATTTGAAGTATATTTAGGTGGTGAAAATATCACAAATGTTAGGCAAAGCGATCCTATTTTAGGCGCGAATGATCCATTTGGTTCAAATTTTGATACAACATTTGTGTATGGCCCAATTTTTGGAAGTATGTATTACGCAGGATTGCGATTTAAAATTAAATAAAAGTAAAATGAAAAAATTAATAACTGTATTCGTCGTTTTGGTCACAACAATAACCTTTGCACAAAACAAAAATGCCAAGATGTCTATGGAAGTAGATGGTGTGTGTATGATGTGTAAAGAACGCATTGAAAAGGCTGCCATTAGAACCAAAGGCGTAAAATCAGCTATATGGAATGTTGAAACCCATGAACTCAAACTGATTTTTGATGAGCGCAAGACTAATTTAAAAACAATCAGTAAAAATATTGTAGCAGTAGGTCATGATACGAAAGAATTAAAAGCTACAGATGAAGCGTATAACTCGGTCCATCCTTGTTGTAAATATCGAGATGAGGACGTTAAAAAAGACCATGAAGATGGTAATTAAAAAATAAAAAAGCCTGAAGGTTAATTCAGGCTTTTTTTATATGCTCTTGTCAAAGTTTTTTGTTTTAAAGGTTATGCCATTACATCATACCTGGCATGCCGCCACCCATTGGAGGCATTCCGCCAGCTGGTGCGTCTTCTTTAATATCTACTAATGCGCATTCTGTCGTTAAGATCATTCCCGCAACTGATGCCGCATTTTCTAAAGCGATACGCGTTACTTTCTTAGGATCTATAATTCCAGCCTTAAGCATGTCTACATAAGTTTCAGATTTAGCATCAAACCCGAAGTCTTTTTTACCTTCAAGAACTTTATTGATAACTACAGATCCTTCACCGCCAGCATTTTCAACAATAGTTCTTAAAGGCGCTTCAATAGCTCTTGCTACGATTTGAATTCCAGTGGTTTCATCTAAATTATCAGTAGTGATTTTTTCAAGTACAGATATTGCTCTTACTAAAGCAACTCCTCCACCTGCAACAATACCTTCTTCAACAGCTGCTCTTGTTGCGTGTAAGGCATCATCAACACGATCTTTTTTCTCTTTCATTTCAACTTCAGAAGCAGCTCCAACATATAATACAGCAACACCACCAGCAAGTTTTGCTAAGCGCTCTTGAAGTTTTTCTTTATCGTAATCGCTTGTTGTTGTATCAATTTGAGCTTTGATTTGATTAACTCTTGCTTTGATATCACTCGATTTTCCTGCACCATTTACAATAGTTGTGTTGTCTTTGTCGATCATTATAGATTCGGCAGTTCCTAGCATAGATAAGTCTGCATTTTCAAGAGAGAACCCCCGTTCTTCAGAAATTACAGTTCCACCAGTTAGGATAGCGATATCCTCTAACATTGCTTTTCTTCTGTCACCAAATCCTGGAGCTTTTACAGCGGCTATTTTTAATCCACCACGTAATTTGTTAACTACTAAAGTTGCTAAGGCTTGACCTTCGACATCTTCAGCTACAATTACTAAAGGTCTTCCAGATTGTGCCACTGGCTCTAATATTGGAAGGATCTCTTGTAAGTTAGAAATCTTTTTATCAAATAATAAGATATATGGGTTTTCTAAATCGGCGATCATTTTATCAGAATCGGTAACGAAGTAAGGTGACAAATAACCTCTGTCAAACTGCATACCTTCAACCACATCAACGTATGTCTCCATTCCTTTTGCTTCTTCAACAGTAATGACACCTTCTTTTCCTACTTTATCAAAAGCTTTGGCAATTAACTCACCAATAGTATCATCATTATTTGCTGAAATTGCAGCAACCTGCTTAATCATTTCTGACGAGCTCCCAACTTTTTTTGACTGCTTTTCAAGGTTCTCAGTAATAGCTTTAACAGCTTTGTCAATACCACGTTTTAAATCCATTGGGTTTGCACCAGCAGCAACGTTTTTTAAGCCTTCTTTTACGATGGCTTGCGCTAAAACTGTAGCAGTAGTTGTTCCATCACCAGCTAAGTCGTTAGTTTTTGAAGCCACTTCTTTTACCATTTGAGCACCCATATTTTCAAGAGGGTCATTTAGTTCAATTTCTTTTGCAACAGTAACACCATCTTTGGTAACTTGTGGTGCTCCAAAACTTCTGCTAATAATTACGTTACGCCCTTTAGGTCCTAAAGTTACTTTTACTGCATTTGCCAATGCATCTACACCACGCTTTAATCCGTCACGTGCTTCAATATCAAATTTTATATCTTTTGCCATTTTATTAATTTTTTGTCAATCCTGTCAAAGCAGGAATCTATTTGTTTTAACTGATTTTATTTGGATTCCACATCAAGAGTGGAATGACAAGTTCGTTTATACAATTGCTAATATGTCACTTTCACGCATGATGAGGTAATCTTTACCTTCCAACTTTAACTCTGTTCCTGCATACTTACCGTAAAGCACAGTGTCACCAGATTTAACGGTCATAGGCTCATCTTTTGTGCCTTTACCAACAGCGACAACCTTTCCTTTTTGTGGTTTTTCTTTGGCGTTGTCTGGAATAATAATTCCTGACGCAGTTTTAGTTTCAGCTTCTACAGGTTCTATGAGAACTCTGTCTGCTAATGGTTTAATGTTTAAGCTCATTGTTATGTGTATTTTTTATTTATAAGTTATGTTAACGCTATAGCGTTATGCTAAAAATGTGCCAATAGAAAATAACTGACAAAAAGTCAAGCTCTATTTAGTATTGAAACACGCAGTAACAAAAAATGCCAGCTAATGAGCTGGCATTCTGTAAAGAAATATGGTCTTCGTTTACTAATTCAAAGAATCGGCTGGCGTTGCGATATCATCAGCTGATGTATCGGTTGAAGGTACTGCGGGTGTCGTTGTCGACGTGGCATCACCATCAATTACTTTAGATTCTACTGCACCACCTGCTCCAGGGATTGCGAAATTAGAAGCCAATATTAATGCTAACAATAAAGTTGCTAAAGCCCAAGTACTCTTGTCTAAAAAGTCGGTCGTCTTTTTAACACCACCTAATTGTTGAGTGCCTCCACCACCAAACGAGGATGACAATCCACCGCCTTTTGGGTTTTGAACCATAACAACTACTACTAGTAAAAATGATACTAGTACGATTAAGATTAAAAATATAGTAAACGTATTCATTAGTTCTGTGTATTATTTTCTTGTAATTCTTTTACTGCTTTAATTTGGTCTGCAAAGAAACCACTTTTTTCTGGATATTTCAAACTTAATATTTTATAAGATTGAATTGCCTTTTCGTAGTTGTGTTGTTCGAGATAAATCCGAGCTAAAGTCTCAGTCATAAGACCATCATGGCTCACTTTGTTTGCAGTTTCGATATTGATCTTTGGTGTATCTTTTGAAGGAATAATTTTAGGGTTCGTCTCTAAGAATTTATCAATAAGTTTAAATTTTTCACTTACAGAAGCTAATTTAGATTCTGCCGGGAGTTCCTGCGGTTCTTCAGAAATGGTCTGTTGTTCATTTCTATCTATTGGCTTAAAACTGGTGATTTTTAGCCATTCTGCAAAAGAATGAGTTTCTTCTTTATCGAAATCTAAAGGTTTGCCAATTTGAAGTTTTTCCTCAGGGGTTTCCTCGATATGTTTGGCGTCAATATCTAAAATGACTTGTTCTGGTGTCTGATCAGGAAGTGATAAAAAATTTGCGACCTCTACTGATTTTACTTTTTGTTCAAATAGATTTGGATCTAAAACGCCTTCGGTATTTTTAATGTGTTCTTTTAAAGCATCGTCTATGGTCACACTTTTATTCACCGAAATATCATCAGCCTCATTTACTGTGAGATCTTTTAAATGCTCTGAATTTTGCTTAATAACTTCAGAAATCTCATTCTGATTAAAGGCTTCCGAAGTGATATAATCAAATAGGATACTGCGATCGGTCGTATAAGCTGCAGTGGTTTTTAATTCTTGATTGTACTTAAAACTGCCTTTATTCTTTAATCCTTTAAGATATAAGGCTCGTGCAGATTGAAAGTAAGGATAATGGATGGTTAGATCTTGCAACGCATTAGTTTGCTCATCTGTAATGTGCTGGGGGTTCTGAAGTATATATGTAAAATCCTTAGTATTCATTTACCATTTAGCTAATGTGGCATTAAAAATATCCTGTGTTAAACGTTCAAATATTTCGGCATGAGCAGTTTCTTTTTGGGCGCCTTGCAATAATTCTCCTCCCGGATAATCATAAAAAAACGAGAAACGTTGCTCGAATTCTTCATCGGGTTTGTCATTGTCATAAAATCTTACATTCACGCTTACGGTTAATCTGTTTTGCGCTGCTCTATTATTGGCTTGAGCCGTCATTGGAGAAATGCGATATTCTGTAATTTCTCCTTCATAAACCAAATCGCCATTTGTATTTGTTAAGTTTAAATTGGTCTGGTTGACAATTAAATCTTGAAGGGCTAAAGTAAAGTCTCTATCAAAACCAGGTTCAATTAATTTAGCTGTATTTTGAAAGTAATTCACTTGAAACGTTTCAGCTTTTAGATCTCCAACCCCAGTAAAAGAGTAAGTTACACCGCAATTAAGTGTTATTAATGAGATGAAAAATATGATGACGTATTTAATAGTTTTCATTCTTTAATAAGTATTAGGGCGTTTCATAGTAATAAAAGCATAGATATAGGTGCCTTCTATCGTAAAAGACGTTGTGATTAATCGATAACCTTTGTAATGTTTATCGTTGATTAAATCTTCGGCTTCTTTTCTAATAGCCTCTGAGCTATTGGGAGAAAACGATAGTCGCAATCTGAATATTTCTACAGCTTTCATTTGTAGTTTTTTATTTTATGTATTGTCAAAAGTAATCAACCACAGTTAAAATAGAACAAGAAAGATAATTCTTTAGTATGGTTGGTTTCATAAACTTTTCTTAAAGATCGTATTGCTTAATTTTACGGTACAAGGTGCGTTCACTAATTCCTAGTTCTGCAGCTGCTAATTTACGTTTTCCTTGGTGGCGTTCAAGCGATTTTTTTATCAATTCTAACTCCTTGTCATGTAAAGATAAGGTTTCTTCCTCTTCGATTTCCTCTGCAAAATGATATTTATCTTGATTTTTATCATCAACATCAAAGTTATCTTCGGTTTGTTCAGGAATAGCTAGTATCTCTAGATCTTCATAGGTTTCTTGGCTAGATTTCTTTTGTTCTTCACCGTATATTTTTTGAATTAAGCCTTCATTGTCCTTTTCTACTTCGGAAATGTTGCCGCTTTTCATCAATTCCATTGTAAGTTTCTTGAGGTCATTTAAATCCCCTTTCATGTCAAACAACACCTTGTATAAAATCTCACGTTCATTACTGAAATCGCTTTCCGATTTGGAGGTGTTGACTACCGCTGGAAGATTAGAATTTCCGCTAGGCAAATAACTTTGTAATACTGAAGCACTAATCGTGCGGTTTTGCTCTAATACCGAAATTTGTTCAGCCACATTGCGCAACTGGCGGATATTACCATTCCATCTATGTTTTTGTAAATGCGGAATAGCATCATCAGTTAGTTTGATGGTTGGCATTTTATATTTCAATGCAAAGTCACTAGCAAATTTTCGGAATAACAAATGAATATCTTCTCTGCGTTCGCGGAGTGGAGGAAGGTGAATATCTATAGTACTCAAACGATAGTACAAATCTTCACGAAATTTTTCCTTTTTAATAGCTTCAAACATGTCGACGTTAGTCGCTGCTACAATTCTTACATTAGTTTTTTGAACCTTACTAGAACCCACTTTGATGAATTCACCATTCTCGAGTACACGAAGCAGTCTTACTTGGGTGGTCAATGGAAGTTCGCCAACTTCATCTAAAAATATAGTGCCTCCATCGGCTACTTCAAAATACCCATTACGTGTTTGAGAAGCCCCTGTAAAAGCGCCTTTTTCGTGACCAAACAACTCACTGTCAATAGTGCCTTCTGGAATCGCGCCACAGTTTACTGCAATGTATTTCCCATGTTTGCGATGTGATAACTGATGAATGATCTTTGGAATACTTTCTTTACCAACACCACTTTCTCCTGTAACTAATACTGAAATATCTGTAGGAGCAACCTGTATCGCTTTTTCAATAGCGCGATTGAGTTTTGGGTCGTTGCCTATGATTCCGAAACGTTGTTTTATGGCTTGTATTGATTCCATATCTAAGGACCTAATTGAATAGGAATTTTTTAATTTTAATTATTCTTTGAATACCCAATGGCCTTACCAATTAAGGTAGCACTGGTACAATTTATTACGTTTACATACACGAGATCACCAATCTTAAAATGTTCCTTAGGAAATACCGCAACCGTATTTTGTGAGGTGCGTCCAGACCATTCTTGGTTAGATTTTTTTGATTCGCGTTCAATTAAAACCTCTACCGTTGTATTGAGGTATTCTTTGGTTCTAATTTCACTGTGTTCACGCTGTCGTTGAACAATTTCAGCCAATCGCCGTTTTTTTACTGGTTCGGGAACATCATCTTCCATTTTTCGCTCTGCCATAGTGCCTGGCCGTTCTGAATACGTAAACATGTAACCAAAGTGATATTTTACATAATCCATTAAACTTAAGGTGTCTTCATGGTCTTGTTCTGTTTCTGTTGGGAAACCTGAAATAAGATCCTGACTGATAGAGCATTCTGGAAGTATGCGTCTTATATGATCAATAAGTTTAAAATATTCTTCACGCGTATGTAGGCGATTCATTTCTTTGAGTATGCGGTTGCTGCCGCTTTGAACTGGTAAATGAATATGCTTACATATATTATCGTACGTCGCCATCATCTCAATGACATCAAGCGTTAAATCTTGCGGGTTTGAGGTTGAAAAACGAATGCGCATTTTTGGTTGTGCTTTGGCACATAATGCAAGCAACTGGGCAAAATTTACAGCGGTTACTTTTTGCATATCACTGGCTTTTACAAAGTCTTTTTTAAGTCCGCCTCCATACCATAAATAACTGTCTACATTTTGACCTAACAGTGTAATTTCCTTATAGCCTTTACTCCAAAGATCATTGATTTCTTTAATAATACTTTGCGGATCACGGCTGCGTTCGCGACCTCTAGTAAAAGGTACTACGCAAAAGGTGCACATGTTGTCACAACCTCTTGTGATGGATACAAATGCCGTCACACCATTTGTGTTTAATCTGACAGGTGCAATATCTCCATAGGTTTCTTCTTTAGACAGAATTACATTAATGGCATCACGACCGTCATCGACTTCCGCAAGGAGATTAGGTAAATCTTTATAAGCATCTGGACCTACAACTAAATCTACAATTTTCTCTTCTTCTAAAAATTTGGTTTTCAAACGTTCAGCCATACAGCCTAACACGCCAACTTTCATTTTAGGATTAATACGTTTTACAGCGTTATATTTTTCTAAACGCTTTCTTACCGTTTGTTCGGCTTTGTCGCGTATGGAGCAGGTGTTGACCAAAACTAAATCAGCTTCTTCAAGATGTTGTGTGGTATTGAACCCTTGCTTAGATAAAATTGAGGCTACAATTTCACTGTCACTAAAATTCATAGCGCAGCCGTAACTTTCTATAAAAAGTTTTCGAGTATTTCCCTCTTTATGATCTAAAATTAGATTTTGACCTTGCTTCTTTTCGTCTATTGTTTTCTCCATGTATTTTACAAAGTAATCTGTATTCAATAAGCATGCAAAGATAGTATAATTTTAAGTATTATGACAAAGTGTCATAATGGATGTTGATTTGGATATGCTTAAATTTTAATGTATTTTAAAAATTAATTTAAACTTTCCTAGCAATGACTTTTACCGATATTCAACAAAAAATATTACATGCTCCAATGCTTGATTTTGGGCAGATTTTTAACAACAGCATAGAGCTTTTTAAGAAAGTTTGGCTTCAAGGCCTCATCATGTTGTTGCTTACTATTGCTTTTGCCATACCATTTGTTTTTATCGTTTATATGCCGTTAATCCTAATAGGAATAGCTGATACAGTGACCAATGGTAATTTTGAAACTCTAGCTCCTATTGCTATGCTATTTCTTATTGTAGCCTATCTCTTATTTATTTTTGCAAGTATGGTAGTGACCTTTGGATTGAAAGCAGCACTATATCGCATTATGCGTAAAAAAGATAGTAATGATGAAGGGCCTGATGATTACTTTTATTTTCTTCGGAAGCCTTATCTTGGAAAGACTATTAATTTATCACTAGCGTATTTTGGAATAAGTTTGATTGCAGCGCTTTTGTGTTTTTTTCCACTCATCTATGTGATTGTTCCACTAAACTTATTGATTGTTATCTATGCCTTTAATCCCGATATATCAACTTCTGATTTGATTAAAGCGAGTTTCGAATTAGGCAATAAAAAATGGCTTATTACTTTTGGTTTAGTTATCGTTGCGGCCATCCTTGCACAATTAGTTGGTATGTTGATGTGTGGTATAGGAATATTTTTTACCGCGTGCTTTGCATATATACCGCAGTACTTTATTTATAAGGAAGTTATTGGTTTTGATGATAATGAAATGAGATTTTTAGGAGAAGAGCAAGACGTATAACGCAACCTTTTGGAGTTTTATGCATCTTATAAAAAATGCTTTATGAAAATCCCTAAAATTTTGACACTATGTCTTTGCTTCGTCTTGTTGTTTACAAATACGCAATGTGATGAAGACGATGAAGTGTCATCCCCTTGCAATCAAATAGTCGTGATTGATAATAACTTATATGACACGGCCGAATCTGATGACTTCTCCCTAGTAAGTGCCGAAGTTAATGATAATTGTTTATTCATTAATGTTTCGGCAAGTGGTTGTGATGGAAATACATGGAGTATGGTTTTGGTTGATTCAGGAAGTATAGCAGAGTCTTCGCCTGAACAACGTTTTTTAAAGTTTATATTTTCTAATGATGAATCTTGTCTAGCAGTATTTAGCCAAGAGCGCTCATTTGATCTAACACAATTACAAATCAATGACAGTAATGAAATAGTATTAAACATAGACGGTTTTCCAGAACCACTTTTATATGTTTACTAAGTACACTTAAAATTTTTATCACCTGAATCTTATTCAGGTTTTTTTATGGTTATTTGTCAGATAAAGGACCTTGTTTTTAAGACTAAATACAATCGAAATTGACTTAAATTAGGAAGATAACTTTTTTTTCAACTACATTTGTAGCCTTAAAAAATCATATATGCCGAAGAATTTAGTCATTGTAGAGTCGCCTGCAAAAGCCAAAACCATTGAGAAATTTCTTGGGAAAGATTTCAAAGTAGAATCGAGTTTTGGTCATATTGCAGACTTACCATCGAAGGAATTAGGAGTAGATGTTGATGGAGATTTTAAACCCAAATATCAAGTTTCAAAAGATAAAAAAGACGTTGTAAAGAAACTTAAAGCACTCGCCAAAAAAGCTGAAATGGTTTGGTTAGCAAGTGATGAGGATCGAGAAGGAGAAGCCATTGCTTGGCATTTAGCCGAAACTTTAGAATTAGATAAGGCAAAAACCAAACGAATCGTTTTTCATGAGATTACAAAATCAGCAATCAAAAAAGCAATTGAAAACCCTCGAGGAATCGATTATGATCTCGTTGATGCTCAGCAGGCAAGACGCGTTCTAGATCGTATAGTAGGTTATGAGTTGTCTCCTGTATTATGGAGAAAAGTTAAAGGCGGATTGTCGGCAGGGCGTGTGCAATCGGTTTCTGTGAGACTTATTGTGGAAAGAGAAAGAGAAATTACTAATTTTTCTCCGGTAGCATCATATAGAATAGATGCTGAATTTTCTAATGAGGACGGACAAACATTTAAGGCAAAACTTCCGAAGAATTTTTCGACGAAAGCACAAGCTTTAAAGTTTTTAGAGCTTAATGCTTCTGCAACTTTTAAAGTTGCAGATTTAGAGAAAAAACCAGCTAAGAAATCACCAGCAGCACCATTTACTACCTCTACATTACAGCAAGAAGCATCTAGGAAATTGGGCTTCTCAGTGAGCAGAACCATGAGCAATGCACAACGTTTGTATGAAGCGGGTTTAATTACGTATATGAGAACCGATAGTGTCAATCTTTCCGATGAAGCTAGAAAAGGTGCTCAGGCAGAAATTGAAGATGCTTATGGCTCGAAGTTCAGTAAACCAAGAACCTATAAAGGAAAATCTAAAGGGGCTCAAGAGGCTCACGAGGCCATTAGACCGACAGATTTTAAAAGGCACTCAGTCGATATTGAAAGAGATCAAGCACGATTGTATGATTTAATTTGGAAACGTGCTATAGCCTCCCAAATGAGTGATGCCGAATTAGAACGAACCAATGTTAAAATACAAGCATCGACACATAAAGAGACATTTACGGCAAATGGAGAGGTGATTACATTTGAAGGATTTTTAAAAGTTTACCTTGAAGGAACAGATGATGAAGATATAGAGCAAGAAGGTATGTTGCCCGCAATGCGAATTAATGAAACCCTATTAAATAGCTATATTTCCGCAACCGAACGTTTTTCACGTGCACCATATCGGTACACAGAAGCTTCATTGGTAAAGCAATTGGAAGAGCTTGGTATTGGTCGACCATCTACTTATGCGCCAACTATTTCTACAATTCAAAATAGAAATTATGTAGCAAAAGGTAGTAATGAAGGTGTTGAACGTAACTATTCTCAGTTGCGCCTACAAAATGGACAGATAAGTGATAATCAATTAACTGAAAAAGTCAATAGTGATAAAGGGAAGTTGGTACCAACAGATATTGGAATGATCGTTACCGATTTCTTAGTAACACATTTCGGTAGTATTTTAGATTATAACTTTACCGCGAAAGTAGAGGCAGATTTTGATCAAATTGCAGAAGGTAAAGAGGATTGGACGAAAATGATGAGAGATTTCTACAAGAGTTTTCATCCTACAGTAGAAGATGTTGCTGAAAATGCTGATCGCGAATCTGGTGAGCGTATATTAGGTAAAGATCCGAAAACTGGAAAGCAGGTGAGTGTGCGTCTGGGTAAATTTGGACCGATGGTGCAAATTGGAACTGTTGATGATGAAGAAAAACCGCAGTTTGCAAGTTTGTCTCCAGATCAGCAATTGACCACAATTACTTACGAAGAGGCCATGGAGCTCTTTAAATTACCAAAACAACTAGGGACATACGAAGGAGAAACTCTAGAAGTCAATAATGGTCGTTTTGGGCCTTATGTGAAATTTGGAAAGAAATTTGTGTCGCTTCCAGCTGGAACAAATCCAATGGATGTTGAAATGGAATTAGCTATAGAGCTGATTAAAGAAAAGCAAAAAGCTGACGCTCCTATATACACGTATCAAGATTTACCTGTTCAGAAGGGTAAAGGACGTTTTGGACCATTTATTAAATGGAATAATATGTTTATCAATGTTAACAAAAAATACGATTGGGATAATTTATCGGATAGTGATATTGTTACATTGATTGAAGAAAAGATACAGAAAGAAATAGATAAAGTCATTCACAATTGGGAAGACGAAGGGATACGTGTCGAGAAAGCAAGATGGGGACGACATAATATACTAAAGGGTAAGGTGAAAGTTGAACTACCTAAAACTGTTGATGTTTCTAAAATGACCCTTGAAGAGGCGCAAGCATATATAGAAAAGAAAGCACCAAAGAAAAAGGTTGCTACTAAAAAGAAAACTACCAAAAAGAAAACCACTACTAAAAAGTAAAAGCAATGAATTTTAATTTTTTGTCTCCTGTTTCAGATGCAGTCTTAGCTCATAACGAACTATTATCGCAGCAAGCACTGGGCAAAAAAATAAAAATTCACTCCGAACAACAAGGAATTCCAGATCTGGAAGATGTTCAGCTTGTTATTATAGGTGTAAAGGAGAATCGGAATGATGTCAATTATATGGGAGAGGTATTAAACTTCGATATCATTAGGACATCTCTTTATTCATTATTCCCAGGTAACTGGTATATGAATATAGCCGATTTAGGTGATATTCCTGAAGGCTCATCAATAGAAGACACCTATTATGCCTTGCGCACTATTATATCTATTCTCTTAGAAAAAAAAATCATACCTATTATTATTGGAGGAAGTCAAGATCTGACCTATGCTAATTATCGTGCATATGATACCATGGCACCTATGGTTAATATTGTGAACGTTGATAGTAATTTTGATTTAGGGGATGCATCGGTTGAGATGAAGAATAATAGTTTCCTTGGAAAAATCATATTAGACAAGCCATACAATCTTTTTAATTATTCGGCCATAGGGTATCAAACTTATTTTAATTCTCAAGAAGAAATTGATTTGATGGAGAAACTCTATTTTGAGGCCTATCGATTAGGAGAGGTGACGCATAATATCAATTTGGTTGAACCAGTGATGCGGGATGCTCATATAGTAACTATGGATTTAAAATCTGTTAGAGCGGCAGAAGTAGGTGCTAAGCAAAAATACTCTCCAAACGGATTTAATGGAAAAGAGATATGTGCTATTTCAAGATATGCAGGTATCAGTAATAAGGTATCGTCATTTGGTATTTATGAATATAAAATGACCAAAGAATTGGATGCAACGCCTATGCTAATAGCTCAAATAATATGGTACTTTATTGAAGGTGTCAATTGTAGAGTTAATGATGATGATTTTAGCAATGAATCTAACCATCAAAAGTACAATGTATTAATAGAAGACGATGAACTTATCTTCTATAAAAGTGTGAAATCGGGACGATGGTGGATAGAAATTCCTTTTTTGCCAAATGTTAATAATAAATTAAAAAAGCATACGTTATTACCATGCACGCTTGAAGATTATCAGGAGGCAAGCCATGGTAAAATACCTGAAAGATGGTATAAAGCCTATAAAAAGAACGGGTTTTAGTGTGTTTTGTGAGTGTTTTTTAACAGTTTTTTAATCGATGAAATGTTAACTTTTTGGGATTAAGTGTAAAAAAGATTGAAAAAAAGTTGGTTTTTACAAAATATATAAATATGTTTACTGCCTTGAAAAAATTAAGATAACAATTAAGACATAATTACAACTAAAATAATTTAACCTCGAGTTTCTATGAATATTAAGAAGTTTATTTTGTTAACGGCCGTTTTAGCTCTTATGGTCAGTTGTAACTCTGGGGACAGAGGACAACTTGTAGGAGTTAAAGGAAAGAAATGGCATCCCGAAAAGCCCTACGGTATGACACTTGTTCCTGGTGGAGCATTCATTATGGGTAAATCGGATGACGATTTAGCTGGAGTGCAAGACGCTCCAACTAGAACCGTAACTGTAAGAGCATTTTACATGGACGAAACTGAAATCACCAATAGTGAGTATCGTCAATTTGTAGAATGGGTAAGAGATTCTACGCTTAGAATGCAACTAGCAATTCTAGCTGATGACATTGGTGAAACTCCAGGTAATGGAGGTATTGGTGAATTTGCCTTTAGTGATGCTGATCCAGCTAACATGTCAGTGTATGAAAAGTATATGTACGATAATTATAGCGGTCTCGGACCTACAGGTTATGAAGGACGAAAATTAAACAAAGATGTTGATTTAATTTTTGACACAGCAGATTACCCAGATGAATACTATGCAGAGGTCATGGATACCATGTATTTACCAATTGAGGAATCTTATAATGGACAACGTACATGGGATGTAAAGAAATTTAAATTCCAATATACATACATGGACATTCAAAAAGCGGCTAAAAACAGAAACTTAAGCCGTAAAGATGTCATAATTACGGAAGAAGTAGAAATCTATCCAGACACAACGGCTTGGATTAGAGATTTCTCTTACTCTTATAATGAACCAATGCACAATGATTATTTCTGGCATGATGCTTATGGCGATTATCCAGTTGTTGGAGTGTCTTGGAAACAAGCAAAAGCTTTTTGTCAATGGAGAACTCTGTATCATAATTCATACAGGAAATCTAAAGGAAATCACTATGTGAACTCTTACAGATTACCATCTGAGGCAGAATGGGAATATGCGGCAAGAGGAGGTCTTCAAGGAGCAACCTTCCCTTGGGGTGGGCCATATGCGAAAAATGATAGAGGTTGCTTTATGGCAAACTTTAAACCATTGCGTGGAGATTATGCAGCCGATCAGGCATTATATACAGTTGAAGCTGATGCTTACGAGCCAAATGATTTTAACTTATACAATATGGCCGGTAATGTTTCAGAATGGGTACAAGGATCTTACGATGCTGGTTCCTATGAATACATGGCGTCGTTTAATCCTAGTGTGAATAACCCCGAAAACACCCGTAAAGTAGTTCGAGGTGGCTCTTGGAAAGATGTTGCTTACTTCTTACAAGTGAGTTCTAGAGATTATGAATATGCAGATTCTGCTAGAAGTTATATCGGTTTTAGAACTGTACAAGATTATATGGGTACAGAGGTCACTAAAAACGCAGCTACTAACTAAACTAAATAATTAACTCAACGAAATAAATATTAATCTACTTAAGTACAAATCCACTTAAAACTAAAAAACAAAATTATGGCACAGAACGGAAACATCACAATCACAAATATGGTCTACGGACTAGGAGCAGCAATCGTAATTGTTGGAGCTTTATTTAAAATTCAGCACTGGCCTTATGGGTCATTAATCCTAACTATCGGTATGATTGTAGAGGCCTTAGTATTTACATATTCAGCATTTGAAAGACAGCAGTCAGACTTAGACTGGTCGTTAGTATATCCAGAATTATCGGGTGGAATGGGATCTAAAAAAGCAAAAAAAGAAGAACCTAAAGATGCCGAAGGATTATTGTCTAAAAAATTAGATAATTTATTAAAAGAAGCTAAAATTGATGGTGAATTAATGGCAAGCCTTGGAATGGGTATCAAAAACTTTGAAGATGCTGCTAAAGGAATTAGCCCAACTGTTGATGGTATGAATGCTCAAAAGAAATATAGCGAAGAAATGTCTTTAGCTGCTGCTCAAATGGAATCATTGAACAGTCTTTATAAAGTGCAAATGGAAAGCGCTAACCGCCAAGCGGCAATTAATGAAGAAGCAGTTGAAAATGCAACTAAATTAAAAGAACAAATGCAATCCTTAGCATCTAACTTATCATCATTAAATGGTGTATATGGAGGAATGTTATCTGCAATGAATAAAAACTAATTAGTTTTTTGAACTATAATTAATATTAATTAACTACTAAAAACTAATTAACATGGCAGGAGGAAAATTGTCTGCAAGGCAGAAAATGATTAACTTAATGTACTTAGTCTTCATCGCAATGATGGCTATGAACATGTCGAAAGAAGTATTATCTGCTTTCGGTTTAATGGAAGCTAAGTTCTCAGACGCGAACGTGGTAACCACTGATATGAATGAAAAGTTACTAGCTAACTTAGAAACAAAGGCAGAAGAAAAGCCAGCGGAATTCGCAACGGCTGCTAATAAAGCCAAACAAATAAGTGCTGCTTCTGATGAATTTTATAAGTATATAGAAACTTTAAAGGTTGATCTTCTTAAAAAAGGAGATTACAAAATAGATCCAAAGACTGGAAAATTACCATTTGAAGCTATGGACAAGACTGATATTTTAGATGAGTCATGGTTTACAGGTGATAAATTGACCAAAAAAGGACAGGAAGTTATGGCTAAGATTACTAGCTATAAATCTAAAGTAAAAGGAATTATTGGTGATGATGTCAAGTATTTCAAAGCCATTGAAAACTTTGAAAAAAGATTCAATACAAATCAGGTGAAAAATAAAGATGGAAAGCCTATTGATTGGTTGGATTATCATTTTAAAGGTTTCCCTGCAATTGCTTCATTTACAAAGCTAACTGCAATGCAAAATGATGTAAAAGTGACAGAAGCTAATATGTTCAATGTGTTCTTAGGAAATACATTAGATGAAGCAGTGTCTCTTAAAAACTACACAGCTATTGTAATAGCGGATAAATCAGCCTTTTTTGCCGGCGAGAAATTTCAAGGTAAAGTAGTGTTAGGTAAATACGCCAATGTAACCCCAACAGGTTTAAGTGTTGGAGGATCTGCGATAGATTTAGAAAATGCTATTGATTCGACCGGAGCTGCACGTTTAGATTTTAACGTTGGTAGCGTTGGAGAGCATGCAATTGATGGTAGTTTTACGTTCTTAGAAGATGGTAAGCCATTAGAAATCCCAATTAAAGGAAACTATGTGGTAGTGCCACGTCCAAACTCTGCTACAATTTCTGCAGATAAGATGAATGTAGTCTATCGTGGTGTTGATAACCCAATGACTATATCTTTTGCTGGTGTTCCAGATAATAAGGTTGCAGCTAATGCAGCAGGTTTAAAACCAGTTTCTGGAATGGGCAAATATGTAATGAAGCCTACTTCAGGTAGAGAAGTAACAATTAATGTTACTGCTACATTAGATGACGGTTCAAAAGTAAGTGATAAAGCGGTATTTAGAATTAAAGATATTCCAAAACCAGCTGGACGAATGGCTGGACAAATTGGAACCGGAAAATTACCTAGACAAAATGTTGAGATAGGTCGTGTTGAAGCGGTTTTAGAAGATTTTGATTTTGATTTGCCTCTAACCGTAACTGGTTTTAAGATCAAAGTCGAAGGAAAACCATCGGTAACATGCGCTGGAAATAAATTGAGTGCTGCAGCTAAATCTGCATTGAGAAGTGCAAAGCGAGGATCGCAAGTACAGATTTTTGATATTAAGTCTAAAACAACTACTCAAGGCCCAGTGATTAAGCCAGCGTCAGCATTGATTTTAGAGTTAAAAGATTAATCACATTGTTGATGTGTAACCCAAATTAAAAATAAAAAAGATGAATTATAAATTTTTATTATCAATCATTGCCACTGTAGGTTTAACATCTAGTATGTTTTCTCAGGCAAACATTTTAAATGCCAAGACGCCTCAAGAGGTTGGTGTTAAGACTGAAGCACAGTTAGCATTAGATAATGACAAACCCTTAGAATATGGTTATGTTGATGATAGAGACATACTGTTTTCTAAAATGACTTGGGAAAAAGTGGTTTTAGATGAACGTGCCAACTTTCCATTATACTTTCCAGTAGATACTAATAACATCGGAAAGGAAAGACGCTCTTTATATCACACCTTGATTAAGGCGGTTAAAGATGGAAGAATTGAGAATGTTTATAATGATTCTTATTTTCACGAAAAAAGAACTTTAAAAGAGCTTAAGGATATTACTACAAAAGTTGATACGCTAGATATTGGTTATGACCAATTAAATGCAGATGGCTATGTAGATCCTGAATATATCACAACAACTAATATCGAAGCTTTTCATATTAGCGCTTACTTAATCAAAGGACTATGGTACTTTGATAAGCGTCATGGTGAATTAAAGTATAGAATTTTAGGTATTGCACCTGCAGCACCAGATGTTAACTTTTTAGATTCTGAAAATGAAGCAGATAAGGTGCCAAATGCTCTATTTTGGGTATTTTTTCCTGAAGTAAGAGAAGTCTTGCACGAAGGGAAAGCCTTCAATAATAGTAATAGTGCAAAACCAATTACATTTGACCATTTGTTAAACTCGAGACGTTTTAACGGCTATATGTACAAAGAAGAAAATGTATATGGAGATAGAGAAGTTAAAGAGTATGTTGCTGATAATGCCTTGATGCAACTCTTAGAGTCTGATCGTATTAAAGATAAGATTAGAAACTTTGAACAGGATATGTGGTCTTACTAAGAGAAGACTTAAATCATAAAAAAAAACGCTCACTAATTTTTAGTGAGCGTTTTTTATTTGACTTATTTTTACCGTAATGAAAAATGTAGATTATATAATTGTTGGTTGTGGATTGGCAGGAATCGCATTTTGTGAAGAATTGCGTCAAAACAATAAGTCATTTATTGTATTTGATAACAACTCTCAACATTCTTCAAAGGTTGCAGCTGGCCTTTATAATCCCGTCATATTAAAACGCTTTACAAAAGTTTGGAATGCAAAATCTCAATTAGAATTAGCGCTTCCAAAATATGTCATTTTGGAACGACTTCTAAAAACTAAATTAAATTATCAACTTCCGGTATATAGAAAGTTCGCTTCCATTGAAGAACAAAATGAATGGTTTATCGCATCAGATAAACCCATATTAGGGGACTTCTTATCTACAACACTCATACCCAATAAAAATCCACACATAAATGCGCAGTATGGATTTGGAGAAGTTCTGCATTCAGGCAGAATACATACCACTCATTTAGTAACATCCTATATTGATTATCTGAAGTCTCAGGATCAATTTTATAACATAGGATTTGAATACGAGGCACTAGTTATAAAACCGCATCAAAAGACTTATCGTAATGTAACTGCAAATCATATCGTTTTTGCTGAAGGCTATGGACTGTCTAATAATCCATTTTTTAATTATTTGCCATTAAACGGTACTAAAGGCGAAATGCTCACTATCAAAGCACCAGATTTAAAAATAGATTTTATTTTAAAATCTTCGGTATTTGTTGTGCCATTAGAAAATGATTTGTATTGGATTGGTGCTACATACGAACGAGAGGATAAAACACATTCTATATCAGAAAAAGCAAAAATAGACTTACTTCAGAAAGTCAAACAGATAATAAATTGTGATTTTGAAGTCGTAAGTCAAGTTGCAGGTATTAGACCAACAACGAGAGATAGAAGGCCTTTGGTAGGGGAACATCCAATACATAAAAACATGTATGTCTTAAATGGTTTAGGAACACGAGGTGTAATGATTTCACCTTATGTTGCACAACAATTATTCAATCACATAGAAGAAGGAAATCATTTAGATCCCGAAATAAATATCAGTCGATTTAACACCTAATCTTTCTTTACTAAAGATTTGTCATAACTCATAAATAAGTTAATCCAAATATTTCTAGACAGCCTCATGATAATTGGACCAAAAGCAATTAAACTAATTACTATGGCAATAAAAGCGGTTATTAATGAAGTTTCAAGCATCAAAAAACTTATTATAAATGTGCCAATAGCAAAGGCAATCCCCACACCATAACTCACATACATAGAACCATAAAAGAAAGAGGGCTCCATTCGGTAACGTGTGCCGCAATGCGAACAATGGTCGTTGATCTTTAAAACATCACGCAATATATATGGGTTTTTAGTGTCATACATAGATTCTTGATGACATTTCGGACAAGCTCCTGTGAGAATACTATATAGTTTCGTGCCTTTTAGCATGATTTAAATTTGTTTACTTTTGCGCTTCAGTTATAAAATACAAAGTTAAGACTAATTAATAAATTCACTATAACAAAAGTAGCAAATGCTCAATATTCATAATCTTTCTATTTCCTTTCAGGGCGAATATTTATTCGAGGATATCACGTTTAAATTAAGTCCTGGTGATCGCATAGGATTGATTGGTAAAAATGGTGCAGGAAAATCTACGATGCTCAAAATCTTGTCCAAAGAACTTGAACCAGATTCTGGCCAAATTGCGGCTGATAAAAACTTGAGTTTTGGATTTTTAAAACAAGATATCGATTTTGTTTTTGGACGAACAGTTCTAGAAGAAGCCTACCAGGCATTTGAAGCAATTAAAGCATTAGAAACAAAAATGGAGTACGTCAACACGCAATTAGCGGAACGTACCGATTATGAGAGTGAAACCTATCATCAGTTAATGGTTGATCTCAATGATATTCAGCATCAATATGAAATCATTGGAGGTTATAATTATCAAGGAGAAACTGAAAAAATATTACAAGGATTGGGGTTTCAGCGTGATGATTTTAATAAACTAACCGATACCTTTTCTGGTGGATGGAGAATGAGAATTGAATTAGCAAAGTTACTACTTCAAAATAATGATATCTTACTTCTAGATGAACCTACAAATCATCTAGATATAGAATCAATCATCTGGTTAGAGAGTTTTCTGAAAAATTACTCGGGTGCAGTTGTTATTGTCTCTCACGATAAAATGTTTTTAGATAATGTGACTAATCGTACGATAGAAATTTCTCTCGGCAGAATTTACGATTATCCAAAACCTTATTCTAAGTTTCTTGTTTTAAGAAATGAGATTAAAGCCCAACAATTGGCATCACAAAAAAATCAGCAAAAGCAAATAGAACAAACCGAAAAACTAATTGAAAAATTTAGAGCTAAAGCAAGTAAAGCGACCATGGCACAATCGCTCATTAAAAAATTAGATAAAATTGATCGTATAGAGGTTGATCAAGACGATAACAGTGTCATGACTCTTAATTTTCCTGTTTCAGTAACACCAGGAAAAGTTGTTATCGAAGCCGAAAACATTTCTAAAAGTTATGATGATAATCACGTATTAACCAATGTTAATTTGATGATTGAACGCGATAGTAAAACTGCTTTTGTTGGACAAAATGGACAAGGCAAATCTACCTTAGCAAAAATAATTGTTGGCGAACTTAAGCATCAAGGTAATTTAAAGCTAGGTCATAATGTTCAAATTGGATATTTCGCTCAAAATCAAGCTGAATATTTAGATGGTAGTAAAACCGTATTGGATACGATGATTGATGCTGCTAACGAAACTAATAGAAGTAAGGTTCGTGATATTTTGGGATCATTTTTATTTAGAGGAGATGAAGCCGAAAAGTATGTGCGCGTCCTTTCTGGAGGAGAACGTAACCGTTTAGCTTTGGCGAAGCTTATGCTTCAGCCCATTAATGTTTTAATAATGGATGAGCCTACCAACCACTTAGATATTACGTCTAAAAATGTTTTAAAGGAGGCTCTTAAAAAGTATGAAGGTACTTTAGTCTTAGTATCTCACGATAGAGATTTTCTTCAAGGTTTGACTAATAAAGTGTATGAGTTTAAAGACGAGAAGATAAAAGAATATTTAGGGGATATTGATTTTTATTTAGAGCAGCGTAACGTAGAGAACTTAAGAGAAGTAGAGAAGCGGACTGTTATTAAAGACATACCAAAAACAACAAATAAACAGTCGTACGAAGCACAGAAAAAGCTGAAATCTCTAAATAATAAGCTGAGTAATATCGAATCTAAGATTAGTCAGCTCGAAAAAGACATCAAAGAAGATGATGTAGAATTAGCTACAAACTATGATGCTACGGTTGCCAACGATACTTTTTTTGATCATTATCAGGCTAAAAAGGAAAAATTAAAGCAATTAATGGCAGATTGGGAAAACATTCAATACGAATTGGACGATTTGTCTTAAATGAAGGCATATATTGTTTTATGTTTTTTTTAACTGCAATACACTCAGTATTTAAATACTTTTGCACCGAAATTACTTGAATTTCTAATATGGTGACAAATAGAAATTCACAAACCATCACATCTTTATGCGTAATATTATCCTTTCTATTATTGGGTTATTATTAATTATTGGCTCCTTTCTTATAGGTAGCCAGTTAATCGAAAACAAGAAAAAGCCAAAGACAGTTCCTGAAAAAATCGTAAAGACGGTCTTTACAGATACAGTTCAAAATGGGACAATTAAAATTATTATCCCAGCAAACGGAAGCCTTATGGCAAAGCGTCGTGTTGAAATCTATTCTGAAGTTCAAGGTGTGTTCAGAACGAGCAATAAACTCTTTAAAACAGGTCAGGAATATCGGCAAGGTGAAACCTTAATTAAGATAGATGCTTCTGAATACTATGCGAGTGTGCAATCTTCAAAAAGTGATTTATATAATGCTATAGCGGCTATCATGCCTGACTTGCGTTTAGATTTCCCAGAAGTGTTTCCAAAATGGCGAAACTATCTTAATTCATTCGACTTAAACAAAACCACACCCATATTACCCGAAATGACTGCGGAAAAGGAGAATTATTTTATAACTGGTCGAGGTATTGTATCTAGCTATTACAATGTAAAAAATTTAGAGCAACGACTATCCAAGTACACTATTAGAGCACCTTTTTCGGGGATTTTAACAGAAGCATTAGTGACTGAGGGATCGTTGATACGTAACGGACAAAAACTAGGCGAGTTTATAGATCCGTCCATATACGAAATGGAAGTCGCTCTGAGTAAATCTTATGCGAGTCTTTTAAAAGTTGGTGAAAAAGTTGAACTCAACAACTTAGAAAACACACAAAACTATACTGGAATTATCTCGCGTGTTAACGGAAGTATTGATGCAACCACACAAACCATTACAGCATTTATTGAAGTCAAAGATGACGCCCTCAAAGAAGGTTTGTATCTCGAAGCAAAATTAAATGCAAAAAGTGAAGATAATGCGATTGAAATCAATAGAAATTTGATGCTAGATGGTGACCAGATCTATGTGGTGAGAGACAGTTTATTAGATATTATCGATGTGAAATCGGTTTATTTTTCTGATAAAAAAGTAGTATTGAAAAATGTGCCTGATGGCACCATCATGTTGTCTAAACCTGTTCCAGGTGCCTATGCAGGAATGTTGGTTAAACCATTCGAAGCTAAAAAAGCAGAAAAGATTTCTATCAAAGATGAAGACGACACGCTTTCAGCAATGAAAACCAAATCTAACAAAGTTAAGCAATAGGTCATGAGAAAATTATTAGCCTATTTTATCCGTTACCACGTTGCTGTAAATGTGTTTATTTTTGCATTTTTCGTGTTTGGTATTTTAGGATATATGTCGCTAAAGTCGTCATTTTTTCCGCTTGTAGATTCCAAAATCATCAATGTCAATATCACCTATCCAGGAGCATCTCCGCAAGAGATTGAAGAAGGTATTGTACTTCAAATTGAAGATAACCTTAAAGGTTTAAAAGGGATTGATCGTGTGACCTCTACATCCAGAGAAAATAGCGGGACAATAACTGTAGAGATTGAGAAAGGTGAGAATATTGACTTTATGCTACTTGAAGTTAAAAACGCCGTTGATCGTGTGCCTTCATTTCCTACAGGAATGGAACCTCTTGTAGTTGCCAAACGTGAAGAGGTTAGAGAAACAATTTCATTTGCCTTAAGCGGAACAAATGTGCCTCTAGCAACATTAAAGCAAATTGGGCGTCAGGTCGAAAATGATTTACGTGCAATTGATGGTATTTCACAGGTGGAAGTTACGGGTTATCCCGCAGAAGAAATTGAAATAGCAGTCAACGAAATTGATTTACTCGCTTTTAATTTAACTTTCGAAGAAGTTGCTCAAGCTGTAACAACTTCAAATATTTTAGTTACAGGTGGTAATATTAAAACCGACGTTGAAGAATATCTAATTCGGGCGAATAATCGTTCCTACTATGGTGATGAATTATCAAATCTTATCATTCGTGCAACACCTGACGGAAAAACCATAAGATTGAAAGATATCGCTATCGTGCGAGATCGTTTTTCAGAAACACCTAACGCTACCTTTTTTAATCAAGAGCTTTCTGTTAATATCTCAGTAACAAGCACCAATAATGAAGACCTCATTGCTTCGGCCGATAAAGTAAAAGATTATATTGAAGACTATAATCAGAAGTACGAAAATATTAGATTGGATGTGGTTAGAGACCTTTCTATAACACTAAATCAACGCACGGCATTATTAGCTGAAAACGCATTTTTTGGGATTGTATTAGTGCTTTTGTTTCTATCTGTATTTTTAAATACACGTTTGGCATTCTGGGTAGCATTTGGACTGCCAATTTCTTTTCTTGGGATGTTCATTTTTGCGGCACAATTTGATGTTACGATTAACGTATTGTCACTCTTTGGAATGATTATCGTAATTGGAATATTGGTAGATGATGGTATTGTGATTGCCGAAAACATATACCAGCATTATGAAAAAGGAAAATCACCCATTCAAGCTGCTATAGACGGGACCATGGAAGTGATTCCACCAGTAGTTTCTGCAATTATTACAACTGTATTGGCATTTTCGTTATTCTTGTTTTTGGATAGTAGAATTGGTGAATTTTTTAGTGAAGTCTCTGTTGTAGTGATTCTAACCTTAGCGGTATCTTTGGTAGAAGCTTTAATTATTCTTCCTGCGCATTTAGCCCACTCTAAAGCCTTAAGGAAACAGAAAGTTGAAGTTAACTCATCCAAAATGAGAAGATTCTTTGCTAAAATGCGAGGAATTAACGCTTTTGGTGATCGTATAATGAGCTTCTTAAGAGATCGTGTTTACTCGCCTACATTAGCTTTTGTTCTTGAGTTTAAATTTTTAGCACTCGGAATATTTGTCGCATTACTTGTCTTAACTTTTGGTTCTATTGGAGGTGGTGTGATTGGTGTAACCTTATTCCCCTCTATTGCCAGTGACCGTGTTACTATTGAACTAGATATGCCTAATGGGACCAACGTAAAGATTACGGATTCTATCATTTCAATGATTGAGGAAAAATCCTTTATCGTTAATCAAGAGTTTACTAAAAAATACTTAGCTGATACAGAAAAAGAACTTTTTGAAAATACAATTCTAACCTTGAATAGCAGTTCTAGTGCAAGGTTAGTGATTAATATGTTGCCTGGAGAAGAACGACCAGATGAAATCGTGTCTTCTGCTGTGGCGAATCGATTAAGAGAAATTGTTGGACCAGTAATTGGTACAGAGCGTTTAATTTTTGGGTCTGGAGGGAATTTTGGTGGAAGTCCAGTTTCTGTGGCATTATTAGGGAATAATATCTCAGAACTTAAAGCGGCAAAAAGTGAATTGAAACAAGTCCTACAGGAAAATCCGCTACTCAAAGATGTCGAAGATAACGATCCTGCAGGCATCAAAGAAATTCGATTAAAACTTAAAGAAAGCGCCTACTTATTAGGCTTAGATTTAAGAACTGTTATGACGCAAGTACGCTCTGGATTTTTTGGAGCACAGGCACAACGTTTTCAGAGAGGTCAAGACGAAATTAGAGTCTGGGTACGTTACGATAGAAGCAATAGGGCATCTATAAATGATTTAGATGATATGCGAATTCTAACGCCTACTGGAGACCGAGTGACTTTAAAAGATATAGCAGTGTATACTATTGAAAGAGGTGATGTTGCTATTAATCATTTGGAAGGTCAAAGAGAAATTCGTATTTCGGCAGATTTAAAAAACCCAAGTTCTAGTGCTACTGATATTTTAGAAGATATTAGAACTAATACTATACCTGAATTACAATCTAAGTATCCTACAATTTCAGCATCTTTTGAAGGACAAAACAGAGAAGCATCAAAATTAGGAAGTTCGTTGAAAGCTGCAGGAATTCCTATTTTAATACTTATTTATATCACAATTGCATTTACGTTCCGTAGTTACAGTCAGCCAATTTTATTAATTCTTTTGGTGCCTTTTAGTTTGACAGCGGTTGCTTGGGGGCATTGGCTCTTAGGATTTTCTGTAAATATTTTATCACTTCTAGGTATTATTGCACTTATTGGTATTATGGTGAATGATGGCTTGGTTCTTATTGGGAAGTTCAATAGTAATTTACGGGAAGGGATGACATTTGATTTGGCACTAACGGAAGCTGGTAAATCGCGTTTTAGAGCCATTTTTTTAACCTCATTAACGACTATCGCAGGATTGGCTCCTTTGCTTTTAGAGAAGAGTAGGCAAGCACAATTTTTAAAACCTATGGCTATTTCAATTTCATTTGGTATCGCTTATGCAACTATTTTAACCTTGTTAGTGTTGCCATTATTTTTAGCTTTTAGTAACAATATTAAGAGAAATGTAAAATGGTTATGGACAAATACAGAGGTAAGCAAAGAGGAGGTAGAGCGCGCTATTAAAGAACAAAACGAAGAACATATTTTAGAAGATGAAACTGGGAATATGTTGATTAATGATGAAACGGAAGACGGTAGTGAGCCCCTTGAATTGAATGAAAAAATATAGCAAATGAACTTTAGAAAATACATCGCATTTGGCTTAGTTTTCTTCGGAATATATGCAAGTGCACAACAGGTTTTAACGACTGAAAATGCCGTTAAATTAGCTCTAGAACACAATTATGGGATTAAAATCGCCAATAGTTCTGTTGATGTGGCAGAGAATAATTCAGGTATTTTAAATTCAGGATACTTACCAACTTTAACAGGAAATGCTGGAGCTTCTATAGATCAGCAAAATACTGAAGGTGAACTAGCTAATGGAGATACAAGAATTGCAAATGGTGCAGAAACGCGTCGGTATAATGCGTCAATAAATTTGAATTACACCTTATTTGATGGTTTAGGGCGTTTATATAATTACAAACGATTAAAAGAAGAGTATCAATTATCTGAGTTGGAAGCTCGAGAAACCATTGAGACCACAATACTTCAATTATTTTCTATTTATTATAGTGTGGCACAACTTTCTGAAAATTCTTCGGCATTAGAAGAAACTATTACTATTTCAAAAGATAGACTGACACGAGCTGGCTACCAATTTGACTACGGACAAAGTACAAAGCTTGAAGTGTTAAATGCAGAAGTTGATATCAATAACGATAGTATTAATCTCATTAATGCAAAGCAACAATTAAGAAATACCAAACGCGATTTAAATATGGTGCTAGGAAATCAAATAGCTCAAGATTTTGATGTCAGTACAGAAATCAGTTTTATACTTCAGTTAAATAAAGAGGAGCTATTAGAAAAAACAAAAGCCAATAATATCACCTTACTACAAGCAGAAAAAAATATAGCCATTAGTCAGTTAGACATTAAAACGAATAAAGCGCAATTTTTGCCTACAGTAGGTCTTGTTGGATCATATGGCTGGAACGAATCGTCAAACAATAGTCCGTTGGCATTTTTGTTACAAAATACAAATACAGGTGTATCTGCAGGCTTAAATTTATCATGGAATTTGTTTGATGGTGGTAGTACGCTAACTAGAATAAAAAATGCACAAATTAATTTAGAGATTCAAGAACTTCAAAAGCAGCAATTAGCTACAGATGTTGAGCGTAATTTTAATAATGCTTGGGATGATTATCAAAACCGATTAACGATTTATCAAGTTCAGGAAGAAAATATCAAAACAGCTCAAAATAATTTTGAACGTACCCAAGAGAAATTCAAATTAGGTCAGGTAACAAGTATTGAATTCAGACAAGCCCAACTCAATCTATTAAATGCAGAATTAAGCCGAAATCAAGCGAAGTATGATGCCAAATTGGCTGAGCTCACAGTGCTTCAATTAAGTGGAGAATTATTAAATGTTGAACTGTAATCTCATATTGAACTAAGACTATGGAAGAACATTTTTTTCAATGCCCTTACTGTTGGGAATCCATTTCAATGCTCATTGATACGTCCCAATCACATCAATCCTATATTGAAGATTGCGAAGTGTGTTGTCACCCAATCCAACTACAAATATCTACTGAAAATCAAGAAATTACTGGTTTTCAAGCGCAAAACATTGAACAATAGAAAAAATATAAACACCTGTAAAACAGATATTTAGTAATTTATTCGATGAACGGTTGTGCATTTCATCGAAAAAAATTGTCATATAACCGATATTCTTCTACATTCGTAATAGAAATTGTTGTCCCTTTAACAAATCTATTATTATGAAAACCGCTAAAATTACATTGTTAATGTGTCTTGTTACCTTATTGTCCTTTGGTAACGTATCCACGAAAGAAAAGGAAGCTTTAACGGCTTTATTCCACTCAACAAAAGGAGAGCTCTGGAAAACCTCATGGGATTTGAATGCGCCCGTTCAAGATTGGTATGGAGTTGTTGTGAAAGACGATAAGGTTATCGAACTTAATTTAGAGTTCAATAACCTTAGAGGTGAAATACCAACAGCCATAGGAGACTTAGTTTATTTAAAAAAAATTAATTTCTTTAGAAATCAAATTACTGGAGCTATTCCTTCAAGTATAGAACATTTAACGGCTTTAGAAAGTTTAAACTTAGCATTTAATAGGCTAACTGCACCAATTCCGCAAGAAATAGGCGCGTTAAAGTCATTGAGACAGTTAAAATTATTCATGAATACCATAGGTGGTGAGATTCCATCAACGATAGGACAACTAACAAGTTTAAGAACTTTAGAATTATATAATAATCAATTAGCAGGAGAATTGCCAAATTCAATAGGAAACCTATTGAATTTAAAAGAACTAATGTTAAGTAGTAATAAGCTTTCGGGTAAGTTGCCTTCAAGTTTATCTCAAGCTAAAGATTTAAAAATTCTGAGTGTATTTGATAATAAATTTTTTGGAACCTTGCCAAATTCTATTTGTAGTTTGACAAAGCTAGAAGAGTTAATAATTTCGGATAATGCCTTTTATGGAAATTTACCTTCAGACATAGCAAGTTTAACAAATTTGAAAGTTTTGCTTTTAGGGAATAACGATTTTAAAGGAGAGTTGGTTCAGTTAAAAGAACAACTTCCTAGTCTTGAGCAGTTTGATTTTGCTGAAGTAAAAAGCGAAGGTGTCATTGTTACCTTAGATAAAGAAGAAGACGATAATTAATTAGTATAGAGTTTTAAATTAGATCTAGCTCTCAGCATTTATTTGTTGGGAGTTATTTTTTTATTTAATTGGTATTGTAGAAAAAAGCTGTTATATTTGCAGTCCTAAAATGATGGAGTCGGCATTATGAACCGAAAGTTAAAAGCTAAGATTATCATTTTTCGATTATAAATCGCGGGATAGAGCAGTAGGTAGCTCGTCGGGCTCATAACCCGAAGGTCACTGGTTCGAGTCCAGTTCCCGCTACAACGAAAACCTCTTGAGAAATCAAGAGGTTTTTTTATACTTGGAAAAGTGAAATTTATTTCAGCTTTTAGAAGTATAAAATAGTAATAAGCGCATTGCGCTTAGGGTTTTCATTGTACAGCTTCTCCATTGGCCCATTGCGAAATGAAATGGAGCAATGAATCCAGTTCCCGCTACTACAAACCAGATACGAAAGTGTCTGGTTTTTTTGTGGCTGAAATTTTGAAGTGTAAGTCTTAAATTGAAAGATATAAAAAATAGATTTGAGCATCAAATCTGGTTTGTCGTACAAGCTTCACATTATGGTCCAACGAGCAAGGTGAGTTAATCCAGTTCCCGCTACTAAAAAGCCTCTTGAGAAATCGAAATGTTTTTTTTATATGTTTTTATCTACGTCATTTTTTAATAAACGATTTAGGACCAAAGCCGATAGTAAACCAAGAAATAAGCCTCCAAAAATCGTCATAAATCCTCCTCCACGGGGCACAAATTTTATAAGAGCAGTCCATAGCAGTGTGCTAATTCCCCAAATAAGAGAATTAGCGAATATCCATAATCGAAAAAAAGCAGTGTGCTTTTTAAGATAACGAGATAGTAAAAAACCAGAGATAGCTCCTCCAAAAAAATAAATTAATGTCCAAACTTCCATCCCGTAAGAATCTATTAAATCAATATTCCTATCAATATCCATCATCAATAGAACAACAACACCAATAGTTTCGGCAATTGCAAACCCAATTGCATTTCGCCATATCCATCCCGAAGGAATATTAATCGTCTTTAAAAAATACCACTGCGTATACCCTATTATGCAACCCATTATTCCTCCCCAAAGTATATAACCTAATCCAGACGCAATAATTTCAGGAAGCAGATTGCCAATAAAAGAAAATAAATGAATAGCTATAAAGCCTATTAAAAGAGCTAAAGGGAAAGCAAATGTATGTGCTATAATCCAATTATTCCAGGTCTTTCGTTTCATTATAGTTTGAATTTAACGTAGTATTTTAATCGATATAATTAATAATATTAATAAATCGATGCGAACTAACAATGATATATATCATGCGGCTAGCAATTACGGCAGAATTATTTAAAATTCAGTAATTTTCAAAAAGTCTCTTAGAAACTCTTTTTGGTTTTATAATTTGAAGTTATACGCTACAAAGAAGCTCCTTGATTTCTAAAGGAGCTTTTCTTTTAAAATATCTCAAACCTCTTAATATCCCAAAAGGTCTTTATTGAATACTAAATATGTAGTTATTGGTGTATACGTATATTGGTTTAATCTTTCTTTTCATAAACAATTTCTCCATTAAAAACCGTCATTACAATTTCCGTGTTTAGCAATTTATCTTCGTCAACCGTCATCAAGTCTTGGTCGTAAATTGTGAAATCAGCCAGTTTTCCAGCATGTATAGATCCTTTAATATCTTCTTCAAAGGCGCCATAAGCAGCGTCTAGGGTATATGATTTTAATGCTTGTGCTCTTGTCATTTTTTGATCTGGTTCATAACCTCCTTCAGGAGTGCCTTTTAGGGTTTTGCGACTTACGCTGGCATAGAAGCTAGCTATAGGATTAATAGGTTCAACAGGAACATCAGTTCCATTAACAATAGGAACGCCACTTTGCAATAAATCTTGCCACATGTAAGCACCTTCTTTAATTCGTTTTTCTCCTAAACGGTCAATTGCCCATGGTCTATCGGATGACATATGCACAGCTTGCATTGCTGGAATTACATGTAATTCTGCAAATCGAGGAATATCATCTGGATGTAAATGTTGCGCATGCTCTATACGAAATCTGTGATCTGTACTTAATTCTGGTAATTCTTTTAAGGCAGACTCATAGCGATCTAGAATTTCTCTATTTGCACGGTCACCTATGGCATGTGAGCATACTTGAAAACCATTTTTAAGTCCGCTTAATGCTGTTTTTTTTACAAAATCCATTGGAAGTGTTTCATGTCCAAAATGGTCTGGTCTATCTGAGTATGGTTCTAAGAGCCAAGCACCTCGTGATCCTAAAGCACCGTCACAATTTAACTTTACAGAGCGTATCGTAAATAAATGATCTGGATCTACCATAGGTCCATTTTCATACCATTCATTCAGTAATTCTTCATCCCATCCAGTAAGCATGGCATATATTCTAATGTTCATGTCATCTGACGCCTTCATTTTGTTATATAGGGCTATTGTTTCTCTTGAAATTCCAGCATCATGAAAACTCGTAATTCCGTTTTTATAACAGGCGGCCACAGCAAGTTTAAAAGCTTGAGTATCTGTTTCAGGTGTATTTTCAGGAATATGTTTGTATATCAAAGTTTGAGCACGCTCATTAAAAATTCCAGTTGGTCTGCCAAATTCATCTACAATAACTTCACCACCTTCTATGTCATAGGTTTTTACGCCTTCTTGAGATAGTACTTGTAAACCTGCAATTTCCATAGCTTTAGCATTTGCAAAACCTGCATGTCCACTAGCATGACTTAAATACACAGGATTATCAGGTGATACCTCACTTAGCTTGTGGTGAGTTTGAAACCCTTTAACGAGGTCTACTGGCAAACTATCCCATTTGCTTTGGTGCCATCCTCGGCCTACAATCCAATCACCTGGCTTAGCTGTTTTAACTCGTGCTGCCACAGCATCTATAATATCTTGGTAACTGTTTGTATTCATCAAATCGAGTCTTAATTCATTATAACCCAATCCCATAAAATGACCATGACCTTCAATCAATCCAGGTGTCATTGTCCTGCCTTTTAAATCAATGAGCTGTGTTTGTTCATTTTTATATGCTTCAGCTTCTTCTAGGCTTCCGGCAAAAAGAATCATGTTGTTTTTTGTGGCTACGGCTTCTACAGATGTACGAGTTGAGTCTACGGTATAAATAGTTCCACCATGAATAATCATCGTAGCAACGTCCTTTTTAGGATTTGTACAAGAAGTAAAAATAAGTAGCGTAAGAGCTGTTTTAAATAAGAAAGCGTATTGTGATTTCATAGTGATTGTCTTTAGACCATGAAGTTACAATAATTAAACAAATTCAATAAATGCGAATTAAAATAATCCTGAAATTTCACCACTATCACTAATATCAATGCCTTCTGACGCTGGATGTGCTGGTAGCCCAGGCATTCGCATAATTTCTCCAGTAATTGGAATTAAAAACCCTGCACCTGATGCAATTTCTATTTCTCTCACAGTTATAATAAAATCTTTAGGTCGCCCAAGAAGCTTCGGATTATCAGACAAGGATTTTTGAGTCTTTGCCACACAAATAGGTAAATTAGCTAGCCCTAATTCTTTAATCTGTTTTAATTGGCGCTTAGCATTAGAGTTGTAATCGACATGTTCGGCACCATAAATTTTTTGAGCAATAGTTTCAATTTTTGTTTCAATGTCCATATCCCAATCATATAGCGGTTTGAATGGTGTTTTACAGGCTTCAGCTACCTCAATAACATGCTGCGCTAATTCAATAGCTCCTGCACCACCTTTAGCCCAAACATTTGCAACTGCCACTCTTACATTTTTAATTTTTGCAAGATCTTTGATCAGCTGAATTTCTTCTTTGCTATCTGTTTTAAACTTATTGATAGCAATGATGGGTGTGACGTTAAACTGTTTGATATTTTCTAAATGTTTTTCCAAATTAGGTAAACCTTGTCTCAAGGCTTCTACATTTGGAGTGTCTAAAGATTTTAAATCTACACCACCATGATATTTTAGCGCCCTAATGGTTGTAGTTAGTACTACCGCCTTTGGTGAAATTTTCGCACTCTGACATTTAATATCAAAGAATTTTTCAGCACCAAGATCAAAACCAAATCCAGCTTCTGTAACGGTGTAATCTGAATAACTCATTCCCATGAGTGTTCCAATTACAGAGTTCGTTCCTTGGGCAATATTAGCAAATGGTCCGCCGTGAATGATGGCAGGGTTCCCTTCTATAGTTTGAACCAAATTAGGTTTAATAGCATGCTGTAGGAGTGTTGCCATTGCACCCGCAACTTTTAGGTCTTTGGCATAAACCGGTTTCTTCTTAAAGGTATAGCCAATAAATATATTTCCGAGGCGTTTCTTTAAATCACTTAAATCTTTAGTGATACATAAAATGGCCATAATTTCTGAAGCAGCTGTAATATCGAAACCGGTTTCACGCGGAATTCCAGAAGTGGTTCCTCCTAATCCAACAATGATACGTCGCAAAGCACGGTCATTCATATCAATTACACGTTTCCATGTAATCGTTCTTGGATCAAGTCCTAAAGAATTTGTTTTACTTTGAATATTATTATCAATAATGGCTGCCAATAAATTATGTGCTTTTTCAATCGCTGAAAAGTCCCCAGTAAAATGCAAATTGATATCTTCAAGTGGTAGCACTTGAGAATATCCACCACCCGTAGCTCCACCTTTTATGCCAAATACCGGACCTAAAGAAGGCTCTCTTAACACGACTGTAGTTTTTTTGTTGAGATGGTTTAAGGCTTCAGACAAGCCAATCGAAATTGTGGTTTTGCCTTCACCAGCAGGGGTTGGTGAAATAGCAGATACTAAAATCAAATTACTTTGATTTGCCTTTTTTCTATTGATACATGATAACGGTAATTTGGCTTTATCTTTTCCATACATTTCTATGATATCAGGATCAATTCCAAACTTTGATGCGATATCAGTTATAGGTTTTAGTTTGACGCGTTTTGCTATTTGTAAATCAGTCATATATTGAACGTATTATATCTCTATCAAAAGTATTGCATTATTTTTTTAAAAATGCTGATTTTTATCATGTCACATACCTTAATTGAGGACTATTAGAGTTTAACCATTAAAGATTGTAACTTTGCAAAAAGTATAAATATGCATAGAGCTGGTTTTGTAAATATTATAGGAAATCCTAACGTAGGGAAGTCCACCTTGATGAATGCCTTTATTGGTGAGAAATTATCAATAATCACTTCAAAAGCACAAACGACTAGACATCGAATTTTGGGGATTGTTAATGGTGAAGATTTTCAAGTGATTCTCAGTGATACACCGGGAATTATCAAACCTGCTTATGAGTTGCAAGAATCTATGATGGATTTTGTGAAATCTGCTTTTGATGATGCCGATGTTCTTATTTATATGGTTGAAATCGGAGAACAAGAATTGAAGGACGAGGCGTTCTTCAAAAAGATTACAAATTCAAAAATACCAGTACTACTATTATTAAATAAGATTGATAAATCAGATCAAGAACAATTAGAATCTCAAGTGCAATTGTGGTCTGAAAAAGTGCCTAATGCAGAGATTTTTCCTATTTCAGCATTAGAAGGATTTAATGTTAAAGAAGTCTTTAGTCGAATTATAGAGTTATTACCAGAGTCTCCTGCTTATTATCCTAAAGATCAGTTAACCGATAAACCAGAGCGTTTTTTTTGTAACGAAACCATCCGCGAGAAAATCTTAATGCATTACAAAAAGGAAATTCCCTATGCTGTAGAAATAGATACCGAAGAGTTTTTTGAAGAAGAAAAAATCATTAGAATGCGTTCAGTAATCATGGTAGAACGCGAGACGCAAAAAGGAATTATTATTGGTCATAAAGGAAGCGCATTAAAACGTGTAGGTATGGAGGCTAGAAAGGATCTTGAAAAATTCTTCGGTAAGCAAGTGCATCTCGAATTGTATGTGAAAGTGAACAAGAATTGGAGAAGTGATCAGCGTCAATTAAGACGTTTTGGTTACAATCAGAAGTAATTTATCTTTCAGCGTGAATATCATAATCTCTCAAGGTATCACGCATAAAATGATGTAGTTGATGCATTTCGCTCATTCCAGTTTTCTTTCCTAGACGTCCACCAAAATAGAGTGCAAACCAGATAACAATAGTGAATAAGGTGGCAAATAACTGAATGGCATAATCGGAGCCTAAAGACCAATTCACATAGGTCCAAATGCCAAAACCAATAAACAAACCAGCTGTAACAAAGTGAAAGAACATAAACATCGTCCAAACCGTTGGATTAGGGCCAAATAGGCCATAAATTACGCTGTTATTGTCAGTGTCATCCTTATTGATTTCCAAATGCAATTGCGGTGACCAAAAATGCTGTTTGGCTTTTGGGATTTTTATAAATAAGTGATCGTCAACTCTAGACACAACAAAATCTGATTGTGCGCCATTCTTGTCTTCAAAAAGTTTTAAAAGGTGCTCATTATCATATCTTACTTTAAAATTAAAACGAGGCCTTAATACGATTTCATTTGATAATGACATGGCATATTTATTTAATGCTTTAAATTACTATTTTTTATCCAAACTACGGATACACAGAATCTTTAACTTAAAAAACAGTCTGCATCATAGATATTTAGTATCTTTGCAGCCGCTTACAGGAGATGTAATGCAGATAAAAAAAGAATTATGAGTAATATAGTTGCTATTGTAGGAAGACCAAATGTTGGGAAGTCTACTTTGTTTAATCGTTTAATTCAACGTCGAGAAGCTATCGTGGATGCCGTTAGTGGTGTGACGCGTGATAGGCACTACGGAAAAAGTGATTGGAACGGAAAGGAGTTTTCTCTTATTGATACCGGAGGATATGTTAAAGGAAGTGATGATATTTTTGAAGCGGAAATAGATAAGCAAGTAGAATTAGCTATCGATGAAGCAGATGCCATTATTTTTATGGTAGATGTTGAAACTGGTGTGACAGGAATGGATGAAGATGTTGCGCGATTACTTCGTAAAGTGGATAAACCAGTATTTCTTGCTGTCAATAAAGTCGATAATGGAAAACGTTCTGAAGATGCCGTAGAGTTCTATGCTCTTGGTCTTGGTGAATACTTCACTATTGCAAGTATTAATGGAAGTGGTACAGGAGATTTGTTGGATGCTTTAGTGCAAGCACTTCCAGAAAAAGAGGAGGAGGAAGACGTAGATCAATTGCCAAGATTTGCAGTTGTTGGTCGACCTAATGCAGGTAAGTCATCATTTATAAATGCTCTTATTGGGGAAGAGCGTTATATCGTTACTGATATAGCTGGAACTACAAGAGATTCTATCGATACTAAATATAATCGTTTCGGATTTGAATTCAACCTAGTCGATACTGCTGGAATTAGACGTAAATCTAAGGTGAAAGAAGATTTAGAATTCTATTCTGTAATGCGAAGTGTGAGAGCTATTGAACATTGCGATGTATGTTTAGTCGTTTTAGATGCTACAAGAGGTTTTGATGGACAAGTGCAAAATATATTTTGGTTAGCTCAGCGTAATCGAAAAGGCATCGTGATTCTTGTCAATAAATGGGATTTAGTTGAGAAAAACACCATGTCAACTAAAGAGTTTGAAAAGGTCATTCAAAAAGAAATTGCACCATTTACAGATGTGCCAATTGTATTTATTTCAGTATTAAATAAACAACGTATTTATAAAGCGATTGAAACTGCTGTTGAGGTCTATCAAAATAGAACTAAAAAGATAAAAACAAGTAAGCTGAATGAAGTCTTACTCCCAATTATAGAAAACTATCCACCGCCAGCTTATAAAGGTAAATTTGTGAAAATAAAATACATCATGCAGTTGCCAACTCCGCAGCCTCAGTTTGCATTTTTCTGCAATTTACCTCAGTATGTAAGAGAACCTTATAAGCGATTTCTTGAAAATAATTTAAGAGAACACTTCGATTTTAAAGGTGTGCCAGTGAGCGTCTATATGCGTAAAAAATAAATATTTAATAACTGATAGAAATGACTATTCATAATGCCATGAATTGTCATTTCTATTCGTTAACAGGTTTTTCATTAGTGCCAAGCATTGATAATCGCATCCAATCCTTTATCCAAACCTAAATAGTAATTCCCTTCCTTAAAATATGGAATCATACGTTGGTCAATAATTTTCTGACAAATCGAATCAGTCAGGACTTTTGTGGCGCCATCACCTGTAGATAACCATATACGACGCTGGGTTTTTAAGAAAACGATAACCAAACCATTGTTTTTGTCTTTTTTACCAACGCCCCAATAATTTCCTATGGCACTACTGTAGATGTGAAGATCTTCAAAGGGAGCAATTGAATCCACGGTGAGGATAACAATTTCATTTGTAGATTGATTTTCGTATGCAATAATCTTTGCGGAAAGTGAATCTATTTGAGCATCATAAAAGATATGTGACAAATCAAGAAGAACTTGATTGTTTTCATTTTTTGGGAGTGTACTGTAATCAACAGGTATTCCTGTATCTGATTTACAAGAAAAGCATAGAATTACAAAACCAATTAAGATGAGTTTCTTCATAACATTACCAACTGCCTCCAGCACCTCCACCTGAGAAACCACCGCCACCAAAGCCACCTCCAAAACCACCGCTACTTCCGCCAAAGAGACCTCCACTAGAGCTTCCGCCATAGCTGCCTCGTCCCATGTTACTTAATATGATAGCGTCTAAAATACTAGTTCCATTTGTTCTGTAGCCACCATCTCCATCGTGACCACCACCTTTTCTGTTTTTAGTTATAGCGATGACAATAACAATGAATATAATCACCATAAATATAAGAATTAAGACAGGAAAGATATCACCTGAATTATCAGATTGTCGAGAACTTTGATATTTGCCGGTTAAGATGTTAAAAATGCCATCTGTACCTTTATTGAGGCCTTGATAGTAATCTCCACGTTTAAATTCTGGGATGATTATATTTCGTATTAATTGACCTGTAATTCCTGCAGTGAGTCTGTCTTCCACACCATAACCAGGTGAGATCCAAATTTTTCGATCTTCATGAGCCAGTAAAATGAAAACGCCATTGTCTTCTTTGGCTTGACCAACTCCCCATTCATGAGCCCATTTAGGGGCTAATAATCCAATGTTTTCGCCTTTAGTAGTGGCGATAATGGCGATGACAATTTGTGTAGATGTGGTATCAGAATAGCGAACGAGCTTTTCTTCTAAATTGCTTTTTTCAGTTGCCGATAATAGGTCAATATAGTCGTAAATACTTGTTTGTTCCTCTGGTATAGGCGGAATATCATATTGAGCATTTGCAAGTAGGAAAAAGCTACTTATAAGACTTATAAGAAGAGGTAAATAAATATGTTTTTGTTTTAACATTTACCCTTTAGATATTGTGTTTGTTAATTCATTACGATCGTTATGATTCCACGGGAAATGCGTTTCCAATTGTTCGCCAGCTTTTAAAACACCTTCAATAAGTCCGTCTTTAAATCGATTGGTTTTAAAATGGTTTTGCATGACATCTTTAGTACTGTTCCAAAACTCTTTTGGGACAACATCATTAATTCCTTTGTCACCATAAATGACAAACGTTCTATCATCTATGGCAAGATAAATAAGGACGCCATTTTGGAGTTTTGTATTGTCCATTTTAAGAAAGTGAAAGACTTCCATAGCCCGCTCAAAAGCATCGTGTTCGGAATGATGTTCAATATGAATACGAATTTCTCCTGAAGTGTTCATCTCGGCCTTTCGTATGGCTTCGATAATCTCCTGTTCTTCTTGAGCGGTTAAAAAGTCCTCAACTTTTGACATGTTTAGTTACTAAAGTCAAATTCAACGTCTACTGGTTTCTCGGCACCAGCTTCAGCATCAAAATATGGTTTCGAATCAAAACCAAGCACTCCAGCAAGGAAGTTATTTGGAAATTCCTTAACGTGAATATTATAGGGCTTGATAGCTTCGTTGTACCGCGTTCTAGCCGTTTGAATCGTGTTTTCAGTGCTGGTTAATTCATCTTGTAGTTTTAAGAAATTCTGATTGGCTTTTAGATCAGGATATTTTTCAACCACTAATAATAGTCGCGATAAAGCACTACTTAATCCGCTTTGTGCCTTATTGAATTGTTCTAATTTTTCGGGACTTAAGTCTTCAGCATTGTTAATATTGATTTCTGGTTTTGTAGCTTCAGAACGTGCTTTCACAACAGCTTCTAAGGTGCTTTTTTCGAAATCGGCAGCGCCTTTAACCGTATTTACTAAATTACCAATGAGGTCATTTCTGCGTTGGTAAGAGGTTTGCACATTACCCCAAGCTTCACTTACATTTTCATTTAATTGTACGGCAGTATTGTTAAATCCTTTTCCCCATGAAAATAATCCAACTGCTATGATTGCAATAATTATTATAGGAACGAGCCATTTTTTCATAATGATAGAGTTTTAAAGTTGTGATTTTATTTTGATGAGCTGAGCTTTAATGCCTTCCAATTTATTTATGATTTGGAATTTATCTAGCGATTGTTTTTTGTCTTCTTTAAGATGTGTTTTGGCACCTTCTAAGGTAAATCCACGTTCTTTTACTAAATGGTAAATAAACTTCAGGTTTTTGATGTCTTCAGGAGTGAATTTACGATTTCCTTTAGCGTTTTTCTTAGGTTGTAATACATCAAATTCCTTTTCCCAAAAACGGATCAAAGACGTATTTACATTGAAGGCTTTGGCGACTTCGCCAATACCATAATATCGTTTTTCAGGAAGATTAATATGCATATTGTTAATCTAAGGATTGGTTTTCTAATGATGCTTTTTCTAATAATCTTGCGTATTCTTCCGCAGTTAAATTTCCGTAGTAAAAATTAATAGGGTTAATACGTTCTCCGTCTTTAAATACTTCATAATGCAAATGTGGTGCTTCAGATCGACCTGTACTACCAACATAACCAATAAGATCTCCACGTTTTACCTTCTGATTTGCTTTTACATTATATTTATACAAATGGGCATATAATGAGATATAACCATAGCCATGGTCTATTCTTATGTGTTTACCATAACCCGAGGAGTTACTATCTGCTCGTTTTATTACGCCATCACCTGATGCATAAATGGGAGTTCCGCGTGGTGCTGTAAAATCCATTCCCCAATGAAACTTTCTAACCTTGGTAAACGGATCAGTCCTATAGCCATAGCCTGAAGCCATGTGTTTCAAGTCTTTATTTCTTACAGGTTGTATGGCAGGAATAGAAGATAAAAACTTCTCTTTATCTTCTGCTAATATGGTAATTTCATCAAGTGACTTGGATTGCACTACTATTGCTTTTTGTAACCGATCAATACGTTTGTTACTTTCTATAATGAGCTGTGAGTTATCATAGCCTTCATACTTTTTATATCGATTTACGCCCCCAAAACCAGCACGGCGTTGTTCTTCAGGGATGGGATTGGCTTCAAAATAGAGTCTGTAGATATTATTGTCGCGCTCTTCCACACTCTCTAATGCGGCAAAAGCATCTTCAACTCGCTTGTTCAATAAGTCATACTGTAATTGCATGTTGCTTAATTCATGTTTTAATGCACGTTCTCTGGGAGACTCGATAAATTGACTAGCAATAAAAACGAAGAAAAAGCCAAAAAGAGCCGCTGCTAGTAAAAATATGAATCCGAACTTAATAGTTCTTCCTTTCTTACGCTCGATTTTGCGATAAGAAAGCGTTTCCGGATCGTAATAATATTTTACTTTAGACATATCTTAAAAAGTTCTATTTTTGCATGATTAATAGAACGTATCACAAATATATAAATTGTTTCCTATTTAAAGTAATATAATAGAAACTAGGTTTTAAATAAGTGAGAATGAAACATCAAGAAGTCAATGGAGATTTAAAATCTTGATAGTCAAAACTACCTTAAAAACCAATAATAAAAAATCAGATGAAGTCTCAAGACATTCGACATACATTTTTAAGCTTCTTTGAAGGCAAAAAACACAGTATTGTTCCTTCGGCGCCAATGGTTCTAAAAGACGATCCAACCTTGATGTTTGTGAATTCGGGAATGGCTCCTTTTAAAGAGTTTTTCCTCGGAAATGCCCAACCAAAGAACAATCGTATTGCAGATACTCAGAAATGTCTTCGCGTTTCTGGAAAACACAATGACTTAGAAGAAGTGGGTTATGATACGTATCATCATACCTTATTTGAGATGTTAGGGAATTGGAGTTTTGGCGATTATTTTAAAGCCGAAGCCATAGCATGGGCGTGGGAACTATTGACCGATAAATTTGGTATTGATAAGCGCATGCTCTATGTGACAGTCTTTGAAGGGAGTAATGATGCCGATAACTTGCCAATGGATCAAGAGGCCTACGATATTTGGAAACAGTTTATACCAGAAGATCGCATCCTAATGGGTAATAAGAAAGATAATTTCTGGGAAATGGGAGATCAAGGACCTTGTGGACCTTGCAGTGAAATTCATGTAGATATTCGATCAGCGGAAGAGAAGTCCAAAATAGATGGTAAATCATTGGTGAATATGGATCATCCTCATGTGGTTGAAATTTGGAATCTTGTCTTCATGCAATATAACCGCAAAGCAAATGGCTCATTAGACAATCTTCCTGATAAACATATTGATACTGGCATGGGGTTTGAACGTCTTTGTATGGTATTACAAGGCGTACAATCTAACTATGATACCGATGTATTTACACCAATCATTCGTGAAATTGAAACGATTACAGATAAAGCCTACGGTAAAGACGAAAAAGTTGATGTTGCTATTCGCGTCATCTCAGACCATGTACGTGCCGTAGCATTTTCAATTGCTGACGGACAATTACCGAGTAACAATGGAGCGGGTTATGTCATTAGAAGGATTTTGCGTCGGGCAGTTCGTTATGGATTTACCTTCTTAGATAAAACTGAACCATTTATCTATAGATTGGTTGAAGTATTAGTTAAGAAAATGGGCACAGCTTTTCCAGAATTGAAGGAGCAACGTCAACTCGTTGAAAATGTCATTAAAGAAGAAGAGGCTTCATTTTTAAGAACTCTAGACCAAGGATTGATTTTACTGGATCGATTAATTGAAAATTCATCATCTAAAGAAATTTCAGGTGCTAAGGTTTTTGAATTGAAAGATACTTATGGGTTTCCAGAAGATTTGACCGATTTGATACTTCGCGAAAAAGGATTTGCGTATAATGTTGAGGAGTTTAAGCTGAAACTGAAAGAACAACAGGAGAGAGGTAAGCAAGCTTCGGAATTGAAATCTGATGATTGGACAGTTTTAGTCGAAGATGAAGAGCAAGAGTTTGTTGGTTATGATACCTTAGAAACACAAGTAAAAATTACAAAATATCGTAAAGTTACTTCAAAGAAAGATGGTGAATTATATCAGTTGGTATTCAATATCTCACCGTTTTATGCGGAAGGAGGTGGGCAAGTTGGAGACAAAGGGTATTTAAAAGACGAACATGGGGATACTGTGTATATCATTGATACTAAAAAAGAAAATAATATTAGTGTTCACTTTACAAAAAACTTACCAAAACATATTACCGAGACATTTACTGCCTCAGTAGATGAAAAACAACGTTACCGTACAGAATGTAACCATACGGCAACCCATTTACTGCACCAAGCACTTCGAGAGGTATTAGGGACTCATGTGGAGCAAAAAGGATCGGCTGTTCACTCCAAATATTTACGATTCGATTTCTCTCATTTTGCAAAATTAACGGTTGATGAATTGCGAGATGTTGAGAATTTTGTGAACAGGCGTATCGATGGAAAGTTGCCGCTACAAGAGCAACGTAATATACCAATGGAACAAGCGATTGGTGAAGGCGCAATGGCCTTGTTTGGCGAAAAATATGGTGATGCCGTAAGAACAGTTCGATTTGGTCAATCTATTGAATTGTGTGGAGGTACACATGTTAAGAATACAGGCGATCTGTGGCATTTTAAAATTGTGTCTGAAGGCGCAGTGGCAGCAGGTATTCGTAGAATAGAAGCCATAACGAGCGACGCTGTTAAAGACTTCTATTTTGAAAATAATAGAGCGTTTTATGAAATGAAAGATTTGCTCAATAATGTCAAAGAACCTGTGAAAGCTTTGCGTAATTTACAAGAAGAAAATATTGGTCTAAAAAAACAAATTGAAAATTTATTAAAGGAAAAGTCAAAGTCAATTAAAGGGGAGTTGAAGAATGAATTAACTGAAGTTAATGGCATTCAGTTTCTAGCTAAAAAGTTGGATTTGGATGCAGGAGGTATTAAAGATGTGTGCTTTGATATGGGCAGTCAGTATGATAATTTGTTCCTTTTATTTGGTGCCGATAATGATGGTAAAGCTATTTTGTCTTGCTATATCTCGAAAGAATTAGTAGCTAGTAAGAATTTAAATGCAGGCCAAATTGTTAGAGAACTTGGAAAGTACATCCAAGGGGGAGGAGGCGGACAACCATTTTTCGCTACGGCTGGTGGAAAGAATCCGCAAGGCATTGATGAAGCTTTGGTAGCAGTAAAAACATATTTAACCTAGATTTTTGAATTCGCTAGTCTCTACCATAAATTAGAAATGAACTTTCAAACAAAGATACCGCTCCAACAACAGCCGTTTAATCAAATCGATTATCACTCCAAAACCCTGTTGTTAGGTTCTTGTTTTGCCGAGCATATTGGCGACAAGTTTGAGTACTACAAATTTCAGAAGCAACAAAACCCTTTTGGAATTCTATTTCACCCATTAGCGATTGAGACTTTAGTGACCAATGCGATTAATGAAAAAGAATATACGAAAGATGATCTGTTTTTTCAAAATGAACAATGGCACTGTTTTGACGCACATTCGCGATTGAGCAATACTTCGGCCGAGGTGCTTTTGGAGAATTTAAACAATGCTATTAGATTCACCCATCAGTTTTTAAGCGAAGCTAGCCATGTTATTATAACACTTGGTACAGCCTGGGTGTATCGTTTTATTGAAACAGACTTGCATGTAGCCAATTGTCATAAAGTGCCACAAAAACAGTTTTTAAAAGAGTTGCTATCTGTCGATCAAATAAAAACATCTCTAGAGGCTATTGTAAGTTTGGTTAAAAGTATAAATCCTGAGGTTGTCGCAATATGTACGGTCTCTCCAATTCGACATATCAAAGATGGTTTTGTTGAAAACACTCGCAGTAAGTCGCATTTGATTGCTGCAATCCATCAATTGGTGGATGTTAGACAAGGAAATTATTACTTTCCATCTTATGAACTTATGATGGATGAATTACGCGATTACAGATTCTATTCTGAAGATATGTTACACCCAAATACTACTGCCATCAACCACATTTGGAATCGATTTCAAAATGTATGGATTTCAAAAGATGCTCTAGCAATGATGAATGATGTAGATGAGATTCAAAAAGGATTAGCACATCGTCCTTTTAATTCTAAATCGGATGCACATCACGCCTTCCTCGAGCGATTAAAACAAAAGGAAACGCAAGTTCAATTAAGTTTTCCACATATCGTATTTTAAAATTAAAGTATTTATTGTTTTATTTTTCATCTTGTAAAAAATAAGATAGCAAACAGAAACGGGATGGTGCTTGGTGTTAAATCAATGAAAATCAGAGTCATAATTTTATAATACAGAGTCAAAGACTATTGGGATATACTTTTAATATTCCTTTGTCTGCATAGAGTCATAATAGCAATATAGAATAGTTGAGGATGTAGTTATTAGAAAATATTTTCTCTTTTGCGCTTAATCTTTTTTAATTGCTTCTTATCGAAAAAATCCTACAACAGAATCAATTAGTTATATATTGGTCCTGCTATTAATCAATTTTTATAAAAAAGCGTCAGTTAAAATTGTTGTCCCAAAAAGACCTATTTATTCTGATGCTTTTTTTGTGCTTTATAATGAAGTGGCTACATCAATAAAGTCTATACTTTAAGTTAAAAAAACAAGAAAGAATAATCTTATTTAAGCCTTACACTGTTTGGAACTAACTTGGTGTAGTCTCCATTATTTCTAATCACATCTCTCACTATTGATGAAGAAATGTAAGAGGTGTTTGCAGCAGTAAGCAAAAAGACCGTTTCTATTTTAGAAAGTTTTCTGTTCGTATGTGCGATGGCTTTTTCAAATTCAAAATCTGCAGGATTTCTTAGTCCACGGAGTATAAACTGAGCATTTATTTGTTTGCAGAAATCTATGGTTAAACCTTCGTAGGTTACGACGCTCACTTTTGGTTCATCTTTAAATGCCTCTTCAATGAAATGCTTGCGTTCTTCAAGAGAAAACATATACGATTTCTCAGCATTAATGCCAATAGCAACAACAACGTCATCAAATAATGTGATGCTACGTTTAATAATATCGTAGTGACCTAATGTTATGGGATCAAATGATCCTGGAAAAATTGCACGTTTCATATAATACAAGACTTATTGTTCAAAGATAATTATATTTATTTGAGTGCTAACGCTATGGCGTTCTCAAATAAATCACTCATGCTAATACCTGCTTGTGCTGCTTGTTGAGGCAAGATGCTCGCAGCCGTTAATCCTGGAACCGTGTTCACCTCCAATAAATGTGGTTCTCCATCTTTAAAAATATATTCACTTCTACTAAAGCCTTTAAGACGTAACACGTCATAGACTTTCTTAGCCAATGCGCTTACTTTTTCGGCATCGGTAGCACTAATGCGCGCTGGTGTAATCTCTTGTGATTGCCCCATATATTTAGCCTGATAATCAAAGAAATCGTTATCTGAAACGATTTCAGTTAGTGGTAATACGGTTACTGTGCCTTTATAGTTAATGACACCCACTGAAACTTCAGTTCCATCGAGATATGCCTCAATAATAACTTCGTCATCTTCCTTGAAAGCTACGGCTAATGCATTCTGTAAATCTTCTTTTTCATACACTTTAGTAATCCCAAAACTACTTCCTGCTCTATTCGCTTTCACAAAACATGGTAAGCCTACCTTGTTGATAATAGCCGCTTCATCAATAGGGTCTCCTAAATTAATATAATAAGAAGTAGCAGTTTTAATACCATAAGGTTTTAGAACACTTAAACAATCTCGTTTGTTAAAAGTAAGAGCGGCTTGGTACATGTCGCTACTGGTATGAGGAATACCCAGTAATTCAAAATATCCCTGCATAATACCATCCTCCCCTGGAGACCCGTGAATGGCATTAAAGACGCAATCAAATACTATTTTACGCTGAGCGATCACCATAGAAAAATCATTTTTATCTATTGGGAATTCTTCATTGGAATCATTAACGCATACCCATTTGTTTTTAAGAATATGGATACGATAGGCATTGTAGTTTAACTTTGAAAGTATGTCGTAAACCACTTGTCCGCTTTTAAGAGAGATTTCAAACTCGCTAGAATACCCTCCCATAATGATGGCAATATTTTTTTTCATTGATACTGAATTTATAGATGCTGAATCTTGATCAGAACTTCAGAATTGAATTTAAACAATAAAACTCTTTATTATTGAGTTAAGCTAAAATACCAAATAAACCCATAATAAAAACGCTTTCGTTTTTATATATTTGTTGCTAAGTAAATTTATGACATGAGTCTCATTCAGTTTCTAAAGAGTAAAACGTTTTTTATGCAACTAGCACTCGCTGTGGTTGCTCTTATTGTCATTGTGTTTTTGACATCTCTTTGGCTTAAAAGCACAACCAATCATGACGAGTTCATCACCGTTCCAGATTTAAAAGGAAAAACTTTGGGTACTGTTGAAATTGAACTCAATGATAATGATTTGGTGATGGAGATTCAAGATTCAGCAAATTATAATCCTAAATACCCGAAATTTTCTGTGATTGAGCAATATCCAAGGGCTGGCGCTCAAGTGAAAGAACAACGAAAAATATACTTAACTTTAAATCCGTCAGGATATCGCAAAGTAGCAATTCCAAATATTGTAAGACGTACCTTTAGACAAGCCAAACCAACTTTGGAGACCTTAGGGTTTGAAGTTGGAAATGTGACATACGTTAACGACATAGGTAAGGACGAGGTGATCGCCATCAAGTTTAAAGGTAAAACTTTAGAAGCCGGAGAGCTACTTCCATTAACCTCAAAAATAGATGTTGTTTTAGGAAACGGAAAACGAGGTTCATCGAATTAAATCATGACTACAGATACCACTACCACAGACCAGAATGACGATGAGTTGTTCGAGCATCATTCATTTGTTGTGGATAAAGGTCAAACCCCTTTACGTATTGATAAATACTTAATGAATTTCATTGAAAATGCGACACGTAATAAGATTCAAGCAGCTGCAAAAGATGGAAGTATTTATGTGAATGATATTCCAGTAAAACAAAATTATAAGGTTAAACCTTTTGATAAGATTCGCGTATTATTTGAACACCCTCCTTATGAGTATTTGTTGACACCTGAAGATATCCCTTTAGATATTGTGTATGAAGATGAGGAGTTATTAGTTATCAATAAATCGGCAGGTATGGTTGTGCACCCTGGTCATGGTAATTATTCAGGAACATTGATAAATGCCTTAATTTATCATTTTGAGAACTTACCTAATAACTCTAGTGAACGTCCAGGATTAGTGCATCGTATCGATAAAGATACGAGTGGTTTATTAGTGGTGGCAAAGACCGAACATGCGATGACACATTTATCTAAGCAATTTTTTAATAAAACAAGTGAGCGTGAATACGTTGCTATTGTTTGGGGAAATATGACCGAAGATGAAGGTACTGTTGAAGGGCACATCGGGAGGCATCCTAAAAACAGACTGCAAAACACCGTATTTGAGGGCGATGATGAAGATAAAGGTAAACCTGCAATAACACATTACAAAGTAATAGAACGTTTGGGTTATGTGACCTTGGTATCCTGCAAATTAGAAACAGGTCGTACACATCAAATTCGCGTGCATATGAAGCATATTGGTCACACCTTATTTAATGACGAACGTTATGGAGGTGAGCGCATCTTAAAAGGAACTACTTTCACCAAATACAAGCAGTTTGTTGAGAATTGTTTTAAGATCCTACCAAGACAAGCCCTTCACGCCAAAACGCTAGGCTTTGAGCATCCTAAGACTGGAGAATTTATGAGTTTTGATACGCCAATACCCGAGGATATGCAGCAGTGCATTGAAAAGTGGCGACATTATGCGACTCATACAAAATAGGTATTGATGTTATTATTTGTTATCGTCTTCTAGGTATTACAAAGGTTAAGGTTTACTCCCACATTTCTGACTTCTAATTCATTGGTGAATAGCAATCATTCACTAGTATATTTTTGTAAGGAATTCCAATTTTAGCTAAAACCACGACGCCCCATTACTTTTAGTTATGGCGATATAGAAATATTTGAAATCGTTTATTTGACAAGTCCCTATGAGTGTTGTAAATTTGAAATAAAATATTTCGATAGATGAAACTCGTATTATCACCGGCAAAATCTTTAGACTACGATAGCAAAATTCCAACAACTAAAAACAGTGAAGCTTGTTTTTTAAATGAGGCAGATCGTTTAAATAAATTACTAAAAAAGAAATCGGCTAAAAGCTTATCGAAGCTCATGCATATTTCTAATAATTTAGGTCAATTAAACTATGAGCGCAATCAAGAATGGAGTTTGCCTTTTAATCAAGAAAATGCAAGGCCTGCAGTCTATGCCTTTAGCGGCGATGTATATAGAGGTTTAGATGCCTATTCTATCGATACTAAGAAATTGGAGATACTCCAAAATACCGTTCGTATCATTTCTGGATTATATGGAATATTAAAACCTTTAGATTTGATCCAGCCTTACCGATTAGAAATGGGTACGAAATTTCCGGTAGGTAAAAACAAAAACTTGTACGAGTTCTGGAAAAAGCAAGTGACTCAATCTTTAAATGATGAATTAGAAGATGATGAGCTCTTTCTTAATTTAGCGAGTAATGAATATTTTAAGGCCATCGATACTAAAGCCTTGAAAGTACCTGTGATTAATGTGAAGTTTCAAGAACTTAAAAACGGTCAATACAAAACTATAGGCATCTTCTCTAAACTCGCAAGAGGTTTAATGACAAGATATATCATTGATACCAATGCTAAGACTATTGAAGATATTAAAGGGTTTGATGCTGAAAACTACCGATACACAGAAGCGTTATCAACAGATAAAGAATTAGTGTTTACCAGATAATCACTTCTTTAAATTGGGATTGATCTTGTCTTCAGTTTTAGGTCGTTTTTTGATACGTGGTCGTCTTACGCCATAAGACCCTCGATTTATTTTTCCTCGTTTTGATTTTTTATCGCCTTTTCCCATGTCATTGTCATTTCTTGATTATGCTTAATTTAATGAATAATTGAGACTTTACTTTAGTATTTTTAGCCTTTAATCTTAATTTAACACATGGCCTATTATTTTATTATTGCGTTGCAAGTATATTGTATATACCATTTAATTAAAAACGGAAATACCTATTATTGGATCTTTCTTATTATTTTCTTGCCATTGATAGGTTGTATTGTTTACCTCATTACGCAAGTGTATAATAAGCGTGATGTCGTAAAAATACAGGAGGAGCTCACAACAATTATTAATCCGACGAAAAAAGTTAGAGATCTCGAGCAAACTTTAGAATTTTCTCAAACTTTTCAGAACAGAGTCAATTTGGCTGACGCTTTTTATGATATCAAAGACTTTACCAGTGCTATTATGCATTATGAAGCAGCTATTGCCAAAGATTTTCATGATGATTTACATGTCATATTTCAGTTAATAAAGGCATATTACTTTAATGATGATTATAAAAAGGTTATTTCATACGCGGAAAAGGTAAAAACTCGACCCGATTTTAAAGGTTCGAAAGTGCAGTTTTTTTATGGATTGTCTTTAGTTAAATTAGGCAAAACTGAAGAAGCAGAACCACATTTACAGGCGATAGATCAGCGGTATTCTAACTATGATGAACGCTTAGTGTTGGCTCAATTTTTAATAAGTCAGAATAGATTTGAAGCCGCGAAGGACCTTCTCAATGAAATCTACACCGAATCACAGTACATGACACCTGTCAATAGAAAGAAATACAGAGCTACTATAAGAGAGGTTGAAGAGCTATTAAAAACGATGTGATTGTTTTTACATGAACATCCATATCGGCCATTTATTCAAAGTAATACCACCAAACTCATTGTAGGTACTATGCCACCTCCACGATTTAGTACAGGAGATTTACTTGCGAAAGATGTCGATTTTTGCTATGGTAGTTATTATAACTCGTTATGGCTATACATTGACGAGATTCACCAATTGGGTTTACGCTACGATAATTCCAAAGATGCTATATGCCAACGTAAAGATTTTTTAAAACAGCACAAGATTGGAGTTTGTGATATTGTAGAATCTGCAGTGCGCAAAAAGATAGACGCCTCAGATTTAGGGATGACCAATATAATTTTAAGAGATATTATAGGATATTTAAAACGTTTCCCAAACATTGATACCTTATTATTCACAGGGGGGAATAGTAAAAACGGTCCAGAATATTTCTTTAGAAGACATTTAAAAACGTATAAACTTAGTTTAGAATTGGTCTCTAATGAGGTGCCAAGGGTTCATAAGTTTTCTGTGGAAGATCGAATAATCAAAACTGTTTCCTTAACGTCTAGTTCAGGAGCTGCAAATATATCTATCAGCCGACAGCCACTTTACCAGCAACTCAATGCCAAGAACCCCAGTTTCAACACCTTTGATTTTAGAGTGCTTCAGTATCGGGAGTTTTTATAATAGCCATAAAAAGATTTAATTTTTTGTTTGACGTGCTTTAAACTTTAATTGAATTTATATTTAGTCTTTGAGTCGCTCTAATCTCCTTTTCAAAACCTTCTTCAATATATCTTGTATTTCAGCTATTACATCTTTGACTTTTTTAGCTGTTGTTTGTTCTTAGAAGCTTCTTAATGACTGCGATTTGGCCTAAATGATAATGTGTATGCTCAATAATTCCATTGATATTACTAAAATAATTGCCGTATTTGGCATCTACAAAATCCTCCCAGATTTGAGATTCAGGAATCGCTTCAATATGTTGTGCCAAGGTTTCAGCATTTTTATAAATAGTATCCAACATGTGCCGCCAATCCGCACCAGAAGATATGCTTGGATGGTTGTAACTAAACTTATCTCTTATTTCTAATGGTCTGTTTTGAAATACTTCTAAAACACCAGTCACATAATAACTTACATGGTAAGTAAGTGCCAGTATGGTATTTAAGTTTTGCACTTTAGTAGTGGCCTCCTGCCAAGTGACGTCAAACAAGAGGTCTTTTAAGTTGATGCTGGTCCAATTTCCTCCAAAATGGACAGCTCTAATATGTTTAGCTAAATGGGCAGATACACTCATGGTAATATGTTTTTCCAATACCCAAAAATAATACTTTAATTTGCTTTAGAGCTTTATGTAGAAAATTTACTATATTTGTATATGATAGAAGATTTTCTACATTACATTTGGTTATATAAAAAGTTTGATGTTCTCCATATCACAACCACGCAGCAGGAACCATTGGATATACTATCTGCAGGATATCACAATCTGAATAGCGGTCCAGATTTTTTCAATGGCCTGTTGCGTATTGGAGAACAGGTTTGGGCTGGAAATATCGAAATACATATCAGATCTAGTGACTGGTATCATCATAATCATGAAATGGATGCGGCTTATGATAATGTTATTTTACATGTTGTTTATGATCACGATACTGATATTTTTAGAAAAGATAATTCCGTGATTCCTACCTTAGAACTTAAAAACTATATTTGTAAAGATCTACTCGTTGCTTATTATCGATTATTTTCCAAACACGAGCAATGGATTAATTGTGACTATGGAATTGCTGAGGTTCCTGAATTTGCATTGAAACATTGGTTAGAGCGTTTATATTTTGAACGGTTAGAGCAGAAATCGAATACTATAGATGTATTCCTGATTACAACCAAACAAGATTGGGAGGCTGTGTTATTTCGGTTACTGGCGAAAAATTTCGGACTTAAAGTCAATAGTGAAGCATTCTTAAGTATGGCTCAATCTTTTGAGTTTTCTATAGTAAGAAAAGTGCAATCCGATTCCCAATTATTAGAAGCTTTACTTTTAGGTCAATCTGGAGTGTTGGAAAAAGAAAAGATAAATCCCTATTATAAAAAACTTCAAAAGGACTATAGATTCCTAAAGCAAAAATTTCAGTTAAATAATCAAGGTGTCGAAACATCCCGCTTTTTTAGGTTACGACCACCAAACTTCCCTACTATACGCTTATCACAGCTGGCTAATTTGTATTATAAAGAACCTAATTTGTTTTCAAAAGTCATATTGATAGAGGAGCTTTCAGAGTTTTACGAGCTGTTTAAAGTATCTGCTTCAATGTTTTGGAAGACACATTATTCTTTTGATAAAGAATCAAAAGCGTCTCATAAATATTTGACAACTCCGTTTATTGACCTTTTATTAATAAATACGATTTTACCTTTAAAATTTTATTACGCCAAACAAAAAGGAGACGTCAATCATGAAAATCTCATAAAAATTATTAGTGCAATCCATTCAGAAAAGAATAGTATCATAAAAGGATTTGATCGTTTAGGGGTTTATTCAGATTCTGCAATGCATTCACAAGCTTTAATTCAACTCAAAACAAACTATTGTGATAAAAATAAGTGTTTAAAATGTGTGATAGGTAATACGCTTTTAAATAAATAAATTTTAACTTGCAGTATGAAATGGTTTTATGAAATTCTATTGTACTTTCAAAAACGCGGCTATTATGTCTGCCAGCGTGTAGCTGATCGTTTAGGCATACGAGCAAAAGTGGTACGTACATCTTTTATGTACCTTACTTTTGTGACTTTAGGGTTTGGCTTTGCCCTGTATTTATTCATGGCCTTTTGGATTCGAATTAAAGATATTATGTATACTAAACGCTCTTCTGTTTTTGATCTTTAATCCATTATGAATCCACTAATTAAATTATTTCGCGAAAAAATATATATAGCAGTCATATTGTTGATAGTGCTTTTAATGATAGGAGTCTTTGGTTTTCGATTTATGTCTGACTATTCTTGGGTCGATTCCTTGTACATGACTGTAATTACGGTAACTACAGTTGGTTTTGGAGAAGTACATCCTTTAGATGACAAATCAAAAATATTTACAATATTTTTAATTTTAACTAGTGTTGTAATCTTAGGATACGCTATTAAAGTAATTACTGAATACATTTTGAGCAAGAATGATTTTGAAGAATTAAAACAAAGAAAGATGCAAAAGAAAATAGACAGCCTAAAAAATCACATTATTATATGTGGTTATGGAAGAAATGGAAAGCAAGCTGCGCAGAAACTTTTAGCGTATAAGAAGCCCTTTGTGGTTATTGAAAAAAATAAAGAAACCATTGATAAATTTCAAAGTGAATTAGTGCCATTTATTTTAGGTAATGCTAACGAAGATGAAATCCTGTATCAAGCTGGAATTGAAAGAGCCAGTACTTTAATCTCGGCCTTGCCTAATGATGCTGATAATTTGTTCGTTGTCTTGTCTGCGCGACAAATCAATGCGAATATGAACATAATTAGCAGAGCTTCCCAGGAAACTTCATACAAAAAATTAAAACTTGCTGGCGCTAACAATGTTATTTTACCAGATAGAATTGGAGGTGATCATATGGCGTCATTGGTGGTTGTGCCTGATTTAATTGAGTTCATTGATAACCTATCAATTATTGGTAAAGGCAATGTTAATATTGAAGAAGTAGCTATTGAGAAACTATTTACAACTGAAAAAATTGAAACGCTTAGGCATTTAGATCTGAGAAAAAAAACAGGTTGTAATGTTATTGGATACAAAAATGAAATTGGTGAGTATATCGTTAATCCAGGTGCAGATATGCAATTAAAACCCAATTCGAAAATAATTGTATTAGGACGCCCAGAGCAAATTGAGAAATTAAATTCACTTTACGACATCGTATAGCCTTAAGTTCATTTTAACAAGCTGTGCTTTAAAAAGTGATTTTTTTTTAGCATCTTGTGCGCTAATTAAAAAAAACTAACTAATATAAATAATTCACTTATGAAGAAATATCTTCTTTCAATGTTTACGATTATTTTACCATTAATCACCTTTGCTCAAGAGGCCACTGAAGTCGGTCTCGACGAAAAGATTGATAAGGCTTTTGGAGATGCAACAGGTTGGTTTGTCAACTTTATTTTTTATCAAATAGATTTTGGTGGAGATGTGAAAGTATTCTGGGTATTGTTTCCGTTAATTATCGGAGCAACCTATTTTACATTTTACTTTAAGTTTATCACTTTTAGAGGCTTTTTTACCTCAATAAACATTGTTAGAGGAAAATATGATGAAATTGATCATCATGAATCCATGGTGATGGCTGGTGATTCTACTCCTGGAGGAGATGCTATTGAAACCATTGCTATAGAGGGACATGATGGAGAGGTATCACATTTTCAGGCATTAACAGCAGCTTTATCGGCGACTGTAGGTTTGGGAAATATTGCAGGTGTTGCAATAGCCGTATCTATTGGTGGTGCAGGAGCTACCTTCTGGATGATTATTGCTGGTCTTCTTGGTATGGCTTCTAAATTTGTAGAATGCACCCTTGGTGTAAAATATAGAGATATCAATGAAGATGGAACCGTTTATGGAGGCCCGATGTATTACTTAACTAAAGGTTTAAAGTCAAAAGGTCTTGAAGGTCTAGGTAAAGTTCTAGCGGTGCTTTTTGCCATTTTTGTGATCGGTGGATCTTTTGGTGGTGGGAACATGTTCCAAGTTAATCAAGCCTTTCAATTAGTGGAAAATATTACTGGTGGAACAGAATCCTTTCTTCATGGTTATGGATTGGCCTTCGGTTTAGTCATGGCAATTCTAGTTGGTATTGTGATCATTGGAGGAATTAAATCTATCGCGAAAGTAACCGATAAAATCGTGCCCTTTATGGTCGTGATATATGTGACGGCCTCATTATTTGTGATTTTCGCCAACTATGATATGATAGGTGATGCTTTCGCACAAATATTTAATGGAGCTTTTAGTCCTGAAGGTGTTGCAGGTGGAGCTGTTGGTGTATTAGTTCAAGGATTTAGACGTGCTGCTTTCTCAAATGAAGCTGGTATTGGTTCGGCATCGATAGCACATTCAGCTGTGAAAACAAAATATGCGGCAAGTGAAGGTATGGTAGCCTTATTAGAACCGTTCATTGATACAGTTTTAGTATGTACTATGACTGCTTTGGTATTGATTATAACAGGAAATGTTACTGCGGCTAATGCCTCTTTAAATGATGCAGAAGCGATATTGTTAACCTCTGGTGCCTTTGAATCAGCGATCTCATGGTTCCCATACGTATTAACCGTTGCTGTAGTCTTGTTTGCATTTAGTTCTATGATATCTTGGTCTTATTATGGTTTCCAAGGATGGTCTTACCTATTTGGTCGTTCAAAGAAAATGGAATACACTTATAAGGTGATTTTCTGTTTGTTTGTCATCGTTGGTGCCGCTGCAAGTCTTGGTTCAGTCATCGGCTTTTCCGATGCTATGATTTTTGCTATGATGGTACCAAATATGATTGGTCTAGTGATTCTAGCACCAAAAGTAAAAGCAGAACTGAATAGGTATCTCAAAGCAATAAAGACGAAAAAAGAATAAATTTAGTTATGATAAAATTTAAATCCCACTTTATGTTTACAAAACAACAACGAGGTGGGATTTTTTTATTGATTGTCGTCATTATAGTTCTGCAAAGTGTGTATTATTTTGTAGACTTTTCTTCCGAAAATTATAATGTAAATCAAAAGGCATTGGCACAATTTGAAGCAGAGGTCGATTCTTTAAGCGTTCTGAAACGACTGGATAACCTGCCTAAAATATATCCTTTTAATCCAAATTATATAACCGACTATAAAGGGTATACCTTAGGATTGTCAGCTTCGGAAATAGATAGGTTGCATGACTATAGAAAAACTAACAAGTGGGTGAATTCAGCCAAAGAATTTCAGAGTGTAACTCAAATATCTGATTCACTCTTAGAACAAATAGCACCTTATTTTAAGTTTCCTGAATGGGTAACTAATCCTAAGCCAAATTACAGGTCTCAATATGCAACGGAGTCAATACCTAAAAAATATGAGCAGAAAAATGATCTTAATACAGCTACAGCAACTCAATTACAGCGCGTTAACGGTATTGGTGAGACGTTATCAGAACGTATTGTGAATTATCGAGCGCGTTCTGGCGGGTTTGCAGCAGATGTTCAATTACAGGAGGTTTACGGACTTTCGCCTGAGGTAATAACACGTGTGTTGGCCGAATTTACCGTCAAGTCAGGTAAAACTATCACTAAAATTAATATTAATTCGGCAACGATTGACCAGTTGGTGAGTATTAAATATATTGATTACGAGATTGCTCATAATATCATTGAACAACGCACACTTCGAGAAGGGTTTAAATCATTTGAGGAATTAACAAAAGTTAAAGATTTTCCCGTTAAAAAAAGTGAGATAATTGCGTTATATTTGACCTTCGAATAAAGAACAATAAAAAAAGAAGGTTATGACGAGTATGTACTTCACCGAAGAACATGAATTATTCAGACAAAGTTTAAAAGATTTTTTGCAAAAAGAGGTCGTTCCGCATATTGATAAGTGGGAGGAAACAGGTCATATAGAACGTTTCATATGGGAGAAATTTGGAGAAATGGGATTCTTTGGATTAGCGTATCCAGAAGCTTATGGAGGTATGAATCTCGACTTGTTTTATACAGTCATCCTTCTTGAAGAACTTCAGAAAATTGATTCTGGCGGATTTGCAGCTGCAATATGGGCACATGCTTATTTAGCAATGACACATGTTAATAAAGAAGGTGATCATGATCTGAAAGAAAAATATCTAGCACCAAGTATCACAGGTGAGAAAATAGGTTGTCTTTGTATTACCGAACCTTTTGGGGGAAGTGATGTTGCAGGAATGCGAACTACAGCTGTAAAAAAAGGGGATAGCTATATAATTAACGGGTCAAAAACGTTTATTACCAATGGAGTGTTTAGCGATTATTTAGTTGTCGCAGCGAAAACAAATCCAGAACTTGGAAACAAAGGGATTAGCATTTTTATCATGGATCGTGATATACCTGGTGTATCAGCGACCAAATTAGATAAATTAGGATGGCGCGCCTCTGATACTGGAGAAATAGCATTTGATAATGTGACTATTCCAGCCTCCAATTTAATGGGAGAGGAGAATCAAGGATTTCCATATATTATGCAACATTTTGCATTAGAACGATTAATTATGGGAATTAATGCCCACGCAAGAGCAGAATACGCTTTAGACTATGCAAGAAATTACATGAGTGAAAGACAGGCTTTTGGAAAATCAATCAATAAATTTCAAGCCTTACGTCATACGTTTGCCGATTGCTACGCAGATATGCTCATGTGTAAAGAATTTAATTATGCCATCGCTAATCGTTTAGACAAAGGTGAGTATGTTGTTAAAGAAGCCACAATCTCTAAGCTGCGTTCTACTAAAATGGCTGATGAAGTGATTTATCAATGTTTACAATTTTTAGGAGGCTATGGTTACATGGAAGAATATCCTATGGCAAGATTATTGCGTGATAGTAGATTGGGGCCAATAGGCGGAGGAACCTCTGAAATCTTGCGAGAGATTATCGCAAAAATGGTAATTGATAACAAGGATTATAAACCGGCAACATAATAAACTTCGGAAGACCAGCAAGCCAAACTGTTCCGAATTATTAATAAGAACATTTAGTATGGTGATACACAACATGAAGAAATCCCTTGCTTTAGCACTGCTGCTATCCACAATTATTGGATTTTCACAAACTGAAGTAAAAAATAAAATTGTTGATTTTGGAACATTAATTCCAATAGAAAGCGCAAGTATCTATGTCAAGAATACGACAATTGGTACGGTTAGTAATGCAGATGGACGCTTTTTACTTCAAGTCCCATCAGAGTTTTCAAAAGACACCTTAATCATTTCATCTATTGGTTATAAGACCTTTAAAATACCTGTAAGTGAATTTGATAACACATCAGAAGTTTATCTAGAAGAAGATGTGGCCTCGTTAGATGAAATTTTATTAATCGCAGAAACTCGTCCAAAAACAGGTAATGACATTGTGCTTAAAGCGATTGAAAAATTAAGCGTTAATTTACCAGATTCAGCCTATATACAAAAAGGGTTTTTAAGACATAAAGAGCGTAATAAAGTGGAGTTTAAATGGCTCATTGAAAGCGCTATTACCGTATATGATTCTGGTTATACTACCAAAAGTTCAGAACATTTAAAAATTAATGTCGATGAAATGCGAAAGAGTTATGACTTGAGAGATGTGGATAGTATTTTTTCTTATGTGTCTTATAATAACCAAAATTCAAGACGAAACCGATTGAAGCCAAAAGACGTAGATAGAACTAAACTGAAAACATCGCAATTGGTTAAAGCGATTAAATGGAATGATAATCGCGTTAATGGCTTGCAAAATATTTTTCAAGGAAAATTGAATTTACTCCGAAATTCTAAGGATTCAAAAGCATTATTTGGGGATGATATTTTAGATAAACATCATTTTGAATTAGACACAATACTAGTGGATAATGATCGAAAAATTTACAAGATTAAAATAACAGATAGTACCGATTTTGTTGGCCTCGGAACTAAAGGTATATTTAATGAAGGTTATGTTGCCAATGGCTGGTTGTACATCTATTATGATAATTATGCGATTAAAAAAATAGAGTATGAACTTGTGGCTGCTTCGGATGCGCAAAAAGTACGGAGCAAACGATTATTTGATACACAGGTGAATCATAAACTGGTGATGACTTATATCGAGTATGAAGATAAAATGTATCCAAATTACATCTATTACGAAACGCCTAAATTAGTTAATGTTGGATTTAAAGCAGATGAGAAGGTGAGTGATGAAGACAAAGCACGTTACAATAAGGAAGAACGTTACTATTACACCATCCAAGAAATTTTATTTTCTGAAATCATTTTAGATAAAGAAGTGATAAAAACTGCGCTATTACAAGATTGGAATATGGATATCTTTTCTCAAAAACCGTATAACAAAGAGTTTTGGAAAAATTACAATGTACTTTTAGAAAGTGAGGAAGATGAAAAACTTATTGAAGATTTAAGTACACGAGCGTCCTTATATAAGGACTAAATAAAAACAAAATTTATTGTTGGAGATTTTAATTTAGTTTTTATATTTGCAGCCTGAAAAATTCTAAAAGAGAGGAGGTTAAGAACTATGTTAATAATTCCAGTAAAAGAAGGAGAAAATATAGATAGAGCGCTAAAACGTTTCAAGCGAAAGTTTGTAAAGACAACGATTAAGAATCAGTTGCAAGAACGTAAACAGTATACAAAACCTTCAATTGCACGTAGAGCTCAAGTTCAAAAAGCACAATACGTTCAGGGTCTCCGAGATCAAGAAACTGTATAAAACGTTTTTTTATAAGATATAAATCCTGCTATTCTAGCAGGATTTTTTTTTTGAGCATTACCAAAAAAAATCAATAAAAGATTGTATTTTTAAATCGAGACTTGATGACAATAAAATTCCTATGGCTTTTAAAGCATTTTCTGATTATCTGTTGCTAGAAAAAAATTATTCTAAGCTCACTCTTAAAGCCTACCTTAATGATTTAGAAGAGTTTCAAATATTTGCCATTTCAGAATTTAACTCCGATTCAATAAATGAGGTTCATTATAATCAAATTCGAAACTGGATTGTCGCTCTTGTAGAAAGTGGCATTACCAATAGAACTATAAATCGAAAAATTTCTTCATTAAATACGTATTATAGATTTCTATTAAAAATTAAAGCTATTGAAGTTAACCCCTTGAATAAGCATAAGGCACTCAAAGTTAACAAAAAGATTCAAGTCCCATTTTCTGAAGCTGAAATGAAGGCTGTCATGGATGCTGTGCATTCAGCCAATGATTTTGAAGGATTGCGAAACCGATTAATTATAGAGCTTTTTTATGCCACAGGAATACGGCGTATTGAATTGGTGAACTTAAAATGTTCAGATGTTGATTTTGCTAATAAAAGCTTAAAGGTATTAGGTAAACGAAATAAGGAACGGTATATCCCGTTATTGGATTCAGTAATCGATACCATAAAGTCCTATATGAAAGTACGAAATGAACTCGTAATTGTAAGCGATGATACTTACTTGTTTTTAACCAAAAAAGGGGTTAAAGTTTATGAAACTCTTGTGTACAGAATTATAAATGACTACTTTAGTATGGTATCCTCAAAGGTAAAAAGGAGTCCGCATATATTAAGGCATTCATTTGCAACTCATTTGCTAAATCAAGGAGCAAACCTAAATGCTGTAAAAGAGCTTCTTGGTCATTCAAGTTTAGCAGCGACCCAAGTCTATACACATAATAGTATAGCTGAATTAAAGAAAGTGTATACAGATGCACACCCGAGAAGTAAAAAATAATATTGTCTAACCAATAAAAGAACGATTATGAAGGTAAACACGCAATCGGTAAATTTCAATGCAGACAGAAAATTAATTGATTTCATTCAAAAGCGAATGGATAAGTTAGATTTGTTTTATGATAAGATCATTCAGGCTGATGTCTATTTAAAAGTTGAAAATACTAGCGATAAAGAAAATAAAATTTTTGAAGCAACATTAAAAGTACCAGGAGATAGCTTAATAGTTAAAAAGCAGTGTAAATCTTTTGAAGAAGGCACAGATGCGGCAGTTTCGTCATTAGAAAGGCAACTAAAAAAGCGAAAACAAAAATTAAGAACACATATCTAGTAAAATTTTCCAAAAAATGTTTTGAATAAATAAATAAATCTTTACATTTGCAGTCCGTTAGAAATAGCGGGCTTTTTTGTGGTTGAAATTTGACGAGAAAAAAGTAATAAAAAGCCGATGTAGCTCAGCTGGCTAGAGCAGCTGATTTGTAATCAGCAGGTCGTGGGTTCGAGTCCCTCCATCGGCTCTTTTTAAAGCTAATTTAAAGTGGTTTTAAAAAATTGAAATTATGAAATTATTGGGGAGATACTCAAGCGGCCAACGAGGGCAGACTGTAAATCTGCTGACTACGTCTTCGCAGGTTCGAATCCTGCTCTCCCCACGAAATTTGAAGTTGTTTTCAAATGCTTGAATTAAAAAACAACAACATTTTGACATATTGATAACCTTTAACTGGTAAAGCAGTTATAAAATGCGAGAGTAGCTCAGTTGGTAGAGCGTCAGCCTTCCAAGCTGAATGTCGCCGGTTCGAACCCGGTCTCTCGCTCTAATTAAATCAATAAAAATTGATTTAATTATTGGTAAACGTTTCTATTTAGAAAATAACCTTTAAAGCCGGTGTAGCTCAGGGGTAGAGCGTTTCCTTGGTAAGGAAGAGGTCACGAGTTCAAATCTCGTCATTGGCTCTTTTTTAAATTGAAAATTAAATTGAACACTAAATAATAATTAAGATTAAATAAATTAAACATGGCAAAGGCAACTTTCGATCGTTCAAAACCACACCTTAACATAGGTACTATTGGACACGTAGATCACGGTAAAACAACTTTAACTGCTGCTATTACTAAAGTATTAGCTGATGCAGGTTTATCTGAGGCAAGATCATTTGATCAAATTGATAACGCACCAGAAGAAAAAGAAAGAGGTATCACTATTAACACATCACACGTTGAATATGCAACAGCGAATCGTCATTACGCTCACGTTGACTGTCCAGGTCACGCGGATTACGTAAAGAACATGGTTACTGGTGCTGCTCAAATGGATGGTGCAATTTTAGTTGTAGCTGCTACAGATGGTCCAATGCCACAAACTCGTGAGCATATCCTTTTAGGTCGTCAGGTAGGTATTCCACGTATGGTTGTATTCATGAATAAAGTGGATATGGTTGATGACGAGGAATTATTAGAATTAGTAGAAATGGAAATCAGAGATTTATTATCATTCTATGAGTATGATGGAGATAATGGTCCTGTAATTGCTGGTTCTGCCTTAGGAGCACTTAATGGTGAGCAAAAATGGGTAGATACAGTAATGGAGTTAATGGAAGCTGTTGATACCTGGATCGAAGAACCGGTTCGTGATATGGATAAGCCTTTCTTAATGCCAATTGAAGATGTATTCTCAATTACTGGTCGTGGAACTGTTGCTACAGGTCGTATCGAAACTGGTGTTGCTAATACAGGTGATCCAGTTGAGATCATTGGTATGGGTGCTGAGAAATTGACATCTACGATTACTGGTATTGAAATGTTCCGTCAAATCCTTGATAGAGGAGAGGCTGGAGATAATGCAGGTATCTTATTAAGAGGTATTGAGAAATCTCAAATCTCTAGAGGTATGGTAATTACTAAGCCAGGATCTGTTACACCACACGCTAAATTTAAAGCTGAGGTTTATATCCTTAAAAAAGAAGAAGGTGGACGTCACACTCCATTTCATAATAACTATCGTCCACAGTTCTACGTACGTACAACTGATGTAACTGGAAACATTGCGCTTCCTGATGGAGTTGAAATGGTAATGCCTGGAGATAACCTTACAATCACTGTTGATTTAATTCAAACAATTGCAATGAACGTTGGTTTACGTTTCGCAATCCGTGAAGGTGGTAGAACAGTAGGTGCAGGACAGGTTACTGAAATTTTAGACTAAATATTTATTATATAAATATTAATTAAGGTGTTCCGATTTGTCGGAACGCCTTGATTTATATTTACGGGTTTAGCTCAGTTGGTAGAGCACTGGTCTCCAAAACCAGGTGTCGGGAGTTCGAGTCTCTCAACCCGTGCAAATACAAAATCAAATGGCAGGAATAGTTAATTATATAAAAGAATCTTTTGGTGAGTTAAAAAATAACGTCTCATGGCCTGCTTGGGCGGAGGCGCAAAGTTTAACCATATTAGTAGCTGTATTTTCGATCATTTTTTCATTAGCTGTTTGGGGCGTTGATACTGTTTTTAGTAAAGTAATTAAGGCTTACTTTAACTTAATGTAACTAAAACATATTAAAAAGAATGTCTGAGACTAATGTAAATAAAAAGTGGTACGTTGTTAGAGCTGTAAGTGGCCAAGAAAACAAAATCAAAGCTTATATCGAGAATGAAATTTCAAGATTAGGTTTAGAAGATTTTGTGGATCAGGTGCTCGTTCCTACAGAGAAAGTTATCCAGATTCGTAATGGGAAAAAGATAAACAAAGAAAAAGTTTATTTTCCGGGTTATATTATGATTCAGGCAAATTTAAGTGGTGAGATTCCTCATATTATTAAATCTATTACTAATGTAATTGGTTTTTTAGGAGAAACAAAAGGGGGAGATCCCGTGCCGTTGAGACAATCTGAAGTTAATAGAATGTTAGGTAAAGTTGATGAATTAGCTGTTGATGCAGATTCTAACGTTGCAATTCCTTTCACTATTGGAGAAACTGTAAAAGTTATCGATGGGCCTTTCAATGGATTTGATGGAACTGTCGAAAAAATAAATGAAGAAAAGCGTAAGCTTGAAGTAATGGTTAAAATTTTCGGAAGAAAAACACCATTAGAGTTAAGTTATATGCAAGTTGATAAAGTATAATAATTGTTACACATATAGAAAGTATATCTTTTTTGCTTCCACAATAAAAGATACACAAAACTAAAATTTTCAAAATGGCAAAAGAATTAGGTAAAGTAGTTAAATTACAAGTTCGGGGAGGTGCTGCGAATCCGTCGCCACCGGTTGGACCCGCTTTAGGAGCTGCTGGAGTTAATATTATGGAATTTTGTAAACAATTCAACGCTAGAACTCAGGATAAACCTGGTAAAGTTCTTCCAGTTGTGATTTCAGTTTACAAAGACAAGTCGTTCGACTTTGTTATTAAAACTCCTCCAGCTGCGGTACAATTATTGGAAGCGGCCAAAGTAAAAAAAGGATCTGGTGAACCGAACAGAAAGAAAGTAGCAAAAGTAACTTGGGATCAAGTGAAAGCTATCGCAGAAGACAAAATGCAAGATTTGAATGCATTTAATATCGGCTCTGCAATGAAGATGGTTGCAGGAACTGCAAGATCAATGGGAATCACAGTTAAAGGTGGTGAAGCACCTAACTAAAAATTTTTCGAAATGGCAATTACAAAAAAACAAAAAGAGGCGAAAGCTAAAGTAGAGAAGAATAAATTATATTCTCTTGAAGAGGCTTCGGCATTATTAAAAGAAATTACGTATACAAAATTTGATGCCTCAGTTGATTTAGCTGTAAGACTTGGAGTTGATCCTCGTAAAGCAAATCAAATGGTGAGAGGAGTAGTTTCTCTTCCTCACGGAACGGGTAAAGACATGAAAGTTCTTGCATTAGTGACTCCAGATAAAGAAGAGGAAGCTAAAGCGGCAGGAGCAGATTACGTAGGATTAGATGAGTACCTAGAAAAAATCAAAGGTGGTTGGACAGATGTTGACGTTATTGTCACAATGCCGGCTATTATGGGTAAGTTAGGACCATTAGGTAGAGTGTTAGGGCCAAGAGGTCTTATGCCAAACCCAAAGACTGGAACGGTTACTATGGATGTTGCTAAAGCAGTAGCTGAAGTAAAAGCTGGTAAAATCGATTTTAAAGTAGATAAAACAGGAATAGTACATGCTCCTATAGGTAAAGCATCTTTTAGTGCTGATAAATTACAGGATAATGCACTTGAATTGTTAACTACTTTAAACAAGTTGAAACCAACAGCATCTAAAGGTATTTACATGAAGAGTATCTTTATGTCTAGTACAATGAGTCCTAGTATCGCAATTGATCCTAAATTTAGTTAAGTAGTTAAATCTTTAATATTATGACAAGAGAAGAAAAATCACAAGTAATTGAAGAGTTGACTGCTCAGTTAGCAGATAATGCTAATATATATTTAACAGATATTTCTGGATTAAATGCAGGTAGCACTTCAGATTTACGTCGTGCTTGTTACAAGGCAGACGTTCAATTAAATGTAGTTAAAAACACATTATTAACTAAAGCTATGGAAGCTTCTGATAGAGATTTCGGAGACCTTCCGACAGTTTTAAAAGGGAATACCTCTGTAATGTATTCTGAAACTGGTAATGCTCCAGCTAAAGTAATTAAAGCCTTCCGTAAAAAATCTGAAAAGCCTTTGCTTAAAGGTGCTTTTATTGAAGAAGCTGTTTACCTTGGAGACGACCAATTAGATATGCTCGTTGATATCAAGTCTAAAGAAGAGTTGATTGGAGAAATCATTGGATTGTTACAATCACCAGCTAAGAATGTTATTTCAGCGCTTAAATCAGGTGGTGGGACATTAGCAGGTATTATCAAAACATTATCCGAAAAAGAAGGATAATCAAATAAGTACGCACTTAAACAAATTATATTTTATTAAAATTATTAAAACGATAGAAAATGGCAGATTTAAAAGATTTCGCAGAACAATTAGTTAATTTAACAGTAAAAGAAGTTAATGAATTAGCTACAATATTAAAAGACGAATACGGTATCGAACCAGCAGCAGCTGCAGTAGCAGTAGCAGCAGGTGGTGGAGCAGCAGGCGGAGACGCAGCTGAAGAACAAACAGAATTCGACGTAATCCTTAAAGCAGCAGGTGGTTCTAAACTAGCCGTTGTGAAATTAGTTAAAGAGTTAACTGGTTTAGGATTAAAAGAAGCTAAAGGTTTAGTGGATGAAGCACCAAGTGCTATTAAAGAAGGCGTTGCTAAAGACGAAGCTGAAGCTCTAAAATCTCAATTAGAGGAAGCAGGAGCAGAGGTTGAGCTTAAGTAAGCTTAACAAACCTACAAATTATGGTTTAGGTCTTCCGAGATAGTCGGAATGACCTAAACCCTTTTGTGTATAAAAAAGGTGCACAAATAAACTCGTTATTTTTTTTAATCAAAATCTCGTTCATCGATGTTAGCAAATACAGCTGAAAGATTAAATTTCTCTTCCATAATCAACAGAACTGAGTATCCAGATTTCTTGGATATTCAAATTAAATCCTTCCAGGATTTTTTCCAGTTAGAGACAAAATCAGAACAAAGAGGAAATGAAGGACTGTACAACACCTTCATGGAAAACTTTCCAATTACAGATACTCGTAATCAATTTGTTTTAGAGTTCTTGGATTATTTTATTGATCCACCTCGTTATACAATTGAAGAATGTATCGAAAGAGGACTGACATACAGTGTGCCTTTAAAAGCGCGTTTGAAACTGTATTGTACAGATCCAGAACATGAAGACTTTGAAACGATTGTTCAAGACGTATATTTAGGGACGATTCCTTATATGACTCCTAGTGGAACCTTCTGTATCAATGGAGCAGAGCGTGTAGTTGTATCCCAATTGCATAGATCTCCAGGTGTATTCTTTAGTCAATCATTCCACGCGAACGGTACTAAGTTATATTCAGCAAGAGTTATTCCTTTTAAAGGATCTTGGATTGAATTCGCGACAGATATCAACCAAGTGATGTACGCTTACATTGATAGAAAGAAAAAGTTACCAGTTACAACACTTTTCCGTGCTATCGGATTTGAACGTGATAAAGATATTTTAGAGATATTTGATCTTGCTGAAGAAGTTAAAGTGTCAAAATCTGGACTTAAAAAAGTAATCGATCGTAAACTTGCTGCCCGTGTATTGAACACATGGCATGAAGATTTCGTAGATGAGGATACTGGAGAGGTAGTTTCTATCGAACGTAACGAAATTGTATTAGATCGTGATACCGTTATTGATAAAGATAATATTGAAGAAATCCTAGAGGCCGGAGTAAAAACTATTCTTTTACATAAAGAAACGTCACAACAAGGAGATTACGCAATTATTCATAATACATTACAGAAAGATCCAACAAACTCTGAAAAAGAAGCTGTTGAACACATCTACCGTCAATTACGTAATGCTGAGCCGCCAGATGAGGAAACAGCACGTGGTATTATTGACAAATTATTCTTTTCTGACCAACGTTACTCTTTGGGTGAAGTGGGTCGTTACAGAATGAATAAAAAATTACAGTTAGATATTGGAATGGATAAGCAAGTGCTTACTAAAGAAGATATTATAACTATCATTAAATACTTAATTGAGTTAATCAATTCTAAAGCTGAAATCGATGATATCGATCACTTGTCTAACCGTCGTGTGCGTACTGTAGGTGAACAATTATCATCTCAGTTTGGTGTTGGTTTGGCTCGTATGGCTCGTACGATACGTGAACGAATGAATGTTCGCGATAACGAGGTGTTTACTCCAATTGATTTAATTAACGCGAAGACCTTATCTTCTGTGATTAATTCATTTTTTGGTACGAACCAGTTATCTCAGTTTATGGATCAAACTAATCCACTCGCAGAGATAACACACAAACGTCGTCTATCGGCTTTAGGACCTGGAGGTTTATCTAGAGAAAGAGCAGGTTTCGAGGTTCGTGATGTTCATTATACACACTACGGAAGATTATGTCCTATTGAAACGCCAGAAGGACCAAACATTGGATTAATTTCTTCACTATCAGTTTATGCTAAAGTGAATTCAATGGGATTCATTGAAACACCTTATAGAAAAGCAGATAATGGAGTTGTAGATATTAAGAACACTCCTATATATTTAAGTGCAGAAGAAGAGGAAGATATGTTAATCGCGCAAGCGAATATTCGTGTTGATAATAGCGGAAAAATTCTTGAAGACAAAATTATTGCACGTCAAGAAGGAGATTTCCCAGTGATTGATCCGGCTAACGTTCATTATACAGATGTTGCCCCTAACCAGATTGCATCTATTTCGGCATCTTTGATTCCGTTTTTAGAACATGATGATGCTAACCGTGCATTGATGGGATCTAACATGATGCGTCAAGCAGTGCCATTATTGCGTCCACAAGCACCAATTGTTGGAACAGGTCTAGAACGTCAAGTGGCTTCAGATTCGAGAGTATTAATTAATGCAGAAGGGAATGGAACTGTTGAGTATGTTGATGCAAATGAAATCACAATAAAATACGAGCGTTCTGAAGAAGCCGCTATGGTAAGTTTTGAGAGTGATACTAAAACATATCCGTTAGTGAAATTTAGAAAAACCAATCAAGGGACATCTATTAACTTAAAGCCAATCGTTGAGAAAGGTGATAAGGTTAAAAAAGGTCAAGTGCTTTGTGAAGGCTATGCGACTGAAAATGGCGAATTAGCATTAGGTCGTAACATGAAAGTGGCATTTATGCCATGGAAAGGTTACAACTTTGAGGATGCGATTGTAATTTCAGAAAAAGTAGTTCGTGACGATATATTTACATCGATACATATTGATGAGTATTCATTAGAAGTAAGAGATACTAAATTAGGTAACGAAGAATTAACGAATGATATTCCTAACGTTTCTGAAGAGGCTACAAAAGACCTTGATGAAAACGGTATGATTAGAATTGGTGCTGAGATTAAGCCTGGTGATATTCTTATTGGTAAGATTACACCAAAAGGAGAATCTGATCCAACGCCGGAAGAAAAATTATTACGTGCCATCTTTGGTGATAAAGCTGGAGATGTAAAAGATGCATCTTTAAAAGCATCACCTTCATTGCATGGTGTAGTGATTGAGAAAAAATTATTCTCAAGAGCAATCAAAGACAAACGTAAAAGAGCAAAAGATAAAGAGGATATTGAAACTCTAGAAAATATCTACTACCAGAAGTTTGATGATTTACAAGCAGTATTAGTCGAAAAATTATTTGCTCTCGTAAATGGTAAAACAGCTCAAGGTATTTATAATGACTTAGGTGAAGAAATCATTCCTAAAGGAAAGAAATACACACTTAAAATGTTAAATGCTGTAGATGATTATACACATTTAACTTCAGGAACATGGACAACAGACGACCACTTGAATACATTAGTTGCCGATTTAATTCACAACTATAAGATTAAAGAAAATGACCTTCAGGGATCATTGCGTCGTGAGAAATTTACCATTTCTGTGGGTGATGAGTTACCAGCAGGGATTATCAAATTAGCTAAGGTTTATGTTGCTAAAAAACGTAAACTAAAAGTTGGTGATAAAATGGCAGGACGTCACGGTAACAAAGGTATTGTTGCTCGTATCGTTCGTCAAGAAGATATGCCGTTCTTAGAAGATGGAACACCTGTTGATATTGTATTAAACCCATTAGGGGTACCATCTCGTATGAACATCGGACAAATCTATGAAACCGTTCTTGGTTGGGCTGGACAAAAATTAGGGCGTACATATGCTACACCTATTTTTGATGGAGCCACTCTAGATCAAATTAACGAGTTTACAGACGAAGCAGGTGTGCCAAGATTTGGTCATACATACTTATATGATGGTGGTACAGGAGATCGTTTTGATCAACCAGCTACGGTAGGTGTGATTTATATGATTAAACTAGGTCACATGATTGATGACAAGATGCACGCACGTTCAATAGGGCCATACTCATTAATTACGCAACAACCATTAGGTGGTAAAGCACAGTTTGGTGGTCAGCGTTTTGGTGAAATGGAAGTATGGGCACTTGAGGCTTATGGAGCATCAAGTACTTTACGTGAGATCTTAACAGTAAAATCTGATGATGTTATTGGTAGAGCTAAAACTTACGAAGCAATCGTAAAAGGAGAGCCGATGCCAGAACCAGGACTACCTGAATCTTTCAACGTATTAATGCACGAATTGAAAGGATTAGGATTAGATATTAGATTAGAAGAATAAAAAAATAGTAAGAGGTTGTCAGTATGCGGTAAATGTGGCGTGCTGATGATGAACTACTAAAGACTATAAAGTTATTATGGCAAGAAGACAAGATAAGAATACAATACAGAGATTTAGTAAAATCTCAATTGGTCTAGCATCTCCAGAATCTGTTTTAGCAGCTTCTCGTGGTGAAGTTTTAAAACCAGAAACTATTAATTATCGAACACATAAACCTGAACGTGATGGTTTATTCTGTGAGCGTATTTTTGGTCCTGTTAAGGATTTTGAATGTGCTTGTGGTAAATATAAAAGAATACGCTACAAAGGTATCGTTTGTGATCGCTGTGGTGTTGAAGTAACAGAAAAGAAAGTACGTCGTGATCGTGTAGGACACATCAACCTTGTTGTGCCCGTAGCACATATCTGGTACTTCCGTTCGTTACCAAATAAAATTGGTTACTTACTAGGGTTACCGTCGAAACGTTTAGATATGATTATCTACTACGAAAGATATGTAGTAATCCAACCAGGTGAGGCTAAAAATGCTGAAGGAGAACCATTGCAAAAAATGGATTTCTTAACTGAAGAGGAATACCTTAATATTATGGAGGCCCTTCCTCAGGAAAACAGACATTTAGATGATACAGATCCAAATAAGTTTATTGCTAAAATGGGTGCTGAATGTTTAATCGAGTTATTATCAAGAATCGACTTAAACGAGCTGTCATTTGAATTACGTCACAAAGCAAATACAGAAACCTCTAAACAACGTAAAACAGAAGCGTTAAAACGTTTACAAGTCGTTGAAGCATTTAGAGATTCAAACGCGAATAGAGAGAATAGACCAGAATGGATGATCATGAAGGCTGTTCCAATCATTCCGCCAGAATTAAGACCATTAGTACCTTTAGATGGTGGACGTTTTGCAACATCAGATTTAAATGACCTTTATCGTCGTGTTATTATCCGTAACAACCGTTTAAAGCGCTTAGTTGAAATCAAAGCTCCAGAAGTAATTCTTCGAAATGAGAAGCGTATGTTACAGGAATCTGTAGATTCATTATTTGATAACACTCGTAAAGCTTCAGCTGTAAAAACAGATTCTAACAGACCATTAAAATCGTTATCCGATTCATTAAAAGGTAAGCAAGGACGTTTTCGTCAAAACTTACTTGGTAAACGTGTTGATTATTCGGCGCGTTCGGTAATTGTTGTTGGACCAGAATTAAAATTATTTGAATGTGGATTGCCGAAAAACATGGCAGCAGAATTATACAAACCTTTTATCATTAGAAAACTGATTGAAAGAGGTATTGTAAAAACTGTAAAATCTGCAAAGAAAATTATAGATAGAAAAGAGCCAGTTGTTTGGGATATCTTGGAGAATGTCCTTAAAGGACATCCAGTATTACTGAACCGTGCACCTACTTTACACCGTCTTGGTATTCAGGCTTTCCAGCCAAAATTAATTGAAGGGAAAGCGATTCAGTTACACCCATTAGTGTGTACTGCTTTTAATGCCGATTTTGATGGTGACCAGATGGCGGTTCACCTGCCACTTGGGCCTGAAGCTATTTTAGAGTGCCAATTATTAATGTTAGCATCTCATAATATCTTAAACCCAGCAAATGGTTCGCCAGTAACAGTGCCTTCTCAGGATATGGTGCTTGGTCTATACTATATGACCAAACTTAGAAAATCAACTGATGAAGTTAAAGTTGTTGGTGAAGGCTTAACATTCTATTCTCCAGAAGAAGTAACAATTGCTTACAATGAGAAAAAGGTTGAGCTTAACGCAGGTATTAAAGTAAGAACTCAAGATTTTAATGAAGAGGGTGAGCTAACAACACAAATTATCGAAACTACGGTAGGTCGTGTACTATTTAACGAAAAAGTACCAGCTGCAGCAGGATACATAAACGAGGTATTAACTAAGAAGTCTTTAAGAGATATTATTCATGGTATTCTTAAAAAGACGAGTGTGCCGGAAACAGCAGCGTTCTTAGATGAGATTAAAACTCAAGGATATAAATTCGCATTCCAAGGTGGTTTATCATTTAGTTTAGGGGATATTATTATTCCTGCTGAAAAACAAGGTATGATTGACAAAGCTAATGGATTAGTTGATGGTATTATGGGTAACTATAACATGGGATTGATTACCAATAACGAACGTTATAACCAAGTTATTGATATCTGGACGTCTACAAATGCGGAATTAACTGAGTTGTCTATGAAGCGTATTCGCGAAGACCAACAAGGGTTTAACTCGGTATTTATGATGCTTGATTCTGGAGCTCGTGGATCTAAAGAACAGATTCGTCAGTTAACAGGTATGCGTGGATTAATGGCGAAACCGAAGAAATCGAATGCAGGTGGTGGAGAGATTATTGAAAATCCAATTCTGTCTAACTTTAAGGAAGGGCTCTCAATTTTAGAATACTTTATTTCTACTCACGGTGCGCGTAAAGGTCTTGCCGATACAGCACTTAAAACTGCCGATGCAGGTTACTTAACACGTCGTTTAGTAGATGTATCTCAAGATGTAATTATCTACACTGAAGATTGTGGAACATTAAGAGGTATTGAAGTTAAACCATTAAAGAAAAATGAAGAAATAATCGAAACTCTTGAGGCTCGAATTGTTGGTCGTACATCATTAAATGATGTGTTTGATCCAATTACTGAAGAGTTATTAGTTGAAGCAGGTGGACATATTCATGATGACGTTGCAAAACGCATTCAAGCGTCTCCATTAGATTCTGTTGAAGTACGTTCGGCATTAACTTGTGAAGCCAAGAAAGGTATTTGTTCTAAATGTTACGGTCGTAACTTAGCGACAGGTAAGATGGTACAGCGAGGTGAAGCAGTTGGTGTAGTTGCTGCTCAATCAATTGGAGAACCTGGTACACAGTTGACGCTTCGTACATTCCACGTAGGTGGTATTGCAGGTAACATTTCCGAAGAAAATAAATTAACAGTGAAGTTTGACGGTGTTGCTGAAATTGAAGATCTAAAAACTGTAAAGAGTTCTGATAATGAAGGAAAAGCAGTTGATGTTGTTATTTCTCGTACATCAGAATTAAAATTAGTCGATGCTAAAACGGGTATCACATTAAGTACAAATAATATTCCTTACGGTTCATTCATCTACGTAAAACCAGGTGACAAAGTGAAAACCGGAGATGTTATTTGTGCATGGGATCCATATAACGGTGTAATTATTTCAGAATTCGCTGGTAAAGTGAAGTATGAAAACATCGAACAAGGTGTCACATATCAAGTAGAAATTGATGAGCAAACAGGATTCCAGGAAAAAGTAATTTCCGAATCTAGAAACAAGAAATTAATTCCTACACTTCATATTGAAGATTCTAAAGGAGAAACCATACGTTCATATAATTTACCTGTGGGAGCTCACCTTATGATTGACGACGGAGAGAAAATTAAGGTTGGTAAAATCTTAGTGAAGATTCCGCGTAAATCTGCAAAAGCGGGCGATATTACGGGTGGTTTACCTCGTGTAACTGAGTTATTTGAAGCACGTAACCCTTCTAATCCAGCTGTTGTAAGTGCAATTGATGGTGTTGTCTCTTTCGGAAAAATCAAAAGAGGTAACCGTGAAATTATCATTGAGTCTAAACTTGGTGAGGTTAAGAAATACCTAGTGAAATTATCTAATCAAATTCTTGTACAAGAAAATGATTATGTAAAAGCAGGTATGCCTTTATCTGATGGTTCAATAACACCTAATGATATTTTAAATATTAAAGGCCCTGCAGCAGTGCAGCAATACTTAGTAAATGAAGTACAAGAAGTATATCGTTTACAAGGTGTGAAGATTAATGATAAACATTTTGAGGTTGTGGTAAGACAGATGATGCGTAAAGTTAGAATCATTGATTCTGGTGATACGATTTTCTTAGAAGATCAATTAGTTCATAAATCAGATTTCATTGAAGAAAATGATAAAATTTTCGGATTGAAAGTGGTTGAAGACGCTGGAGATTCTGAAAACCTAAAACCAGGTCAAGTCTTAACATCAAGAGAGTTGAGAGACGAGAATTCTATACTACGTAGAGAGGATAAAGCATTGGTGACGGCTCGAGAAGCTCAGCCAGCAACTGCAACGCCTATCTTACAAGGTATTACAAGAGCATCATTACAAACCAAATCGTTTATTTCTGCGGCATCGTTCCAAGAAACAACGAAAGTTCTTAATGAAGCAGCGGTGAATGCTAAGGTCGATTTCCTTGAAGGATTGAAAGAGAATGTAATCGTTGGTCATAGAATTCCAGCTGGAACAGGTGTTAGAAAATTTGATAACATCATTGTAGGTTCTAAGGAAGAATTTAATGAGATGATGAAAGTAAAAGAAGAAATGAACTACAACTAGAGTTGTCATTCCTGCGAAATCGAAGATTCACGAATTCATTAATTTTGAATGGCAAATCAATGAGTAATGCAGGAATTTATAAAAATAAAAGCCTTCACGCATGTATTTGTATGAGGGCTTTTTTAATAAAATAGTTAAAAATCATCAGTCTTTCACAGTGATGGAAGTCTAAAAAAAGTTTACAATGGCAGAAGAAAATAAAAATAAAAAACCAGGAATTAACATCGAGTTAGATGAGAAAATTGCAGAAGGCACCTATTCAAATCTAGCCATTATCAATCATTCAGTTTCAGAATTTGTAATTGATTTTGTAAGTATTATGCCTGGAACCCCAAAAAGTAAAGTAAAGTCGAGAATAATCTTGACACCACAGCACGCCAAACGTTTGTTAAAAGCTTTAGGGGATAATGTTAAGCGCTTCGAAAAATCTCATGGAGAAATCAAAGATTACGAGCAACCACCGATTCCATTAAATTTTGGACCAACTGGTCAGGCTTAAAATAATCAATACATCTGGAATTTGTTTGAGAATGTAAGGTTGCGCTCGAAATATTTTTTTGAGCAACCACCGATTCCATTTAATTTTGGACCAACTGGTCAGGCTTAAAATAATCAATACATCTGGAATTTGTTTGAGAATGTAAGGTTGCGCTCGAAATGTTTTCTTGAGCAACCACCAATTCCATGATCTCTTAAGTCAACAGATTAAGTTATAAATATATAAAACGCCTTTGAATCAAATCAAAGGCGTTTTATGAGTAATAGGTGTAATCATGTAGGACTTAGATGTAGTTTTATATCCAATACCTATGAAGTTCAATAAGCTACTTTAGCAAGCTCTCGGCTGCGCATATATCTATTTCTTAAGAAATTGTATAGCAGTTTCAACAGAATGAAAATCATTTATGCGACTTCTTGATTGACATGAAATTGTAAAGCTCCAGAAGGACATTTTTTAACTTGCTTAATGATTTGCTCAGATGAAGCACCTTCTAGATCTATCCAAGGAATAACAGATTGACGAAAAACATTAGAGAGCTCTTTTGCACAACGCTCGGCATAAATGCACTGGCACGGATTGTAGGTTACAGTAATATCATTATTACTGAAAACATTGGGATTAGTCTTCATAGTAGATCAATTTTGGGGTTTAATCTAATTTAAATGTATATAACTAAATCGTTATAGTAATTTATATACCGATGAAAAGTATAAAAACATCGACAAAATACCAAATAATTCGCAAATATTAGATAAACGGTATTTATTAGCTTAGGCGAATTCTGACGTAAAATGAAAGATAATATTAGGATATTTTTGCTGTGTCATCTGTAGAGAAAATGCTGAATCAGCCAGAAACACTAGTTGTCCACGCTTATCTTTAGCCAGGTAACGTTGTTTTACTCTTAAAAATTCTTTGAATTCTTCACTTTTAACATTATCGGTTTCAATCCAACAAGCTTTGTGTACATTTAGGTTTTCATAAGTACATTTTGCGCCGTATTCATGTTCTAAGCGATATTGGATAACTTCATACTGCAATGCACCAACTGTTCCTATGACTTTTCTGCCATTAAGTTCTAACGTAAATAACTGTGCAACACCTTCATCCATTAATTGATCAATACCTTTGTTTAGTTGTTTAGATTTTAAAGGATCGGCATTATTAATATATCTAAAGTGCTCAGGTGAGAAACTTGGAACGCCTTTATAATTCAATACTTCACCTTCGGTTAAGGTATCACCAATTTTAAAGTTACCAGTGTCTTGAAGCCCTACAATGTCACCAGGATATGAAATGTCTACAATCTCTTTCTTTTCTGCAAAGAACGCATTCGGGCTAGAAAATTTCAACTTTTTATTATGTCTTACATGGAGATATGGTGTATTACGTTTGAATTCTCCAGAAACTATTTTAATAAACGCCAAACGATTCCGGTGATTTGGGTCCATATTGGCATGAATTTTAAACACGAATCCAGTAAACTTGTCTTCATCAGGTTGAACCAAACGTTCCTCACTGTGTTTTGGTCTAGGTTTAGGTGCAATCTCCACAAAACAATCAAGGAGTTCTCGAACTCCGAAATTATTTAAAGCAGAACCAAAAAAGACAGGTTGTAATTGTCCGTTTAAATAGTCGTCTTTGTCAAATTTCGGATAAATTCCATCTACCAATTCAATTTCCTCTCTTAGTGTTTGTGAGGCTTTATCACCTATAAGTTGATCCAATTCTGAAGATGATAAGTCATTGATTTCAATAGTTTCTTCAATGTCTTTACGACTGTCACCACTAAACAAATTAACGTTTTTCTCCCAAATGTTGTAGATACCTTTAAAATCATAGCCCATTCCTATAGGGAAACTGAGTGGAACTACTTTTAATCCGAGCTTTTGTTCAATTTCATCAAGTAAATCAAATGCATCTTTACCTTCTCTATCCATTTTGTTAATGAACACAATCATTGGGATATTTCGCATTCTACAAACTTCTACAAGTTTTTCAGTCTGTTCTTCCACACCTTTAGCAACATCAATTACTACAATCACACTATCCACAGCTGTAAGTGTTCTAAACGTATCTTCCGCAAAATCTTTGTGACCTGGCGTATCAAGAATGTTAATCTTAATCCCATTATATTCAAATGCCAAAACAGAAGTAGCTACTGATATACCTCTTTGGCGCTCAATTTCCATGAAATCACTCGTAGCACCTTTCTTAATTTTATTGCTTTTTACAGCGCCAGCCTCTTGTATGGCGCCTCCAAATAAAAGTAATTTTTCTGTTAGAGTGGTCTTTCCTGCATCGGGATGTGAAATAATTCCGAAGGTCCGTCTCCTGTTGATTTCTGTTTTAAAACTCATAGTCTGTTTTCGTAGATGCAAATATAATTGTTATTGAAATAATGGGAATTAAAAACTGTGATTATAATTCAGATGTTGAATACTCGAACTTATCGACTAAAACTTTAGAAATCTATTAAATAAAAGTTAAAAGCTGTCTTTTTAAGGGCAGCTTTTTTATTTCTGATACAATTGTGAAATTAAGTTGTTATTTTTGTAAGCTATGACAGAAGAACACGTAATTCTTGTAAACGAGAGTGATGAACAAATTGGTACAATGCCAAAACTAGAGGCTCATGAGAAGGCCGTTTTACATCGCGCATTTTCAGTATTTATTTTTAACGATAATAATGAATTAATGCTGCAGCAACGCGCCAAACATAAATACCATTCTCCTTTGTTATGGACAAATACGTGTTGCAGTCATCAACGCGTTGGTGAAACTAATATTGAAGCTGGAAAACGCCGTCTTCAGGAAGAGATGGGATTTGTAGTGGACTTGAAAGAGACGATTTCATTTATTTACAAGGCACCTTTTGATAATGGGTTAACCGAACATGAGTTTGATCATGTCATGATTGGTCATTATAATGATGAGCCTACAATTAATCCAGAAGAAGTCGAAGCCTGGAAATGGATGCCATTAGAAGCCGTTAAGGTCGATATTGAATTGCATCCAGAACATTATACAGAATGGTTTAAGATCATTTTTGATAAGTTTTATGAACACATAAATATCCTAAAGAAATGAGAGTAACAGTGAGTAGAAGAGCACACTTTAACGCAGCACATAGATTGTATCGTAAGGATTGGAGCTTTGAGAAGAATGATGAAATCTTCGGAAAATGTAATAATCCAAATTTTCATGGACATAATTATGAATTAATTGCCAGCGTTACTGGTGAAATTGATAAGGAAACAGGTTATGTGATTGATGTTAAAATCTTAAAGGATATCATCAAGGCTGAAGTTGAAGATGCCTTCGATCACAAAAATCTAAATGTAGAAGTCCCAGAGTTTAAAGACATGAATCCAACGGCTGAAAATATTGTCGTGGTCATCTATAATAAAATAAAAAACAAATTAAATCCAGATTTTGATTTGGAAGTGACTTTATATGAAACTCCGCGCAACTTTGTAAGCTATTCTGGAGAATGAAAACCGAATTGTACCCTTTAAAATTTCAACCCATTTTAAAAGAAAAAATTTGGGGAGGTGAGAAGCTAAAATCTATTTTAAATAAAGCGTCTAATTCGAGTAATATAGGAGAAAGCTGGGAAATTAGTGATGTAGAAGGCGATACCTCCATAGTTGCCAACGGTCCGTTGAAAGGACAATCACTTAAAGTACTGCTACAGAGTTATAAAGCGGATATATTAGGAAAAAAAAATCATGATATTTTTGGTGCTAAATTTCCTTTATTGATAAAGTTTATTGACGCAAAAGAAGACTTGTCCATACAATTACATCCGAATGACGAATTAGCGGCAAAACGACATAATTCCTTTGGAAAAACGGAAATGTGGTATGTGATGCAAGCAGATAAAGACGCTCATTTAATTGTTGGTTTTAATCAGGAGATGACACCCGAAAAGTATCTCAAGCATCTTGAAGAAAAAAAGTTAACCGAAATATTAAATTTTGATAAGGTTAAAACAGGTGACACTTATTTTATAGAAGTAGGCCGTGTTCATGCTATTGGAGCAGGAGTGCTACTAGCTGAAATACAACAAACTAGCGATATTACGTATAGGGTTTATGATTGGGATAGAGTTGACAGCGAAGGAAATGAGCGAGATTTACATAATGATTTAGCGCTAGAAGCAATTAATTTTAATATGCCTGATAATTTTAGAGTGAGTTATCAAAACACTAAAAATATCACAAATGAAATGGTGATATGCCCTTACTTTACCACAAGTATGCTGTATGTGACTGATTCTATTTTGAAGTTAAACACCAAAGATTCGTTCTTTATTTATTTGTGTGTTGAAGGGCAAGCGATAATTGAAACTGAGCACGCCTCAGAATTTATAAAACAAGGAGAAACAGTATTAATACCTGCTGCAATAAAGACCTATAAAATAACGTCAAGTAATGCAAAACTATTAGAAGTTTATGTTTAATTTTGTAGCAAATAAATTTTATAATTATGGCAAATATTAGAGACCTAAAAAAAGACATCAATTTTGTTTTAGGAGATATTATAGAGGCAGTTTATGTTTGGGAATATAATAACACTGACAAAGACCCAAAAAAAAGTGAAGCTATTATTGATGAGGCAATAGAAACATTTGACGAGTTAATTGCAAAGGTTAACGACAAAAGTGTTGAGAATAAAAAAGCCCATTTTAAAATGATTAATAACGAACTTGAAGAAAAGGGAAGAGCTTTAATCGATAAATTAAATAAATTGAGCTAATTCTTTACAAGTGTATTTGTAAATATGGTGAGCCCTATTACAATTGCAACGCTTAAAAAGCCGATGTAGCTCAGCTGGCTAGAGCAGCTGATTTGTAATCAGCAGGTCGTGGGTTCGAGTCCCTCCATCGGCTCATATAAAAAATCCCAAACAATCAGTTTGGGATTTTTTACATTCTAGCAGTATTTCAAGACTATACTTTTCGTTCAGCAATGAGTTCTTTTAATTTAAGACCGTACCTCGAGGTTTTAATCTCTTCGGTTAAGGCGTTATAGATTTCCTCTAAAAACTTGGTGCTTGTATTGGGTATTTCACTAATAGCCAAATAAGGCGATACTTCACTATCAGGATGATTTACCGCAAAATTTATGGTGTATAAATATTTGCGTTTCATAAGCTTGTTATAATTGTCTTCGAACGATACCGTTGTATCGTTAGCTTTACTTGCTTCTAAACTTTGTTGAATTAATTCTAAGTTTTTATCACTAAACTTTGACATCATTAAGAGGTATTCTTCTAATACCTCTTGTTGCTTGGAGCCTTTAATCTTAGCGTCGTAATTGAAATTCTTAAGAGTAGAATTGATTTCTGTAGTGCCTTTATCAGCAAAAAAGACAACGGTGCCTTCGTCATTATCATTTTTGTCAAGTGTCAGGAATAAAACTTCAGCCTCATCTAATGCACTATGTAATTCAAAATTAGGATTGCCTTGAATTTCTAGAGAATCCAGCGTTACCATAATGGTATCTTGTTGTCGTTGTAGATATACCGTGCCTTTTTTAAGACCTTTGACATATCCTTTTAATGTGAAATCATGTTGTGACTGATCTTTTTCACAGGAGATCATTAAAAGGGCTAATACTACAACTAAAAATGGCTTCATAATCATCAAATTTACAAGCGCAAATATCTTATAAAAATTGTTGAAATACTAGCTTACAGCAGCCAATTCTAATAAAATTGTACAACCTATCGCGGCAATAGTTCCTATTGCGTATCCAAAGACGGCTAACAGGACACCAACAGTTGCTAAAGATGGATGAAACGCAGAGGCAACAATGGGAGCAGAAGCTGCACCTCCTACATTAGCCTGACTACCGACCGCCAAAAAGAAATATGGTGCTTTAATAAGTTTTGCCACACCTATGAGTAATAAGGCGTGAATTGTCATCCAAACAACACCAATTGCAATGAGTCCGAAATTTTCAAATATGAGTGTTAAATCCATTTTCATACCAATACTAGCCACCAAGATGTAAATGAACACACTCCCAAATTTACTGGCACCAGCACCTTCATAATTTTTAGCTTTAGTAAAGGATAAGAGTATCGCAATAAGCGTAGCAATACTAATCATCCAAAAGAACTTCGAACCTAAAAAGGTAAAAATGTTTCTCGTGGTTTGTGATTCTATTCCGGCAACGACAGTATCGAAGAAAGGCGCAAGAAAGTTAGATGAAAAGTGAGCAAGACTTACTGTTCCGAATGCAATAGCAGCAATAATCATCATATCTGCTAGTGATGGATTGCGTTTGACTTTCTCTGAAAACGTCGACATTTTTTCTTTGAGATCTTCAATGGAAGACGTATCTGCTTTTAGCCACTTATTAATTTTATTTCGTTTTCCAATACCAATGAGAATAATGGCCATCCATATATTTGCAACAACGATATCGACAAATACCATTCCGCCATATTTGGCCTGATTATAACCATAGATTTCGAGCATAGCAGTTTGATTAGCACCACCGCCAATCCAGCTTCCAGCTAAAGTAGATAACCCTCTCCAAACAGCGTCTGGTCCCACACCACCAACAGTTTCAGGAGAAAAGGATGCTATTAATAATATAGCAATTGGTCCGCCAATTACGATACCAATGGTTCCGGTAAAGAACATAATCAAGGCTTTCCAACCTAAATTAAAAACCCCTTTAAGATCAATACTTAAGGTCATGAGCACTAAAGCCGCGGGTAATAAATAACGACTAGAGACATAATAAAGGTTTGAACTATGTTCAGTGATTTCACCACCTTCTGATACCGAAGTCCATTCAGGAGAGATTAATCCAACTGTTGTTAATACAGCTGGGATCATATATGCCATAAATAAGCCTGGAACAATTTTATAAAATTTTGGCCAAAAGCCTGTTTTTATGGATTCTGTTAAAAAAACAAAACCTAATGAAAGCATTAGGAGTCCAAAAACAATAGTGTCGTCAGTAAAAAAAGGTGTGTTGTCCATAGTGATGATAAAATTTGCATCTGCAAAATACCAAAATTAAAGCGCATAAAAAAAGCGACTCTACTAGGAGTCGCTTTCATTTGTTTTTTTGGGTTTAGGCTGTCGGCTCTTTTCTTTAAGATATTGCATGAGCATCCATTCAATTTGTCCGTTGGTACTTCTAAACTCATCAGCAGCCCATTTCTCAATGGCCTTGAGCATTTCTTCATTAATTCGCAATGCGAAAGCTTTTTTCTTAGACATTAGGCTGTGAATAGTTTTAAGATGAAACTAACTATAAATAAAATAGACACTAAAAAAAGTTTTTGAATCATCACGTATTGATTTTTCGATAATAAAATAAAATTATAATAGGAGTAATAATGCTCAAACCAATAACTGTATAAAGAAACCAGTGTCCGAAAGTAAACGTATGTCCTTTGGCAGATTCAATCATTGCAAAAACAATAAGCGCAAAGGTGAGCATCATAAAGAGGTTTGTGAAGCGCACGATACGTGTGCTCAAACGATAATTTTTAAGTGCATTGTCTTGAGTAATATTGACCATATAATTATGTATTTGCGGGTACTTGTTTAAAATGAATAAACCTATAAATGTCACAATGCCTAAAACTGGTAATAGCCATAACATCTGTTTTTCACTGTGTCCATCTATTTCACCTTTTGCATTAAAATGAGAAGGGATGATTTCTGGTAGGTCATCATATGATAAGATGGTATAAATAATCATCAATAACAATAAAGTTGCAGAAATACTATCTACAATTATATCTATACCATCTACAGGAACCTCTATTTTAGGTCTATTTGTTTTCACGATTATCTGTTTTTATCCCGTTCAAAAACAATACTTGTCCAACCTTGAGAAATATCAATGACTACCCAGCCCTCTCTCGCATGCTGGTTGAGCACATCTTCAAACTGTCTAAATCTATTTCTAAATCCGAGCTTTGGTGATACCACTTTATATTCTTTCATCTGTATTATGTTATTTATCCTCTTTGTTTTTAAAAAAGGTGAGCGCTAAAACAACTCCTATTAGTAATCCAATTATCGAACCATAGACCACTCCCACTGCAACTTGTCCGGTGACTGCGCCAAAAGTAGTGCCTATACTTGTTCCTAATGCACTGCCAAGCGCTATGCTCATGATTTGGTTTTTGTTCATATTAATGATTTAAAGTGCCAGTGTTTAATACTGGAGACGCATCTTTATCTCCGCAGAGAATGACCATTAAATTACTTACCATAGCCGCTTTGCGGTCGTCATCAAGTTCAACAATATTCTTTTTGCCCAGTTCCTCTAAAGCCATTTCCACCATGCTCACAGCACCCTCAACAATTTTATGACGCGCTGCTACAATAGCCGTAGCTTGTTGACGCTTAAGCATTGCATTGGCAATCTCTTGAGCATAAGCGAGGTAACCAATTCGAGCTTCTAATACTTCTATCCCAGCAATGGAAAGACGTTCGTCAATTTCTTTTTCCAAGGCATTACTCACTTCATTAACACTAGATCGTAAAGTAATATCTTCATCATGACCCTCATCGGCGAAATTGTCATAAGGATACATACTTGCTAGTTTACGCACAGCCGCATCAGTTTGGACACGTACAAAATTTTCATAAATATCGACATCGAAAGCTGCCTTGTAGGTGTTTTGAACGCGCCATACTAATATCGTACTAATCATCACAGGATTTCCAAGTTTATCATTAACTTTTAGACGTTCACTATCAAAATTGCGTGCTCTTAATGAAATTTTCTTTTTTGTATAGAATGGATTGACCCAATAGTAGCCGTTCTTTTTTACTGTGCCTATATATTTACCAAAAAGTAATAGAACTCGAGATCCATTTGGTTGGACCATAATGAAACCTGGAGCTATTAATATGGCAATTGGTAGGAATAACAGAAATTCTGGATTCTGTTTAATGATAGCCGTGGCTATGCTACCAAAGAATAGTATCAGAAATACAAGAAGCATGAGGTATCCATTTGCAGGAACTATTATTTTTTCTTCTTTCATTAGATTAGGTTTTAGTTAAATAATTCAATATGATATTATTTTGATATCAAATATACATCAAAATTTATTATCCTCCAAATTGAGTTTGGCACGTGATTTGCAATTTGGTTAATGTAAATGTTTATGAAGATGTTAGTAGAGGAGTGATTACCTCGCATAACGGAGTAACATTTATCATTTGGTTGGTTAGTTAGTAAAAACGCATCTCAGACTTGAGATGCGTTTTTAATTTAATTAGGATGAAATGGTGTATTATTTCTCAATGAATTGGATAACGGCAGCTACCAAATCTCCACTAATTTTTCGATAGGACTCATTATAAGATTTAGAGTTTTCGAGTTCATCACCTTCAATAATAAAAAGAACGTGGTTCATCTTTTCTATCAGTTGTAACTCGGCTCTATTTGAAGCTTTGGTTAAAAGTTCAGCGTCTTCAACTGGAACTTGTAGATCTTTAGTCCCATTAATAATGAGTACTGGTATTTCTAATGATTTGATAATGTCTTGCGGATTATATTGCATCCAGGTCATAATAAATGGCTGTACGTCGGCTCTAAAAACAGATGCCAAAGCTGGCGGATAATTATTAGTGAGTTTCCCTTTTTTTAAACTTTCAAATGCCGTTTTTGTACCTTCCACGAGTGACGGGTCCATATTTGCAATTTGACTTGTAATCACCTCATCAATGGATTGACCTGCACCAGCTAGTGAAATGAATCCATCGGCTCTACCTTTAGCTGCTAACATGCCGACTAGGCTTCCTTGACCATGACCAATAATATAAATGTCTCGATAGGAGCCAATAGTCTTAAAGTATTCAATCACATTAATGGCATCGGCTATAAAGTCGTCGAAAGTAATATTTGGATCTACTTTATTGTTTCGAATTTGTTTGACGATACGTTTATCATATCTAAAAGTTGCGATACCTTCTTTTGAAAGTGACTCAGCTAATTTTTTTAACACACCATTCTTCGCCAAATTCTGATTGCCATTGCGGTCGGTTGGTCCAGAATCTGCTATTATTATGGCGAGTTTTGGCTGCTCATTCGTAACGGGTGACAATAAAGTACCACCAATATGTTTATTGATTGTGATTTCAGTAGCGGTATAGTTTAAATTTTGACTCGCTACATTTGTCAATAAAAACAGAAAAAAAAAAGTCAGTATAGTTTTCATGATGATTTTTATAGAGCAATATTTATATATAAGGTCAAAGTTAATTAAAATAGAGAACGCTATTTCATCTATTTTATGTTATTCTTTCGGAAATTTCTAATAATTTAACTGTGCATTTTATCGATGAAATGCAATATTTCATCCTAAATTGTTAAAATTATATGTATTTCATCGATTAATTAGGTATTTAAACTTGTAAATTGAAATAGAGTTCTATATTTGAAGTGTACTAAAATTTAGTTTTTAGTTCAATGGATTAATTAATTAATATTTGCATATGTGCAGAATTAGAGACCCTAAATCTACCACATATATAAAAAGCAAATTAGGAGAACCAAGGTTGAGGGACCTTGGTTTTTCCGTTTTATAGGTTTATCTAATCGATCGAAACGTTAAGTTTATCCGTTCGCCTATCCGTTTTTTAGTTTTTGCAATTTGATGAAGCCAAAAGTGTTGCATTTTCCCAGTCATAATTAAAAGACTACCGTGATGCAGCTCTAATTTATAACGTTCTGCTTTTAATTCTCGATGTTTAAAGTGAAACGGTCTAGTCGCCCCAAAACTGACAGAGGCTATAACAGGGTTTTGACCTAATTCTTTTTCATTATCTGCATGCCACCCGTTACTATCATTGCCATCACGGTATAAATTTAATAGAACGGTTGTAAACTCATGATCGATTTCTTTTTCAATATCTGATTTTATGCTTAATAATTCTGGAGTAAATGGATGTGGAAACATTTTAATATTAGAGTAAGCGTATGGTTTGTTATTTTCTGCATAAAGGGCAGTGAGTCTTGGTTGTTTATATGTTTTTCCAAAAATTGTAATATCGTCTTGTTGCCAATTTGTTTTAGATTTTAATTGTGCAAAATACGTGTCAGCAGTTTCTGTATCATAAAAGTTTTTGATATAGATAAGCTCTGCATCAGGTAGTTTTAAATGCGTTTTTTCTTTAGAAAATAAATCCATCCCTTAATTTTTCTCTAAATTAGCTATATCATGAAGATTCACAAAATATTTGTACTGCTGTGCATACTTGTCGCTTTTGCTTTTTCAAATCAAGATAAAGAGGTATTACCCGAAGGTTTTGTATTAGTTAAGGATATCATTCCAGATATTGAAGTTAAACTAAGTTATTATTCAACACATAATTTTGTTGGTGACACTATTGATGGCTATCATGCGAATACTCTTATTTTAACTAAGCAGTCGGCTGAAGCTCTTAAAAAAGTACAAGCAGAGCTGCAGGAACAAAACCTGTGCTTGCTTGTTTACGATGGTTATCGACCGCAACGCGCAGTTAATCATTTTATGCGCTGGGCTAAAGACTTAAATGATACGATAAGAAAACATGAGTTCTATCCAGATGTTGAGAAACGTCATTTGTTTCGCGAAGAATACATTGCGACCCGTTCAGGTCATAGTCGGGGAAGTACGTTAGATCTCACCATTATAAATGGCAACACAAATGAACCTCTAGATATGGGAAGCCCGTATGATTTCTTCGGAAAAGAATCTTGGGTAGATTACCAGGGTTTAACAAATAAACAAAAAGCCAACCGACAATTATTACAAGACGTCATGTTGAAATATAATTTTAGAAATTATCCTAAAGAATGGTGGCACTTTACGCTGCGATGGGAACCATTCCCTAAAACCTATTTCGATTTTGAAATCGAATAACTAAACTATAATATGAAGAATCTGTTACAAGTACTTAACGGAGTAGTATTTATAGCTACTATTTTTATGAATTACCTCTCTAATACTGGTCAAATGAATAATACGACTATTGGGGAAATATCTGGTGGTTTACGTACCTTATTCACACCAGCTGGTTATGCGTTTTCCATATGGGGTCTTATCTACCTGTTACTTTTGGGATTTGCGATTTACCAAGGGAGAAGTCTGTTTGTTAAAGTAAGAGATGATAGTTTTGTATTGAAAGTTGGATGGTGGTTTATTATTTCTTGTTTCGCTAATAGTTTTTGGGTAGTTAGTTGGATTTATGGATTTACAGGTTTGTCATGCGTGTTTATATTCCTATTGTTGTTTTCGTTACTTAAAATCGTTTGGAATAACCGCATGGAATTATGGGATGCACCAATGTCAGTAATTGTTTTTCTGTGGTGGCCATTTGTGATTTACAGTGGATGGGTTACTGTAGCAAGTATTGCTAATGTTTCAGCTTATTTGGTAAAAATTGGATGGGACGGTTTTGGGATATCCTCTGTGGTCTGGACTATTATTATGATTGTTATTGCTACCACACTAAATTTGATTATCACATGGAAACGTAATATGCGGGAGTTCGCTCTTGTAGGAGCATGGGCCTTAATCGCAATTGGTGTCGCAAATCAAAATATTGAATTAATAGTTGCCAATACTGCATTTGTAACGGCAGCTATTTTAATAGTAAGTAGCAGTATTCACGGGTTTAAAAACCTTAAAACAAATCCGTTTTGGAAGAAAATAGGCTTTAAAAATAATTAAATCTATACTAACGAATAAATTAACCTTACATTTGCACGAATTAAAGAGATGATCTAAAATAATAGAGTTTATCTCATAATTATTATATATGTCATTTCAATCTTTAGGCTTATCTGATGCCTTGTTAAAAGCGATTAGCAAAAAAGGATATACTACTCCAAGTCCTATACAATTAAAAGCCATTCCTCCAGTTTTAGAGGGACGCGATGTTTTGGCTTCGGCTCAAACGGGAACTGGGAAAACAGCAGGTTTTACCTTGCCATTATTACAATATTTATCTGAAAATCCTAAGGAAAAGTTTAGACCAATTCGCGCCTTGATTTTGACACCAACTCGTGAGCTTGCGGCTCAGGTGTATGAAAGTGTTAAGGATTACAGTGAGTTTCTAAACATTAAAAGTGCAGTAATTTTTGGAGGTGTAAATCAAAAACCTCAAGTGGCTACATTGAGACGCGGTGTTGATGTATTGGTAGCTACACCCGGGCGCTTATTAGATTTACAAAATCAAAATTTACTATCTATAAAACGTGTTGAGGTATTTATACTCGATGAGGCTGACCGTATGCTAGATATGGGTTTTCTAAGGGATATAGAACGCATTATGAATTTAATGCCTGATAAACGTCAAAACTTGATGTTTTCGGCAACGTTTTCAAAAGATATTAGGAAGCTTGCTAATACGATACTGAATAATCCAGTACAAGTTGAAGCGACACCCGAAAATTCAACGGTAGATGCTATATCTCAAAAGGTGTATCGTGTTGCTAAAGGAAAAAAGACCGATTTAATTATTAAGCTCATTTCCGATGGTAATTGGAAACAAGTGTTGGTTTTTAATAGAACAAAACATGGAGCGAACAAGCTCTGTAAAAAGATGGTTTCTGCAGGGATAAGTGCAGCTGCAATTCATGGAAATAAAAGTCAAGGTGCTCGTACAAAAGCCCTGGCCGGATTTAAAAGTGGAAGTGTGCGTGTTCTGGTTGCTACTGATATTGCTGCAAGAGGATTAGATATTCCTTTGTTACCACATGTTGTAAATTTTGAGTTGCCAAATATCTCTGAGGACTATGTACATCGAATTGGCAGGACAGGTCGAGCAGGAGCCGATGGTCAAGCTGTGTCTCTTGTGAGTGCAGATGAGACAACCTTTTTACGTGATATTGAAAAATTAATTGGACAAAAAATAGAAGTGGAGATTGTGGAAGGTTTTGAACCCGATCCAAATGCATCTACCGAACCAATTAGACCAGGGCAAAATAGGCAACCACGTAATTCTAGATCTAGATCTAGAAATTCTAATAATTCTGGAGGTAATAGATCTGGCGGGAATAACGATAAGAGCAGTAATTCAAGACGCCGTAACGACAGGCGACGCTAAAATGACTGCGAGTTTAAAGCATAAAATAGTAGACGTTTGTAATCAAAAAATTACTCAAAAAGGCAATGGTGTTGCTGTTTCGTTTTATGCCTTTTTTAAAAATAGAAATGACACGCCTGAGTTGTTAATGGAAGCCGCGACGTGGTGGATAAAAACACAGCAATTTGATCATTTTGAAAAAGCTGTTAAAATCAAAAAACTAGTTGAACACCTCTAATGGGACTCCAAAAAAATAATCCACTTCATGGTGTTAAGTTAGAGCAAATCGTCACTGATTTACAAGCGCATTATGGTTGGGAGTATATGGGTTACCAAATAAATATTAGGTGTTTTACACATGATCCATCTGTGAAATCGAGTTTGAAGTTTTTAAGGCGCACACCATGGGCAAGAACCAAAGTCGAGCAGATGTATTTGGAAATGCTAAAAAAAAGAGGTTAAATATTAGTGCTCTCTTTCAAAAATTATAGAATTTTCATCATTAAATTCTGTGGGTCTTTCACTCCCGCCAAAACCAATAGCAAACGTCATCTTATCTTCAGTTATAAAATTTAGAATACCTAAAAGTGTCCTTGTGTCTTCAGTTTCAATAAAAGTGATTTCAAAATCAAGCTCTATAGGATTTGTCTCCGTATTTAAACGATACATCATCTTGGCTTTTTCGCCTTCTAACATAAATTCTCTTCCTCCCATTTTTTCGCCATCAGCCTCAAAAAATGCATAGCCGTCTTTTTCAAAAGTCACAAAACCTATATCGCCTTTATCCTCGCCTTTCCACGTTCCAAAGATGGAGATTTCAGAAATTGAGGGGTTGAATGATAAAAGTGGAAGGATGCACAGTAATATTAGGAACTTTTTCATGATTGACAGTTCAAGGATATATAATTAGTTAGAAATTTATAAATCGTGTGTTGCGTCCAGTATTGAAACTGCCTAACTCATTTATTTTGGTATTAAACGCAAAGCTTCTTTATGACTTAGAGGACTTAAATTTGTTTTTGCAACGAATTCGATAACCCAAGATGGATTTGTTCTACTGTATTCGCGCAAAATCCATCCAATAGCTTTATTGATAAAGAACTCTTTTGAGCCCAAAAGCGAATTGATGATATATGCTAACAACACAGTATCTAAGTCATCTTTATATTTTAATTGAAATAAAATAGCACAACGCTGCAACCAGATGTTATCTGATATAAGCCATTTATCGATGTATACTTGTCGTAATTCTGGATGCAATTTGAAGTAGTGCCCCATAAGATTATTAGCAATAAAATCTACAGTATCCCACCATGATTTGTGGGTAACCATATGTTCATAGAGTTCAATGTCTTTTACAGCTATATGCTTGACATATTTGTTAGCGAATTCCTGAGCAGCATATTGACATTCACGCTGGGGTTGTTGCCATAATTGGTATACAATAGCCTCTAGTTCAGACTTAGGGGGCAATGCTTTAGCGCTTAAAAAGGGCTTTTGAATTTCTTTTCTTAGCGTAGATTTAAGACCGAAAAATTCAAACTGATTACGCATGTATGCTTTTTGTTGTTGAGCAATGTCGGGATTAGTATGGTGTTGAAATTGTTCAATAAGCCGTTCGATAATTTTCATTAGTTATTATGTGGTGGCCTGTTCTGCCATTATATGGTCTAGTTTTTTATCTTTTTTCTTACTTAGATAACGACGTAATACACCACCTTTAACGCTGTTTACATCAAATTCTACAATAAAGGCCTCATCATCAATTTTTGAAATGATGCGATAAATCTTCTTGATATCAATACGATTAATGATGGTATGTATGATGTCAAAATTTTCAATTTCTCCGGTACTTCCGAAGCCACGCCCACCTTTATAGACGGTCATACCAGCTCCCAACTCTTTAATAATTGCAATTTTGATGGCATCATATTCTTTTGAAACGATAGTTACACCAATAAAATCTTCAAAGCCCTCTATGATTAAATCGGTAACTTTGGCCGTTACAATATAGGTAAGAATAGAGTACATAGCGATTTCAGTTGAGATTGTAATTGCTACAACGGCGAATAAAATCACGTTAAACACCAGAATAACCTTACCAATACTAATGCCAAAGCGGTCGTTAATAAAGACACCTAAAATTTCCGACCCATCCAATACAGAGCCATTTCTTATGGCAATTCCAATTCCTGCACCTAAAAAAAGTCCTCCAAAAATGGAAATTAAAAACTTGTCATCGGTTATGGTGTCAAAGTTTTCAAAGTGAATAAATAAGGCCAGTCCAATGATACTCACTATAGATTTTAAAATAATACGTTTAGAAACCGTAAAATACCCTAATACGAGAAATGGAATACTGAACGCTACGAGGAGATATGATATATTAAGATCTACAAATCTATTGACTAATAAAGCAATACCAGTTACACCGCCATCCATAAATCCGTTAGGTAAAAGGAAGGCTTTCAAACCGATACTAGCTGAGACGATACCAATGGCGATTTGAAAATATTCTGAAGCTAATTTGATAAACTGTACTCGTTTTGATTGCATTGTTGTTTAGATTAAATTAATCGCGCATGGTATTGCTAATGAATTGTAAGCCGTCAGGAAGTGAATCACGCCAGAAGTTCCAGGTATGCCCTCCATCACGCATTCGGAATTCATGTGAAATACCTTTTTTTGTGAGGTCAATATGTAATTGTGAATTACCAACGGTTAGAAAATCGTCATCTCCGCAATCAAAATAGAGATGTACTGATTTTAAGAGGTCAACATCTTTTGTATTTACAAGGTGCAAGACATCATAATCTTTCATCGTTTCAGTGAGTCTAGCCGTGCCTGTTTTTCCAACAATTGATGGTGATACACGCCCAAAATAACTATCAAAACTATCTGGAGATTCTCTAACAATTTCTTCTTCAGTTGAAATTCCTGCACTAAATGCCGCGCAGGCACCAAATAGATTATGATATTTTAAAGCCCATCGTAAACTACCAGATCCTCCCATCGATAATCCACTAAGTCCTCTATATTTCTTTTCACTTTTAATGCGGTATTTCCCTTCAATAAAAGACATGAATTCTTGCATAAACATATCTTCATAAGGGTAGGTGCCATCATCTTTATTCATGTAGAGGCGGTCATCTCCATCGGGCATAATAATTACCATAGGTATGATTTTTTGGCCTTTTATGAGTTCATCTGCCACATCTTTCACCAAACCAATTTTTAACCAATCCGTTTCGTTACCTGTAAATCCATTAAGAAGGTAAAGCACAGGGTATGTCTGCTTAGAAGTTGTAAATCCGTCTGGTAGATATACTGAATACTTTACGTCGGTATTGAGTAATTCACTTGTCATGGATAAGCTTGACTCGATTTTACTTTGTGCGTTAATAGGCATACAGCAAGTAAGAATGAATACAATTAAAATATATGTTCTCATTTGAATTTATTCAGTTAAAAATAATAACCAGATATTAAAGTTATCCTTTGGTTATTCTCAAAGATATTAAATAAAAGAGGATGTTATTCAGAATTAAATAACGAATAACACGCACTTATTGCAGCTGTCTTAATCCTTCATAAATAACAATACTAACCGCATTAGCAAGGTTTAAACTTCGTATATGCTCACTATACAGTGGGATTTTATATAGATGACTCTTATAGTCTTCTAGTAATAATTTAGGTAAACCAACCGATTCCTTTCCGAAGACAAGAAACAGGTTGTCACTAAATGGGATATCCCAATGCGATTGATGTCCATGACTTGAAAAGAAAGCGAATTCTTGATTTTTGTGCATAGCAAAAAAATCATCTATGGATTCATAGCTATATACATCTAAATGCTGCCAATAATCTAGGCCTGCACGTTTTAATCTGCTATCACTTAGTTCAAAGCCAAACGGCTTCACCAAATGTAATTTAGAACCCGTTGCCAATGCTAGGCGACCTATGTTTCCCGTGTTATTTGGGATTTCGGGTTCGAATAAAACAATATTAAGCGCCATGTTTTCGAAAAGATTTTATCACTATCACGCGTATTAAAAGTATCCAAGGAAATCCGTGGAACAGTACATCAAACCAATCTTGTAGTTCCATGCCGTTTGCTCCACCTGCTATCCATTTCACTTTTCCCCATATATGAGGCTCAGGAAAAAAAGGCGCCAAACCTATGGTCAAGCACAAAAGTAAAATGATTCTGTAATCGTTAAGTAGTTTCATAAAAAAATGCCTATTCAAAAGTAATGAATAGGCACGACATTAAGGTGTTATTTATACTAGCTATGTGTTTTATTTTGTTGTTTTCTGATTGTTTTTTCGTTAACATCAAAATTGTTTGTTTCCGCTTTAGTATATCCAGTTGGATTTGTTGGATTAGTCTGTCTCACTGTAGTTTTGAACTTCTTTCTGTCTTTAATCATTCCCATAGTTTGTAATTGTATTTTTGATTCATTTTAATCTAGCGTAAACACAATACAATAACTCATAAGAACCCGTTAAAACATGGTCAGAAATAGTTAAACTATCATAAAATGGTAGTTACAAATTCCGAAATTTTAGAAGTGCCGTTATTTGATAGGTGTTTTATGAATGCACTCCCAATAATGGCACCTTTTGCATATCGCGTAGCTTGGGTAAAGGTGTCGTTGTCAGAAATTCCAAAACCAACAATTTGCGGATTATGGAGTTGCATATCTGCGATACGTTTAAAATATGAAGTTTGTTCATCTCCAAATCCAGAACTACTTCCCGTAACACTGGCACTGCTCACCATATAAATAAAACCACTTGAAATAGAATCTATAAAATTAATGCGTTCAACTGAGGTTTGAGGGGTAATTAAAAACACATTGATTAAACCATATTTGTCAAAAGTTGCTTTATACTTTTCGTTGTAGACATCTACGGGCAAATCTGGAATGATGAGACCGTCAATTCCAACCTCTTGGCATTTTTTACAGAATGCATCAACACCATACTGTAGCATTGGGTTAAAATACCCCATAATGATTAATGGAATAGAAACGGTTTCTCGAATATCTTTTAATTGATCAAATAGGACTTCAGTGGTCATGCCATTTTTTAAGGCTTGAGTAGAACTCGCTTGTATGGTTGGGCCATCGGCTAAAGGATCACTAAAAGGCAAGCCTATTTCTATCATATCAACACCGTTTTTCTCTAGATTTTGTAATATGGAAACCGTATCATCTATACTAGGATATCCTGCTGTAAAGTAAATGGATAAAAGCTTTTTATCTTCTTTTAGTTTTTGATTAATTCTATTCATTTTGATATTCTTCTTTCAATTTGATAAATATGTCTTTTTGTGCTTTATTCAGGTTGTCTGCTGTAAATATTGAGAAACCTTGAGCGCCTTTTTCTTTTACAAGGCGAATGGCTTTCTCTAAATCTCTTGGGTCTTGCAAGGCAGGACTGTATAATCCTGAAAATATTGGAAAGTCAACATCGTTAACACTTTGTTCTGTAGCGAAACCAATCCAGTTAACATTTTCACGATAAAAATTATTATAAACCATTGGGTAGGCTGCGTCTAAATTCCAATCATTCCATGCTTGCCTTACCATTTGTCTAGACATTTCCGGAAAAGGAAACACGGCTGCGGTCATTTTGTTATTACTATTATGCGCAATTTCGACGAGTTCATTGACTAAAGTTGTAACGGCATTTAAGCGATATTGTCGCCATTCCGTACTTAATTCTGGGTGCTCTATATCTAGTGGGTCTTTGCCAAAAATACTTTTGAAACCTGCTCTAGCTATAGGATGATAACCATAATCATATTCAGGCATCTCTGTAGTTTGTACCAAATTGTATTTTGGTTGTAAATCCTTTCCTAATATCACATCCACATATCGAACGTAATCTAGGTGAATGGAGGCAAGTCCTTTAATAGTGGTCAGTTTTCTGACGTTATTTTTAACATGTTCTCGAGCTTCTGGATGAAATGGGCTTAACCATTGATAGTAATCTACGTATGCTCTATATTCTAGAGAGTTTTTACCCGCTCTATTAACGGCATACCATTCTGGATGCTTGTTAGCGATAGTATCGCCTGGTCTATTAAGCGTCCACATCCAAGCATGGATTTTTATGTTTTTCTTAGTCGCAAGTGGTACCAGTTGTTTTAAAACTTCTGGGCTACCTCCAACTAAGACTTCAGAAATTCCTAATGAATCATAATAGGTCAATTTAGCTTCCCATTTTAATTTATCAAACGTGCTGCCAGCATTAGCCCAAGTAGCAAAAACAAAAGGGGCTTTAGTTGTTGATAATTCTTTCTTGTTTTCTGTTTTTTCTTGACAAGAAAACATGAGAATTACAGCTATAGATATAAATAAATGTTTCATAACGTTTTTAATAGACCTTGTTCATTAATGATGTAGGTGGTTTTTGAAATAGGACTCTTTATTTGGTATTCAAACCCAAAATTAGTTTTGAAAAATGTCGCAACTAATGAGTCACTTTCTGAATATTTTACATTCATTTCTCTTATCGAACCCGTTTCTGTTTTTAATAATTCTTTTAAATCTTGATGTCTGGTTTTTCTGAAAAGCGCATATGCCACTTGCTTTACAAGCATATCAGGATCTTCCTTAAATATCACTTTGTCTGAAGTTTCTTGTTCTGTAAATTGCAGTATACCCCATTTTTCAGGTTCATGCATGTTGATGACTTTCTGATTACTCCAAACCCAGTTGTATTCTTTTAAATAGGTGTCATTTTCTTTTTTGCGCTGGTATTCACCATCAATAATATCAAAATCCCACTCAACTCTTGAAAAATTAAGTTTCCACTGTTCATTTTCTTTGGGAAAGGTTTTTGGTTTGTTTTTTAATCGAACAAAGGGTAGCAACGGGATAGCTATTTCTAGTGACCAAGAGTTATCAATGTCATTGTATTTATTTATCGAGCCGTTGATGAATACGGCAGATTTTAATTGCTTTAGATCCCATTCAAAATTAGCTTTCCCACCAACACGGTAAGGTTTATCTAAATATAAATCCCAAACTGTATTTAAAGCATTAATTTCAATTTCACCATATCCAAAACCAGTTTGAGATGGATCTAAAAAGACTTCAAAGTCATTGTTTAAATAGATGATCGCATCTCTTTCTGTAATATCTCCCCAAATATGAGGTTCCTTCATTAGCGCATAAACATATAAATAATCATTATCCCAAAGCATTTTCACTTTGGTGCTGAATTTTGGAATTTTAACACCTTCAATATCAATGAAATCATGAGTAAATGAAGCATTGTTCCATTCAATTTCATCGGCTTTACCATCTATAGTTAATTCAGTATTCACCTTGGTGACAATGTAGTGTTGCGGATTTACAATATCTTGAGTTACATTAATGGTGTCGATTGGTATGAGCTCTTTTCCTTTTGTTTTACAAGAGGTAATAATGATTAATAATATGTATAACCCGATTTGTTTCATTTACAATTTAAAATAATCAATATAATTCTGTAAATCTTTATCGCCACGACCCGAAAGGTTGATGACGATGATATCTTCTGGTTTAAATGTCTTTTGATTAAAAATAGCTAAAGAGTGACTAGTTTCAATAGCAGGAATTATACCTTCCAACTGACTTAATTCTAATCCAGCTATCATGGCTTCATCATCGGTAATTGACATGAATTCGGCACGACCAGAGGTGTATAAATGTGCATGCATTGGACCAACACCAGGATAGTCTAAACCTGCGGAAATAGAATAGGGCTCGGTTATTTGTCCGTCATCAGTTTGCATTAATAGCGTCTTACTACCATGGATAATGCCTTCACGACCGAGAACGGAAGTAGCAGCACTCTCACCAGAATGGATTCCCTTTCCGGCAGCTTCCACAGCTATTAATTTCACATCTGTATCTTCTAAATAATGATAAAAGGCACCAGCCGCATTGCTACCACCACCAACACAAGCAACGACATAATCAGGTTTGTCTGTTCCTTCATTTTCTTTAAGTTGCCATTGAATTTCTTCGGAAACAATAGCTTGAAAACGAGCTACCATATCTGGATAGGGATGAGGGCCTACAACACTTCCGACAATATAATGCGTATCGACAGGATTGTTTATCCAATCGCGCATGGCTTCATTTGTAGCATCTTTTAAGGTTTTGCTCCCAGAAGTTGCAGGCACAACTCTTGCTCCTAACATTTTCATTCTGGCTACATTTGGTGCTTGACGCGCAATATCAATTTCTCCCATATACACCACACATTCCATGCCCATGAGTGCACACACAGTTGCTGTGGCTACACCATGTTGACCTGCTCCCGTTTCGGCAATTATTCTGGTTTTGCCTAACCGTTGCGCCAATAAAATTTGTCCAACGGTATTGTTGATTTTGTGTGCACCTGTATGATTTAAATCTTCACGTTTTAGGTAGATTTTGGTATTGTATTTTTCACTGAGACGTTTTGCAAAATAGAGTGGAGAAGGTCGACCAACATAATCTTTTAATAATTGATCAAATTCTTCTTTAAATGAAGGCTCATCTGTGATCTTTAAATAATTTTGACGTAACTCTTCAATATTTGGGTAAAGCATCTCTGGGATGTAAGCCCCTCCAAATTCACCGTAGTAACCTTTGTTGTTAATGTTGTAGCTCATGTTTAAATTTTTCTAATTCAATTGTGTTTTTAAGGCCTGCTTCAATCTCAAATTTGCTATTCACATCAATAGCGTAGCAATATTTTGAAGCTTTAGTGTTTTTAAAAGCCCGAAGGCTTTTAATCTCATTTAATCCAATGCCTCCACTTAAAAAGTAGGGTTTAGTTGATGGGTAATCTTGCAATACGTCCCAATTAAAAGCATAGCCATTTCCGCCAGGTAATTTGCCTTTAGTGTCAAATAAATAGTAATCGCACGCCTTCTCAAATGCTTTTAAAACTGAAAAATCAAAATCAGTTTTGATGCTAAATACTTTTATAATTTCGACTGTTCTCGATGTTGAATGACAAAATTCACGAATGGCTTGACAACACTTTGGGGATTCTTGACCATGCAATTGAACTGCCTGTAAATGGTGAGTTTCAATGTTTTCTATAATTGCGTCTACCGAAGCATCGACAAATACACCAACTTTTTTGATAGATTCTGGTACTTCAGGAAGGTTTCTGTCAAAAAACCGACTTGATTTTTCATAGAATATAAAGCCTAAATAATCGGGTAGCAATTGCGCAACCTCGTTTATATTGTCTCTATATTTCATTCCGCAGACTTTCAGTTTCATTTCTGTAAGTTTTTAATAAATTGAGCAGCACTCTCACCTGCGTTAGTTGTTTTCATGAAATTCTCACCAATTAAAAAGCCTTTATAACCAAAGGGTTGTAAAGTCTTAATGGCTTCAATAGTACTAATGCCGCTTTCTGAAACTTTAACGAAGTCATTAGGGATCAATGCACTTAATTGTTTACTAGTTTCTAATCTGACTTCAAAAGTTTTTAAGTTTCTATTATTTACCCCAAGCATATCCAGACTAGGCATCACAGACTTATTAAGTTCCTCTTCATTGTGAACTTCAAGCAGCACATCCAAATCTAGGTGTTTGGCAAATTCAGAAAACTGCTTAATCTCGGCTCTTGTGAGAATAGCTGCGATTAATAAAATGACATCAGCACCATGTGCTTTGGCTTCTAGGATTTGATACTCATCAATGATGAATTCTTTACGCAATAATGGCAAATTGCAACTTGCACGAGCGGTTAGAAGATCATCTAAACTTCCACCAAAATACTTTCCATCGGTTAGTACCGATATTCCACATACACCAGCATTTTCATAACCTTTAGCAACATCAAAGACGTTTAAATCATGATTAATGACTTGTTTTGAAGGCGAACGGCGTTTATGTTCTGCTATTATTCCAGTGTCACTTGAGCGCAGTTTTTTTGCAAGTGAAATGGTTTCTCGTTTAAATAAAACAGACTGTTCAAGTTGACTCACAGGAATAAGTTGTTTGCGAAGCTTAACTTCAACACGTTTATCGTTTACTATTTTAGTGAGTATATCCATTAGTTACTTAATTCTATTAAGGCCTCCAAGCTTGCTTTTGCTCTTCCGCTTTCAAGACTTTCTTTAGCTAGTTGAAAACCCTCTTGATGTGATATTTTTTGAACTGTTGCTATGGCTAAGCCTGCATTTGCGCAAACTACATTATTTTGTGCTGGAGTACCTTTTCCATTGATAATCTTTTTAAAGATTTCTGCGGCTTCTAAAACGGTAGTACCACCAAAAATTTCAGATTGTTCTATTTTTTCAACACCTAAGTCTGATGGGTCTAACATGGTTTCGGTGGCGTTGGAAATGATCTTTGTTTTACCAGTTAAAGAGATTTCGTCATAACCATCTAAAGCATGAATAACACTATAGTTTTTGTCGGTATTTTGGTAGAGATAACCATAAATACGTTGGAGCTCTAAGTTAAACACGCCTACCATTTGATTCTTAGGAAAAGCTGGATTTACCATTGGTCCGAGCATATTAAAAAATGTTTTCACACCTAATTCTCTGCGAATTGGAGCTACATTTTTCATGGCTGGGTGAAATAATGGTGCGTGCATCACACAGATTCCTGCTTTGTCAATACTGTGTTTTAACTGATCAACATTATTAGTGAACTTGACACCCAGAGCTTCCATGACATTTGAAGACCCTGATGCTGAAGACACACCATAATTACCATGTTTAGCTACTTTAACTCCTGCGCCTGCTGTAACAAAAGAGGATAAGGTGGAAATGTTAAAGGTGTCTTTTCCATCACCTCCAGTGCCACAAAGATCGATAGCATTAAAATCAGAGAGATCAACAGGAATGCATAATTCAAGTAAGGCATCACGAAAGCCTTGTAATTCTTCTAGCGTTATACTGCGCATCATATAGATGGTTAAAAAAGACGCAATTTGACTTTGGTTGTATAGTCCTTCGGAAATATTTACCAATACATTTTTTGCTTCTTCACTAGAGATGCTTTCGTGGTTTATTAGTCGGTTTAGGATATGTTTCATATTAGCTATTGATCCAGTTTTCTAAAATTTGTTTTCCGTTTGGAGTTAATACAGATTCAGGATGGTATTGCACACCTTTGACATCATAGATTTTATGACGAAGCGACATAATTTGACCGTTGTCATCAAAAGAGGTAGCTTCTAATTGTTCTGGTAATTTAGAATGTACAACCCATGAATGGTAGCGTCCCACTTCAATAGTTTTATCCATATGATCAAATAGAGACTCGTCATCAACGGTAATCGTGACTTTAGTTGCGACGCCATGATAAACCTCTTCTAAATTTAAAAGTGACCCTCCAAAAACCTCACCAATAGCTTGTTGACCGAGACATACGCCTAAAATACTTTTGGTTGGCGCATAGGTGCCAATAATAGCTTTTAGTAAACCAGCTTCATCTGGAATTCCGGGTCCAGGTGAAAGGACTATTTTATGAAATTGATCCACTTCTTCAAGTGTCAATTTGTCGTTGCGCTTAACCGTTACTTCACAATTTAAATCTTCTAAATAATGGACTAAATTATAGGTGAAACTGTCGTAGTTATCAATAACTAATACTTTCATATCTCTTCTGCTAGTTCTATGGCTTTTGTTAAAGCACCTAATTTGTTATATACTTCTTGTAATTCATGTTCAGGAGTTGATTTAGAGACTAAACCTGCACCTGCTTGCCAATGGAGTTGGTGATTTTGACTTAAAAACGTCCTAATCATAATAGCGTGATTATAATTGCCTTCAAAATCCATAAAGCCAATGGCACCTCCATAAAATGCTCGGCTTGTTTTTTCATATTGCTCAATAAGCTGCATTGCTCTGTGTTTTGGAGCACCACTTAATGTTCCAGCTGGAAATGTATCTGCAACAACTTGCATGGTTGGTGTTTTATCATGTATTTTTCCAGTGACTTTGCTCACTAAGTGAATCACATGAGAAAAGAATTGAGCTTCTCTATAGGTGTCTACCGAGACTTCACTTCCATGTCTGCTCAAGTCGTTTCTGGCGAGGTCAACTAGCATAACGTGTTCTGCGTTTTCCTTATCGTCTTCGGCGAGTTGTTTCGCTAGTTGTTGATCTTCTTCGTCATTACCTGTTCTTTTAAAGGTGCCTGCTATAGGATGAATTTCAGCTTGGGTGTCTTTCACAACGAGTTGTGCTTCTGGGGAACTTCCGAAGATTTTAAAATTTCCGTAGTCAAAATAGAAGAGGTAAGGTGACGGATTAATACTTCTTAAAGCTCTATAGACATTAAATTCATCGCCTTTAAAAGCCTGAGAGAATTTTTTTGAGAGTACCAATTGAAATACATCACCCCGTGCACAGTGTTTTTTGGCGAGTTCAACTTGACTTTTATACTCATCATCTGTAAGATTTGATGTGATGTTAGAATCTGGTTTAAAGTTATAAGAGGCAAAATTCTTAGAACTTATTAATTGAAGAATTTCATCAATATTATTTTCAGTTTTAAAGCAATGCGCGAAAATATAGGCTTCGTTTTTAAAATGATTAATGGCAATGATGTTTTGATACACCGCATAATAGATATCTGGAATGTCTAATGAATCTGGTTTTTTAGAGATCTCGATATCTTCAAAATATTTGACTGCATCGTACGCGGTATAACCAAAAATGCCATTATTAATAAATTTGAAATCTTCGTCAGAATTTACCTTAAAGCGTTTTGTGAACTTGTGTATTTCCGCAGTAACCGATACATTTAAAGCATTGTTAGTTTTCGAACTGCCATCGGGATAGCTTTGATAAATCACATCTTTGTCCACCTCTATAGACGCTATAGGATTAAAGCAGATATAGGAAAAACTGTTATCATTGGCGTGATAGTCACTACTTTCCAACAAAATACTATTAGGAAATTTATCCCTAATCTTTAAATAGATGCTCACCGGAGTTATGGTGTCTGCTAATATTTTCTTGTAATGTGTATATAAACTGAATGTTTTCATTTTTTGTTATTAAAAAAGGCTTGTCGTGAATGACAAGCCTTTTTGATATGTTTACTTTAAATATACCTATAGGATTAGTTCACGACGTTTGAGTTTCGAGAAGACCACCACCAAGTATGATTTAAATTTGTGTTCATTTGAATTATAAAGTTCAAATATAAACATGAAAATTTAGTTTTCAAACTATATCTTAAAAAAAGAAAGAGATTCCCATAATCATGGGAATCTCTAATCACTTAATGTTGCTATTAATCAAAATTTCTTAAAACTTCAACATGACATTTAGATCAAATTCGTCGTAAATAGCTTTGTCTTTTAAACCGTCAAAGAAGCTAGCCGAACCATAACGGATTCCGTATTTAGTTCTATCGATTTTAACTGTGGCAGTTGCAGTATTATCCTTTACCATCATATCGAAAGTTGTTGGATGTGTTTCACCTTTAACTGTTAAGTCTCCGGTTACTTTAAAGTTTCCGTCTTTACCTTCTACCTTAGTAATGGTTAACATAGCATTAGGGTACTTTGCAATGCCGAAGAAATCATCTGATTTTAAATGACCTTCTAATTTTTCTTTACCGCTTCCAGCTTCTAAATCGGTAACATTAATACTTGTCATATCAATTGAAAAGTTTCCACCTGTTAATTGATCGTCTTCAAATACTAGAGAACCGTCTTTTAAAGAAATAGTTCCTTCGTGTGAGCCAGTGACTTTATAACCTTTCCAAGAGATCGTAGATTCTTGAACTTTCACTTCTCTTTTTAAAAGGCTTGTAAAAGATACAAATGATAATGCTAGTACTAAAATAGCTGCTGTTTTTAAAATGTTTGTTTTCATTGTTTTGTAATTTAAATTCTGTTTTTGGTTTATAATTGTAGTTTAGATAATAAGGCGTTGAGTTGCTCTAATTCATCTGCGTTTAGGTTTTTGGTAATCTTTTCTTCCGTTGAATTTACCAGTTGGTCCAAATCTTTCAGTTTGTCTAATCCAGTTTTGGTGATGTAAAGCTCTATTTTACGACGGTTGTTTTTACACTCTGTTCGTTTCACACAATCTTTTAAAATGAGTTTATCTATCAATCTAGTCGTGTTACTCATTTTATTGATCATACGCTCCTGAATATCTTGAAGATTTAAGGGGTTTCCCTTCTGACCTCTTAAGATGCGCAGTACATTAAATTGTTCTAGAGAAAGGTCATGAGGCTTTAAGACTTCTAAAAGCTGATTTTTTACCACAGTATTGGATAGAAACACGTTAATCACCGTTTGTCTTGACAAGGGTAACTGTGATGCTGTTTTTAATATGGTATTCAACTCTTTCATGTACAACAATTGTATATACAAATGTAGTAGTTAAGTTGATGTATTTTTTTAATATTTTGTTAAATTTTCCGAAAGGCGGTATTTCATGTTTAAATTTAGGTCATGAATCAGATGACAATCCTTGTTTTTATGGTGCTTTTTACCTTCGGAAAAACGTCCGAGGAGCGCAATATTCATGACATCAACCAAGCATATATCGTTTCAGATGCCTTAAAGGTTTTTAATTTTGATGAGCTAGAAGCGTATTTAAGTAAAAAAGATCAGAATAAAACTTATGTGATCAATTTTTGGGCAACATGGTGTGCGCCCTGTGTTAAAGAACTGCCTTATTTTGAACAACTAAATACAGCTTACGCAAATCAAAGCGTTGAAGTTATTTTAGTGAGTCTCGACTTTCCAAAACAAATTGATACCAAGCTAAAACCTTTTTTGAAAAAGCATAAATTAGAAAGTGAGGTTGTCGTGTTAGATGATATTGACTCAAATACATGGATACCCAAGGTAAATGAAAATTGGTCGGGTGCTATACCAGCAACTATCATATACAATAAAACTAAAAAGACGTTTTATGAGCGTTCTTTTACCTATCAAGAATTAGAAACTGAATTAAAACAATTTATAAAATAGACTATTATGAAGAATACGTTAAAAACAGTATTAGCTCTTGTTGTCCTCGTTACAATGTCTGCATTTACAACTGTAGGAACTGGCTATGATATTGGAGACATCGCGACAGATTTTGAACTAAAGAACATCGATGGGAACATGGTATCCATGGAAGATTTTAATGAGGCTAAAGGTTTCATTATAGTGTTTACATGTAACACCTGTCCGTATGCAGTTGCCTATGAAGATCGGGTAGAAGCATTGAATAAGAAATACGCCGATCAAGGATACCCAGTTATTGCGATCATGCCAAATAATACTGACGTTAAGCCGGGAGATAGTATGGAAAACATGAAAGCTAGAGCAAAAGCTAAAGGATTTACATTTCCGTATTTGATGGATGAAGGACAACGTATTTATCCGCAATATGGAGCTACTAAAACACCTCATGTATATGTTTTAGAGCGCACTAAAAAGGGCCCTCAGGTAAAGTATATTGGAGCGATTGATGACAACTATAAGGATGCTAGCGCAGTGACGAAACGCTATGTTGAAGATGCTGTAGATGCTCTATTAGCAGGTAAAGAAGTGCCAGAACAAAAGACCCGAGCAATTGGTTGTTCTATTAAAGTATAACATCAATTTTTAATATTTTTTGAATCCGAAGTGTAACACTTCGGATTTTTTTTCGTCTTTTTCATAAGGAAAAGTTAATTTTGCACGATTATTGATGAAAAGATAACTATGGCTGATTTAACACAACAAGATTGGATATCACAATTAACTGCTGACAAAAATGCAGTAATTTTAGATGTCAGAACACCAGAAGAAGTCGCACTTGGTATTATTCCTAATGCACTTCATATTGATATTTATAAAGGTCAAGGATTTATTGATGAGGTTAAGCAACTCGATACGTCCAAGAACTATTATGTGTATTGTAAGGTTGGTGGTCGTAGCGGACAAGCTTGTAGTGTCATGAATCAGTTAGGATTTAAAAACACCTATAACCTTATTGGAGGATTTACCGCATGGCGAGGTGAAGTCGCTTCAATATAAAAGTCAATCAAAATGAAAAATAAAGTATTAATTTATTGTTTTGCGATATTCGCTCTAGCGTATAGTTGCAAAGAAAAAACAGAAAGTGAAATTAAAATTGTATCTCCTGAGGAAATGCAAACACTTTTAGAATTAGAAGACGTTCAACTTGTAGATGTGAGAACACCTGAAGAATATAAAACAGGCTATATTGAGTATTCACAGAATATCGATTTTTTATCTCCTACCTTCGATGATGA